>NZ_AWFD01000038.1 GCF_000682735.1 Hyphomonas sp. CY54-11-8 | reverse complement strand
CGGCCTGCGCAAACATCCGATCACGGGCGAAAAGAAAACCCATAATGGAGTCGATCTTGCCGCAGCTGAAGGCGTCCCGGTCCATGCGCCCTCCGCAGGCGTGATCACATCGGCCGCAGAGAAAGGTGCCTATGGCAATCTCGTGGAAATGCAGGCCGGCGGCCAGACCGTGCTGCGCTTTGCCCAGCTGGAATCCATGACGGTCAGCGCAGGCGATACGGTAAAGCCGGGTGATGTGATCGGCACGCTCGGCCAGTCAGGCCAGGCCACCGGCCCGCACCTGCACTTCGAAGTTTGGCGCAGCGGCGTGGCCGTCGATCCGCAGACAGAGGAAGGACTCGTCCTGGCAGACAGCCTGTTCATCACGTCCTCTTCCGGTGCAGCGGCGCCAAAGCCGCCGGAGCCTCCGGTGCCGCCAGCACCGTCGGCGGATGCCCCCAAAGCGCCTGCGCCACCCGCCGCGCTGGGGGCATTCATCGAAAAAACAAGCGCAGATCTGAACGCGTGTAAGGATGCCGCAGAAGCGTTTGAGGCGATGCCTATGCCTGCGGCATGGACGACCCGCAAGGAGGCGTCTCGTAAGGCAAACTGGCAGACCGGTCTCACCCTCGCGACGGACTGGGCGCCAGACGTTCTGGCCTATCCGCGCCCGGCCTATCCGGCAGAGGCCGCTGCGGCATCCCGGAGCGGTGTCTGCAAAGTCATGTTTGACCTCGGAACGGACGGTCTGCCGAAGAATATGCTCGCTGAATGTTCTGATCCTGTGTTCGCAGCTTCTGCTGCTGAACTCAAAGGCGCCCGGTTCGAACCTGCCATTGGCGTCGACGGCAAGCCGGTCGAGGTGAAGGGCGTGACTTACCCGCTGCAATACTGCATCGAAGCCTGACCTCGGGCATCCCCTCAAACAAAAAGCCCGCAGCAGGCTGCGGGCTTTTTTCTGTCTTGTTGTCCTGGCTTAGCGGTCGAAGAGTTTCGACACGCTTTCCTCGTTCGCAATGCGGCGTATGGCTTCGCCCAGCAGCGGTGCGATCGGCAGGATACGGATGGATTTTGATTTCTTCGCTTCGTCGGACGGGGCGATCGTGTCGGTCATGACCAGTTCGTCGAGCACCGATTTTTCGATCCGCTCCACGGCCTTGCCTGAGAGGACACCGTGGCTGACATAGGCGGCGATCGATTTGGCACCGGCTTCCTTGAGGGCTGCAGCAGCGTTCGCCAGCGTGCCGCCCGAGTCGCACATATCGTCCAGCATGATGCAGCGCTTGCCGCTGACATCGCCGATGATGTTCATCACTTCGGATTTCCCGGCTTCCGGGCGGCGCTTGTCGACAATGGCGAGGTCCGCATCGTCGAGCCGCTTGGCCAGGGAGCGCGCCCGCACCACGCCGCCGACGTCCGGCGAAACAACCACGATCTTATCCTTCCCGTAGCGCTCCTTGATGTCGTCGATCATCACCGGGCTGCCGAAGAGGTTGTCGGTCGGGATGTCGAAGAAACCCTGGATCTGGCCGGCGTGCAGGTCGACGGTCAGCACGCGGTCGGCGCCGGCCGTGGAGATGAGGTTGGCGACCAGTTTTGCCGAGATCGGCGTGCGGCCGTCAGTCTTCCGGTCCTGGCGGGCATAGCCGAAATAGGGGATCACCGCCGTGATGCGCCGGGCCGAGGCGCGCTTCAGCGCGTCCATCATGATCAGCAGCTGCATCAGATTGTCGTTGGCGGGGTGAGAGGTCGATTGGATCACGAAGACATCCTCGCCCCGGACATTCTCATCGATCCGGACGAAGATTTCCTCGTCTGCGAAGGATTTCACCTCCGAACGGGTCAGTCTCATGTCGAGATAGTCGGCAATGGCTTCGGCCAGCGGACGGTTTGCGTTGCAGGCGAGAAGTTTCATGTCGGCTTTGACCCTGTAGCTGCCCCGGATGGCGACGCTTTTGTAACAGGGAGCCGCGAGTCGCAACCGGACTCTGCCGCTGAGCGCAAATTTTTACGGTTGGAGCACAATGACTGAGGCATTTCGGCCATAGTCCGGTTCACCGCGATGATTCCGGCGTCGATTGGAAAAATAGCTGTCTTCCAGCGCGCAGGTGTCGAGGCCGAGATTGGCGATATGGCCGATGTCCATCGCGGCGAGGCTGGCGCTGCAATAGCCGGGCAGATCGAAATGATAGCGGTCTCCCTTGCCGGAGACGAAAAGGTGTTCGCTGGCGGGGGAGACTTCCAGGAAGGTGTCGCGGAATTCCGGGCCGACCTCGTAGCTCGTCTGGCCAATCGTCGGCCCGATCGCCGCATGGATGCGGCCTGGCCGGGCGCCGAGCTCTGTCATCGAGGCGACGGTGGCCTCCAGCACGCCGCCGAGCGCGCCTTTCCAGCCGGCATGGGCCGCGCCGATCACGCCGGCTTCGGCATCCGCAAACAGGACCGGCGTGCAGTCCGCCGTCAGGATGCAGAGGCTGAAGCCCGGCAGGGTCGTGACCATGGCGTCTGCCTGCGGGCGGTCTGTGTCCCAGGCTTCGGTGACGTGGACGACGTCAGCCGAATGGACCTGGTGGCAGGAGAGCAGGGCATCCGCGCCCATGGCCTTTCGGATGATTTCCCGGTTTTGCGCCACGGCAGCCGGATCATCGTTTGAGCCCGGCCCGGCATTGAGGCTGGCATAGAGACCGGTGGAAACGCCGCCTTTGCGTCCGAAAAAGCCATGACGGACGCCCTTCAGTCCGGCGAGGCCGGGGGCCGTTTCGAAGGGGGGCTGGGCTGTGCCGGTCATCCGTCCAAGGCGTGATGTGACGCGGGGGCAATGTCAAGTTGCCGATCCGCAATCCCTATTGGTGATAGGCGCTCTCGCCATGGGTGGCGGAATCGAGCCCGGCCTCTTCATCCTCCGGCGAAACCCGCAGCGGGATGACGGTGCGGATGGCGTAGAGCAGGCCTGCCGTCACGGCGGCTGACAGAAGCGCCACGACCGCGACGCCCAGCAGCTGGACCCCGAACTGGACGAAGACCGGCTTCGACAGGCCGGGCGCCAGCGGGCCGAAGGCGGCCAGGAAGGGCAGGGCGAGGCTGCCGAGAATGCCGCCGACGCCGTGCACGGCGAACACGTCGAGGCTGTCGTCGATCTGCAGCTTCTGCCGGATCAGCACGACCGCGCCGTAACAGATGATCGCGCTGGCCGCGCCGATGACCAGCGCACCTGCCGGACCGACCGATCCGGCCGCCGGGGTGATCGTGGCGAGACCTGCCACCATGCCGGTTGCGATGCCGACCAGTGTCGGCTTGCGGAAGCTGATCCATTCAATCGCCATCCAGACAAGCGATGCGGTAGCGGCGGAGGTGTGCGTGACCAGCATGGCCCGGGCGGCATCCCCGTTCGCGCCGAGGGCGGAACCGGCATTGAAGCCGAACCAGCCGACCCACAGCATCGCTGCGCCCAGCATCACGAAGCCGGGGCTGTGCGGCGGGTGCATGTCACGCGGGAAGTGGGCCCGCTTGCCGATGATCAGCGCAAAGACGAGCGCGGACACGCCTGCCGTCGTGTGCACGACGATGCCGCCTGCAAAGTCGATCACGCCCATGCCGGCGAGCCAGCCGCCGCCCCAGACCCAGTGGGCGGCGGGCGCATAACACAGCAGCAGCCAGAGCGCGCAGAAGGCCAGCATCGCGCCGAAATTCACCCGCTCCACAAAGGCACCGACAATCAGCGCCGGGGTGATGATCGCGAAGGTCATCTGGAACATCATGAAGAGCGGCTCGGGAATGGACTGGCCGTCCAGCGGGGCTGCGGTGACGCCTGCGGCGAAGGATTTCGCAAAGCCGCCGATGATGCCGCCATCGCCCGGCCCGAAGGCGAGGGAATATCCGCAGACCAGCCAGACGATGCTCATCAGCGCGGCGATCGCCATGCACTGCATCAATACCGAGAGCAGATTCTTCGCCTGGACAAGGCCGCCATAGAACAGGGCGAGGCCGGGCAGGGTCATGAACAGGACCAGCGCAGTGGCGGTGAGAATCCAGGCCGTGTCACCTGCGCTGGATCCCATGTCCGCAAAGGCCGGCGCGGAAAATGCCGCGCACAGCAGCGAAAGCACGCCGAAGCGTGCCGCAGTCGAATTGTACACCAATGTCAGCTCCCTCACTTAGTTCACGCGCGTGAACTTGCCCTCCACTCGCGTCTACTGGTTTGGGAAAAACAGGCGCCGAGTGCACCGGACCGCCAAGCAAATTGGATTAACCAATCGCGAACTGGATCAATTATGCTCAATAATTGGGCGGGCCGGGACCGGTAATGTGCAAATATCGAGCACTTTTGGCGGGGTTTGAGGAAAGGCGGTGACCGAAGAGTAGTCGATCTTGCTCTCTTTCAGGGCAGTCCATTCGGGGCTCGGGGTCTTCATGACTTCGAAGGCAGGGCGGCCGTCTGCCGGCATATCGGCGGCGACATGGGCCGCGATGATCCTGTTCGGGGCGAGCTTGCCGGTGCGCGCCTCTGCGGCTTCGTCGGCGGCCACCGGATCATCGCCGAACAGGATGTCCGTTTCCGCCTCGGTCGAAGGTTCCACGCGGGCGAGGCGATTCACCGTGTCCATGCCGGAAATCACGCGGCCGACGATGGTGTAATTCCGGTCGAGGTAGCGGCGCGGCAGGAGCGGGATGTAGATTTCGGTGACCGCCGTGTCCGGCCCTTCGTCGCGGGCCATGCCGACGGCGCCGGGGCAGTTCAGCAACCATTCGCCGCCCCGCTGGTTTGCCACCGGAAAGCCCTTCCGGTGACCGACTTGCGCTGCGTAGAGATCTTCGCCGCCGAGCGGGTCGAAGCCGATAGTGCTGGCTTCGCGTTCAGCTTCCAGCGGCAGGCGCGGTACATCTTTGAGGTGTTCGTCGAACTCCCGGCCGGCCTGGGCCACATGGGTTTCGACCACGCGGTAGAAATATTCGCCGTCGAAATAGCCGGTCCGCACCGCTTCGCGCAGGGCGGCGGTATTCACCGGGGCCGCCTCGGGCAGCAATTCGATAAAGATGATACCGTTCTGGCCAAGATCGAACAGGAGGAGGTTCTCCGGATCGACCGGGCGCCAGGAATACTCTTCCGGTACCGCCTCAGGCGCAGTTTCTGCCGGGGCGCTCTGGCAGGCGGCGATCAGGGCAAGGGCGGGGATCAGGCGTTTCAGCATGGCCTGAGTGTGGGCGGGGAAGGGGCCCGGAGGCAAGCGAATATGAAGAGACAGATTAGTTGTTCCGGTAGAATTGCCGGGTAGGATCACCCGCATGCTACGCGCCGATATTTCCCGCCCGCCACTCCCGAAAACGCCCATCCATGGCGGCTGCCATTGTGGGGCCGTGCGCTATGAAATCACGGCCCGGCCGAAAGCGGTGAACGCCTGTCATTGCGATGACTGCAAGCGGCTGTCCGGAGCGACCTTCGGCCTCTACCTGCATGTGCCCAAAGCTTCGCTGGATGTCGCTGCCGGCACATTCGACACATTCAGGCGCACCGGCGGCAGCGGCCACACGATCCCGATTGAGCGGTGTACAGAGTGTGGCACCCGCATGTGGCACCTGCCGGAGGCGGCGCCGGACCTTGTCATACTCTGCGCCGGCACGCTGGACGACCCGTCCTGGGCCGTGCCGACCTCCCACATCTTCATCGAGGAAGCCGCACCCGACGCCGTAGCGGCAAACGACGCCCTGGTGATCGAATCCTTCAACTCAACCCGCCAGGCTTTGTGGGATCACTTCGCGTCCATTTATCGGGACTGAATTTGTAGTTCTCGCAGGGATTTAATTTCTCGTGTGAAATACGCTATTTTCTGCGTCCGGAGGAATTCGCCTAACAGGATATATCTTCGACACTTTTCTGTTCCGCGACTGGCAATTTGGGGTTGCGGGTCACTCCCCGATCCGGAAGGTTGAACTCTCCATTGGGAGGGTAGAAAATGGGAATACGCGCGTTCGCGGCGGCGCTGGCATCGGTTGTCTGGCTGGCAGCTTGCGGAGGCGGCGGAGGGGGCGGCACATCCAGCCCACCTCCTGCACCCCCAGCATCCAACCAGGCACCTTCCGCCAATGCCGGACAGGATATTGCCGGCCCAATCGAAGCGGACGGTGTTCAGGTCGGCAGCGATCTAAGCGGTGATCCGGACGGCGATACGCTCACCTATCTTTGGACCATTATCTCCCAACCAGAGGGGGCCGATGCAGAACTGGATGATGAAACCGCGCAGCAACCAAAACTGCTGACCCTGGTACCCGGGACTTATGAGCTTGAACTCGCCGTTTCGGATCCCGCCGGCGCGACAGGTTATGACAGAGTGTCCGTGACGCTTGAGAACGATGCGCCCGTGCCGGTGGCGGATGTATCCCTTTTCATGCCTGCGATCGGAGAGAACATCGGTCTGACCGCAGTTGAGACGTCTGATCCCAATGGCCAGCCGCTGACATATACGTGGACATTAGAGACGGCACCGGCGGGTGTGGCGGCGGGTACGACATATGACGGCGTGACGCAGACGCTCTCTTTCGATACGGAAGGGACGTACGGCTTTTCTCTGACTGTATCGGATGGGTATGACACGGTGGTGGTCGACCTTCCAGTGATCTTCGCAAGTAAATTTTCAATCCGTAAGCTGCCAAGAACGTTCAGCGCCCGGGGGCTGCAGCCAGGCGGCGGCCGGCTGGTTGTGGATCTTCATGACCAGATCGGCGTTTTCGATGAGGGGGTGATTGAGCCGAAACTTATACCCGCTCCGCACGATGTGGTCGGTGTGGCTGTGTCACCGGACGGAAGTATTGCTGCGGTAGAAGGCGATGATGCCATGAGCTTTGTCGATCTCGACAAAGCCGAGATCATCGCTACATGGCCTCTGGACGTTTCTCCCAGACATTTTGTGGTGTCCGATGAGGGCATTGCCTACATAACAGGTTTGTCTGGCGGCAGTACCGATCTTGTGTCTGTCAACATGACAACCGGACAAGTCAAAACGACCGCGGGACGGTATCCGGACCTTAGAGGTTACCTGCATCCCTCCGGCGACAAATTGTATGTTATGTCAGGCATCTCTCCGAATGTCCTTGGCCGGTACACGATCTCGGGTGGGGCGTTTTCAGACTATCGTGAGTCGACCACCGCGAATGGCCTGTGTGGGGCGGGCTGGATGAAGGGAGATGGAAGCGCGCTCATGGCCTATTGCGGCCGGATTATGCAGTTTTCTGATGATCCGGCGACGGATATGACGCCGATCGGGTGGATCTATAATCTTGGTGGCGTCCAAAGCGCGACATACAGCCCGATTACGAAATACTGGTATGTTCTGGGGCTTCCGAATGAAGAGTTCCAGAGCAAGATACTGGTGTATGACTCCCGGACTTATGAATTGATCCACACGATCGAGCTGCCATTGGAGCATGGGACAAGCGGCAATCAGCTGGTCGCGCGATTCGTCACTGCCAGCCAGACGGATCTTTCGCTCCGCATTCTCGCAACGGATCACCCGACAGCGGATGTGGATCACTACATGCTGGTGACGGCTTTGGATTACCCTGCCGGAGTGAACCTGCCTCCCGAAGTGACATTGCAGAAATATTCGGCCGGGTATGTGGGCGAGCAGGTGAGTCTCGATACCAACGACAGCATTGACCCTGAAGGGCTGCCGTTGACGTATGATTGGCAGGTTCTGAGTGAGCCGAATCCTGGCGCAGCGATCCTGACCGGCGGAATTGGGCCAAATGTGAATATGGTTCCGTCTTTGGAAGGGGAATATGTTGTCCAGCTCATTGTGAGCGATGGCGTTCACCAGGTGGTCCGGCAAGTGACCGTGTCAGTTGCGCCGGATCATAGCGCTGCCTTCTACAGATTGCCTGGAAAAATTCTCGATGCGGATTATTCCAAATCACTTTCCGTGCTTGCCTATGTCGTGGAAGGCGAGTCTTCGGTGCGCCTGGTCGATCTTCTGAATTTTAAGGAAAGGCAAGTTCCGCTTGAGCGTCAGGCGTACAGTATCGGGCTCAGTCCGGACGGCCGGCAGGCCGCTGTGTCTCTGTCCGGCAAAGTTTATTTGATCGATCTGACATCGGCAAAGGTTATTGATAGTGCGCTGGTATCCTGGGACTGGGGAGATATCGTCCTCGACGGAAACGGGCGTGCCCATTTCAATACGGAAAAGGGAAGTGTCGGCCCCTTAGTGTCCGTCGATTTCGGTGCAGACGAGGTCAGCATGAAGTACAGCCTTGATCTTGGCACGGCGCTTCGCATGCATCCGACCGAAAACTGGATTTATGGTGTTACGACAAGACAGACCCCAGCGGTTCTCCGCAAATGGGATACGACGACTTTGCCTGTCCAATCGCTCAGGATTGAAGAGATCGGCGTAGCCCAGGAAGAGTTGGGGGGAAATATCTGGATCAGCGAAGACGGCGACAGGATGCTCTCAGGAACCGGCCGATTGTTCACGATCTCTGGTAATTACTCCGCGGACATGTTGCTCGATTACACGATACCGGACGGCATATTCGCCGCCTGGGCAGATCACTCAAGTGAAACACGGGAGTGGGCCGTGATCATCGGGAACTCGACCGGCGTGCCGAGCATGAATGGAAAGATCGCCTTCTATGACGATCAGACCTTTGCGCGGAAGTCTGTCGCCGACGTGCGTGACGTGCCTATCGAGGGTGTGCTCTACCCCGTCCTCGCTGCCCGGATATTCCACTCCGACGATGGCTCTGGGCAGGTCCTTGTGACATCGAATCTGGGCGCCACAGCGGACCCGTTCACCGTTCAGGTGTTAAATTTGTCGAAGTGACAATCAGCGCCTACTCCACCTGATCGGTGTAGGCGCCTTGTTCAAAGGCTTCGGCGAGTTTGAAGCGCTGGATCTTGCCGGAGCCGGTAAGGGGCCAGTCGTCGACCCAGATCCAGTAGGCGGGCGTTTTCTGCGGTGACAGGCGCTCGCGGATGAAGGTCTTCAGTTCTGCATCGGTCGGGTGGGGCTTTGAATTGCCGCGCATGAAGCAGGCGACCTGTTCTCCCCATTTCTCGTCGGGTATGCCGACAATGGCGATTTCGGAAATGGCATCGTGTTCGAGCAGGGCGTTCTCGATCTCTGCCGGGAAGAGGTTTTCCCCGCCTCGAATGATCATCTCCTTCACCCGGCCGGTGATTTTCACATAGCCGCGTTCGTCCATGCGGCCGAGATCGCCGGTGTGCAGCCATTTTTCGCTGTCGATGGTTGCGGCAGTGGCTTCCGGATTGTCGTTGTAGCCGAGCATGACGGAATAGGCGCGGGCGCAGATTTCACCCTGTTCGCCGATGGGCATGACTTCGTTCGTGGCCGGGTCGCGGATTGAAATTTCCGTATACGGTACGGGCTGGCCGATGGTCTGGGTCAGGTCTGTCTCGTCGTCCTCATACCAGGCCTGGGTGAGGCCGGGAGATGTTTCGGTCTGGCCATAGATGATCTGGATCGGTGCGCCCAGCACCTTGCGGGCCTTGCGGCAAAGCTCCGGCGGCACCATTGAGCCGCCGGACATGATGCGACGGGTGGCGGAGACGTCGCGCCCTGTTTTCTCGACCTCTTCGATAAGGGCGACCAGCATGGTCGGCACACCGAGAATGAATTTGGTGCGCTCACGCTCCATCACCTTGACGATCATCGCCGGGTCGAACATCGGCGCGAGCAGCATGGTCGCCCCGACGCCAAGACCGCCCAGCACCAGAATAGCGCAGCCGGTGGTGTGGAAGAGGGGCATGTGGTGCACGAACACATCGCCCTGGTTCACACCGGCGCGTTTCATGTCCTCGATGCCATTGAGGACGAGGCCATTGTGGTGGAGCAGGGCGCCCTTGGGAAAGCCGGTTGTGCCGGATGTGTACTGAATCTGCGTCGGATCGTGTGGGTCCGGGCTGCGCAGCTCGCCGCGCGCTTCGCCGTCGAACAGGGCGGCATGGTCGGTCAGCAAGATTCGGTGGCGGATGGCCGGGATTTCATTGCAGACCTCGTCGGCGATCTGTTGCATCGGATTGCCGCGGAAATCGGCGACATAATAGATTGCTTCGGAGCGGGACTGTTCGAGCACGTATTTCAGTTCGCGCTTCTGGTAGGCCGGGTTCACCGTGACGAGGGTGATGCCGGCGAGGCCGCAGGCGAGCTCCAGCAGCACCCATTCGGGCACGTTGTTGGCGTAGACCGCAACGCGGGCGCCTTCCTCATGGCGGCTGGCCAGCGCGCGGGCGAGGCGCTCGGCATCGAAGAGGAGTTCCTGATAGGACCAGGTGCGCAGGACGGTGCCGTCATAGTCCAGCGCTTTCAGGGCCGGCTGGTCCGGTTTGCGGGCGGTCGAGGCGCGCAGCATGTCGCCGATTGTGCGCGGGGCCGGTTCGGGCCCCCCATGAGCCGGAAAATAGGATTCCGTCAGCGAAACCTGGTACATGCGTGCCTCCCAACACTCATTAAGTGTTGGAGGTTACAGGGAAAATTTCCTCGCCGCTACGGGCCATTCCGGCGCGGCTGCAGCAGGTTCACCTAGTAGGCGTAATGGCCGCGGCGGCGCAGGTATCCGGCCATCCGGGAGCGCTTGTCGTCGAGATCGTCTTCGATGATCGAAGGGATCAGGAAGAAGTCCAGGAACCACCAGACAAAGCCGATCAGGAAGAAATAGGAAATGATCTGCAGGATCGCGCTGATCGGCTTGCCCAGATAAAAGCGGTGGGCCGAAACGAAACCGAGGAAAAACCAAAGCAGGTAGGCCGCGCCCGCGCTCTTGCGCTCATTGGCAACGCGTTGCTCGATCAGGATCATGTCATCGGTTGTAAGGCTCATGGCCCGGGGTCTCCTTCTTATCGAATAACAATATATGTGTATTCCCGCGAGATTCCAAGGGCAGCGCCGATCTGGCGCCTGATTTTTCTGTTCCGGCCAATGAAAAGCCTTGGCAGGCCGGGGTTCCGGGCCTTTGCTGGGGGGCCGGGACAGGCCGGATTTAAAGGGGAGACAAGAAAATGGCGATAAACACTTACGCCCGCGCGGTCATGCTTGGCACGGGGATCTGCCTGGCGGCAGCCTGCACGACAGTCGCGGAGCCGGATGCGGCTCCTGCTACGGTGCCGAAAGCCTACCTCGTCGCCGAAATCGAGGTGGTGAATCCGGAACCCTACAAGGCCTATGTGGCGGCGGCCGGACCGCTGGTCGCAGCCTATGGGGGCAAGTATCTCGTGCGCGGCGGCGCGGCCGAGGCCCTTGAAGGCGCTCCACCTGCTGGCCGGATGGTTGTCGTGGAGTTTCCGAGCATGGCGGAAGCGAAGCGCTTCTACGACTCGCCGGAGTATACGGAAGTCCGGCGGGGGCGAATCGAGAATGCGGTTTCCCGGTTCATTCTGGTGGAAGGCCCAGCCCCCTGATGCAGCATCTTCCTTTCGGTTCGGTGTCCTGCTAAGCGCCGCGGATGTACCAGATATCGGCAAGAGGCGCGCGGGCGCCGGTGGAAGCAGCATGGGATGCCCTGGCCTGGGCAGACCCGTCGCCTGCGGGCGCAGTGGACTGCAAGGAAGACGGACGGGGCGTCTGGCGCCTCGATGCCTTCGCGGAGAGCCAGGAAGACGCCGACGCGTGTGTGGCCATGATCACCGAGACCAGCCCGGAGCTGAACGCGCGGGTGGAAGAAGTGGTCGAGCGCGACTGGGTGACCATGTCGCTGGAAGGCCTGCCGCCGGTTTCTGCTGGTCCGTTCTTTGTCGCGGGCAGTCATGCGCTGGCGAAGATGGCGCCGGGGCGGATCCCGGTGCTGATCGAGGCGGGGCCGGCTTTCGGCACCGGCCATCACGGTACGACGCTGGGTTGCCTGCTGGCGCTCGATGACGTGCGCCGCCGCCGCGCCATCGGGAAAGTGCTGGATCTCGGGACGGGCTCCGGCGTCCTGGCAATCGCTGCCCTGAAGGCCGGCGCGACCATGGCGCTCGGCACCGATATCGATTTCGACAGTGTCGTCGTGGCGAACGAGAATGCGAAGAAGAACAATGTAACCGGCTTCACGGCGATGCATGTGACCGGCGCGAACCATCCGCGCATCCGACAGGCTGCGCCGTACCAGACCGTGTTTGCGAACATCCTGATGAAGCCGCTGATCGGCCTTGCGCCGGAGATTGCGCGCCTTACGGCGCCCGGCGGCACGATCATCCTGTCGGGCTTGCTGCATCACCAGGCCATGCAGGTGCGTCAGGCCTTCGAGGGTCATGGCATCCTGTTCGAACGCCGCATCCGCAAGGATGGCTGGTCAACGCTGGTCATGCGCCAGAAAGCCTGACGCAGGGCAGAACCTGGCATTGAAATAAAAATCTCCCGCCGCATCCCAGGGAGGATGGGCGGGAGAAAGGTAATCTACACTCAGGGTAGGTTGCCTGCCCGGAGGTGTGGGCAGGCCAGGGATCAGGGTTGATCAGGCGTGCGTGGCGCGGCGTGCCCAGCGGGCCATGCGGCGGGCCAGGATGCGCGGACGGTTCACCGGCATCTGCACGGCTTCGCCGGCGATGATCGCGCGGGTGATGTCTTTGACCTCTGCGCCGCGAATTTCGGCAGTGTCAGTGCGGGCGGAGGTCGTCAGGTCGGTATTCATCAGTTTTGCTTTCGTTGTTCTTGCAATTATTATTCGTGCGTTCTTTTTCCGAACCCGAGATGGATGTCTCAATGACTTCGGAGGGCGCCATATAGGCCTCAGAGGTAAACAAAAAAGAGGGAAAGCCTGAAAATAAGCATGCTGAAATGCATAGCTCAAATGCGCTTTTCTTGGGTCAGGTGCGGCGGTAAGACTCCGGCATGAGACAGACCTTCGATATCAAGGGCGGCCCCCAGGACGGGCGCGCGCACCTTCCGCTGCTCCGCAAGGAGCTTGGCACCATGGGCCTCGACGGCTTTTATGTGCCGCACGACGACGAATACCAGAACGAGTACCTGCCGGACGCGAACGAGCGCCTGGCCTGGGTATCGGGCTTCACCGGCTCGTTCGGGTCCGCCTTCGTCTTCACCGACAAGGCCGTGATCTTCGCCGATGGCCGCTACACCATTCAGGCAGCCGACCAGACCGCCCCTGAACTGTGGGACCGGGAAGCCATTCCGGAGCCGGGCGCTTTCGGGTGGCTAGCGAAACAGAAACTTTCCGGCAAGAAGGTCGGGTACGACCCGCGCCTGATGAGCCCGAATGATGTCACCCTGCTGGAGGCCGCCGCAAAGAAATCCGGCGCCGAACTGATCGCGGTCGAGGAAAACCCGATCGACAAGGCCTGGGCCGACCGTCCGCCGCAGCCAATGGCGGAAGTCGCGCCTTACCATGTGAAATATGCCGGCGTTGCGCATGACGAAAAGCGCGCTGAAATCGGCAAGGCGCTGGAAGAGGACGGCATCGATGCCGCCGTGCTGACGTCACCGGCGTCGCTTGCCTGGGCGTTCAATATCCGGGGCGGGGACGTGATGTGCACGCCGCTGCCGCTGGGCCGGGCGATCCTCCACAAGGATGGCAGTGCGGATCTGTTCCTCGACGAAGCGAAAGTCTCGCCGAAGTTGCGCAAGCATCTCGGCAATACAGTCACCGTCCGTCCGCTGTCGGAAATTGACGAGGGACTGGGTGAATTGTCCGGCAAGACCGTCAGCCTCGATCCGGATCTCGCCTCGGCCTGGTTCTTCGACACGGTGGAAGCGGCCGGTGGCAAGATCGTGCGCCAGCGCGACCCGGTGGCTCTGCCGCGCGCCTGCAAGAATGAGGCAGAGATCAAGGGCACCACCGCCGCGCACATTCGTGACGGCGTTGCACTGACCCGCTTCCTGCACTGGCTCGACACCGAAGCGCAGAGCGGCAAGGTGACCGAGATCGAAGCGGCGATCCGGCTGGAGAATTTCCGCGACGAATACGACTCGCTGAAAGACCTGTCCTTCCCGTCGATTTCCGGCGCGGTGGAGCATGGCGCGCTGCCGCACTATCGCGTGTCGGAAGCGTCCGACCGGACGCTGGAGCTCGGCTCGCTCTACCTGATCGATTCAGGCGGTCAGTATCCGGATGGGACGACGGACGTCACCCGCACCGTGCCGATCGGTGAACCGACAGCAGACATGATTCGCCACTATACGCTGGTGCTGAAAGGCCATATCTCGCTGGCCACCGTACGGTTCCCGGAAGGCACGACCGGTACGCATCTCGATACGCTGGCGCGTCATGCGCTGTGGCAGGCGGGGCTCGACTATCAGCACGGCACAGGCCATGGCGTCGGCGTGTATCTCGGCGTGCATGAAGGGCCGCACCGGATTGCCAAGGCGTGGAACGCCGTGCCGCTGATGCCGGGCATGATCGTCTCGAACGAACCCGGCTATTACCGGGAAGGGCAGTACGGCATCCGGATCGAAAACCTGCAATATGTTACCCCGCCAGCCCCCATCGAGGGCGGCGAGATCGACATGCTGGGCTTCGAATGCCTGACCTTCGCGCCGCTGGCACGTGACCTGATCGACGTGAAGCTGCTCACCAAAGAAGAGCGCAAATACGTCAACGACTATCACAAGCAGGTCTGGAAGCTGCTGAACCGCAAACTGCCGGACGATGTGAAAGCCTGGCTTAAGGACGCCACGAAGCGGATCTAGACGGCATAGTAGATAATGGTTTTGAGTGCCGGGTTTTCGATAACCTGAAGGGCGACATATTCGTATTTCGTCCTGCCGCCGCCTGGCGGGTAGAGCGTCTTGCACCCGGCACCGCCGACCTTGATGCCATGTTGGCGCCACCATGTCGCAAACAGATGGCTCTCTGCCTGAAGCCGGCCCGTTAGCTGCACGAAGCGGGGATCGGCTGTGTTGATGTCGTGAACGGGCCGGAACTCGGCCAGCATGCGTTTTGCTTCGGCTTCCCAGCCAGCCCCGAACAGCTTGCGTGAGGCCGGGCGGAGGAACATGCCGATAAAGACATTCCTGTCGGCATCCGCAACATCGCCGAACCCGAACAAGGCATCTGCCGCAAGGTTCCAGTGAAGCACATCGCCCAACCGGTTGGTGACATAGGCTGGCTGTGCCAGCCGGTCGGTCATGCGCTGCACAGTCGGCGGAACAACTTCGTCCGCGGCGTCCTGGGGCAGGGCCATGCCGGACAGGGCGTAGAGGTGAGCTATCTCGACCGTGTCGAGCCGCAAGGCCCTGGCAATCGCGTCAACGGTGTGGCGGGACGGGCTGACCGGGCGGCCCTGTTCCAGCCTGATGTACCAGTCGACAGAAATATCTGCGAGCTCGGCCACCTCATCGCGGCGAAGCCCCGGGGTGCGGCGCCGTCCGCGTTCAGGCAGGCCGAGGGTCTCCGGCCGGATCGCCTCGCGCCGGGAGCGGAGGAACCGGCCAAGCTCGTTGCGGGCATGGCGAACAGGGGTGGGCGTCGTCGTTTGCATCTCAGGGTGGGTCCATTTAGTCCTAGGATAATCCTGGTCCTGTTTGGGGCGTGACGTTCACCCTAGTCTCGACAAACGATCCGTCAACTGCGGGTCGAACGAGAAAGGAATATCCCATGCCAATGATTCAAGTCTGGATGCGATCCGGGAAGGACAAGGCCTACAGGGCGGCCGTTTCGGCGGGCATCCACCAGGCGATGATCTCGGTGATGAACCTGCCGGAAGACGACTATTTCCAGGTCACGCACGAACTGGAAGAAGAGAATTATATCTTTGACCCGAACTATTTCGGAATGCCGCGCAGTCCGGACTTCCTGATGATCCGGCTTTCGTTCAATGCCCGCCCGGCCGCCGTGAAGATGCGCCTGTTTGAGGCAATTGCAGACAATCTTGTGAAATCTCCCGGCGTCCGCCGCGAGGACCTCGGCATGAGCATCCTCGAGACCAATTTCGAGAACTGGTGGGCCCATGGCCGCCGGGTGGACAAGGAGACGGGTACGGATGAGCGGATCGGTGGGGACGGCTAGCCTTTCTCTAGAACTCCCGCTCTCTCCCGGTCCATTCGATAAATCGGCCCGTGCGGGCCAGAGTGAGCCCGTCCGCGACTGCAACAATCCCTTTCGCGACTTCGTCCGGGGTGAGGTTTGCGGCGGGCCCGCCCATATCGGTCTGTACCCAGCCGGGATCGATCAGGCAGACTGCGATGCCTTCTGGCGCGAGGTCTGTCGCAAGGCCTTGCATCACCTTGTTCACTGCTGCCTTGGACGCCCGGTAGGCGATCCGGTCGGATTTGGCATAGCCCATCCAGGACATCTGGCTGGAAACGGTCAGGATACGGCCGTTTTCAGATTTCCGGATATGAGGCAGGAAAGCCTGCGCGACGGCCAGCGGCGCGAGTGTGTTGATTTCGAGCGTCCGGGCGAAGCCGTCGAAATCCATTTTCAGCGTGGTCTGCTCAGCATCCGGCGGGCCGATTGTGCCGGCATTGTTGATCAGGATGTCGACGGGTGCGTCGAGGCGCGCAGCGGCTGCTGACATGGCTGAGCGGTCGGTCACGTCGAAGACAAGTGGCGTGAAGCCGGAGCCGAGTTCCGCTGCTGTTTCCTCCGCCTGTGCGTCAGTGCGCACGCTGCCACAGACGCGCCAGCCCTTGTCCAGCGCCTCCCGGGCGAGGTGAAAGCCGATACCGCGATTTGCGCCGGTGATGAGGATGGTGGTCATGTCATTTGAGTCCCAATTGCTTCAACGCATCCTGCACACCATCGAACCGGGGGCGGATGTCCTCCCCGATATGGGCATGGGTGGGGATGTAGAACAGGCCAAGGTCCAGGCCTTTCAGGGCAATCTCGGCGCACTGCTCCGGCATGATGACGTTGAATTCGGGCGGGATCATCGCCGGATCGGGAATGCCGCTGGCGATCAGCGGCGTATAGACCCCACCCGGCATCAGCACGTGCAGATCCATCAGTTCGCCGCGAAGGTCTTCGCGCAACCACTCAGCCATGATCAGCACACCGTGCTTGGTCGCGCCATAGGCGCCGATATGGGTGCGCTTCACGGCGTGCGGCAGGCTGAGGGAATTTTCAGATCCAGTGATCATCAGCCGTCCCCGCACACCTGAATCCTTGAGGACTGCGGCATAGGCCTGGGCAATGCGGAAGGGAGCAAACATGTTCACTTCGAACATCCGCATTGTCTCTGGCCCGAAATCCTCCTTGGTCATCCGTTTGTGGCGATCGATACCGGCATTGGCGCAGACAAGGTCCAGCTGGCCTTTCCAGTCCAGCGCCTCTTTCACGAGCGCGGCAGATGCTTCCGGCTTCGACAGATCACAGGGAATGGCAAGGCCCGGGCGGGGCAGCTGCGCGGCGACCTCCCTGGCGAGGTCTGCCTGTATGTCGGCGACCACGACGTCCGCCCCGCGTTCGCTGAGCTGCGTCGCCATCGCCTTTCCGATGCCGGATGCTCCGCCGGTGATCAGCGCCACCTTGCCGTTGTAATCGATCATGCTTGCGGCCTCCCTGAATATCGCCTTCTTTGGCAGGCTATACTGAAAGTGCGCCCGGGCAGAGGGCTTGCGGTAAATCTGCCCTGAATGGGTGCCGTGCAGATTCCATTTGTTCTGTTTTTGTTCTAATGCTAGGAACACACTCCGTAGAGTTGGGAGTGCTTCCATGATCCTTGCTTTGTCCATTCGTGATTTTGTTCTGATCGACCGTCTCGATATCGAGCCGGGATCAGGCTTTACCGCGCTGACCGGGGAGACCGGGGCGGGAAAATCCATCATCCTTGATGCCCTGGCGCTGACGCTGGGCGCACCGGCAGACCGGGGCGTGATCCGCTCCGGCGCAGAGCAGGCAAGCGTTGCGGCGGAATTTGCCGCCGTGCCCGGCCATCCGGTCTGGGACGTGCTGGCCGAGCATGGCTTCGAGGCGAGTCCGGACGAGACGCTGACCCTGAAGCGCGTCGTGCGCGCCAGCGGCCCGGCGCGGGCCTTCATCAATGACCAGCCGGTCAGTGCCGCCCTGTTGGCCGAGGCAGGCGAGACGCTGGTGGAGATCCATGGCCAGCATGCGGCGTCCGCGCTGATGCGTCCGTCCTCTCATCGAAAGCTGCTCGACCTGTTCGCAGGCAATGAAGCCCTGCTGGATGCTTGTGCCGAAGCACAGGCGGCCCGGCTGGAAGCGAGGGAGACACGCGAGCGGCTGGAAGCCGAGACAGAGGAAGCGCTGCGCACGCGGGAATGGCTGGCTGGCGCGGTGGAGGAGCTGGACACGCTCGCCCCGCAGGCTGGGGAGGCAGGTGTTCTGACCGAGACCCGCACGCGCCTGATGCAGTCCGAACGCGTGACCGAAGCCATTACGGAGGCCGAAGAAGCCTTCGCCGATGCCGAGATCGAGGCAGCGCTCTCCAAAGCGTCACGGGCGGCTGAGCGTATCTGCCGTCTGCCGGGCTTTGACGGGGCTGATCATCCTCTCGCCCATGCGGCCCGGTCGGCGGCTGAAGCACTGGAGCGTGCCCTGATCGAGACAGGCGAGGCCGAAGCGGCGATTGCCGCGCTGGAAAGCCTCGTCGAGCATGACACCAGTGCGCTGGAGATGGCCGAGGCGCGGCTCTTCGCGCTGCGGGCCGTTGCCCGCAAGCACATGGTCGATCCGGATCTGTTGCCAGACGTGCTGGAGACCCTGCGTGAGCGCCTGAACCTGGTGGAAGCCGGCGAGGACGCGCTGGTCCGCGCCCGGAAAGCCGAGAGCGCGGCCAATGCCGCCTGGCATGCAGCGGCGGAAAAACTGACCGCCGCACGGAAAGCGGCCGCTGCCCAGCTGGAAAAGGCCATCGTGAAAGAGCTTGCGCCGCTAAAACTCGGTCGTGCGGTCATTCGTGTCTCTGTCACGCCGCTCGGTGAAGATGGCGGGGCGCATGGCGGTGACCGGGTGGAGTTCGATGCCGAAACCAATCCCGGCGCAGGCTTCGGCCCCTTGCGCAAGATCGCCTCCGGCGGGGAACTGGCGCGCGTGTCGCTCGCCCTCAAATGTGCCCTGGCAGAGGCGGGCAGCGCTGGCACTCTGATCTTCGACGAAGCGGACCAGGGCGTCGGCGGCGCAGTCGCCGCGGCGATTGGCGAGCGATTGATCCGGCTGGGCCGCACGCGGCAGGTGTTCGCGATCACCCACAGCCCGCAAGTCGCGGCGGCGGCGCGGTCGCAGTGGCTTGTGGAAAAGGGCAGGGGCAAGTCTGGTGGCACGCGCCTGCGCGGGCTAGATGAGTCGGACAGGCAGGAAGAAATTGCCCGCATGCTGTCCGGCGCCGAGATCACCCAGGAGGCGCGGGCAGCGGCCGGGAGGCTGTTGGAGGATGTATGAGCGAGGCGACCCCGGTCGAAGACCTGACACGCGAAGAGGCCGCGGTCGAACTTGAACGCCTTGCCGGCCTGATCGCCGAGGCAGACGCGGCGTATTACCAGGAAGACGCCCCGCTGATGACGGACGCGGAATACGATGCCGCGCGCCTGCGCAATGCGGCCATTGAAGCTCGCTTCCCGGACCTGAAGCGCGAGGACAGTCCGTCAGACAGGGTCGGTGCGGCCGCGCATGACGGCTTCGCCAAGGCGGCGCATGCCGCGCCCATGCTGTCGCTCGACAATGCGTTCTCCGACGAGGATGTCAGCGACTTCGCAGACCGGATCCGGCGCTTTCTCGGCCTCGGCGCAGACGAAGAAGTCGCAATCACGGCGGAACCTAAAATCGACGGCCTGTCTCTCAGCCTCACCTATGAGAAGGGCACGCTGAAACGCGCAGCAACGCGCGGCAATGGCGAGGTGGGCGAGGACGTCACCGCCAATGCGCGCACGCTGGGCGACATCCCGAAAAAACTGTCCGGCAAGGGCTGGCCCGACAGGATCGAGATCCGCGGCGAAGTCTACATGACCAAGGCGGACTTTGCGGCGCTTAACAAGCGGGAAGAAGAGGCGGGCCGGAAGGTTTTCGCCAATCCGCGTAATGCGGCGGCAGGCAGCCTTCGGCAGCTCGATGTCGAGATTACGAAATCCCGCCCGCTACGCTTCTTTGCCTATGCCTGGGCTGCCGAGAGCACGCCTTTTGCGGACACACAGCATGAAGCCGTGCAGATTTTCGCCGATTGGGGCTTTTCAACAAACCCGTTGATGATCCGTGCCGTGACGGTGGAGGAATTGCTCTCGGTTTATCGTGACATCGAGGCAAAACGGGCCGATTTGCCGTATGATATCGACGGCGTCGTCTACAAGGTGGACCGGCTTGACTGGCAGCAACGCCTCGGCTTCGTCTCCCGCGCGCCGCGCTGGGCCATTGCGCACAAATTCCCGGCGGAGAAGGCCACGACCGAACTGCTGGACATCGACATCCAGGTTGGCCGTACGGGGTCACTGACGCCGGTAGCGCGGCTGCAGCCTGTGACGGTGGGCGGCGTGGTCGTCTCCAACGCTACCCTGCACAATGAAGATGAGATCGCCCGCCTAGGTGTGAAGCCCGGCGATACGGTCGAGATCCAGCGGGCAGGGGATGTGATTCCGCAAGTCCTCCGTGTCGTGAAAGATGGTGGCGGCGAGTCCTGGCAGATGCCGCACCAGTGCCCGATCTGCGGATCGGACGCGGTGAGGGAAATCGATGCCAAGGGCGAGGAAGATGTCCGGCGCCGCTGCACCGGCGGGCTCGTCTGCCCGGCGCAAGCTGTGGAGCGGCTGAAGCATTTCGTCTCCCGCAAGGCACTGGACATTGACGGCCTCGGCGCGAAACAGATTCAACTCTTCCATGAGAAAGGCGTGTTGAAAGGCCCGCAGGATATCTTCCGGCTTGCGGCGGCGATCGAGGCCGCCGGCCTGCCGCCGCTGGAAGCGTGGGAAGGCTTCGGCAAGGTCTCCGCGAAGAAGCTGTTCGATGCCATTGATGCGCGCCGGAACGTGCCGTTTGCACGGTTCCTCAACGGGCTCGGCATCCGCCATGTCGGCCAGACGACGTCGCAATTGTTCGCGCGGACTTTCCTGAAATGGGATGTGTTCTGGGCAAATGTCGTCTCCGCCGCCGAAGACGGGGAGGGCAGTGAAGCCTGGGAGGCGCTGTCCGGCATCGACGGCATCGGCGCAACGGCGGTCAACGCGCTCTGCGATTTCGAGCGCGAGGCCCATAATCGCGACATGCTCGCTGCCTTGCTTTCGGAGCTGACGATCGAGGACGAGGCGAAAGCCGCCTCCGACAGCCCTGTTGCGGGCAAGACGATTGTCTTCACGGGGACGCTGGAGCGGATGACGCGGGACGAGGCGAAAGCCCGAGCCGGGGCGCTGGGGGCCAAAGTGTCAGGATCGGTCTCCGCCAAGACGGATCTCGTCGTCGCCGGGCCGGGCGCCGGGTCGAAACTTAAGAAGGCGGCAGAGCTCGGTATCCAGACGATGACCGAGGATGAATGGTTCGACCTGATTGGCGGCGCGTGAAGCGCGTGGCCTTGCCGCTTATTTTCCGCCGGGAATGATTCTCTGCAGCAGGGTGCGCTTCGTCGCCGACGTATCCAGCATCACGCCTTCCGAGGTCAGAAGGTTGTAGGCCATCTTGTACCAGTCCGATTCCGGATAATTGTATCCGAGAGTCGCGGCGGCTTCAGTGGCCTGCGGGCGCATGCCAAGGGAGAGGTAGGCCTCGACCAGGCGATAGAGCGCTTCTTCGGAGTGGGAAGTCGTGTCGTAGTCCTGAACGACGGTGCGGAACCGGTTGATCGCCGCCAGTGTCTGGTTGGACCGCAGGTACCAGCGGCCGACTTCCATTTCCTTGCCGGCCAGCTGGTCATTGACCATGTCCAGCTTAAGTTGCGCGTCGCGGGCGTATTCACTGTCCGGGAAACGGCGCAGTACGTCCTGCAGGGAGACCTTGGTCTGTTCGGTCATGCCCTGGTCGCGGCCGACATCAACAATCTGCTCAAACTGGCTGACCGCGATGAGGTAGTAGGCATACGCTGCCTCGGTACCGCCTGGGTGCAGCGAGATATAGCGCTGAGCTGCGGAGATGGCTTCGTCATAGTCGCGGCGCCGGTAATGGGCGTAAGCGGTCATCACCATCGCCTTGCGGGCCCATTCGGAATAGGGGTGCTGGCGCTCGACTTCGTTGAACAGCAGGATCGCTGTCTCGTAATCGCGGCTGTCCAGTTCGCGGCCGGCCTGATTGTAGAGTTGCTCGACCGGGCGCTCGACATAGGCGAGTTCGCGCTGGCGCTTTTCCCGGCTCTGGCAGGCTGTGAGGCTCACAGCCACGGCGATCAGGGCGAGGGCGAGGGGCTTGGCAGGCTTCATGGGCTCCGGCGCGCTTTCTGCAATTCTTGTCGCCCTTTGATTAGCGCGAACCCTGCCGGAATTCCAAGGAACTTTCACATGCCGGAAACCTTAAACAGGCCCGGAAACAGGCTAGGTGGCCCAAGTCTTACAGGCTTTTTAGACAGGCTCTTTGAGGAAGTGCGGCGATAACCGCTCAGATGGCAGCGCCGGCCCGAACAGTTTGGGTGACGAGATCGGTGTCGGCGTCGCTTTCCCAGCACCAGGCTTCCGGGGTCGCCAGCAGCTTGCGTACCAGCTTGTTGTTCAACGCGTGGCCCGGCTGCACCGCGTCATAAGCGCCGGCGATCGGGGCGCCTGCCAGCATGAGGTCGCCCACCGCATCCAGCATCTTGTGGCGCACGAATTCATCTTCGATGCGCAGGCCTTCCGGGTTCATGATCGCTTCGTCGTCGTCGATCACGACAGCATTGTCGAGCGAGCCACCGCGGGCAAGGCCCATGGAACGCAGCATCTCGACATCGCGGGCAAACCCATAGGTGCGGGCAAAGGCGAGGTCCCGGGCAAACATGCCGGGCGCGAGGCGCAAGGCCATCTGTTGAACGCCGATGACATTGTTGTCGTATTCGATGCGGGCGCGCAGCGTGAGGTGATTGTCTTCAGAGGGCGACAGGGTGGCGCGCTTCGGCCCGTCAACGATCTCGATGGTTTCGAGAATGCGGATGCGGCGGCGCGGCGCGGTCTGCTGTTTCAGGCCAGCTTGTAGAAGCAGCTCGCAGTAGACGGCCGACGAGCCATCCATGATCGGCACTTCCGGCCCGTCGATTTCGATCAGAAGATTGTCGATACCGAGACCGGAGACGGCCGCCATCAGGTGTTCAACCACGGCGACCGAAATACCATTTTCGTTGGAAATCGTCGTGCCGAGCTGGGTGTCGGAGACGTTTGCGGCATGGGCCAGGATTTCAGCTTTCGGCAGGCCGAGGTCTGTGCGGCGGAACAGGATGCCAGTGCCGACAGGCGCCGGTTTCAGAACCAGCCGGGCTTTCTCGCCGCTGTGGACGCCGACGCCGGCGCACATGGCGGGCCGCTCAATTGTCTGCTGCATTTCCATGCCAAATCTACTCACAACTGCCCCATGACAACAGGCGCCTTTGTGAGGGTAGGGGGTTAAAGGAGCAAAACACGGCTTGTTTCGGCGTGTTACAAAACGAGCCATATCATCAGATATGGCCCTGTTTAAATTAGGTTTTTACTGCAACAGGTTAACCTTGCCTGACTGTTTTTTCACGCATCCGGCGCTGCCATCCGTTGGGCGGTTCAGTGATTGGCTGACCGGCGCAGGAAAGCGGGGATCTCGAGGTCTGCATCGTCGAACGGGGCAGGCTCGGGATGATCGTCCGGCGAGGAGACAATCGGGGCCGGCTCAGCGGTGTCATCGTTTTCGCCCTGCGGCGTGTTGCGGCGCCATCCGAACAGGTTGGCAAAACCGGATCCGCCCTGGTCGGCTTTCGGCTTGTCGGCGACCGGGGTGTCGCGACGGGCGGAGAATACAGAATCTGCTGACACTTCTTCGTCTCCTTCTGCGCCTACATAGTGATCGTCTTCGACCGCCGCTGTTTCTGCTTCCGCAGCGG
The DNA here is from genome assembly GCF_000682735.1 of Hyphomonas sp. CY54-11-8. Lineage (GTDB taxonomy): Bacteria > Pseudomonadota > Alphaproteobacteria > Caulobacterales > Hyphomonadaceae > Hyphomonas. The sequence goes on along the minus strand of NZ_AWFD01000038.1, from coordinate 174,938 downwards.
TTGGACGATGGGTGATGATGGTCGGGCGGTCTTCGTCGTGCGCCGGGGCGTCTTCCGCCATTTCCTCGGCTGCGACGCCTTCGGTTTCTGCGGTGTCCTCTTCCAGCTCGGGTTCCGGCTCCGGTTCCATTTCTTCGACCGGAGCAGCGATCGGCTGACGGACGCTGGCTTCCGGATTGGCGGGCTCTGCCGGCTTGGCGGCGAAGCCTGCTTCGACGCCTGCCGCGATCACGGAGACGCGCAGACGGCCTTCCAGTTCGGTGTCGAAGGCCGATCCGAGGATGATGTTCGCATCCGGGTCCACTTCGCGCCGGATCTCGTTGGCAGCCTCGTCCAGCTCGAACAGGGTCATGTCATAGCCGCCGGTGATGTTGATGAGCACGCCCTTGGCGCCCTTCATCGAGATATCGTCCAGCAACGGATTGTCGATCGCCTGGCGTGCCGCTTCCAGTGCGCGGTTCTCGCCGGTGGCCTCACCCATGCCCATCATGGCCGTGCCCATGCCGTGCATGATGGCGCTGACATCTGCGAAGTCGAGATTGATCAGGCCGGGCATGACCATCAGGTCGGTGATGCCGCGCACGCCGGAATACAGCACGTCGTCGGCCATGCGGAAGGCTTCGGCGAAGGTCGTGCGATCGTTGGCGATGCGGAAAAGGTTCTGGTTCGGCACGACGATCATCGTGTCGACATGGCCGCGGATCAGGTCCAGCCCGCTCTCGGCGACATGCATGCGGCGATTGCCTTCGAAGCCGAACGGCTTGGTGACGACGGCGACGGTGAGGATATCCATCTCGCGCGCGGCGCGGGCGATCACCGGGGCGGCGCCGGTGCCTGTACCGCCGCCCATGCCGGCCGCGATGAATACCATATGGGCGCCTTCGAGGTGGCCCTTGATCTCGTCGATGGATTCTTCGGCGGCCTTTTCGCCGACTTCAGGACGCGCGCCGGCGCCGAGGCCGGAGGTCGTGACCGGGCCAAGCTGAATCTGCTTCTCGGCCTTGGAACGTGAAAGGGCCTGCGCGTCTGTGTTGGCTGCAATGAACTCGACGCCCTGAAGGTTCGCCTCGATCATGTTGTCGACAGCGTTGCCACCGGCACCGCCGACGCCAAAGACCAGGATCCTGGGCTTCAGTTCATAATTCATTGCATCCCTCACTTCACTCTACTTGCGGACCCCTGCCGTGGGGCAAGATGGCGTGATGCGGCTAAGAAGCAGTTAAGTGGAGTGAAATTGGCTCAGAAATTTTCTTCGAGCCAATGGAACACCTTGTTCACCACGCCGCTTCTCGACTCTGGTCCGTCCTTGCGCGAAGCAGTTGCCCTTACTGCGTCCGCAAACCCCAACTCAGAGTACAGTAGCAGACCGGAGGCTGTGGAGAAAGCTGGTGTTGCCAGTGTTTCGCCCAGAAATTCGGCGATGGTCGGTCGCCCAAGCCGCACTGGCGCCTGCAGGATGCGGTTGGCGACGTCGCGCACGCCCGGTAACTGCGATGCACCGCCTGTCAGCACGACGCGGTGGGGGAGTACTTTGCGTACACCACTGGAATCGAGCGTCTTGCGCACAAATTCGAAGGTCTCTTCGACGCGCGGAGCAATGATGGCGGCTAGCTGGCCGCGCTCCATGCGCGTCGCCTGCAGCCGGCCGTCATCGCCCAGTCGCGGAACCTCAATTCTTTCAGCGAGGCCCGGACCTTCGAGGTTGGCCGTGCCGTAGACGCTTTTCAGGCGCTCGGCGGCCGCGAAAGTCGTTCCGAGGCCCTGGGCAAGGTCTGACGTTACATGCGCGCCGCCGGCAGGGACAAGGCCCAGCCAGGCAGGAGAGCCGTTCAGGTAGACCGAGACCGCCGTCACTCCGGCACCCATATCGATGCAAATGGCACCGTTCTCGATCTCGTCGTCGATCAGCGTGCCCGCCCCACTCGCGATGGAGGAGGGGATCAGCGCCGAGACGCCGATATGCGCCCGGCCGACACATTCGACCAGATTTTTCACCACTGATTTCGGTGCGGTGACGACCGAGAGCAGCAGGCTGAGCTCATTGGCATACATGCCCTGCGGCTCACGCACGCCTTCCTGTTCGTCGACGCGATAGGCAACCGGCCAGGCGGCGAGGGTTTCTTCCCCGCGCGCCGGGACCTTCGCCAGCGCCTGGGCCTGGATACGGCGCACGTCTTTCTGGTTGATCTCCCGTCCGTCAATCGCGATCCGGGCGGTCACCAGTGTGGAGGCCAGTTTCTGGCCGGTGATGCCCAGCATCACATTGGAAATCTGCTCGCCCGCTTCGCGCTCGGCATCTTCCACGGCGAGGCGGATGGCGCGTTCCAGGCCCTCCATGTCGGTGATCGTCCCGCCGGTGAAGCCGCGCGACTGCTGGCGCCCGGCGCCGAGAATGCGGAAACTGCGCGGACCGGAGCCGTCATTGCGGCCGATCAGGCAGGTGATCTTCGAACAGCCGATGTCCAGCGCCGCTACCGTGCCGGTGCTCGAACGGCCCATACGGGGGGCGCGGCGGGACTGGACATTGGCCATCAGGAACGCGCCGCGATTTCACGCGCCTTGAAGTTCGGCGGATTGACCGGGCCGAGATAGACGCGGCCGGCATTGCGCAGGTCGATCATTTTCAGCGGGCGCTGCATGAGGGCGGTGCGCACCTGCAGGTCGGTCAGGCGGCCAAGGGCGGCGGTCAGCTCGATGTCTTCCGGCAGGCGGACCGTGGCGCCGGAAATGAGGCGCATGTCCCAGCGGCGGTCATTGATGCGCGTGGCGATTGCGAGATCGTCTGTCACTTCCGGGGCGTCGGCGAGTGCCATGACGAGGGCAGGGGCGGCTTCCGGCGCGCCGCGCCCGGCAACGCGGACCAGATCCGGATGATCGCTAGCCCGCTCGTCCGGAATGACGCGGCCAAGGCCGTCCACAACGGTCCATTCCTTGCCGTCATGCCAGATGGCGACCGGCTCGGCGGCGTCCGCGATGATCACGACCTGGTCCGGCCAGAGCCGGTGCACGCGCACGTTCAGCACCTTGTGAGTGCCCTCGACACGGCGGCGGATGATGTAGGGATCGGCGCGGAACATGTTCTCGCCGGGCTCGATCATGGCGGCGGCGCGGATTTCCTGTTGCAGGCGGGGATCCTGCTCAAGGCCGAGGACGGAGACTTCGTTGACGGAGACACCGGCCATACGGGCCGTATCGTCCATGAAGCCGGCAAACCGGCTCTCGATCTGTGACATGGATCCGCCCATCCAGGCTGCCAGCGCCACGATGATGGCGATCAGCATGACGAAACCGAACAGGACGGACGAGACGCGCACTTCCTCGCCGGTCACTTCGTCGACGAAGGTGATCGGTTCGCGTCTGCGTTTCGGTGCGGGCTGGTTGCGGCTTATCTTCGGCATGAAGCGTCCTCAATCATCCATGCGACCAGTTCTTCGAAGGACATTCCAACGAAAGCGGCCTGTTCAGGGACAAGTGAGGTCGGCGTCATGCCGGGTTGGGTATTGGTCTCAAGGATCACGAGCCGGTCTCTCTTGTCGTCGTAGCGAAAGTCGGACCGCGTCGCGCCCCGGCAGCCAAGGACCTGATGTGCCCGCAAGGCGAAATCCATCGCCATGGCGGTAATGTGCTCAGGCACGTCTGCCGGGATCACATGACGTGATCCACCAGCTGAATATTTTGCATCGAAATCGTAATAGTCCCTTAAGGTCGTGATCTCTGTCACGGCAAGGGGACGGTCGCCCAGCACGGCGACGGTCAGTTCACGGCCCGGAATGAACTCCTCGGCCATGAGGTAATCGCCATAATGCCAGCTCTCGCTGAGCAGTTCCTGCGGCGGGCCATTCGCGCCTTTCCGCACGATCAGGACGCCAAAACTGGAGCCTTCATTGACCGGTTTGACCACATAGGGCGGTTCCAGCGGATGGGCCGCAGCGGCTTCGGCGCGCGTCACCTGGCGATCCTCTGCCACCGGCAGGCCGGCGGCGCGGTAAACGGCTTTTGACTTCAGCTTGTCCATCGCCAGTGCGGAGGCGAGCACGCCGGAATGGGAGTAGGGCAGGTCCATGACCTCCAGCAGGCCCTGCACACAGCCATCTTCGCCCCAGGGCCCGTGCAGGCCGTTCAGCACGACATCCGGCTTCACATCGGCCAGTTGGGCGGCGAGGTTCCGGTCCACATCGATACCGACTGCGTCATAGCCTGCCGCCTGCGCGGCCTTCAGCATCTGCGTGCCTGACGAAAGCGAAACCTCGCGTTCGGAGGACCAGCCGCCATAGATCACTGCCACGCGCTTCATTCTGAAAGTCCTTCCTGCCGGGCGGGCCCTGATCGGTCACGCCTGCTTCCAACCGTCTTTTCTGCTTCGTGCCGGTGAATAGGGGCTTAAGCGAGGCAAACCGGCGGCAGGGGCGGAGAGGATTACGAAAAAGTCATGACCGGGACCACTTGCATGCTCCTGACTACAACAGTAGTCGTTATCGAATAACAAGAAGATGAGTCGCTGGCGGGGGCGCCGGTGTCTCTTCACCCAAGCGAGGAAACAGGAGGCGCCCCGTGGCTGTCAGCCATACCCTATTGTCGAGTTTTGCCGCCCTCACGGCAGCCGGTCTCACCGTATTTCCAGCCATGGCAGAGCCTGCCGCTGACACATCGGTCTCTTCCCGGAGTGATTATGCGCCGGGCGACTTCGCACAGTATAACCCGCAGACAGCTCTGGACATGGTGAACCGGATCCCCGGCTTCTCCATTCAAGGTGACGACGATGGATCGCGCGGGTTCGGCCAGGCCACCGGCAATGTGCTGATCAATGGCCAGAGGGTCTCTGGTAAATCGAACGGCGCAGAAGCCGCGCTGGGGCGAATCTCCGCGACGCGGGTTGTCCGGATTGAAGTTGTCGATGGCACCAAGCTGGATATACCGGGCCTGTCCGGGCAGGTCGTGAATGTCACGACCGACGGGGAAGGAGGCGTGTCCGGCACATGGCGCTGGAAATCCCGCATCCGGGAAGACATCACGCCCTATTTTCATGAAGGCGTTGTGACGCTGTCGGGAGGCGACGAACGCCTGAACTGGAGCATGGAGGTCAGCAGCCTGCCGGAGCGCGGCGCCCATGCCGGGTGGGAATCCATAACGTCAGCCGACGGCACGCTGCTGGAGCGCCGCAAGGAAGACGTGACCAACATCGCTGACAATGCTGCCGTCTCCGGATCTTTGTCGTGGACACCTCCAAGCGGTGTGGTGGCAAACCTCAATGGCCGTGTGGGACTCTACCAGTTCGACCGGAAGGAGATCTCAAAAACCTTCCCCGTCGGCGGGCTGGAAGGCCGCCGACTGTTCCTGCGGGGGGAAGACGAGTGGAATGCCGAGTTCGGCGGAGACTATGAATTCGGGTTCGGGCCGGGTCGCCTGAAGGCGATCGGCCTCATCCGCCGCGAAAACAGCCCGGTGAACGATTCCGTCCGTATCGGCGCCGTCGATGGGTCCGGCTTCTCGGAAACCCGGTTCAGTCAGACTGTGGATGAAGGCGAATATATCGGCCGGGGCGAATATGCCTGGGCGGGCGGACCGGAAAGCGACTGGCAGGTCTCCGTCGAGAATGCCTTTAATTTCCTCGAAGCCGAGGCCGGGCTGAGCGTCGCAGAAGGCGGTGATCCGTTCGAAATCATTCCGCTGCCGGGGGCCAATTCCCGTGTCGAGGAAAACCGCTGGGAAGCCGCGATCACGCATGGCCGGGCCCTGTCGGACGCACTGCGCCTGCAGGTTTCTCTGGGGGCGGAATATTCCGAACTGACCCAATCCGGGGACAATGCGAATGCCCGGGAGTTCACCCGGCCGAAGGGCTTTGTCAGCCTCTCATGGCAGGCGGACCCGAAGCTGAAACTCACGGCGCGGCTGGACCGGGAAGTGGGCCAGCTCGATTTTTTCGATTTCATTTCTTCGGTGAACCTCAATGCCGACAATGGCAATTCCGGCAATGCCGAAATCGTGCCGCAGCAGGCCTGGAAGTGGAGCCTGCAGGCCGAAAAGGATTTCGGGGAGTGGGGCGCCGCGACGCTGAACACGTACTATTCCGATATTGAGGACATTGTGGACCGCGTTCCCATCGGCATGGGGGATGGGCCTGGAAATCTCGACTCTGCCTGGGAAGTCGGCGTGACCCTCGACACAACCCTGAAGCTGTCCAGGCTGGGTATTCCAGGCGGCGAGATAACGAGCTTTGCCGAAGTGTACGACTCAGAGGTCACCGACCCGTTGACCGGAGAGATCCGCCGAATCAACGATAGCCAGCTCTACTATGTGAACATGGAGTTCCGGCAGGATATTCCGGGAACGGACTGGGCGTGGGGCGCCTTTGCGGAGAAGTTCGAACGTAACCACTACTACCAGCTTCGGGAGCGGGGCGTGGAAGCCTCCACACCCGGCTATGCCTACGCTTTCGTGGAGCATAAGGATGTGTTTGGCCTGTCGGCCATGTTTGCGATTGGAAATCTCCTGAACCAGAAAGACAATTTCCGGCGAGAGATCTACGAGACCAACCGGCTGGGCCAGATAGCATCGATCGAAGACCGCAACCGCCGGTTCGGACCGATTGCCATTTTTGAACTGCGGGGAACGCTCTAGGCGGTCTCGCTCGCCAGCTGGCCGATTCGGCGCACTTCCCAGCGCAGTTCCACGCCCTGCGTTTCGAGAACACGGCGGCGGACGAGTTCGCCCAACGCTTCGAGGTCCGCGGCAGTGGCATCGCCGGTATTGATCAGGAAGTTGCAGTGTTTCGGCGAAACCTGCGCCCCGCCGACCTTCAGGCCCCGGCAGCCAGCCGCATCGATCAGTTTCCATGCGGAACGCTGGTCCGGGGTGCCTGGCGGGTCAGGATTGGCGAAGGTGGACCCCGATGTCTTTTCCTTGATCGGCTGGGTCTCGGCCCGTCGCGCCTGCAGCTGTTCGATGTCAGCGAGGATTTTTTCCGGCGCGTCCGTGTCGTTGCCCTCCAGGATGAGGCGCGTGACGATCAGGTCGTCCGGCAGGTCTGTGTGCCGGTAGGAGAAATGGGCTTCCGGCTGGGCGCCCGGCTTGCCCGGCCCGCGATAAGCCGCCTTCGACCCGTCGCGCCGGAAGCCGTGCAGGGCCACCAGCGTGTCACGAAGCTCGCGCCCGTAGCAACCGGCATTCGTGCGCGTCGCCCCGCCGATGGAGCCTGGAATACCGGACAGGAATTCCAGCCCGCGGACGCCATTTTGCGCGGCAGCCTTCGCAACCGACAGGTCCAGCGCCCCGGCGCGCGCCTGCATGGTGATGCCGTCCAGCGCTTCGATCTGTCCCCAATACTTGCCCATCAGGCGGATCACGACGCCCCGAATGCCGCCATCGCGGACGATCACATTGGAGCCGACCCCGAGCACGGTGACCGGTACGGCCGGGTCGAGCGCGGTGAGGAAGGCTTGAAGGTCTTCCTCATCAGCTGGCAGGAACAGGGCATCCGCCGGTCCGCCCACCCGGAACCAGGTGTAGGGCGCCAGCGATGCATTCTCTAAAATCTTGCCCCGCACGGGGGGAAGGGGAAACGCTGTCATATGCTGGCGTTCCCTCGACTTGCCTGCGAAGTCAAGCGACTGGCGCGTATTGCGCAGGGAGTTCAGGCGAGGGACGTCAGCTGCAGGAGATCTTCCAGGCAAGCATCGGTGCTTCGCCCTGCGGTATCCAGACGTGCCGGATTTGCCGTATTTTGTTCCCATCTGCGTGTGGTCATCGCGTCAGGCGTGACTGGAGCAAGGCCCGGAATACCCGTGTCGCGGGTCCGCAGCCGGGATCGGACCTCATCAGCATCCGAACAGAGAATTTCGATTTCGACAATATCAGCGCCAGCCGTCTTTGCGACATTGCGCCAGCATTGCCTTGCCTGTTCGACGGCATTCACCGCATCGGCGACGACGTCATGCCCAGCCATCAGGTGGTCTGCGGCGAGCGTATAGCCCTGCTGGTAGCCCAATGTACCGACATCGAAGTCGGGGCCGTGCGTGTTCCGCAGGTTCTGCTCGAATTCATCAATGCGCAGGTGCTTGGCGCCGGTCCGTTCCGAGAGCAAGCGGCTAAGTGTGGATTTTCCGGAACCCGGCAGGCCTGACATCAGGACCAGCCGGGGCATGACGGTTTATGCCCGCTGGGTGCTGAGGGCGCCGTGGCAGTGTTTGTACTTCTTGCCGGAGCCGCACGGGCAGGGGGAGTTGCGTGGTGTGTTCGACCAGTCGTCTTCGGCCTGCTGTAGTTCCGGACCGGGCGGTTTGGACGTGTCTGACGGGTCCATCTCATTGATGCCGGTATCGGGGTCGAGATGCGTCTCGTGTGCCTGGGGAGGTTGCGGTGCTGGCATTTGCGCTGGCGCAGGCCTTTGCGGCATCTGGGCCGGGGCAGGGCGCTGTTGTGCCTGTTCCGGCTGAGCCTGCTGTACACGGATATGCATCAGCGACCGGGTGACCGTCGCGCGCAGCTCTTCCAGCAGATTGTGGAACAGGTTGAAGGCTTCGGACTTGAATTCGTTCAACGGGTCACGCTGGCCATAGGAACGCAGGTGGATGACCGAACGAAGCTGGTCGATCATCTGGAGGTGCTCGCGCCAGCGCATGTCGAGGACCTGGAGCAGGATCTGTTTTTCGATCCGGTGCATTTGGTCGGCGCCAACGGCGGTGGTGATCGCCTGGTAAACCTGTTCCACCGCATCGCGGATGCGCTGGGCGATCTCTTTGTTTGCCACGCCTTCTTCGGCGGCCCATTCGTCGACCGGCAGGTCGATCGCAAATTCGTTGCGCATGGCTTCGCGCAGGCCCTGAACGTCCCACTGCTCCGCATACGCCTTCTCCGGCATGGTCCGGGAGACGATTGCGTCGATCACATGCTCGCGCATTTCCAGGATCACGTCAGACACATCCTCGGCGCGCATGAATTCCATGCGCTGCTCGAAGATGGCCTTGCGTTGGTCGTTGATGACGTCGTCATATTTGAGGACGTTCTTTCGGATCTCGAAATTGCGCTGTTCGATCTTGCGCTGCGAGGTTTCCATCGCCTTGTTCATCCAGGGATGGGTGATGCCCTCGTCTTCCTTGATGCCGAGGCGGCGCATCACGGCGTCCATGCGCTCGGCCGCGAAGATGCGCATCAGGTCGTCTTCGATGGAGATGTAGAATTTGGATTTGCCGGGGTCGCCCTGACGGCCCGTCCGGCCGCGCAGCTGGTTGTCGATGCGGCGGCTTTCGTGGCGCTCCGTACCCAGAACGTAGAGCCCGCCGGCATCCAGCGCGCGCTTTTTCTTGACCTCGATGTCAGCCTTGATCTGGGACGTGAGCAGGGAGGCTTCGCCCTCGGTCAGCTCGCGGCCGAGCTCGGCCTCCTTTTTCGTCTTCTCCTGCTCGAGGCGCATTTCGAAATTGCCGCCGAGCTGGATGTCGGTGCCGCGGCCGGCCATGTTTGTGGCGACGGTGACGGCGCCGGGTACGCCGGCATTGGCGACGATCTGGGCTTCCTGCTCGTGGTGGCGGGCGTTCAGCACCTTGTGCGGAATCTTCGCGGCGGTCAGCAGATTGTCGAGAATCTCGGATTTCTCGATTGAGGCGGTGCCCAGCAGGATCGGCTGGCCCTTGGCGTGGCACTCGCGCACTTCCTTGACGATCTCGGCATATTTCGCCTTGGCCGTGCGGTAGACGACATCGTCCTCGTCGATCCGCTGGATCGGCTTGTTGGTTGGAAGGTCGATGACTTCCAGTTTGTAGATGTCGGCGAATTCGTCTGCCTCTGTCAGGGCGGTACCGGTCATGCCAGCCAGCTTGGAGTAGAGGCGGAAATAGTTCTGGAACGTGATCGAGGCCAGTGTCTGGTTCTCGGGCTTGATGTCGGTGCGTTCCTTGGCCTCGATGGCCTGGTGCAGGCCTTCGGACAGGCGGCGGCCTTCCATCATGCGGCCGGTGAACTCGTCGATCAGCATCACCTCGCCGCCTTTGACAATATAATCCTTGTCGCGGGCATAGAGCTTGTGGGCGCGCAGGGCCTGGTTGGCGTGGTGGACCAGCGAGATGTTGTGCGGTTCCCAGAGTGAGCCTTCCAGGAGGCCTTCCTCTTCCAGCCAGCCTTCGATCTTTTCCATGCCGGATTCGGTATAGGTGACCGAGCGCTGCTTCTCGTCGAGTTCGTAGTCTTCCTCTTCAAGGCGCGGAACCATTGCGTCGATCTTGATGTAGAGGTCGGATCGGTCGTCCGTCGGGCCGGAAATGATCAGCGGTGTACGGGCTTCGTCGATGAGAATGGAGTCCACCTCGTCGACAATCGCGAAATGGTGTCCGCGCTGGGCCATCTGGTCCAGCGAGTATTTCATGTTGTCGCGCAGATAGTCGAAGCCGAACTCGTTGTTCGTTCCGTAGGTGATGTCAGCGGCGTAGGCGGCCTTGCGCTCTTCGTCGGTGACACCGTGCACAATGATGCCGGTCGTCATGCCGAGGAAGCCATAGATCTGGCCCATCCATTCGGCGTCGCGGCGGGCGAGATAGTCGTTGACGGTGACGACGTGCACGCCTTTGCCCTCAAGGGCATTGAGATAGGCGGCGAGTGTTGCGACCAGCGTCTTGCCTTCACCGGTGCGCATTTCGGCGATCGCGCCGGAATGGAGGATCATGCCGCCCATCAGCTGCACATCGAAATGGCGCATGCCGAGGGCGCGCCGGGCGGCCTCCCGGGTAACGGCGAAAGCCTCTTCCAGCAGGGAATCGAGCGTCGCGCCATCGGCCAGGCGTTTGCGGAATTCTGCGGTCTTGCCTTTGAGGGCGCTGTCTGAAAGCGCCTCCATCATCGGCTCGAGGGCATTGATGCGGTTGACGCGGGCTCGCAGGGGTTTCAGCTTGCGGTCGTTAGCGGAACCGAAAATCTTGCGGGCGACGGAAAACATAAGAGGCTGCACCAATCAGGTCTGGGGCGAAGAAACTGTGATCCTGACCGTGTGACCGCACAGGAATACGCGGGTTCTCCCACCGTGATTACACCAGCCAAACCTACTCGACCAGCGCGCGGGTGAGACTTAAGAACGCCGCATTGGGGTGTCAATGCGGCGCCATCAGACAGCTGGAGTGATGACTGTGTTGAATCTGAAGGCTTTGCGGGTCCACCCGCGTATCCTGTTTGCCGGTCTGGCGATTATGACAGCGGCTGCGTGCAGCCCGCCACCGGAAGAAGAAGTGCCGGTTCGCGTTGAAGGCGCAACCGCCGCCACGGTGAATGGCGAGAAAATCTATGTCAGCGATGTAGAGCTGGAAGCCGTGGCCCGGGGCCTTGTGCCTGCTGGCACCAAGGTCAAATCCGGCGATCCGGAATACGACACGGTGCTCAATCAGCTGATTGAACAGAAGCTGATGGCGCAGGAGGCCGTCCGGCGCGGTCTGGACAAGGATCCGGCAGGTCGCCGGCGGCTCGAAATGGCTGAGGAGCGCATTCTCGGCAATCTGCTGGTCGAAAACCTCGTCGCTGAAGATGTGACCGAAGACCAGATTGAGGCGATGTACGAGAAACAGGTCGCCCTGCAGCAGGACGATGATGAAGTGCGCATCGCCCACATTCTGGTGGACACCAGGGAAGAGGCCCAGGCCCTGTTCGACCGGATCCAGGCGGGCGAAAGCTTCGAAAGCCTGGTCAGCGCCAACTCGCTCGACAGTGCCACACGCATGGAGCAGGGGGACCTTGGTTATGTCTCCCCGAACGATGAACCGCCGCCATTCCCGCTGGTCATCGCCAATACCGGCGAAGGCGAAGTCGCGCCGCCCTTCGAGTCGGCCGATGGCTGGCATATCCTCAAGGTTAAGGATCGCCGTTCGCGGGCACCGAAAACCCGCGCGGAGATGCGGCCCGATATCGTCACGTTTCTGACCTTGGAACAGGTCGCCAAGATCGTTCGCCGCCTCAAGGCGGAGGCGCAGATCCAGCAGGGCGAACCGGGGCTCGACGATGACGGCGCAACGCCGTACAGGCTTCCCGACCCGGACTCCGGCCCCAACGATACGCCGGATGATCTTGCTGCCCCGGCTCCTGAAGGAACTGAACTTTGAATCTGACGCCCTCGCCCTTTGCGACGCCCTTCCCGAAACTGCCTGAGGTGAAAGGCGTACGCGCCGCCACCGGCTCGCGCGGCTTTTATGCAAAGCGCGGCGTGACCCGTGACGACGTTTTCCTGTTCGCCTTCGAGGAAGGCACGACCTGCGCCGGGGTCTACACGGTTTCCCGGACGGCGTCGGCTGACGTGCTCTGGTGCCGGGAAGCGCTGCAAACAGGTAGCGGTACGGCGCGTGCCCTTGTCGCCAATTCCGGCAATTCCAACGCGTTCACCGGCCCGAAGGGCAAGGACAAGAACGACGCGACATTGAAGGCAATGAGCGAGGCACTGGGCGTTGCGAAAGAGCACTGCTTCCTGGCGGCGACCGGCGTCATCGGAGAGCCGCTAGCCGATCCGAACTATGTCGGCGCGTTTGTGCCCGAATTGGCGGACAAGCTGGGCACCCCGGACTGGGAGGCGGCCACGCGCGCCTTCATGACTACCGATACGTTCGCGAAGGGCGCCGGCACATCGATGGAAATCGACGGTCACACCGTGAACTTTGCCGGGATCGTGAAGGGCTCCGGCATGATCGCGCCGAACATGGCGACGATGCTGGCCTATGTCTTCACCGACGCCGCCATTGCGCACGATGTGCTGCAGGAATTGCTGGAAGAGATCACGAACGAGACCTTCAACTGCATCACGGTCGATGGTGATACATCCACGTCTGATACGCTGATGGTGTTCGCGACCGGCCAGTCTGGCATGGACCCGATCACCTCGAAGAGTGACCCGCGGCTCGACTCCGTCGCCATGGCTCTGCACTCGGTTTGCCTCGAACTGGCCCAGCTGGTGGTGAAGGACGGGGAAGGGGCGCAGAAATTCGTCACCATCCAGGTCGAGAGCGCCGTGTCGCAGATGTCGGCGAAAATCATCGCCTGCGAGATTGCCAATTCACCCCTGATCAAGACCGCGATGGCGGCCGGTGACGCAAACTGGGGGCGGATTGTCATGGCCGTCGGCAAATCGCTGGAGCCGATTTCGGCCGCTGACCTCGCCATCTGGTTCGATGATGTTCAGGTCGCAAAGGATGGCGCGCGGATGCCGGACTACAGCGAGGAGGCTGCCAGCGCTGTGTTCGCGAAACCCGAATTCACGATCCGTGTCGATGTTGCCGCGGGCGATCAATCAGCCACTGTCTGGACCTGCGATCTGACGCACGGATATGTCGACATCAACGGCGCTTACCGGACATGACGCACCGGTTGGTCCTGGTCGTCGCCGCTGCGCTGTACAATGACAAGGGCGAGATCCTCCTGGCGCAACGCCCGGAAGGCAAACAGCTCGCGGGCCTGTGGGAGTTTCCGGGCGGCAAGGTAGAGCCCGGCGAAACGCCGGAGGCTGCGCTCGTGCGCGAGCTTCATGAGGAGCTGTCGATTACGGTTAAGGAATCGAAACTTCAGCCGCTCACTTTTGCGAGTTTCACTTACCCCGACTTTCATCTTCTTATGCCACTCTACAAGTGTCAGGCATGGTCAGGCGAAGTGCATCCACGAGAAGGCCAGGCCATCGCGTGGGTTCCTCCGGCAAACCTGTTTGATTACCCGGCCCCTCCTGCGGATCTTCCGCTGTTCGAGGTTCTTTCGGGGGGACACGCGACGGAGGGACCATGAGAGCCGCACGTGAACTGTTTTCGCATTTCCTCGGTAACGAGGAGGGTGCAACCGCGATCGAATATGCGCTGATTGCAGGCATCATCTGCCTTGCGATCGTTGGCGGCGCGACCGCCGTTGGCGCGTCAACCGGTGCTTCTTTCAACAAGGCAGCTGCCGGCTTCAACGGCTGAGCCGTCCTATTCGCCTTCGCTTTGCCGGCGCACCGCGTCGGCAAGGCTTGCCCTTGCAGAACCGGGCTTCAGGGGCTTTGGCTGTCCTGGAGCAGGGGCCCAACCCGAGACATGCACAATCTCGAAGCTCGCCCGTACCCGGCCGTCCGAGTCTACGTGGCGTTCCCGGTAGAGGCTGAGCGCCCGGTCCAGCACGGCTCGCGGCAGCGGCCGGATCATCCCGGGTGCCAGCGCGCTTTGCTCTCCCATCCCCTTCAGGTCAGACAACAGGTGCGCCGGATCGCGGTAGCGCACCACCACCGTGTCCCGGTCTGCCACAGGCAAAGCAAAGCCCGCCCGCTGCATCAGGCCCGCCATGTCTTTCAGACCCGGTAGCGGAGAGAGGCGCGGGGAGACGCCGCCGGTCAGGTCCGTTTCCGCTTCCATCAGGCATTCGCGAAGTTCTGCGAGCGTGCCCGCACCGAACAGGGCACCAAGGAACAGGCCGTCCGGCTTCAACCCCTGACGCAGGCGCACCAGCGTGCCGGGCAGGTCATTCACCCAGTGAAGGGAGAGGGCCGATACGATGAGGTCGAAATTGCCGGCTGCCAGATCCGGTGTTTCCTCGTCCAGCACGCCGGCATGGGTGCCGGCTGCGCGGGCAACTTCCACCATCGCAGGAGACAGGTCGCTGGCCTCGATGGCGTCAACCCGGCCAGTTTCGCCGAGAATCCGCGCCAGCCGCCCGTCGTGGCAGCCAAGGTCCAGCGCGCGCTCGAAACTGCGCGGCGTATCCTGAACACGGTCCGCAATGTCTCTCGACACACGCTCCTTCAGGAACGCATAGTCATCATAACAAGGGGCTGCCCGGTCGCGATTGCGCGCAACTCGGGCACGGTCGAACAGGCGCGGGGGAGCAGCGGGCGTCATGGCACGCGATATGGAGCAGCAGCGGAGCCGTTCAAAGGGCTTTCTGCGGATGGCGGCGGATTTCTTCTGGCCGCCACGGTCGCTCGTCAGCCGCGAACGTGGTCTCGGCAAAGGTCCGCTCGCCCCGCATGAATTCGGACAGATCCACTTTCTGAGCGGCGCCGTATGTGACCGTTGCGGTACGCCACTTGGCGCCGAACGGGATGAAGGGGGCGACTTGCGCTGCCTGCATTGCCCGGCCGCCGCGCTGGGACCGCACCCGCGCAGCATTTGTCTACGAGCCTGCCTCCCTGCGGCTGGTCCTGGACCTAAAGCGCTCCGGCCGGCGTGACGGGCTTGGCACGTTTTCCAGCTGGATGATGCGGGCGGGCCGGGGGGCTCTGCTGGATGAAGCCGATGTGATCGTTCCGGTGCTGCTGCATTATGCCCGGCTCGCCAGCCGCGGTTTCAACCAATCTGCCTGGCTTGCCGAGGCGCCGTCGCAACGGACGGGCGTGCCGGTCTCGGTCGATGCGCTGAAGCGGACCCGCCGCACACCGACCCAGGGCGGACTTTCCGCCAAGGCGCGGCGCCGCAATGTGGCCGGCGCCTTTGAGTTACGACCCAGCCGGGCCGGGCATGTCGAGGGTAAACGCGTCCTGCTGATCGATGACGTGCTGACCACGGGGGCGACACTCAGAGCCTGCACGCGTGCCCTGAAACGGGCAGGGGCGCGGCATGTGGACGTCCTGGTGCTGGCGCGCGTTGTACGGGAAACCGACATCACCATATAATTCCTGTAACGGTTCCAAGGAGCGAATTTATGGCGAAAGTCACGATCTATACCCGAGCCTTCTGTCCCTACTGCTCGCGCGCGGTGTCGCTGCTGCGAGAGAAACAGGTCGAGTTCGAAGAGATCGATGCCGGCATGAGCCCGGAAAAGAAAGCTGAGATGATCCAGCGCTCGAATGGTGGACGGACCTTCCCGCAGATTTTTGTCGGTGAGCATCACATTGGCGGCTGCGACGACATGATGGCGCTGGAACGGGCCGGCAAGCTCGACCCGATGCTTGCGTCGCCGTGAACGGAGAGGGCTGACCAGTGATCCGCTACGCGCTCCATTGCAAGGCCTGTGACGAGGATTTCGAAGCCTGGTTCGCTTCGTCTTCAGCCTATGAAACGCTCAAGGAAAAGCGCCAGGTGCGCTGTTCTGCATGCAATTCCTCGCGTGTGGAAAAGCAGATCATGGCGCCAGCGGTGAAATCCCCGAAGAAGAAAGACGCTGCCGCCGATCCGGAGAAGATGTTCGCCGCGTTCGCCGAAAAGGCACGCCAGCATGTGGCGGAGAATTTCGACTATGTTGGCGGCGATTTCGCCGAAGAGGCGCGCTCGATGTTTTATGGCGAACAGGAAGAACGTCCGATCTGGGGCGAGACGACCGAGGAAGAGCGCGAAGCCCTGAAAGAAGAGGGGGTGCCGGCCGCGCCTCTGCCGGAGCCTTTCACACCGCCCGTGCCGAAGCCAAAGGGCCAGCTGAACTGACAAAGTCTGCACCGTCTGCCATCTGCGGCAATACGGGCGCTATCATCCGCTTGACCCTTCGGCTGCCTTCGATAATACGGCAGGCAGCAATGATTTCACGGGGAGAGCCCTAAATGGCTGCCAGCGAATACCACCACGGCGAAATGGACATCCACGACCAGCAAGCCACCTGGGACGGATTCATCAAGGGAACCACTTGGGGCAGCCTGATTCTGACGCTGATGCTCGGCCATGCCGTTCTGGCTGTGGCCATCGGCATTCACTGGGCTGTTTCCCTGGGCCTGATGACGCTTGTGGGGATCGGGTCCGGCATCGTGCTGAACCTCGGCGGCCGCTGGTATGCGACGCTGGTGATCCTGCTGCTCACCGGCCTGTTCGTTCAGTTCATGATCTGGCTGTTCGGCGTCTTTATCTGACGCAGCCCTTATCCACATCGCAGGTTTCGCACATCGCTTCGGCCGGGTCGGCTTCGAGGCGATGCAGCCCTATGCGCCCTTCACATGTCAGGCAGAAGCCGTAGCATCCCTTTTCCATCCGGGAGAGCGCAGCTTCAATCCTTGCGAGTTTCTGGGCATAAGACTGCAGGCTGCTGCGCGCAGCCTGCTCGCACTCTTCTGCCGCCAGCCCAAGGCTTGACGGTGCAAGGGGGATGACATCCGTCTTCATCGGAAATCATGCTGCGACGGCTTTAAGGGGTTGGCAAGACGCGCCGGGCCAAAGAGTAGGCAGCCATATCGACTCTCGTGAAAAGCGAGCGATTTTCAGACGGATTCGGAGATACGGATGGCCCAGTCCCCCCTCATCCTCACGGATGTGACCAAGCGTTTCGGTAACTTCACGGCGGTCCGGGACCTGTCACTGGAAGTGCCGGAAGGGCAGATCATCGGGTTTCTGGGGCCAAACGGGGCCGGCAAGTCGACCAGCCTGCGTGTTTCGCTGGGCGTGATCCCGCCGGATGAGGGCGACGTGCGCTTGTTCGGGGACGTGCCGCACATACTTTCCCTGCGCAGGGTTGGCTTCCTGCCGGAGGAGCGCGGCCTCTACAAGAAGATGACGGCGCGGGAGACGATCGCCTATTTCGCGCGCCTCAAAGGCATGAGCGCCAGCGCAGCCAAGGCGCGCGCAGACGAGCTGATGGAGTCGACCGGTCTCGGCGAGTTCCGCAATACACGGGTCTCCAAGCTTTCCAAGGGCATGGCGCAGAAGGTGCAGATCCTCTCCACGCTCGCCCACCGGCCGGACTTCCTGATCCTGGACGAACCGTTCTCCGGTCTCGATCCGGTGAACCAGCAGGTGCTGGAAGACCTGATCCGCGCCGAGCATGCGCGGGGGGCGACGATCCTGTTTTCCACGCATGTCATGGAGCATGCCGAGCGGCTGTGCGACCGGATCGTGATGATGGCGCGCGGGCGAAAAGTGTTCGACGGCACGCTGCCGGAAGCCTTTGCCACGCTGGAGAAGGGCGCGAGCCTTGAGGTCGAGGAAGGGTTCGATCTTGGCGCCGCATTGGCACCGAAAGGGTTCGAAGCCCACCGCGCGGCAGACCGGGGTCATGGCGATGCCTGGCGGATTGCGCTGCCGAAGGGCGCCGGTCCGCAAGACGCGCTGCGCGCGGCCATCGAGGCTGGCGCGCCGATTACCGGCTTTGCGCCGGACGAGTCCCGCCTGCGCGATGTGTTCGTCTCCCTTGTGGGGGAGGCGGATGCGGCGGCGCTGGATGATCCGCTAGCGGAGCTGGAAGAGGGGGAGCTGGCCTGATGAGGAACATCTATCTCGTCTTCCGCAGGGACTATCTTGGCTATGTGAAAGCCTGGGGCTTCTGGCTGAGCCTTGCCGCCGTGCCCGCGCTGATGCTGATCGGTTCGCTGTTCGCGATGTTCGCGGCGCAGTCTTCGCCTGTGCGCTATTACACGGTGATCGAGCCCGGCCAGCTTTATGCTGAGGCGATCGATGCAGAGTTTGCCCGGAACGAAGCCGCGGCGATGGCGCAAGACCTGGCGGACCAGATGCAATTGCCTGATGGGGCCATGAACAATGGTGCAATGCAGACGCTCCGGGAACGGAAATTCATAGAGGTCTCACCGCCCGCTCAGGATATCGATGGCCTGCGCCCCTACCTGTTGGGTGAACAGCTCGTCTCGGGTCCGTTGGGCGACAAGCCGCTCTTCGCCGCCTTCATCCTGTCGAATGACGGCCAAACGCTCGAATACTGGAGCGATGACGTCAATATCAACACGCTGCGCTATGAGGCGGAAGACGCTGTGCGCCGCCTGGCCCGCAAGCACGCGCTGGAGGCGGCAGGCCTGGATCCAGACTTCATCCAGCAGGCGGACGACGGCGCCGTTCAGGTGCCTGCCCGGCGTATCCGAAGCGTGACCGAACAGGAATCCGCCGGCTCGGAAGTGACGCTGGCAGACCGGGCACCGGTCTTCGTCGCCGGGGCGCTCGCCTATTTCCTTTGGCTGATGGTGTTCTCGATCATCCAGTACCTGCTGATGGGCACGATCGAGGAGCGCTCCAACAAGATCTTCGACACGCTGCTGACATCTGTGCGCATGCCGGAACTGCTGGCAGGCAAGCTGCTGGCCGTGTTTGCGGTGACGTCCACCATGATGCTGGTCTGGGGTCTCTTCGCGCTGTCAGGCTCTGCCTTCCTTGCGACGCAGGTGCCGGGGGCAGGGGACATGATCACGCCATTCCTGGCCGCGGCGGCCAGCCCGCAGATCCTGCTGCCTGCGCTGGTCAGTTTCGTGCTCGGCTACATCATGTACGGCATGATCTTCATGGCGCTCGGCTCCCTGTGCGACACGATTCAGGAGGCGCAGACGCTGCTCAGCCCGATGATGATCCTGCTCATGCTGCCCATGTTCGCGATCTTCATCGCCTTCCAGGACCCGGGCTCGCCCGTGGTGGACTTTGCCACCTGGATCCCGGTGTTTACGCCGTTCCTGCTGATCCTGCGCATGCCGCATGATCCGCCCATGTGGGAAGTCGCGATGCAGATGGGCCTGATGGTGGTGACAACGCTCGCCGTGCTCTGGGTCTCCGTCCGCGTCTACCGCGCCGGGGCCGTCAACGGCGCCAGCATTGGCGACCTCGGCAAGATGCTGAAGGGTGTGGTACGAAAGAAGGCTGCTTAGCCCTCTACTTTGGACCTCGCGGCGATTGACAGAAAGCGAACAGTCACCCCAAATGTTATTTTGTAACTCTTGTGTTGACTATGCGTGCTTCCATACTTCTATTCGCAGTTTGCGCAGCTTGCGTCCGTCCAACTCCTGAACTCGACAGGCTTTTAGTGTTCGAGGGGAATGCAGAAGCTATGGCAGCTGCTTCTGCCGCAGCAGAGCAGTGCCAGATATCTCCAAGAGTCATTTGCACTTTCTCGGAGTGTAAACGGATCGACCCGCAATGTGCCCCCAAGGACGTGCCTTTCGACCGTGAAGCTTGCGCAGAATTTGATAAGGCAGTTCGGGTCGCTGTAGCACCGCTGTCAGTGTGTTCAGATCAAAATGCACTGGATGAAGATGAACTGCTGAAACAACGGTGCGATGTTTTTCTCGATGACTTCAATCACAACTCCTGTGTTGGACCATACGCCTATCGAATGGCTGAACGGGATTGGGCGGGCTCGCAGGCATATCGGCAAGCTGTTGAAAACAGCATGAGCGAAGAGCAGGCTGCTGAACTCTACTTGTCCGAAGTTGTACGGTATCGGGAGTTTGCACCGGATCAGAACTAAACAGACCGACGCCCCTAAACAAAAACCCCGCCAGATCGCTCTGACGGGGTTTTGGTTATCTTGCGATAAAAGCAGCGTCCTAGATGATGCCTTCGCGTTGGGCGCGCTTGCGGGCCAGTTTGCGGGCGCGGCGGACGGCCTCTGCGCGCTGGCGTGCTTTTTTCTCGGACGGCTTCTCGAAATGCTGGCGAGCCTTCATTTCGCGGAACAGGCCTTCACGCTGCATCTTCTTCTTCAGAGCGCGCAGGGCTTGCTCAACATTGTTATCGCGGACGACGATCTGTACGATGGTACTCTCCATTGGCTGGGGGCGTCGCCCCGATTGTGACCTTGTGTCGGCCAGACAGGCCGGAAAGCGGGCGCTATATCACGTGAAAAGGGATTTGGCCAAGCCCCCCTTTGCCATGGAGTTCAGTCATGACTGTCACACCTTCCCAAAAACTTCGCCGCCGCTGGCTGGATGCACTCCTGCCTGAGGTCGCTTTTGACGGCTGGACGGAGGCCGCTGCGGCCCGAGCGGCCAAGCAGGCCGGGCTTGGCGATGGTGAACAGGCCCTTGCGGCCCCGCGCGGCGTGATCGACCTGATCGACGGGTTTTTCGAAGACGCAGGGGAGGCGGCAAAGGCGGATCTTGCCTTACAAGACCTCTCCGCCATGCGCATTCCCGACAAGGTGAAGGCCGGCGTGCTCGCCTGGCTGAAAGCGCTGGAGCCGAACCGGGAAGCCGTTCGCCGGGCGGTTTCGCGCGGCATGGTGCCGTGGAATGCCGGGCCAGCGCTGCAACGCGGCTGGGCCGTGGCCGATTTCATCTGGGAGGCCGCAGGCGACACGGCAGAGGATTACAACCGCTACTCCAAGCGGGGGCTGCTGACCGCCATTCTGCCACCGATCGTGCTGTATTGGCTGGACAACCCGTCCGAGGAAGACCTGGACGAATATGTCTCCCGCCGCCTTGCTCAGGCTTCGGGCGCCGGCCGAACCGCCGGCAAGATCCTGGGGCCGCTGCTTGACGCCATTGGATCTAAGAGTCCCAATAGCGGAAAGGCGCCGGGAGCGCGTAGCTAGGCAGAGACGGCTTGCGATCGATTTTTGAGGAAGTGTGTCGGACGAAGGTTTATCAAGCGCCCCAGGGGGCTGGGGGGGCTGATGGGTCCGGGGTGCGTGATGTTCACCTCCGTCCGACAAGTCAAAGATGGCCGCGTGCGGGGGCGCAAGCAAGACCGAAAGGTGGCGGGATTGCCCCAATTCCTGCTGTTTCAGTGGAATTTCGGATTAAAAGACGTTTAGGCGAGCTTTCCCGCCCTCAATTCGCATTACAGGGGAGTCATAAACAGAGAAAATGAGCGAATTTCCGTCCCGTCGGGCCCAGAGCGAGCCGCGAATCGCTTTCCACAAAACCGAGATGAGACCGATTCTCGACGTCTACGGACGTTTGGTCATGGCAGGGGAGGCACGTGACTATGCGATCGGCATGCACAAGGACCACGCCATCTTCGCCATCTTCCGCCGGCATGCCGAGAACCCGACCTGGCGGATCGAGAAACAGCCCCATCTCGCCAACATGCAGGGCCAGTATGTCGTGTACGGACAGGCCGGCCAGGTTCTGCGCAGGGGGCGTGATCTGCAGCAGGTCTTACGGGTCTTCGACCGCAAACGCTTCACCGTCGTGAAGTAATTCCACAGGTGCTCTGTTAACCCTTTGTTTACTAAAAACTTCTTGCGAACAAGATGAGAGCAAGATAGGAACATGCTTATTGGAACGGAGCATGAACATGAACATCTCAGTCAGTTTTCGGGGACGCTCTGGCAAGGCATGGGACTTCCAGCGTGTTCCAAAGGACGCCGCATGGGCCCGCAGCCCGGGCGCCGTCATCTTCGCAGCCCCCGACTCCTATGGCTGGCGCATCATCCGCGTGATGGAGCTGACCGGCCGGCCGCATGACCTGCAGCCGATCTGGGCGCTGGCAGAGGCGGAACGTTACGGCGCCTCGGCCGTGTTCCTCGCCCTCGAATTCGACGCCCGTGAACGCAAATGCATGGTCGCCGATATTGAGGAGGGCTTCAGCCCGGTCTGCCTCAACCCGCGAGACGCGCAGGACGTGCAGGCGGCGCCTGTCGCAGAAGACCTCGCCGCCTGATCCATCTTACTGCTCGGGCCCTTATTGCTCAGGCGCAGGCCGGTTCAGCGCCGCCTGTGCCTCAGCTGTTTCCGCCAGCCGCGTCAGCTCGATGAATTCTGCCCGGTAGCCGAATTCATCCTCGCCCTTGGCGCCTGCCGCCAGATCGCGGATTTCTTTCCAGCCAAAGCCTGCGCCGAGGTTCTCACCGCCGCGCAGCATTTCCCCGAACCCGGCCACGGCCGTTGCGAAGCGCACCCATTGCGGGGCTGCTGCCAGGCTGTCTGCCTTGTCGGCATCGGTCACGGCATGGGTCAGCAGGATGGACTCCGGCTCGCCCGGCGGCTTGTAGCGCAGCTTCACGAAGGCGTACTCGCTGGAAGGGTCACCGCCCGCAGCGGGCCGGTCACCGTAGCGTAGCGGATCGATCTGCGCCGCGTCCGATCCGACAGGCGTGATGTCGTAGATCGCCGTGACGCTGGCGCCCGCGCCGATATCTCCGGCATCCACCTTGTCATTGTTGAAGTCAGCCCGGTCGAGCATCCGCGTTTCGTAGCCGATCAGCCGGTATTCCGCGATGCGGGCCGGGTTGAACTCGACCTGGATCTTCACGTCATCGGCAATCGGGAAGAGGTTGCCGCCAAGATCGTCGGCCAGCACTTTGCGGGCCTCGCTCAGCGTATCGACATAGGCCGCCGTGCCATTACCGGACTGGGCGAGTTTCTGCATCAGCGCGTCATTGTAATTGCCGCGTCCGAAGCCGAGGACGGAAAGATAGATGCCGCTCTCCCGCTTGCGGGAGATGAAGTCTTCCAGCTGTTCGGAGTCCGTGATGCCGACATTGAAGTCGCCATCGGTCAGCAGCATGACACGGTTCACCGCATCTTCTTTCAGGCCCTGTTCGGCCAGCGAATAGGCTAGGCGCAGGCCTTCGCCACCGGCGGTCGAGCCGCCTGCGCGCAGGTTTTCAAGGGCCGCGTAGATCTTGCGCTTCTCGCTGACCGGCGTCGGCGCCAGCACTTCGCCCGCTGCACCGGCATAGACCGCGATCGAGATCGTGTCGGCCGGGTCCATCTGGTCCAGCATCAGTTTCAGTGCCTGCTTGGCCAGCGGCAGTTTGTCGTCCGAATGCATGGAGCCGGAGACATCGACCAGCAGGGTCAGGTTCACCGGTGGGCGGGCATCGCGGTCAATGTCACGGCCCTTAATGCCGATCTGCATCAGCTGGCGGCCTTCCGCGAAAGGGGAGGGGGCGAGCGTTACGTATGTCGCGAACGGGTCGGCGCCGTCTTCCGGCTGTGGATAGGTATAGTCGAAATAATTGACCATCTCCTCGATCCGTACGGCATCCTTCGGCGGCAGCACGCCGCTTTTCAGGAACCGGCGGACATTGGCATAGGAGGCCGTGTCCACATCGATGGAGAAGGTGGAGACCGGCTCTTCGCTGGTAAGCTTTACCGGGTTCGGATCGACATCTTCATACTGGTCGCGGAATTCCGGTTCCGGCGCCATCATCATCGCGGGTGGCGGCGCGGCGGCGGCATAGTCACCTGCGCTCATGGCGACCCTTTGCTCAGCCTGGGCCGTTGCAGGCGGTGGTGGTGGTGCGGGCGGCGGCGCCGCAATTTCAGTCGCAACTTCGTCGCTGCTGCCGCCTGTTTCGCTCGCACATCCTGTCAGAAGTGCAGCCGCTGCCGCACCTGCCAGAAGAAACCCGATTGTCGTGTTGCGCATGATCGTCCTCCACCTGCGTCCTGTTCATGACAGAATGGCAAGATGGACGTGGCGGGAATTGGGCGGCGGCGGGACGATTCGGGCCCAATCCGGAAAAACCGGAGCGAAGATAAGGCTCAGTCCCGGATCTTCGCCGTGTACCAGCGCTCGATATCCTGTTCGAGGATGGAGAGCGGGCGCGGTCCTCCGGTGAGCACTGTGTCGTGGAACTCCACAAAGTCGAAGTCAGGCCCCAGCACACGCTCGGCCCGTTCGCGAAGGTCCAGCATGCGCTTGCGCCCGATCCAGTAGGCCGCGGCCTGTCCGGGCCAGACCGTGTAGCGGTCGACTTCCTGCGCCATCGGGCCTTCGGGTTGTCCGGTGATGGAAACGAGATAGTCGATCGCCTCCTGCCGGGTCCAGTGCATGCTGTGAATGCCAGTATCGGCCACGAGGCGTGCGGCGCGGAACAACAAGGACTGGAGGTAGCCAATCCTGGCCAGCGGATCGTCATGGTATAGTCCGATATCGTCCGCCAAAGTCTCGGCATAAACGCCCCAGCCCTCGCCATAGGCAACGTTCCAGATCATTTGCCGGATGAGGGGCAAGCGGGCTGTCTCAGCCGTCAGCGCGCTTTCGAGGTGATGGCCTGGCACCGTCTCGTGGAACACCAGCGTCGCCAGCGTAAAGGCCGGCCAGTCGGTCATGTCGGCCAGGTTGATCTCGAACAGGCCCGGGGCCGACCCATTCGCCGGAGCGGCAGAATAGAAGGCCGCAGGCGCGGAAGCTTCGAGGAATTCCGGCACCGCGCGAAGGGCTACCTTCGTGCGCGGTACTGTTGATACGATGGAGGGTAGGGCGGCTTCTGCCTTGTCCAGATAGGTCTGCATCAGTGCCAGAAGGGCGGCGTGGCC
Organism: Hyphomonas sp. CY54-11-8; assembly: GCF_000682735.1. Classification (GTDB taxonomy): domain Bacteria; phylum Pseudomonadota; class Alphaproteobacteria; order Caulobacterales; family Hyphomonadaceae; genus Hyphomonas. The sequence goes on along the minus strand of NZ_AWFD01000038.1, from coordinate 150,118 downwards.
CTCCGGCGTCGCCTCGAAGATCTGTCCCGGTTCTGCTGCAAGCAGCGTCAGGCGCTCTGCCGCGCTGCCTTCGGTCAGGCCGGCCTCGAACAGGGCGAGTTCCAGCTCTGCCGTCAGCCGGTCGACTTCGCTGAGGCCCAGCGCGTGCAGGTCCTCGGCGGATACGCCCTGATCGGTATAGGCTTGCAGGGCGGCCTGGTAATACGCATCGCCATCCGGCTGCTGCCAGACGCCCGGTTGGGACGGCGCGCTGGCCTGCAGCGCCGTGAACGCGTCGGCGAGATGCAGGTAAGCGGGCTGGATTTCCTCGCCGACGACACGTTTCGCGCGCGCCAGAATGTCCCCCGCGTCTTCGAGGCTGAGGTCTTCCGGCCCTGCCAACTGGCTTTCCAGCGTGGTGATCAGCACATGTGTCTCGGTCGGCCCTTCCGCGAATTTAAGAGCAACGTCTTTCATGCGGGCGAGGATGAAATCCGGTGGCAGGATGCCGGTTTTCGCATCGGCTTCGAGGCGCCGGCGTTCATCTTCCATCGCATCGGCAAACTGGGCGAGGCGGTCGACATAGGCCCGCGCTTCGGCAGCAGTGCGAACCGGATGGGCCCGGCTGAGCAGGTCTGGCACGTCGATATAGGCGCCGCGCATGTGGTCCATGACATAGGGGTAGGAAACACCTAGCCCGGTCTGCCCATGCCCGGATACGAACAGGGTTTCAGCCGTCTCGTACGCCGCCATGACCGTGTCCAGGTGACGGGCCTGCGGACTGCCTTCAGCGGGGCGGGGAGTCGCGGCCAGCGCTTCCAGGATTTCCAGCCGGCTGACCCGGCGGCGTTCATAGGCGGCCTGGGAACGGTCTGTCAGATACCGATTGAAGGGAAAGCCAACCGCACTTTCGGTCAGGCCCAGCCGCGTGGCCAGTTCCGGATCGGCAGCCAGTTCCGTCATGGCGATGGACTGCAGGGTCTGATCCACCTCGCGTGCAATCCGTCGGGGCGTGCCGGCATCATCGACCTGCGGGCCGCAGGCGGCGAGCGACGCGCCCGCAGCCAGGCCCGCCAGCACCGTGCGGCGGCGGATGAGAAAACGCGTGTCAGACGTGGATTTCATGACGGTTTCTTCACCTCGTGATCACTGCATTTCAGGCTGGTTCGGGTGTTGTAGCCAGTGTTTATTTCCGGTAGGCAAACGCCCAATTATCTCAGATCGGAGAGACACACGTGAACACGCCTCCTGCAGCAGGCCCACAGGCCCTTACTGGCCAGGTCCTTTTTTACAAGCAGCCGCAGCCGCTGTCTCTGGAAGATCATGCCGGTCTCGGCGTGAAGCAGATCGACCAGCCGTTCGGATTCATGCGCGAAGCGCACGCCATTCCGGTAACGGTGACAGAATTCGGCCTCTGCGCCAGCTCGTACCCGGTGATTTTCGTCGGCGATGACCGGACACCGGTTGCCGTCATGGGCATCCGTCAGGGTCAGAACCTTTACGTCGGTGCTGATGGCCGCGTGATTGAAGACTATTACGTGCCGGCCTTCGCCCGCCGCTACCCATTCGTTTTCGCTGCGGATGACAACTCCGACCGTCTGGTCCTGTGCGTCGACCGTCAGGCACCGATGGTCACCAACCAGCCGGAAGTGGCGTTCTTCGAGAATGGCCAGCCGAGCAAGTTCACCAATGATGCGATCGAGTTCTGCAAGGAATTCGAGCGTCAGCGCCGCGCGACAACGGATTTCATCAAGATGATCCGTGACCTTGATCTGTTCGAGCAGAAGACCGTCACCTTCCAGCCGCGCAATCCGGACGGCACAGAAGCCGGCCCGCCGCAGAAAATCGCCGATTACTGGGCGATCTCCGAAGAACGCTTCAATGCGCTTCCGAATGAGAAATTCCTGGAACTGAAAGCCAATGGCGCGATCGGCGCAATTTACGCACACATGGTGTCGCTGCTGAACTGGCAACGCGTCATCCAGCGTGCGATGCGTATCCCGGTGTCCCCGAACCCGCAGCCTGCCAACGCCTGATTGCAGGCCTGTAAGCTAAAGAATGAAGGCGGCCTCTCGGGGCCGCCTTTTTTCTTGCAGGGCAGGTGCGTCGGGCTGACACATTTGCCATCACGCTTCCGCGAGGCCCTTCTGTAGGGGCCTGTTTGCGGGCATATGGGCCGCAACTCCAAGAAAACGGATCTGCTCAATGAAGTTTTCCGCCTGCCTTGCCGCCCTGTTTGGCGCCGTCTTCGTCTTCCTGCCGGCTGCCGCTGCACCGGTGGATGCAGGCCATGCGCGGGTAGAGCTGATCTCGGAGCGCGACGCCGCCCTGCCAGGGGAGACCGTCTATGCCGCGCTGAAAATGGATCTCGACGATGGCTGGCATGTCTACTGGCTGAATGCCGGGGATGCTGGCCTGCCGCCTCAGGTCATCGCCCAGCCGAGCAGTGACATCAAAGCCGGCGCAATCGGCGATATCGTCTGGCCGCTGCCGCATCTTCTTCCGGTCGTGGAAGGGGAGATCATGGATTATGGCTACAACCATCAGGTCGTGTTTCCTTTCCCGATCACCATTCCGGAAGATGCGATGGGGCCGGTGACGCTGGATGTCGTGGCCGATTACCTGATCTGTGAAGATACCTGCGTGCCGGAACAGGCGCGTGTGAAACTGAAGCTCGAGACCGATCAGGCTGAGGCCAATATCCGCGAAGGCGAACTGATCGGAAAATGGATTGCGAAAAGCCACGTTCCATTCCCCGGAGAAGCGCGGGTCCTGAAGAAGGATCTCAACTGGTCGCTCAGCCTTCGTCTTGATGGCGGCTTCGGCAAGGTCCGCTCCATCCGCTTTTTCCCGTTTGGTCACGATATCCTTCACCCGGCCGCTCAGCCTGTTGAACTCGGCCGCCATGGCGCGACTGTGTCGCTGAGCGCCGCCGACATGACAGACGTCTCGAAGCCGCTCGACGGTGTGGTCGTGATCGAACAGGAGGACGGCGCCCGCACGGGCTATGAGATCAGCGCAGTGGAAGGCCCGCCTTTGCCCGACACATCCGGCCTTGGTCCTGTGGGGGGCGTAGGAATCCAGGTTGCCGCGTGGAAGCTGATCCTGCTTGCCATTCTGGGCGGCCTGATCCTGAACCTGATGCCTTGCGTGTTGCCGGTCTTGTCGATGAAGGCGTTCGGCATGGTGTCGGCGGTCTCCAGCGGCCATGCCGGGGAAGTGCGCCGCCATGGTATCTGGTACACGGCGGGTGTGCTGGTCTCCTTTGGTGTGCTGGCGGCGATTATTGTCGCCCTGCGGGCAGCGACGGGGCCGATCACGCTGGGCTTCCAACTGCAGAATGCGCCGGTTGTGGCCATCCTTGCCCTTGTCATGTTTGCCGTCGGCCTGTGGCTGATGGGCATGTTTGAACTCGGCACATCGCTGCAGAACCTTGGCTCAGGTCTGGCCGACCGGGACGGGGATGCGGGCGCGTTCTTCACAGGCGTCCTGGCGGCGGTTGTTGGCTCGCCGTGCGTCGGTCCGTTCCTTGGCGCGGCGCTAGGCGCTGTGATGGGGCATTCTGCGCCGGTCGTTTTCACTTTCTTCCTCGCCATGGGCTTTGGCCTCGCGTTGCCATTCCTTGTGCTGAGCTTCGTACCGAACCTCTACAAGCTGCTGCCGCGGCCGGGGAAGTGGATGGACACGTTGAAGCAATTCTTCGCGTTCCCGATGTTCCTGACCGCTGCGTGGCTGGCGAAAGTGCTGGGTGATCTGGCCGGGTCCGGCGCGGTGGCCTGGACGGCTGCTGGCGCGGTGGCAATCGCTTTTGCCGCCTGGCTCTGGCAGCGCGAGGCGCGACTGCCGCGCATTCTGGCAGCCGTCACGCTGGCGCTTACGCTGTTCGGTGTCACGGAACGTGCGATGGCGCCAGCACCTGCCATTGGCGCGTCATCCGCCTATGCCGCCAAATATGAAGCCGAGCCATGGAGCGCCAGCCAGGTGCAATCTCTGATCGCTGAGGGCCGGCCTATCTTCATCGACTTCACGGCCAGCTGGTGCGCGACCTGTCAGGTGAACAAGGCAACCACGCTGAAATCCAAGGCAGTGCATGACTTCTTCGCTGCCAATGATGTTGCGTTCCTGGTGGCGGATTTTACCCGCAAGGATCCGGCCATTGCCGCCGAACTGGCGCGGCATCAGCGCGCAGGCGTTCCCATGTATCTGTGGTATCCTGCCGGTTCCGATGAGCCGCAGGTCCTGCCGGAAATTCTCAACCAGGGGCTCGTCACCAGCCTGCCAGTCAATCCCTGACACAGACGGGACATGAGGGAAGAAAGAGACGGATGATCACGATCAATCGGCGAAACCTCTCGCTTGCCGCCGGTATGGCAGCTGCGGTCGCGCTGACGGCCGGGGCGCTGATTGCCTCGACAGCGCGTGCGGATTCAGGTCTCCCGGTTGGCCGCCCGGCACCTGCGTTCACCGCGACGGATTCCAATGGGGAGCAGGTCTCTCTCTCTGATTTCACAGGCCGGACTGTCGTGCTGGAATGGACCAATGAAGGTTGCCCCTTCGTGCGCAAGCATTATGCCCAGCCGCCCGGCAACATGCAGGGCCTGCAGGCCGACGCCAAAGCTGACGAGACGGTCTGGCTGACGGTGATCTCTTCGGCGCCCGGTAAACAGGGCTATGTGGAGGGCGCCGCCGCCAATCAGTGGACTGAGGAGCATGGTGCGGCACCGGCGCATGTGTTGCTGGACCCTGACGGATCGCTCGGCCGGCTTTATCAGGCGAAGACGACGCCTCACATGTTCATTATCGGCCCGAACGGTCAGGTTGCCTATCAGGGCGCGATCGACTCCGTTGCATCTGCCAATGTGGCAGACATCAATTCGGCGACCAATTATGTCCGTGAGGCCCTGACCAGCCTTGCTGCTGGAGAACCGATCGCAGTCAACACAACCAAGCCTTATGGTTGTTCGGTGAAATATTAGACGCGGCGGGCGCAAATACCCCATTGATCCACGAAGCACACCGCCCTAAAGGCGCGCCTCATGCTTCAGATTGTGCCCGAAACCCCAGACCTGCACGCCGAGGCGATCGAAGACCTCTTCGACCGCACCTTCGGCCCCGGCCACTTTGCCAAGACGGCGGAGCGGTTGCGCGAATACTCGCACTCGCTGCCCGAGATCAACCGTGTCGCCGTACTGGACGGGCAGGTGATCGCGGTTTGCCGCGTCTGGCCGCTGGTCGTCGGGCTTAACCGGGACAGGGCCTTGTTTTACGGGCCTGTCGCCGTGGCGCCTTCACACAGAGGCAGCCGTCTTGGCCTGACGGTCACTGGTGAAGCGCTGGAGGCCGGCAAGGCCGCTGGCTGGCCAGCGGCGATCCTGATCGGCGCGCCGGCCTATTTTGGCGAAATCGGCTTCACCGTGACGCCAAAGAACCAGCTGAGCTTCCCAGGTCCGCAGGACCAGGCCCGCGTCATGGTGAAAGACCTCGCCGGCGATGCCAGCAAACTGTTCGGTATGGTGACTGCAGCTTAGGTCAGCGCGAACCAGCCGCATGCCCCGGCAGTGATCAGCATGACCAATGCCGTGATCAACGTGCCAACACTGCGCCCGAAGCTGCTACCCGCAGATCCGCCAAGACCTATGGCGTGCAGGATCCGCCCAATCAGGAAGCTGCCACCGAGGCCATGGATCAGCAGGGCAGGGGCCGATAGCGCCCCGAGGCCGATCAGACCCAGCAGGACAACCGGCACGTCTTCAACCGCATTGCCCTGCACGCGCAGGCTGCGCTGCATGGCTTCATTGTTCCCGTCGCCGAAGCCAACCTTGTGTTTTGTGCGCACGCGCCCGACATTCGCTTTCAGCACCAGCATGAGCAGGCAGAAAAGACCGGCATAAAGCACGGCCGCTTGCATGGATGTCATGGATCAGTCCTCCCTTTTCGAAAAGCAGCATAGGCTGGACCGGCAGTCTTCGGAAAGGGGGATACTCGCGCATTTGTGTGCGGAAGTATCCAGCATGTGATTGGAGCCGGGGGTAGAGCCTATGTCTAGTTCAGCGCCATGGACCTGCTTGATGAAATCCTCGATACGCTTGCCCTCAAGGGTGTGATGTATTTCCGAACCGATTTCAATTCGGACTGGAGTGTCACCGTGCCGGACCTGGAAGGGGCCGCGCGGTTCCACCTTGTAGTACAGGGTGAATGCCACGTCCGCTTCGAATCCGGCGAGACGATTGTGCTGGGTCCGGGCGATCTGGTGCTGATCCCGCGCGGGCGCAGCCACATCCTTTCGGACAAACCCGTAGATGCCGCGCCATCCCTCGAACAGGTTCTTCAGGATGCCGATTATGACAATCGGGGCGTCCTGGTCGTGGGTGAAGGCAACAATGACGCGTCCACGCAGATGGTCTGTGGTCATTTCTCCCTGAGAGCGGGGGCTGAGCACCCGCTATTGGCGGCCCTGCCAGATTACATGTTCCTTTCCGGTTCGGCCAGGGCGAAGGCGCCCTGGCTGGATGAAGTATTGCGTCTGATCGCGCAGCGGATCTTCAGGGATCCGTTCGGGTCCTCTGCATCAGTCACCCGACTGTCGGAAATCGCCTTTATCGAGCTCATCCGCGCAGGTCTCGGCAATGGATCCAAACTGGACCGTGTCCTTGAGGCATTCCGTGATCCACATATCGGCAGGTCGCTGGAACTTATCCATGCGCGCCCTGGGGAAAGCTGGACGGTGGAGCGGCTTGCCCGGGATGTGGGCATGTCGCGCAGCCGCTTCGCCGAGCGGTTCAGCGACCTCCTCGGTATTGCCCCGATGGCCTATCTGTCGAACTGGCGTTTGCAGCGGGCGTTGGCCCTGCTGGAAGACAAGAGGCGCAGTGTGCAACAGGTTTCCTCGGAAATCGGCTACCAGTCCCAAGCTGCCTTTACCCGCGCGTTCGCCGGAAAATTCGGTCTTACGCCCAGCGAATACCGCCGCGCAGCCGCCTGATTTTTGCACGCCGTCCCATTCGGTTTGCCAAAACGCCCTAACTTCGGTGTGGCGATTGATCGATCCTCCTGAAATCAACAGATATCCGTTGTCGGAACAAACCGGCTAACAGAAATCACAGGAGACAGATATGATTTCACCGTTCAAGGCGGCTGCGACCGCACTTATGATCGCCTCCAGCGCTGCAGGCTTTGCCCATGCTGCAGATGAAAACAACGTGGCCGCCGGCCTGACTGCAGCGGGCGCGCCGCTGGGGCTTCACGGTTCGGATCCCGTCGCGCTGATCGAGATCGGCAATCGGGTCGAAGGCCGGGCTGACTACACGGTCGTCGAAGATGGCGTCGCTTACTACTTCGCTACCAAGGCCAACATGAACGCGTTCAAGAAGAACCCGGACCGCTACCTCCCGCAGAATGGCGGCTTCTGTACCTTCGGCGTGTCTGTCGGCAAGAAGTTCGACGGCGATCCGCAGTACGCGGCCGTTCGTGACGGCAAGCTCTATGTCTTCCTGAACGAAGACATTTTCCGGAACTTCCAGAAGGACGAAGCCGGCACGATCGCGAAGGCCGAGAAGAACTGGCAGAAGATCCAGCACACGGCTGCGACCGATCTGTAGTCATACCAACAGGCCGGGTGCCTCCGGGCGCCCGGCCTTTATACCCTTGAGAGATTCCAATGAATATCATCGACCATCTGAGCGTGGGCGTGCCGTCCATTGAGCCGGCCTGCGCGTTCTATGATGCGGTCCTTCAGGCACTGGGTGTCAGCCGCCTGGCTGCCACGCAAGGCTTTGCAGCATACGGCGACGGGGCGGTTCAGTTCCTCGTCATGGTTCCGGAGAACGGAGCGGTATACACGCCAGGCAACGGGACGCACATCTGCTTTAACGCGACCAGCCGGGATGCGGTGAACGCATTCCACAAGGCTGCGCTGGCGCAGGGCGGTACAGACGCCGGTGCACCCGGTCCACGCCCGGGTTATCCGACCCCAGATATCTATACCTGTTTTGTGAAGGACCCGTTCGGCAACAAGCTGGAAGCCATTCACAACGGCTTTTCGCCGCGGTCCTGAATCCGCGAGAGTGACATGACCGGCCCGGTGCCGGTCATGTTGCGGCTGCCGGAATCAGAAACAGTCCGCTACGTCCGCGATCCAGGCCTGCACGTCTTCCTTGGCTTCCAGAGGAGATTTTCCGTGTCTGACGAGGATCAGGTCTTTCTCCGGAACGAGAACCGTGTACTGACCTTCATAGCCGTTGCAGGAGAAGCTTCCGGGGCCGGCCATGCCGAGCCACCAGTGGGCGCCATAGCCGAGCGTTTCGACTTCCGGGACTGCAGGTGTGGGGGTGCGGGCATAGTCGACCCAGCCTTCCGGCAGGAGGCGGTTCCCATCCCACACGCCGTCGCGCAGATAGAGAAGACCAAAGCGGGCAAAGTCCCGTGCGGTGCAATAGCAGAAGGACGAACCGATGAATGTGCCTGCCGGATCGAATTTCGGAAGAGGAGAGCGCATGCCGATCGGGGTGAATAGTTCACGGAACATGAAGTCCCTGAATGCCTCTCCTTGAGCGTCCAGGGCGCGGGCGGCGCAGCGCGCCACAATATTGGATGTGCCGCTTGAATAGCTCCAGAACGTATCCGGTTCATGCTCCAGCGGCTGGCCGGCTGCATATGCGGCCACATCTTCCTGGCCGCTGCCGAACAGCATTTCGATCACGTCTGAAACGGAGCCCGGCACATAATCCTCAACGAACTTCAATCCGCTGGACATTCGCAACAGCATGTCCAGCGTAATGACACCTCGTGGATCATCCGCCCCTTGCCATTCCGGCACGTCCGCCGGCGCGTGGATATCGATCCTGCCTTCGCGCACGAGAATGCCGATCAGCGCCTGCGTGATGGATTTGGCCTCAGACCAGGACGGGAAAGTGCTGCCGGGGGTGAAATCGCGCCAGTATCGTTCGGCAACGATCCTGCCTCCCTGAACCGCAAGGAACGCATGTGTCTCGCCCATTGTACCCGGGGCAGGGTCTGCGAAAGCCCGGTCCAGCAGGCTTTCCAGGCGGGCGGTATCCGTTCCCGGCGCGGGCGTGCCTTCGGACCAGGCCTTTGTGGGCCATGCGACTCCTGCCGGCTGATCAGGCAGGGGCGGCAATGGAAGATCGAATGGCATTGGAATGGCCTCCCCGAATTTGTGGTGTTTGCGGCAGCTAAACAGACCCCGCCGGGGCGACGCAAGAAGGGGGCTTGATTGCCTTAGCGGAATGTCACGTTCATAAGTGTAATGCGGAATACAGAGACGGTACTCAAAACTGTCCGGAATGGCCGCAAGGGAGAGAAACGGACCGGGTCGCAAGGCCACGGCAAGAGGCATGGACGGAAACACACAAGTTACGCCGGAAATCGAAACCATCCAGCCGTCTCGCGCGCCGCTGACCGCACATCTACGCAATCCGCGTGTGCGTTTGGGGCTGATCGCGGGCCTTGTTCTGCTGGTTTTGTTGGGACTTTTCCGCTTTCTGGCGGACCGGGCCGCTTATGTGTCGACTTCCGACGCACGGATCGCGGCGGACATGATCGCCGTTTCGACGGATATTTCAGGCAAAATCACCTCACAGCGCGTGTCGGCGGGCGACATCGTGAAGGCGGGCGACGTCATCTATACAATCGATGACCGGGAAGCGGCCTATACGCTGGCCGAATACGAAGCCCAGGCAAACCGCCTCAGGGCTGAAATCGCCCGGGAAGAGGCTCGGATCGGGCTGGCTTCGTCCAAGGCGGGCAGTGAGGTCGCTGCCCGTCGCGCCGGCACACAGTCGGCGTCGGCTTCCGTCGAAGCGGCGCGTTCAGATCTTGAAACGGCCCAGCTGGATTTCGACCGCACCCAAGGCCTGTTCGATCGGGGGCTTGTTCCACAGAGCGCGCTGGATCAGGCACGCAACGCGCTGGACACGGCCCGCCAGGGCCTGCTGCGGGCCGAGGCGGACCGGGACAGTGCCCGCGCCGAACAGAGGACCGCCTCCATACAGGGAGAGGAAGTCCGCCTGATCGAGCTGGACCTCGGCGTCCTGCGCGCCTCGTTGCAGCAGGCCGAAGCGCGCGTGGATGCCCAGCGCGTTGTTGTGGAACAGCATACGATCCGCGCGCCCATCGACGGGGTGATCGACGAGCTTTTCTACGATACCGGAGAGCATTCCCTGCGCGGTTTCCGTGTCGCGCTGATGCATGATCCGGATGCGGTCTGGGTGTCGGCGAATATCAAGGAAACCGACATCCGGAAAGTTGACACTGGCGCAGAAGTGCGTGTGAAAGCGGACAGTCATCCGGGCGCAAAGATCACAGGCCATGTGACCCGGATTCACAATGCCACGCTGGCTGAATCCGCCATGATGCCGAATCCCAACGCCAATGGCGTGTTCACGAAGATCACCCAACGCATCACGGTCCGAATCGATCTGGACGATCCGGGCCTGCGCCTGCGGCCGGGAACCATGGTGACGGTCCGGATCCGCAAGCAGGCCGCCGAAGATCCGGCGTGAGTACGGCAGCGGCCTCACCCGGCAAGGTTCCGGCACATGACATTCCGGCCATGGCCGGGTCCGCCGTCAGGCGGCGCTTTGAACAATTCGGCCCGAATTATCGCTGGATCCTGCTCGGCGCGATGCTGACCGGATCGCTCGCCACGATGCTGGCGGCGACAACAGTAAATGTTGCGCTGCCTGCGATCATCGGCGCCTTTGGTCTCGGTCAGGACCAGGCGCAATGGATGTCGACGGCCTTTCTCGCCTCGTCCACCATCGCCATGCTGGCAAATGCCTGGGCGATGCACACCTATGGTCCGCGGGCGACCTATGTCGTGGGCATGTGCCTGTTCATTGTCGGCTCTCTGATGGGGGCGGTATCGACGACGCTGGAAATGCTGATCCTGTCGCGCGCTCTGCAGGGTATTTCCGCCGGGCTCCTGCAGCCCATGTCGATGTTCCTGATCTTCCAGACCTTCCCGGACAATCAGCGCGGCACGGCGATGGGCATTTTTTCCATTGGTGTCGTCCTGGCACCTGCCTTTGGCCCGGCACTGGGTGGGATTGCTGTGGACCTTGCAAGCTGGCGTCTGGTGTTCGTCGCCACTTTGCCGCTTGCATTCGTCGCGCTTAGCGTCGCCCCTTTCCTGATGCCGACGGGGGAGGACCCCAATGTCCGTACCCGTCCGCCGCTCGACTGGCAGGGGCTGGGTCTCCTCACCATTTCCATCGTCAGCCTGCTGTCGGCCTTTGCAGGAGCGAACCGCGATGGCTGGGATTCCGACATCACCTATCTGAAATTCACCGTCGGTGTGATTGGCGGCATCAGTTTCGTCTTGTGGGAACGTCGGCATCCGTTCCCGGCGCTGAATCCGGCGATCTTCATGTACCGGCAATTCTGGTCCGCGGGATTGATCATTTCGGCGACTGGTATCGCCATTTATGCGTCCACCTACCTGATCCCGCTCTTCGTCCAGATGGTGCAGCATTATTCGCCAACCGCGGCGGGTGTGATGATGATTCCGGCCGGCCTCGCCATGGTGGTCGGCTTTCCCATCGCCGGACGCCTGACAGACCGGGTGGATGCCCGCTTCCTGCTGGCATTCGGCATTCTCAGTTTCGCTGCGGCAGCTTACCTGCTGGCGGGGGTTACTGCACTCACACCTTATTGGGTTCTGGTCGGCTGGATCTTCCTGTCGCGCGTCGGAATCAGTTTCTGCATGCCGCCGGCGAACACGACCGCGGTGCGCGCCTCTCCGCCGCATCTGCTCGCCTCGGCAACCGGTGGCGTCTCCTTCCTGATGCAGGTCGGCGGCGCATTCGGGGTGAACCTGTTGGCGATCTTGCTACAGCGCCGTCTGATCTTTCACGGCGATCACCTTTCTGTGGGTATGAATGAAGCAAACGCCGAAATGCTCTACCAGCATGCAATTTATGCGCAGGAACTGGAACGCAACGGCATGGCCGTGCTGCCGGCATTCCAGAACGCATTTGGCGTGATCGGACGGCAGGTCTCTGCCGAGGCCCAGGTGCTGGCCTTCCGAGACTGTTTCCACGTCGTTGCGATCTGGTTTGTAATCGTCTTCTTTGCCTTATTCCTGATGCCGAAACCGAAGCTGGAAGGCGCCGCACCGGCAGCTGCCCGCATGGCGGTCAATCCGGAAGCTGCGTAAGCAGGCCGGGTGAATTCTATCGGCCCTCGCGGCGCCAGGCGAGCAGCAGGAAGAGAACCAGCAGGGCGGCGGCGGCAATGCCGGGCAACAGGGCCTGGCTGGAAGAGGAGCGGACGGCATAAGCGCCGCGTTCGCGCAGGCCCAGCCAGTTGCCGCCCGCAGAAATGCCTCGTGCGCCAGAGCGGCGGATATCCGGCAGGCCGGATCCGTCGGCGTTCAAGCGGAACACACCGCCACCCGTTGCACGCGCCAATGGCTGCAACACTTTGATCGTGGACTGAAGGTCGGCATATTCCTTAGGGTTTGCCGGTCCGTTCAGGGCGACGGTTTCGAGTCCGCCGGCCCGGGCGCGGTAAAGGCCCAGCTGGTCGATGGGTGCCTCGGCGGTGAAAATACCGGGGCCGGTTTCAGTCCAGGCCGGTTCTATCGTTTCGCCTTCCGGTGTTTCGATCTGCAGCGGCGGGGCTGTGTCCATCAGGCTGCGAAGTTCAACTCTGGCGGTATCGCCTTCGGCAGTGAGCTTGAGACGGCGTTCCTCAAGTTCCGGTTCTTTCATCAACCAGTGAACGACCCTGCGGATCATCTCTGCGAACGGTCCCCCGCCATCATAGCCTCTGGCCCACAGCCAGATCTGGTCGGACATCAGCATGCCGACCCGGCCTTTGCCGACACGGTCCAATACCAGGAGCGGCTTCCCGTCGGGCGCAGCAAGCACCGTATCACCTGTTTCGGCGGTCGACTCGATATAACGCATCCAGCCGCCCCATCTGCGTCCTTCCAAAGGCGCGGTCACGGCGTGGCGTTTTCCGGCTTCCGTGAGGGCGGGAACGAATTCACCTGTCCGGACCACACCGGTAGGCGCGGCTGGGAGCACAGAGGCGAGGGGAGAGCGGGCGAGACTCGCCGGGCCGGCAAAATCCTCACCGGCTGCGATCAGCAAAGCGCCGCCCTCGGTCACATAGCGCGCCATATTCGCGAGATAGGTCTGCGTGATCACGCCCCGGCGCTCATACTGGTCGAAGATGATGAGATCGAATTCCGTGAGCTTTGCTTCGAACAATTCCTCGGTGGGGAAGGCGATCAAGGCCAGTTCGTCTTCGGTGGCGTTGTCGCTCTTGTAGGGCGGCCGCAGGATCGTGAAGTGGACAAGGTCGACGGAAGGGTCAGACTTCAGCAGGTCCCGCCAGGTGCGGCCCGCCTGGTTCGGCTTGCCGGTGACGAGCAGAACACGGAGACGATCGCGTACACCGGCCAGGCTCGCGGCCGTTCGGTTGTTCGCCATGGTCAGTTCCTGCCGGCCGGGCGGCGCTTCAACCACGACGATGTTCTCGCCGCGCCGTTCGATATTGATCGGAAGCGGGGTCGCTTCTCCGGCTTTCACGCGCACGCGTTCCGGAATACCGCCATTGACCGATACATCGAGATCAATCTCGCCGCCGTCAGGATCATCCACCCGCACGATCAGGTCTGCCGTCTCGCCGACGATGCCGAAGCTTGGCGCTTCGACCAGTTCGACCCGGCGGTCGCCCCGGTCGGGGTCACCCACAATCAGGCTGTGGACCGGGCCGATCACGCCTTCCGCATCCGGTTTGCCTGGAACGTCATGCAGCTGACCATCGGTAATCAGGATGGCACCTGCGATCCGGTCACGCGGCACATCGGCCATCAGGCCTTCCAGCGCGCTGTAAAGATGCGTGCCATCATCGTTCGGATCACTCTCCAGAACGCGGACTTCGAGGCTTGGGTCTTCGGCAAGTTTCGCCTGCACCTCGTCATAGGCCTTGCGGGCGGCGGCTGCCCGGTCGCCGATATCCATACTTTCGGAACGATCAAGCACTACGGCTGCCACGGAGGGCAGGGGTTCGCGTTCTTCATGCACAAGGCTTGGATTGGAAAGCGCCGCAGCGAGCAGCGTCAGGCCCAGCCCGCGTGTCAGCCAGGCTCGGCCCCGCAGGAAAATATAGGCCAGCCATGCCAGCACAGCGATGCCGGATACGGCCCAGAGGACTGGCCAACCAAGAAAGGGATCGAACCCGATGCGGACAGCTTCGATCATTGCGGCATTCCATTCGGCAGGAATTGCGGCTCGTCATTATCCCGGTTGTTGCCCGGCGGGCGAGAGCGTGGACCGAAACTATCGGTGCCGCCATCGCTTTCACCCAGACGCTCCAGCAGGGCAGGCAGGTGGACCTGATCGTCCTTGTAGCTGCCCGTCAGAATATACATGACGAGATTGACGCCAAAGCGCCGGGCCATTTCGCGTTGGTCCTCGCCGCCATCAACGGAATAAAGATCACGTCCCCGTTCATCGATTGCCCAGGCGGAAATCCAGTCGGCATCCCCGATGAACAGACCGGAGACTCCATCGCCGCGCGGGGCGGACGCTGATCCAGCTTGTTCAATCCAGAGCTGGCGATCAGCGTAGCGACCCGGAAAGTCCGACAGCAGATAGAAAGACCGGGTCAGGACGTGGTTGCTCGGCACTGGTTGGAGCGGCGGTGCATCCAGTCCTTCGAGCAGGTTTTCAAGCCGCGTGATTTCAGTGGAGCCGGGGGTGTCACCGTCCCGCGTATCAATCACCAGGGCACCGCCGGAACGTAGATAAGCGTTCAGCCGCGCAATGGCCTTCTCCGACAATGGCGCGGCGCCCTGAGGCACGGCGAAGTAAATGAGCGGATAGAGCTCCAGCGGGCTGGATTCGAGATCCAGTTCGTCCGGCATGTCCGGTTCGACGGAGGTGCGGCTGAACAGTGTCGTCGACAAGCCGAACAGACCGGACCGGGCCCGTTCATTGAGGGCGATGTCGGGCGTCTTTACATAACCGAACCGCATCCGCAGGGCCGCGTCGACGTCCGACTGTGGCGCATTGCCTTTTGGTAGAGGAATAATGGTGGGACCGGTTGCAACGCGGCGATATGTGCCGTCCGGCATCAGCCGGTATTGATATTCCTGCGCGCTGGCGTCGGGCGCCGAAACAAGGGACAGGCCTGCCGCCAGCACAACCGCCGCCATACCTGTTTTTCGGCTCAGGCGTGGTAGGTGGCCGGCAACGAGCAGGGCGATAAACAGGTCCAGCGCGAGAAGTAGTGCAGCAAAGGCCAACAACGGTCCGGCAAGACGCAACGATCGTGCCTCGGCATCCCCCAGCAGGCGGGCAGCAGGCGGCCAGGACGCGATAAGGTCCGGCTTTGCGTTTCGCGCGGCATTGAGTGCGCGCGTGCCTGCGGGCCCCTGGTAAAGCCCGGGCGGATGCGCCTCGGATGGCTCAAGCGTATCAAAGTCCGCTGCCTTGAGCGGTGCAGCCGCCGGGCCGGGCGATTCCAGCCGTCCGTACCCGTCCAGAATCAGCTTGGGTGTGTAGGCGCCTTCCTCGTCATTCACAGACTCGCCCCGGCCGGCGGCTATGCAGCGGCGCAGCATTTGCGGGAAGAGGTCGGAGTAGGCAAGGTTGGCCCAGTCTGGCCCGGCTGTGATGTGGAACAGGATAATTGTTCCGGCACCGCGCCCATCGGCCGTGACCAGCGGCGAACCATCTGCAAGGCGGGCCCAGGTATGGTTCGAAAGCTCCGGTCCCGGACGGGCGAGGACCTGCTGCGTGACCCGTACGTCCGGCGGCACGTCCAGTCCGTCGAACGGAGAGGTGTCGGAAAATGGGGCAAGGGCCTGCGGTTCATCCCAGGCGAGGGCGCCGCCAAGCGCGCGCGACGCACGGCGCAGCGGCACGGGCAGCAGGTCATCCCCCTGCGCAGCAAGACGTGGCCCGGCAAAGCGGATCAGCGCGCCGCCGTTTTCCACCCAGTCCGCCAGCCGCTTTTCGTCTTCCGGCAGGATCTGCCCGACATCTGTGAGGATGATCGCATCTGGCGATTCAGCCACCAGCGTTTCGACGGTGCCTTCGGTGATGGAGGCGAACGGTTCCAGCGCCTTGCGCACATAGTGCATGTCCGAAAGCAGAGGCTGCGCAACCGCACCTGCATCGACGAGGCCCACACGGCGGGAGCGGTCAGAAGAGTCCCAAAGCCAAACAGTGCCGGCCCCTTGCCGGCCGGTCACAGTGAAGCGGGCAATGCGCGCAAGGGCTGCGGCGGGGATGGTGAAATCGGCGCTGGCTTCATTGGCTCCATCGACAAATGTCGCCTCGGAAGTTGCGAGCGCGGAGCCGTCTAGCGTCAGGGCAGAGACAAAGGCGCGTTCTTCCCCGCGGGAGTCGACCCGGCGGAGCGTGACCGAAACGGAGTCTGTTTCTGAGTTCAGCCGGGTGATGGCCGCGGGCGCATGCGGGGGAGCAGCAAACACGGTGAGCGGGGCACGAGCAGATAGATCTGCCGCGAAGGCCCGGCCTCCGGCGTTTTCCAGACCATCGCTGGCCCAGAAGATGCGGCCCGGTTTCAGTCCGGATTCTTCCAGCCGGGCGATGGCGTCTGCGCGGTCCGTGCTCCAGGCTTGCGGTCTCAAGGACGATATGCGCTTTGCGGCATCGGTGGTGCTCAGCCGTTCTGCAGGGTCGTTGTTCAGTTGCTGCGGCGCGGTCAGCAGCAGGTGGACTGGCATGTCGCGGCTGCCCGTGTCGAGCGTCGCTGTGGCGGCATTAACGAGCTCACTCCAGCGTGGGGCAGATGGCCAGCCATTGTCGATCACGATCAGGAGTGGGCCTGATCCTTCAACAGATTCCGTCTTGGCACCTGGCGCGTAGACGGGCTGAGAGAGACCGAGGATCGCGGCGGTGACGGCCAGGGTCCGGATCAGCCAGACCCACCACGGCGTGCGGGCCGGGGTTTCTTCCTTCGGCTCCATGCCTTCGAGGATGCGCAGGGACGGTAGCTCAATGTCCTTTGGTGCAGGCGGGGTGGCGCGCAGGATCCACCAGATCACCGGCAGGGCGATCAAGGCGGCCAGTGCCCAGGGTGCGCCGAACAGGAAGGGGCCGAATGCTGTCATAGCTTCGCCCCGAAGCTTTCAAGCTGGGCCTTCAGGCGGGCAGCGCTTTGCAGCAGAGGCTGGCTCGAAACATGGGAAACGAAGCGCCAACCCATTCTATTGGTCAGCTCACTGAGCGCATCACGCTGGGCCGCAAAGCGTTGGTGGTATTCCTCGCGGATGGTTTCCGCCCGGCCGAAGATGCGGGAGAGCGCAGATCCCGGCCGGTGCAGCTTTACGCGGCCTTCGAACGGGAAGTCGACTTCGATCGGGGAAGAGACGGCGAGCAGGATGCCTTCCGGGCATTTGCCGGCCAGGGGTGCAAGCCGCGCGCGCCATTCCGGGATTGGATCGTAAAAGTCTGAGGCGATGATAAGCGTCGCCGAACTGCGCGGTGGGGCAGGGAAGGTTCCGCCGGTGCCGCGGGAAAGTTCTTCTGAGAGCCGGTCGACCGCGCGCTTGCCGAAACTTGCGCCGCGTCCGCCGCCAAGTGCGCCGACCCGTTCGCCATCCTTGGACAGCATGATGGCGAGCGACAGCATGAGTACGGTCGCTTCCTCGGCCTTGGTGCGGAGCTCACCCTCGGCCTTCCATCGGAAGCCGGGATTGTCGTCGCACCAGAAAAGGACCGTGCGGGCGGTTTCGAGTTCCGTCTCGCGTACGAAGAGTTCATTGCCCTTGGCCGAGCGGCGCCAGTCCACCCGGTCGGCGGCATCTTCCTGTGCATAGCGCCGGTACTGCCAGAAATGTTCGCCCGTGCCGGGCCGACGCCGTCCGGCCGAGCCGATATGCGCCGCCTCGCTCGCCTCGGCCTTGAAGTTCAGGCCGGGCAGCTGGCGGGCAAGGGCTTCGGCTTCGGCACGAAGGTCGGCAGCTGGAGTCATCGGGCTGCGCTACGCCACCTTCCGCGCGAGATCGTTGATCAGTTCGGAAAGGCCGGGCGCTTCGCCGGTCGGGTCGTAGCGCATAGCCATGCGGTGGCCGAGGCAGGGTTCGGCGAGGGCTTCGACATCTTCGAGGCTTGGCGCGAACCGGCCGCGCAGGAGCGCACGGGACCGGGCGGCCAGCATCAGCGCCTGGCCGGCGCGCGGCGACGGTCCCCAGTCGACGAGGCGTTTGACATGCGGGTCGGAAGTCTGTTCCGGCCGCGCTTCGCGGACGAGCGAGAGAATGGCGGAGACAATCTTCTCACCAACAGGCATTTTCCGCACCAGCGCCTGCAGTGCCATCAGCCGCTCGGCATCCAGGGCCGGGCGTACGGTCTGGTCAGCGCCGCCGGTCGTCTCGATCAGGATGCGGCGTTCGGTATCGAGATCCGGATAGTTGACGTCGACCTTCAGAAGGAAGCGGTCGAGCTGGGCTTCGGGCAGCGGATAGGTGCCTTCCTGTTCGATCGGGTTCTGGGTCGCCAGCACATGGAAAGGAGCGGGCAAGTCATGCCGGACACCTGCCACAGTCACATGGCGTTCCTGCATGGCCTGCAGGAGAGCAGACTGGGTGCGCGGGGAGGCGCGGTTGATCTCGTCCGCCATGAGCAGCTGGGTGAAGATCGGGCCGCGCAGGAAGCGGAAGGTCCGCTGGCCGCTGGCGCTCTCGTCCAGAACTTCCGAGCCGAGGATATCCGACGGCATCAGGTCCGGCGTGAACTGGATGCGCTGATTGGTCAGGCCGAGCGCGGTGCCCATGGCCTCCACAAGACGTGTCTTCGCGAGGCCTGGTGCGCCGATCAGCAAGGCATGGCCACCTGCCAGAACAGCGGCCAATGAGAGCTCGACCACACGCTCCTGGCCGAACACGGCCTTGGCGATTTCGGCTTTCACCTGCTGCAGGGTTTCGGCGGCGGCCTCGGCATCGGCGACAATCGCCTCGGCAGTCACATCAGTATCAGCCATATTCTAAAAGCGTCTCCGGGTTTGCGTCATCTGCAATCAGACCTATTTGTAAGGCCTCTTCAAGGCGGAGGAAGGTGTGACATCCAGTTCAGCAACCACAATCAGCCTTGAAGAAACGCTGAAATCCATCCTGCCCGAGGGCAAGCTGGATGGAAAGCTGCCGCCTGTGCATCTCTGGAACCCGGAACACAGCGCCGACATCGGCATGGAGATTCGGGCTGATGGCGCCTGGTGGCATGATGGATCGCGCATTAACCGTGAGCGGCTGGTGAAGCTGTTTTCCCGTATCCTGCGCAAGGATGAGGACGGGAAGACCTGGCTGGTCACGCCCTACGAGAAAGTGATCGTCACAGTCGAGGATGCCCCATTCCTGGGCGTCCGGGTGGACCGTGTGGGCGAACCAGGCCGGGATCAGACGCTCGCCTTTCTGACCAATCTGGATGACATTACGCTGGCCGGACCGGACGCACCGATCCGCGTTGAGACCGATCCGGAGACCGGTGAGCCGTCGCCTTATGTGCTGGTGCGGGGGCGGTTGGAGGCGAAACTGACCCGCGCTGCCTTTTACGATCTCGTCGAGATGGCCGAGCCTTCGCCGGACAATCCGGACATTCTGGGTGTCTGGAGCCAGGGAACATTCTTTCCCATCGGCTCTGCGGCCTGAGGATAAAGGGCATGTCCTGGCGAGGCCTCGAAGACTTCATCGCGCGTGTCGAATCGCGGCTCGATCCGCCGGTGGGCGATGGCCGGCTGGGGGAGACGGGCGATATGGATTTCCTGTCGCCGGAAGAGGTGGCGATCATCCGTCCTGCGGCGGTGCTTGTCGGGGTTATTCCACGCGTGTCCGGCGCGACGGCATTGTTGACCGTGCGGCCCACCACGATGGCCGATCATGCCGGGCAGGTGGCGTTTCCGGGCGGCAAGGTGGACCCGATTGACCTCGACGAGGTGGCCGCCGCCTTGCGCGAATCGGAAGAGGAAGTCGGCGTTGTGCCGGACGATGTGCAGATCCTCGGCAAGGCGGCGCCGTATGTGACCGGTACGCGCTACCGCATCACGCCGGTTGTGGGCTTGCTGCCGGCGGACTTCGAACCTGTGCCGGACCCGACCGAAGTGGCCGACGTGTTCGAAACCCCGCTCGATTTCCTGATGGATGCCCGCAATCACCGGATGGGGGAGGCGATCTACAAAGGCAAGCCGCGGCGTTATTACGAGATGCCCCATAATGGCTATCGCATTTGGGGCGTGACAGCAGGAATTATCCAGCGCCTCTATGAAACGCTCTACGAAGCGTAAGGCTTTGTCTGTTTAGGGTTTCGCTGGTTTCGGCATCTGCCTATCCTGAGGAACATCACAAGCGAGGAACCGGGACATTGGCCGGACGGATACTCTTCGAACTCTTTTTCTTCTCGATCCCGTTTCTGGTGTTCGGGCTTTATCTGCTGGCCACAACGACGGCCGAGCATGAAGGCCGCCGGAAATGGCCGATCAACATGCTGTTCCTGATCGGTCTGGGCCTGGCGGTCGTGGCCTTTTTCGCGATGACATTCCTGGAGAAGCGCGAACCGGAAATGTGCCAGAAACCGACCCGTTATGTGGATGGCAAGCTTGTGCCGGGAGAGTTTTATCCCTGCGCGCATGATCTCAAGGATGCCGGCCGGGCAGGCAGCGAAGATCCGGGCGGGTCGATCGAGCTGCCCACCGACGGGACGGACATCACCGAAGATGGCTCAGACTGACCGGATACAAGCTGACTGGCTGAACGCGCCGGGGACACGCGCCGTGATGGCGGCGCTCGAAGCGGCGCGCCCCGGCGGCTCACGATTTGTCGGGGGCTGTGTGCGTAACACGCTGCGCGGCATTCCGGCAGATGACATCGACATCGCCACCCAGATCCTGCCCGATGACGTCATGAAGGCCATGCAGGCTGCGGGCATCCGGGCCCTGCCGACGGGGATCGAGCACGGCACCGTCACCGCGATCGTTGGCGGCAAACCGTTCGAGATCACCAGTTTGCGCAGGGATGTCGA
The DNA here is from genome assembly GCF_000682735.1 of Hyphomonas sp. CY54-11-8. Taxonomy (GTDB): domain Bacteria; phylum Pseudomonadota; class Alphaproteobacteria; order Caulobacterales; family Hyphomonadaceae; genus Hyphomonas. The sequence goes on along the minus strand of NZ_AWFD01000038.1, from coordinate 129,125 downwards.
AACCGATGGCCGGCGTGCCGTAGTTGCTTTCACGGAAGACTGGGCGGAGGATGCCGAGCGCCGGGATTTCCGCCTGAACGCCATCTATGCGGGTCCGGATGGAACCCTGCACGAGGTCGTACCCGGCAGCATCGAAGATGCTTTTGCCGGCCGCGTGATCTTTATCGGCGATGGTGATCAGCGCCTGAAGGAAGACTATCTGCGCATCCTTCGCTTCTTCCGGTTCAACGCCTGGTATGGCGCCGAGGTGGATGAAGACGGGCTCGCTGCCTGCACGCGGCAGAAAGACGGCCTCGCAAAGATTGCCCGGGAGCGGATCTGGAAAGAACTGAAACGCCTTCTGGAAGCGCCGGACCCATCTGATGCGATGCTGGCCATGGAAGAGAGCGGCGTGCTCAAGGCGGTATTGCCAGAGGCGACGGCAGGCGCATTACCAGCCCTCGTGTCTGCTGAACGATCAGCAAATATGACGCCTGATCCGATGCAGCGACTGATGAGCATGCTGCCGCGCCGCCTGCGCGAAGTTCGCGAAGTCAGCCAGATCCTGCGTCTGTCGAATGCCGAGCAGGACAGGCTGGCAGATTGGGCGGACCCGGCGCTGGGACATATTGAAACGCTGAGTCCGGCAGAGCTGGCTGAAGCCTTTTACCGGTACGGGCCGGAGGTCGTTTGTGACCGGGCCCTTATTGAGGCTGCCAGCGGGACAGGTGACAGCCTGAAGCTCGTATTGGCCGCTGCTGCGCGGTGGTCGAGACCTGAACTGCCCGTCGGCGGGGCGGACGCGCTGGCAGCCGGTCTGGCCGGTCCGGCAATCGGCAAGGCGTTGGCAACGGCGGAGGAGGCCTGGATCGCTTCCGGCTTCACGCTGACACGAGATGCCTTGCTCGCCCGGCTCATCCGGGCGGATTAGCTGACCAGATATAGAGGTTCAGATATCCTGCGAAGGTGACCCAGGCCAGGTAGGGCAATTGAAGCCAGGCGGCGGGCTTCGAGATGCGGGCAAACTCTCCCATCATGGCGAGGATCAGCAGCCAGAGCGCGGTCAGCACGCCAAGCGCCAGCGGGATCTGCTTGAGGCCGAAAAAGAACAGGCTCCAGCCCACATTCACCATCAGCATGGCAAAATAAATGCCAAGCGCGCGGCTGGCGGCACTGGAACTCCCGGCGCGCCACAAGACCAGCAAGGCGCTGAGCGTCATCAGTGAGAAGAGAGCGGGCCAGACAATTCCGAACATCCAGTCCGGTGGTGTGAGAGAAGATTTCTCGAGTCCCGAATACCAGGGTTCCTTGCCGGAACGGGTGACAATTCCGCCCATAGCGCCGGCCAAAGCCGTCGCCAGCACCAGCACCAGACTGGCACCCCAGGGAGGGGCCCGGCTGTCGTCCACCATCAGGATTGTTAATATATCTGGAAACTGCCCAACCGTCTGCCGTCTACCCCAAGCGCGGGAATCTTGTGCCGCGAGGATGAGCTTTCTGACTGGAGACCGGGCGCTTCTGCCGGAATTGCGGGCCGGTCAGGGCCATTTCACCACGGGCGGCATGGAGGACAGGATGCTGGTGACATTGCCACCGGTCTTCAGTCCGAACGTCGTGCCGCGGTCGTAGAGCAAGTTAAACTCCACATAGCGGCCGCGCTGGATCAGCTGTTCTTCGCGTTCGGCTTCGCTCCATGCCTTCTGGAACCGCTTGCGTACGAGTTTGGGATAGATGCCGGCGAATTGCTTTCCGACTTCCTGCGTGAACGCGAAATCCGTTTCCCAGTCGCCCGTATTGAAACGGTCGTAGAAAATACCGCCGGTGCCGCGCGGCTCGTCCCGGTGAGGGAGGTGGAAGTAAGTGTCGCAGGTTTCCTTCATCTGCGCATAGTCCGCGCCGGGGTGCGTATCGCACGCTGCTTTCATGGCGGCGTGGAATTCCACAGAATCCTCGAAGGCCTGATCGCGCTGATAGGCGAGCAGGGGATTGAGGTCTCCGCCGCCGCCGAACCAGCTCTGGCTGGTTACAAGCATGCGCGTGTTCATGTGAGCGGCGGGCACATGCGGGTTACGCGGGTGAGCGATGAGCGAAATTCCCGAGGCCCAGAATCGCCCGTCAGACTGGTCTGCGCCGGGGATTTGTGCAGCGAAGCCTTCCGAGAAAGTGCCATAAACCTCTGAAAAATGGACACCGACCTTCTCGAACACCTTGCCGCGCATCAGGCCCATACGCCCGCCGCCCAGGTCCTCGCTGCCGTCGCCGCGTTTCCACTCCGTCAGCTCGAATTTGCCCGCATCGCCCCGGTACAAGGGCGGTTCAGCGGCCTGCTCAATGGCTTCGAAGCGGCTGCAGATGTCTTCCTGGAGGGCGCGGAACCAGTCTCGCGCGCGCTGTTTTTGGGTGTCGAGGTCGGTTATCGTCATGGGCATTGTCTTGTGGCGTAAGCTGCACAGCTTGCAAGCCCCCTGTTGTCACAGGGCTCAAGTCAGGATAACGCCCTTTTTCAGTGTATCTCAGGGGGCTGGCCCCGCGCCCACTTGCCGCAATGTGCGAGAGGGCGGGGTTCTGTAATTAGGGGCCAGAACTCTGCCTGTTGAGGACGGGAAAAGCGTGACCGATCAGACATCACTTGAGCACGGCGGTGCTGTTGACGAGGACCGCCGCAACTTTATTCACATCGCGACGGGAGCGGCAGCTTTCGGCGGTGCTGCCATGTTCGCCTGGGTCGCTGTCGACCAGTGGAACCCGGCAGCAGATACCAAGGCCGCATCGGCCCTGGACGTCGATATCTCCAAGATCCCGCTGGGCAGCGAAATTCGCGTGCTCATCGGGGGCAAGCCTTTCTTTGTCCGTCACCGGACCCCGGCTGAGATCGCTGCGGCCGAATCGGTGAACGTCGCATCGCTGCGTGACCCGCAGACCGATGACGAGCGCCTGAACCCGAAGCCGAACGGCGAACTGAACCGGGCTATCCTGATCACGTCAGGTTCCTGTACGCACCTCGGCTGCGTCCCGGTCGGTCCGGCACAGGGCAACACCGGCGACTTCGGCGGCTGGTACTGCCCGTGCCACGGTTCGCACTACGATACGTCCGGCCGCATCCGCAAAGGCCCGGCCCCCCGCAATCTTCCGGTTCCGAACTACCGCTATGTTTCGGACACCGTGGTCAACATCTCGCTGTAAGGACGGTAGCCCATGAGCGGACACGAATCCTCTTACACTCCGACCAATGCGTTCACACGCTGGCTGGATACCCGCCTGCCAATCATCCGGTTCGCCCAGGATACGGCAATCAATTTTCCGACCCCGAAGAACCTGAACTACTGGTGGACCTTCGGTGGCATCCTGGCGGTCTGCCTTGCCACCCAGATCATCACCGGTGTGATTCTGGCCATGCACTATGAAGCCAGCGTCGATGGCGCCTTCGCTTCGGTTGAGCGCATCATGCGCGATGTGCCTTATGGCTGGCTGCTTCGCTACATCCACGCCAATGGCGCCTCGATGTTCTTCCTTGCGGTCTACATTCACATGTTCCGGGGGCTTTATTATGGTTCATACAAAGCGCCGCGCGAAGTGCTCTGGATCCTCGGCTGTGTGATCTACCTGCTAATGATGGCCACGGCCTTCCTCGGCTACATGCTGCCCTGGGGCCAGATGTCCTATCACGGTTCCAACGTGATCACCGGCCTGTTCGGTGCGATCCCGCTGATCGGTGAGAGCATCCAGACCTGGCTGATGGGCGGCCCGTCCATCGGCAACCAGACCCTGCAGCGCTTCTTCTCGCTGCACTATCTGCTGCCGTTCATGATCGCGGCTGTCGTGATCCTGCACGTCTGGGCGCTGCACGTTCCGGGCAACAACAACCCAACTGGTGTCGAAGTTCAGGATGTCGAGAAGGAAACGGTTCCGTTCCACCCGTACTACACGGTGAAGGACGCCTTCGCGATCGTCATCTTCCTCCTCATGTTCGCGGTGTTCGTCTTCTACGCTCCGAACGTGCTGGGCCATGCCGACAACTATGTTGAGGCCAACCCGCTGGTCACGCCGTCGCACATCGTGCCGGAATGGTACCTGCTGCCATTCTACGCAATCCTGCGTGCCATCACCTTCGACCTCGGCCCGATCCCGGCCAAGCTGCTGGGCGTGATCTTCATGTTCGCGGCGATCGCGGTCCTGTTCCTGCTGCCATGGCTCGACACGTCTAAAGTGAAGTCCATGCGCTACCGTCCGGTGGCCAAGCAGTTCTTCTTCGGCTTTGTCGTGGTCTGCCTGCTGCTCGGCTGGTGTGGTGCGGCAAACCCGGATGACGCCGTAATCCCGGCGTTGCAGGGCGATCCGAAACTGGTCGTCAGCTACACCGAGAATGCGGTGGAAGTGACCAGCGAATACAAAGGCGGCGGTGAAGCCTACCACGACGCCAAGAGCTTCATGGAAACACTTCCGGCTGGTTCGAACCCATCGCTCTCCGCGGTGCCGGCGCCGACCTTCCAGTTCCGGCATCTCTCGCTGATCCTGACCTTCTGCTACTTCGGCTACTTCGTGATCCTTTTCTTCATCGGTCTGACCGAGAAGCCGAAGGAAGTTCCGGAATCCATCCACAAGTCGGTCCTGAAACGCCACAAGGCGTCGACGGCAACCGCCATTCCGGCGGAATAGGGAGCCAGAGGAACCATGAAAGCGCTTCGACTCCTCACTGCCGGCCTGGCCGGACTCATCTTCACCGCTGCGGCCCACGCTGCAGGCGGCGCCGAACACCCGCACCCGCCGGAAGGTGGCTGGCCGTTCGAAGGCCCGACGGGCCAGTTCGACCAGGCATCGCTGCAGCGCGGATATCAGGTGTATCATCAGGTATGCTCATCGTGTCACTCGATGAAACTGATGAGCTACCGGAACCTCGGCGAACCGGGCGGCCCGTTCTACGACCCGGCCTATCCGAACCCGAATGACAATCCGTTTGTGAAGGCATTGGCTGCCGAGAATGAAATTCTCAGCCCGACGCCGAACGACATCGGCGAATTCGATTACCGTCCGGCAACGCCTGCTGACACGTTCCGTAGCCCGTATCCAAACGTGGAAGCGGCCCGCGCTGCCAATGGTGGTGCAGCTCCGCCCGATCTGTCGGTCATCACCAAGGCCCGCCATGGCGGGGCCAGCTATGTCTTCCACCTCCTGTCGGGCTATCCGCATGACGACGCGTTCGTGAAGCGGGAAGTCGATGGCGAGACGGCCAACTATCTCGACATGTCGAAAGTCGGCGGTCATGGCGGCGAACACAGTGAAGGCTTCCTGAAGATCAATCCGGGCCAGTACTACAACCCGTACATGGCCGGTGACACGACGCCGAACTATGAAGGCGACCCGCGCCACGCACCGAAAGGTGGGTTCCTGGCCATGCCGCCGCAGCTGCTTGAAGGCCGCGTCGAATACACCGACGGCACAGAGGCAACGGTTGAGCAGATGGCTTATGACGTCGCTCAGTTCCTTGCCTGGGCTGGTGAGCCGAAGCAGGAACACCGCAAGTCGCTGGGCCTCGCAGTCATGGCTTACCTGCTGATCCTCGCTGTCCTGTTGTGGTTCTCCTACAAGCAGATCTGGCGGAAGATCGAGCACTAAGGCTCGCTTCATCAGACAATCCGAATTGAAAAAGCCCCGGTTCTGCCGGGGCTTTTTTCTTGCAGCGGCGGCGATCCCGCTTTTATCTTCCTTGCCCTCAGGTGGAGGGAGTGATGGCAGAAGGAAAATTTTTGAGTATTGCGAACGCAGCCGGGGCGGTTGGCGGCGCTGTCGTAGGTGGTCTGGGCGTGATGTTCGCGCTGGGGGACACATCGCCCAAATCGCTGTCGGGCATGGCGTCTTCGCTCGACCGGATCGCTGAAAATCTTGAAAAGATACAGGATATTGACCCGTCAGCCGCCGGAGAAGCGGCCGACGTGCTGAAGCGGGCTGATCAGATCAGCCGCAAGGTCGCCGAGAAGGCCGTTGGTTTGGAACTGCCCAATGTGGATGGTGTCCTGCTCACGGACGAGGGCGTGGCGATCCCCGCCAGAGAGACCAAAACCATCGTGATGGGGAATGGCGACCGGGTGAGCATGAGCTACCTCGACCGGACCACGAAGGGCTATACCATGACGATAAATGGCCAGGAGGGACTATTCCCGATCGGCGCCCATATTCACACGTCTGAAGATGGAAAATGCTTCGTGGAGTTCCTGAGAACCGAGGACCATTTCACGAAAATCGTTGTCAGGGCCGTCTGTGAGTGAGCCTGAGACGATCGGCATGTCCGGTATTCGTCTCCGTCGCGCAGGGCCGGCGGATGGCACGCTTGTCGAGCACCTGACGCGCCGGATCTGGACGGGGCGGGTATCTGAGGAATCCACCGTTTTCCGGGAGACACCGGCATACGTCACTGCGCAGCTGGAGAAGGGTGGCGGTGCGATCCTGCTGGACGATGGAGTGCCCGTCGGATCGGGTCGCTGGGTCCCCGTGCCCGGGCCCTCGGGGCAGGGGGCATGGATGGAAATCAAACGGATCGGCGTACTGGAGGCCTATCGCAAACGCGGCTTTGGGGAGGTCATCCTGAAGGCGCTCGAAGAGGCAGGCCGCGACGCCGGCGCAGAGGGCGCGCAATTGGCGGTTCGTCACGACCAGGTGAGGCTGGTCGACTTCTATGCCGGGCTTGGTTACGTGCTGGCAGATGATGTGGAACTGACCACGCCCAACCCGCGCTCTCCGCCACCCATCGGCATGCGCAAAGACTTCAGGACAACCAGATGAGCAAATGGACCCTCGGTATCATTGGCGGCTCCGGCCTTTACGAAATTGACGGTCTGGAAGACCGGCGGGAAGAAACCGTCGATACGCCATGGGGCGCGCCATCCGATGCATTGGTTCATGGCCGGATTGGTGATGTAAAACTGGTCTTCCTGCCGCGCCATGGCCGTGGCCATCGGCTGACCCCAAGCGAAGTGCCGTACCGTGCCAATATCGCTGCATTGAAGATGGCCGGCGTAACCGATGTGCTGGCCATTTCGGCCTGTGGCAGCCTTCAGGAAGCTTATGCGCCGGGCGATTTCCTCGCTGCCGACCAGTTCATCGACCGGACTTTTGCCCGTTCGAAAACCTTCTTCGGCGATGGCATGGTCGCACATGTCTCGATGGCCCGCCCGGTCTGTTCCCGTTTCAGCGCGATGGCGGCGGACGCAGCAGAAGCAGCCGGCGCGAAAATTCACCGCGGTGGCACCTATATCGCCATGGAGGGTCCGCAATTCTCGTCGCTGGCCGAATCAAAGCTCTACCGCCGGTGGGGCTGTGACGTGATCGGCATGACCGCGATGCCGGAAGCCAAGCTGGCACGGGAGGCGGAGCTGCCATATGCCATCCTCGCAATGGTGACCGATTATGATTGCTGGCGCGAAGAGGAAGAGGCCGTCACGGTGACCAATGTGCTGGAAGTCATGGCGCGGAACAGCACGCTCGGCCGGAAAGCTGTTGTAAAACTGGCGGAAAGTCTGAGTGGAACGGAGCGTACGCCGAGTCCGGACGGAATTGATACCTGCCTGGACTATGCCTTGATTACTGCTGAGGCAGCCCGCAACCCGGAAACAATCCACAAGTTGCAGGCGATTGCGGGACGCGCGCTGGGCGGCTAAGGTTTCCGTTCCATTAACCTGAATATTCGCGGGGCTGGCGTTTTCGGGCTGATCGGAGGGGAGCTCAGAATGAGTGAGTCGCAGTTCTACACGTTCATTACCGGCGGGGTCTCTCTGATGATCGCTGCCGGGCTGCTGGTTGCCTGGCATCTCTGGCGCATGCGCGAAGAACATCAGGCCGGCATCGTGTCGGCCCTGGATGGGGTCAGCCATGAATTGAGGATCAACCTCCAGCGGTTCGTTTCGGAGCTGGGCCAGGTCCACGCCGTTCAGGAGGCCGGACCGGACCTTCTTTTACCTGTGCGTCACCCGCAGCTGGATGGCGTCAATGCCTCCATGATCCGCGCGAACCGCAACGCACTGGCCGTGATCGGCAACACCTATCAGGAACTTGAGGCTCGCAAGATGGCGCTGCGCGCTGCGCTGGCCCAGGGGCGTGAGCCGGTCGATTCCATGGACGACGCAATGGATGCCACGATCAACGGCATCGCGACGCTTTACATGTGGGAAGTGCATGGTGGGGCCCGGCCGTCGGAAGTCGGCCGCGTCCGCTCATGGGACGTGCGCGACTGGATGAAGGGGCACAATTTCAGTCAGCAATCGCTGCCGGGCATGTATCTTCGCGACGAAGTGGTTGAACGTCTGCGTGCCTACGGCTTGCACCTCACGCCGAAGCCGCTGACCCATACGGCCCACGAATACTATTCCATGCAGTATGACCGGAAGACCGACATTCATGCGCCGTTTGGGCGGCGCAAGACACCGGAACAATTGGAAGAGGCTGCCCGCCGGGCCGAAGAAAAGGCCGCGAAGAAAGCCGCCAAGCAGGCTGAAAAAGAAGCCCGCAAGGCCGAGAAGGCGGCTGAAAGGGCAGCCGCCGCTGCGGCTGCAGAAGAAGAAGTCATGGGTGAAGACAGCCCGGTGGCCGATGAAACCTATTCCGATGAGACCTATGAACAAGGTCAGGTCTTCCAGTCATCCGACGACGACACATCTGATATGATGGATGATGATGATGACGAACTCGGCATGCTGGAAGATGCCGAGCCGAACTCCCGCCCGAACTAGAACACAAGCCTAGCGGCGCTTCATGCTGCCCAGAATGCCGCGCAGGATGTAGCGGGTGAATTCGCGGGCAGCAGAACGGGCCGCCTGGTTGCCCGCCTTTTGCAGCGGAGACATGCGGCGGGACCGGCTCGAACTGGTTCTCTTGGTCCGGGCCTTCTTCTTTTCCAGTTCCTTTGCCGCTTTTTCTTCCTCTTTGGCCAGGCGTTCTGCTTCTTTGGCGGCTTTCGCTTCCTTGGCTTCCAGGATTTCGTAAGCGGACTCGCGGTCGACCACGCCTTCATATTTTCCGGCGATCGGGCTCTCATTGATAATCTTCTTGCGTTCGGCATCTTCGGCAGGGCCGAGCCGGGAAGCTGGCGGGCGAACGACCGTGTGCTGAACAATGCTCGGCGCGCCTTTGGCATCCAGTGTGGAGACCAATGCTTCGCCAACGCCGAGCGTGGTGATCACTTCTTCTGTGTCGAAGGCCGGATTTGGCCGGAAGGAATCGGACGCTGCGCGGACACCCTTGCGTTCCGCCGGCGTGTAGGCGCGCAGGGCATGCTGGAAGCGGTTGCCGAGCTGGGCGAGCACGCTCTCCGGCAGGTCGCGCGGGTTCTGCGTCACGAAGAAAACGCCGACGCCCTTGGAACGGATCAGGCGGACGACCTGTTCGATCTTCTGGAGGAGGGCAGATGGGGTGTCGTCGAAGAGGAGGTGAGCTTCGTCAAAGAAGAAGACGAGCTTCGGCTTGTCCGGATCGCCCACTTCCGGAAGCTGTTCGAAGAGTTCCGAGAGGAGCCACAGCAGGAAGGTGGAATAGAGTTTCGGGCTGTTGATGAGGCGGGTGGAATCCAGAACGCTGACGACGCCGCGGCCATCGGTGGTGGTCCGCATCATGTCCGGCAATTCCAGCGCCGGCTCACCGAAGAAATGTTCGGCGCCTTCGCGTTCCATGACCAGCAGGTTGCGCTGCAGGGCGCCCAGCGAGGCGGAGGCGATATTGCCGTATTCCTTGCTCAGCTCATCCCGGATTTCCTTGTCGCCCATATGGGCGAGCAGCTTGCGCAGATCTTTCAGGTCGAGAAGGGCGAGGCCGTTGTCGTCGGCATATTCGAAGGCGATGTTCAGCACGCCTTCCTGCGCGTCGGTCAGCCCCATCAGGCGCGACAGCAGCAGCGGGCCCATTTCCGAAATGGTGGTGCGGACGGGGTGGCCTTTCTCGCCGAACAGGTCCCAGAAAATCGTGGGGGCGCCGGAATAGGAATAGTCGGCGAGGCCGATCTTTTCAGCACGGGAGACGAGTTTCGGATGAAGCGGATGCTTTTCGCTGCCCGGCACGCAGATGCCTGAGAGGTCGCCCTTCACGTCGGCGCAGAAGACCGGCACGCCGGCATCGGAAAAGCCCTGGGCGAGGATCTGGAGCGTTACGGTCTTGCCCGTGCCCGTCGCACCGGCGACGAGGCCATGCCGGTTGGCGATCTTCAGCAGCAATTCCTGTGCGACGTCCGGTTTGCCGGTGCCATTGGCGTCTGCGCCGCCGATGAAAATGGAGTCTGTCATGAATGCCCCGCCTCTTTCGTTTCTGCCGGAACGCTAGAGAATTCGCCGGATTCGGCAAGGGCCGGGGTGCAAAGGCCTGGCACAGCGGGGGGCTGCTTGACGCAGAGCGGGGCTGGCGCCACGCTCAGCGCAGGCAGAAGGGGAATCCGGACATGAGCCGAGCCGCCACGACAGGGATCTGGGTCATCGCAACTGGCGTGATCATCGCGTTCCTTTACTGGACACGCGCCATTCTCGCGCCATTTGCGCTTGCCGTGTTCCTGTTCCTGACCATCGAGGGCTTCGCCACGATGATCGACAACTGGACCCGGTTCCTGAAGATCGGCCATGCCCGGATCATTGCGATCCTGCTGGTCCTGGGCGGCTTCATTGGCTTCATCGGCCTGATGGCAAACGGCATCGCCGAATTCGGCCGCGACGCCGGCGAGTACGAAACCAAGATCAACGGCCTGATCCAGGAGGCCTATGATGTCGTGCACATGACTGGCGCCCCGACACTGCAGGAATTGCTGTTCAACGAGACCGGCCAGCGATTCTTTGCCACCATCGCAAACGCGACCGGTGACCTGTCTGGCGATGTCGTTCTGATCCTGATCTATGTTGCGTTCCTGTTCCTGGCCCAGTCCGGGTGGTCGCTGAAGCTCGACAATATCTTTCCCGAAGCGGAAGCGCGGACGCAGGTGCGGGAGGTGGGGGAAGAGGCCCGGCGCGGGATCGAAAGCTACCTTTGGACCCAGACTGTGATCTCGGCCCTGATCACGGTGCTGACCTATGGATCGCTACTGGCGCTGGGCGTGAAAAATGCGCTGTTCCTATCGGCGCTGATTTTCGTGCTGAACTACATTCCCACGGTGGGCTCCATCGTCGCTGCGCTGGTGCCGCCGCTCTTTGCGCTGGTGCAGCCAAGCATGCCGGTCTGGGTGCCGGGCGTTCCGCCGCAGGACACATATATCTACGCCGGAATCGTTCTGGCGGTGGTCAGTTTCTGGCAATTCTCCATCGGTAATTTCATCCAGCCACGTATGATGGGAGAATCACTCAACCTGTCGTCGTTGGTGGTGCTGCTTGCGCTGGCGATCTGGGGTGTGATCTGGGGGATCCCCGGCATGTTCCTGTCCGCCCCGCTGACTGTGTTGATGATGGTGCTGTTTGCACAGTCCGAAGGGACACGCTGGATCGCAATCCTCCTGTCCTCAGACGGCAATCCTCAGGGCAAGGGAGGGCTTCATGGGGAAAGAGTTACAGCCGACGCTGCACAAGATGGTGGAGCGTAAACGCAATTCATGGCAAGCCACAACCACACCGCGATATGAATGACTTGGGCTGTCAGCATTTCAGGAATTTATAAGTGGACTGATGCGCAGATCTTGCGAATAAAATATTTGATACAAAATATAGAATCAGGCCTCCGCGTGCGTCCCCCCACCCAGCCTGCGGATCAAGGCCTGTAGGGCCCGCCGGACACGTCCCCGTTCGGCGGGCCCGTTCTTTTGGCGAAAGCGTTTTGTATCTCGCCAGTGCAACACGGAAGTTTCATTTGAAACGATCAAGTTGAAGGACTAGGTGACCCGCGTTACACCGGAACACCTCCGAATCCTTCATTTCTCCCCGTGTGAGTCGCTCCCATGAACAATCAGACTGTTGCCACCGATCCGCTCGATCAGGTGCTGACGCAGGTCACCCTGGAATCCGGCAATGAAGAGCTGAGCGGCCTGGAACCGGCCGACATCGACGCATTGGCCCGGGGGCTCTGGAACTGGGCATCGGGTTTGCCGGAAGGTGAGCAGGATGTGCGTATTCTGGTCGATGCCGTAGGCGCGTCGGGCCCGCTGGGCCGCAGCATTCTTGAAGCCGCGGGACCGGACATGCCGTTCCTGGTCGATTCCCTTTTGGGCGAGTGCGCCGATCAGGGCTTTGAAGTGCGGACAATGTTCCATCCTGTCGTTCGCCTGGCCGATGGCCGCATGATCTCGGTAATCCAGATTCACCTGCCACGCCTGACAGAGCGCGAGGCAGACCGTCTGGTCAAAGGCGCGCGCCAGACGCTGGAACACACGGCACAGGCAGTCGCAGACTTCAAGCCAATGAAGGAGCGGATGAGGGAAGAGATTCGCCGCCTGTCCCTGCTGGAAGAACCGAAGCATGCCGACACGCACGAAGCCGTGGCGTTCCTGGAATGGCTGACGAAAAATCACTTCGTCTTTCTCGGCTGCCGCGAATACCGGTTCGAAACAGACGCTGAAGGCCGCGTGCTGCCGGAAGAACCAATCATGATCGAAGGCAGCAATCTGGGCCTGCTGCGTGACGAGGATTTGAACGTCCTGTCCCGGGATGCGGAGCCTTTGGTGCTGACGCCGGAGATTGGGGAATTGCTGGAAGAGCCGTTCCCATTGATCGTCGCCAAGTCGACCCTGATGAGTCGCATCCATCGCCGCGTCGCCTGTGACTATGTCGGGGTCAAAAAATATGACGAGCAGGGGCGTGTAAACGGGGAAGTGCGCTTCCTCGGTCTGTTCACGGCCGAAGCCTATGACGAAACGGCACGCTCCATTCCGTTCATCCGCCGCCGTGTGCTGAAAGTCATCGCCTCCTCCGGGGCAACGCCCGGCGGGCACACCGAGAAGGCCATCGCCAATCTGCTTGAGACCTGGCCACGCGATGAGCTGTTCCAGACCAGTTCGAAAACGCTGGCGCCGATGATCATGGGTGCGCTGCACCTGATCGGCCGGCCGCGCACCCGTTTGTTCCTGCGCCGGGACCAGTTCGACCGGTTTGTCTCCGCCATCGTCTACGTGTCGCGCGAAGCCTATGACACGACCCTTCGGGAGCGGATCACCGAAGCGCTGCTGACAGCCTATAATGGCAAACTCATCCGCTTTCAGCCTTATTTCGATACCGGGCCACTGGCACGTGTACACTTCCAGATCGCGATCGACCGGAACCACCCCGAACCGGACGTTGAGGCACTGGAAGCCGAGATCACCAAACTCGCCCGCACCTGGGACCAGGCCCTTCGCGAGGCCGTGATTCAGGCCGATCTCGACGAGGCCGAGGGGGAAGGGGCCCGCGCCTTTATCGGTGCGTTCAATGCTGCCTATCGCGAAGCCTTCACGCCGGAAGAGGCGATGCTGGATGTCGCCATGATGGCACGGCTCAGCGCCAATTCCCCCATCGTGGCCAGAGCTTACCAGACCCCGAATGAGGATCCGGACAAGATCCGGGTAAAGATCTATTCGCGTAACGGATCCATTCCGCTTTCGCGTTGCGTGCCCGTGTTCGAGAAGATGGGCCTGTTTGCGGCTTTTGAAACGGGTTATCCGGTGCGGCCGGGTGAAAAGCCTGTGCCGGATGCGCCGGATGTCTACTGGGTGCACGATCTCTCCATGCGCTCGGAAAACGGTGCGCCGATCGATCTCGATGAAGTGGCGCGTCGCCTTGAGGAAGCCTTTGTCGCTGTATGGAGCGGCTATGCCGAGAATGACGGGTTCAACCGTCTGATCCTGGCGGCCGGGGCCAGCTGGCGCGAGGCGGCCTTGATCCGTACGCTCTGCGCCTACCGGCGCCAGACGGGCCTCGATCAGCCGCAGGAGGTACAGGAAGGGGCGTTGGCCCGGTACCCGGCCCTGACTCGTCTGTTGGTCGACCTCTTCGCAGTTCGGTTCGATCCATCCAAGGATCTCAGCCTGCGCCAGCGTGAGCAAGCCTGCCGTGAAATTTGCGACAGTATCGAAGTGAACCTGCGGGATGTGTCCGCTCTGGCGGACGATCAGGTGTTGCGCCGCCTGACGGACCTCATCCTCGGTGTGCAACGAACCAATTTCTATCAGACGACTGCCGACGGCGGCCCGCACAGCTTTGTCAGCCTGAAGATCGCCAGCCGTGAGCTGCGGGAAGTGCCGGAGCCGAAACCGTTCCGCGAGATCTTCATGTCCAGCCCGAAGGTTGAAGGGGTTCACCTCCGCTTTGGTCCGGTGGCACGGGGCGGCCTGCGCTGGTCGGACAGGGCGGCGGACTACCGCACCGAAGTGCTGGGTCTCGTCAAAGCGCAGCAGGTGAAGAATGCAGTCATCGTCCCCGCCGGGTCCAAAGGCGGTTTCTATCCGAAACAGTTGCCGGATCGTTCAGACCGCAATGCCTGGTTCGAAGGTGGACGGGATGCCTACAAGGAATTCATTACGTCGCTGCTGGAGCTGACGGATAATCTGATCGACGGCGAAGTCACGCATCCTGCGGATACGGTCGTGTGGGACGGTGATGATCCTTACCTGGTCGTCGCTGCCGACAAGGGCACGGCCACGTTCTCCGATACGGCCAATGCCATCAGCCTCGAAAAAGACCACTGGCTGGGCGATGCCTTCGCCTCAGGCGGATCGGCCGGTTATGACCACAAGAAGATGGGCATCACGGCGCGGGGCGCCTGGGAAGCGGTGAAACGCCACTTCCGGGAAATGGGCAAGGATATCCAGACCGAGCCCTTCACGGTCATCGGCGTTGGCGACATGAGCGGTGACGTGTTCGGCAATGGCATGCTGCTGTCGCCAGAAATCCGCCTCGTGGCAGCGTTCAATCACATGCACATATTCATCGATCCGGACCCGGTCGATTCGAAGAAGAATCTGGCCGAACGTCAGCGCCTGTTCGACCTGCCACAATCAAGCTGGGAAGACTATGATACGAGCCTGATTTCCAAAGGCGGCGGCGTGTTTGCCCGGTCTGCCAAGTCGATCGAACTCACCGACGAGATCAAGGCGTTGACAGGGTTGAACGCTGATACCGTCACGCCCGACCAGCTGATCAACGCGCTCCTGAAATCGCAGGCGGACCTGCTCTGGTTCGGCGGTATTGGCACCTATGTGAAAGCGGACACCGAGACCAATGCCGAAGTCGGCGACCGGGCCAATGATGCCATCCGGGTCGGCGCGCACCAGCTGCGCGTGAAAGTGATCGGGGAGGGTGCCAATCTGGGTGTGACCCAGGCGGCCCGGATCGAGTTTGCCCTCTCCGGCGGACGGGTCAACTCTGACGCCATCGACAACTCGGCCGGTGTCGATTCTTCCGACCACGAAGTGAATATCAAGATCCTCGCTGCCGAAGCGATCCGTCTTGGCAATCTGGAAGAAGACAAGCGCAACGCCTTGCTTGCGGACATGACCGACGATGTCGCTGCCCATGTCCTGCGCCACAATTACGACCAGACCGCTGCCCTCACGCTGGCAGAAGCCACGGCGAAGCAGGATCATGAAGCGCTGGAGCGCCTGATGGTGCACCTTGAAAGCCGGGGCGTGCTGGACCGCGCGCTGGAGGGCCTGCCCGATACCGGCGACATGAAAGTGCGCGCCGATCACGGGCAGAGCCTCAGCCGTCCGGAACTGGCGGTGCTGCTGGCCTGGTCTAAGATCACCCTGTTTGATGACCTTGTCGCGTCCGACCTTCCGGACGATCCCTATTTCGAGGACGTGCTGAGGGCCTACTTCCCCAGCCCGATCGACTCCTACCACGAAGCGATGGACAATCACCGCCTGAAGCGGGAGATCATCGCGACGGTGCTGGCCAACCGGTCGCTCGATATGGGCGGCACGATCCCCGTCTTCCGCCTGCGGGAGATGACCGACACGACCGACATGGCCGCCATTGTGCGGGGCCTTGAGGCGGCACGGGTGGTGCTGGATTTCGAAGGCTTCCAGCGCGAAGTCGACGCGCTCGACAATGTTGTTCATGCAGATGTTCAGACGGACCTGCGCCTCCTTGCCGCGCAGGCAATGAGCGCGGCAGCGGCCTGGTTCGTGACGTCCATGCCGAAAGGCACGTTGCAGGAACTTGTGGACGCCACCCACGCCCCGCTCAATGAGTTCAAGGCCTCGCTCGCCGACATCCATACGCAATTCCCGGCGGCGCAGATCGAGCGGTCGACCCGTACGCTGATGCGGCGTGGCGCCCCGGAAGAACTGGCGCGCTGGGCATCTGCCATGAGCCTGTTTGCCCAGGGCCTCGTCGTGGTGGACCTGGCTCGCGAGACCGGTGAGAAAGTGCCCGTTGCGGGTGAGTGCTTCTTCCAGATCGGCGAAGCGCTACGCCTCGATCGCCTGCGGGTTACCGCTTTGGATGGCTTGTCCAAGGCCGGCTTCTGGGACCGTGTCGCCGGGCGCCGCCTGATTGTTGAACTGGTGCAGACGCAGGCCGATGCGGCGCGCGATGCCCTCGCGGCGGGCGGGGCAGCGGCCTGGTTGTCCAAGCATCAGGATGGTCGCCGGGACCTGCTGGCGACGCTCACGGAACTCGGCAGGGAAAAAGCCTGGAGTTTTGCGAAATTTGCACTCGCCGCCGATGCCGTGCGCCATTTCATGAAACGCTAGACATAAACTCGCGCCAAACAAAAAGCCCCGCATCCGGTAACAGATGCGGGGCTTTGATTTGTGGTGCTGACGGATCAGTCTTCCGAGAAGATGGCCTTCACATCGTCAGCAGTGGCGGCCCGGAGGGCACTGCAGTTTTCACCGCGTTCGACACCCTGCGCCAGAGAACGCTCATAACCCGGCATCAGGTCGGCCTGGCTTTCAAAGAAGGCTTTGGCGTCTGCCACATCTTCCGCCGTGCAGAACGCGCTGGCCATCTTCGGCATCTGAGGCTTCCGGATCAGCGGGATCTTCGCCACGATGCTTGCGAAATTGTCCTTGATCAGTGGCCAGACGGTCGACTGCGCCTTCTGGTTCGCCAGCGAGTAGTTGTAGATCGAGTAGAGTTCGTTGCCTGAGACCTCGTCGCTGAGGGACAGTTTGAACAGGTCGGCCACGATGTCCGGCGTGGCTTCGCCAGCAATGGCGGAGAGGATGGTCACGCGTTCTGTCTGGTTCTGCGAGGTCCGCACGAAGTCGATTGCACCCCGATAGAAATCCCAGTCGCCATTCTCGACGCCCGCTGCGACCGCAGCATAGAGGTCTTCTGAGGGCAGGGCGGCTGGATCCGCGTCCTGGCCGATTCCCATATAGGCTTTGCCGCGTGCCGCGACTTCCGCGCGATCATCGGCGCGGTTCCCGTCTTCCAGCAGCAGGCTCCAGAGCGACGGGGCGAGCAGGCGCTCCGAGGTCGACAGTGCCGGGGCCGGGCGTTCGGAGAGATAGGTCCAGACCGGGCCATAGGTTGTCTCGATCCAGTCGGCGAGGCTGGCCTTGCCGTCTTCGTCCAGCATGGCCTTCAGCGAACCGATTTCGCCGATGGAGGAATAGATCGCCGCTGCCGACCCACCGGCCGACGTTTCCAGTGCGGACACGAGATCTGCCGCGCTCAGCTTGCCAGCGTCGAACCCGGCGCCGATGGAATCGAGCAGCATCATCTGCTCGGCCGGGCTGAGCGAGGCATAGTTTGCCTGCAGGGCTGCGGCATTGTCCGCATCGGTCTCAAACCGCCAATAGCCAGCACCACCGGCATTCGGCATCACCCAGTCCGGGCAGGCGTCGAGCGTGATTGTGTTTGTTTTCGCTGATAGCATCTGGCGGACGACACGGTCGCCGGAGGCGTCATGGATACGCGCTGCGAACGGGATTTCCCAGGTCTGGGCATCCGTGTCGATCCTGGAGCCGAGCGGCGCGTAGCGGCTCTGTGTGACCGAGATTTCACCTCCCGTGGGCGCAGAACAGCTCACAGTCACATCAAGGAACGGGATGCCCGGCTGGGAGATGAAGGAGGTGAATGAGGACACGACGCCCGGCTGGCCGGAGCCATCGGCCAGACTCTGCATGAAGTCCTGCGTTGTGGCCACGCCATCTTCGAAGCGGCGCATGTGCAGGCGGATGCCATCGCGGAACGTGTCTTCGCCCAGATAGGTCTCGAACATGTTCAGCACCGCGCCGCCCTTGCGGTAGGTGATGGAATCGAACGCGTCGCCGATATCGCCATTTGTCAGGATCGGGTTGCGGATCTGGCGGGTCGAGATGAGGCTGTCGGTCGGCATCGCGTTGAGGCTGGAATTGATCGGGCCCAGGGACCAGTCGCCTTCTGGGTCGATGGCATTCATCGTCTTCGTGCTGATCCAGGTCGCGAAGGCTTCGTTCAGCCAGATATCGTTCCACCAGGCCGGCGTGACCAGGTTGCCGAACCATTGGTGGCCCAGTTCGTGTGCGTGGGTGCTGTAGATGCCACGGCGCCGCGCCAGAGACGTACGGTCGTCGATCAGCAGGGCGGCTTCGCGGTACACGATGGCGCCCGCATTCTCCATGGCGCCATAGGCAAAGTCTGCCGCAGCGATCAGGTCCAGTTTTCCGTATGGATACGGATAGTCGAAATAGGATTCCTGCCACTCGACCATTTCGTCAGTGATGTCGAGCGCGTCCTTGAGCTTCTCGCCTTTGCCGGCTGGCGCGAAGGCGCGTAGGGGAACGGGTTCGGGGCGCAGGTCCGTTGCCGGGATCGGGTCGGCCACGACCTGGTCATAGGGCCCGACCATGATGGCAACGAGATAGGACTGAAGCGGCCGGGTGGTTGCGAAATGGTGGCGGACGAGGCCATCGCCGAGGTCTTCCGCTTCGGTTTCAGCGCCGTTCGCGGCGACTTCCATTTCGGCGGGCGCGGTCACGGTCAGCGTATATGGGGTCTTGAAGCGCGGCTCGTCGAAGGAGACGAACATGCGGCGCGCGTCGATGTCTTCGAACTGGGTAACGAGATAGGGAAGGCCGCCTTGCTCGACCTTGTAGAGGCCGGCCAGGTGGAGATTGTACGGCGCTTCATATTTGAGGACGAGCGTCGCATTGCCGGCCGGAAGCGGCGCGTCGAAATCGATACGCGCAACCCCATCCGGTGTCTGGTCTCCGGTGAATGTGGCGCCGATTTCCATCCCGTCCGGCAGGACCGCCTTGATCGAGGAGACCACCGGGCCAAGGGCGTGCAGCCAGATGCGGGAATGCGGCTTTTCCAGAATGAGATCGATCTCTTCATACCCGGTGAAGGTCGCCGCATTCGGGTCCGTCACCAGATCGAGCCGGTAAGCCGTCGGGCGGACACCGGTCGGCAGCTGGCCTCTCGGAATTTCAGCCTGGAGAACCGGGGCCTGCGCCGCAGCGGTCTCTGCTTCAATGGATGCCGCGGCGGAGTCGGCCGGCGTGCTGCAGGCCGACACAAGAATGACGGACGCTGCGCCTGCGAGGAGAGCGGTTGCAAATCTGGTTTTCATGGGAGGCAGTCTCTTTGGTCAATTCTGAGGCTGTTTTTGAACCACAGCTTTTTCCGTTCGGATAGACGTTCTTTACTCCTGTGGATTAATTATCGTCGGCAGGCTGCAGGAGGCTTGCCTGCCGATGACCCGACTTTACCACTGGTGCCTGGACCCGGCCGGACGGCTGGTGCGTCTGTGTCTGGCCGAAAAAGGGCTGGATTTTGAAACAGTTGAGTCCTCTCCCTGGGCTCCGCATCCCGATCTGCGCCTGCTCGGCCCGGGCGCCGTGGCGCCGGCATTGCTGCAGGAAGGGCCTGATGGACGTATCGTCGCGGTGGGCACGCGGGCGATCTGCGAGTTCCTGGAAGAATCGGTCGACAGCCACCACTTGCTGCCACCGGATCCCAGCCAGCGCGCTGAAGCGCGGCGCCTGTGGGCGTGGGTGGAGGAGGGCTTCGAGGAAGTCACCGACACGCTGCTGACCGAACGGGTAATGCAATGGGTGCGGCGCGACCGCCAACCGGATTCGGAAAAGCTGCGCCGGGGTGCACACACACTGCGCGGTCGTCTGACCTTCCTGAATGCGCTGGTGGAGACCCATGGCTTCATCGCCGGGCGGGACCTGACGCTGGCCGACCTCGCGGCAGCGGCGCATCTGTCCGCCTGCGATTATTTCGGCGACATCCAGTGGGAAGCGGTGCCGGACCTGCGCACCTGGTATGCGCGATTAAAGTCGCGGCCGAGCTTCCGTCCGCTGCTTGCCGACCGGCTGGATGCCGTGCGACCTTCTCCGCACTATGCCAACCTTGATTTCTGATCCGGCGGGCCGCGCCGAATTTGCCAGGCAACAGGCCCTGACGCTCGGTTTCGATGCGGTCGGCATCGCGCGGGCGGATGAAGCCTGGGCGGCGTCGGAGCGGCTGGAGGCGTTCGTCGAGGCGGGCCGGCACGGCACCATGGACTGGATGGAGACGACGCTGGAGCGGCGCCGCACGCCGGTGTCGATGTGGGCGGGCGCTAAGTCCGCCGTTGCCGTCGCGCTGAATTACGGTCCGGACCATGATCCGATGGAGACGCTGAAACAAGCTGAGGCCGGGAACATTTCCGTCTATGCGCGGGGGAGGGACTATCACGATACGCTGAAGTCCCGCCTGAAACAGCTCGCCAGGGAATTCGTCGCGAAAACCGGGTCGGAGGTGAAAGTCTTTGTCGACACTGCGCCGCTGATGGAGAAACCCCTGGCGGCAAAGGCCGGGCTTGGCTGGCAGGGCAAGCATACGAACCTTGTCAGCCGGGAGCTTGGCTCCTGGTTCTTTCTCGGCGTGATGCTGACCGATGCGGACCTCGTCCCCGATGCTCCCGAAGCGGACCATTGCGGCAGCTGCCGGAACTGCCTCGATGTCTGCCCGACCAAGGCCTTCCCGGCGCCCTACCAGCTCGATGCGCGGCGGTGTATTTCCTATCTCACCATTGAACACAAAGGCCCGATCCCGGAGGAATTCCGCGCGGCCATGGGCAACCGGATCTATGGCTGCGACGACTGCCTGGCTGTCTGCCCGTGGAACAAGTTCGCAAGCGCGGCCAGCGAAGCGGCCTTCCATGCGCGCGCCGAACTGAAACTGCCCGGACTCGACGAGTTGGCGGCGCTGGACGATGCGGCTTTCCGCGAAGTGTTCTCCGGCTCGCCCATCAAGCGGATCGGGCGGGACAGGTTCGTGCGCAATGTCTGCATCGCGATCGGGAATTCTGGCGGGAACTCCGGCGCCTCCCGGTTCGTTCCGCTGCTGGAGGATCTGTTGCAGGATGCCTCTGCGCTGGTGCGCGGGGCGGCTGTATGGGCCCTCTTGCAACTGGATGCGGAGCGGTTCTCTCTCGCGCGTTCACAGAATGTGGCCGGGGAAACCGACCCCGATGTGCTGAGGGAATGGAACAGAGGCGCATGAAAAAGCTCCGGCAGAAAAAGCCGCAAGGCCGCAGCCTGATAGATTATCTGGGCTGGGCACTGAAATTCGTGCTCGGCCTGTTCGTGGGCGTGCATATTTACGCCCTCGTGCTGAAGGCGGCGCCGGTGCCCGGTACGGTCCTGATGGCGCAGCGCGCGATTGGCGGTGAGCAGATCAAGCGCAACCTGGTCTCCATCGACGATATCTCTCCCAACCTGGTCCTCGCTGTCATTGCGGCGGAGGATACGCGTTTCTGCCAGCATACCGGCCTCGACCGTGACGCGATCGAAAAGGCGATTGACGAATACAAGCGGGGCAAGGGCTTGCGTGGCGCCTCCACCATCACTCAGCAGACGGCGAAGAATGTCTTCCTCTGGAATGGCGGCGGCTTTGCCCGCAAGGGCGCCGAAGCCTGGTTTGCGACCTTCATCGACGGCATGTGGGGCAAGCGCCGGGTGATGGAGGCCTATCTGAACGTTGCCGAATGGGGCGACGGGATCTTCGGCGCCGAAGCGGCGGCCCGGGCGCGGTTCGGCAAGTCCGCCGCTGAGCTGACAGAACGCGAAGCCGCGCTGCTGGCAGCGGTTCTGCCGAGCCCCAACAAATGGCGCCTTGACCCGCCGGGGCCTTATGTCTCCCAGCGCGCGGGCACGCTGCAGGCCCGCATGCGGGTGGTCCGCTCCGAAGGGCTCGCATCCTGCGTACTGGACGAGCAGGCCGTGCGCCGGTCCGCTCCGAAACGGCCAGCAGACCCGAAGCCGTCTGCGCCGGAGGAGATCGGCCCAGAGGTCCAACCTGAAACGCCTGCCGCGCGGCCAGGCCTGCCGGATTTGCCGCCTGTGCCGGAAGAGGGCCCGGAAGCGCTGCCGCAGGATGAGGCGGTAACCGAGTCCCCCGATGAGTTCGACAGCTTCCTTCAGGACGCGCAGGACAGGTTCGGGCAGGAGACCACGCCCCCGCCCACCGCAGAGCCGGCGCCAGAGCTAGAGCCTGAGCCGGAGGCGCCGGACAATGCGTTCGGTCCAACGGATCTGCGGCCGCGTGCGGAAACGCCGGACTGATCGCCCCCGCCAGAACCTGCGATGCCCGTGAAGGCGCTTTGTGGGTGAACTGAATTTTCAGGGTGAAAACCCGCGTCAGGTTTCCGTCAGGGGCAGGTTCAGGATGCAGGCTTGCGCGCCGCGAGGAGCGACAGGCGCACTCCCGACATCATGTGGCTCGGCACACCGTGCCGCATAAGCGGGCGCAAACGCCCCGGAACCATGTCCGGGGCGCGCAGAAAAGATCGGATCGGATGGCCGGATCAGATCGGGTCATACGGGAAGACGCTGGAGGTCGGACCCATGTCCGTGAAGTCGGCTTTCATGGCGGGCATGCACTGGTCGATCAGCGACTCCGGATCCCAGCCTTCGAGACGGGCGACGGATTTCACCGGGCGCGGCTGGTTGAACAGCACGACCTCATTGCCGCGCACGCCGAAGATCTGGCCGGACACGTCCTTTGCCCGGTCGGCACAGAGCGCGACGGCAAGCTGGGCGACCTGGTCGGCCCGCATGCCTTCCTTCATCCGGTTGACGCGCTGGGCGCCGGCTTCGTCCTTCACCGGGATGGAAGCGATCATGCGCGTCCAGGCGAACGGCGCGATGACGTTGGAGCGGACATTCTTGCGCTCGCCTTCCATGGCGATGATGCGCGACAGGCCGACAATGCCGAGCTTGGCCGCGGCATAGTTCGCCTGCCCGACATTGCCGATCAGGCCGGTGGTGGAGGTGAACAGCACGAAGGCGCCGTCCTCCTTCTCGCGGAACATTTCCACGGCGGCACGGGTGACGTTGAAGCTGCCGCGCAGGTGGACGTCGATCACCGCATCCCAGTCATCTTCGGACATTTTGTGAAACATCTTGTCCCGCAGAATACCGGCCGGGTTGATGACCGCGTTCAGGTCGCCGAACGTGTCCTTGGCCTGTTCGATCATGCCTTCGACGGCCTTCATGTCCGTCACGCTATCGGAGTTGGAGACGGCTTCGCCGCCCGCTGCACGGATCTCGGCCGCGACCTTTTCGGCCGGTCCGGCATCGCCCGGATCGTCGCCGGACAGGCTGCCGCCGAGGTCGTTCACCACGACTTTTGCGCCTTCCTTTGCGGCAAGCAGTGCCGTTTCCTTGCCGATCCCGTTACCGCCGCCGGTCACCAGGACCACTTTGCCCTCAAGCACGCCCATCTGTCGTTTCTCCTTCGATTGTCGTGACTATTCTTTGATCTGGCGCCACCCTAAGACCGGCCCGGCAATCTTCAAGGTTTGAAAGTTCCTTCCGGCGCGGCTAGACGTCTCGCATGACAAAGATTTTCAAGGCCGTAATCTGGGATTTCGGGGGCGTTTTTACCTCCTCACCCTTCGATGCTTTCGCCCGCTATGAAGCCGAGCAGGGACTCCCCAAAGACTTCATCCGCACCGTCAACGCCACCAATCCGCTGGACAATGCCTGGGCCAAGCTCGAGCAGAGCAAGGTCAGTGGCGAGGAGTTCGACGGCTTGTTCCGTGCAGAATCAAAAGCCCTCGGCCATGAAGTGCCGGGCGCCGACGTGCTGAAGCTGCTGTCCGGTTCGCTGCGCCCGCGCGTCGTGAAAGCGCTGAAAGTCTGCAAGTCGCACGGCAAGGTCGGCTGTATCACCAACAATGCGCCCATCGGGAAGGGCGCCTCGATGACGAATGACGAGAAGAAGGCCGCAGAGCTCGCGCATGTGTTCGACCAGTTCGACCATCTGATCGAAAGTTCTAAGATCGGCATCCGCAAGCCTGATCCGCGGATCTACGCCCTGATGTGCGAGGCGCTGGATGTCGACCCGGCCGACTGCGTCTATCTCGACGATCTCGGCATCAACCTGAAACCGGCCCGCGCCATGGGCATGACCACGATCAAGGTGCTGGGCGAAGACCAGCTGCTCGAAGATCTGAAATCGGCGACGGGATATGCAGTGGTCTAACGCGCGTAACGCGCTTCTGGCGGCTGGCCTGGCCGTGGGGTTTGCAGCGTGTTCGCCCGCCCCGGCAGAACCGGTCTATCCGCCGGAGTCGCTGTCGCAGGATCCGCAGGCGCCGGAGCCGGTGGTCATTCCGGACGCCGTGGCCGCGACGCGCGACGAGATGCTGAAATATGCACAGCGGGGCTCGCTGTCCGGCCTGTCGCGGCTGGCGCGGGAGAATCCGGGCTTTGTCTCGAACCTCGGCGGCGAGGGGCACCGCGAATACTGGGACCTGATGCGCCGGATCGGCGTGGACCCGAACCGCAAGCTGCGGACGCTGATGGAGCTGCCGGTTGGCGTGCGTGAGGTCGATGGCGTGAAATGGTATGTCTGGCCGGACCTGGCCGCGAAGAATGCCGAGGACCTGATCCCGGAAAAGCTCTCTTTCCGGGACCGCAAGCGGCTGCAGGATCTCGTCGGCGAGGACGGGATCGCGGAGATCCGCGCAGGCAAGGGCTTTCCCGGCATGCGTACTGCGATCACCGAGGAGGGCGAGTGGGTGTATTTCGTGCTCGGCCAGGAAGCGGAGGAATAGATGATGACGAAGACGATCGGTGCCGACGCGGCCCTGGTGGCGCTCAAGGGCTGGACGAAAGGGGAGGGCGAGCGTGACGAGATCACCAAGACGTTCCGCTTCGACGATTTCAAGCAGGCCTTCGCCTTCATGACAGCTACCGCCCTGAAGGCCGAGCAGATGGATCACCATCCGGAATGGTTCAATGTCTACAACAAGGTTGAAGTCGTGCTGACGACGCATGACGCCGACGGCGTAACGACGCGCGACCTGGAACTTGCCGGCTATATGGACGCGCTGGCGGCGCGTTTCCGCTAGTCTTATCGCGACCTAACAAATTTTCATATTTTTCGGCCGCTGTTGCCACGCGGGGCGATTCGCGCCGCGGCAGCAGCTTCCCGTCAAGGTGAAGGTGGGTTTACTATCAAAAATTGCATATTTGTGCTATAATTTCTCTTGAGGAATAAGAGTTACGATAAATGTCCCTTGGTCAGGGGGCATACGGGAGCAGATCTGCCCGTTAGAGTTAAGTATGATTTGGGCACAGGCTTACGAAACCAATCTGGACCGCCTTCGCCGGTATGCAGCCTTCTCTTGCGGCAGCGAGGGGCTGGGCGACGGGGTCGTGTCCAAGGCGCTGTCCCATGTGCTGACGGATGTGTCGACTGCGGAAACCGAAAACCTCATCGCGCTGTTCCAGAAACTCGACGCGACGCTGCAGAAGTCGCCGCCCGCCACCGACTCCCTGTTCGCCGAACTCGGGCGCTGGCAGTCGCTGAGCCCGCTGCAGCGGCGGGTCATCCTGCTTTGCGTTGTCGAGCGCTTCAGCGCCCGCGAAGCGGCGCAGATCACCGGTCTCAGCCGGGGTGAGGTGAAGGCGATTCTGGCGCGGGCCCGCCTGGTCTATGCAGACCGGTTTCCGACCCGGCTCGGCCTGATCGGCGGCGATGATCGCGTTTGCGGCGTGATCGAGACATCGCTGCTGTCTGTCGGCCACAGCCTGCGCTGGAGGATCGCGGCGGATGGGAAACATGATCCCGCCACGCTGCCGCCGGCAAGCCTGGTCGTGGTTGCGCATGAGGGCGCGAGCCTGCAGCAGGCGTTGGTGCTTTGCGGCGGCTATGCAGGCCCGGTGATCCTGGCCGATGATGGAGC
This sequence comes from Hyphomonas sp. CY54-11-8, assembly GCF_000682735.1. GTDB lineage: Bacteria > Pseudomonadota > Alphaproteobacteria > Caulobacterales > Hyphomonadaceae > Hyphomonas. The sequence continues at coordinate 103,103 of NZ_AWFD01000038.1, read as the reverse complement.
CAGCGAGGACCGGCTGAGCCTGCGGCACTGGACCCTGCCGAAGGACTCGCTGTCAGACCAGACTTTGTTCAGCAGCATGCTGATCCGCGCGCTGCTTTTTTCCGACTGAGCCTACAGCTTTCCCTAAAGAGCATCTTGGCGGGGCCGCCCGCGACCTGTTAGCTGCAGCCATTGAAAAAACAGGAGGATACCGGCATGGGACGGGTTTCAGGCAAAATGGCGTTCATCACCGGCGGCGCGCAGGGGCTGGGCGAAGCGACCGCCCGCATGTTCGCGCGCGAAGGCGCCAAGGTCACTGTGACCGATATCAATGGCGCTGGCGCCGAGGCCGTCGCCGCCTCCATCAACGAAGCCCATGGCGCTGGCACGGCCTTCGCCTGGCAGCACGACGTGACCGATGGCGACCGCTGGCAGGAAGTGCTGAAATCCGCCCATGACGCGATGGGCGGCCTGAATGTGCTTGTCAACAATGCCGGTATCGGCTCGCTCGGCTCCGTCGAGGACGAGAATTATGAGACTTTCAAGCACGTCCAGACCGTGGACGTGGATTCGATCTTCCTTGGCTGCAAATATGCGATCCCGCTGATGCGCGATCACGGCCTCGGCTCGATCGTCAACATCTCGTCCATCGCGGGCATCATCGCCAGCGGGAACTATGTCTCCTACAACACGGCCAAGGCGGCGGTGCGGCACATTTCGAAATCGATCGCGCTGCACTGTGCCAAGACCGGCGGCCAGATCCGCTGCAATTCGGTGCACCCGGTCTTCATCAACACGCCGATCCTGGACCGCACCAAGGAAATGTTCGGCGAGGAAGAAGCCCTCGCGAAGCTCGGCCGCCAGATCCCGCTCGGCAAGGTCGGCGAGCCGGACGACATTGCCTATGCCGTGCTCTATCTCGCCTCGGACGAGTCGAAGCTCGTCACCGGCATCGAGCTGAAGGTGGATGGCGGCATCTCGGCTATGTAACGCGTCAGGTGCCCGCAGGCTCCCGGTGGCGCGCCATGCGCCGCTGGTGGCGTGCGCGCATCAGCGGCGCGATCTTCCACGACAGGGGAATGGCCGCCGCGATGCTGGCGGCGATGACGATTGGAATGGACAGGGCTGCATGGGCTTTCAGGACCGGAATGTAGACAACGGCCAGGATACCTGCGCCGAACAGGACGCCCTGCACCATCCCGTAAATCAGTAGGGAGATGGCTGTCCGATTGGTCATGGCGGTTTCCTTTCGGGTTGCTTCACATGAATCAATCCGTGAAACCTTCGCAGGTTCCGAAATAGCCGCTTCACGTTTTTTTGCGCTTGCCGAAAAAATTGTTCCCGTTATGTTCCGGCACTCAAACAAGGAGGCTGACTCATGATCGGATATGTAATGCTCGGCACGAAAGACCTCGCGCGCGGCGCGAAGTTCTATGATGCCATCGCGGAGGAACTGGGCGCCAAGCGGCTGATGGAAGACAAGCAGCTGATCGTCTGGGGCAAGCCGGGCAGCAAGGCCGATTTCAGCCTGACCTATCCATGGGATCAGGACCCGGCCTCGGTTGGCAACGGCACGATGGTGGCGATTGAAGCGGCCAGTAAGGAACAGGTCGACCGGATCTACGAGATCGCCATGGCCAATGGCGCGAGTGATGAAGGCGCCCCGGGCCAGCGGTTTGAGACTTTCTATGCCGGCTATTTCCGTGATCTCGATGGCAACAAGCTGAACGTCTACTATTCCAGCATGTCAGCCTGAGCCGAGCGGCTGCTTGCCGGTGACCAGCAGGGCATAGGCGCTCAGTATACAGAACACGGCAGCGGACGCCATGAAGGGCAAGCTGGGGTTGGTCATGTAGAGGACCGATCCGAGCAGGGGGCCGACGACAAATCCGGCTGGCGGGGCGGAGGCGAGCAAGGCCGCCGCGCCCGCCTGTTCGGATCGGCCCACGGACAGACTGCCCAGCGCATTGGCTGACGGCACGGCCAGCGCCGCGCCGATGCCGACGATCACGAAGCTGACCATCACCATCCAGAAGGGATGGAACAGGTCAGCGGAAAGATAACCAACAGCCAGCAGGCCAAGGCCGATCGGCAGGATGCGGCGCGGGTCCGGGCTGCGCCGGGAGACATAGCCGAACTGCACGATGATGATGGCGACCGAGGTGCAGGCCATGGTGAGGCCTGTATAGAGCACGACGGCCTGTTTGGCGGTCTGTGCGGCGGTGTCGGTAAACTCGTACCGGTCTGCGATGAACCAGCCGATGGTCTGCTGGATCATGCCGACGGCGACGAAATAGACGAACAGGAAGGCGAGGTGCGGGAAAACACGCGGATCGCGCATCGACAGCGGCGGCGGGCGCTTGTGATGGTGCGGCAGGGGCCGGGTTGGCGGCAGCGCCACCGCGATGAGGACCGCGACGGCGAGGTTGAAAACGATCGTGCCCCAGAGCGGGGCCAGCGCCCCGATCCGGGCGAGGACCGCGGCGCCTGCCGGGCCGAGGATTGAGCCGAGGCTCATCGCGGCGCCCAGCATGCCCAGGCCACCCGCGCGGGTCGCGGGCGTGGTGGCATCGGTCATGGCCGCCATTGCCGCAGGCTGCAGACCGGGGGCGAGAAAGCCGAACAGGGTGCGCACAAAGGCGAGCAGCAGGAAGGCGGCGATGCCTGTGACGAGCCCCGCCAGCGCTGCGCTCAGCGCAAAAAGGAAGGCCATGTTGGCGAGCCCCATGGCCGTCAGCGAGAAGATCATGACGCGCTTGCGTCCGACCCGGTCGGCGATGCGGCCCCAGATGGGCGTGAAGATCGTGTAGAGGACCGATGAAAAGGTCAGGATGCCCGCGATCTCGATTTCGGTGAGGCCGGCCTCGCGGGCGAGGGGGGCGACGACCACGAAATTGATCGTCATGCCCGCGCCCATCGACACGGTGCCCAGCGCAATCATCATTTTCTGGAACCGGGTCAGCGGCAACAGGGGGGTATCGGAGTCCATGCTTTCCGTCACCCGCTGCCACTGCCTCCCTTTGAACCGCACCCCAACCGGGCAACGCTAGAACGCTCCGCGCAGCTTGCCAAACCATTTCCCTGCGACAGGGAGCTGGCTTGCCGGGGTGGGGCACACCAGTTTAAGGACGAACAAACCCTGGCTGAAACCCCGGCTGAAACCACGGACCCCCGCGCATGCATTCCCTTCTTGTGGCGATCTACTCGTACTTCCTGAACCCGATCCTGACGCTGCTGCTGTTCCTGATCTTCGCCTATGTGATCATGAGCTGGCTGGTCGTCGGCGGCGTGCTGTCGATGCGGAACCCGACCGTGCGGCAGATCCAGTACGTGCTGGACAGTGTGATGCTGCCGCTGCTGCGCCCGATCCAGCGCTATGTGCCGCCGCTCGGCCAGCTGGACCTGTCGGTCTTCCTGCTCGCGCTTGGCATCCTGTTCACGCGCGACTGGCTGCTGCCGGTGATCATCGGCATGTTCCGGCCATCCCTCGGATACTGAGGCCGGGTTGCAGCATCGCCTCACCGTCCGCGTCCAGCCCAAGGCCTCGGCCGACCGGATCGAGGACTGGGGGCAAGATGATGCCGGGCGGAAATTCCTGAAAGTCAGAGTGCGCGCGGTGCCAGAGGACGGCAAGGCGAATAGCGCTGTCCAGAAATTGGTCGCCAAGTGGCTTGGCGTGCCCAAGTCTGCGGTCAGAGTCGTGACAGGCGGCAAGACTCGGCTAAAAGGCCTCGAAATCGATGGGCCGCCGGAGCTTGCGGCTCGCTTAAGCGGGGATGAGACATGACCGCCATCCGGATCAGTGGGAAAGACGTCGCCGCCGATGTGCGCGCAAAGGTGGCTGCCGAAGTGGCGAAGCTGCCGGTGAAGCCGTGTCTCGCGGTGATCCTGGTCGGCGAAGACCCGGCCAGCGAAGTCTATGTCCGCGGCAAGCTGAAGGATACCGAGGAGGCCGGCATGGTCTCCGTCCATCACCGCCTGCCGGCCACAGCGTCCCAGACGGAGGTCGAGGACCTGATCGCCGGCCTCAACGCGGATGATTCCGTCGACGGGATCCTGCTTCAGCTGCCGCTGCCGAAGGGGCTCGATGCAGACGCGGCGATCGAGCGGATCGACCCGTCCAAGGATGTCGACGGCCTGACCGAAGTCTCCGCCGGGCGCCTGTCGCTCGGCAAGCCGGGCCTGCGCTCGTGCACGCCGTCTGGCTGTGTCATCATGGCGAAGCGCGCGCTTGGCGACAACCTGTCCGGCAAACATGTCGTGGTGATCGGCCGCTCGATTCTGGTCGGCAAGCCTGCGGCGCTGCTGTTCCTGGCTGAGAACTGCACCGTCACCATCGCCCATTCGCGCACGAAGGACCTGGCTGCCGTCTGCCGCGAGGCCGACATTCTGGTGCCCGCCGTGGGCCGGCCGCAAATGGTCAAAGGCGACTGGCTGAAGCCCGGCGCCATGGTGATCGATGTCGGCATCAACCGGATCGACGCCCCGGAAAAGGGGGAGGGCAAGACCCGCCTCGTCGGCGATGCGGACTATGACAGCTGCGCCGAAGTCGCCGGTTACATCACGCCGGTGCCCGGCGGCGTGGGCCTGATGACGCGGGCCTGCCTGCTGGTGAACACGCTGCAGGCCGCCTGCGCACGCCGGGGTCTGCCGGTGCCGGTCGTCGGATGAGCCAGCCTTACGCCCCGACCGAGACACCCCTGTTCAAGGCCTTGTGGGAAGCCCAGGACGGGCGCTGCGCGCTGTGCGGGGAGTCGATGCCGTCCAATCGGTTCGACGTCGCCCATTCGACGGTCTGGAAACACCAGCGGCCGACCTATGACCATATCATCGCCGTCGCCCGCGGCGGGCCGGATTCGGCCGAAAACCTTCAGCTGGCGCATGCGCGCTGCAACAAGGTGAAGGGCATGGGCAATGTCCGCCCGCCCCTCAGAAAAGATTAGGCCAGAGAGACAAGGACGGGGCGAGACGTCTAGGCGAGTCCGGCGTCTTTCGCGGCGGTCTGATAGGTCCTCGACACTGGCACGTCGGTTCCGTTTTTCAGGACCAATACCAGCTTGCCATTGTCGCGCCGGGCATCGCTGATCCCCGCCTTCGCGACCCACCAGGACCGGTGCACCTGCACGCCGGGCGCGCCGTCCAGTTCCCGCACCGCATCGGCGAGGCGCATCAGGATCAGCTCCTCCCCGAGATTCGTGTAGACCCGCAGGTAATGGTCCTCCGATGAGATGGCCCAGAGTTCGGCGTGGCGGAACTTCACCGGCAGACGGCCCAGGAAACGCTGCGCCGCATCGGCCGGGACATGCCTGCTGCCCGTGTCAGCGCGTGCTCTCGCCCGGCTGATCAGGAGACCGCCCACGGTCAGCGTCAGGGAAATGGCGAAGACATAAAGATACTGCATCGGCAGCAGCGGCAGCGGTACCCAGGTCCCGTAGGCGCCCATATAGAGATAGAGCGACGCCAGCACCGGGACGGAAATGATCGCAGCGGTGGCGGCGGCCTGAACCGGCACCAGCTTGCCCACCAGTTCCCGATCGAAAACGGCCGGGATGACGAATGTCGATGTGGTGACGCCGACCGTGCAGGTGACGATCCACATCAGGAACCGGGCCCAGACGGGCGAGTCCTGATCGTACACCCCGAAGAAGGTGAGCATTGCCGCGATACCAAGGATCACCGCCGCATCCCGCAGACGGTTCTTCAGGTAATCCGGCATGATCGCTCCTGTGCATTTCGCGCTTCGTGAACCGTTTTGGCCGTATTTCGCGAAGGATTCCAGCCTCCCGGCGTAGTTGGCGTGGCACGGGCCGGAAGGACTGCGCAATCTCTCCTCATCGAAAGCCGGACAGTCGGTCAGCGAGACCGGACCCGGCATCCAAACGAGGAGAAAAACATGAAACGCATTCTGAATTCCGTCATCGCCGCGGGCCTTGCGGCAGGCATCGTCGGACAGGCCGCCGCTGCGGACCTGACGGTTCGCATCGAGGGTGTGGAAGATGCCGCCGGCACATTCCATGTCGCTGTCTTCGATGCCGATGGCTGGCAAACGAATGATGACGTCGCCGGCGGGCTGCTGGCGGTGCAGGAGGGGACCGAGCTGGCCTTCAGTGGTCTCGCGCCGGGCGCCTATGGCATCAAGATCTACCAGGACATCAATGACAATGGCGAGCTGAACCTCGGCCTGTTGGGCATCCCCAGCGAGCCCTTCGGCTTTTCCAATGATGCCTCGGCCCGCATGGGCCCGCCGAAGTTCAAACAGGCGCGTTTCGAGCTGACTGAAGCCGGCGCCGTTCAGACCGTCACACTCCAGTAAGCCGTCCGTGCCACTCCCAACAAAGGAACAAACGACCATGTCAGATCTTGCCCAGACGTTTCGCCGTAGCGGCCTGCCCAAGCGGATCAGCGGTAACACAGTCATGCTGATAATCGCGCCTGTCGCCTATGGGATCGTCAGCTGGCTTATTCTCCAATCCGCCGGCAATCCGCCGGTCCACTTCCGGATCAATGTCACGCCCTTCATCGAGGCCGCCTTCGTGGTGAAGCTTCACGTGCTGGGCGCGGTGATTGCCTTCATCGTCGGCATCGTGCTGCTGCGCGGGGTGAAAGGGTCGGGCTTGCATCGCAAGCTCGGCTATACCTGGGTGGCGGCGATGGCGCTGACGGCGATCAGCTCTTTCTTCATCACGGGGCTGAACGGCCATAATTTCAGCTTCATCCATGGCATTTCCGCCTGGACGGTCATTACCCTGCCGATGGCGGTCGCTGCCGCGCGGCGCCGTAACTTCCGCAAACACGCCAAAGGCATGACCGGTGCCTTTGTTGGAGGCTTGGTGATCGCAGGTTTGTTCACTTTCCTTCCGGGACGCATGCTGTGGTCGATTTTCTTTGCAGTGTGACGGTGTTGGCCCTTACCGCTTCGCCGAAAGGCCGCTACACGAAGGTGTAGCCAGAAAAGAGAGCGGGAGATGAAGAGGGCAGCCCTATTGGCATCATTGATCGGTCTCGCCGCCTGCCAGGCGCCGGGGCCGATTTCCATTCCGGGGATTACGCGGGCACCGCAGAGTGCCGAAGATGCGCTGGAGGCGTACTATCGCGGACTGCCGGATGACTATTACCCGGTCGCGCCGGAAGGCCTGCCGCTGCCACCTTCTGATACGGCTCTGACGCGTATCCTGGTCGGCTCCTGTCTCAATGAAGAGAAGGGCGACAACCAGACCCTTCGGTCCGTCGCCGCCATGCCAGCCGACCTGTTCCTGATGATCGGCGACAATGTCTATGGCGATACGGACGGCGATGCCTATCGCACCGGGGATGCTGACCTGACGGAGCTGCGCGAGAGCTTTTCAGACCTTGCAGCCCGCGGAGACTTCCAGGCCGTGCGCAAGGCGCACCCGATGATGGTGGCCTGGGACGATCATGATTACGGCCTGAATGATGGCGGCAAGCATTTCGCATTCCGGCGCCTGTCGGAGCGGATCCACGAACGCTTCTGGGGGCTCGCTGACAAGGATGTCGGTGCCTGGCCCGGCACATACTATTCCCGCAGCTTCGGCCCGGAAGGGCAGCGCACCCAGATCATCATGCTGGACACGCGTTTCTTCCGGTCTGACCTGACCGACACCGACGATGCCAGCGTGAAGGGCAAGGAACGCTACATGCCATCCAGCGATCCCAATCAGGACATGCTGGGCAATGACCAGTGGACCTGGCTGGAGAACGAGCTGCAGAAGCCGGCGGACCTGCGCCTGATCGTGTCGTCGATCCAGGTGATTTCGGATGCACATGGCTGGGAGGCGTGGTCGCGCCTGCCGGCGGAGCGCGCGCGGCTTTACAGCCTGATCAACGAGACCGGTGCAAACGGCGTCGTGTTCGTGTCCGGCGACCGGCATACGGGTTTCCTCTACAAGGCGGATGGCCTGCTGCCTTACCCGGCCTATGAGCTGACGGCGTCCTCGTTCAACAAATCCTACCGGGACACGACCGACGAAATGGATGCCAACCAAATCGGTGCGGGATATCCGAAAGAGAATTTCGGATCACTGGATATTAACTGGACCGAGGGTACGGTGACGCTCGCAATTCATGCCAGTGACGGCTCAACTGTCGAGGAAACAACCGACAAATTCAGGTAGGCAGAATGCCTCTCAGTCCCTCGATGTCCGACACGCGTAACGTGATTGTCCTCATCATCGCCGTGATGATCCTGCAGATCGCCGGCGGGTTGATCAGCGTGCTGACACCTCTTGGCCTCGAAGCGATGGGCACGCCGCCCCAGGCGATCGGCCTGATCGCGGCACTCTATGCAGCTGGCTTCATGCTCGGCGCCTGGCTTGCCCCACGCGCGCTGGCGACGTTCGGCCATATCCGCCTGTTCGCTGCGGCCTCTGCCATGAATGCGGTGAGCGTGCTGTCGCTGTCGCTGGTGCATGATGCGGTCTACTGGGCGCCGCTCCGCGTGATCATGGGCGTGACGCTCGCCTTCAGCTTCACCAGCATCGAAAGCTGGCTCGGCAGCGCGGTGCCGCAGAAGTCTCGCGGAAATGTGATGGGCATCTACCACACCGGGGCAAAGCTCTCGCTGATGATCGGTCCGTTCTTTGTGGCGGGCCTGTCGCCGCTGGACACGCGGGCCTACACCTGGGCGGCGCTGTTCCTGTCGCTGGCCCTCGTGCCGGTCTGCCTGACGCGCAAGGAACAGCCGCCTGTGCCAGAGCGCCGGTCCATGCCGCTGAAGGCGCTCTACCAGCTGGCACCTGCCGCTGTTCTGGGCGCGCTGATCGCTGGGACGGTGAACACAGGTACCCAGTCGCTTCTGCCGATCTATTTCGAAGGCTTCGAGATCGGGGGAGGGGGCACAGCCGCGGCCGCCATCGCCAGCGCCTCGGCGTGGGCCGGCGGCCTGCTGCTGCAATGGCCCGCCGGGCGCCTGTCTGACCGAATCGAACGCCGCCTCGTGATCGCGGGCCTTGGCGCCATGTCGGCAATGGCCGCCCTGTTCATTGCATTTTTCGGCACTCGCCTCAGCGAAATGTCCGTCATTATTGCCCTCGGCTTCTGGGGCGCCGGGGCGCTGTCCTTCTACAGCCTGTGCGTGGCGCACGCGATCGACCGGACGCCCAAGGTCCTGATTCCGCAGGTCATGTCCGGCCTGCTGTTCGTCTGGGCCGGAGGATCGATCATCGGGCCGCTCCTGTCAGGCTTTGCCATGCGGGCGGATGGCGAGTTCGGCCTGTTCGGCCTGGCGGGCCTGCTGCTGATCGTGCTGACGGTCGTGATGGTGATGCGCGTGCGCTCCAAACCGGTCGCAATCGAGGACAAGCTGGCGGAGTGGAGCCCCGTGCTGCCGACGCCTCTGGCCAGCGTCAAACTCGATCCGCGCATGTCTGAACGCACTCAGGAACCGGCCGGGGAGAGCGCAGAGGAAGACAGCTCGGAAGAAGCCCCGGAAGATGACCCGGATTCCCCGGCGGTCATTGAGGCGGACACTGAGTCCAAAGTTTAGTACCCAGCTGGTTGCGGCGACACTCAGGCCTGTTATATAGCGGCCCACCACGCTGGGGCAGTGACCCTGCCGGGGCGGACCAGGCAAACAAGGCAAGAGCAGAATGAACATCCACGAATACCAGGCCAAAGCCGTGCTGAAATCTTTCGGCGCGCCGGTCGCGGACGGCGTGCCCGTCCTGTCTCTGGACGATGTCCAGAAAGCTGTCGACTCACTTCCCGGACCGCTCTGGGTCGTTAAATCGCAGATCCACGCCGGCGGCCGCGGCAAAGGCAAGTTCGTGGAGCCGGAAGCCGGCGAAAAAGGCGGCGTCCGCCTCGCATTCAGCAAGGAAGACGTGAAGAAATTCGCCGAGCAGATGCTCGGCAAGCATCTCGTCACCGCGCAGACCGGGCCGGACGGCAAGCAGGTGAACCGTCTCTACATCGAAGATGGCGCCGACATCGATCGCGAACTCTATCTCTCCATGCTGGTTGACCGCAGCACCTCGCGCGTCGCCTTCATGGTCTCCACCGAAGGCGGCATGGACATCGAACAGGTGGCCCACGACACGCCGGAGAAGATCCTGACGCTCAGCATCGATCCGGAAACCGGCGTGACAGATGCAGACATTACCAAGCTCAACGAAGCGCTGAAGCTGGACGGCGCGGCCGCTGAAGACGGCAAGAAACTGTTCCCGATCCTCTACAAGGCGTTCACCGAGAAGGACATGAGCCTGCTCGAAGTCAACCCGCTGATCGTCATGGAAGACGGCCACCTGCGCGTCCTGGACGCCAAGGTCTCCTTCGACGGCAACGCCCTGTTCCGCCACCCGGACATCGTCGACCTCCGCGACAAGACCGAGGAAGACGAGAAGGAAATCGAAGCCTCCGAGTGGGACCTCGCCTACATCGCCCTCGACGGCACCATCGGCTGCATGGTCAACGGCGCAGGCCTCGCCATGGCGACGATGGACATCATCAAGCTGTACGGCGAAGAGCCGGCCAATTTCTGTGACGTCGGCGGCGGCGCCGGCAAGGAGAAAGTGGCTGCTGCCTTCAAGATTATCATGAAGGACCCGAACGTGAAGGGCATCCTCGTGAACATCTTCGGCGGCATCATGAAGTGCGACGTGATCGCCGAAGGCGTGATCGCAGCCGTGAAAGAAACCAATCTGGCGGTTCCGCTGGTCGTTCGCCTCGAAGGCACGAATGTCGACCTTGGCAAGAAGATCATCGCGGAGTCCGGCCTGAACGTCATTTCGGCCGACGACCTCGACGATGCCGCCCAGAAAATCGTGAACGCAGTTAAAGGCGCCTGAGACCAGATATGTCCATTCTCATCGACAAGAATACCAAGATCCTCACTCAGGGCATGACCGGCAACACCGGTTCGTTCCACACCAACCAGGCGCTGGCCTATTTCGGCACCCAGATGGTGGGTGGTATCCACCCGAAGAAGGGCGGCGAAATGTGGAAGGCCGACAATGGCCAGGAACTGCCGATCTTCTCGTCCGTTGCCGAAGGCAAGGAAAAGACCGGCGCTGACGCCTCCGTGGTCTACGTGCCGCCAGCCGGCGCAGCGGCTGCCATCGAAGAAGCCATCGACGCCGAAATCCCGCTGATCGTCTGCATCACGGAAGGCGTTCCGGTGCTCGACATGGTTCGCGTGAAGGCCAAACTGGAGAAATCCAAGTCGCGCCTGATCGGTCCGAACTGCCCGGGCCTCATCACCGCCAACGAGTGCAAGATCGGCATCATGCCGGGCTCCATCTTCAAGAAAGGCTCTGTCGGCGTCGTCTCGCGTTCGGGCACGCTGACCTATGAAGCCGTGTTCCAGACCACCCAGGTGGGCCTCGGACAGACATCCGCTGTCGGAATCGGCGGCGACCCGGTCAAAGGTACGGAATTTATCGATATCCTCGAAATGTTCCTTGCTGACGATGAAACCGAGTCCATCATCATGATTGGTGAGATCGGCGGCAGCGCGGAAGAAGAAGCCGCGCAGTTCCTGATCGACGAAGCCAAGAAAGGCCGCAAGAAGCCGATGGTCGGCTTTATTGCAGGCCGTACCGCGCCTCCGGGCCGGACGATGGGCCATGCCGGTGCCATCGTGTCGGGCGGCAAAGGCGATGCGGAGAGCAAGATTGCTGCAATGGAAGCAGCAGGAATCCGCGTCTCGCCGTCGCCGGCACGCCTCGGTACGACCATGGTCGAGGTACTGAAGGGCTAGAAAGCCCGGATAAATTAGCCAGGACGGCCCGCGGCGGGCCAGCTCTTGGCGTGGCCAGGATCTGACCCCGCCCAGGCCGTCCTCACTTATGCACCCGGTAGGTACCGGGAAACCATTACGTTCCTAAATAGTGGGGAACGGAAATGTCCCAGAGGACGGAATGGACATGGCAGACGACGGCAGCCCGATGAATGGTTCGCGCAGCAAAGGCAATTCGGCCTTGCTGGACACAGCCTTCCTGTATGGCGGCTCGGCCCAATGGATCGAGCAGATGCAGGCGGCCTATGCGAAGAACCCCAGCTCTGTCCCTGAGAGCTGGCGGGCCTTCTTTGCAGACCTGGGCGACGACACATCCAGCGCGGAACGCAATGCCGAAGGCGCGACCTGGAAACGCAGCGACTGGCCACGCCCGGCGCTGGACGAACAGGTTGCCGCCTTTGACGGCAACTGGGCGCTGCTGGAGCCGAAACTCGAAAAGAAGATCAAGGGCGCCAAACCGGCCGCTTCCGAAGCGGATGTGCACCGTGCGGTGAAGGATTCGATCCACGCGATCATGATGATCCGCGCATACCGTATGCGCGGTCACCTCGCGGCCCAGCTCGACCCGCTGCGCCTCGATTCGCCCGGCGCCCAGCCTGAACTCGATCCGGCGACCTATGGTTTCGGACCGGACGACATGGATCGCAAGATCTTCATCGACGGCTATCTCGGCCTCGAGACGGCGACCATTCCGGAAATGCTGGAGATCCTGCAGCGGACCTACTGTTCGACGATCGGCATCGAGTTCATGCACATCTCCGATCCGGAAGAGAAATCCTGGCTGCAGGAACGCATCGAAGGCCCGGACAAGGGCGTCGCCTTCACCAATGAAGGCAAGAAAGCGATCCTCGCCAAGCTGATTGAAGCGGAGACGTTCGAACGCTTCCTGCACAAGCGTTATCCGGGCACGAAGCGTTTCGGCCTTGATGGCGGCGAAGCGGCTGTGCCGGCGCTGGAACAGATCATCAAGCGTGGCGGCGCGCTCGGCGTGAAGGAAATCGTGGTTGGCATGCCCCACCGCGGACGCCTGAACATGCTGGCGGCCGTGATGGGCAAGCCCTACGAGCAGATCTTCCACGAATTCCAGGGCGGTAACACGCAAGGTGCCGATGCGTTCGGTTCCGGCGACGTGAAATACCACCTCGGTGCCTCGTCCGACCGTGAGTTCGACGGCAACAAGGTGCACCTGTCGATGAACGCCAACCCGTCTCACCTCGAGGCAGTGGATCCGGTCGTGCTCGGCAAGTCCCGCTCCAAGCAGGAAATGGCGCACCGCGAGACCGGCAAGCTGGACCGCTCGATTGTCCTGCCGCTGCTGCTGCACGGCGATGCCGCCTTTGCAGGGCAGGGCGTTGTCTCCGAATGTTTCGCGCTTTCGGGCCTTCAGGGCTACCGCACGGGCGGCACGATCCACTTCATCGTGAACAACCAGATCGGCTTCACGACCAGCCCGATGTATTCGCGCTCCTCTCCGTACCCGTCGGATGTGGCGCTGATGGTCCAGGCTCCGATCTTCCACGTCAATGGCGACGACCCGGAAGCGGTGACCTATGCCGCCAAGGTGGCGACCGAATATCGGCAGAAATTCCACAAGGACGTCGTCATCGACATGTTCTGCTACCGGCGCTTCGGGCACAATGAGGGCGACGAGCCCATGTTCACCCAGCCGGTGATGTACAAGAAGATCAAGGACCACGTCTCGACGCGTGAGATCTATGCGCAGCGCCTGGTCGATGAAGGTCTTTTGACGGCGGAGCAGGTGGAGCAGCAGGTCGCTGACTTCGAAACCTATCTCGACCGCGAATTTGACGCCGGCAAGAATTTCAAGGCGAAGAAGGCCGATTGGCTGGACGGCGAATGGAAAGGCCTCGGCCTGCCGCACGACGACGAGCGCCGCGGCAAGACGGGCGTCGCCAAGAAACGCCTGCAGGCGCTTGGCCAGACCATCACGACCGTGCCGGAAGGTGTCGACATCCACCGCACGCTCGCCCGTGTCATCGACAACCGTGCTCAGACGATTTCGAAGGGGCAGGGGCTCGACTGGGCCACGGCCGAACATCTCGCCTTTGCGACGCTGGTGGACGAGGGCTTCCCGGTGCGGCTCTCCGGCCAGGATTGCGGCCGCGGGACGTTCTCGCAGCGCCACAGCCACATTGTCGATCAGACGACCGGCGAGAAATACACGCCGCTGAACAATATCCGCGAAGGCCAGGCCCAGTATGAAGTGATCGACTCTCTGCTCTCGGAAGAGGCGGTACTCGGTTATGAATACGGCTACTCGCTGGCTGACCCGAACACGCTGACCATGTGGGAAGCCCAGTTCGGCGACTTCTCGAATGGCGCGCAGGTCTTCTTTGACCAGTTCATCTCCTCGGCTGAGCGCAAATGGCTGCGGATGAGCGGCCTGACCATCCTTCTGCCGCACGGCTATGAAGGGCAGGGGCCGGAACACTCGTCCGCCCGCCTTGAGCGCTTCCTGCAGATGTGTGCCGAAGACAATTGGCAAGTCTGCAACCTGACGACGCCGGCGAACTATTTCCATGCCCTGCGCCGCCAGATCCACCGTGACTTCCGCAAGCCGCTGATCATCATGACGCCGAAGTCGCTTCTGCGTCACAAGCTGGCCACCTCCTCGCTGGACGATATGAGCTCGAAAACGAGCTTCCACCGCGTCCTCTGGGACGATGCAGAGACCGAAGGCCGCGAAGGCAAGGTCAAGCTGGTCAAGGACAACAAGATCCGCCGCGTCGTACTCTGCTCGGGCAAGGTCTATTACGACCTGTTCGAGAAGCGCGAGGAACTGGGCGTCGACGATGTCTACCTGATGCGGATCGAACAATTCTATCCGGTGCCGCGCAAATCCATGATGCAGGAAATGTCCCGCTTCAAGCAGGCCGAGTTCGTCTGGTGCCAGGAAGAGCCCCGCAATATGGGCGGCTGGACCTTCATCCGCGACGAGATCGAATGGTGTGCCACGCAGATCGGTGCCAAGATCCCGCGTCCGCGTTATGCGGGCCGCGCGCCTTCGGCGGCCACGGCCACCGGCCTCCTGTCGAAGCACAATGCAGAGCAGAACGCCCTCGTCACGACAGCCCTGTCACCCGATCCGGTCGATGACCGCATCGTTTCGCCCTGACTTTCAAAAACATAATAACGCACACGGATCATCTCATGACCGACATTACAGTCCCCACGCTTGGCGAAAGCATCACCGAGGCCACGGTTGGCCAGTGGCTGAAAGCCAAGGGCGATGCTGTGAAGAAAGACGACGTGCTCGTGGAGCTCGAGACCGACAAGGTTTCCGTCGAAGTGTCCGCCACCGAAGACGGCGTGCTGGGTGAAATCCTCGCGCAGCCGGGCGACACGGTTGAAATCGGTGCCCTGCTGGGCCGTCTCGAAGGCGGGGCAGGCGGGGCGAAACCCGCGCCTGCGGCTGCTGCTGCGCCTGCCAAGGAAGAGGCAAAGCCCGCTGCCGCGCCGGCTGCTTCCGGCGGCGGCTCAACCGATATCGTTGTGCCTGTGATGGGCGAGAGCGTCGCCGAAGGCACACTGTCCACCTTCCTCAAGCAGCCGGGCGATGCGGTGAAGAAAGACGAAACCATCGCAGAAATCGAAACTGACAAGGTGGCCCTCGAAGTGCCGGCCCCGGCCGATGGCGTGATTGCCGAATGGACGGTGGCTGAAGGCACGTCCGTGACGCCGGGTTCCGTGATCGGACGGGTCAGCGCGTCTGCAGGGGCTTCGGCTGCACCGGCTGCAGCTGCGCCGGCCCCGAAAGCGTCTGCGCCGTCAGCTGCCCCGGGTGACCGTCCGGTGGCTCCGTCGGTCCGCCGCATCTCGGCTGAGGCCGGGGTCGATCCTCAGAAAATTCCAGGCTCGGGCCGCGATGGCCGTGCCACAAAGGCTGATGCTATGGCATATGTGAATGCACCGAAAGCCCCGGCGGCAGCGCCGGCCCAGAGCGCTCCGCGCGAGACCGGTCCGCGGGAAGAGCGTGTGCGGATGACCCGCCTGCGCCAGACCATCGCGCGCCGCCTCAAAGAGGCTCAGGACACCGCCGCCATGCTGACGACGTTCAACGACGTCGACATGGGTGCCATCATGGACCTGCGGAAAAAGCATCAGGAAAGCTTCGTTGCCAAGCATGGCATCAAGCTGGGCTTCATGAGCTTCTTCGTTAAAGCCTGCGTCAACGCGCTGAAAGAGGTTCCGGCGGTCAATGCCGAGATCGATGGTCAGGACATCATCTACAAGAACTACTATGACATCGGCGTCGCGGTCGGCACGGAAAAAGGCCTCGTGGTGCCGGTCGTTCGCGACTCCGACGACATGTCCCTTGCCGGTATCGAGAAGGCGATTGCCAATCTCGGCAAGAAGGCCCGCGATGGCGAGCTGACCATTGGCGACATGCAGGGCGGCACGTTCACCATCTCGAACGGCGGCATCTATGGCTCGCTGATGTCGACGCCGATTCTGAACCCGCCGCAGTCCGGCGTGCTGGGCATGCACCGCATCGAACAGCGCCCGGTCGTCGTGAACGGCGAGATCAAGATCCGCCCCATGATGTATCTGGCGCTGTCCTACGACCACCGTATCGTCGACGGCAAGGAAGCAGTGACCTTCCTCGTCCGCGTCAAGGAAGCGCTGGAAGATCCGGAGCGCATGCTGCTGGAAGTCTGATCCGTCAGGCACAAGTTGATTTCAAAAAGCCCTCCTGCACCCCGGGAGGGCTTTTTTATTGTCAGGGGGTCTTCACGATAGGTTGAGCGGGTCTGATTGCGCGAGACCTTGCATTGCGCGGCGCGCGCCACAGCTTAAGCTGAACCAAAACGCAGGAAGGAACGCCATGACCGATCCCACTTACACGCCGCCGAAAGTCTGGACCTGGGACAAGGCCAGCGGCGGCCGCTTCGCGAATATCAACCGCCCCATCGCCGGACCGACGCATGACAAGGAGCTGCCGGTGGGCAAGCATCCTTTCCAGCTCTACTCGCTCGGTACGCCGAATGGCGTGAAAGTCACGATCATGTTCGAGGAGCTGCTCGAGGCTGGTCACAAGGACGCCGAGTATGATGCGTGGCTGATCAATATCGGGGAAGGGGACCAGTTCGGTTCCGGCTTTGTCGACATCAACCCGAACTCGAAGATCCCGGCGCTGATGGATCATTCCACCAACCCGCCGACGCGGCTGTTCGAATCCGGCTCCATGCTGATTTACCTTGCCGAGAAGTTCGGCGCTTTCCTGCCAAAGGATCACAACAAGCGCGCTGAGACGATCAACTGGCTGATGTGGCAGATGGGATCTGCCCCGTTCCTGGGCGGTGGCTTCGGCCATTTCTATGCCTATGCGCCGGAGAAATACGAATACCCGATCAACCGCTACGCCATGGAAGTGAAGCGCCAGCTGGACGTGCTGGACCGGAACCTCAAGGACCGTGAGTACATGGCCGGTGACGAATACACGATCGCCGACATGGCGATCTGGCCCTGGTATGGCGCGCTGGTGACCGGCGCTGTCTATGATGCGGGCGAGTTCCTGCAGGTGCACGAATACACCAATGTCATCCGCTGGATGAAGCAGGTTGGGGCAAGACCCGCCGTGCGCCGCGGCCAGATGGTGAACCGGACATTCGGCAAGCCGGAAAGCCAGCTGCGCGAACGTCACGATGCCAGCGATTTCGACACGAAGACGCAGGACAAGCTGGAAGCGGAAAAGGCGGGTGAATGAGTCTGTTCGGACTGTTCGGGAAGAAACAGCCCCCATTCGATCCAACCGAAGGTGATCCGAACGTCGCGCCCGGCCTTGGCCTGATACAGGCCGGAGACGGCGCGGCGCTCGGCGCCCTCTATGCGGGGCTGCCGCCGGCGGACCGTGTTCATTTTATTGATAGTGTCGGCCTCCTGTCGGAGATCGCGGCGCCTCTGCCGCCGCTGGACAGCCACCCGGCCATGCCCGCCATTCATGGCGGGCTTTGTTATGTCTGGGCCCATCGCCTGCGCGGCAATGCGACGGCTGACCTGACCAGCGACGGGCAGTTCATGGACATGGCGGAAATGGCCTTCCACGCGCAGGACCTGCTGGCCAGGGCCTCGCAGCAAACGCCCGGCGACAGCGCGCTGCATGCGTTCCGCATCCGGGCGATCATGCTGACAGGTGGCGAAGACGGTGTGTTCGAGGAAATCTGCGCCGGCCTGAAGGCAACAGGGGAGGCGAACCTCCTCGCCGAAATGGCCCGCCTGAATTACCTGACCGCAAAGTGGCACGGCAGCCATGAAGAGATGTACGGCGTCGCCGATGCGGCGGCCGTGGATCCGGCGAATGCGGCCTTCCTGTCCCTGCCGGCGCGCGCGTGGATCGAGGAATGGCTGTACGAAACCGGCATGAATGATGTGCGGGAGGAACAAGAAGCGTTCCGGGCGCGCCGGTATTCGGAGGATTTCCGGGCCGAGATTGCCGCGCTGGATGATCGTTTCCACGCGCTGCTGGCTGACCTGCCGGCGCCCAGCCAAGTGGAGCGCCAGTTTGCCCACAACAGTTTTGCCATGCTTTTCCACCTGAACCGCGACAAGGCGCGCCTGAAAGCCCATCTCGAAGCCATTGGCAGCACGCCGACAGGCATGCCGTGGGGGTATATTTTTGGCGAAAATGTTCCGAAGAAGCTCAACAAGTTGCGCAAGTCTGTCGGACTGGCGCAATTCTGACCCCGCTGCTGCGGCACCGCACCTCGTTCCTTGCAGAGGCGCCGTCACCCATATAGGGCAGGACGATCAGACCTGAGAGGCCGCATGACGACCTACACTTCCGACCCTCGCCGGCACACTGCCGAGACCGCAGAGACGATGACCGATGTCCGCTACGAGGTGGACCGGATCGACCGTCTGCTGGTGGAAATCCTGGCTGAGCGCCAGTCCTTCATGGATGCTGCCGCCCGCATCAAGGGCGACCGGAACATCGTGCACGACCGCGCACGGATTGAGGATGTGGTATCGAAAGTGAAGGCGGCCTGCGAGGCGGCAGGCCTGTCACCGGCGATCGCGGAGCCCGTCTGGCGGACGCTGATCGACCGCTGCATCGCCTATGAATTCGAGAGCTACGACGCTTTGAGGGCGCCTTTGCCGGCAAGTTCGTGAGCGGCTTTCGCCACTTCTTCCATCGTCGCCGACAGGCAATCGCGCACATCGCCCAGCAGGACAGCAGCGGCGGTAATGCTCGGCGGTGTCTCTGAACGCCCGGCCTTTTCGGCCAGCTCGCAATAGCGGGCGAGGCGCAACGCACCGAGCGACAGGCAGGCACCTTTCAGCGTGTGGGCCGCATCGGCCCATTGTTTCGGCTCGGCCTTCGGATCCATCAGGCGCATCCACAGCCCGGTCTGCTCGCGGAAAATGTCGATCACTTCGAGCGCGAGATCCTTGTCTCCGCCGGTCATGGCCTTGAGGTGGTCGCGGTCGAGCAAGGCGAGGGTGGAAGACATGAGGTCATCTCCGGTTATCGCGGCAAGTATGACATGGCCTGCTTTGTGACGAGGTTAACGCGGTTAAAATGCGATGACTTATCGTTTGTCGGTGAAAGAATTCCGCGTTATACACCCGAAGGGTGAGGCAAAAATGCTTCCAATCCGAACATTTCTGACGTCATGGGGGCCGTTGTGGCTATCATCATTCTGATCCGGAATCTGGTCATTGCCGGCGTACTTGCCTGGCTTGGCATCGATTATGCTCCGGATGACAAATCGGATATGTCCGAGGCTGGCCCTCAAAGCGCCTTGATTCTCGGGCATTCTATCAAATAACGATCTGGCGGTTGGCCCTTTGCTGTTAAGCATTCCGGTCTCGCGCCGGAAGGTTTGACGCGGTATAAGGGTGGTATGAGCGAAAACACCGAAGCTCGGCCCTCTGGCCGGGATTTGCTGGCCAGGCAAGAGGCATCGGAATATTTCGAGCTGGCACAACATGGTGGCAGCTGGATGGTCGTGGGCGGATTCGTGGCTGCGTCCATGTGGATCGGTGCGGCTGCCGGTGTGATCCTCGGCTTCTATGGTGTCCCCGCGCTGATGGCGCTTAACCCGTTCGTCCTGGCAGGCGGGGCGATGGGCATTGCCGTGCCCGCGCTGTTGCTGGTCATGGCCGGATATATGGGCCGAACCAACCGGCGTGCGAGTGCGGCGAACGCCCTCGTCATGTCGGCTGCGACCCGCTTGATGGCGCCCGCCCGCGAGGCCGGCACCGAGGGCATTACCTTTGCCGAGCAGATGAAACAGGCCGCTGCCGAGATCGATCATGCCATGGCGCATGCCCTGACGGCGATGAAGGCCATGTCGGGCGAGATCGGCGATGAGCGCATGCGCCTCGAATCCGTCGCTTATGCCAGCGCCGACAATGCCCGCGACCTGACCGAGCGCCTCTCTGCGGAACGCCAGGCGCTGGAAGGCCTTGCCCGTGACCTGCGCAGCCAGCTCAATCAGATGAACGACGCGATCCCGCGCCAGGCCGAGGCCATGGTCGCGGCGGCACGCGCGGCGACCACTGAAATCTCGCAGGCAGATGAGTTGTTGGACAACCAGCTTGAGGCCATGCGCTCGGCCAGTGAAGCGCTGGCCGCACGCCTGCTCGACCTCGATAATCTTGCCCGCGAAGCTGGCGCCCGCACCGAGACGCTGACCTTCGCGATCAGCCAGATCGAGGAGAAGCTCGACCAGTCCCGCCGTACGGTCGATACGGCCGTCCGGGCAGGGGAGATCGCTGCCGCTGCCGCCATGACGACCGGAGACGCGCTCAAGGACGCTGTCTCCTCCGCGATCGAAGGCGCGCGTCAGGCCAATCATGAAATCAACCAGTCGACCCGCGCCGCCGCGGAAGAAGCCGCCCAAGCGCTGGCCCGGCTGCGCCAGGCCGGCCAGGAAGCTGCGGCCTCGCTCCGCAGCACCGAGTTTGCGGCCCGCGCCGAAGTTGCCCGGATCGACCGCTCTGCCGTGCTGGAAGGCCAGAAACCGAAACCGCCGGCTAAAGACCCGCCGCCGGTTGTCCAGCAGGCGGCGCCTGCACCTGCACCGGAAAAGCCGGCTCCGCCGCCTACCGTGACGCCGCCGCCGCGCCCGGAGCCTGCACCAGCACCATCTTCCAGCCGCGAGCCGGTGAATGGTAGCCATATGAACGGCAAGAGCCACACAAATGGCTATTCGATCACCAATGGCCATTCCCTGAAGGACGAGGCGCCGAAACGCCCCGCGCCGCCACGCCGTGCCACCGATCCTGACGAAGACCTGTTCGATGCAGCCGCGGACCTGCTTGCCTCGGCCGGGCAGGAAAAGACGGAAGACAAGGCGCCGGAACCGGACGCAAAGGACGCACCGCTGGAGCTGGGCAAGACCGTCGATCCGAAGGATCCGAACCCGGTCACGCTGCGCCGCCGTTTCGACGATGTGAAGGAAGAGCCTGCCGCACCGCCGCACCCGCTGCGCCGTGCGACGGATTTCCTGCAAGCGGAAGCAGGGGCGGCAGCTGCAACCCCAGCGCCCGAAACAAAACCGGCTGCTGCGGAGCCCCCGCCGGCCGTCGTCACGCCGCCCGCCTCAAAGGCGGAACAGTCCGGCGAAATGGGCTGGCGCGATATCATTTCCGACATGAGCCGGGACGATCCGCTGCCGCGCGACCGCGAGGAAGTGGCCGACAGGCTGATCGCTCGCCTGCAATCGTCCGGCATCCAGCTGCCGGAGACCTTCAAGCCGAAGATGAAGCGCAAGATCGCCGAGGCGGCCCGGAAGGGGGAACAGCAGCGCAAGGCGGCGATCCTCGAACAGGCCGGCCGTCAGGTGGAGCGCATCACCCAGCGCCTGCGCAATGACGATGACCTGCGAGAACTGGCAGCGAACTTCGTTGAGATGGAGCAGGACGACGCGCTGAACGCGCTGGAGCAGACCCAGCGGACCAGCCGCAATGCCAGCCCGCGTCTCGCGGCTTACCTGCTGCTCGACGCGGCGCTCTAGCTCAGACGCCGACCACTTCCGTCTCGGCGGCTTCTGCCTTGATCCATTTGATGAATTCCCGAACGTCGGGGCTGAGGTGGCGCCCTTTCGGCCAGACCAGCCAGTAGCCGAAATCGATGCTTGTCGACCCGTCTGCAAATGGCGCGACGAGGCGGCCGGAGGCAAGGTCAGACGCTGCGATGGCTTGCTTGGCAAGGGCTACACCTCGCCCGGCGGCGGCGGCCTCGATCACGAGGATCGCCTGGTTGAAGCGCGGCCCACGGCTGGCGTCCACGCCCTCTACCTTGCGTGCCCGTAGCCAACTGGCCCAGTCCGGGCAGGAGGGGTCGACCTCCGTGCTCTCATCGTGGAGCAGGGTGTGGTTCTTCAGGTCTTCCGGGCGGCGGATCGCGTCCGGCCCGTCCAGCATGGCGGGTGAGCAGACCGGCAAAACGGTTTCATCGAGCAGTTTTTCCGATTTCAGCCCGTCATACACGCCCCGGCCGTAACGGATGGCGAAGTCTGCGTCGGCGGTAGTGAAGTCGGTCAGGCCCGTATCTGCGCTGATCCAGGCCTCGATTCCGCCGTGCTGCTGGTGGAATTTGTCGAGGCGGGGGGCGAGCCACTTGGCCGCAAAACTGGGGGCGCACGAGACCATGACCCGGCCCTTGCGGGCGGGGGATTGCATGATGCGGCCTGCTTCAGAAATTCTCTCGAAGGCTTCGCGCACCAGCGGCAGGCTCGCCTGCGCCGCATCTGTAAGCAAAACTGAACGACCCGTACGCTTGAACAGGGGCGTTCCGGCATAGTCTTCCAGCTGGCGGATCTGCTGGGAAATGGCCCCCGGGGTCACATTTAGTTCATCGGCTGCCTGTGTGAATGACAGGCGCCGGGCGGCTGCTTCGAAGGCACGAAGGGCGTTCAGCGGGGGCAAACGGTCAGTTGGTTCGGCCATAAATAGTTTCTCTAAAGCATCGCTGTAGGGGTTGCCAGTTGTCTCTCTCCCGTCAAGAGCCATTTTGGCAGCGTGTTGATCAGCTTTGCTAAATAGGGGCTCTGTGCGCATGCGCCAGTTTCCAGCGTTTTTTAATTTGCAGGACCAGCGGGTCGTCATCGTCGGAAGCGGCGAGGAAGCCCTGCGCAAGCTGCGCCTGTTCGCATCTGCTGGCGCCTTGCCCGTGATCATATCGGATCATGCCGGACCAGCGCATGATCATGCGGTGGCTTCGAAGGCGGCCACCATGACCATGGACGGCCTGGCTGAAGCGCTGGAGACCGCCCGGCTCGCCATCGTCGCCGAAGACAATCCGGACGCCATTGCCGTCATCCGCGCGGCCCGCGTGCCGCTGAACGTGGTCGACCGGCCGGAGCTCTGCGACTTCACCGTGCCCTCCATCCTGGACCGGGGCGACATTGTCGCCGCGATCGGATCGAACGGCACGGCGCCGGTGCTGGCAAAATCCATCCGTACAAAACTCGAAGCGCTGCTGCCCGCGCGCATCGGTGATCTCGCCGCGCTCGCTGGCCGCTTGCGCGACACGGTGAAAGCCGCGCTGCCGGATTTTTCCGCCCGCCGCAAATTCTGGGAACGCACGCTGACGGGGCGCGCCGCTGAGCTCGCCTATGCCGGAGACCTGACCGGCGCTGAAGCCGCGATGCGCGCCGAACTCTTCGCGCCTTCGGAAGCGGGCGTTGTGCACATTGTCGGCGCCGGCCCCGGCGATCCGGAACTCCTGACCCTGAAAGCCCTTCGTCTGATCCAGGAAGCGGACGTGGTCTACTACGACCGGCTCGTCTCGGATGGGATTCTCTCCCTCATCCGCCGCGATGCAGACCGCATCTCCGTGGGCAAGGCGAAGGGCAACCATTCCGTGCCGCAGGACCAGATCCACGAATTGCTGATCCAGTCCGCCCGCGAGGGCAAGCGCGTGGTGCGCCTGAAGGGCGGCGACCCCTTCATCTTCGGCCGGGGCGGGGAAGAGCTGGACGCCGTGGAGGCTGCAGGCATTTCCGCTTTCGTTGTGCCGGGCATTTCCTCCGCCCTCGGATGTGCGGCGAGCGCCGGCATACCGCTGACCCACCGGGACCATGCACAGGCTGTCACCTTCGTGACCGGCCATGCGAAAGCGGGCGGCGTGCCGGACCTCGACTGGGCATCGCTCGCCAAGCGCGGACAGACCGTCAGCGTCTATATGGGCGTCGGTACCTCAGCCGCGATTGCCGAAAAACTGATCGAAGCCGGCCGCGCGCCGCAGACCCCGGTCGCCGTGATCGAGAACGGCACACGGGAAAATGAAGTCCGCGCCTATGGCATGCTGGAGGAACTGCCCCAGCTGATCGAGTCCCATGGCATCAAGGGACCGGCGCTGCTGATCATCGGCGAAGTCGCTGGCCTCCGTGCCGGGCCTGTTACCGCCACCGTTTCCACTGAAGCCTCCATTCCTACTCAGAAGGTTGTCTCCGCATGACGTCCGTCCGCCCGAAACTGAAGCCCGAGACTCCGAAAGCCGTGACGGCCTGGGAAACGGCGACCGGCAAATCCGTCTGGATGACGGAAGTCGGCACCTGGTCTGACGATGTCGGCAAGGCTGCCGCCTTCACCGGAGACATCGCCGAGGCCCGCCTCGCCGAAGCCCTGAAGCAGGAAGGCAAGGTGACCGATCCGTACTTCATGGAAGTGACCGAAACCGGCGGGATCACCGGCCGCGAAACCATTCGTGAAACCATCCGCGCCACCGGCCCGACCGTCGCCTATGGAGCCGATGCCTGATGCCGACCCGACCCATCACCCGCCTGACGCTTTATGGCGACTCCATTTCCGGCAACTGCCAGAAGCCGAAATGGACGGCCAATTATCTGGGCATTCCCTTCGACTGGGTCGAAGTGGATATCCTGAAAGGCGGTACGCAGACGGAAGACTTCCTGGCCGTGAACCCGGTAGGGCAGGTGCCGGTCGCGCGCTGGCCGGACGGTCGTACCCTGCCGCAATCTAATGCGATCATGCTCTACATTGCGGAAGAGGCAGGAAGCGACCTGATCCCGGCGGATGGCTTCAAGCGCGCCAAGATGATGAGCTGGCTGTTCTGGGAGCAATACTCTCACGAGACGGCCATCGCCGTGCGCCGGTTCCACAAGCATTACCTGAAGAAATCCGATGATGAGATCGATCCGAACCTGATGGCCAAGGGCCGCCGGGCCCTCGGCGTGATGGAGATGCAGCTGACCTTCACCGACTGGATTGTCGGCGAGGGTATGACGCTCGCGGACATTGCGCTCGTCGCCTATACGCGCCTCGCCCATGAGGGCGGTTTCGATCTTTCCGAGTTCCCGGCGGTCGAGCGCTGGGTCAGCCGCACCGAAGCGGCGCTCGGCATCCCGCACGCAAGAGAGGTTGCGGCCTAATGTACAGATATGACGAATTCGATGCCCGGATCGTGAAGGACCGCGTGGAACAGTTCCGCGGGCAGGTGAACCGCCGCCTGTCGGGCGAACTGTTGGAGGACGAGTTCAAGCCGCTGCGCCTGCAGAATGGCGTGTACCTGCAGCTGCACGCCTACATGCTGCGCGTCGCAATTCCTTATGGCCAGCTGAACGGCGCGAAACTGCGTCGCCTGGCGGAAGTGTCTACCAAATATGACCGTGGCTATGGCCATTTCACGACGCGCCAGAACATCCAGTACAACTGGGTGGCCCTGAAGGACATTCCGGATGCGCTGAATGACCTCGCCGAGGTCGAGATGCATGCCATCCAGACCTCCGGCAACTGTATCCGCAACGTGACGAGCGACCATTTCGCGGGTGCTGCGGCCGACGAAGTGATGGACCCGCGCCCCTGGTGCGAGATCATCCGCCAGTGGAGCACCTTCCATCCGGAATTCGCCTTCCTGCCGCGCAAGTTCAAGTTCGCGGTTACGGCGGCTGCGGCGGACCGGGCGGCGATTGCCGTGCACGACATTGGCCTGCGCATCGTGAAGCGCGGCGAGCAAGTCGGCTTCGAAGTCTATGTCGGCGGCGGGCAGGGGCGGACACCTCTGCTGGCCGCGCTAGTCAATGATTTTGTTCCGGAGGCAGAGCTTCTGGACTATGTCGAGGCAATCATGCGCGTCTACAACCGCTATGGCCGCCGGGACAACAAGTACAAGGCGCGGATCAAGATCCTCGTGGCCGAGCTTGGCCCGGAAGAGTTCACGCGCCAGGTGGAGGCCGAATACGCCGCCCAGCGCCCGCATGAGAAGATCGACCTGCCGCAGGCCGAGATCGACCGCATCCATGCCTATTTCGCCCCGCCGGCTTTCGACGCCGAAGATGGCACCGACGCGTTCGAGGCCGCCAAGGCCGCCGAGCCGGACTTTGCCCAGTGGGCGGAGGTAAACCTGCATCCGCACAAGCAGGCGGGCCATGCCTCCGTCACCGTCAGCCTGAAGCCGATCGGCGGCGCGGCGGGCGATGCGACGGATCTTCAGATGGAAATCGTTGCAGGTCTCGCCGAACGCTACGCCTATGACGACATTCGCGTCTCCCACGCGCAGAACCTCGTCCTGCCACATGTGCCGGTGAAGCATCTCTATGCGATCTGGCAGGCGCTCGATGCCGCCGGACTCGCGACGCCGAATGAGAGCCTGATCACTGACCTGATCGTCTGCCCGGGGCTCGATTACTGTAACCTCGCCAATGCGCGGTCGATTCCGATCGGGCAGGCAGTGCAGGAAGTCTTCGCCGATCCGAAATACCAGCGGGAGATCGGGCGGCTGCACATCAACATTTCCGGCTGCATCAATGCCTGTGGCCACCACCATGTCGGCCATATCGGCATTCTCGGCGTCGACCGGAAAGGCGAGGAGTTCTACCAGATCAGCCTCGGCGGCCGGGCGGACGAGAAAGCCGCCATCGGCGCCATCGCCGGGCCTGCCCTGAAAGGGGAGGACGTGCCCGGCGCCGTCAAGCGCATCATTGACGCCTATATGGCACTGCGCACATCTCCCGATGAGCTGTTCATCGACACGCTGGAGCGCGTCGGCGCCGACCCGTTCAAGGAGGCCCTCTATGCCACTGCTTAAGGATGGTGCAGAAATCGAGAATATCTGGCTGTTTGCCGGGCAGGAAGGTGAAGAAGATCTAAAGCCTGACCAGGCCGTGACCTTGCCGCTGGCCCGTTTCCTGGAACTGGCGGAAAGCCTCGCCGGGCGCAATGCGCCGGTCGGTGTACGCCTCGTTCCGGAAGACGATCCGGAGCTTCTGGAACCATTTCTTGAATGGATTCAATTGGTTGAGGTCTCGTTCCCAAAATACACCGATGGCCGCGGCTACTCCCAGGCACAGCTGCTGCGCCGCCGTCATGGCTATACGGGAGAGCTGCGCGCGGTGGGACACGTACTGCGCGATCAGATTTTCTACATGAACCGTTCAGGCTTCGACGCTTATGAAACCGCCCGCGCTGAACTACCTAGTGTTCTGGAAGCCCTGAATGAATTCCGGGACACCTACCAGCCCGCGGCCGATGGCCGGGTCTCGGTGTTCCACGCAAGACACGGAACCTGACCTGATGCCCTATGGCGATATCAAACTCCGGCAGAAAGAGGATACCGAGACCCGTCTCGCCCGCCTGAACGGCGAGCTGCGCGAAGCCTCGGCCCAGACCATTCTGCGTGTCGCCATGGTGCGCGAATGGCCGGAACAACTGACCTATGTGTCGAGCTTCGGGGCAGAGAGCGTGGCCATGCTGTCACTGATCGCCGAAGTGGACCCGAGCCTGCCGGTGATCTTCCTCGATACGGGCATGCATTTCCCACAGACGCTGGACTATCGCGACGAAGTGATCGACCGCCTCGGCCTGACCGGTGTGCGCTCAATTCCGCCGAACGAGACCGAGCGCAAGGTGCTCGATCCGGACAACAAGCTCTGGAAGTCGGACTCCGATGCCTGCTGCGCCCTCCGCAAGGTGCGCCCGCTGGAACCGGCGCTGGAAGGCTTCAGCGCCTGGATCACCGGCCGCAAGCGTTTCCATGGCGGCGAGCGGATGAAGCTGCCCGTCTTCGAGTTTGCGAACGGCCGCTACAAGGTGAACCCGATGGCCGGCTGGACGGCCGACGACGTCGAACTGTTCATGAAGCAGCGCAACCTCCCGCGCCACCCGCTGGTCGATCAGGGCTACCCGTCCATCGGCTGCTGGCCGTGCACGCGACCGGCATCGGACCCGCTGGATCCGCGCTCCGGCCGCTGGGCAGGCCAGAACAAGACCGAGTGCGGTCTCCATCTCGACAAGGCGGAACGTCCACGCGTATTCTGAGGCTCTCTCGGGGCGGCTCTATCACACCAGGGGGTCCCCCATTCGCCCTTCCCGGCATAACCGGGGAGGGCGTTTTCTTGAGTCACCTCAGCCCGATTTCCCGAACACATGCGCCAGTGCGATCGCTCCGGCGGTTGCCACATTGATGCTGTCGAAGCCGTCCGACATGGGGATGCGCACGGGCGTAGCGGCCTTGATCAGAGCATCCGGCAAGCCTGGCCCCTCGGCGCCAAGCAGGATCGCGAGCCTGTCCGGCACGGGTAGGGATTGCATTGAGGCGGCTTCAGCCCGAGGTGACATGGCCCAGACGGTATAGCCCGCGTTTAAGACGGCATTTACCATGTCCAAGCCCGTCCCGCCTTGGGCATAGGGCAGGAATAGGCTCGCCCCGGACGAGACGCGAATGGCCTTGCGGTAGAGCGGATCGCAGCAGCGTTCGTCCAGCAGGACGCCGCCCGCGCCAAAGGCCGCGGCATTGCGGAAGCAGGCGCCCGTATTGTCGTGGTTCGAAATGTCGGAAAGGAGCAGGAGCGGCGAGGCGGGCGAGTGACTGGCAAGAAATTCGTCTGTCTGGGGAATATTGCCCTTCAGGCCACAGGCGAGCACGCCGCGGTGCATAGGGAAGCCGGCCACCTGATCCATCACCTCCTGCGGGGCGGTGTAGACCGCCACATCGGCAGGCACTTTTGCCAGCAGCTCTGCCAGCGGCTCCATCCGGGACTCGGCCAGGAACAGGCTCTCAATGGCAAAGCGCGAGCGCGTCAGCAACGTCTCCAGCGTCACCTTGCCCTCGACAATGAACCGCCCGCCATGGCCGGAGGTCAGGTCCTTCTCGCGGATGGAGGTGTAGGCCGCAACGCGGGGGTCGGCAGGGTCAGAAACAGGAAGAACGGGCATGGGGTTACCCATGCCCGCTCCGTCTGCTGCGATCAATCGCTGGGGTTTACGATCAGTCGAGCAGATCAATGATGGCATTGGCGACAAGGCCAGTTGTGACTTCCATCAGGTAGGCGTCCTGGTCGACCACGACCCAGCGATAGCCCGGAGGGGCCGGTTCCAGGTCATAGCGGCGCCAGTCCTCGAAATAGTGGCCGGTGCGATAGTCCGCGGGCAGGTATTCGCCCTTCTTCCACATTTTCTTGGCGTGGCCCGGCGGTATCTTGCCCTGCTTGGCCAGACCCGGCGGCAGGTCGCCCGGGCGGGATTGCGGCGGGTCGGCATAGGCCATCAGGCCTGCGCCCATGGCAGCGGCCAGCGCGGTGGTGACGAGTCTGAATTTCATTTCAAACCTCCTTTCGGGGCGTGTGGTCAGGTCTTGGGCGATAAACGGCTGAGAAGGCAGCCCGGTTCCCGGAAATAGACAGGGGCGCGGGCCGTCAACGTAATGTGTTGTTTGTGCTGAAGATTGCGGTAGGAGTAAGGCACTTCAGAAAGCGGAAGGGGAGATCCGCGCATGACCAAGACTCATGTTGGCAGCCGCATGGCAGTCACCATCCTGTTCAGCTTGCTATACCTCGCCTTCCTGCTGGAAACCGGCTTCCTGCTTGGGGAGTTCGGCGCTTCGGGCCTGGCCCTGCGGCTGGCCTCGCTGGATTCGCAGAATTTCATCTTCTTCCCTGTGGCTGGCCTGCTGGCGCTGGTCGCCTTCTGGCAGCCGGCCGTGTTGCTGGTCGATGCGATGTGGCGCGGCCAGCTTAAGTATGGGCGCATTGTGCTTGGGGCGAGCCTCCTGGTCGCATTGCTCGGGGCATGGCTGATTTCAGATGCGTTTGAGTCCTCGGAGGCCCGGTCCGTTTTCGAAATCGCGCCGAAAGCCCTGGCTGCGGATCGCGGCGTGCCCGCCTCAGAGCAGACGCCGCCGATTGCGCCGGTGAAGGAAGTGCTGGCCCGCATGCGCATCCTTTCGGGGGTTGACCGCGGCCTCGGCGAATACCAGGCCCAGTGCGATCAGGAATGGCTGCGCTATTCCGTGGCGGCTGATGCGGCGTTGCTCTGTTTCCCGGCAGGGGAGCGCATGTCGATCCGCGACTGCTGCACGGCCAAGGCGGAATTCCGCCAGCGTCTCAACAGGCTTGCTGCCCAATCCCCTTCGGTCACCGGGGCGGTGCACCGCTGGGTCATGCCGGTAAAAGTGTTCTTCCTGTTGCTGCTGCTCGGCATCGGCATCCTGCTAGTGCAATACCGCAAGGGGCTGGAGCGCCTGCACGGGGCGACGCCGTCCGGCATTTCCTTCGGTCTTGCGCTGGGTGGATCGGTAATGCTGATCTGGCCGCTGCTGAACGCGGCGTATTTGCAGACCATGGCGCTGCTGACCGGATCAGGCTCGGCGAGTGCCTATACGATTGTCGCGCCGCTTGTGGCGCTGGGCTTCGGGGTCTGGACGCTGCTGCTCGTCTTCTTCCACCTGCGCTCCTATCCCAGCCAGATCGAATATGCCGCCAAGATCGGCGGCTTCGTCGTCGCGGCCGTGGGCGTGTTCCGCTATGAGGAAATCACGAACTATCTCGCCCGCACGCTCGGCATCGGCGGCGGACTGGTCGCGATCATCGTGTTTGCGGTGGCCGTCGGCGCGCTGATCGTCTCCGTCGTGCTGGGTGTCGACCCAACGGACATCCTGGAAGATGAGGATGTGGAAGAGGCGGTGAAGAGCGTGGTGGAGACCGCCGGCGGGGATTAATTCCCCGTCGGCAGGCCTTGTTCCTTGGCCATGCGCTTCATGGCCTTTTGCAGTTTCTCGAAGGCGCGGACCTCGATCTGGCGGATGCGCTCGCGGGAGACATTGTATTCTTCCGACAGCTCTTCCAGCGTTTTCGGGTCGTCCGTCAGGCGGCGCTCGGTCAGGATGTGGCGTTCGCGCTCGTTCAGGTCTTCCATGGCCGCGGAGAGGAGGTCCATCCGGGCATCGAATTCCTGCTGGTTGGCGAATTCCTCGGCCTGGCCTGGCTCGTCATCGGCCAGCCAGTCCTGCCATTCCATGTCGCCATCGGTGCCCATCGGCACGTTCAGCGAGGCATCGGAGCCGGACATGCGCCCGTTCATCGAATAGACTTCGCTTTCCGAGACATTGAGCTTCTCGGCGATCAGCCTGGCCTGTTCCGGCTTCAGGTCACCTTCCTCCAGCGCCTGCATCTCGCCTTTCAGGCGGCGCAGATTGAAGAACAGCTTCTTCTGGGCGGCCGTCGTGCCGAGCTTCACCAGGCTCCACGAGCGCAAGATGTATTCCTGGATCGCGGCGCGGATCCACCACATGGCATAGGTTGCCAGGCGGAAGCCCTTGTCCGGGTCGAATTTCTTCACGGCCTGCATCAGGCCGACATTACCCTCGGAGATCACTTCGGCCATCGGCAGGCCATAGCCGCGATAGCCCATGGCGATCTTGGCCACGAGGCGCAGGTGGGATGTCACCATCTTCTCGGCGGCTTCAGTGTCTTCCTGCTCGCGCCAGCGCCGGGCCAGCATGAACTCCTCGTTCTTTTCGAGCATCGGAAATTTGCGAATTTCGGTGAGATAACGGCTGAGGCCCTGTTCGGGGCTGAGCGTCATACTCGTACTGGCAGCAATCTTGTTTGCCATCTCTAAAATCCTCCTTCCGGAACCTATCCCGTGAAACCGGCGATGGTTCCAATTTGGAATGTCCGGAACTGTTTAGCCCCGTCTGGCGGCGACGTCTTGTACCGGAATGCGCATGAGTTTCATCGCGCTCAGGTATAGATAGGAATTGCGGCCTTCTTAGGGAAGAGGTGCAGCCATGGGGTTTTAGGTGGAATTTCGGGGGAATTCCGCGCAAAAAAAAGCCCCGCGCCTGGAGAGAGGAGGCGCGGGGCGAAGGTCAGGAACGGGGGGTCTCTCCTGTTATTCGGCCGGTACGGGGGTCGGCTTCTCATCTAGGCGGGTGAGCGCCGCGGTGAGGGCGTCGCGGCGCTTGCCGAAACGCTTGTCCTCACTGCCCGGCACCTGGTCGGCGGCGAAGCGGTGGAGGACGGCTTCGACCTCCTCGCTCATGCCGGTGAAGTAGACATCCTTGCCGGCGTCGTGTGCGTCTTCGATGATCGTCTCGACCGCGCGGACGGCGGAGACGTCGATGAAGGGCACGCGGGCAAAGTCCAGCACGATGATCTCGACCTTGTCGCCAGCCCGGCTGCGGACATGGTGGCCAAGGTCAGCCGCTGCGCCGAAGCTGAGCGGGCCTCCGAAGTCGAACAGCATCACCCGGCCGCCACAGCGGGAGAGAAGGGTCACTTCCTCTTCGCTGGACTGGGGCGGGGCCTCGTGCTGCACGGAGGCGATCTGGTCGTCGGCCAGCTTCTTGATGAAGGCGAGGGCCGCGAGGACCACACCGACAGCCACAGCCGTGATCAGGTCGACGAAGACCGTCAGGCCAAGCACAAGCACCATCAGGGCGAGGTCCCAACGCGGGCCTTTGTGGGCACGCTTGATATAGGACATGTCGATCGTGTCGAAGCCGACCTTCACCAGGATACCGGCCAGAACGGCGTGCGGGATCTGCGAGGCGAGCGGGCCGAGGCTGAGCACGATGGCCAGCAGCACGAGCGCATGGGTTGCGCCTGAAATGCGGGTGCGGCCACCCGAACGGATGTTGATCACGGTCCGCATCGTGGCACCGGCACCCGGGATGGCGCCGAACATGCCGGCGATCGTGTTGCCGATACCCTGGCCGATCAGCTCCTTGTCGGAGTCGTGGCGCGTCCGGGTCATATTGTCTGCGACCAGCGAGGTCAGGAGGCTGTCGATGGAACCGAGCACCGCAAGGATGAAGGCAGCTTCAAGCACCACGAGGGCCGTGTCCGTGCTGAAGCTCGGCAGGACGAATTCCGGTAGGCCGGTCGGGATATCGCCCAGCACGGGCGCGCCCGGAATGAAGAGGCTGACCACTGTACCGATCACCAGCGCCGCGAGCGGGCCGGGGACGTAGGCGGCGAACTTCTTCGGCCAGGTGAAGACGATGAACAGCGTCATCGCGGCAATGCCGACGGCGATCAGGTTCGGGTCCATCACGGCGCCCGGCACCGCGGTGAAGGCCGGGATCGTGCCGCCGCCGTCAGGCTCGTGGCCGAACAGGCGGGAGAGCTGCAGCGCGATGATGATCACGCCGATGCCGCTCATGAAGCCGGAGATCACCGGGTAGGGGACCAGTTTCACATACTGGCCGAACTTCAGCACGCCGAAGCCGATCTGCAGGATACCGGCAAGAACAACGGCCGCGAAAACCAGCGTCGGGTTGCCGCCAAGCGCCGCATAGAGGCCGGCGAAGACGACGACCATCGGGCCGGTCGGGCCGGAGACCTGCGAGCCGGTGCCGCCGAACAGGGCAGCGAAGAAACCAACGAAAATGGCACCCCAGAGGCCGGCGATGGGGCCGGCGCCTGAGGCTTCACCGAAGGCAAGCGCCAGCGGCAAGGCGACGATGCCGGCGGTCAGGCCGCCGAACAGGTCGCCTCTCATGTTCGAGAGGTCAAAGAAGGGGCTGCGCCCGCCGGGCGCAGCTGTCTGGGAGGAAGACATATGGTTGGATCCGTTCGTTCAGGACCCGCTTCACGCCGCGCAGGTATGGTCGCCCGCGAGTTCGCGGATCTGGGCGGCGTAACGGGAGTCGATGGTGATGAATTTGCCTTCGGCCTCGTCCCAGGCTTCGACTTCGCCGGAGCGGATGTCGTAGACCCAGCCATGCAGCTCGGTCGTGCCTTTTGCGAGGGCGGCGGCAACGCTCGGATGGGTGCGCAGGTGCTGCAGCTGGAGCAGGACGTTCTGCTCGATCAGCATCTTCATGCGCTCTTCCGGGGAGGTTTCGTCTTCAGCGATGCTGTCGACAACATCCACGGCAGCCTTGGAATAGCCGAGCCATTTTGCGACGTGCGGCAGGCCCTCAAGGCCTTCCGGATTCATCGCGCCTTTCATGGCACCGCACTCGGTGTGGCCGCAGACCACAATGTGCGGAACTTTCAGGACAGCGACGGCGTATTCGATGGACGCCGTCATGCCGCCGGTGTTCTCCGTATGCGGTGGAACGATGTTACCTGCGTTACGGCAGATGAACAGTTCACCCGGCTCGGTCTGGGTGATCATGGCCGTTTCGACACGGGAGTCGGAACAGGCAATGAAAAGTGCTTCAGGGGACTGGCCCTTGCTGAGCTCTTC
Organism: Hyphomonas sp. CY54-11-8; assembly: GCF_000682735.1. Taxonomy (GTDB): domain Bacteria; phylum Pseudomonadota; class Alphaproteobacteria; order Caulobacterales; family Hyphomonadaceae; genus Hyphomonas. The sequence continues at coordinate 68,968 of NZ_AWFD01000038.1, read as the reverse complement.
AAAAAGACCCTGTTTTTCAGGGTAGACATTGTTCTGGAAGCGGACAACGCCTGCAGCAAAGCGCGGCATGCGAAACTCCTTTCGATGCTGGGGGGGATACTGGATTGGAGGAGGGAGGAAACGTGCGCGGTGGGCGCTCAGTTTGTGGACGGTGGGTCCACAACAGACCGGGTCACTTCACTGTAGTGACGACACGCACTCAGATTAAATGCCATCAGTATGTACACAGAAAGCAGGCTCCTTGGGTCTGATCGCTGTAATCTGGCGTGGCGCAATAGATAGTTCCAATATAAAAACTCTCTTGTTTCAATAAGAAAAAACTATCAATAATGACCCGTTTTTGAACAGGGATTCCCCAATGCGCCCAACGCTTAGACAGCTGCAATACCTGGTCGCCGTGGCCGATACCGGAAAGTTCCATGAAGCGGCGCGCCGGCTGAACGTGTCGCAGCCGAGCCTGTCGGCCCAGATCGCTGAAGCCGAGCAGCAGCTGGGCGCCGTGCTCGTCGAGCGCGGCCGTCATGGCGCCTTCATGACCCCGCTGGGAGAGGAGGTCGTCCGCCGGGCCCGGGCCATCCTGATCCAGGTCGAGGACCTGAAGGCGTTCACCCTGCGGCCTGCAGGGGAAGTGGCCGGGCGCTACCGGCTGGGCACGGTCTCGACCATCGGGCCATACCTTCTGCCAGGCGCTGTCCGTGAACTTCACCGCCTGTTTCCGGAACTGCGCATGAGTGTGCATGAATCCCGGATGGCAGACCTCAATGAGCGCCTGAACGATGGCCGACTCGACATGATCATCTCGACACCGGAGGACCATGCCAGCAGCGCTTTCATGGAACTGTTCGAGGAGACGCTGTTTGTCTGCGCCGCGCAGGAAGATGAATTGTCCGCCCAAAACGGCCCGGTCGATGTGGAAGCCTTGCGCGGTCGGGAATTGCTGAGCCTTGGGCCCGGTCACCGGCTCAGCCTGATCATCCAGCAGCTGGCGGATGCCGCGGGCGCGCACATCAGTACCGAATATGAAGGCACGTCGCTGGACGCCGTGCGCCAGACCGCCAGCATGGGGGAGGGGGTGGCGATCCTGCCGAACCTCTATGCCGTGGTGGAGGCCCAGCGCGATCCGACCCAGGTCGTCCGGCCGATCCGGCACAAGCTCGCCCGCCGCAAGATCGGGCTGATCTGGCGCGAAGGCTCGCCGTTATCCGAACCGATGACCGAAATGGGAAAGGTCATGCGTGCTGTTGCTGAAGACCTGCTGAGCGGCGACGGCAAGGAGTCCAAGCGCCGTGTCAGTCGACGCTGATCTCGACGCGTTCCTCGGCGAGGTAGTCGGTTGAGCGCATCTCGTGCAGGCGGCTCACCGTCCGCTCGAATTCAAAGGCACCGTCCCCTTCCGGGTACAGCGTTTCCGGCTCTGCCGCTGCGCTCGCCACCAGTTTGATCTTTGCTTCGTAGAGTGCATCGATCAGGGCGACGAAACGCGCGGCTTCATTGCGCTTGTCGGCGCCGAGCTGCGGAATGCCTTGCAGGATGATCGTGTGGAAGTTCGCTGCGATGGTCAGGTAATCGCGCGAATAGAGCGGACGGGCGCAGAGTTCTTCAAATGTAAACCAGGCCACGCCGGCCGCCTCTCGGCTGACCTCCAGCTTGCGCCCTTTCACCGTCAGCGTGACATGCTGGGCATGCGCGCCGGAGGTGAGCCGGGTCCAGACCTCTTCCAGCGAAGCATCGGCCTCCGGCCCCAGCGGCGAATACCAGACCGGCGCGGCGATCAGCCGGTCCAGCCGGTAGTCGCGGTCCGAGGCCAGGTGGAAGATATCGCAACGCTCTTTCAGGTGCTGGATGAACGGCAGGAAGAGGGGGCGGTTGATGCCATCCTTATAAAGATCATCTGGCACGCGGTTGGAGGTCGCCACCATGGTCACACCGCGCGAGAACAACTGGTCGAACAGGCGCGCGAGGATCATCGCATCGGCGATCTGCGTCACCTGGAATTCGTCGAAACAGAGCAGCTGCGCCTCGGTGGCGACCTGCTTGGCGACCGGCGGGATCGGATCGTCGCCGGCGCCCTTCACGCGCCATGGCGAGCGCTTGCGGTCGTCCTCCGGCATCTTGCGCCAGGTATCCAGCCGGTCCTGGATCTCGGCCATGAACTCATGGAAGTGTACCCGGCGTTTCGCCTTCGGCGCGGCATCCTCGAAGAACAGATCCATCAGCATGGACTTGCCACGCCCGACCCCGCCCCAGAGGTAAAGTCCGCGCACGGGTTCCGGCTTCGAGAACCAGCCGCCCTTCGGCGGATTGGCGAGGCGCCGGGCGAGGTCGTCCAGTAATTCGGCCGCTTCTGCCTGTACGGGATCATTAGTCAGCAGACCTGCGTCCACACGTTCCCTGTACTGGCGGAGCACGTTTCCCATGAATGGTTCAGCCAAACTGCCGGGCGATCTGGTCCATCAGCCTGCCGAACGCGTCAGGTTTCAGGACCAGCGTCAGCACGATCCCGGCGACCGCGCCGCCAAGGTGAGCGCCGTGGGCGATCATCGTGTTCTCGCGCTGGGAATAGATGAAGCTGATGACGATGAAGAGCAGGGCATAGAGGCCGGCCCAGATCGGCAGGGCGAACATCAGGTAGATCGTCGCGAAGGGAAACAGGATGCCGACAGCCGACATCAGGCCTGAAATGGCGCCGGAGGCCCCGATCGCGCGATAATCCGGCTGACGGCTTTTATCGATGATTTCCCAGAAGGATCCGCCCAGCAGGGAGCCGAAATAGAGGATCGCAAACCCGGTGCTGCCGAATACGCTCTCCAGTGGCGGGCCGAAATAATAGAGCGTCAGCATGTTTACGAAGAGGTGCATGCCGTTCACGTGCAGGAAGCCGGAAGTGAGCACGCGGTGCCACTGGCGCTGTTCGCGGATCGGCTGGATCCAGAGCGAGTTCTGGTTGATGAAATCCGTCGCGCCGAAGCCGATCATGCTGGCGACAATATTGGCCAGCAGCAGGCTGGACGTGATCGGCGCTGAAGTGAAGAAATCCATGCCGAGGCTGTTTCCCGTCAGTGATAGGCGAAAGAAAACCGCCCGGAAGTGGTTCCGAGCGGCTTAGCAAGCTCTGGCCCCGAAGGGCAAGCATAAGGGATCAGGCAGCGCGCACGCGCATGGCCGGCGTGTCGGCGGCCGTTGGCATCAGGTCCATGAGGAAATCCTCGAAACTGTCCGGCCGCTGGATGAAGCGGTTGAACGGCAGGCCGGCCTTGAAAATGGCTTCCGGGTGGATGTTGGCGCCGCAACGCAGGGCCGCTTCAACGGCCTGATCGCGCGTATCCATCGAGGAAACGACGGCGATCCGGTATTTGCCCATATTGGCTATGCGGGCGATCGTCATGTCCGGATCGATGGAGTCCGGCAGGCCGAGGTCTAGGACGACAAGGTCGAAACGCTCAAGACGCAGGCGCGATTCCGCAGCCATCAGCGTCGGCGCCAAGACGAGGTCGACCTGCACGCGCGAGCGGGCAGCCTTGTCCGCAGCGATGGCCAGCATGTCGCGCACCGGCGCGTGATCTTCAACCCAGAGAACTTTCATAAAATCTACCCCGATGCCTTTCCTGTGTGGCTGGTCCTTAACCTGCCCCCGATGTGCGTTCACTTTGCCACGCGCAGCTTACGGCTTAGTAAAGCGTTCCTTTCAGAAGTGTTGAAAACTCAATGAATTGCGATTGCCGGGGCAACGCGCAAACGGGGTCGGAAATGGCCTGAATCCCCTTGTAAAAAGGGGCTGTTTGCGGCGCTTCCGCAGGTTTCCGGCTTGGCTTATGCTGGTTTTCTGGAGAAACGCCCGAAAATGAGTGACGAAACACTCCCGCAAAAAAATCTGGCGCCGCGGAAGTCGGCCTTCCTGGATGTCGACACGCCAGATGACCTGCACATCGTGGATGTGCTGATCGAGGAGCGCTGCCCGAAATTGCGGGCGAGCCCGGCCTGGCCGCTGGTGCGCCCGGTGCTCTATTCCATGCTCGGCTACGACAAGGCCCGGCGCATGGCCGACGAGATCGTCGCGCTGAATGGCCGCGAATCCTTTGACCGGCTGTCCCGCCAGCTCGCCTTTGACCTGACTGTTGAAGGCATCGAACGGATGCCGCGCGAAGGCCGGCTGATCGTCGCCGCGAACCATCCGACCGGGCTCGCCGACGGGGTCGCCGTCTGGGACCTGCTGAAGCGGGTGCGCGACGACATCATCTTTTTTGCGAATGCGGATGCGATCCGCGTCAATCCGAAGTTCGAGGATGTGATCATCCCGGTCGAATGGGTGATGGAGAAACGCTCCCCCGCCAAGGCGCGCGAAACGCTGAAACGGGCAGGGGAAGCCTTCTCGGAAGAGAAGTGCGTCGTCATCTTCCCGTCCGGGCGCCTCGCGCGGAAAGAAGGCGACCGGTTGATTGAGAAGGACTGGTTCTCCACCGTCATCGGCCTTGCGAAAAAGCAGAAAGCGCCGATCCTGCCGCTGAACCTCGATGCGTGGAATTCGCGGCTCTATTACCTGCTCTGCAATCTCAGCGGCGAGCTGCGCGACATAACCCTGTTCCACGAGCTGCTGAACAAGCAGGGCTCGAAAATGCGGATGACCTTCGGCCAGATGATCGATCCGGAGACGCTGCAGGGCGACGCAGTTTCGCTCACCGAAAAGCTGAAGGCGCATGTCGCCTATGAATTGCTGGAAGACCCGGCGGCCGTGTTCCGGCCCTGAGGGTCAGCGCACCGCGACGCGGTCGAGACGGGCAGGTGTTTCCGGACAGGCTGCAGGCGGGCCGAGCGCGACCGGATGGCCGCTCCCATGCCGGGCAGTCCAGGCAGCGGCAGTTGACAGAGTGCGGGCATCTTCGAACAGGCTCATGAGACCATTCAGGGCTTCGGCCGAGGCGCGCGCCGACCGGGCGCCTTCCAGCGCCTCAAGTTCGATCTCGGCCTCCTCGCCAAGGCTGCGGAAACTGCATCCTATCGCCGCCGGCACACCGGCCTGCACCGTCCAGTTACCCAGCCTCGCGGCATTAAAGGCGAACCGCTCCACCTCGATCACATAATCTTCGTCGAGCACCGGCAGGCGGCCTTGCCGGGCCGTGTCCAGCAGCGGTGCGGACTCCCCGGCGAGGGCAGCGGCTTTCGCGCCCCAGAGTTCGGCCAGTTCCGGGCTGGCGGAGGCGGACCCGGCCATGAGCGCGAGTGCGGAAGCGAGACTGATCTGTTTCAACATGGGCCGTCCTGTCCCTTTTTGGGACATTCGGCGCAAAAGCCGTGCCGGATATGCCCCGAGGGCCGGACTTGCCAGATGAGGAGCCCCGTCCCAGAATTCAAAAAAAGGGAAGAAATGAATGAGCGGGGAGAGCAAAGGCATCGTCAGGGACCAGCCGCCGGAGATTCCTTCGGAGGGCGGGCCGCTGGCCGAGTTCAAGGGCGCGGTGCCGCCCGCGCCGGAATGGTTCCGCAAGGCGGTCGCCACGCCTTATGAAACGGGCTCGGTGGAGGTTAAGGGCGCGAACGTCACGTATCAGCGCTGGGGTAAGCGTGGTGCGCCTGGCCTCCTGCTGGTCCACGGCAATGGCGCCCATGCCCACTGGTGGGATTTCATCGCGCCTTACTTTGCCGAGGAATACAACGTCGCCGCGATCACTTTCGCCGGCATGGGCGACAGCGATTTCCGCGACAGCTACGACATGGCGACATTCGCGGAAGAGGAAGTCGCCGTGGCCGAGGCCGCCGGCCTGTTCGACGGGCCGACCAAGCCGATCATTGTGGCACACTCTTTTGGCGGTTTCGTCACGCTGGTGACCGGCGCGAAATATGGCGACCGGTTTGACGGCATGGTGATCGTCGACAGCCCGGTAAATCCGCCGGAGCGGCCGCACCGCGGGCCGGACCGCAAGGGCCGCCCGAACCGGGTCTATCCCGACCTCGCCTCGGCACTCAGCCGCTTCCGGCTCGCGCCGCCGCAACTGTGCGAGAACCTTTATGCCGTTGACTATATTGCCCGCTGGAGCCTCCGGAAGGCGGACGAGGGCGGCTGGACCTGGAAATTCGATCCCATGATCTGGACGCATTTCGATCCCGGCAAAGACCCCGGCGCCCTGCTTCAGGCCGCGCGTTGCCGGGTAGCGATCATCCGGGGAGAGACCAGTTCGCTGATGCCGGACGATGTGCGCGAATACATGCGCAAGCTGCTCGGCTATCAGGTGCCGTTCATTTCCATTCCGCATGCAGATCATCATGTCATGCTGGACCAGCCCATCGCCTTCATCGCGGCGCTGCGCACCATGCTGGCGGAGTGGAACCACTCCGACCCGCACCGGACAGTTACTGAGGCGCCGTCTCAGGCATGAACCGGCCGGCGGTGCCCAGCCACTGAACGATCCTGAGCGCTGACTGCCAGAGCGGGGCGTCGGGCGAGCCGATGGATTCCGCTTCGGCGGCCTGTTCGGACAGGACCAGCGCGGACTCTTCCATGCCGACACGGCGCATCGTGGTCATGGCGGTGGAGAAGGCCTGCTGGCCGCAGAACTCCGTGCGCGGCGTGCCCAGCACCCAGGCGACTGCATTGCCTTCCTCACGCCGGCCGAGCAGGCAGCGCTGGTCCGGTTCGAGGCTCAGCCACAGGATGGCCTGGAAGTCCGTAAAAGCGGCGCCAAAAATGTCTGAATGGCCTAGCCCGCCATCGGAGACCGCGGACGTATCGATCGTGTTCAGCACGGGCAACAGAACCGGTTCAGCAGAATCCCCAGCGCGGCGGCCTGTGCCGTTGAAGCGCCGGGAGGCCTGAAGCGCGCGGTCTTTGGAACTGGCGTACAGCGTGAAATCGTCGGCGAGGCTGTCGATGGCGGAGACGCGCTCGATAAAGTCATCCGCATCGACATCGGGGGAGGCGAAGACGACTTCATTGAACAGTTTTTCGCCGGGCCGGTCGCGCGTCATCTGTTCGAGGGCGAGCGTCAGGAACTCGTTGCCCATGGAGTGCGCGACAACACTGATGCGTTCGGCCCCGGTCTTGTCCGCCAGAACGAGCAGGAAGTCTTCAAGGTCCTCCACGGCCGCTTCGGTGATCTGGGACCGGTCCGCCTTGTAGCCGAAGAGGCTGCCGGCTGACGGCCATGAATAGAAGACGGTCGAACCGTCAATTTCGAGGTCGACGGAAAGCTGCGCCGCGCGTTCGATCCCGGCGTCAAACTTGGTGTTGTAGCCATGGATGAACACAAAAATCTCGCGGCGCTTGGACTTGGCGAGTTCCAGCTTGATCTCGCGGACAAAGGCTTCCATGTCCGGATGGATCTTCATGTCGCCGACAATCACATGACGTGCCGGGTCCGGGCGTACGTCGAAGCGCAGCACGCTGGGCTTCGGGATCTCGCCAAGCGCGCGGTTGCGCGGCACCGAGACGATCACCGTGCCGGTCTCCAGCTTTCCGCGCTCTGCGCCGTAATAGGTGCGTGCGTCCAGGACCGGTTCGCCATCGACGACCAGCATCTGGCCGGGGTCTGGCGCGCGGTCGGTACCGTAGAAGACCTTCACGAGGTCGAAGTCCGGCTCTTCCCCGAACACGCGCGGGGCCAGGCGGCGGCCTGTCGGCATGGCTGCGCCGGTATCGCGGCTGCGCTCGATGGCGTCCGTGAGGGCGAGTTCCATCTCTTCCAGCGTCGCGAAGCCGCCGGTCATGGCGATGGCGATCATGTCCAGTTCATTGGCTTTCGCGAAAGCGAGCAGGGGCGCCATGCGGGGATGATCGACGCCGAGATGATCTGCCACGAGGCCGACGGCCCGGCCGGCATGCGCTGTCGCGGTGGCGGTGTCGCCTGCGGCGGCGGCGATCTCGGCCATCCTGGCTTCGAGATTGATGAGGCGCGCCCAGTCCGGTTCCGGCGCGGCGGTTTCTGCATTGGCCAGTTGCTCATAGGCGGCGAGGGCGCCGGCCGTGTCTCCTTCGCGGGCCATCAGGTCTGCGAGGTCTTGCTGAAGCGCCATGTCGGTGGATGGGTCCGCCATCAGTTCCGCGGCGAGCGTCAGCATGGCATCCCGGTCACCCACAGCTTCGGCATCGCCTAGTTCGACCAGCAGGTCACGGGGCGGCTGGACTTGTGGAGGCGCTTCCGGCGGCGGGGTGGCACAGGCCGCAAGGATTGCCAGCAATGTGGCCATGGCAACGGCGCGTATGCGGGTCATGCGGTATCCTCCTCCAGGATGAGGTGAATACTAGGAAGCGCGCGCCCTGCCTGCAACAGGGCGGAATGTCAGCGGCGTTTCTTCCAGTTCACCGAATAGAGGTCGAACCGGCGGTCCTTCAGGTTCTGCACGGCGCCGGACTGGCGGGCGGTCAGCAGATCCGAAAGGGAGAGATCGGCCAGCGCGATGGTCTCGGTATTCGGCGCTGTGTCGGCGGCGACGCCATCGCGGGCGAAGGGGAAGTCCGACGGGGTCAGGATGCAGCTTTCCGCATAGTGGATGTCCATGTTCTCCACATTCGGCAGGTTTCCCACCACGCCGGAGAGGGCGACATAGCACTGGTTTTCGACCGCGCGGGCCTGACAGCAATAGCGCACGCGCAGGTATCCGCGCCGTTCGTCGGTGCAGAAGGGGACGAACAGCATCAGCGCGCCCTGGTCGACCAGGTGGCGGGCAAGTTCCGGGAATTCGGAATCATAGCAGATCATCACGCCGATCGGGCCACAATCGGTCTGGATGGCGAGGGCGCCCTTGCCGCCCTTGATATTCCACCACATCCGCTCTGACGGAGTGGGGTGCAGCTTCTGCTGGGTATGGACCGAGCCGTCGCGGAGGAAGACATAGGAGATGTTCAAGATATCCCCGTTCTCCATCATGCTCGGATGCGTCCCGCCGATGATGTTGACGTTGTAGGAGACGGCCAGCTTCTCCATGAACTCGATAAAGCGGGGCGTGTACTCGCTGATCTTCTCGATCGCCTCGACCGGGCCGAGCGGCCGGTGTTCCAGCGACAGGAGCTGCAGCGTGAAGAGTTCCGGGAAGACGACAAAGTCCGATTTGTAGTCGGATGCGATGTCGGTGAAATACTCGATCTGCTGCTCGAATTCGTCGATGGAGTTGATCTTGCGCATCTGGAACTGGACGGTGGCGATGCGCACCCGTTCGGGCAGGGACGTGTCGCCAAGTCCCGGCTTCGCCTTGATCTTATCCTGCTCCAGCGGGTTTTCCCACAACATGTGCGTCGCGCAATCCTTCGACTGCGCGTCCCCCAGCAGGTAGTTCCTCAGCACGCCGATTGGCTTGAAGCCCTGGCGCAGCTGGAAATTGATGACCGGATCCTTCAGCTTCTGATCCACCACCGCAGCAACATAATCTTTCGGGTTCGGATATTCCTTCGCGTGGCGGGCATAGCCGGGCATGCGGCCGCCGAAGACGATGCCCTTCAGCTCCAGCCACTGGCAGAGTTCTCTCCGTACCCGGTAGAAGCGTTCGCCGATGCGCAGGCGCCGGTAGTCCGGATGAACCATCACGTCCATGCCGTACAGCATGTCGCCTTCCGGGTCGTGCCGGGCGGCGAAGCCCACGCCGGTTATTTCGTTCCAGGTATGCGGTTTCAGCGCGACATCGCTCGAGATCATGAAGGTCGCGCAATAGCCGACGATGACGCCTTCATACTCGGCCACGAACTGGCCATCCGGGAACCGGTTCAGCTGGCCGATCAGCTCGCTTCGCGCATACCCCATGCCGGGGCCGTAAACGCGTTCGGACACCTCCATAATGCCGGGGATGTCGCGGACTTCGGCGTTCCGGACGATAAGTTTGGCGGGTTTGTCGGCCATGTCTGTTTACCTGATCGGGTTTCCGCTCTGTCTGCCACAAGCGGATTGAGAGAGTATCAATGTGGCAGGCGAAGGCTGGCGCGCAAGCCGCCAAGCGCACTTTCGGACAGGCGAAGGTCTCCGCCATGGGCCCGCGCGGTGTCGCGGGCCAGCGTCAGACCGAGGCCGATGCCGGACGTATTCTGCGTGCGCGCCTCGTCCAGCCGGGAGAAGGGGCGGAAGGCGTCCTCGTGCTGTTCCTTCGGGATGCCGGGGCCATCATCGTCGATATGGACTTCAGCTGCGTGCGGGCCGTCCACCATCGTCACCTGCACAGTGTCGCCGAATTTCAGGGCATTGGAGATGAGATTGGTCAGTGCCCGCTTGATGGCGAGGCGCCGGCCCTTGACCGGGATCGTTTCCGGGCCGGTGACGGGAACGTCTTCGCTGAAGCCGGCCGCTGCTTCGCGGACCAGGTCTGCAAAGTTGAACTCGACCGGCTCGTCACCTTCCTCGCCCTTGGCGAAGGCGAGATAGCCTTCGAGCATCATGCCCATATCGTCGAGGTCCGCCTTCATGGCGCGGATCTCGTCGGTCTCGTCCATCATGGCGAGGGAGAGTTTCAGGCGGGTCAGCGGCGTACGCAGATCATGGCTGACACCGGCGAGCATGGCGGTGCGCTGCTCTGTAAAGGCGGTCAGACGGTTCTTCATGTCGATCACGGCGCGGGCCGCCTCACGTACTTCGTTTGCGCCGGAGGGACGGAAATCCGGCACGTCCCGACCTCGGCCGAAGGCGCGGGCCGCCTTGGACAGGCTGAGGATAGAGCGCACCTGCTGGTTCAGGAAGGCGACGGCCAGTGCAATCATCAGAAGGCTGAAGATGATGACCCAGACAATGAAAAAGTGCGAGGTGATCGTCACGGCGCGTTTGCGCTCGATCAACACTTCCACGGTCCGGCTGGCGGCGGGGAAGCGGATATGGATGAGGGAGTCGTTCGGGCTGAGGCCGACGAGGACCGGCACGCCAAGGCGTGTGCGTAATTCCTGCCGCAGGACATTGCGATAGGAGAAGGCTTCGAGGAAGCCTTCCGCTTCCGGTGTGGCATCCGGGGCATCGCAGCTGAAGGTCAGGTCCAGCCGGCTGGCAATGACGTCCCGCGCAATCGGCGAGGCAGACCGCCGCTCGCAATAATCCTGCACGACACTGACATCCCGCGCGATGGACTGGCCGAGCTTCCGGTTCACCTCGGCGATATGGCTGTCGTAATAATACCAGGTCGTCACGGTCAGGATCAGCACGACCGGCAGCACCACCATGAGCAGGCTGCGGGCATAGAGGCCGCGGGGGGTGATGTCGCGCAGGCGGAACATGGGTCCCTCAGTCCGGCATCAGGCGGTAGCCGATACCGCGCACTGTCTGGATATGGATCGGCTCCTTCGGGTTCGGCTCGATTTTGCGGCGCAGGCGCGTGACCTGCACATCTACCGAGCGTTCCATGCCCGCAGACGTGATCTGGGCGAGTTCCTCACGGCTGACCGGCTCACCCGCCCGGGCGGCGAGGGCGGTCAGCAATTGCAGTTCGGCATCGGTGAGGCGGACGCGATCGTCGCCGGATTTCAGTTCCCCGCGCGCCGCATTGAAAACGAGGCCCGACATCTCAACCTCTTCCGGAGGCGTTTCCTTGTGGGACCGGCGCAGGATCGCCGCACAGCGCAGGGACAATTCTTCCGGCTCAAACGGCTTTGCGAGATAATCGTCGGCGCCGCGCTTCAGTCCCTCGATCCGGTCGCTGGCCTCGCCCCGCGCCGTCAGCAACAGGACAGGCGTTTCCCGCGAGACGCCGTCGCGGATGCCTGAGAGGAGGGACAAGCCGTCTTCGCCGGGCATCATTACGTCGAGGATTGCCATGTCGAACGCCATGGTCCCCATCAGGCGGCGAGCCGACTCTGCATCCGATGCCGCTGTCACGCGGTAGCCTTCGCGGCTGAGAAAACGTTTCAGCAACTCGCGGATACGGTCGTCGTCATCGACGACAAGGATATGAGCGGCTTCAGGCATCAGCGCACCAGGGCGTCGAGCACGCGGCGGTTGCCTTCCACGGCGTCCGGTCCGGCACTGCGATAGGCAAGGCGCAGACGCTCGCGCAGCACAATTGTCAGCTGCGTCGTCAGTGTCACGCCGGCGTCCGACAGGGTCAGCTTGCGCTGGCGGGCATCCTGGCTGCCGACTTCCTTTTCGATCAAATTCCGTTGATCCAGCTGGCCAAGGATACGGGCAAAGGTCGGCACGGTCATGCCCAGAGAGTCCCGCAGGTCCGAGACAGTCTGGCCGGGCCAGTAGCGGATCGTCATGAGAATTTGCATCTCTGGCTTGCTCAGACCTGCCTTGTGCCGAGCGGCTTCGGCGGCTCTGGTAAGCTCGGATGCTCCGGCCAGCAGGAGGCCGACGCCGCGATCCAGCTCCTGATCCATCAGGAAGAGGCGGGGGTCGAACGGGCGGTTCAGGTTGACGTCAGGGGCCATCCGGTGAAATGAACGCGAAATTCAGAGAAGTGCAAGCGAGGAGCGCTGACAGACCATGGCCGCAACCCCATACGACGACCGCGATGGCTACATCTGGATGGACGGCGAGTTTGTGCCGTGGCGTGATACCAAGGTACACGTCCTGACGCATGCGCTGCACTATGCCTCCGCGGTATTCGAGGGTGAGCGCGCCTATAATGGCAAGATCTTCCGCTCGCTGGACCATTCCAAGCGCCTGCACAATTCGGCCCGGATCATGGGCTTCGACATCCCGTTCAGCGTTGAGCAGATCGAGGAAGTGAAGCGCGAGGCGTTGGCCAAGTCCGGACTCGACAGCGCCTATGTGCGTGCCATCGCCTGGCGCGGGTCGGAAATGATGGGCGTGTCGGCCCAGCAGAACTCCATCCACCTGGCCGTCGCCGTGTGGCACTGGGGCGACTATTTTGCCGACAAGATGAAGGGCATCCGCATGACGCATGCCCAGTGGCGCCGACCGGCACCGGACACCGCGCCCTGCCATGCGAAGGCATCGGGCCTCTACATGATCTGCACGCTATCCAAGCATGCGGCCGAACGGGACGGCTATGCCGACGCGCTGATGCTGGACTATCGCGGCCAGGTGGCCGAGGCGACCGGCGCGAACATCTTCTTCGTGCGCGACGGCGCGCTGCACACGCCGACGCCGGACTGCTTCCTCAACGGCCTGACGCGCCAGACGGCGATCAAGCTGGCGAAGGAACGCCAGATCGAAGTGATCGAACGGGCCATCATGCCGGATGAGCTGCCGACCTTTTCGGAATGCTTCATCACCGGCTCGGCCGCCGAGATCACCCCGGTCGCCGAAATCGGCGAGTACACCTACAAGCCGGGCCAGATCTCCGAATCGCTGGTCAACGACTATTCGGCGCTGGTCAACGGCAAGATCGAGGTGGCGCTCTAGGCGCAGTCCGTATCCGGAAGACATGAAAAAGGCGGCCCGCGGGCCGCCTTTTTTGCTTATTTGTTCGGCTGGGGCGTGTAGCGCAGATAGGGCTTCACGGTCTTGAAGCCTTTCGGGAACAGTTTCCCGGCTTCCTCGTCCGACAGGCTCGGCACGACGATCACGTCTTCGCCATCGATCCAGTTCACCGGCGTTGCCACCTTGTGGCCGTCGGTCAGCTGCAGGCTGTCGATCAGGCGCAGCACCTCATCGAAGTTCCGTCCGGCGCTGGGCGGATAGATGATGGAGGCGCGGATCTTTTTGTTCGGGTCGATCACATAGACGGCCCGCACGGTCACCTTCGGGTCGGCGTTCGGGTGGATCATGTTGTAGAGCGTCGCCACCTTGCGACCGGGGTCGGCAATGATCGGGAATTCGACGCTGGCGCCCTGCGTCTCTTCGATATCCTCGATCCAGCGCTTGTGATCCTCCACACTGTCGACGGAGATGACGAGCGCCTTGGCGCCCCGGCGGGCGAATTCGTCTTTCAGGCGAGCTGTATAACCGAGCTCTGTCGTGCAGACGGGGGTGAAGTCAGCCGGGTGGGAAAAAAACACCACCCAGTCATCCCCGGCCCATTCATGGAACCGGATCGGGCCTTCTGTCGTATCCGCTTCAAAGTCGGGCGCAACGTCGCCGATCAGCAAGCTCATTTAAACCGTCTCCTGTGACTTGATTTCGAGGGCGAAAATGGTGCCTAAGAGAGACTGAGCCAATGAGCGGTGCCTGAAGGTGTCGATCAGAATTTCTAATCTCCGGACCTGCCGATGAAGCGCCTGATCCTGATGCGTCATGCCAAGACCGAACCCTTCGGGGAAGGCATCGACGATTTTGGCCGCGCGCTGACCGATCAGGGGCACAGTGATGCCAAGCGGATCGCCGAGGAAATCGTCGCGCTGGGCTGGAGCCCGGAACGGATCCTCGTCTCCACGGCGCGCCGGGCACGCGAAACCTGCTCGGAAGCGGCACGCGTGTTCGAAGGCGAGAAGGTGCGTCCGATGGAGTCGCTCTATTTGTGCGGCGCGCGGGGCCTTGCCGAAGCGGTGAAGCAGAATGATGGCGCTGGCACGCTGATGGTCATTGGCCACAATCCCGGCATGCATGATTTCGCGCTCGATATCCTGCGCGACGGCGGCAGCCTCGACCACTATGCCTCCCAGCGCCTGGCCGAGAAATTCCCGACCAGCTGTGTCGCCATGTTCGAACGGGAAGATGAAGGCAGCTTCGTGCCTGTGCTTTTCCGCCTGTCGAACGTGCTCCGCGCCAAGGACTACCGCACGGCCACGGCCTGACCTTCCTGCACAAAAAAGCCCCGCCCGGGAGAAACGGGCAGGGCGGGAGAGCGCGGGATACCGGGTTATGGAGAGGCAGGGGGCGCCCGCGAACTTGGTGGCCGCTTATTTGGAGAGCGACGCTGTGTAGGCGGCCGTCAGGTTGTCATTGTCGATGGCTCGGACAGCGCTCTTCACGGTACGGCGCTCACAATAATCCGTTGCGAATTCGACGCCGAACTTCATGTCGCTGCTTTCGGCAACACAACGTTCGCGGATGTCCTGCTTGAGCTTCGCGAAGGCCTGCTCGGCGCCTTCAACGGTCTCCAGGGCGCTGCGATTGATGTCCACGTCCATCTGGAACTGGTCAGACGTGCTGGCGAGGGCCGGCATGGCGGCGATGGAAAGGGCGGTGGCGGCGATAAGGGTGCGGATCATGACGAGAGAGTCCTTCTTGAGAGTTCTGGCTTGAGGGGTGTGAGGAGGGTGGACGGCGCTGCGAGCCAAGAGGGGGGCAAGGCTTTTGTGTGCAGCGCCGTCCTGGCGGCTTAGTGCGTGTCCCGGCGCAGGGAACGACGGCGGCGGCGGACCAGGAGGTTCGGGCGGCCCCGGTCGGCCACATCGTTTGCCGGTCGGGACAGCAGCGTCGGGCTGCCGGTGAAGATGGCGCTTGCCATCGGCGCGGCGGTCGCGGCGATCTCGTGGTCATACTGACGGGCGCGGGGGGTCATATTCGAAAGTCCTTCTTGGTTGTTGTCTTGGCGGGACCATCCCGCCGCCGACATCCTCAAGATAGGACAGGTCTTATCGAAAATCAATACTAAATTATCGAAAAACAATAATTACGAAGAATTTCAAGGTCTTTCGTCTTGTCGAATATCGATATGGTACGCCAAACGGGCCCTTCAAGACCAATTAATTGCGGTTCATGAAAGCCTTTTTGCCGGGAATCGGCGCCAAAACCGGCAAGAACCGGAAAGATTCGGGGGTTGCCAGGCCAGGCTGGCGCTTGAAAGGCCTGCCTGGGCGGACCGTCTAGGCGGACTGGCTTTCCGACGTGGACGGCGGCTGACCGAGATCGAAGCTCAGCTGAACCGGACCCCTGGCGGGTTGGCGGAGTCTGCCAGGCCGCGGCGCCCGGAACGGGAGATCCGCCTGCTTCAGGGCCGTCTGGACCGGTTCAGGCCGGCCGGGATGGCGTACGCTGGCAATCCGCGCGCGGGCTTCACGCGCGGCGGCGACGTGATCGACCATGCGCATCGGATAACTCTGGCCGAAGATCACGCCGGCCCGGGCGAGCTCTGCCTTCGGTGCCTCCCAGGGGGCATGAAGGTAATTGTCAGGCAGGGCCGCCAGTTCCGGCACCCAGCGCCGGATAAAGGCGCCATCCGGGTCGAGCTGCAGCGAGAGCCGGACCGGGTTGTGAACCATCGGCAGGCGCCGGCCGCGCAGGCCAGCCTGGGCAATAATTTGCGGATAATGAATGCCCGGCTCGAAATCGGTGAACAGTGCCGCGAGTTTTTCCGCCGGCAGGCGCCAGTCCATCCAGAGCTGGCAGGCGGCGAACCCAATCAGCATGGCCCGCATGCGGAAATTCAGCCAGCCGGTCTCGCGCAAGGCGCGCATGCTGGCATCGATCAGCGGGAAGCCGGTCCGCCCTTCGATCCATGCAGCAAGACGTGGATCGTCTGCTGCGGCTTCCGGGCGGAGGTCTTCGCCGCTGCCAGTCTGGGGCAGGGGACGGTCTTCGAAGGCCTGGATCGACCGGGCGCGCCATTCGAGCCGCTCCAGGAATTCGGCGAGCGAGGCGGCGTAGGTCGTGTCACCATCCTGCAGGAAGGCCGCGCGGGCGCGGGCCGCAGCCTGCCAGGCCTCGCGGACGGACACGGTGCCGAAAGCGAGGTGCGGCGACAGGCGCGAGCCTGCGGTCTCTGCCGTGGCTGGCCGGTCGGCATCCTGCTGGTAGCGGCGTCCGCGTCCGGCGAGGAAGCTCCTCAGCAATTCCACGCCTGCGGTGCGTCCGCCTTTCTGGCGGCCGGCACAGTCATCGGGGCCAAGGCAGAAGTCTTCCGCGATTGGCCATGGGCCCGCAGCCTGTGTCGCCGCGTGGATCGTGTCCGGCGCCTTTATGCGCGGGGCGTTCAGCGTTTCGGTCCAGCGCGCCGTCCAGTCATCATGTTCCTTGAGGCCGCGAAGCACGCCGGGCTGTGACTGCTCGCGCAGCGAGATCCCGGCCTGCACGGCCCAGCGGCGAACGGCCCGGTCCCGTGCCCGCGTCCAGGGCAGGCCGCTTTCCTCATACATGTGAATCGCCTCGATTCCGTGCCGGCGGTGAAGGTCTGCCAGAATGTCCTGCGCGTTACCCCGGCGCACGATCAGCCGGGCACCGCGTTCGGTCAGGGCTTCGTCCAGCTCTGTCAGGGAATCCATCAGGAAGTCGAACTGGCGGCGCGAATGCTCCGGCAGGGCCCAGGCGTCGCGCTCGAATATATAGAGCGGCAGGACCGGCGCACCGCTGGCCACAGCGGCGGCGAGGGCGGCATGGTCATGCACCCTCAGATCGCGACGGAACCAGATGAGATGGACGTTACGCATGGAACAAAAATAGAACATCCGAGGAAGTCTGGCAAGTCCCTTGTTTTTCAGGTGGGTTTTCGAATGGGTAGAGTCGACGGGAGATCCCGACCTGTGGAAATCTCTGTGGATCGCTTCCGGCCGCACGCCGGGCTCTTCTTTGGGGGGAATCCTCTCTCTTTCGGGGCGATTCGTTTCGTTATCGTAACAAATTCAACCTGTGATTTGTGGTGCCGCTGTTAACCAAAGGCTTCATAAGGCTATGGGTGGCGAGGGGTTCAACGGCGGTACTGGCCGCGCACATTTGCGCGCGCCCCTGAGCTGTCCCAAGCCCGATATTCGTCTTGCCCTTGAAGCGGCGCATCAACTGGAACGTCAGGCGCCAGGCCTGTCCGCCCGCCGCACCCTCAATCGGGGCCAGCGTGCATTTTCCATCCGCCTACTGAAGACCTTTGGCGTCCTGACACTGCTCATGCCGGAGCTTGTCGGCCTTCTGGCCGGCGTGATCATCCCACCAATCTTCGTGGCGATCATCCTGTTCCGCCTGTTCCTGTTGATCGTGGCGGCCCGGCTCAGCCGGGAGGACCTGCCGGACGATAGCGGCGCGACCCCCTTGTTGCCGGTCTACACGATCCTCATCGCGTTGAAGAACGAAATTGCGGTCATGCCCCAGCTGGCAAGGGCCGTGGCCGCGCTCGACTATCCGAAGGACAGGATCGACCTCAAATTGCTGGTCGAAGAGACAGACGTGCGCACCCAAAGGGCCGTCCGCGCACAGGTCTGGCCTATGGGCACGGAGCTGCTGGTGGTTCCGGCGGGCCAGCCGCAGACCAAGCCGCGCGCGCTCAATTACGGCCTCGCCCGGGCGAGGGGGACTTATGTTGTCGTCTACGATGCCGAAGACCGTCCCCACCCAGGCCAGCTGAAGGCGGCGGTCCGCGCTTTCAATGCCCAGAATACCGAGCTTGCCTGCGTGCAGGCGCCGCTGGTTGGTACGCCGGCGAAAGGCAGCTGGATCGCGCGGCAATGGGCGCTGGAATATGCGATCCAGTTCAGCCTACTGGTGCCGGCGCTGGCCTGGCTCGGCTTGCCTGTGGTGCTCGGCGGGACAAGCAATCACTTCCGCCGCACGTCTCTGGTCGCTGCGGGCGGCTGGGATGCATGGAATGTGACCGAAGATGCGGACCTTGGCCTGCGCCTCGCGCGACTCGGGCACCGGGTCGGCGCGATCCGCTCTCCGACACTCGAGGCACCACCCGAAACGGGAAGCGTATGGCGGGCCCAGCGTTCAAGATGGCTGAAAGGGTATATGCAGACCTGGCTCGTGCTGATGCGTGGGCGAACCGAAATTCGCGGCCTGAGGCCGGTCGATTTCTTTTCTGTCCAGATGACGCTCGGCGCAGCGATCCTGTCGGCAATGGTCCATGGTCCCTGGGCCGTGTGGTGTCTCACCTGCTTTCTGCTTCCCGGCGTATCCCTCGGCGTTTTCGGGCTCAGCGCCCTCGGCCTGTCGTTTTTCACCGGCGCCCTGTCGGCCAGCCTGGCCCCTGGCCGCTGGAGCTGGCAGCGGGTTGGCGACATCCTGACCCTGCCGCTTTACTGGCCCCTCCAGACCTTCGCCATGATACGCGCCCTCTGGAGCCTCGCCCGCACGCCGCACTACTGGGCCAAGACACCGCATATCTGACCTAGCGGTAGCGCTTGGCTCAGCCGCTGCAGGGGAATAGGGTCTCACCTGTCATATCTGATAGGGAGACCGCCATGGCCGACACTGCCGTCGACGAGCTCGAGACCTTCCGCGCTGAAACGCGCAGCTGGCTTGAGGAAAACTGCCCACCCTCCATGCGCACGCCAATGAAGGACGACGAAATCGTCTGGGGCGGCAAGCGGGAGAAGTTCAAGAACCCGGAATCCAAAGTCTGGCTGGAACGGATGGCCGAAAAGGGCTGGACCGCGCCGCAATGGCCGAAGAAATATGGCGGCGGCGGGCTCTCCCCGGCCGAGGCCCGTGTGCTGCAGCAGGAGATGAGCCGCATCAAGGCGCGCCAGCCGCTGTTCTCGTTTGGCCTCTGGATGTTCGGCCCGGCCCTCCTTGAGTTCGGCAATGAAGAACAGAAGATGCGCTTCATCCCGGACATCATTCATGGCCGCACCCGCTGGTGCCAGGGCTATTCAGAGCCGGGCGCCGGCTCTGATCTGGCTGACCTGCAGACCCGCTGCGAAGACAAGGGCGATCATTACCTGATCAACGGCCAGAAGGTGTGGACCTCCTACGCCGACAAGGCCGACTGGATCTTCTGCCTGGTGCGGACCGACACGAGCGTGAAGCATGAAGGCATCAGCTTCATCCTGTTCGACATGGAAAGCCCCGGCGTCGAAGCGCGCCCGATCCTGCTGATCTCGGGCGAAAGCCCGTTCTGCGAAACCTTCTTCACTGATGTGAAAGTGCCGAAGGACCAGCTGGTCGGCGAAGTGAATGGCGGCTGGCAGATCGCCAAGCGCCTGCTGCAGTTCGAACGCTCCTCGATTTCCGCCGGCGGTTTTGGCGGTACGGGCGGTTCCGGCATCATGGGGCCGGAAGACTATGCCAAGCAGCATATCGGCACAGACAGCGATGGCCGTCTTCTCGATGGCGACCTGCGCGGCCGCATCACCGATCACAAGATGTACGCCAAGGCCTTCAGCCTGACCGTCCAGCGCCAGGCTGAACAGGCCAAGGCCGGGCAGGCCGTCAGCCATACCGCGTCCATCCTGAAATACGGCGCGGCCAAGATGAACCAGGACCGTCACGAGCTTCTGATCGAGGCACTCGGCACTGAAGGGCTCGGCTGGGAAGGGGAGGGCTTTGACCCGACCGCCAAGAAAGTCACCCGCCAGTGGCTGCGCTCGAAGGGTAACTCCATCGAAGGCGGCACCAGCGAAATCAACCTCAACGTCATCTCCAAGCGCGTGCTTGGCCTGAAAGACCATCAGTAAGCCGACGGCAGAAGATTACAGGAGATATACAACATGACCTTCCTTCTGACCGAAGATCAGGAAATGCTGCGTGACACCGCCATGGCGTTCGCACGTGATGAACTGCCGGTGACGCATCTGCGTGCACTGCGCGACAGCGGTGCCAATGGCAAGGACCCGGCAACCCGCCAGAAACTGGCAGAGCTTGGCTTTTTTGGCGTGATCGTGCCGGAAGAACCGGGCGGCGAACATTTCGGCCTGGTTGGCCTGGGCCAGATCCTTGAGGCGCAGGGCCGCACGCTGGCTGCCACGCCGCTGCTGCAAACCGCGCTGATCGGCGCCAGTGCGATCCAGCTCGGCGGCACGCCGGCACAGCAAGCCGAATGGCTTCCGAAGATCGCCGGCGGCGACGTGACTTTCGCGCTCGCTCTCGACGAGAGCGCACACTTCAATCCGCTGAACGTCGCCACCGAAGCCGAACGCAACGGACAAGGCTACACGATCAATGGCGAGAAGCGCTATGTACCGGACGGCCATCATGCCGAC
Source organism: Hyphomonas sp. CY54-11-8 (assembly GCF_000682735.1). Classification (GTDB taxonomy): domain Bacteria; phylum Pseudomonadota; class Alphaproteobacteria; order Caulobacterales; family Hyphomonadaceae; genus Hyphomonas. The sequence goes on along the minus strand of NZ_AWFD01000038.1, from coordinate 48,318 downwards.
ATGCTGATTGTCGTCGCGCGGACCTTCGGTGAGGCTGGTGACCGTCACGGCCTGTCGCTGTTCCTTGTTCCGGCTGATGCCAAGGGCGTCTCCATCCAGGAGCTGAAGACGGCGGACAGCCATGGCGCCGCGCACATCACCTTCACGGATGTGATGGTGGGCGAAGGCGCACTGATCGGTGCAGCCGATGAAGGTGCAGACGTTCTGGAGCCGGTGCTGGACCGGGCCGCGATCGGACAGGCGGCAGAAATGCTGGGCTCCGCGCAGGCCGCGTTCGACATGACGCTGGAATACCTGCAGAGCCGCAAACAGTTCGGCCAGTTGATTGGCTCGTTCCAGTCTCTGCAGCACCGCGCCGCAAAGATGTTCACCGAGCTGGAGATGACGCGGTCCTGCGTCGCGGCGGCCCTGTCAGCTGTCGATGAAGGCAAGACCAATGTTGCCGAACTCGCCAGCCTCGCAAAAGCGAAAGCCAGCGAGCTGGTGCATCTTGTCTCGAACGAATGTGTCCAGATGCATGGCGGTATCGGCATGACCGATGTGGCAGATCCTGGTCTCTACATGAAGCGCGCCCGCGCGCAGGAAGCGATGTATGGCTCGGCCAGCTGGCACCGCGATCGCTATGCGAAGCTGAACGGGTACTAAGCCAGACGGCCAACGCGAGGCAAAAGAAAGCCGGGCGCAGCGAAAGCTGGCCCGGCTTTTTCCGTTTCCGGAAGACTGCTTATTTCAGAGCAGAACCTTTGCGCAGAGCTTTTGCGACGAGGTAGTAGACAACCGGACGGTGCTTGGCGCGAACCGAACGGCCATACTTCTCGATCGCTTCGGCAAGCGCCGCATCAGCCTTGGCTTCGTCAGTGACGCCAAGCTTCTTCGCGATGAAGGTTTTCTTGATGCGGGCCATTTCGTCTTTCGACGAAGCGGCGACCGTTGCGGAGTCGGATTTGTAGATGGCCGGGCCGCAAGCCTTCACGGCGCCTTCGAGAAGCGCCATGTCCGGACGAGCTTCACCAACCTTCTCTTTGAGGTCGGCGACATACTTCTCCATCAGGACTTCTTTTTTCGACGGCTCTTTTGCCGGCTTGGTCACTGCCGGAGCAGCGGCCTTTTTCGGCGCCGCTGCTTTTTTCTTGGTAGCTTTTGCCATGGGAGTGTCTCCTCTATGGGCCCGACGGACGGGCGTGTTTTCAGATTACGCAGCACTGTTCACGAATCAAAACGAAACGCAAAACACCCAAGCCACGATTTCCACAAGGAAACAACCCTTGGCGACCATGAATCGCGCAGGCGCACGTATTTTTATTTAATCCGTACTCGGATTTGCATCAGTTCCCGACTGCGTAGATCATGCAGACGCTCGACGATATGCTCAGTTTTGGCAGATCAGATGGAAGGTTCAGCGCATCGATGTCTTCCTGCGTGATCTGAACTTCCTTGTTGCCGATCTTCTGCGCTGTCACGATGATGCTTTCGTTCCGCATGCCGGCTTCAGCGGCAGGTGCTGCAACCATGTTGCGTGAGCGATCATGATAATCGCTGTTCACGCCTGCAGAAGTGGTCCAACGCCCAAGACAAGGGCCATTGCCTTCCTGCACCGCCAGCAGTTTCCCGAGCTTCGAACCGGACGCTTCTGCCGTTGCCTTTGCGCGCGCAGATCCATCGGCGACCGCGGCTTCATAAGCTGCAAGGTTCAGTTCTGTTGTCGCTTCGAGATAGGTTCTCAGCGGTGTTGAGGTTTCCGGGCTTAGCGCGAGCACCGCGGCGCGGGCTTCACCCGCTACAGATATGTCTTCGATCACAACACTCAAAGACGCTTCCGCCTCGTAGCCGACAACCTTGTCCGGACGGTCGTTCTCGATCTTGTAGCCATCCTTGTCGCGGTATTGTTCGTAGTAGGGGGCGACCGACACGGAGGATTGCACGATGGCCTTGTCACCCGCGATCTTCTTCACAGTGTCGTAAGCGAGCCTTGCGCGTTGCACGGCAAGTTTCATTGCATCTTCGGCATCCTTGTCGGTTTCCAGATAGGTGACCGAAAAGGAAGCTCTGTTGGGCGCGACCTGCATGTTCGCGCGCCCGATGGATTCAATCACCGGCATGCGCGTCCAATAGGGCGTCACATAGACATCTTCCTGATAGTCGCGCCCGCCTGTCGGTGAGGTGGATTGAGCAACTGCAACCGGGGCGGCCAGGATGAACAGGGCGGCGAGAGGCAGGACGGGTTTCATAGATGATCCTTTTATGCAGAAGGGGGGCATCTCGTCTCCCCTGAGTGGAAGTCTTTCACACAAGAGCGGACACCGCTAGGCTCGCAAGAATAGGGAAGCGGTTGGGAGGCGCCGGAAGCTCATGTCACGTTATTCGGTCTTGATCATCGTCGCGCTGGTTTTTGCGGCAGGTATTTATTTCTGGCCGACAGGCGCGGTTGCACAAAGCACCGCCATCATTGCCGGCCTCATCACATTGCTTGGCATATCGGATTTGATCCAGCGGCGGCACACGCTGTGGCGTAACTATCCGCTGCTGTCGCGCGTGCGCTGGCTGGCAGAAGAGATGCGGCCGTTCCTGCGCTCCTACATTGTGGAGAGCGAGACGGAAGGCAAACCCTTCAATCACGAAGAACGCTCGATGATGTACCGGCGCGCGAAAGACGTCACGTCTGTCGAACCGTTCGGCAGTCATCTGGAGATCGATCGTCCGCCTTATGAATGGCTAGCCCACTCAATGGCCGCGGTGCATTGCGATGAAACAGACCCGCGTGTGACGGTGGGTGCGCCGGGCACGTCAAAGCCATACTCGGCAAGCGTCTTCAATATCTCGGCAATGAGTTTCGGATCACTCGGCGCCCACGCCATCGAAGCCTTGTCGACGGGCGCGAAGAAAGGCGGCTTCTATCACGACACGGGCGAAGGCTCCGTCTCGCGTTATCACCGCAAGGGCGGGGCGGATCTCGTCTGGGAACTTGGCTCCGGCTATTTCGGCTGCCGCACATCTGACGGCAGTTTCGATCCGGAGCGGTTCAAGGACGTCGCCGCCGACCCGCAGATCAAGATGATCGAGATCAAGCTTAGCCAGGGTGCAAAGCCTGGCCATGGTGGCGTGCTGCCCGGGGCGAAGGTGACAGAAGCCATCGCAGAGGCGCGTGGCATCAAGGTCGGTGAGACCTGTGTGTCGCCACCTGCGCATTCGGCCTTCTCGACACCGATCGAAATGATGGAGTTCGTGGCCAAGCTGCGCGAGCTGTCCGGCGGCAAGCCGGTCGGCGCAAAGTTCGCCGTCGGCAATCGCTGGGAAGTGCTGGCGCTCTGCAAGGCGATGCTGAAGACCGGCGTCCTCCTGGACTTCATGGTCGTCGATGGCGGGGAAGGCGGCACGGGCGCGGCACCAGCGGAATTCCTGGATCATGTCGGCGCACCGCTGCGCCAGGGCCTCGTTCTGACACGAAACGCTTTGGTCGGAACGGGCCTGAAGGATGAAGTGCGTCTTGCCTGTTCGGGCAAACAGGTCAGTGCCTTTGCGATTGCGTCTTCCATGGCACTCGGTGCCGACTGGGTGAATTCGGCGCGGGGCTTCATGTTCTCACTCGGCTGTATTCAGTCGCTGAACTGCCACAACAATCGCTGCCCGACCGGTATCGCGACGCAGGATCCGACACGCCAGCACGGGCTGGACGTTGCGGACAAGGCCGTGCGTGTCGCAAACTTCCACCGCAATACCGTCAAAGCGCTGATGGAAGTGGTCGGCGCGGCAGGCTGCAAGCATCCGGGCGAACTGACACCGCGCCACATCATGCACCGGGTGACGGAAGACATCGTCCGCCCCGCGGACGAAGCATATGATCTTCTCCATCGCGGCCAGCTGCTGGCCGACGCGGCCGGCACGCACCTCGCCAGCGAATGGGCGATGGCGCAGGCAGACAGTTTCAAACCGGCAGGCTATTAGCGCCGGTGCGCTGGATCTCTCCGTTCCTTGTGGCAGCGCTTGCGGCGTTCGGCGTCTTCCTGCTGGCCGTTGTCACCAAGCAGCCGCGGCATGACCGGAACTGGTATCCGCATCTCTCGCGCCTGCCGCATGTGGAACTTCAGGACGGCACTTTCTCCATCGCGCCTTATGGTGACTGGACGTATACAGAAAATGATTCGGACGAAATGGTGTGGAGCGCGGTGCCGCCGCATCGCATTTCGGATGTGCGCCGTGTCTGGTTCGTGATGGAGCCGCATCCGGGCCTCACCGTCATGGCGCATACTTTCGTCATGTTCGAATTCGGGGAAGGGGATCTTGTCGGCCTCACCATCGAGGCGCGCAAGGAAACGCGCGAAACCTATTCGGCGTTTCGCGGCACCTTCAACAAGTTCGAGCTCATGTACTACTGGGCAAGCCCGAGGGATTTGATGACCCGCCGCGCGGTGATGATGGACCGGGAGCTCTACATGTATCCGCTGGCGCTCAGCCAGGCGGAAGCGGAAGCCTATCTTACCGCGCTGCTGGAGAAGACGGTCTCCATCGAACAGCGCCCGCGTTTCTACAACACGCTGACGTCCAACTGCACGAACGAACTCGCCAAGGCAGCGGACATTCCCTGGCACCCGGCTTTCATCCTGACAGGCGACGCCGATCGGGCGCTGTACCTGCGGAAGCGTATCTCAGGTGAGGGCCGTTTCGAGGAGGTGCACGCAAAGGCGAGGGTCGATGCCTGCGTGCGGGAGAATGCGTCACTGCCTCAGGCGGCGTTCAATGCCGCACTGGTCGCCTGCGCGGAATGAAAAGAGGCGCCCCGGGAGGCGCCTCTTCATGGTCTATTGATGGTGTATACATTGGATTGTTCATGTGGCCGGTCAGCCTTCTGGCGACGCGTTCGCCTCGGACTGGAGCATGGTGTAGCGCTCGATCCCGATCCGCTCGATCAGTTCGAACTGGGTCTCGATATAGTCGACATGCTCTTCCTCATTGTGGAGGATTTTCCCGAACAGGTCGCGGCTGACATAGTCCTGAACCGACTCGCTGTAGGCCATGGCCTCGCGCAGCAGCGGGATCGCCGCGTTCTCGAGTTTCAGGTCGCATTCCAGGATTTCCTGGACGTTCTCGCCGATGTGCAGCTTGCCGAGATCCTGCAGATTCGGCAGGCCACCAAGGAACAGGACGCGCTGGATCAGCCAGTCAGCATGCTCCATTTCCTCGATCGATTCCTTGTATTCCTTGTCGCCGAGCTTCGAAACGCCCCAGTCGTGCAGCATCCGCGAGTGCAGGAAATACTGGTTGATGGCGGTGAGCTCGTTCTTCAGCGCCTTGTTCAGGTATTCGATGACCTTCTTGTCGCCTTTCATGGGAGAGCTCCTTCAATCGGTTACGTGAATATACTTAGCAGATAGGCCGATTGGGCCTGCGCCGCAAGAAAAATCCAATTAAATCAATTGCATATGAGAGTGCGAAACAGTCTCAGACTGTTCCGGAAAATCCAGCAATACCAGAAGGTTGCCCTATTCGGCGGCCATCAGCGACGGGGCGGGCCCGCGATCAATTTCAGTGTCCGCGATCATTTCGCCGATCGAGGACCGGCATTTGCCGCACTGGAACCGGCAGCCATGATGTGCCTGCACAGCCTTCGGGCTGTCCGCACCGGCCTCTACGGCCGCGCGCACGCTCTTGCAGTTCAGGGCATTACAGACGCAAATGATCATGAGAACCATTTGCAATCACTGCGAATGATTGTCAATACGGATTTTTACGTGGCTCAGTGCGCCTTCCGACAGATCGACATCGACACGCCGCTGCCGATGTCCAGGATCGTCGTCTCATAGCCGTTCGAAGTGTCTGAAATATAGTCCACAAAGGGCCTCAACGTCTTGCGGAAGGATTTGATATTGTCCGCAAAGATGACGGCGCCAGGCGCGAGTTTCGGCTCCATCAGCTTTAGCAAAGGAATGTAGAGATCCTTCCAGCCGTCGAGGAAGAGGAAGTCGACTGGTCCTTCCAGCGGGGCGAGGCTTTCCAGCGCATCGCCTTCGCGAATGTCCGACCAGCGCGACAGGCCGGCCTCGTTCAAATTCGCCAGCGCGACCTGCGCCTTGGCGCTGTCCTTCTCGGTCCCTGTGAAGAAACCGCCGGTCTCCCGCGCGGCGGCAGCCAGGTAGATGGAGGAAATGCCGTAGGACGAGCCGAATTCGACGATGTTCCGGGCGCCGCGCGACAGGGCCGTCAGGTACATGAAGCGGCCGAACTCTTCCGACACCGGGATGAAGGCCTTGGAGAGATAGGGCTCTGCCGCTTCGAAGGTCGAGCGGCCTGTGAACTTGCCGGAGATGATCGCGGGCAGGGCGCGGGCAAACACCAGCGCATCCCGGCCGGAGGCCTGCTTGTGCAGCTGTTTCAGCGTGTGCGCGATGTTGGCATCGTTCAGGCCGCTGTTCGTGTGGCCGGTATTCCTGCAATCGAAAGGCATGGGGCTTTCCTTTCCTGTCTAAAGCACCTACCGTCTAAAAATATGAGTAATAGCTCATATTGAAACTCGCATTTGCCCATGACCCAGACCACCATCCCCAGGCCCAGAAAATCACCAGTACAGGCCCGCTCCGCCGCGACAGTGGATGCGATCCTGGAAGCGGCGGCTCGCATTCTCGAAAGCGAGGGATTCGACGGCTACACGACCAATGCCATCGCAAAGCGGGCGGGCGTGTCCATCGGATCGCTCTACCAGTACTTCCCCAACAAGGACGCGGTCACGGCGGCCCTCGTCATGGCGGACGCGATGCAACTGCACGACAATGTCTATGCGGCGGCCGAGGCGACCGCCGGGCAGGATTTCCGGGTGCAGCTGAATGCGCTGATCGATGTGGTCGTGGCTCACCAGCTTGACCGGCCGGCGCTGGCCCGCCTGATCGATGTGGAAGAGCATCGGCTGGCGGCCGATCCGGAGCTGGAGGCCAAGCACGACTCCGTGCTGGCGCTGATCCGGGAGCTTCTCGTTGCCAACCGGATCGACCTGCCGTTTGACCTCGATGTGGTGGCGAAGGATCTGTTCGGCATGGTGCACGGCATGTGCGACTTTGCCGGGGATTATGGCGAAACAGATCCGGACCAGTTGAAGGCCCGCATCCGCCACGCCGTGCTCAGCTATCTCGGGGTTCCAGCCAGCTGAACACGTCCTCTAGGCCGACGCCGAACACGCGCGAAATCCGGAAGGCGCTTTCGAGGGAAGGGGAGTAACGGCCCTGTTCGATGGCGATCACGGTCTGGCGGGTCACGCCGATCGCTTCGGCGAGGGCGGCCTGGCTCATATTGTCATGCTGCTCGCGCAGCTCACGGATACGATTCCCAATGGGGGGGCGCTTGGCCATGGTTAAACGCCTCTGCGGAACAGGAAGATCTGGAAGGCGTATTCCGCGATCTGGCTGGCCATCAGCGCGCCGAAGATGATGTGGAACAGGAGGTTTCCGTCATGCAGCCAGCTGAAATGCCAGAGGCCTGCGACGGCGCCCACGGCCAGGACATAGCCCGACCAGTGCCCCGCCTTGTCGAGGATCGCCCGTTCGCGCTCGTCGGCTGGCGCTTCGGCTTCCTTTCCGGCGCTGCTGGCGATGATCACGTTGACGAGGATGGAGGCCAGTATGACCAGAATGATGTAGCCGATCACGAACCGCATGTTCGGCGCAGCCGTCTCGCCCAGCGCCTCAGACAGGCCGATGACCCGCTGGAAATACCAGATCCCGGCAGCAATCAGGATGGCGCCCATGGCCCAGGCGGTTTTCTCACGGAATGACATTGTGCGTCCCTTTCGATGTCAAAAATATCTTACACACCATGTAGTAAAACATTTTTGACATGTCAAAAATTTCTTACACGAATTTTCGCGCCGGGAATCCACTCCGGCGGGTTAGTGTTTGAGCAAAGGGAGGTTCCGTCCTAGGCTGAAGGTCCTGAAAAGGAGGGAGGAATACATGTCCAACGATGCTGCAGCCGGCACAATGATGATTGTGGTCGGTGTCGTTTATCTGGCGATGATTATCCTGTTTATCGTCGCCTACTGGAAAATCTGGAGCAAGGCGGGGTTCAACGGAGCCTGGTCGCTGCTCATGCTGGTACCACTGGTCAATCTGATCGCTTTTCTGTATCTGGCCTTTGCCGAGTGGCCCATTCACAAGCGTCTCGCCAACCCGAGCACGTTTAACTGAGGCCAGACACCAAACCGCTTTACCGGTAGCCGGCGTTCGCAAGACGCGACCGTCGGCTTCCTTTATTTGCCCACCGGGAGACCCAGACCGAAATGACCGATTTCTCCATCCTCGCCGAATCCGCCAAGGCATGGCCCTTCGAGCTGGCGCGGAAACTCAAACAGCGTGTTGAGCAGCAGGAGAAAGCCGGCCAGCGAAAGCCTGGTGAACCTGTGATCTTCGAAACGGGCTACGGCCCGTCCGGTCTGCCGCACATCGGCACGTTCGGCGAAGTCGTGCGCACGACCATGGTGCGTCATGCCTTTGAAGTGCTGACGAAGGGCGAGATCCCGACGCGCCTGATCTGCGTCTCAGACGACATGGACGGCATGCGCAAGGTGCCGCCGACCGTGCCGAACCCGGAGAAGCTGGAACCTTATCTCCAGATGCCACTGACCGCGGTGCCGGACCCGTTCGGCACGCATGAAAGCTATGGCAAGCACATGAATGCGCGCCTGCGCGCCTTCCTCGACCAGTTCGGCTTCGAGTACGAATTCCTGTCGGCAACCGATTGCTACAAGTCCGGCCGCTTCGACGAGATGCTGCTGCGCTCGGCGGAGAAGTATCAGGATATCATGGACGTGATGCTGCCGACGCTGGGCGAGGAACGCCGGGCGACCTACAGCCCGTTCCTGCCGATCCATCCGGAAACCGGACATGTCCTCTATGTGCCGATGAAGTCCGTCGACGGTACGAAGGGCACGATCACGTTCGACGACGAGAGCGGCAAGGAATTCACGCTGCCGGTCACCGGCGGGCATGTGAAGATGCAGTGGAAACCGGATTTCGGCATGCGCTGGGCCGCCCTTGGCGTGGACTTCGAGATGTTCGGCAAGGACCATCAGGCCAACGCGCCGATCTATTCGAAGATCACGAAGATCCTCGGCAAGCGTCCGCCGGAACAGTACGTCTACGAGATGTTCCTCGACGAAAAAGGCGAGAAGATCTCCAAGACCAAGGGCAATGGCATCTCGGTCGAGGACTGGCTGAAATATGCGCCCGACGAGAGCCTCAGCCTCTTCCAGTTCCAGAAGCCTCGCGTGGCGAAGAAGCTCTATTTCGACGTCATCCCGAAAGCGGTCGACGAATACCTGACCTTCCTGGAGAAATATCCGGACGAGGACCCGGCCCGGCAGATCGAAAACCCGGTCTGGCACATCCACAATGGCAATCCGCCGAAAGTGGACATGCCGGTCAGCTTCGCGCTGCTGCTGAACCTCGTTGCTGTGGCGAATGCCGAAGACAAGGCCCAGCTCTGGGGCTTCATCACGCAATACGCGCCCGAGGCTTCGCCTGAGACGCATCCGCTGCTGGATGAACTCGCTGGCTATGCGATGCGCTACTACACGGATTTCATCCTGCCGCAGAAGACCTATCGCGCCCCGACGGAGCAGGAGCGCACGGCCATGGAAGACCTGTCAGCTCATCTCAAGGCCTTCGCAGACGAGCCGACCTCGGAGAATTTGCAGACGCTGACCTTCACTATCGGCAAGGATCACCACTTCGAGAATCTGCGCGACTGGTTCAAGGCGCTCTACGAAGTGCTGCTGGGGCAGGAGCAGGGGCCGCGCTTCGGCAGCTTCGCCGCGCTCTATGGCAAGGACAACACCGCCCGCCTCATCGACGAGACTCTGGCGCGCGGCTGAGACTTGCGGCGTCGTAAGGTGCCCTCAACATTTGCCTGATCTAGTCTCCCCCGTGAAACGGGGAGACCAGACATGCGCATCATCCGGGCCATCCTGATTGCGGCCGTCTTCATCTTTGCCCCGGCCTGTGCTGCCTCCAGGGTTGTAACCGCGCCGGTCGGCTTTGCGGTCGACGTCGTGGGCGTCGCGGGCAAGGGCGTCGTCTGGGTCGGCGGAACGGCGGTACGCGTGACCGGCGATGCGCTGGACGGGCCGGACGAGCATGTCCGTCTCGACGTGACCTACAAGAACGGCAAGCACACCCGCAAAACCATCAAGAAGAAGAACCTTGAGCGCGAGCTGAAAAAGCTCGGCAAGAAAGGCAAGATCGTCGACGTCGAAGTCTCGCCTGCCGACTGATCCCCCTGGCGGATCCTATTCTTCAACCGGCGGCGGTGTCTCCACCCGGCCCATGAACATCACGGTGCCCGTCGGCTTGTGGCGCAGTGCGATCAGGAACGGATGGTCCGCGCGGAACTCGACCGGCTCCTCATCCGGAATGAAGATCGCTGTGCGTTCCATGACGATCGCCGTGGCCGCAGCCGCTTCGGTGCCTTTCTCGTCAATGTCGAGGAAGGTCTTGTGCAGCACCTTACTGATCACAAGGTCGCCGGGGCCGGCCCCTTCGATCAGGCGGGAGAAGTTCGCCGCGCCGGTGAAGGCATCGCCGAGGCCGAGCGCGATCAGCGGATCGTTCAGCTCATAATCGGCTTCGATGGAGACTTTCGGCAGCACGAGATGCACACGCCTTCCCTCAGTGGTGTCCATGTCCGACAGGAGCGTGGTGAAGCTCTCCGGCGTCATGGCCGAGGTAACGCCCGGTAGTCCGTCCTGCGCATCGGGCAGGATCACGGTGAGGGCATAGTCATTTCCGGCATAGTCGAGATCGAGTGCGGCATAGCCGTCGCGGGACAGGTAGCGGGCCTTCTTCAGCGTCTGGCTCATCAGGCGCGCGGTGATCTCACCTGAGGGCGAATAGAACGTTCCGTCCTGTGTCGCCTCCGCCTTGAACGGGCTTTTCCAGTCGGCCTTGAACCAGACCGCATTGGTCAGGATCAGTTCGGTCAGGCCGGGGCGGATCGCGCTTGGCGGGATCAGATCTTGGATCTTGTTGTTCGTATGGTCTTCGACCCAGCTGTTGATCAGCTTTGCGGCAGCGGCCGGCTGGGTGAAGTCCACAAGCGCGACCTTTGCTTTCATAATGCCTTCGACGGCGTCGCGGTAAGGCGCCTGAAAGGTCGACCCTTCGCGTAGCCAGGCGGCATTCGCCACGGTCAGCTTGGTTGTCTCCGTGTCCGCCGCGACCGCATTGTTCAGTACGTTCTGGGTCGCGGCAAACGCGTCCGTCGGGACACCGTCATAGCCGAACAGGCTCGCCATCTGCGACGCAGTTTCCCCCGCCGCGCCGGGATAGAGCAGGGCGAACGCCTCGCTGATCGAGGCAGGCGAGACGAAGATGTTGCCGGGCTCGCCGTCCAGCGTGTCATAGAGCGACCAAGCAAAGAGATTATTGCCTTGGGCGAGGGGCGCGGTGGCTTCCAGAGGCACAGTAACAGGCACGGGCGACGGCTCCTCTTCAGGCGCGGTGCTGGTGTCCGCCGGCGCAGGCGCTTCCGGTTCTGGCGCCGCGGCTGGCTGCTGGCATGCGCCAAGAACGGCAAAGGCGGTGAGCGCGGGAACAATCGAACGGCGCATGGGAATCCTCCATAGGGTCTTTCGTTGACCCTATCACTCTTGTGGGGAGTCCGTGACTATTCTGCGGCGATCAGCGTTGTTTTTGCTGTGGGCAACTTGCCTTCCGGCCAGCCTTTCCAGAGCTCTGCTTCCGTCACCTTCGCAGCCTGCAAGGCGGCATCCTTCACATGACCGAAGCCGCGAATGTCATCCGGCACGCGGGCAATGGCGATGGCCAGCTCGAGGTTCTTCTCCGTCAGCTCGGACGTGATGCGCGCCAATCCGGCGATATAATCATCGCGCAGCTTGCGCTCATGCTGGCGTTCCTCGGTATAGCCGAAGAAATCGAACCGCGTACCGCGCAGGCCCTTGAACTTCGCCAGCAGTTTGAAGCCCAGCATCATCCATTGGCCGAAATGCTTCTTCTGCAGGTGGCCGTGCGAATCCTTTTTCGCGATCATCGGCGCCGCGAGCCAGAAGCGCAGCTTGCCGCCCTTGAACTGGCTGGCGAGCTGCTCGGCGAATTTTCCGTCCGTGTAGAGACGGGCGACTTCGTATTCGTCCTTGTAGGCCATGACCTTGTAGGCATAGAAGGCCGCGGCACGGGTCAGCTTCTCATCACGGCTGACGGCTTTCTCAGCCTTGCGTACCTGTTCGACGATCTCGCGGTAGCGGCCTGCATAGGCGGCGTTCTGGTAGGCCGTCAGGCGCGCGGCGCGATCTTCAATCAGTTCCTCTAGCGTCTGCTCCGGTACATCACCGCGCGGATCCTGCTGACGGATCAGGCGGTCCGGGTCTGCTGCAGCGATCCGACCGATATTGAAGGCGGCCATGTTATCATCGACCTTGGTGCCGTTCAGGCGGATGGCGCGGTAGAGCGCGCGCAACGAGACGGGCAGGCGCCCCTTCTGCCAGGCAAAGCCTGCCATGATCATGTTGGTGTAGATCGCGTCATGCAGATAGCCGACGGCGAGCGCTTCGGCATCGAAGGCGCTGAACTCGCTTGCCTGCCGCTTGACGCGGGCAGAGAGAAGATCGCTCTCGAAGCGCTTGGAGCGGTTGCGGATGAACTCGCTGGTCGGGGTCACGTCGCTGTTGGCATAGGCCGCGGTGCGGTCCGCATCCATCAGGTTCAACGCATCGCCGCCGGCGGCCACGACCAGGTCGCAGGCGATGACGACATCGGCGCTGGCGGGCGGCACACGGCCGGTCGAGATCTGTTCCGGCTCGCGCGCGAAGCGGATGTGGGAGAGGACCGGGCCGCCCTTCTGAGCAAGGCCGGTCATGTCGAGGCTGGAGGCGGCATGGCCGTCCACATGCGCGGCCATGGCAAGCACGGCGGCCACCGTCGTCACGCCAGTACCGCCGACGCCGGTGAACAGCACGTTGTAAGGCTGGGCAAGACTCGGCGTTTCGGGCAGGGGCAGGCCGTCGGCGCTGAAGGCCGGGCGTTCCTGGTCTTCCCAGGCCGGTTCGCCATCGGTGATGGTGACAAAACTCGGGCAGAAACCCTTCAGGCAGGAGAGGTCCGTATTGCAGGTGGACTGATTGATCCGGCGCTTGCGGCCAAGATCGGTTTCGACGGGCTCCACCGAGAGACAGTTCGACTTCACCGAACAATCCCCGCAGCCTTCGCAGACCTCGGTATTGATAATGACGCGCGTGCGGTCCGGGGCGCGCAGGCCGCGCTTGGAACGGCGGCGTTTCTCGGTTGCACAGATCTGGTCATAGATGATGACGGACACGCCGGGCGTGTCGCGCAGGGTCAGCTGTACGTCTTCCAGATCGTCGCGGTCATAGATCTTCACGCCGCCGGGCAGGCCTTTGACGTTCGCGTAGCGGGTCGTGTCTTCGGTGACGATAACGATGGTGCGCACGCCTTCGGCGCGAACCTGCTGGGCGATCTGGGCCGGGGTCTGACCGGATTCCACATGCTGTCCGCCGGTCATGGCGACGGCGTCATTGTAGAGGATCTTGTAGGTCATGTTCGCGCCGGAGGTGACGGCGGCGCGGATGGCGAGGCTGCCCGAATGGGAATAGGTGCCGTCGCCTAGATTGACGAAAACATGCGGCTCGTCGGTCGCCCAGTGTTGGCCGACCCAGGCGATGCCTTCGCCGCCCATCTGGCTTGTCATGTCGGTGTGGCGGTCCGGCATGAAGTTCGCCATATAGTGGCAGCCAATGCCGGCCAGCGCGCGGGACCCTTCCGGCACGACGGTGGAGGTGTTGTGCGGACACCCCGAGCAGAAATGCGGGGTGCGGACGGTCGGGGAGGCATTGGTGCGCGCGGCTTCACCGGCGCGGCCAACGCGGTCAAAATAGGCAGTAGCGCGGGATGTGTCCCAGCCTTCCGGAATCACTTCCATCAAGGCAGCGGCCATTTCCGGGATCGTGATCGAGGCAATGTCGGACAGGAGGCGATTGCCGTCCCGGTCATGCTTGCCTTCGATGAAGGGGCGTTGATTGTCAGGCAGGCGGTAGAGGACCGAGCGCAGCTGGTCTTCGATCAGCGGGCGCTTGTGCTCGATGACGAGCACGCGTTCGAGGCCTGTGCAGAACTCGCGGATACGCTGCGGCTCAAGCGGCCACGGCATGGCGACCTTGTAAATGGCAAGCCCGAGGCGGCCGGCCTCCTGCGGATCGATACCGAGCGCGGCAAGCGCCTCGAACACGTCGCGCGCAGCCTGTCCGGTCACGACGATACCGACGCGCGGCTTTGGCGATGGCAGGATCACATGGTCCAGCCGGTTCGCGCGAACATAGGCCTGCGCCGCCGGGATCTTTATCTGCCGCAGGCGCTGTTCTTTCAACAGCGGGGCATCGCCGCGGCGCATATGCACGCCTTCTTCAGGCAGGGCAAAGTCCGGTTGGACGATCGTGAAGCGGTCGAGGCCGACCTGGACGACAGAGCCGGAATCCATTGTATCGGCAAGCGCCACCATGCCGGCCCAGGTGCCGGAGAAGCGGCTCATCTCCCAGCCATGGATGCCATAGTCCAGCACGTCCTGGATCGAGGCCGGGTTCAGCACCGGAATCTCGGCGTCCATCATCGCGAATTCGGACTGCGAGGGCAGGGTGGAGGATTTGCAATTGTGGTCGTCACCGACAATGGCGAGGACGCCGCCAAGTGCGGACGAGCCTGCGGCATTGGCATGCTTGAACACGTCGCCCGTCCGGTCGACGCCCGGCGCCTTGCCGTACCAGATGCCGAACAAGCCATCATATTTTGCGCCCGGGAACAGGCCGAGCTGCTGGCTGCCCCAGACGGCGGTGGCGCCGAGGTCTTCGTTCAGGCCTTCCCAGAATTTGATGTCATGCTCGTCCAGCCATTTCTGCGCGGCGCGCAGCTGCTGGTCATAACCACCAAGGGGAGACCCACGATATCCGGATATAAATCCGGCCGTGTTCACATTATTGCGCAGATCCAGGCGTTTTCGATCAAGAGGCAGGCGGACCAGTGCCTGAATACCAGTCATATACGCCTTGCCCTCGACAAGATCGTATTTGTCGTTCAGCGTAACTTCACGATGATGCATGGGTAATCTGTCCGCTCCAAGGAACTGGAAGATTATTCGACAAAATTCACGAAAAAGCTTGCCTTTCTTGCGCCAATTTTGGTAGATAGGGGCAAATCATGCCCAAATCTGCGAGGAAATTAGAAAATTGGCCCAAGAAATAGACTCAGTTGATGCCAAGATTCTTGACATCATCCAGCGGGACGCAGGGCTTTCCGTTGCGGAAATCGCCGATCGCGTGGGACTTTCTTCCTCGCCGTGCTGGCGCCGGATCAAACGGATGGAAGAAGCCGGTTTCATCCGCGGACGTGTCACGATTCTCGACAATTTTGCGCTTGGGCTGAATTTCGAAGTGATCGCCAGCGTGAAGCTCGCCCTGCCGAACCGGGAGAACCTTCAGGCGTTCGAGGACATGGTGCTTGCCTGGCCGGAAGTGACCGAGGTCATGACGGTGACGGGGCAGGTGGACTACATGATCCATGTCGTGACGACCGACATGCATGCCTATGACAATTTCCTGCGCGACAAGCTGCTCGGGTCGGCGCTCGTCTCCGATGTGCAGTCGCGCATTGTGATCCGCGTGGCAAAGCGCACGACGGCCCTGCCGCTCGACCTCGTCGAAAACGTCAAGTAATGCGCCTGGCCGGTCAGGCCAGGTCGAGATGCAGGAATTGATTGAAGTCGCTGCCGACATAATCGGCAAAAGCGTCTCCACTCCGGAATCCGTGCTTGCGGTATAGCGCGAGCGCCGGCTCGAAAGCCTCGCCCGAGCCGGTTTCCAGGCTGACCCGCCGGTAGCCGCGCTGGCGCGCCAGATCCAGAAGTGCTTCCAGCATCGCGGTCGCGGCCCCCCGGCGCAGACTGTCTCTCCGTGTGCGCATGGATTTCAGTTCGCCGTGATGGGCGGCCAGTTCTTTCATCGCGCCGATCGCGAGCAAGATCTCGCCGTCCCATACGGACAGGAAGGTCACATCCGGCCGCTGCAGGCCGCTCAGATCCAATGCGAAGCTGTGGCCGGGCGGAGACGTCTCTGCCATGCCCTGCAGGTGCTGGCGCAGGAGTTCCCGGATTTGCGGGTCGTCGAAGTCGCCGAGTTTGATATTCATTCAGGCTCCGAATGCAAACGGGCCCGGGAGTGATCCCGGGCCCGTTCAGATCTAGATCATGTTGTGTCGTCAGGCGAGGCGCTTATGCGCGCTCGAGGCACATGGCGATGCCTTCACCGCCGCCGATGCAGAGCGAGGCCACGCCCTTCTTGGCGCCGCGGTCTTCCATGGCGGCCAGAAGCGTAACGATCACGCGGGCGCCGGACGCACCGATCGGGTGACCCATGGCGCAAGCGCCGCCGTTCACGTTCACTTTATCGTGGCTGATGCCGAGTTCCTTCATGGCGATCATCGGAACAACCGCAAAGGCTTCGTTGACTTCCCAGAGTTCGACTTCGTCGACGCCCCAGCCTGCCTTGGCGAGCGCCTTCTGCATGGCCGGCACCGGAGCGGTCGTGAAGTATTCCGGCTCATGGGCGTGGCTGGAAGACGAGACGATCGTGGCGATCGGCTTCAGGCCGCGCTTTTCAGCTTCGGACTTCTTCATCAGGACGAGCGCGGCAGCGCCGTCGGAGATAGCCGAAGCGTTGGCGGCGGTCACGGTGCCGTCCTTCGAGAAGGCCGGGCGCAGATCCGGGATTTTCTCCGGTTTGGCTTCACGCGGCAGCTGGTCGACGTCGACCACCGTCTCGCCCTTGCGGGTCTTCACGGTGACCGGCGCGATCTCGCGCTTGAACTTGCCGGATGCCGTGGCCTCCTGCGCGCGCTTCAGCGTTTCGATGGCGTACGCATCCTGCTGTTCGCGGGTGAACTGGTACTCACCGGCGATCTTGTCGGCGAACAGGCCCATCGGGCCTTTGGAATAGGCATCGGACAGGCCGTCGAGGGCCATGTGGTCTTCTGCAGCCATCGTGCCGTACTTGTGGCCCTTGCGGGCATTGATCAGGTGCGGGGCGTTGGTCATGGATTCCATGCCACCCGCGATCACGATGTCGGCGTCGCCGGCGAGAATGGCGTTGCGGCCCATCACAGCGGCCTGCATGCCGGAGCCACACATCTTGTTGATGGTGACAGCTTCCAGGCCCTTATCCTGTCCAGCCTTGAAACCAGCCTGACGGGCCGGAGCCTGGCCCTGGCCGGCGGGCAGGCAGTTGCCCATAATGATTTCATTGGCGTCGCCCGGTGCGAGGCCGGCCTCTTTCACCGCGGCTTCGACGGCGATGGCGCCAAGCTCATTCGCGCTGAAACCGGCGAGGTCTCCGAGAAGGCCACCCATCGGGGTGCGGGCCATGCCAACGATTACGACCGGATCCTGGTCAGCCATGTGCGTCTCCTTGCTGCAACTGCGTGCTGTCTTACTTCGGATGGCACAAAGCGCCTGACAAGGGGGCACGTCAAGCCCGACAAAAGGTCAGAAGAGGTGCGGCAAACTGGGGCAGGGGCAAAAGAGTACCGAAAAGCAACTCAGAATTCAGGGAGAACCGCCGATCTGGGAGCCCTGATCGCGCGTGAAACCGTGATCAGACCTGCAGGGCAAGCCCGGCTTCAGACCCCTGTTGCCAGACAACCCGGGCCGGTCCCTCAAGACCGACAGCGCCAGCATAGAGATAAACCGAGGGGGGCAGGCTCTCATTGGTCGGGAAGCGCAGACGAACACCTTTGCTCGTATAGTCCAGGACGATGCCTTTGCGGCGATAGCCGGAATCGTAGGCGACGGCGGCTTCACGGTACACTTTGGCCCGTTCGGCGCGGCTCATGTTCTGATGATCTGCGCGGGAGGCGATCGACGTCACCGAGTTCTGGAGCGTACGCTGAATCCGTCCCAGATCGGGACCGTCAGGTTTTTTTGTCCCAAAGAGGCGCGGTTTCATACTCATGGCGTAGTCTAGCGCTCCAATCGCTAACGAACTCCACCCAAGTCGCAAAATATGGGCCGAAACCCTTAATATCCTATTGAGCACAAATGCAAGAGGCGGCGCTAACTGTAGCGCCGCCTCCAGATCACACGATTTTCAATTCCGGATTACCAGATATGGATGCGTTCTTCCGGCGGGAGGTAGAGCGCGTCTTCAGGCTGGATATCGAACGCATCGTACCATGCGTCCAGGTTCCGGACGACGCCATTGACGCGGAAGCCGGGCGGAGAGTGCGGGTCCGTCAGCATTTGCTGGCGGGTCGCCTCTTCACGGTACTTCGATCTCCAGACCTGGGCCCATGCCATGAAGAAGCGCTGGTCGCCGGTCAGCCCGTCGATCACCGGGGCTTCCTTGCCATTCAGCGACATCTTGTAAGCCCGGTAGGCGAGGGAGAGGCCGCCGAGGTCGCCGATGTTCTCGCCGAGGGTCAGACGGCCGTTCACGCAGGTCTCACCGTCGTCGAGCGGGCAGTAGGACGAGTACTGCTTGGCCAGGGCATCGCCCAGCTGGCGGAAGGCAGCGAGGTCTTCTTCTGTCCACCAGTTTTTGAGAACGCCTTCGCCATTATACTTGGCGCCCTGGTCGTCAAACCCATGACCCATTTCGTGCCCGATGACGCCGCCGATGGCACCATAGTTCACGGCCGGGTCGGCCGAGACGTTGAAGAAAGGCGGCTGCAGGATGGCAGCCGGGAACACGATCTCGTTGAAGGACGGGTTGTAGTAGGCGTTGATCGTCTGCGGGGTCATGAACCACCGCGTGCGGTCCACGGGCTGGCCGAGATCTGCAAGATTGTCCTCGGTTGCCCATTTCTGCGCTGCGATGGCGTTGTCGAGCGCATTGTTGCCCACCACGAGCGTGTCATAGGTCTCGAACTCGTCCGGATAGCCGATCTTCGGCGTGAAGGCGTCGAGCTTCGCTTCGGCCTTTACCTTGGTCGCCTCGCTCATCCAGCCGAGGTCTTCGAGGTTTGCGGCCATGGCCTTGCGGAGGTTGGCGACAAGATCGTCCATCGCCGCCTTGTTCTCCGGCGGGAAGTAGCGCTCGACAAATACTTTGCCGATGGCTTCGCCGAGCGTGCCTTGGGTTGCCTGGACGGCCCGCTTCCAGCGCTCGCGCTGTTCCGGCTGGCCGCGCAGGGCGGTGCCGTAGAAAGCGAAGTCGGCGTCATCGATCTCCTTGGGCAGCACGCTGGCAAAGTCCGACAGGAAGTGCGCGGTGAGATAGGCTTTCCAGGTATCGAGCGGCGTTTCGCTGACAACTTCGAACATTGCCGGGAACCCGCCGCCGAGTTTGGCTACATCTTCACCGGAGATACCGGCGGCCTCCAGTTCTTCCGGCGTGGGCGGAACTTCTGCAACGAGGAATTCACTCTCGCCGCCGATACCCATCGTGTCGAGCGCACGGACGAGCGGGAAGTCGCCTGCCATCGCGACGAGTTCATCCTTGCTCACCTTGTTGTAGGTGATCTCCGGATTGCGGGCGAGGGCGCGATCCCAATCAGTTTTGGCAATCTCAGTTTCGAGATCCAGCACCTTTTGCGCTTCTCCGGCAGCTTCTTCATAGCCGGCCTTTTCAAGCATGAAGGTGAGCAGGTCGAGATATTTGGCGCGAAGCTCTACCGACTTGTCATCCGTCTTCAGATAATAATCGCGATCCGGCAGGCCGAGGCCGCTGATGCGCATCTGGAAGATGTTCGTGTCCGGGTCTTTGTCGTCGGCGAAGACGAAACCGCCAATCGGCGCGCTGAACCCGGGCGTCGCAAACAGGGCCGCGAGGTCGTCCTGCGATTGAATCGCGTTGATCTTGTCGAGATAGGGCTGCGCTGGCGCAAGGCCGGCGGCATTGATGGCATCGGTGTCGAGATAGGCGTTGTAATAGGCGCCGATCTTGCCTTCCGGCGTATCAATGGCCGGCTTTTGTGCGGCAAGGTCGTCGATGATTTTGCGGACGCGCTGTTCGGACTTCTCAGCCAGCAGGTCGAACGAGCCGTAGCGCGAACGGTCTGACGGGATCTGGAAGGAATCCAGCCACTTGCCATTGGTCCACGCGTAAAAGTCATTGCCTGGTTTGACATTGGTGTCCTGGACGCTGAGGTCGATCCCCCAGCTGCCCCAATAGTCCGGAGCCGAGAGCAAAAGGCCTTCGCTGGTTTCATACTTTCCGTCCGCATTGGCGACCGGCGGCGTGGTTTCTACGACAGCGACCTTGTCGCCTTCTGCAGGCGCGGACGCCTTGGGGGTACACCCGGCCAGCAACGCAATGGCTGCTGTGCCCAACAGAAGATGTTTCATCCTGAGTTTCTCCTTACTCAAATCCCATGCCCCCCGCAGCGCGCGAGGGGCATGCCCTGTGGTTGTTTGTTAGCAAATCATTCCGCCGGTGCCATAGGCGGACTGCCACTCCCTCCGCTCGTGCCGATCAATTCTTCCTCGTCGATCGTGACATGACCGGAGTATCCGTCGCCAATGTGCCGGAAGGGCTGGCCGCCCCAGGTCCAGGCGAAGATCCGTTTGACTTCAGCGCCGATGACATAAAGCGCCGGCACCAGGAACAGTGAGATAAAGATCGCAAACCCGACGGCTGACCCAAGCGCCACCAGCATCGGCTTCAGGAACTGGGCCTGTACGGACCGCTGTGATAGCAGAGGCAGGATCCCGACCATGGTGGTCAGCGATGTCAGCAGGATTGGGCGGAAGCGCGACACGCCAGCGTCGACCAGCGCCTGAACGGCGCCTGCGCCTTCCTCCCGGCGTTTGTTGACATAGTCGATCAGCACAAGGTTGTCGTTGATGACGACCCCCGCGGCCGCAGCGATCCCGAAGAAGGAGAACAGTGCCATCGGTGTGTCGAAGAACCAGAGGCCGAAAAGCGCGCCTGCATAGGCGAAGGGCAGAGCCATCATCAAAAGTACAGGCTGGGCATATGAGCGGAAGGCAATCGCCAGCAGAATGTACATCGCACCGATGGCGATCAGGGTCAGCCGGCCGATTTCGTTCATGAACTGGTTTTCTTCCTCGAAGCCGCCGGCCTCGCCGCGTTTTACGTCCGGGAACTGTTTCTGGAATTCCGGCCAGAAGTTCGCTTCCATGTCTGCCATGATTTCTCCGCGGCCGCCTTCGCCCTTCACTTCGGCAAAGACATAGACCGAGCGCATCCGGTCGCGCCGCTGAATGCGGTTGATGCCGGGGGCGTAGGAGAAGTCGGCCACTTGTGTCACCGGAATTTCGCGGCCATCCAACGTGCGTACACGGAGAGAGTTCAGGCTGTCCAGGTTCTCGCGTGCCGATTCCGGCAGCCGCACCATGACCCGGACATCTTCGCCCTCACGAGGCAGGCGCTGGACTTCCTCACCATAATAGGCCTGGCGCAGCTGGCGAGAGACATCGGCCAGCGTCACCCCGAGAGTTTCGGCGCCGGGCTTCATGGTGATCCGGATCTCGTCGGCCGCCGAAGACAGGTTGTCGCCGATATCATAGACATTGGCATAGGTCGCCAGTTGCGCCTTCACGACATCGGCAGCATCGCGCAGATGATCGAGGTTCTGGTTGCTGAGGGCAAAGCGCACACCCGTGTCACTGTCATTGAAGGTGAAGGCGAAATTGATCTCTTCGGCATCCTGGATTTCGCCGACATTGGTCCGCAGGATTTCCGCGAGGTCCTTGGACCGGATCGTGTCCGGGCGGTCTTCAGGGGCAGCGAGGCCGATAAAGGCGCGCACATTCGTGCCATAGGCAATCACCGACGCATCCCGGATCAGGCCGTCCTTGATTTCGGGATGCTCGTCCTTCGTTTGCTGTTCGCTCTTTTCGATCCCGGCCTGAAGCTGGTCGCGGACCTGGATGAGACGCTCATATGGCGTACCGTCCGGCATTTCGATCTGCACCTGGATCAGGTCAGCCTCAATCTCGGGCATGAACTGGAACGGCACGAACTTCATGCTGGACAGGCTGAAGGCCAGGTAGAACAGGCAGAAGAAGAAGGCTGTTGTCGCGTACCGGAACTTCAGCGCGAATTCGAGCATCGGCTTGTAGATGTTGTTGGCAAACCAGAGCAGGCTGTCGGCGATCCGTCGCTGGACCTTCATGAAGGCACCGCTGGCACCGTCGAAGCTCTGCTTCTTCATGTGCGACAGGTGCGCCGGCAGGATCAGCATACACTCGACGATGGAGAAGAAGAGGGCGGCCACAACCACGAAGGTGATCTGTTGCGTGAACTGCCTTTCCGGTCCGCTGAGGAATGCCCAGGGAAGGAAGGCAATGATCGTGGTCAACACGCCGAATATGATCGGCTTCAGAACCATCTGGGTTCCGACAATTGCAGCGTCCAGGCCTTCGCGCCGGCCGCTTTCGACTTCCTTGTGAATATTCTCCCCCACAACAATGGCATCGTCCACGATCACCCCGATCACCAGCAGCACGGCAAAGGTGGAGAGGATGTTCCAGGACACACCCAGATAGGGGAGGATCAGGATACCGCCGCCGAACGCGGTCATGATGCCGACCGTGACCCAGAGGGCCACCGTCGGGCGGAGGAACAGCAAAAGCACGATCAGCACCAGCACCGCGCCCTGCAGTGCAGACGACGTGATCAGGTGCATGCGGTCGTTGAACGCCTCGGAATCGTCCCAGAGGATATCGATCTTCACGCCTTGGGGCAGGATTCCGTTTCTGGGGTCATTGGCACGTTCCACATAATCCCGGAAGCCTTGGGTGTAGTTCACCACGTCCATCTTGTCCGGCGCCCGGATCATGACGAAGGCCGTCGGTTCACCGCCATAAAGCGCACTGAACTTGTCCGACACGAACCCGTCGATGACCTCGGCAACATCCTCGACACGGACCGTGCCTTGTTCGGTGGTCTGGCGGATGATGATATTGTTGAATTGGTCTGCTGTATCTGCCAGCTGGCGGGTCGTGATCGAAACGTCACCAGTTGAGGATTCGATCCGTCCGCCGGACGAGTTCAGCGAAGACTGCCGGATGGCATTGGCCACATCGCCGAAGCTGAGGCCGAAACGGCGCAGGGATTCCTCGGTGACCTCAATGTTCACCTGTTCGTCCAGTGTACCCTGCAGTTCGGCAAGCTCGCCGCCGGGCAGTTGGGCAATGTCATCGCGTACCCGGTCGCCGAGGCGTTTCAGCTCCCGGCCATCGACCTTGCCGTGAACAGCGAGCCCCATGAACTGGTCGCGCTGTTCCCAGCGCCGCACCTGTGGCTGGAAGGCGGCTTGCGGCAGGTTATTGATCTGGTCGACCCGAAGCTTCACTTCGTCCAGAAACTGCATCATGTCGATGTCGTTCTGGCCTTCGATATTGACCGAACCGAACCCTTCAGAAGACGTCGACGTAATACGCTTCACGCCGTCGAGGTCGGCCACGGCTTCCTCGATCCGCGTCACGATCTGCTCTTCGATGTCCTGCGGCGAAGCGCCAGGCCAGGCCATCGAAACGGTTGCGCCGTTAAACGTTCCGACCGGGAACATTTCCCGTTCCATCGCGGTGTATCCGAAGACACCCCCGACGAAACAGACGATCATGAGAAGGTTCGCGGCAACGGCATTGCGGGCGAACCAGGCGACGATCCCGTTCATTCGGAGGCTCCTTTGGCGCTGGTCAGGCGCATGGCTGTTTCCTCAACTTCTTCCCCGTCCGGCGTGTCTTCCACCGGTTCGTAGGTCTTGATGGTGCCGTCTGGCAGACGCTCCATCACGGTAATGTTCATGCCGTCAAAGGCAGCCTGGATCGGGGACGTGATGGCGAACTCCCCCGCGTCGATGCCGGTGCGGACATAGGCGCCGTGCGGATCTGAGTAGATCAGGTCGACCGTGCGGATCGACAGCGTGCCCTTTTTGGTATCACCAATGAAAATCCGGTCGCCCCCGCGCAGGGAGGCGCGCGGCGCAATCAGGACGTCCGGTATGGTGTCGCCGTGGATCACGGCATTGACGAACAGGCCGGGCGCCATCGGCGCACCGCCATCGGCACCTTTGCCATACGGGTCTTTCAGTTCGGCGATCACGTTGATCTGGCGGGTCTGGGAATTGACCGCGGCAGCCGTCCGGACGACTTCGCCGGTCCAGTGCCTTTCGACACCGCCGACCGTGGCCGAGAAGTCGACCTTCGGTCCGGGCTGCTGGTCGCTTGCGGCGAAGGCGAGCGGTAGGCCGAGGCGGCCCATTTCCTCGTCGTCCAGCGGCAGTGAAACTTCGACGACGTCATTGGCGAAAATGCGTCCCAGCGACTGGCCGGTGGCGACGACCTGGCCGATATCGACATCGCGTTCCCACACCCGGCCGGCGAAGGGGGCGTAGACCGCAGTGCGTTCCAGCGCGAGCTCGGCATCCTTCAGCTGTGCCTTGGCTGCGTCGAGGGCGGCACGAGCCTGGGCCAGTTGCGGTTCGCGGCGGGCCAGCGGGGAGACATCGGAAATGCCGAGGTCCTCGATATCCTGCTGCGCCAGCTCGGCTTCTGCGATTTCACGGGTCAGGCCCTGCTCGGCAGAGGCCACGCCGGAACGGGCGCGCACCACGGCCAGTTCATAGTCAGCCGCTTCGACACGAACCAGCAGCTGGCCCTGCTTGATGAAGCCGCCATCGATGAAGTCAGGCGAGACATAGGCGATACGTCCGGAGATCTGCGGGGCCACCACGATTTCGCGGCGCGGGCGCACTTCGCCCTGCGCTTCGACCGTGATTTCAAGATCGCCGCGGCGAACCTTTTCGGCAAAGACATTGAGACCGATGCGCGCCTCTTCAGCCTTCTCGGGTTCCGGCTTGAGGTTCTGCAGGACGACGGTTCCGCCGACGCCAAGGACGGCAATGATTGCGATGGGGGCAGCGATGGCGATGATACGGGCCATGGATGGAACTCCTGGGGCTTATTCTGCGGCGGCTTCGGTGGGCGTCGTTTCGGTCGTGGCGGTCTGGACCGGGAGGCCACCGCCGAGGGCGATGTGGTAGGAAATACGGTTGGTGGCGCGGCTGGCGCGAACAGAGATCAGCTGGCTCTCTGCGGTCAATCGCCGGGTCTGGGCGTCGATCAGGTTGAAGATCGTCAGTGTACCGCTGGTCGTGTACTTGCGAAGGGCAAGGTCTTCGGCCAGCCGGGCTTCTTCCAGTGCCCGGGCCTGGGCTTCTTCCTGATCGGCAAGATACATGTCCGCTGCGACGGCATTTTCGACTTCGCCCCAGGCCGACAGCGCGGCGCTGGCATAGTTGGCGACAGCGGCTTCTGCCTGCGCCACGGCAGCATCACGCTGGGCATCGAGGCGTCCGCCTTTGAAGATCGGCGCAATGAGGTTCGCGACGAGGCGGGCTGCGATCAGTTCCGGGTCGAACGCGTCGGCGAGGTCGCTTTCGCTGGTCGATGCGCTAGCCGACAGGACGAAGGACGGCAGCATGGCCAGCCGGGCGGTCTCGGCACGCATGCCGGCGGCTTCGATCCGGGCTTCGGACGCTGCGATGTCCGGCCGGCGCGACAGCAGAAGGGCAGGGTTGCCTTCCGGCTGCAGTGGGCCGAGGGCGGGCAGTTCAGCTGACGCGGCAATCTCGGCGGCCGGATAACGGCCGAGCAGGATTTCGAGCCGGCGGGCAGCTTCGCCGGTAATCTGGCGACGCGTTGCGATCGCGGCTTCCGCATTCGCCAGGGCCGAGCGGGCGGTCCGCACGTCGAGCGCATCAACCAGGCCGCGCTGGAAGCGGCGCTCGGTCAGCAGGCGCACGCGGTCGCGCGCATCATAAGTCAGTTCGGCCACGCGTTCCTGGGCCATTGCCTCGTTCAGGTTGATCCAGGCGATGGCCGTCTGGGCCGCCAGCGACAGTTCCGCTGCGGCCAGATCGGCCTCGGACGCGGCATAGTCTGCCTCTGCTGCGTTCACGGATGCGCCGATGCGGCCCCACAGGTCCAGCTCCCAGCTGGCGTCGAGCCCGACACCATAGATTTCGCTGTCGATCCGGTCAGTGCCGGTTGCCGTCTTCACGCCGGTCGACGTGGCGCCGGCAGACACCGAAGCATCGAGGCTCGGCCGGCCAGCCGAGCGTGCTGTTCGGGTGGCCGCTTCAGCGGCGCGCATCGTGGCCGCGCGGGATTTCAGGCTCGGATTGTTCTCGAGCGCTTCCGACACCAGCGACAGCATCACCGGGTCGTTGAACTGACTCAGCCAGTCGCCTTTGGGCGCCTTTCCAGTGACACCGCTTGCCATCCATTCGGCGGGTGCATCGGGTGCTTGCGCAAAGAAATCAACGCGTTCGCCTGCCAGACCGCCAAGATTTGCCGGAGAAGAGGCGCACGCTGCAAGAAATGCCGTGCCCGCGAAGAGGATTGATCGTTTCATGCCTTAGGCATTGCTCCTGTCTGTATATGCAGCGAATTACGCGCGCTCTATTCGACTGTCAACGAGAAATTATCGATTTTCAATAATTACATGCAGGTAAAGGGCTTACTTTGGGGAAGGCTTGTACGGATGCGGGGCTTGGCATCTTCACGCTGTCGCGATAGCGCCTAAAACCTACGTGTGTGTGGAAGGGATCCCACAGGGAAACCGCATGACTGAAGCGCTGGCTACACCCCCCCAGAAGGGCGCCGAACGCGGCGTACGGCGTGCAACCACGTTGCGTGTCCGTGACTTTGTCGTGCTCATATCGTGTTTCGCGGCCGTGCTGGTCCTGCTGCTCGCGACAGGGTCCATCGGTTTCATCGAGGCAGCCGCCGCCCTGATCGCAGCCGGAGCGGTGGCCTGGGCCTATTATGTTGGCTCGGCAACGGTCCTGCCGGCGTCGTCTGTGACGGATGGCGCAGCGGACAGTATCGTGCCCGGACCTTCGGCGGCATCCATTCCGCTCAAGGCGCTGCCGCTGCCCGCATTTGAAATCGATCTGGACGAGCGGATCGTGGCTTTCAATGCCGAGGCGGAAGACATTCTGCGTCTCGACAACCGGGTCCGGCCGCGTGCGTCGACGGTCATCCGGTCACCGGCCCTGCTGTCTGCGATCGACAAGGCCATTCACACCAGGGTTGACGCGCCATTGGCCGTGGAAGTCGATGCCGGCCCGAACGAAACCTGGCGCGCGCATGTCTCACGTCCGCTGGATGGTGGCCGCGTGCTGATCGTGCTGGAAGACCTGACGCCGCTGCGCCGGGCCGCCCGGGCACGGTCCGATTTCATCGCCAATGCCAGCCACGAACTGCGCACGCCGCTGACGGCACTGTCGGGTTTCATCGAAACCATGCGCGGCCCGGCAAAGGATGATCCGGATAGCTGGGGCCGGTTTCTGGACATCATGGCGGTCGAGTCCGAGCGCATGTCCCGCCTGATTTCAGACCTCTTGTCCCTGTCGCGCATCGAGTCTTCCGAACAGGTCGCGCCGCGCGACCAGGTCGACATGCAGGACGTGATGGCCTCAGGTGCGGCCGCGCTGGAAGGTCTCGCCGATGAACGCAATGTCCATCTGGAAGTCTCTGGCATCGACACGCCGCTGCCCGTTATCGGTAACCGGGACGAGCTGATCCAGGTGGTCGAGAACCTGATTTCCAACGCGATCAAATACTGCCGCAAGGATGGCAAGGTGCGGGTTACTTACGGCTTCGCCGCCGACACGGTCGAGGCGCGTGCGAAAGCCGGGCAGGCCTGGGACGACAGTGAGCGGATGACGCTGTTGCAGTCGGTCAACCGGCCGGGGCCGGGCGAACCGGCGATCTGGGTCAGGGTGGAAGACGAGGGCCCGGGGATCGAACGCCAGCACCTGCCGCGTCTGGGCGAGCGCTTTTACCGGACGGACCAGAGCCGGGGCGGCAAGATCACCGGCACCGGACTGGGGCTTGCCATCGTGAAACACATCATGGCGCACCATCGCGGCGGCATGGCGGTGGAAACGGTGATGGAGAAGGGGTCAGCCTTCGGGGTCTGGCTGCCGGCGATGCGCCGCAAGCCGGACGAAGCCTAGGACGGCCCGATCAGTCTGCTGTCGCCGACCGGTGATGCGCGTCGAACCAGTCAGTCATCAGGTCGCCCGGCATGCGGCCGAGGTCCCGGTACCAGCCCGGCAGGTTCTGCAGCATTTCAGCTGTATCGCCCCAGCGGCGCAGGTTCACGTCGGCGGCGGCATGGAAGGCATCGCGCAGGCGGTTCTCGTCCATTGTCTCAAGGCCGCCCACTCCTGTCAGGCCGGCGAGGCTTTTCTGCATGACCAGCGTGGTTTCGAGCGTGGCAGCGGCAACAGACAGCGTCGCGCGCCAAGGCATGAGCCAATATTCCATCAGTCCTGTATCCCTTTTCTGACTTGGACAGTACGCCTCTATGCTGCATTGCACAACAAGACTCATGCCATAGGCGATGCAGAACCCTTTAATTCAAGGGAATCAAAGGGTTCTGTGTTGTGGGATCGGCCTGGAATGGCCGGGTCAGTACCAGGTTCGGACGCCGATGACGAAGCGTGTGTCGTCGGCGTCCCCGCCGCTGGCCTCGATCCGGTCTGCTGTTCCGCCGAAGGCGCTCTGGTATTCGACGCCGATATAGGGGGCGAATTCCCGGCGGATTTCGTAACGCAGGCGCAAACCGGCCTGCAGATCGGTCAGGCCTGAGCCAAGCTCCCGTTCCGGAATGTCCTGTGCCGAGAAATTCACCTCCAGCCGGGGCTGGAGGATCAGCCGATTGGTCAGCAGGAGTTCGTATTCGGCTTCGAAGCTGGCGGTCAGGTCGCCTGACTCGCTCAGGAAGGCGGCGCCGTCCACTTCGAACCAGTAGGGGGCGAGCCCCTGGACGCCCAGTACGGCATGGGCCTGTCCCTTTGGTTCGAAATCGTAGCGTACACCGGTCTGAAGGTCGAAGTAGCGCGATATCGCGCGGGACCAGAGCAGCTGGACTTCGGCTTCTTCCAGGTCGTTTTCCTCGAAGGAATACTCTCCCTCGGTTTTCAGCCAGATCTTGTTGATGTCGCCGCCATACCAGGCGTCGGCATCCCAGACACCGGTGGTTTCCCCGTCAGACGACTGAGCTTCCAGCCGGTCAAACCGGACCATGGCAAATGGCGAGCCGCCGGAATGGGCCTGCACATGCGCGCGGGCCGCGTCCATTTCGGCCGGGTCGAAATAAGCGTCGGCCTGCGACCAGGGCTTTTCCTCCGGAGAGGTGCTGTGATGGTCATGCGTCTGGGCCGAAGCGCCGGCAGCAAAGGCGAGCGCGGCGAATGCGGAAAGGAGCGTCCTCTGCATCACTTCATCTCCCCGTGCTTGTCATGGCCCATGGCAGAATGATCCATCATGTCATGATCCATCGGCATTTCGTGCTCCATGGGCATGTCATGGCCCATCATTTCATGGTCCATGTGCTCATGATCCATCGGCGTCTTGTCCGTGGACGGCAGGACGGAAACGACCTGCATCATGCCGGCATGCATGTGGTAAAGCAGGTGGCAGTGGAACGCCCAGTCGCCGACATGGTCTGCCGAGACATCGAAGGAGAGCTTCTCGCCCGGTTTCACGATCACCGTGTGCTTGCGGGGCTTATGGTCGCCGCCGCCATTGACGAGTTCGAAGAACATGCCGTGCAGATGGATCGGGTGCGGCATCATCGTATTGTTGATCAGCGTCACCCGCAGGCGCTCGCCTTCATGGAAGATGATGGGCTCCGTCACTTCGGAGAACTTCACCCCGTCGAAACTCCACATGTAGCGTTCCATGTTGGAGGTGAGGTGGATCTCCATCTCGCGGCCCGGCGGGCGCAGGTCCGGATTGCGGGTCAGGCTGCGCAGCTGGGAATAACGCATTACGCGGTGGCCCACGTCTTCAAGGCCGATGCCCGGCTCGTCGAGACGGCTCATCGGCATCATGGCGACATTTGCGACACCGGGGCCGCGTTTGATGGTTTTCTTCTCCACCGGCCAGCCGGCATCCTCAGCCATGCCGTGTGCGGAATGATCCATGGCCATATCGCCCATCTCATGGCCACTCATGTCGTGGCCTTCATGACCGGACATTTCCATTCCGCTCATGTCATGGCCCATTGTGGCGTGGTCCATTTCCGAATGGTCCATCTCGCTCATGTCCATGCTGCCATGATCCATGCCCATGTCCTTCATGGTCAGCGTCGGCACGGCCCGCAGGGCAGGGGCCTCGGCGCGCATGCCGGGTTGCGGACCGAAGGTCGCGACCGCCTGTCCGGACCGGTCGATGCTCTCCGCGACAAAGGCATAGGCATGCTCGTCCTTCGGCTCGATGATGACATCATAGGTTTCGGCGACGCCCATCTGGAACTCGTCGACCTCCAGCGGCTGCACGTTCAGGCCGTCGGCGGCGACAATGGTCATCGGCAGGCCCGGCAGGCGCACATTAAAGATCGTCATCGCCGAGGCATTGATGATGCGCAAGCGCACGCGCTCGCCCTTTTTGAACACGCCGTTCCAGTTGTCGGCGGTCGAATGGCCGTTGATCAGATAGTGATAGGTCGCGCCGGTCACATCGGCGATATCTCGCGGCGACATCCGCATCTGGCCCCACATGGCGCGCTCGTTCCAGGCGGCGCCGAGGCCGCGCGCCTGCGCGTCCTTCAGGAAGTCGCCCACGGTGCGCTGCTGGTAATTGTAGGCATCGCTCATCTTCTTCAGCTTTGCGAAGATCCGGTACGGGCTCTCGAAGCTCCAGTCGGAGAGGACCAGCACATATTCCCGGTCATAGGCGACCGGGTCGTGATGATGCGGATCGATGATGATCGGCCCGTAGTGCCCTTCCTGCTCCTGCAGGCCGGAATGGGAATGGTACCAATAGGTGCCCGATTGCGGCACGGCATATTTGTACGTGAACGTCTCGCCCGGCCGGATACCGGGGAAGGTGACGCCCGGCACGCCGTCCATCTGGAACGGCACGAGAAGGCCATGCCAGTGAATGCTGGTGTCCACGTCCAGCGTGTTGGTCACATTGAGCGTGATTTCGTCGCCTTCGCGGAAACGGATCAGCGGCGCGGGCAGCGTGCCGTTGACGCCGACGGCTTCGCCGGCACGTCCGTCGATCCGCACGGGGAAGCGCCCGACGGAAAGATTGAACTCCGTGGCGGTCTCCCTGGGGAGGCCGGTATTGCCGTCACTGGCGCTGCGGGCCCAGGCCGGCAACAAGGCGGCGGGCAGCATGGACGAAAGCCCCATCAGGGCGCTGCCCTGCAGGAAATGACGTCGATTGAACATGGGAATGATCCTTCTGAATTGAGGGGGAAACGGCATTGGCGGCGGGCGCGCAAAGGCGCGGCCCACCGGGCCGGTCTCAATTCAGGAGGCGGGTTTTCAACTGGAGCGGCGTCAGCCGAGGCGGGCCGGACGCTTCGTAGAGCGTGTATTTCGGCGGCCGCATGGGGGGCGCCGAGACCCTGAATGCCTCGGACGGCAGGAAGACCGCCGGGGCCGTGCTGACAGGCAGCAGGGGAGTGGCCATCGCCTGCGGGGCCTTGGCGATCAGGTCATAGTCAGCATTGCAATGCGGGCAGGCCGATTTGTCA
The DNA here is from genome assembly GCF_000682735.1 of Hyphomonas sp. CY54-11-8. Classification (GTDB taxonomy): domain Bacteria; phylum Pseudomonadota; class Alphaproteobacteria; order Caulobacterales; family Hyphomonadaceae; genus Hyphomonas. Next base: position 16,793 of record NZ_AWFD01000038.1, on the reverse strand, counting down.
TGATGCGGTGTCTGGGTTTCATCGCAGGCATGCCCGGCTGGCATGCTGTGCGCCATTTCCATTGCGGCCGGTGCCTGTTCCTGCGGCGCATCACAGGCGCAAAGCGCCTGCTGGGCAGCGAAGAACAGGGCCAGGCCTGCCAGGAAGAAGGATCTCAGAATGACCATGCTCACTGCCTGCGGGGCTCCCGGCTGGCCGGGAGCGCGTTCCGGACCAGATAAGCACCCTCCGGGACGTTTTCAAAATAACTTTGCTGTGGAGGCGTTGCCGGGCGGGTAGGACATCGATGCGCGCCGAGTCTGAAAATCGACCCGATTTCTGCCCCGTTTTCGCCGCCTGCGAATGCGAATAGGCTTGCATCATGCCTGAGACACTGCCCGGCAATTTCGTTCCGTCTCCCGCCCGCGGGCGGGTGCTCGTCTTCGATTCCGGGGTCGGGGGCCTGACGGTTGCGGAGGAGATCCGCGCGCTCGGCCCGGCGCTTGGCGTGCACTATGCTGCCGATTCCGGTTTCTTTCCCTATGGCGACAAGTCAGACGAAGCCCTGCGAGAGCGCCTGCCGAAAGTGGCCAAGGCGCTGTGCGACCGGGTGAAGCCGGACGTGTTCGTCATCGCCTGCAATACCGCCTCGACGCTCGCGCTGCAGGACGTGCGCGCGGTGCTCGACATCCCGGTTGTCGGCACCGTGCCGGCAATCAAGCCGGCTGCCCAGCTCACCCGCACCGGCACGGTCGGCCTGCTGGCAACGCCGGGCACGATCCGCCGGGCTTACACATCCGAACTGATCGAGACGTTCGCCGGCCACCTGCATGTCATCATGCATGGCAGTATCGAACTTGTCCGCCTGGCCGAAGCGCATGCGCGCGGCGAGGACATTCACATCGACCGGTTTGCCGAAGTGCAGGCGCCTTTGTTCGAGGTGCCGGGCGGGGAGAAGATCGATACGATCGTGCTCGCCTGCACCCATTTCCCGCTTGTGCGCGGCCAGCTGATCGCCAGCGCGCCCCAGCCTGTCAGCTATGTCGACTCAGGCGCAGCCATCGCCCGCCAGACAATCCGTGTGCTGCCGGCAGATACGAAGGCGCGTGGCATCGGCGGCCACGCCTTCCTGACGAGTTCGCCCGAAGACGAGGCGGATCTCGCGCTCGTCCTCAGGCGATACGGTTTTCCGGAACTTCAGCGCGTTGCCATCGACCCGATGGACACGACTTCGGCGCCGATCGACCCGTAGAGCGTCGGCCACGGGGCGTCCTGCACTTCCACCACTTCGGTTTCGCCGAAGCCGTTGAAGCGGCTGGACATGGCACGGCCATAGGCGCCGAGATTGCCGAATTCGATATAGTCGCCCTCGGCCAGGCCCGCCGGCAGCATGATCTCTTCCGGGAACTTGTCGGTCGAATCGCAGGTCGGGCCGTACACGGTGTAAGCCGTCATGCCATGCAGCTTGCGGCCGTCGCCAGCAATGGCGCGCTTCGGGAAGTTCCAGCGCTCGTGCACCGCATCGTAGAGGGCGCCATAGGAGCCGTCATTGATGTAGAGCGCGCCATCTTTCGCCAATTCGATACGGCACAGCAGGCTTTCCGACTCGGCGCAGAGCGCACGGCCCGGCTCGCACCACAGTTCAGCGTTTTCGAGAACGAACATGTTCTCGAACGAGGCTTCGACCATGGCGGCATAAGCGTCCAGCGAAGGCGGGGCGTTGTCTGCATAGATCGACGGGAAGCCGCCGCCGACATCGACGATGTCGACCGTGACACCTGCGGTGATGATGATGCGGGAGACGTCGGCCATGGCGGTTGCCCATGCCGTCGGCTGCATCGCCTGGCTGCCCACGTGGAACGACACGCCCAGCTCGTCTGCATAACGGCGGGCTTCGCGCAGGATCTCTGCAGCGTCGTCTGCACCGGCGCCGAACTTGCCGGCCAGCGGCAGGGCCGCGCCGTCGCAAGACACAGCAACACGGACGATGATCGTCAGGTCCGTCGCGTAGCCGGTTTCCTCGAGGATCTTGTTCAGCTCCGTCATCGTGTCGGTGACGAAGATGCGCACGCCGAATTCCTTGTAGGCACGGGCGATGGCACGGCGATTCTTCACCGGGTGCAGGAACGCAATGCGGGCTTCCGGGAACCGGGTACGGATCAGTTCGACTTCCGTGTCGGAGGCGCAGTCGAAGCTGCGCACGCCGCCGGCCCAGAGCGCGTCCAGAACATGCTCGGCCGGGTTTGCCTTCACGGCGTAGAACGGCTCGGCCGAGAACGAGTCATGGAACCATTTAGCGGCCGCAGTGACGCGCTCCGGACGGAAACACCATACGGGCAGGTCCGGCTGGGACGCACGAACAACATGAATGGGAGTAGCATAGGAGTGCATGACACCTAACCTCCAAAGGGCTTTTAACCAGCTTTGGGCGTTAGTACGGGGGCCCCCACCGAGTGGGTTAGCGCAGAGTGTCCGCCACATCTCTTTATTTCGAAGGGGCATGTAATGGACTACATCCGGGCGTGCAAGTGAATTTTTGGGCCGGGACTGAAATTTTTCACGAAACCTTCTTCATCCCGGCCTGTAGCAGTTACTGAAGAAGTCCTACCTTGTTTGGCGCCGGCCCGGATTCCGGATAGAGGCAGGCGCAACTGGGAAAGAGTCAGGCATGACACGCGCACTCTCTTCAGGCCTTGCGCCAATCCTTGCAGCCGCGGCCTTGTTGTTGGCGGCGGCGTGCGGACGCACGGACCTGTCAAAGCTGGAAGTGGGCGACCGGATCGTCACGCCATCCATCACCGGCGTGGATGCCGAAAAGATCAAGATTGTCGGATCGTCCACCGTCTCGCCCTTCGCCACGGCGGTTGCCGAACAGTTTGGCGCCGTCACCAAATGGCCGACACCGGTGGTGGAGACGACCGGGACGGGCGGCGGCTTCAAGGCCTTTTGTCTCGGCACGGGGCCGTCGCAGCCTTCGATCTCGGACGCGTCCCGCCCGATCAAGGAAGGGGAGCGGGCGCTTTGCGCTGCCAATGGCGTCAACAATCCCGCCGAAATCCGCGTCGGTTACGACGGTATCGTCATCGCCAATTCCAAGGCCGGGCCTGATTTCGACATCACCAAGGCCGAGCTCTACCGCGCGCTCGCCATGGAGCTGCCGGACGGTGAAGGCGGTTTCGTGCCCAATCCGTACAAGTCGTGGAACGAGGTGAGCCCGTCTCTCCCGGATGAGCCGATCCTCGTCTTTGGTCCGCCGCCGACCTCCGGTACGCGCGACGCTTTCGTCGAGCTCGGCATGGAGCATGGTGCGCTGGAGGATCCGCAGATGGCCGCACTGCGCGAGCAGGACGAGACGGCCTTCCTGCAACGTGCCCGGACGATCCGCACCGATGGCGCCTGGATCGACTTCGGCGAAAATGATGCCGCAGTCGTGCAGGCGCTGACCAAGACGCCGGCGGCCATCGGCATTCTTGGCTTTTCCTTCCTTGAGCAGAATTCAGACCGTGTGAAAGCCGGGCTCCTGTCCGGTGTTTCGCCGGACTTCGTGCATATCAAGGACGGGGAGTACGGCCTCTCCCGCATGCTCTACATCTATGTGAAGCGCGAGAATCTGGGTGTTGTGCCGGGGATCGCCGAGTTCGTGCAGGAATTCATATCCGATGGCGCCATGGGGCCGGATGGTTACTTGCTCGAAAAGGGCCTGATTCCGTTGACCGAAGAAGACCGTGCGGTCGAACAGGCGCGCGCTGCAGAGCTGAAAGACGCGCCCGCAGACTAGGGCGCCTTCGCCTAGGGCTTGTCGTCCGGCTCCTCGGAGGTTTCCGGTGCTTCCTTCGGTTTCGGGCTGAGGTCCAGCAGGGGCGGGATCACCAATTCCAGCGGTTTCTTGCGACGCCGTAGGCGGATCTTCTGCCAGAAACGTTTCCGCGCCGGTGCGGGCAGGGGCTGCAGGTTTTCGATGAACGCTTCTGCGCAGGCCCGCCAGCTATAGCCTTCGGCATATTTGCGGCACGTCTCGCGGTTGAGATCGAGGCAGGCGATCGCGCCTGCGGCGAGGTCTCCGTCGACCGGCGTGATGGTGCCGGCATTCGAGCCCGGGATCACATCGCGCGGGCCGGTCGCATCATAGGCGGCTACCGGCGTGCCGGACGACATGGCCTCCAGGACGACCAGGCCAAACGTGTCCGTCAGGCTGGGGAACACGAACACGTCCGCGCTGGCATAGACGGTGGCGAGGTCCTCATTGAACCGCGCCCCGAGGAATTTGACGTCCGGATAGCGCTTCTTGAGTTCCTCGCGCTGCGGGCCGTCGCCGACGATGACCTTGGTGCCGGGCAGGTCCAGCTCGGCAAAGGCTTCGATATTCTTCTCCACCGCCACGCGGCCGACATTCAGGAAGATCGGGCGCTTCAGGCCCTCGAACGGATCGCCTGGCTGGCCTTCCTCGATCCGGCGGGACGGGTTGAAAAGGTCCGTATCCACCCCGCGGCCCCAGGCGACGAGATTGATGAAGTTCTTGACCCGCAGCTCCTCCACCATGGAGGGCGTCGGCACCATCACCTTGCCGGAATACTTGTGGAACCAGCGGACGAAATTGTAGCCCCAGGAGATCGGGATCGGCAGGCGGGCGCTCACATATTCCGGGAAACGGGTGTGATAGGCGGTCGAAAAGGGGTGCTTGATCTTCAGGCACATGGCCCGGCCTGCCATGCCCAGCGTGCCCTCGGTCGCGATATGGATGGCGTCCGGCTCGAATTCGTTGAACCGTTCCTCGATTTCACCCCGGGCGAACAGGGCAAGCTTGATTTCGGGATAGGTCGGCAGCGGCATGGTCATGAACCCCTGACCAGGATGCACGATCTCCCATTCATGGCCCAGCGCCTCTGATTCGGCGATAACGCGCTTCATGGTGCGCACGACGCCGTTGACCTGAGGGTCCCAGGCGTCTGTCACGAGCATGATCCGCATGTGGACTCCCATCAATGCCACGCAGCCGAGCGCAACATGGCGGGCTTGGGCGGTATGGTAAAGGCCTGAAACGCTGTCCACTCCCCTCGCAACCGGCCGTCGAAGTCGATATAGATTTTCCCTGAATTCGGTGGAACCCGTACAAGTCCTGCCCCGTTAGTACGTTTTTGTGCCAAAACCATTGCCAGAAGGGAACTCTATTTATGTCCGACACCCTTGCCGCCACTCGGTTCGTCTGGGACGCGCTCGATTCCAACAAATTTGTGGATGAGGAGGCGTTGCTGGAGGATCTGCTGAAGGAGACACCCGTCAGCGACGATCTGCGACAGGCGGCCATGCGGCGGGCGCTCGACCTCGTCGAGACGGCGCGGGCGACCGGGCGCCGCAAGGGTATGATGGAGAGTTTCCTGGAGGAGTTCGGCCTGTCGAACGCCGAGGGCCTCGCCCTGATGTGCCTTGCCGAGGCGCTGTTGCGCGTGCCGGACGCCGAAACCCGCGATGACCTGATCGCCGAGAAAATCCGCTCGGGAAACTGGGGCTCGCATCAGGGCCAATCGGAATCCTGGCTGGTCAATGCGTCCACCTGGGGCCTGATGCTGACGGGCCGTGTGATCGGTGTGCCTGCGGCGGCCAAGAAAGGCCCCGGCCATTTTGTCTCCAGTCTCGTGCGCGAAAGCGGCGAGCCGGTGATCCGCGCTGCCATGATGCAGGCCATGCGGATCATGGGCGAGCAGTTCGTCCTTGGCCGGAACGTGAAGGACGCGCTAAAGCGCGGCACCCGGATGGTCCGCCAGGGCGATGCGGCGAATTTCAGTTTCGACATGCTGGGGGAGGGCGCCCGCACTGCCGCCGATGCCGAACGCTATCTGAAAGCCTATCAGGGCGCCATCGAACAGGTTGCCGCCAGCAAGGACAAGTCCGTTGCGCCGGAAGCGTCCAATGGTGTGTCGGTCAAGCTCTCCGCGCTGCACCCGCGCTATGAGGCGGTCAATGAGGCCCGCGTGATGGAGGAGATCTATCCCGGCCTGCTGGGGCTCTGCAAACAGGCGGCGGATGCGAACATCAATCTTTGTCTTGATGCGGAGGAAGCCGACCGGCTGGTCATCTCGCTCAAGCTGATGGAGGCTCTTGCGCGCGAACCGTCCCTGAAAGGCTGGAACGGTCTCGGCATTGCCGTGCAAGCCTATCAGAAACGCGCCCGCGGCGTGATCGAGAAGCTGAAGCAGCTGGCTGGCGACACCCGCCGGCGTTTCATGGTGCGTCTTGTGAAAGGTGCTTACTGGGATAGTGAGATCAAGCACGCCCAGGTCGAAGGTTTCCCGAACTTCCCGGTCTTCACGACCAAACAGGGCACGGACTTCCACTATCTTGCCTGCGCCAAACAATTGCTGGAGGCGAGCCCGGTCCTCTATCCGCAATTCGCGACCCACAATGCCCACACGCTGGCGACGGTGGACCTGATGGCAGACTCCATGGGCGTGACCGCATTCGAATTCCAGCGCCTGCACGGCATGGGCGAGGCGCTCTACGCCGCGGCCAAGGCTGGTAGCAAGGTGCGGGTCTATGCGCCTGTCGGTGCGCACAAGGATCTGCTGCCCTATCTCGTCCGCCGCCTGCTGGAGAATGGCGCGAACACGAGTTTCGTACATTCCTTCCTCGATCCGGACGTGCCGGCCGAACAGGTCGTTGCCGATCCGATCACCAAGGTCGAAGCTGGTCCGCGTCGCCATCCGCGCATTCCCACGCCGCCGCGCCTTTACGGGCCGGAGCGGCGCAATTCCTCCGGCATGGACCTGTCGCAGCAGAATGTACGCGACGACATCGCCGGAGCGATCCGCATCTTCCGCGACAGCCCGGTCATCGCTGCGGGCGCCATCGTCTCCGGCAAACCGGACACGGGCGGGGGCGAGCTGTGCCGCGTGCCGTTCCACACGGAAACCGTGCTCGGGGCCTGCAAGGAAGCCAGCGAAGAGGCGATGGACCGCGCGCTCGATGCAGCCGTCAAGTTCCAGCCGGAATGGGACAAGCTCGGCGGGCCGCAGCGGGCAAGCCACCTTCGCGCCATGGCCGAAGCGCTGGAAAGCAACATGCCGCGCCTCATCGCCCTGATGGCACGCGAGACCGGCAAGACGCTCAATGACGGCATCGCCGAAGTACGCGAAGCGGTCGACTTCCTGCGGTATTATGCGATGGGCGCCGAGAAGGATTTCGCCGCGCCGGTGCGCCTGCCAGGACCGACGGGTGAGACGAATCATCTGTCCCTGCACGGACGGGGTGTGTTCTGCTGCATCAGCCCATGGAACTTCCCGCTGGCCATCTTCACCGGCCAACTCGCCGCGGCGCTTGCCGCCGGTAACACGGTCGTGGCGAAGCCAGCCGAACAATCGCCGCTGATTGCCTTCGAAGCCGTGAGGCTTTTCCACAAGGCGGGCCTGCCGGTCGATGCCTTGCATCTCTTGCCCGGCAAGGGCGAGACGGTCGGTGCGAAGCTGACCTCCGACCTTCGTGTCTCCGGCGTCTGTTTTACCGGCGGTACGAACACAGCTCGCCTGATCAATCGCACGCTGGCAGAGCGCAATGGGCCGATCATTCCGCTGATCGCGGAGACGGGTGGCCTCAACGGCCTGTTCGTGGATACGACCGCCCTGCGCGAACAGGTGCTCGACGACATGATCATCTCCGCCTTCGGGTCAGCGGGCCAGCGCTGTTCCGCGCTGCGGGTCGCCTTCCTGCCGAATGAAACGGCAGACCACCTGATCGAGAGCCTGATCGGGGCGATGAACGAGCTGAAGCTGGGTGACCCGGCCCAGCCCGACACGGATATCGGTCCCGTCATCGATGCAGAATCCCGCGACATGTTGCAGGCCCACCTCGACGATATGAAGTCGCGGGCGAAAGTCCTGCATCAGGTCGATGCCGGCGTCATTGGTACGGAAGGCTATGGCTTCGGTCCGGCTCTGGTCGAGCTTTCCTCGCTCGATCAGATCACGGAAGAGAAGTTCGGCCCCATCCTGCATGTGATCCGCTACGATCCGGACGACATCGATGAGGTCGGCGCCAAACTCCACGCCAAGGGCTATGGCCTGACGCTGGGCGTGCATTCGCGTCTCGACAGCTTCTACAAGGAAGTCCGCGAGGCCTGTCCGGTGGGCAACACCTATGTGAACCGGTCGATGATCGGCGCCGTTGTGGGCGTCCAGCCCTTCGGCGGGGAAGGCCTTTCCGGGACCGGCCCCAAAGCGGGCGGGCCGCATTATCTTCATCGCTTCGCCGCAGAAAGGGCGCTGACCGTGAATATCACGGCACAAGGTGGTGACGCCGAACTGCTCAGCCTGTAGAGAATAGCGATGAAACGAGCCCTGCTTCTGTCCGCCGCCCTGATGCTGGCGATTGTTCCGGCTGCCTGCGGACAGGCAGGCGAGACGGCGGAGACGCCGGACACAGTGGTGCAGGTGGCCGGGGCCGACGGTGCGGCGACGGATCCGCAGGACATGTCCACAGCGGACATGCCGCGTTTCCTTCTTGTGGACACTGAGACTCTGAAGGCCGACGTCCGGTTCGAGGAAGCGATCTTCTCCCTGGCGCCCGCCATCGCGGCAGACCTCATCGAAGATGCGAATGGCCGGATCGAGGCCATGCAGGAAGATGCAGACACCTACAAGGACGCCGACCCGGAATATTTCCGGCCCTATGGCCTGAAGATCGACTGGCGTCTCACCGGTGCGGCGGGAACACTCGCCGGGCTGGAAGGGTTTATCTTCACCTTCACCGGCGGGGCGCATGGCAACTACATGACCGATGCGCGCATCTATGACACGCAAACCGGCGAGCGGATGCGGGCAGGGGATCTGTTTGCAAACCGCGCCGCTGCCGCCAGCGCATTTGCCCCCATTGTGTTCGAAGGCATTGCCGAAGCGAAGGTCCAGCGCAGCGGGTCACCTGACAGCCGGGACACTTTCCTCGGCGAAGCGAAAGACGCGCTCGGTGACCTCGATGTCCTCTCAGGAGAGATCAGCCTGATCGCCTCCACTGAAACGGACAAGCTCGGTGGCATCGTCCTGCATTTTGCCCCCTATGAAATCGGTTCGTATGCGGAAGGGGCCTATCATGTCACCCTGCCGCAGGCCGGTTTCCATGACCTGTTGAAGCCGGAATATGCGGACTTGTTTGCCGGAGACCCGGCAGACATCCAGCGCTTCGGCGATTGACCTCTAGTCTCTGCAGGCGCGGAAGGCGAAGCCCTGTCCTTCCGAGCCGTCGATCAGCGAAATTTCCGCCGTCATCCGGTCCCCGTCGCGAGCATAGCGGATGCGCTGGGGATAATCGTGACTGGCGTCTGCAAAGACGATGAATTTTTCGCCCCGCTCGATTTCGGTGAAGCGGAAGGGGCCCTCGCCGCCCGGATAGGCGTTGAATGTGAAGGCCTTGCCGGGGTGGATGCGGGACTGTTCGAAGAAGGTGACGGCTTCGCCTTTCAGGGACATCGCATAGCCGAACAGGTAGCCATGATCCGGCGCCGACCAGACTTCGCGATAGTCTCCGTCGGCATTCTCCCAGCAGCCGCTGATCCAGCCCAAAGGGTGGTCGCTTGTCGCCGCCGGCGCCGTCACGCAGCCTCCCAGAAGGAGGCAGGCAGCCAGCGCGCGCTTCATCGCATGCCTTGAAGTGCAAATGGGTGAGTCACGATTTCCCCTTGTCCCGATGCCGGAGATTAGGGGGCCCGCCACAGGATAGGCAATAGAGGACTCATGCCCGGCTTTGAGCGGCGCAAATCCGGGCCGTCTTCATGGTGAGTACATGGTGTATTCATTGGATTGTTCATTGCCTGAAGGCGGCCTTATCCAACTCACCTCAGTCGCCGCTTACCTTGAAGTGCGCCAGCAGGCTGGTGACCGGTTTGGACCGCTCGTCCTGCCAGGCCTCGGCTCGCACCGAGCACATGCGCCGGCCCATCTTGGTGATGGTGGCGCGGGCAAACGTGTCCTTGGCGTGGCCCTGGCGGAGATAATCGATCGTAATGTTGATCGGCCGCGGCGGGCGCTCCAGATGCTCAGTCACGAGGTAGACCTGCGCCATGGCGGTCAGTTCCAGGAAGGCGGCAATGGCGCCTCCATGCAGAGCCTGGATTGTGAAATTGCCGATCAGTTTCTGCTGGAACGGCATGATGGCGGTCATCTCGTCGCCCATGACTTCGCAGCGCATGCCGATTTCCTGCGCGAAGGGCGTGCGGCCGAGGAAGGCCTGAACCTGTTCGCCGCGGGTGGGGAGAAGATCGTCAGACATTAGAACTCCCTCAGCGACTCGACCGAGCGGGGCTTGTTGATGGCAAAGGCGCCTGCAGCGGTGGCGATCACCTTGTCCCGGCTCTCATGATAGGCCCAGGCATGGGTGAAGCAGACATTGCGGGTGATGTGATAGCACTCGGCCTCGCCAAGGATTTCCCGGTGCGGCTCTGCCGGGCGCATATAGTCGATGCGCAGGTCCAGAGTGGAGACGAAGCGGGCTTTTTCGAGCGAGGAACTTGCGGCCATGCCGGACAGGTTGTCGAGGAAAGACGTCAGCACGCCGCCATGGATCACGCCGGTGTCCGGGTCGCCAACAAGGCGCTCCTTCCAGGGCTGCACGCCCCAGACGCGGCCCTTTTCCAGCTTCGTCACGCGGAAGCTCATCCGGCGTCCCCACGGGATGCCACCGGTCATGATGTCCAGGTTTTCTCCCATAACCTGCCACGGTTCGGCAGTTGGCGTGGCGTCATCTTCCATATGGGCCCTCATTCATTTGACCTGCATTTCGCCTCGGATAACATCCGCAAGGGCGAGAACATACATATGACCTGAGGTCAGGAGGAAACAATGGCATTTGAGGGAACGGGCAAGCCGAAAACCTGCATTATCGGCGCAGGATGTTCGGGCTTCACCATGGCGAAGCGGTTGAAAGACCGGGGCCTGCCCTATGATTGTTTCGAGATGTCGGACAATATCGGCGGGAACTGGTACTACAAGAACCCCAATGGTGCCTCGTCCTGCTACCAGTCGCTGCACATCGATACGTCGAAGTGGCGCCTCGCCTTCGAGGATTATCCCGTGCCGGAAGACTGGCCGGATTTCCCGCATCACGCCCAGCTGCTGCAGTACTTCCACGACTATGTGGATCATTTCGGCCTGCGCGAGACGATCACCTTCAATACGGCTGTGACGAATGTCGAAGACCTGCCGGGCGGGCGCTGGAAAGTGACACTATCGACCGGCGAGACGCGCGAATACGATGCCGTCGTGGTCGCCAATGGTCACCACTGGGACCCGCGCACGCCGACCTATCCCGGGCATTTCGATGGTTACCAGGTCCATTCCCACAACTATACCGACCCGTTCGAGCCTTACGATTTCCGCGGCAAGCGCGTGATGATCGTCGGGGCAGGGAACTCCGCGATGGATATCTCGTCGGAACTGTCCCAGCGCCCGCTGGCGGAAAAGCTGTTCATCTCCATGCGCCGGGGCGTCTGGGTGATGCCGAAATACATGGACGGCAAGCCGGCCGACAAGGCGGTGCTGCCGGCCTGGATGCCGGCCAGCCTCGGACGCAAGCTCGCGCGCAAGAAGATCAAGAAGACCATCGGCATGATGGAAGACTATGGCCTGCCAAAGCCGGACCATGAGCCGCTGGAAGGCCACCCCTCTGTCTCCGGCGAGTTCCTGACCCGCGTGGGTTGCGGCGACATTACGCCGAAGCCCGGCATCGAGAAGCTGGACGGCGACGGCGTGATCTTCACCGACGGCACGCGCGAGAAGATCGATGCGATCGTCTGGGCGACGGGCTACAATGTCACTTTCCCATTCCTCAAGCAGGACGACCTGACCCCGAAGGAGAATGTCTTCCCGCTCTACAAGCGCATGGTGAAGCCCGGCCGCGAGACGATCTTCTTCCTCGGCCTCGCCCAGCCGCTGCCGACGCTGGTGAACTTTGCAGAGCAGCAGTCAAAGCTGGTGGCTGCGGCCCTTGATGGCGAGTACGCTTTCCCCGACGCTGCCGAAATGGAACGCATTACGGTCGCGGACGAGAAGGAGCACCTCGGGCACTTCTATGACAGCCCGCGCCACCGCATGCAGGTAGACTTCAACCTCTATTGCCGGGACCTCTTGAAGGAGATCGAAAAAGGCATGAAACGCGCGAAAGTTCCCGCATGAGGCAGCTGCTGGGGGCTGCACTCACGCTTGTTTTCCTCGCTGGTTGCGCCTCTTCGCCGGCCCCGACACAGGTGCGGACCTACACGCCGCCACCGGGCCCGCCGCAGGTTACTGCAGCACAAGGCAGCTTCCAGCCGAACGCCTATCTCCGCTCCTGTGGGGGCATCTACGTTACCAATGCACCGCCCATGGATCGCGATTTCTGGGTGGTCGATTACAAGCCGATCATCGTCGTCGGCTCGGTCGTTCTGGCGACGGCGCCAGCCAACGATGTGTGCCTCTCGTCAGGCTTCGGCATTCGCTCCGCCCGGCGCCATGACGGGATCGACCTGCAATCCATTCCGGCCGGGCCGATCTATGCCGCCGCGCCGGGGCGCATTCTCGAAGCACGCGTTTCGACCGGCTATGGCAATATGGTCCTGATTGATCATGGCGGCGGCGTATACACGCGCTACGCTCACCTTGCGCACTTTGCTCAGGGGATCCGCACCGGCGCGGAAGTGGGTTTCGGGCAGGAGCTTGGCATGATGGGCAGGTCTGGCAATGCGACAGCCATCCACCTCCATTTCGAGATCCTGACGGGCAACTACAATAATCCGAAAGGGTCCAAAGGGCTGGCGCCCCGCAACCCGTTCGAGTTTCCGGCCTACGATCCAGCGGGCAGCTGATACACAAAAGGGTGGAGGGACAAGACATGGTGAGGCGCTTTTCGACCTGGGCCGCTGGCCTAGTCATTGCAGCCTGTGCGCAGGTGCCGGAATGAACCGCTTTTTCGACCCTGACCTGTTTGCCCGGACCTATCGGGACCCGCTGGCCTGGCTGACCCTGTTGGTCGACTTGCTGCCCATCATCGCAGTGATTTTCTTCGGCTGGAAAGCTGTGCCGCTGGTGGCGCTCTACTGGCTGGAGAATTTGGTCATCGGCGCCTTCACTATTTTCCGCATGCTGGGAACGATTGCCGCCAACGCCCTGAACATCCCCATTGCGTTGTTTATGGTTCCGTTCTTCACAGTGCACTATGGCATGTTCTGCTTCGGCCATGGCATTTTCCTGAGCGCTTTTGCGGGTGGGAAGGTTGGCGATGCAGCCCCCGGAATCGATGGGATGCGGACGCTGGTCGACTGGGCCCTCGGCACCGGTCCCTATATGTTGTGGTTCATTGGCGCGATCATCCTCGTGAACGCGATTTTCTATCTGGTCGATTTCATCGGCCGCGGAGACTACCGGAATACGCAGCTGCCCGTCGAAATGTTCGCGCCCTATGGCCGGATCGTCACCCTGCACGTTGCGATCATTCTGGGGGCAGGCCTGATGCTGGCAGTCGGCCAGCCGCTGCTCGGCGTACTGATCCTGATCATCCTGCGCGTCGCGTTCGGCATGATCCTGAACATGCTTCGTCGACGGAAGATTGAGGGTGGCGGCAGCAAGCTCATGAATGCGGTAGCAGAAGCAGGATAGGGCCATGACACTGAACATTGCTGCGATCGAGGCACAGGCAGAGCTGCATCACCAGTGCCTGCTCGGGCTGGAATTGATGGTCGCAACGCGGGAAGGGCCAGAAGTCGTCGGCGACTGGATGTTCCGCCTGTTCCGCCGCCAGCATGAAGACAAGTTCCTGTCATCCTTCCGCAAGCTGGGTCTTGATGGCCTGCCGGACGCGGTGGCCTGCGCGAAGTATCACGTGCTTTCCAATGGGGTCGGCGGCGTGGCGGTCGAATACATGGAAGAGAGCGATACCAAGGCCTGGGTCCGCTTCCGTTATCCGCGCTGGATGTATGATGGCGCCGTGATCTGCGGCGTGCCGGTGGAGGCCAGCCGGGGCTTCCTGCGCGGCTGGTATGGACAGAACGGTGTCTCGCTCGGCAATCCGCGCCTCGGCTTTGTCTGCGTATCGGAAGACATGACCGGCCAGTTTGGCCTCTGCGGATATTTCCGGGAATATGACCACGACCTGTCGGACGAGGAGCGCCTCCGGTTCGCGCCGGACGAGCGCCCGCCGCCTTTCGATCCGGCGAAGCAGCCGGAACCACCCCCCGGGGAGTGGAGTGCGGAGCGCCTTGCCAAGGCCAACCGGAACTATGCGGTCGAGTATATCCGCAACGGTGTGCGCGAACTGGTCAATGTACTGGGGCAGGACCGGGCACTTGAGCTCTGCCATCTTGCCGCGCGCCTGACGGGCCTGCAGCATTTCCGGCGCATGGCCGATGCTGTCGGCGGCGTCGATGGCGGCCCTGCAGAGGCGGCCAAATTCCTGGCCGCCATGTTCGCCGGCATGGGCGATGAAGCCCATGTCGAAATTGCCGGAGACGGGGCCATTGTTCGGCAGTCCGGGCTCCGGATCGTGCGCGGTCTGGACGGCGCCGAACGCGACAATCTCCTGTCCTGCTGGACCGAAATCTGGCGCGGCGCCGTGCATTCTCAGCGGGCCTTCATGGATGTGGCCTGCGAACCGTCAGGAGATGGCCTGACGTGGCGGATCAGCCTCGCTGCACAGTAACCCGCATAAACCGCTGGCAATCCGGCAAACCCCTGATTCTTTTGAGACGAAATGCATTGCAGCCTTGCAGTGTTATAAAGTTGACACATGATGACGCCTTCGGCGACGATGTCGTCAGGTGAGGACAGGTATTCATGACGATTGACGTGAAAACGGCAGGCAAATCCGGCAAACGAGCGCGCTCAAAAGCTGCGAACCGCCGGGCGATTCTGGATGCTGGCCGGCGCGTATTCGCTCGCATCGGGTTCGAAGCAACGACGGTGCGTGACATCATCCGGGAAACCGACCTCGCCGCAGGGACGTTCTACAACTACTTCAAGTCCAAGGAAGAAGTGTTCGAGGCAATCGCCGAGGATTCCACGCGCCACTTCCGGGAACTTCTGAAAGACGTCCGCGCCAGCGCCCGCACAGCGCATGACTACATGCACGACGCCTACTACGCCTATTTCAGCTTCATTGCCGAAGAGAACCGGCAGGCCCTGTCCGAAGGGGCGCCGCACATGGCGCTGATCGGTGTCCGGGTGGATACGCCGGAAATGTCCGCCGTTGCCGCCGAAATCCGGTCGGACCTTGAGCGCATCCTGTCCGCGGATACCTCCTCAACGATCGATATCGACTATCTGACTGCTGCCGCCATCGGTACCGCCCGGGAAATGGGTGAAATCATGCTGCTGCGCCGGCCGGTTGATGTGGAAGGCGCGACAGAGTTTGCCTCGCGCATGCTGATGGCCGGCGTGAAGGAACTTGCCGCGAAGTAAGCCTGTTGCCCCCTTGGCGAGCGAGGCAGGGCAGGTCTAAGCTTTGCCTGACAATACAACAGGGGAGCGGCCATGAGCCTTCAGCAGACCATCACCAAGCTCGTCATGAAACTGCCGGGCGGCCTGCTCGTGAAAATGGCGGGCGGCAAACCGCTGACCATCCGCGGCCGTACGCTTGAGCCGCAGCTGCAGCTGATGGCGTGGAACGGCCGTAATGCGCCGCCGCTTTCCAGCCTGCCAGCGGAAACCGTCCAGGCGGTCACCAAGGAAACGCTCGCCTCCGTCGCCGCGCCCATCGAACCTGGTGTGCGGACGGAAGACCTGACCATTCCGGGCCCGAACCAGAACCAGATTCCGGCCCGCATTTACCGTCCAGACGGCCAGGATCCGAAAGCGCCGCTGATGGTCTACTACCATATGGGCGGCGGCGTGATCGGGGATCTGGAAACCTGCCATGCCTGGTGCTCCATTCTTGCCAGCCGCGTGAAATGTCCCGTCCTGTCAGTGGACTACCGCCTCGCGCCCCAGCACAAATTCCCGGCCGGCATCGATGATTGCTGCGCAGCCTATGAATGGGGCATGCGCAATGCTGCGAAATTCGGTGCGCCGGAAGGTGTTGCGGCCGTGGGCGGCGATTCCATGGGTGGTAATTTCTCGGCGATCATCGCACAGGAGATGCAGCGCGAGGACAAACCCCTGCCGGCGATGCAGCTGTTGATCTATCCGGCCATCGATCTGGTCGAGGAGTTTCCGTCCCGCAAGGAATTCAGCGAGACCTTCTCCCTGTCCACAGACACGATGGACTGGTTCATGGAGCAATACCTGCCGGAAGGCTTCGACAAGTCCGACAAGATGCTGTCGCCGGGCCAGACAGGGCATCTCGATGGCCTGCCGCCGGCAGTCGTTATCACGGCCGGGCACGATCCGCTGTGCGACGAGGGCGATGACTATGCCCGCCGCCTGAAGGATGCCGGCGTGCCGGTGATCCACAAATGCTACGACAATCTCGCGCACGCCTTCACCGCCTTCACGCTGATCTCGCCGGGCTCGCGCAAGGCCTGTCTGGAAATCGCGGACATGGTCCGCACCGTCTACTCAAAGCTCTAGGAGCGCCGCTTGAAAGCGCTAGTCTGTCACCAGATCACGGATGACTTTTCCGGGCTGGAGGTGCGGGATATTCCCGTGCCGCAGCCGGGAGAAGGCGAGGTTCTGGTTCGCGTAAAAGCCGCCGGGGTAAACTTCCCGGACCTCCTGATGAGCCGGGGCAAGTATCAGTTCAAACCGGAACTGCCGTTCACGCTCGGTATGGAAGTCGCGGGCGTGATCGAAGCGGTTGGTGAGGGTGTCGCGGAGTGGAAACCCGGCGACGAAGTGATCGGCGGCAACAAGACCGGCGCCTATGCGGAA
>NZ_AWFD01000037.1 GCF_000682735.1 Hyphomonas sp. CY54-11-8 | reverse complement strand
AAACCCGGCGACGAAGTGATCGGCGGCAACAAGACCGGCGCCTATGCGGAATACGCCGTGCTGCCGGCAGCGAGCCTGTCGCCCAAGCCTGCGCCTTTCTCCTTTGCCGAAGCCGCCGCATTTCCGGCGGCCTACATCACCGCTT
Organism: Hyphomonas sp. CY54-11-8; assembly: GCF_000682735.1. Lineage (GTDB taxonomy): Bacteria > Pseudomonadota > Alphaproteobacteria > Caulobacterales > Hyphomonadaceae > Hyphomonas. Next base: position 207,424 of record NZ_AWFD01000037.1, on the reverse strand, counting down.
ATGTGGCGCTGGTCGTGCGAGCGAATTTGCAGCCGGGCGAGACCCTGCTTGTGCATGGCGCCAGCGGCGGGGTCGGCATGGCGGCGGTTGATGTCGGCAAGCTGCTTGGCGCGACCGTCATTGCCACGTCTGCCTCCGACGCCAAGCTTGAAAAGGTGCTGGAATACGGCGCGGATTACGGCATCAATGTCAGCCAAGGTTTTCGCGACAAGGTGAAGTCGCTGACGGGCGGGCGAGGCGCCGACGTCATCTTCGACCCGGTCGGCGGGGACGTTTTCGATGAAAGCGTGCGCTGTATCGCCTTCGACGGACGCCTGCTGGTGGTGGGCTTCACATCTGGCCGCATTCCGGAAGTCAAAGTGAACATGCCGCTGATCAAGGGTTTCTCGGTTGTCGGCGTGCGCGCCGGAGAATATGGCCGCCAGTTCCCGGAGCGGGGGCGAGCAAACCAGGCCGCAATCCGGAAATGGGCCAATGAAGGCAAAGTACATCCGCATGTCTTCCGCGAGATCGCGCTGGAGGACTGGCGCGAAGCGTGGCGCCTGCTGACGGACCGCGAAGTTGTCGGTAAGGTCATTATAAGGCCCTGACACACATTCAAAAATTCAAACCCTTAGAGAGGAATACCCGATGGCTGACCAACTTCCCGAGACAAGCCTCCAGATCCGCACGCTGGTGACGCCGGAAGGCAAACTCGAACTCTCCCTCGCCGAGGCGCCTGTAAAAGCGCCCGGCCCGGACCAGGTTGTGGTTCGTGTTGAAGGCACGCCGATCAACCCGTCCGATCTGGGCCTCCTGGTTGGCGGTGCTGACATGTCGACCGCCGTTCAGGGTGGCACGAAAGACAATCCGACCATTTCTGCCGATGTGCCGGAGGGCGGACTACGTGCCATGAAAGCCCGGCTTGGCCAGTCGCTGGCCGTTGGTAATGAAGGCGCAGGCACCGTGATTGCCGCGGGCGACTCCCCGGCAGCACAGGCCCTGCTCGGCAAGATGGTTACCTGCCTTGGCGGGAACATGTACCAGCAATACCGTACACTGCATGTCTCGCAGTGCATGGCCCTGCCGGATGGCACGACGGCAGAGCAGGGGGCATCCTGCTATGTGAACCCGCTGACGGCGCTGTCCTTTGTGGAAACGATGAAAGCCAAAGGGCATGAGGCGCTGGTTCATACCGCTGCCGCTTCAAACCTCGGCCAGATGCTGAACAAGATCTGCCTCAAGGACGGCGTGCCTATCCTCAACATCGTCCGCAAGGAAGAGCAGGCGGAAATCCTGCGCGGCATCGGTGCGAAGCATATCGTCAACTCGACCTCGCCGACTTTCATGGAAGACCTGATCAATGGCCTCGTCGAGACAGGCGCCACAATGGGCTTCGATGCCATCGGTGGCGGTCCGCTGGCCGGACAGCTGCTGATCGCGATGGAAGCGGCCGCCAGCCGCAAGATGAAGGAATATTCCCGCTACGGCTCTGGCACTGAAACGCAGGTCTATATCTATGGCCGACTCGACATGTCACCGACCATCGTTCCGGCCGGCGTCGGCTTTGCCTGGAACCTCAGCGGCTACCTGTTGACTCCGTTCCTGGAAAAGGCCGCTCCGGAAGTGCGTGCACGCATGTACAAGCGCGTCATAGACGAACTGAACACGACCTTTGCCAGCCACTATACGAAGACGATCTCGCTGGCCGATGCGCTCGATCTGGAAACACTGCACGCCTACAATGCCAAGGCGACCGGCGAGAAATACCTGATCGACCCGACCCTCTAGGCTGTCAAAGCAGCCTGTCTTCCGCGATCGTGATAGTATGGTCGCGGGTCTTGAAGAGAACGATATCGGCCCGCTGTTTCAGCGGGGCGATATTTTCTCTGAGGTTCGCCAGGTTGATCCGCTCCCAGACGGACTGAGCGAATTCGAGCAGCTCCGGTTCCGACATGTGCAGGAAGTTCGCATAGAAGGATGACGGATCCTCCCGTGCGGCGTTCCACAGGCGCACGAAGCGTTCCAGGAACCAGGCAAGCAGGTCGTCCTCGCTGGCATCAAGATAGATCAGCAGGTCCGGTTCGTGCGTTTCGCGCGGGGGCGGCGACAATGGCTGGAAGCCGAGCCCTTCCAGGATCAGGACGTCCGGCTGGGCGATGACGCGTGTCAGAGCCGGGTCCACATCATAGATGACATGGCTATAGGCCGGAAAGGCGGCTTCGCCCGTGCGAAGGGTGCGGAGCGCCTCGCCGAGGGCCTGATGGTCATAGGTTTCGGGGAAGCCTTTGCGAAGCGTCAGCTCCCGCTCAGCCAGCACGCTGTTCGGGTACAGGAAGCCGTCTGTCGAAACGGTTGCGACGTCCAGCGTATCGTCCAGCACGTCGGCGAGCGCCCCGGCAAGTGTGGTCTTGCCGGAGGCGACGGAACCGGTGAGGCCGGCGATCAGGCCTTCCCGGTCCGCCTGCAGTTCAGAGAGGCGGGCGGCCAGCGCTTGGATGCCGCCCCCATCGGTGTTCTGCGTCTCTGTCGTCATTCTGGTCCGTTCTGGTATTGCGAAACGCTCGCAACCTACACGGTTCGTTTCGCCTTGTCCTCTGCATTCGCGCCTTCAATGGCTTCGCGGGCAGCGGTCCATTGCTCGTCGCTCCAGGCGGCCAGCGCGCTGAAGTTTCCGCCGGAGGCGTTGTACATGCCGCCATCGATCGCGATGGTCTGGCCGTTGATGTACTCGGCGCCCGGCGCCATCAGCAGGACGGCAAGGTTCACCAGCTCATGCATCTCGCCCACGCGGCCCATCGGGTTGGCGGTGGAGCGCTCCATGCTGCTCGTGCCGGAGTCCGGCGAGAGACGGGCCCATGCGCCCTTGGTGGGGAAGGGCCCCGGTGCGATCGCGTTGAACCGCAGGCCGTAGCGGCCCCACTCGACGGCGAGGGATTGCGTCATCGTGTTCACTGCCGCCTTCGACATCGCCGAGGGCACGACAAATGGCCCGCCATTCCAGACCCAGGTCGTCAGGATGGAGCAGACACTGCCCTTGCGCTTCTGGTCGATCCAGCGCTTGCCGATGTCGTGCGTCATGTAGAACGAACCGCGGAACACGATGTTCGAAATCGCATCGAAGCCGCGGATGGAAAGATCTTCCGTGCGCGAGATGAAATTGCCTGCGGCATTGTTCATCAGGCCCGTTAGGGCCCCGTGCTTTGACCAGATCTCATCGTTCATGTCCGTGATCGCTTCGGCGACCCGGATATCGCAGGCATGCGGCACGACCTTGCCGCCATGCTTTTCTATGAGTTCGGCCGCTGTTTCTTCGCACACGCCGCCGCGGCGGCCGCAAATGTGCACCTCCGCGCCGAGTTTCAGGAAGCCTTCGGCCATTTCCTTGCCAAGGCCGGTGCCGCCTCCTGTGATGAGGATGCGTTCATCCTTCATCAGGCCGTCGCGAAACATGAGTTTGGATGTGTCCATGATGATCCTCCCGAGATCTCTGCTTGTTTTGGAGAGATCATAGGACGGGCAGCCGGACTGAACAGCCCGTATCGCGGCGTCAGCGAAAACAGATCGCTTGCTATTTGCGGAATGGCAGGCTGACCAGGCGCCAGAGTATCCAGAGTGGCAGGACAATGGTGGCTCCGGCGAGCGCAGGCTTCCAGAAATTACGGATCGCCCAGCCCGCAGCAGCCAGTGTCTGTTTTGCAATTGCCGCCAGGGCGGCCGGAATGTTTGCATCCGGAGCGGCCGGATTGAAGTTTGCCGCCATCACGAAAAAGCCGACCAGAATGCAAAGCCCGGTCAGCTTCACGCCGCCCCAGAGGCTGATCCCGAACAGGCGCCGCAGGAGCGGGCGTTTCGGCGGCTTGCCGGGCTTCTCCAGCGGAGCGGACGCCGGTGCCGGATCGCTAGTGGGGGGAAGGTCAGTCATCTTCCGAAGGGGCCATGGGTGGCGGCGCTGCCGCAGCACTCTGATTGGCATCAGCCGGTGCCTTGTACGGAACATAGACAACGTGCTGGAACGGGATTGTTACGCCATTGGCATCGAAGGCTTCTTTTACGGCCTTGGTGATATCTGCGCGGACATCGACGAATTCAGGTGTCGCCACGAAGGCGCGCAAGCGAACCTGGACGCTGGAAGAAGCGAGGGCGTGAATTCCTACCCAGGTTTCATCGTCCGCCAGAATTCTCGGATGCGCATCAGCGACTTCCCGGACCAGGCGCATGGCAAGGTCCATATCGTCATCGTAGGAAATGTCGAAATAGAGATCGAGGCGCCGGCGTGTCTGACGGGTGTGGTTGATCAGCGGTTCGGCCCACACCTTGTCATTGGTGATGGAGACGATCTTGTTGTCGATCTGCTTCACCTGCGTGAGGAAAGGCGTGATGTCGATCACTTCACCATCGAGCCCGGCCACGCTGACATAGTCACCGATCCGGAACGGCCGGAAGATTGCCAGCATGATCCCGGCGGCAACAGCCTTCAGCGTGTCCTGCAGGGCAAGACCGATGGCCAGGCCAGCTGCGCCGAGCAAGGCGGCAAGCGATGCCGTCGGGAAGCCGAGTTGTGTCAGCGCAAAGACGATCGCAACAGCAAAGATCAGGTATTTGAACAGCGACGCGGCAAAAGCAAACAGCGTGTCGTCCGCGCCAGTACGCCGATGCGCTTTCCGTCCGAACCGGCGCAATGAACGGGCAGTCCCATTGGCGATGATCACCGCGACCACGAGGATTGCCACGGCCCCGACGGCACCCGGTCCGCGTTGCTCCACCATGGCTTCCCAGTCATACCCGGCAAGGCCGAGCGGAATGGGGCTGAGCAGGATCAGGGCAAACACACGGGTGATGGAGGCCGCAAGGTCCCAGTTTGACCCCTCGAACTCCTTGTCCTTGGACAGGGCCCGTTTGCCGATCAGCAGAACCAGTCGGCGTGCCAGCCCGGCCATGATCCACACAGCGATGGCCGAAAGGAGCACGAACCCCCATTTCTCGACATAGGGTTCAATCGTTGTGGCCCATACCGGCCAGCCTGTGGTGTCTATCTGCAGCTTCATGCAAATCTTCTGTCATGCGGCGTGGCGTGCCACAACTGACTTCAGCTGACCTCTCGCGTGATATTCACCTGGTGTGGATACGGGATGGAGATGCCAGCAGCATCCAGGGCTTCCTTGACCGTTCTGGTGAGGGTCCAGCGGACTTCCCAATAGTCCGGCGTTTTCACCCACGGACGGGCCACAATGTCGACTGAGCTGGCGCCCAGCGTATTGACGCGCACTACGGGCGCCGGGTCTGCGAGCACACGGTCGTCGGCTTTCACCGCCCGTTCAATCACCTCCATCGCATTCTCCAGGCCATCGCCATAATCGACGCTGAAGACCAGATCGACACGGCGTGTCGGATAACCGGCATAGTTGCGGATCACGCCAGAAATCGCCTGGCTGTTGGGGACGATGATCTGAACATTGTCGGGGGAGGCAAGGATGGTCTGGAACAGATTGATGTCCTTCACCGTGCCGCCCTCGCCGGCGAGTTCGACATATTGGCCGACGCTGTAGGGACGGAAAAGCAAGATCATGATGCCCGATGCGATGTTGCCGAGGGCGCCCTGCAGCGAGAGGCCAATGGCCAGTGTCGTGGCGCCGAGTATGGCGACAAAGCTGGTTGCCTGAACGCCGAACAGCTGCAGCGCGGCAATGATTGTCGCTGCCGTCAGGAACCAGCGCGTGATGGAGGCGAAGAAACTGCCGAGCGTATCGTCAATATTCGGTCGCTTCGTGGCCTGCGTGCGCACCATGCTGGCCACCCAACCGGAAATGCGGAGACCAATGATCAGGACAATGAAGGCCCCGACGGCTTTCAGCGCATAACCTGCAAGTACCGGCCAATGTTCCGCCAGCTGGGCTTCCCAGTCGATATTGTTCAGAAAATCCATTTTGTACTCCGTATCAAATTCCGGCTGGGACAGTCGTTCCGTCTGCGCCGCGCAACAGGCGCAGGCCGAGGATCAGCACCCCGGACACGCCAGTCATGATGGCAAGCCACCCCATGCCCGTCACCGTCCAGTTATTGGCGATAACGCCCATCAGGCCCCAGGCGAGGGCCGCAAAAAACCAAAGGCTGCGGCTGATATAGCGCGCAAAGACCCACGATCCCAACGCAGCAGTTGCCAAAAAGATCCATAGCATCTGCCATGGAAGATCGGTTGGGCCATAGCTCGTGAAATTACGAATCAGCAGGGGGACGGAGATGCTGATGGCAACGAGAATCCAGCCGGAAAGCAGGCCGGTGGCGGCGTCTGCGATTAATTTTACGACACTTCCGCCCATGCCTCGCATGTGGTCGAAACGTGCCGCGGCGGTCCAGGACAAGGCCGCGATGGGAAACAGGAGCAGGAAATCGAGTGGCTGATAAGCGATCAGTTGCGCGCTCAACATCCACGCAATGTTTGCTGCACCCGCCAGCGCGAGCGGTGCGCCGACGCGCAACATCCATGGCTCACGATGGCGCCATGTGGTGTAGGCAAAGGCAATATATGCCCCAAAAATAAGGCTCCAGATGGAAAAGAAGGCGGGCAGGGGCTGTTCCGGTGCCTGCATTCCGCGTGTGGCATCCCCGATGGGTGTGCCAATTCCAAGCCATGGCGCCATCGCGCCAGAGAGCGGCTGAAGGATTCCGAAGACGACAAGGAGAAGTGGAAGACGCGGTTTCATCAGCACCCATGTGGCAGGGTTTGTGTGTGTAGAAAATTGCGTCGAACTGAAAAAAAGCAAGGCAGGCCGGCATTTTTACGCTATTCGCCTGCCGACTCATTTGAGTCGGAATAGAGGAATTTGCTCATGGCAAAGAAACCTGTGGCCAAGAAGGCCGCTGCGAAACCCGCCGCTAAGCCGGCAACGACCCGGGCTGCTGCTGCGAAGCCGGCCGCAAAGCCTGCTGCACGCACTGCTGCGAAAACGGCTGCTGCTCCGAAGAAGGTCGTCACCGTCACCCTGCGCCAGCTGGCTGCTGAACTGGCCGAAGCGCATGGCATGACGAAAAAGCAGACCGAAGCTGTTCTGGGCGATCTGGTCACCATGACCACGAAGCGCCTGAAGAAGGGCGAAAAAGTCCGTTTCACGGGCCTTGGCACGATGGAAGTGCGCAAGCGTCCGGCCCGTATGGGCCGCAACCCGGCAACCGGCGAAGCCATCAAGATCAAGGCTTCCAAGAAAGTTGCTTTCCGCGTTGCGAAGGAACTCAAGGAATCCGTCTGATAACAGACGAAATTCCAGACTTACTGAAGGCCGGGCGTATTTTGCGCCCGGCCTTTTCTTATTCGCGTCCTATTCCGGCAACATGGCTTCCAGCGTTTCCAGCCGGTCGGCTTCTTCAGCGGGTTTGTCCCAGCGGATGCGGTTGATGCGGGGGAACCGCATGGCGAGACCGGATTTGTGACGGGCCGATCGCTGCAGGCCTTCGAACGCAACTTCCAGGACGATTTCCGGCGTGACCGACCGCACAGGTCCAAAACGGTCGATCGTGTTTTCACGGACGAATTTGTCGAGCTGTTTCAACTCCTCATCCGTAAAGCCGAAATAGGCTTTGCCGACGGGGGTCAGCGCTTCGTCCTTCCAGACACCGAAGGTGAAATCGGAATAGAAGCCAGAGCGCTTGCCATGGCCCCGTTGGGCGTAGAGCAGCACGGCATCGACGAGGAACGGATCACGCTTCCATTTGTACCAAAGGCCCGCCGGACGTCCGGCCACATACGTGCTGTCCCAGCGTTTCAGCATCAGGCCCTCGATTTCGGGGGCTGGCGGGTTCATGCGCAAGTCATCGAGGTCTTTGAGGTTCGCCACGGGGACGAGCGGCGAAAGGTCCAGCTGTTCCGTTCCATGCCTGGCGATGAAGTCTTCGAGCGCGGTACGCCGATGCCGGAAGGGCAAGGCGCGAAGGTCGCCATGGCCATCGTGCAGCAGGTCATAGGCGCGGATGAAAGCCGGATGGCTTTCCATCAGCCGCTTCGTGACCGTCTTCCGGTTCAGACGCTGCTGCAGCGCATTGAAGGACGCGACGCCTTCGCCGTCCTCCGTGCGGATCAGCAGCTCCCCGTCCAGCGTGCCCTGAAAATTCATGCCGGCCAGCACATCCGGAAAAGTGTGGGAAATGTCGTCGCCCGTGCGGGTGTAGATGCGCCGGACCGTACCTTCAACGGACGCCTGGATACGAACGCCGTCATACTTCCATTCGGCGGCGAACCTGTCCGCTGTGACGAGCGCCGGGTCTACCGCGTCCGGGTTGTCCCGGTCCGCTTTCGGGATCAGGGGATGGGCCAGCATAACAGGCCGGAAGGGCGCGGCAATATCCGGAGACGGACGGCTGGTTTTTCCTTCCAGCCATGCAAACAGGGTCTCATAAGGCGCCGCGAGGCCGTGCCAGATTTCCTCAATCTCTGTGATGTCGACATCGCCGAAGTCCGCCAAAGCCATTTTGGCCATGCGCGCTGACACGCCGATGCGGAGGCCGCCCATGATCAGTTTCAGCAGCGCCCACCGGCCAGTCGCATCCAGCCCGTCCAGCCAGCCGGCTACGAGGCGCGGTGCTTCGGCGCGTGTGGCCTCCTGCAAGGTTTCAACGATCTCGGAGAGGGGCGGGGTCCGGTTTACCCCATGCTCTCCTTGCCAGACGAGGCTGACCGTGTCGGCAAGGTCGCCGACATAGTCATACGACATGTTGAACAGGACCGGGTCTATCCGCTCTTCTGCCAGCGCGCGGATCGCGGCAGGCTTGATGCTTTTCAGGTCCAGCTCGCCGGTGAGGGCAGCGAGGGCATAGCCCCGGTCAGGATCTGGCGCGTTCGCGAAGAAGACCGTCATCAAATGCAGCTTGCCATTCCGCGAAGGCGTCAGCAGCAGGCGTTCGAGCAGGTCGGCAAAAGCTTGCATGGACTGATACATAGGGCCAAATGCGACGCATAACAGCGCCGGAAGCCTCGGTGCGCGATTAAATCAGGGCATCGAGAGGGAACGCCACATGACGCTGAAGCTCCATCACCTTAACGCATCCCGGTCGCAACGGATCGTCTGGCTGCTGGCCGAACTCGGTGTGCCGCACGAGATCGTTCACTACAAGCGCAACGAGGTGACGAACCTCGCGCCGCCGGACCTGTTGAAAATCCACCCGATGGGCAAATCGCCTTTGCTGGAGGACGGCGATGTCGTGATTGCGGAAACCGGCGCGATCGCGGAATACCTGATGGGCAGGTATGACACCGACTATCACCTGCACCCGCGTCCCAGCTCTCCGGAGTTTCCGCGATATCTTGAGTGGATCCACGCGGCCGAGGGCGCCGTGTTCCTTCCGGGCTTGCTACAGGTCTATTTTGCCCGTGTGGACATGACCGGCAATCCCGCAAAGGCCTTGATGGCGGCGGAACGGGAAAAGGCGGCGGACACGATTGAGGCGCACCTTTCCAAATATCCGTATTTCGCAGGCGAACGGTTCACCGCTGCGGACTGCCTGATGGGATTCCAGATCCTCATGTCCGATGCGCAGGGCGTGCTGGAAAACAGGCCGGCGACCAAGGCGTGGCTTGAAAAGATGAAAGCCCGGCCGGGTTGGCAGAAAATGATGGAAGTCGGGATCTAGGCGAAGTCGGGATCCAGACAAAGACCGTCCGGCTTCCGGAGGCTTAAGCCGGAAGCCGGGAAATCCGGTCGTTTACTCTTCGTCGCCCATGTCGTCCTCCACGGTCACGGCCCCTTCGAATATGTGGGTGAGATCTGACATTTCCGCCAGAGCCTCCGTCACAAATTCTGCGCGCCGGGCATCAAGCGAGCCGGAACAGCCGGTGTCATAGTTGATCCGCTGGCCTGTATCCCCCCGGCCAAGGTGGATGTAATAGACTCGGCCGCGCTGCAGGTATTGCGGGCAGAGGGCCGGAATGTCCTTTGTGATGTCGAGCACGCTGTCGATATCGTCAAAGCCCTGATCTTCGAAAGCTGTCTTCACGGCGGCGTACAGATCCCCCGGCGCGATGCCGGAATAGGCGCCGTCCTCCGCTGAGCGCTGCCAGTAATTGTCCGGGTCCAGCAGGACGTTCACGACCGGGCATCCAGCCGTCTGGCAGTCCATGATCGAAATGCTGATTGAGTGTGGGCCGCCGGTCGGCAACTCGTATGCAGCATCCGGCCGGGCGGGCAGGGGCGCGTACCTATCCGCCTCATCCGCATTGCGGCTGGCACATGCCGCGAGAACGAACCCGGCCGCGAGTAGAATCAGATTACGTATCACCGGCAAATATCCTCGTCGCTGTCGCACAACGCCATCACATCGCTCAACCAGCCCGAATAGCCCTGCAGGTTTGTGTAGCGGCCATTATAGTCTCCGGCACAGAACTGCCCGGTTTCACGGTTCTGTTCGACGACGGACAGAACCCCGACCGCGGTCTTCGAACCGTCTTCCTCGGTCACGTAGAGCGGCCCGCCGCTGTCGCCGACACAGGGACCGGCACCTGCCTGGCTGGCGACATAGATGGTTGCAGGACCGGTGCCTGTGATGCGGATGCTGGCGGCAAGAAGACTGTTCGACAGCTTCCCACCGAAATGCGTCAGGCCCCAGCCCGCCATCTCGGCGGTCTGATAATTCGCAGGCGCCAGCGGCATATCCGTCGCGCCGTAGCGGGCGACGGGCACATCACCCAGCGCCTCCACTTCCTCATCAGACAGGCGGATCAGGGCGAGGTCGTTTGCATATCCATTTGCCGTGCCGGCATAGCCGCCATGGCAAATGGCAAACTCCCCCTCGGTCGTGTGGGCCAGCGGTGAACTCAGATTTTCAGCCGTGCCGATGATGCGCAGCTGATCGAACGGCTCGTCGACGCAGTGGGCGGCCGTCGCCAGCCAGTGGTCCGCAATGCGCACCGCGCCGCAATGGCCGGTGGCGATCATGCCATCCTGGGCCGGTTTCACGGGCTCCAGCTTCACAATGCCGGGGAAACTGGCGAGGCTGGCTGCGAGGCCGTTCACTGCTTCGGCGCCGACGGCGGTCTCTTCGACCTCGGTGGCGCCGGCGACCGCGCCGACGGTCAGGGTGGGCGGGGCGTCCGCCGGCAGGCCACAAGGCACCGCGTTCAACTCGGCCAACGTCAGGCCGGGAACCGCGATGGCGGCGTCCTCGCTTTCGTCTTCGTCCACTTCTGGTTCGGCATCCGCTTCTTCGCCAACAATGCTTTCCGGGGACAGGAGCGTTTCCTCCTGCACCTCATCAAGAGGCATGTCCCGATCGACGGTTGGCGTTTCCCCCATGCCTGCAGAGTCTGCTTCAGGTTCGGCCATCAGCAGATCCGAATCGCTCTCGGTCATTTCGGTCGCGGGTGCGGCTTCGGGCTCTTCCTGGCCCGCCGGATTGATTCCCGGCAGGCGGACTGCATCGCAAGCGGGCAAGGCACTCAGCGCGATCAGCGCAGCACCGGCAAGCAGGTGGCGTTTCATTCTGAAATCCCCTTCTGGAACACCGTAGTGCGCAGTTAATGCCGGTGCCGCAGGCGGGGTCAACCGGCCTGATCGTCATGGCCAGTCAGACGCAGGAGGGAATGTGTCCTCAGAACATGGAATTCCCATGCTGCGAGGTTTCAGGCACCGGCTGGCTTGCGCCCCAGTGCTCTGCGAACTTACCGTCTTCCATACGGAAGATATGGATCACGGCATTGCCGCGGGAGTCCGGTTCCGCCTTGAAATGGACGTGCAGCCAGACAAGGTCGCCATCCGCAGCGGCGCGTTTGACGTCTGCATGCATCTCTGGGAATTTCTCAATGCGTCCGGCGAAATAGGCAAGGAAGCCATCCTTGCCATCAGGGACGTGCTGCGAATGCTGGATATAGCCGTCAGCGATGCATTCGCGGCCGGCCGTTTCAAGGTCAAGCTCCACCTCAATGACATTCATACACCAGATCGCCTTTTCAAGGTTTGCAGCTTCCAGTTGTTCCTGTGCGCTGGGTAGCGTTGCGCATGCACCAAGCGTGGTCAGGGTAAGCATGCTGAGAAGGGAGCTTTTGATACGCATAAATGTCCTTCCGGTGCCAATTTGAAACTGATTTGAGGCGTAAAGCCGAGGGGCGTGCAAGTCGATGCAACTAATTGTTATCGCTCACCGCCCCCTTATCCGGCCTCTTCCTCGTAGCCCACCAGGCGCAGCGGCCGGGCGCGGCGTCCTTCCAGCATGGCCCAGCGCACCAGCGCATCTTCCCGGCCATAGGTGACCCACAGCTCGTCGGGATTCACGTCCCGCACCGTGCCGGTCAGCTCGTCCCAGTCGGCATGGTCGGAAATGATCAGGGGCAGCTCGACGCCGCTCGCCTTGGCGCGCTGGCGCACGCTCATCCAACCGGAAGCAAAACCGATCAGCGGATCCGGGAAGCGCTGCGCCCATGTCCCTTCGAACGAGCCCGGCGGAGCGATCACGACCTGGCCGCGGAAGGCTTCGCGGGCAGCTTTGGATGTATCGTCCGTTGTGGCCGGGCGCAGGTCGCCCATCGGGACGCCGGCATCTTCATAGACCGCGCAGAGCTTTTCCAGTGCGCCATGGATGTAGATCGGCGCGTCATGCCCGGCGAGGCGCAGGTGACGGATCATCCGCTGCGCCTTGCCGAGGGAGTAGGCGCCGACACAGTGCGTGCGGTCCGGGAAGTCCGCGATGTTGCGCAGCAGCTTGCCCATTTCGTGCTCGGTCGGCGGATGACGGAAAACCGGCAGGCCGAAGGTCGCTTCGGAGATGAAGACATGCGTGCCGTCGACGGGCTCGAAACTGGCGCAGGTCGGGTCCCACCGGCGCTTGTAGTCGCCGGTAAAGGTCATCCGCAGGCCCTTGTATTCCACGGTGATCTGGGCAGAGCCGAGGATGTGCCCGGCGGGCGTCAGCCAGACCGAGACGCCATTGATGTCGATGACTTCGCCATATTCCAGCGCCTGCGTGGATTTCGCGAAATTCTTTCCGTATCGCGCCGCCATGATAGCCAGCGTGTGCGGATGCGACAGTACCGCGCCATGGCCGCCGCGGGCGTGATCGGAATGGCCGTGACTGATGACAGCCCGGCCGACTGCACCGCGCACGGGATCGAGATAGAAATCCCCCGGCGGGCAATAAAGGCCTTTTGGCGTTGGCTGCAGCAGGAGGTCCGGGCGGAGCATGCGGTTAATGTAGCGGTCCGTTGGCGGCAGGGAAGGCGGGGTTCGGTCAATTTCAACCCCGGCAGAAATGCCTCGCCCTGAATTTTCAGAGATTTTTCCAAATTCTAACTGAGTTGCCACACTTGCGACACGAAAGCCTGTGCATAGACTTCCCCCGGAGAAGAGGGAGTTTTCCAACATGCAGCCAGCCCGTTCCGTTTTTGCCTCCGCTATCGCGCTGGCCCTGATGGCCATGCCATCTTTCGCCCAGGAGGGCGGGAATACGGACCTGATGGACAAATCGCTGGCAGCTGGCTGGAAAGCGAGCTTCATCTGCTCCGACACGTTCGTTGCGGGCATGGATATGGAGACGATCGAGGACAACGACCTCGACGGCATCTACACCGACTACCGCCGCGCCTTTAACCAGCTGCCCGACGCGAAGATCGACTTGAACGAGCAGACGGTGAGTGTGCAGTATGACCGCTCCATGCCGCCGCGCATGGCGGTTTACCGGCCAGGCTTTGGCTGTACCCAGCTGCCGGCAGGCGCTGATGAAATCATGATCGGCTACCTGCCGCGCTTCGCGGCCTGGCCGGAAGCGACCGGTGAGGACCGGGGCAGTGCCATCGGGTCCAATGTGAAAGTCAGCCTGCGGACCGAAGAGGCAGAGCGTCTCGACATTCCGGTCTCTTTCGCCTTTGACGAACGCACCTATGGCAATGGCACGCGCACCAGCGCCGTGGTTGTGGTCAAGGACGGCCAGATCGTGGCCGAGCGCTATGCCCGCGGGATCGATCATGAAACGCCGCAGCGGACCTGGTCCGTTGCCAAGTCGATCACCGCCACTGTGCTTGGCGCCGCGCGCCGTCAGGGCATGATCGATATCGATTATCCGGCCGTGATCGAAGCCTGGGATTCCGGCGCCGACCCGCGCCGCAACATTACAATCCGCAATCTGATGCACATGGCCAGCGGCCTGGACAGCGGCGAATCCGGTTCGCGCACCGACCGGCTCTATTTCGGCGGCGGGCGCGTCGTGGATCAGGCGGCGTCCAAAGTGATGGAGGCGATGCCCGGCAAGCGGTTCAAATATGCCAATGACGATACGCTGATCGCCATGCGCTCCCTGCGGGAGGCGCTGGAGGATGACAGCAAGTTCCACAGCTTCCCGTACGAGGCTGTGCTGCACAAGATCGGCGCGCGCCACACCACGATGGAAGTGGACTGGAATGGCGACTTCATCTCATCCAGCCAGGTCTGGTCGACGGCGCGGGATCTCGCCCGTGTTGGCCAGCTCTACCTGCAGGACGGCATGTGGGGCAGCGAACGCATCCTGCCGGAAGGCTGGGTCGATTTCGTGAAGGCTCCGGCACCGGCCCAGCCGGCCAGCGGCCCGGGTTACGGCGCCCAGTTCTGGCTGATGACGGATGCGGAAGGCGTGCCGGCGGACACGTTCTACATGGCCGGTAATCGCGGACAGTATGTCGTCATCGTGCCCAGCATGAATGCCGTTATCGTGCGCCGCGGCTTCGATGTGATCGGCGGGGCCCGGTTCAACATCAACAATTTCACGCGCGATGTGCTGATGGCGCTGCAGGCGGCCGCAGACGAGCGGGCCGCTGTCACCGCGCAGCGCGATGCTGCCGAGGCTGAAATCGAAGCTGAGATCGACCGCCGGCGCGCGCGCAGCGAGAAGGCCATTCAGGCGATCCGCGAAGAGATCCTGGCGAAGTACGGGCTGACGGAGTAGCGGCGGACCAGGGCCTAGCGCTGGCCGAGCGCGGTGTCTGCCGAGTCAGGCAGGGCCACGAGATTGGTCACTTCGCGCCGCTCCGACTGGCTGAAGGGCTGCATCATCGCATTGCCGCTTATGTCCAGCGCGAAGGCCTGGATGTACGTCCGCCCATCCGGGGCGCGGGCGCAATTCGCCTTCATGCTGAAGCTGTCGATCTTTGCGACCATGGCAGGCTTGAACGGCTTTTCAGCGAACATCTCAAAGGCGAGGATACCGGGCGCGTCCTTGGACACCGTCACCCGACCGGTGAGATGCTTGTAGACTTTTGCGGTTTCCTCATCGTCGCCGGGCAAGGGCGTGAAGCTGTAGACGGCGGCCTCGCCGGATTCCGAAATCATCTTCGCGTCGGCAGGAATGTTCTCCTTGAAGCTGCTGCACCAGATCTTGTCACCGGAAGTGTTGGCCTTCAGGTCCGCGTAGCGCTCTGCGGCGTCGCCCTCCAGTGTGTCGGCGGCGGGGGAGATCAGCACCAGACGCTCGCCTTCCGGCAAGGACGGGTCGACCTGCGCCTCAGCGTTCAGGTCATCACCTTCGAGCTTCAGGTCGAACTTGTAGGCCGGCCCTTCCGCCGGTGCGGAGAGGGCGGCTTCCAGCGGTGTTTCAGCGAAGGCCGGAAGGGCAAACAGGGGCAGGGCGATCAGGAAGGCAGGGCGCATCGGGTTTCCATCAGCTGGGGAGAAGGCCTCACCTTGCCGGAAAGTGACTGGAAAAAAACCCGCAAATGCCGTGTCTTGCGGTAGTTTAATCTGAAGCCATGCCAGACAGCGCCCATCCTCCCGCATTTACCTTGCCCGAGCCTTTCGCAGGCTGGTTCGGCGCGCGCGGCTGGTCGGCGCGGCCGCACCAGCTGACGCTGGCGGAGGTATCGCTCGCTGGCGAGAGCGCGCTGCTGATCGCGCCGACGGGCGGCGGCAAGACGCTGGCCGGCTTCCTCGGCAGCCTGATCGAGCTCAGCCAGCAAGGCGCGCGCAAGAATTCCGGCATCCCGGCGCTGCACACGCTCTACATCTCGCCGCTGAAGGCGCTGGCGACGGATGTGCAGCGGAACCTCATGATGCCGGTCGAGGAGATGGGGCTCGGCCTGCGCATCGAGACGCGCACGGGCGATACGCCTTCCCATGTGCGCCAGCGGCAGCGCAAGACCCCTCCGGACGTGCTGCTGACCACGCCGGAACAGCTCGCCCTGTTCATCGCGTCCGACCATGCGAAAGAGTTCTTTGCCGACCTCAAATGCGTGATCGTGGACGAGATCCACGCCATCGCGGCTTCCAAGCGGGGGGATTTGCTCTCCCTTGGCCTTGCGACATTGGCGCAGTGGGCGCCGGCCTGCCGCTTCCTCGGCCTCTCCGCCACGGTGCGGGACCCGCAGGGCCTTGCCGACTGGCTGGATGTGCGCGGCGATGGCAAGGGCGTGCGGATCCTGCAGGCCGAAGGCGGCGTCTCGGCAGATGTCGATATTCTCATTTCAAATCAGCGTATTCCATGGAGCGGTCATTCCGGGCGGTTCGCCGTTCCTGAGGTTTATGAGGCCATCAAGCGCGCGACGATGACACTGGTCTTCGTCAACACGCGCAGCCAGGCGGAGCTGATGTTCCAGGAGCTGTGGAACGTGAACGAGGACGGCCTGCCGATCGCGCTGCACCATGGCTCCTTGTCGCGGGAACAGCGCACAAAAGTCGAGGCGGCGATGGCGGCAGGCAAACTGAAAGCCGTTGTCTGCACGTCCACTTTGGACCTTGGCATCGACTGGGGGGAGGTGGACCTCGTCATCCAGATGGGCGCGCCCAAGGGGGCCGCGCGGCTGATCCAGCGCATCGGCCGGGCGAACCACCGGATGGACGAGGCGAGCCGCGCCGTGCTGGTGCCGACGAACCGGTTCGAAGTGCTGGAATGCCGCGCCGCCGAGGCCGCCGTGGAGGCAGGCGAGATCGATGGCGAAGGCCTGAGACAGGGCGCGCTCGACGTGCTGGCCCAGCATGTCATGGGCCGCGCCTGCGGCGACGGGTTTGATCTTGCGGAGCTCTATGACGAGATCGTCCGTGCCGGGCCGTATCAGGACCTGGACTGGGAAGTCTTTGAAAGAATTGTCGATTTTGTTGCCACCGGTGGCTACGCGCTGAAGACTTATGACCGCTATCACCGCATCGTGCGCCGGCCCGACGGGCGCTGGGTGGCGCGCACGCCGCGGGATGCGCAGGCGCACCGGATGAATGTCGGCGCCATCGTTGAGGCGCCCATGCTGTCGGTGCGGATGGCGAGCTTTATCGGCAAACCCACAGCAGGTGAGCCGCGAGCGGTTCGGGCCGGCCACAAGCTGGGCGAGATGGAAGAATACTTCCTCTCGCAGCTGACCCCCGGCGACACGTTCCTGTTTGGCGGCGAAGTGCTGCGCCTTGTCGGCATCGAGGGGCTGGACGCGCTGGTCCTCCGCGCGACCGGCGACCGGCCCGCGATCCCCAGCTACAATGGCGGCAAGTTCCCGCTGACGACCTTCCTGGCCGACCGCGTGCGCCACATGATCCACAACCCTGCTGAATGGCGCCACCTGCCGCAGCCAGTGCAGGAATGGTTCGAGATCCAGCGCCTGCGTTCCGAGATCCCGCCGCCCGATCACCTTCTCGTCGAGACCTTTCCGCGCGGCGACCGGCACTACCTCGTCACTTACCCCTTTGAAGGCCGCCTTGCACACCAGACCCTCGGCATGTTGCTGACCCGGCGGCTGGAGCGGATTGGTGCCAAACCAACTGGTTTTGTGGCTAGCGAATACGCGATGGCCGTCTGGGGTATGGAAGATTTGAGTCCTGCAAACATGGAAGAATTGTTCCATCCGGACATGCTGGGCGATGACCTTGAAGCCTGGCTGGACGAGAGCGCGCTGATGAAGCGCACCTTCGGCCAGTGTGCGCAGATTTCCGGCCTGATCCACCGGAACCTGCCGGGCAAGGAGAAGAACTCAAGGCAGGTGAGCTTTTCCACAGACCTCATCTATGACGTGCTGCGCAGCCATGAGCCGGACCACGTCCTCCTGCAGGCGGCACGGCAGGATGCGGCGACGGGCCTGCTCGACGTCAGGCGTCTTGGTGAGATGCTGGTGCGTATCCAGGGCAAGATCGACCATGTGCCGCTCACCCGGATCAGCCCCTTTGCCGTGCCCGTGATGCTGGAGATCGGGAAGGAGCCCGTCTTCGGCGCGAGCGTGCAGGATGCGATCCTCAGCGAGGCGGAAGACACGCTGGTGCGCGACGCCATGCGCATCGATTAGGTGTTGGATAGATTGGTCCCCGGGACCATGAACAACACCGTGTATACACCATAAATACCTTGGCCCGGTGCGACGAACCTCAGGTGCCGCGCGCCTCGGCCGCCGGGAGGGCGGTGAGCCGCTGGAGAAGCGCGCTGACCATCCGTTTCCAGACATCCAGCCGCCGTTCCGACACTTCCGCGAGCGCAAAGCAGGCGGCCAGCGTCGCGGCCAGCAGCATCTGAACATGGAGCGGGTTGGCGGCGTCATAGCCCGGCAGCGCATGCAGGAAGCTGAGAATGGGGAAGTGGAACAGGTAGATCGAGAAGGTGGCGCCTGCGCACCATCGGATGAGATGCCCGGCCCGCGTGGACATCCACTGCGCTTGCCCGGACAGGCAGTAGACGCCAAGGAAGTGCACCGCAATCAGGAGGCCAAGCAGGTTTTCCCAGACGAACCTGTCGGAAAACCCGAGCAGACCGGGCGTCAGCCCCAGATCGATCGCGACCGATGTCAGCTTTAGCGGCACACCGCCGGCCAGCATGCCGGCGTACAGCCCCAGCGGCGCCGCGGCAAAAATCAGCGCCATCGGCCGCGACACCCGCTCCGCGCCTCCAGCCCGCAGGTGCAGGAACAGGCCTACGCCGATTGCCCATGCGGGCGCCAGCAGAAGGATCCGCGGCCCCGCTGCCAGAGCAACGGCCGCCAGGAGCAGGGCGCGCATCCGCCCTTTCGCGAACACGGCGATGCCGAAGGCGAGGTAGTACCAGGCCTCGTACGAGACTGACCAGAAGGGCGCATTCGAGCCGAGCCGGATGTTTTCGGGCATGATCTGGGTACTGAAGAAAAATGCCTTCAGGTATTGTTCGGCGCGCCCGGCATCATTGTACCAGGCGGCGTGATAGGTCTGCGGGAACAACATCGTGCCTGCCGTGTCCAGCGCGAAGGTCAGGATCAGCGCCGGAATGACAACGGAATAAAGGCGGGCCAGCCGCGCTTCGGCGAAAACCTGCGCGCCGCGTGTTCTGGCCAGCGTCGTATAGGCAATGACAAAGCCGGACAGCACGAAGAAGACGATGACCGCATCGCTTGCCATGTCCAGCTGGCGCAGCCGGTTCAGGAAGCCATCACTGAAGCGCGCATGGCCGGCGTGCGAAACGAAGACGAAAACGGCCGCGAGAAAGCGGATAGCGTCCAGGTACAGTGAAAAACCGCGGGACATTTCCGCAGATCCGCCTGTGTGGGCGCCGCCTCCATGAGGGGCAGACAGAGACTTGCCGGTTTTCAGAACTAGTCCCGCCCAGATTCCCGAATTCGAGCCCATCATGACAGAGCGGCCCTAATTTCTGCGTCAAACGGAGGGGGAAATTTCATTGAAAATTGAACGTCCTTCTCGGGCCGCCTTTGGCAGCAGGACGCGTGGCGGCATTCGGCATTTGACCGGTTTTGCGAGCCGGTCCAGAGTTCGCCCATGACCGCAGCCCTCGCAAACCGGCGTGAAGAGACTTTCCTGCATCTTGCGGGCGAGCTGCTCGTGCCGCTGCCGGAGGGCGGCCTCTGGTGGCCGGGCCAGCGCCTGCTGGTCGTCTCGGACCTGCACCTTGAGAAGGGCAGTTCCTACGCCGCGCGAGGCCAGATGCTGCCGCCCTATGACACGGGCGCGACGCTCGGCGTGGTCGAGCGGCTGTGTGCGCAGTTGATGCCGCAGACGATCATCTCGCTTGGTGACTCTTTTCACGACCGTGCGGCCGAGCTGCGCCTGCCGGAACCCTATGCGGAGCGCATCCGCGCGCTGACCTCTGCCCATGACTGGATCTGGGTGGAAGGCAACCACGACCCGGACCCGCCGGCGCATCTGGGCGGCCGGGCGGAGAAGACGGTTCACCTCGGCCCGCTCGTCTTCCGGCACGAGCCGGAAGGGGAGGCGGGCGAGGTCGCCGGGCACCTCCATCCCGTTGCGAAAGTGAAAGGCCGTGGACGGAATGTCCGCCGCCGCTGCTTCGCCAGCGACGGCGCGCGGCTGGTGATGCCCGCCCTGGGCGCCTTCACCGGCGGCCTCAACGTCCTCGACGACGCCTTCGGCAAAGTCTTTCCGGAAGGCCTGACGGCCTTTGCCCTCGGCGAAGGGAAAGTGTTCGTGCTTTCGGGTGGGAACCTGCTTGGGGATGTTCCGCGTGGGGCGCAGTGGAAGTTGTGAAGATTCCCGAGGGTGGGGTAACCGGTGAGCAGAAATCGTGGGATCTTCGTTTGGTGTGCGCTGTTCATCGCTGTCACCAGCTTAGGAGTTTTAAAGGCGTATATTAGCCTGTTCTGTGATGATGGGTCGATCCGTTGGGCTACACTAAACAACGATAGCTTATTGCAATCGTAGCAGTTGCTTGTTGCGTGCATGTTGGTAGGCGGTGTTTCCGCGACAATCGCCTTGTATGAGCTCACCAGAGACTAGTTTGGCGCGGGGGAATTCGCTCTATGACGATACTTCTCCCTCGCTTAACCGTAGGCAAATAATCCTATAGCGCTGGCCTCCGCGAACATGGCGGAGTGTGGCCTCATGCGGCACAAGGATATCTGGCGGGGGATTGACCAGCTGGCGGCCCATCATGGGCTGGCCCCCTCGGGCCTCGCGCGCCGATGGCCGCCCGCGCTGGCCGAGCACCGAGAGCCTCGCCCGCGTGCTAGACGTGGTCTGCTCGGGCTTTGACGATTTCGCTGCGCCGATCGATGCCCGCCAGGGCGCGGCCGCACCGCTGATCGGCTTCGCGCAGGCGGGCCGGGACGGCTATTTCGACGATGCCGGCTTTCCCTTGGGGCAGGGTTGCGAAGAGGTGCGCTTCCCCGGCCTCGGCACGGAAACGGTCTACGCCCTCGAAATCAGCGGCGACTCGATGGAGCCTGCCTACCGCGCGGGGGCCCGGATCATCGTTGCCCCCGGGGCAGAGGTGAAAAAGGGCGACCGTGTCGTTGCGAAAACCACTGGCGGGGAAGTGATGGCGAAGGTTCTGGAGCGGAAAAACAGCCGCACAATCGCGCTGGCCTCGCTGAATCCCGACTATCCCACGCGTGAGTTCAAACCGGGTGAAATCGCGTGGATCGCGCGGATTTTATGGGCGAGCCAATAGAAATTATTGACACCCTT
The DNA here is from genome assembly GCF_000682735.1 of Hyphomonas sp. CY54-11-8. GTDB lineage: Bacteria > Pseudomonadota > Alphaproteobacteria > Caulobacterales > Hyphomonadaceae > Hyphomonas. Next base: position 186,131 of record NZ_AWFD01000037.1, on the reverse strand, counting down.
GTGACATCCGGTGCTTTGCAAAACGCCTAAAAGCGGGTGATTACGCGCGCATGACTGACAAGCCCATTGAAGAGCCGACACCGCAGGAATCCCTCGACCCGGAAAACTGGGACGAATTCCGCGCGCAGGCCCGTCACATGCTGGATGCCGCCATCGACCGGCTGCAGGACGCGCGCCAGGGCCGCGTGTGGACAGAGCTGCCGGGCGAGATCAAGGACACGCTGAAGGCTCCGCTGCCCCGCGAGGGCTGGGGTGTGCCCGACGTGATGGGCCGGATGGAGGCGCTGCTGCCCTATGGCGCGGGCAATACCAATCCGCGTTTCTTCGGCTGGGTGCACGGCTCCGGCACGCCGGCAAACCTGCTGGCCGAGATTGCCGCCAGCGCGATGAACGCCAATGTCGGCGGGCGCGACCATGGCGCGATCTATGTCGAGAAGCAGGTCGTCGCCTGGTGCCGGGAACTGTTCGAGTTTCCGGAGACCGCGAGCGGCATCGTCGTCTCCGGTACGTCCATCGCGACGATCATCGCGGTGAAGGTGGCGCGCGATGCGCGGCTGAACTTCCATAGCCGCAAGGAAGGCATCTGCGGGCATGGCCTCGTCGGCTATACCTCGACCGAGACGCATTCCTGCGTGGCGCGGGCGTTTGACCTCCTGGGCCTCGGCACGGATGCGCTGCGCAAGATCCCGGCGAATGACCGGTTCGAGATTGACATGGACGCGCTGAAGGCCGCCATCGCCACCGACCGGGAAGCGGGCCTGACGCCCTTCATCGTGATCGGCACGGCCGGCACGGTGAATGTCGGCGCGATCGACCCGCTGGAAGAACTGGCTGACCTCGCCGCCGAAGAGAGCATGTGGTTCCACATCGATGGCGCCTTCGGATCGCTCGGTGTACTGAGCGACCGGGTGAAGGGCCGGTTGACCGGCGTGAAGCGCGCCGACTCGCTGGCCTTCGACTTCCATAAATGGCTGCACGTCAATTACGATGCTGGCTTCGCCCTCATCCGCGACGAGAAACTGCACCGCGCCGCCTTTACCGACCGGCCGGATTACCTGACCGCCAAGGCACGCGGCCTTGCAGGCGGTAATCCGTGGCCTGTTGAATATGGGCCGGAGCTGTCACGTGGGTTCCGGGCCCTCAAAGTGTGGGCGCAGATCGCCGAGTTCGGTACCGACCGCCTCGGCCGCATGATCGAGCGTAATTGCTATCAGGCCTCATATCTCGGCGAGCAGGTGGAGAAGACGCCGGGCCTCGAATTGCTGGCGCCGGTGGCGCTGAACATCTGCTGTTTCCGCTATACCGAGCCCGGCCTCTCTGACGCTGTGCTCGATGCGATGAACGACGAGATCGTCATCCAGCTGCAGGAGCAGGGGAGCGCCGCGCCATCGACCACGCGGCTGAAAGGGCGCCTCGCCATCCGCGTGAATATCACCAATCACCGCACGGCCCGCGCCGATCTCGACATCCTGCTGGATGAAGTGCAGCGCATCGCCGCTTCGCCGGAAGTTGCAGCAGTTAAGGAAGCGGCGCTCAAGGATGCGGGCTAGGCCCTTGCCGCAGGCACAAGAAACGGTCAGAAGTCACAGATGGATTGGGGCAAACTGAGATCTTTCCATGCTGCAGCGGAAGCTGGCAGCCTGACGTCCGCCGGAGACCGGCTGGGCATTTCGCAGTCGGCTGTCTCGCGCCAGATCGCGGCGCTGGAGGAAACGCTGGGCGTGTCGCTGTTCCAGCGCCATGCCCGCGGCCTTGTGCTGACCGATGCCGGCCACACACTGTTCCGCTCGACCATGGACATGGCGCAGGCAGCCCAGTCTGCGAACACGGCGCTGCGTGACCAGCAGGAAACCCCGCAGGGCGAACTGATTGTGTCCGCGCCGGTGGCCTTCGGGTCCACCTGGCTGGTGCCGCGGCTCGGCGGCTTTGTGAAGAAGCACCCGGACCTGCACCTCGACCTGCGCCTGGAAGACCGGGAATACGACCTCCTGAAGCTGGAGGCCGAATGCGCTATCCGCCTCTGGGCCGCTGACAAGGCAGACCTGATCCAGCGCAAGCTCGGCACGGTGGCGACGAACCTCTACGCCTCGCCGGAATATCTGAAGACCGCCGGCATGCCGCGCACGCCGCAGGACCTCGATAATCACCGTATCATCGCCTATGGCGACGAAAGCTCGCCCCTGCAGGAGATGAGCTTTGCCTGCCGTGTCGGCCGCGACGACGCCCCGCCGCGCCCGGCCACGCTGAAGGTGAACAATGTCTTCGCCATGCTCCGTGCGGTCGATGCCGGTCTCGGAATTGCGGACGTGCCGGACTATATGGCCTCCACCATGCCGCGGCTGGTGAAGGTCTTGCCGGAAAATGTCGGCCCGATCTTCGATCTCTACTTTATCTACCCAAGCGATCTGCGCCGTTCGAAGCGGGTTGCGGCCTTCCGCGACTTCGTAACAGCTGAAACAGAACAGCTACGCCGCTCAGCCATGCGGCAGGTGTAAATTAACTGCAGTTAATCATGCATAATTGCATGAGTGATCTGACGCAGTGGTGGTTGTGCAAGTGCGAAAAGGGACTATCTAGGCGTCATGCCAAGGGTCCCGGGCATTACCCAATCATTCCTCCGATTGGGCGTTTCCTCCCCCTTCGGGACCCGATACTCACAAGCCCGGCGCGTCAATCGCAGCCGGGCTTTTTTTTCGATCCCCAATCAGGCCGCGGGATTCCAACTGGCCAATTACCAGATAGACCGCCAACGCAGCGAGTACGGCAAACAGGTATGAACCCTCATAGCCCTGCGTCCAGCCGGGCATGGACTGCGCTGTTGCCTCGTCGAACAGGCTGACGAACCAGGCCGGCATACCCTCACCGAAGAAGCTGGCGAGCGCCCCGGCCACCATGGCCCCGAGGGCCGCCATTTCGCGTCCAAATTTGGAATGCAGTCCGATCAGCAGCGCGACGGCTATGCCCGCCGAGCCAAAGGAGGAGGCAATCTCGACAAGGCCCTTGATCGTCTCGCCCGAGGCCGCGATGGCATAGGCGAAGAGACCCGCCAGCAGGGTCAGCGAGCGGCCGAAGAGGAGTTTGCGAGGCTCCGGCAGGTTGCGCGCCACCCGCTCGATCAGGTTCCGGCTGGCAATGGCGGAGACGGCCAGCAGCGTCGTGTCCACGGTCGACAGGATGGCCGAAACGAGCGCGCCCATCAGCACGGTGTACATAAGCGGGGAGAGGTATTGCCGCGCGAGTTCCGGCAGGTAGCTGTCGGTGCTCTCGGCCTCGAACCCTGCCGCATGGCCGAGCAGGCCGATGATCAGCGGGATGGCGCCGAGCACCAGGTAGAGCCCGGAGGCGAGGTAGCAGCCCATACGGGCGATGCTGGCGGACTTTGCACCGAGGAAGCGGGAGATTGCCTCCTGCGCCACGAGCGAGCCGACAATGGGGATCATCCAGGCGTCGATCATGGAGAGCCAGCTTTCCTTCGTGCCGTCCTCTTCGGTGAGACGCCATTGCATCTGTTCCGACCCGATATGAGAGAAGGAGAAGTCACCGGTCGCCAGTACCGTGATCAGCAGGATGACGAGGCCGCCCATCATCACGCTACCTTGTACCATGTCGGTCATCGCATCGCCGAGCAGGCCGCCAATCGTCGTATAGGCGATGATGATCACGGCGCCTGCAAACAGCGCAAAGCCGAGATCTATCCCTGCCGTCTCCGACAGGATCTGTCCCATGGCGAGGAGCTGGGCCGAGGCCCAGATAATCGATGTGGGGATGGTCAGCACAGCGGCGGTGACCTCCGCCCGTGCACCGAAACGCAGCTGCATGTAGTCCGGAAACGTCATGACGCCGGAATCGCGCAGCTTGTAGGCTAGGAAGAGGGCCATGCCGATCAGGCAGAGCGTGTAGCCAAACGGGTCTGCCCGCCCGCCCGCAAGGCCTTCCTCCGCGACGGCGCCGGAGGCGCCCATCACCGTCTCCGCCCCGAACCAGGTGGCGAACACGGACACGCCGACCATCAGCACACCGAACCGGCGCCCGGCGACAAAGTAATCGGCTTCGGAATTGACGAACCGGCTTGCCCAGATGGCGATGGCAAACTGAAGGACAATATAAACTGCAAGCGCAGCGACCATCCGCCAGATCTCCCGTCTCAGTCCGTCAGAAGAGCGAAACGGTTATGAGGTTTTGGCCGCCGCGCAAGCGGTTTGTTTTGCTGGCCGGATGCCTCAGATGCTGGCGCGCAGCATCCAGGCGGTTTTCTCGGCGATCGTGGCCCGCTGGGTCATCAGATCGACCGTGACAGCGTCGCCCACTTTCTCGGCCACCTCGATCCCGTGCTTGGCGGCACGGCTGACGGCCTCATGCCCCTTGGCGAGGTTGGCGACCATGTCGCTGGCATCCGGGATGCCGTTGTCCGGCTTGATCGTGGCGAGGTCCGTCATCTCACCGGGGGAGCCCGGGGCGAAATGATCGAGCGCGCGGATGCGTTCGGCGATCTCGTCGAGGGCGGCCCAGAGCTCTGTGTACTGGGTCATGAACATGGCGTGCAGCTCGTTGAAGCGCGGGCCGGTCACGTTCCAGTGGTAGCCATGGGTCTTGGCATAGAGCGCATAGGTCTCGCCCAGCAGCTTCTTCAGTGCCTCCACGGATTGGGCCCGTTGGTCTTCCGTCAGTCCGATGTCGATCGGCATGAAATCTCTCCTTCTGGTTACCCCAATCATATGGGGATTTGCTGCTGTTGCAGCCAATCGAATGGTCGCAGGCAACCTATAGGGAAAATCTATTTCAGGGCTTCGCAGAAGCGCTGAATCCGGGTCAGCGCTTCCTTCAGGGCCTCTTCCGAGGTCGCATAGGAGACACGGAACGCCGGGGAGAGACCAAAGGCAGCGCCGAACACGACGGCGACCTTTTCGGTTTCCAGCAGTTCGGTGGCGAAATCCTCGTCCGTCTCGATCACCTTGCCGGATGGAGCCGTCTTGCCCAGCACGCCCGCGCAGGACGGATAAACATAGAACGCGCCTTCCGGTGTCGGGCAGTGCAGGCCGGGCGCCTTGTTCAGGCCCTCGACCACCATGTCGCGGCGGGCCTGGTAGGCGGCCTTGCGGACGGGCAGGAAATCCTGCGGGCCGTTCAGGGCCTCGATGGCGGCATACTGGCTGATCGAGCAGGGGTTCGAGGTCGTCTGGCTGATCACCTTGCTCATCGCCTTGATCAGCTTGTCAGGTCCGCCGGCATAGCCGATCCGCCAGCCGGTCATGGCGTAGGCTTTCGACACGCCATTGATGGTCAGCGTGCGCTCCCACAGGGCCGGCTCGACCTGGGCGATCGTCGTGAACTCGAAATCGTCATAGACGAGGTGCTCATACATGTCGTCGGTCATCACCCAGACGTGCGGGTGGCGCAGCAGCACATCGGCCAGCGCCTTCAGCTCGTCACGGGTGTAGGCCGCGCCGGTCGGGTTCGACGGCGAGTTCAGGATCAGCCATTTGGTGTTCGGCGTGATCGCCGCTTCCAGAGCCTCCGGTGTCAGCTTGTAGCTGGAGTTCGGGCCGCACTCGACCTTCACCGGCTCGCCGCCTGCCATGAGCACCATTTCCGGATAGGACACCCAGTAAGGGGCCGGGCAGATGACTTCGTCGCCGGGGTTCAGCGTCGCGACGAGGGCATTGTAGATCACCGGCTTGCCGCCCGGGGCGACGTGGATCTGGGCTGGGGTATAGGTCAAACCGTTTTCGCGCTTGAACTTGCCGCAGATGGCTTCCTTCAGCTCCGGCAGGCCGTCGGCCGGTGTGTACTTGGTCTTGCCTTCCTGAATGGCGCGAATGCCGGCCGCCTTGATATTCTCCGGCGTGTCGAAATCCGGTTCGCCCGCGCCGAGGCCGATGACGTCATGGCCAGCGCGTTTCAGTTCGGCCGCCTTGGTGGTGACGGCGATGGTGGCAGAGGGTTTGACGCGGTCGAGCGCGTCCGACAGGCGGAGATCAGCAGCCATGATAAGTCCTTGAGGCGGTCCCAGGAGTTCGGCCCCGGCAGGAGCGCCGGGCCGTGCCCGCAATACGCTTCGCAGACGGTGCCCGCAAGCCCTGTTCCCGCGGCATTTCGGGCACGGCGATGGTTAACAAAGCATGGCGCGGGCTGGCGCGATTTCACGTCACGCGGCGCACGATATTTAAAGATTATATGCGATCCTGCCCGGCGGTTGAGGGAGCTTTCTTTTCCTGTGGCAGGGGAGGAGAGGTGTCATGAGAATGGCGAACATACCGAACGCGTACGAGAAGATCGAACGCGACCTCGGCAGACTGATCGACGAAGCAGCCAGAGACGCACAGATCTGGTTTGAGCGGCTTTCCGACATGGAACGCCTGATGGGGCTTTGCGGCTTCATCCTGATATTGTTCTGTCTGGTCATTTCGAAATCGGCGACCCGGGCGGCAGATCCCGGCACCAGCCGCAGCTTTGCCGGCTCGTTCACACTGGTCGTGGTGTTCAGCTTTCTGGCAGGCATGCTGATCGACAGTCCGTTCGATCCGCGCAACTTCGTGAACGAAGACTTCATCCGCCGCATCCTCTAAAGCTCGCATAACGGCGCCAGCTCGCCTATTTTGCGGTTCATGGAGACTGAATCGCCGGGCGCAGCCCCCTTGCGGGGTGTTGACGTCATCAAGGACAATCTGACCCGCCTGCCGGCGAAGCCCGGCGTCTACCGCATGTACGGGGACGCCGACGAAGTGCTGTATGTCGGCAAGGCGCGGAACCTGAAGGCGCGGGTCTCGAACTATGCCCGCCTTGGCGGCCATACCCAGCGGATCGCCCGGATGATCGCGCTGACCAAGCGGATGGAATTCGTCGTCACCGAAAGCGAGACCGAGGCGCTGCTGCTGGAGGCAAGCCTGATCAAGAGCCTGAAGCCGCGCTTCAACGTGCTGCTGCGGGACGACAAATCCTTCCCCTACATCCTGATCCGCCGGGATCATGAGGCGCCGCAGATCAAGAAGTATCGCGGATCGAAACAGGACCAGGGGGATTATTTCGGCCCCTTCGCCAGCGCCGGCGCGGTGATGCGCACGCTGGACACGCTGCAGAAGGCCTTCCTGCTGCGCACCTGCGAGGACAGTGTCTACAATGCCCGCACGCGGCCTTGCATGCTGCATCAGATCAAGCGCTGCGCGGCGCCCTGCGTGGGCCTGATCTCCATTCGCGACTATCAGGAGCTGGCCGATGAGGCGGCCGACTTCCTGCGCGGGAAGGGGGCAGACCTGCAGAAACGGCTCGCCAGGGAAATGGAAGAGGCCGCCGAGGCGATGGATTTCGAGCGCGCTGCCGCCCTGCGCGACCGCATCCGCGCCATCGCTCATGTGCGCGGCAGCCAGGACGTGAATCCGGACGACATCGAGGAAGCCGACATCTTCGCCATCTCGATGGAGGGCGGGGTGTCCTGCGTGCAGGTCTTCTTCATCCGCGCCGGGCAGAACTGGGGCGCGAGTGCGCACTATCCGCGCCATGAGCGTGATCAGACAGCGGAGGAAGTGCTCTCGGCCTTCCTGGTGCAGTTCTATGACAAGCGTCCGCCGCCGCGGCTGATCCTGGTTTCCGACATGCCGGAACAGGCGGACCTGATCGCCGAGGCGCTGAGCTTCAAGGCCAACCGCAAGGTCGAGATCCGCAAGCCGGAGCGCGGCAGCAAGAAGGATCTCGTCACTCAGGCCGCCCGCAATGCCAGCGAGGCCGTGACGCGCAAATTGTCGGAAACGGCCAGCCAGGCGCGGCTCCTCTCCGAAGTGGCGAAAGTGTTCGAGCTGGAGAAGCCGCCGGAGCGGATCGAGATCTACGACAACTCCCACATTCAGGGCACGAATGCCGTGGGCGGCATGGTGGTCGCGGGGCCGGAGGGCTTCATGAAGAACGCCTACCGCAAGTTCAATATCAAGGATACGAGCCTCGAGCCGGGCGACGATTATGGCATGATGCGCGAGGTGATGCGCCGCCGGTTCAATCGCGCCAAGAAGGAGCGGGAGGAGGGTGACCCGTCCAACTGGCCGGACCTTGTTCTGATCGATGGCGGCCTCGGCCAGCTGAACGCCGTGATTGAGGCGCTGAAGGAAATTGATCTGACGCCGGATGATGTGACGCTGGTCTCCATTGCGAAGGGCGTCGACCGGAATGCCGGGCGGGAGCAGTTCTTCCGTCCGGGCAGGGCGCCGTTCAAGCTGCCGGAGAATGCGCCGGTGCTTTATTACCTGCAGCGCCTGCGCGACGAGGCGCACCGCTGGGCGATCGGCGCGCACCGGCAGAAACGCTCGGCCGCGATCGGCAAGTCTCCGCTGGACGAGATCGAAGGCATCGGCCCTGCGCGCAAGAAGGCGCTGCTGCACCATTTCGGCTCGGCGAAGGGCGTGTCCCGCGCGAAGGTGGCGGACCTGATGGAAGTGGACGGCGTGAACGAGGCGCTGGCAGAGCGCATCCACGGTCACTTCAACGGAGGCTGACCGTCCACATAACCCGCGCGTGCCGCCAGGTTTGCGATATAGCTTTCCATCAGGTGGACGAGTTCGTCTTCCAGAGTCTGCGGATCGAGTTCCAGTTCAGGCTCAGCGATCGTTGCGCGCAGCAGGTAGATCACGGTGTGCGTCAGGATGAAGGACGCCTCTTTGCCGAGGCCGAAGCCGAATTCCTCCCGCTGGCCGAGGGAGTCCATGAAGGTGAAATGCTGGCGGCTGACTTCCTTGCCGCCCTGGGACTGGAAGACGGTGTTGGACAAGATGAGCTGCGTTTCAGGCGTGCCCTGAACACCCTGCATGGCGGCGCGGATGATCAGGCGCACCGAGCTCATGTTCGGCTCGTCGAGCAGCAATTGCGTGATCTTTTCCCGCAGGGCGTCGCTGTAACGCCGGCTGAGTTCCACCAGGATTGCGTCGCGGTCATCGAAATACTGGTAGAGCGTGCCGATGGAAACGCCCGCCCGCTTGGCGATGCGACTGGTCGTGAATTTGGCGTATCCGTCCGAATCCAAAACCTGAAAGGCGGCTTCCAGAATTGCGTCGACCGTGGCTTTGGCGCGCGCCTGTTTTGGATTTCTTCTATTTATATCAACCATTTAGATCGGGCCCGCACTTTCTGAGACTCGCGTTTTCAGAAAGCGAATAGAAAATATGAGGATTTCTTACATTATTGGCGAAGCAGCGTCTGAAACGCAACCGGAGTACATGATGACCGCATCGCTCGAAGATGTGCACAAGCGCATTGCGCTTCAAAAAACGGCCTTGCCGGTGATGTATGGAGACATCGACTTTTCGATGGTGCCGGAGCGTTACACCGAGGATCTCTCCGTCAGTTCCATGCGGGACTATGCGAAGAAATTCCCGCCGCCGCCGGCTGACATGGTGGAGCGGGTGAAGGCCTATACGATGCTGGGCGACATCACGGCGGACGCCTATGCGGCCCTGATGCCGCAATACGGTTTCAAGCGGCTGGTCGACATGCTGACCACGGCCTGTGACGAAGGCATCGACGCGGTGCCGGACGCGCCGGCGGAGCTGGCCGCGCTGATCGCTGAAATGGAAGTGAAGCCCGAGTGGCTGAATATGGACCTTGTGCGCGAAGGCGCGCGGCTGAACCGGCTGCCCATGGCCGAGACCTCGCCCTGGATGATCCGCGGCGCATTTCTCGCGACCTTCCTCAACAAGTATACCGCGCTTCCCATGGCGCTGACCGGTACGCTCAGCCACTCGACGGCATCGCGCCGTGTGAACGAGACGGCGACCTTCTTCACCATCACGACACTGCCGGGTGCGCTCGAGCCGCGTGGGGAAGGTTTCAAGGCCGCCGCCATGGTGCGCCTGATGCATTCCATGGTGCGGTTCAACGTGTTGCGCCGGGTGAAGGGCTGGGACCCATCCGTCTACGGTATTCCGATCCCGCAGGTGGACCAGATGCCGGCTGGCCTGATCGATGTGTTCCTGCTGGCCTTCAAGATGGTGGAAGAAGGCCGGACAGAGTTCACGGCAGAGGAGCGCGCCCGCGTAGAGTTCAGCCGCTACCGCTGTTTCCTGCTGGGCCTGCCGGAAGACCTGTTGATGGATACGCCGCAGGGCATCATCGACATCATGAATGCGCGCAGCGGATCGATCCTCGCCGGGTTCGATGACGAGACCTGCGGGGCGCTGGTGCGGGCGACCCTGTCGACCTATCTGCCGCCGAACAAATCTCTCGGAAACCGGATCCACAACGCTCTGGAGCGCCGCCTCGCGCGGCTGGTCCTGGTGCAGCACTTCCTGGGTGGGAACAGCCAGATGGCACGCGATATCGGCGTGCCCGTCGGCCCGCTGGACTATGCGGTTGCCGGCGTTCTGTTCCCGATGATAGCGGCGAAAATGGCGATCTACAGCACGGCACTGAAGGTGCCGGGTCTGCGCGGGCTCGTGGATCGTCACCTCGTCGCCAAACTCCGCCGTCTGCTCGTACGCTACGGCCATGCCGAGTTCACGACGGACGCGTCAGCCTATCGACAGGCTGCACCTGCTGTCCCGGCGGAGTAGGGGGGCGCAGCGGCCGGCTTCTTCAATTGAAGGGCCGGCCGCTGTTGTTCCGTAACCGGAGAAGAATCAGTCGCCCTGGTCCATGGCGACGATGATCTGGGCGAAGCCGTTGGAGATGCGGCCCATATTCTCAACCGACATGCGTTCATTCGTTCCATGGAAACCGGTCAGGTCCACCGGCGTGATGACGGCTGGCGAGAAACGGTAGACGCGCGGCGTGATCGCCGTGGCGTAGCGGCCATCCGTTGCGCCGATCACCAGGGCCGGGGCAACCGGGGCGCCGTCACCGGCCGCTTCGGCCACACTGGCCAGCACGGCATAGGGGCGGCCATCGGTCGGCGAGACGGGCGAGGCTTCGCCGCCACCTTCTTCCGGCACGCCGACCTGGATGCCTTCGATATCTTTCGTCACGTCCTTCACATGCTCGACCACGTCGGCGACCGTGTCGTTCGGGTGGACGCGGAAATTGACCACGGCGGTCGAGCGTTGCGGCAGCACGTTTTCCTTAGCTGATCCGCCCAGCATGGTCGGTGCGGTCGTGGTCCGGATCATCGCATTGCCGGCAGGCGTCGCGGCGAAGGATTTCTCCACCATGCCGCCGAACAGCCACATGTTTGCCAGCGCCATTTTCTGCATGAACGGCATGTCACCGGAAGAGGCGAGCAGGAGGTCGGAGACCGGCGGCCTGGAGAAGTCTGCCGGCATCTGGTTCTCGTCGAGTGCGACGATGGCCTTGCCGAGCTGCACGTTCGCAGAGTCGCGCGGCGGCATGGACGAGTGGCCGCCGGTGCCGACCGAGGTGACCTGCAGCGTGACATAGCCTTTTTCGGAAACGCCGATCATGCCCATCTTGGCGCCGGTCAGTGGCGACGGATCAAGAATGGCAAAGCCTTCATCGACGGCCATCACCGGTTCGATGCCACGGGATTTCAGCAGGGCGATGGCTTTTTCCGCGCCGGAGCCCAGCACTTCCTCGTCATGTCCGAACTGGAGAATGACGGTCCGCTTCGGCTGGAAGCCGGAGGCGGCGAGGGCTTCGACCGCTTCCATGATACCGATCAGGTTGCTCTTGTCGTCGAGGGCGCCGCGGCCATAGATATAGCCGTCGATGATGTCGCCCTTGAACGGCGCGCCGGTCCAGTCACCCTCAGTGCCGATGTTCACGGGCACGACGTCCTGGTGCGCCATCAGCAGCAGGGGCTGGAGCGACGGGTCGGAGCCCTGCCAGGTGTAGAGCAGGGTCAGCGTGTCCGGCACGATTTCCTTCGTCATCGCCGCATGCGCGGCCGGATAGGTTGCTTCCAGCCAGTCGTGCAGCGCCAGCCAGGGGCCTTCCTGTCCGGGGCGCGGATCGCCGCCTGCCAGCGTGATAGTCTTGAACTGGATCGCCTCTGACAGGTGTTCCGCCGCGGTGTCAGCCGAGATGGCCGGCACGTCCGGCAACTCCACCCGGTCGCCCACAGGGGCGCCGCCATAGGTGAAGGTGCGGTACAGCACGACGGCAACCAGCAGCGCGACTAGGGCGCCGAGCCCCAACAGGAATTTCTTGAACACTGACATACCCTCCAGTCCGTTCGGCGCGGACGGTCGCGGGTCGCCCGGGGTTCGTCAAGCCGTCGGGTGGCAAAAAAATGACTTGGCCGTCACGATTTTCGAGGCAATCATGGACGCATGACTGACGCTCCGGCCAAGCGCCTGTCCCTGCCAAGGGTTCTCGCTTTTTCCTCTCTGAGTATCCCGCTTGCCGGAGTCGGCTTGCCGGTCGGTGTCTACCTTGCGCCGCTCTATGCGCGGGAAGTCGGCCTTGGCCTCGAGCTGACTGGCCTCCTGTTCATGCTGCTCAGGTTCTGGGACATCTTCACCGATCCGGTGATGGGCTACCTGGTTGACCGCTACCGCAGCCCGTGGGGCCGTGTGCGCCACTGGATCGTGCTGTCGGTGCCGATCCTGGGACTGGCCACTTATTTCGTCTACATGCCCAGCGTAGGGGCAGGGCCGGGTTATTTCGTCGGCTGGATGGTGCTCTTCTATATCGGCTTTACCCTGTTGCAGACGGCCCGCTCGGCCTGGGTGCCGGCGATCGCGGTCGACTATGATGACCGATCGCGCTTCTTCCAATGGGCCGAAATTGTCAGCGTTCTGTCGATGCTGTTCCTGCTGGCGATCCCGGTGGTGCTGGAGCTTGCCGGCTTTGGTGTCGGGCGGATGGGGCAGGTGGCTGTCATGGGCTGGGTGCTGCTGATCGCGCTGCCGATCTCGGCTTTCCTGTCGTGTGCCTTCGTGCGCGACGAGCCCGTGCGCGGCGACAAGGGGAACGCCGAGAAGTTCCGGTTGCGTCCCTTCATTGCCGCGCTGCGTAACAAATACCTCGGGCACATCCTGCTCCTGGAACTGTTGTCCGGAACGGCGATCGCCGTGACCTCGGCGAACTATTTGTTCGTTGCGGAATTTGTGTTCGGTCTTTCGGACGGCATGAGCAGCCTGGTCCTGATGTTTTTCTTCATCATGGCGGTCTGTGCCTTGCCATTCTGGCTGAAACTGGCCGCGCGCACCGAGAAGAGCTTTGCGTTCAAGGTTGCGGCGCTTTTGTCCTGTTCCAGTTTCTTTATCTACTATATCGCCGGGCAGGTCGGCGGGTTCTGGCCGCTTTTCATCGGTGCCTTCTTCAATGGCGCGGCGTTCAGCGCCCCCATGGTGCTGGCGCGGTCAATGACGGCGGATGTTGTGGAATGGCAGGTGTCTCAGACCGGGGAGAACCGGTCCGGCATCTATTATTCCCTCATCACCAGCGCCTACAAGGTCGGCAGCAGCCTGGCCCTCGGCGTCGGCTACCTGATTCTCGGTCAGTGGGCCGGATTCCATCCGAACAAGGATAACTCGCCGGAAGCGATCCATGGCCTGTTGCTGGTCTTCTGCCTGTTGCCGGGCTCGCTCTACCTGCTCGCAGCGCTTGCCGCGTCGCGCTACCCGTTCACGCGGGCCATGCAACAGGAAGTCAGTAAATCGCTTGACCCGCGCGGGCCGGAGATCATGGACTAGAAGCCGCCGCCTTCGGCGAGCCATTCCTTCTCCGCATCTGTCGACTCCCGGCCGAGCGCCTTGTTGCGGTGCGGGAAGCGGCCGAATTCGTCGATTACCTTCTTGTGGTCCTTGGCATATTGCAGCGTGCTTTCGATCAGGTTGCGGAAGCCTTCGCGGGATTCGACCAGAAGGTCTGTGAAGACCGACACCGAACGCTCCTGGTCCTCCGGCACTTCGGAATGTTCGAGCGGCAGGTAGAAGAAGATCCGTTCCACTTCCGACATGCCCTTGTCCTGTTTCAGGGCGAGGCCGTCCTTGCAGAGGAGAAGGGCGAGGCTGTCCTGTTCGAAGGCTTTGGCCTCATCGCGGTAGAGGTTCCGGCTGAACTGATCGAGCACGATGATGACGGCGAGGCGTTCGCGCGGGCCGCGGGCTGCCCAGTCTTCGGCGGAAGGCAGGTCTGAGAGTGTCTCCAGCAACTCACCGAAGCGTTTGCGGATCTCCGCGTCTGTCTCTTGCGACTTGCCGAACCAGAGCTTGTGCTTTTTCCCCGCTGCGTCCGGTGAGGCAGACGCCTCGCCGATCCAGTAATCGATGACGTCCTGCGGGGTGGGAAGTTCGCTCATTCTGTTCAGGCCTGCTGTTCGGGTCTCGTGGCAATAATCATGTAATTGACCGAGGTGTCGGTACTGATCTTCCATGCCCCGGTCAGCGGCGTGTAGGAAACGCCGGCCGGCGGCTCCGGTTCCAGACCGGCTGCAGCGAGGGCGTCGTGCACGGTTTCCGGCGGCAGGAATTTCGACCAGTCATGTGTGCCGCGCGGCAGCCAGCCAAGAATGTATTCCGCGCCGACCACGGCCGTCGCCAGCGCCTTGGCCGTCTTGTTCAGCGTCGCCACGATCATCAGCCCGCCGGGCTTCACGAGGCTGGCGGTGTCCTTCAGGAACTGCACAGGGTCTGCGACATGTTCGACCACTTCGAGGTTCAGAACGATGTCGAAAGGCGGCTCACCCGCATCGATCAGGCCTTCGGCAGTGCCGGCCCGGTAGTCGATGGAGAGGCCCTCTTCCTGCGCATGCGTCAGCGCAGTCTTTATGTTGGCTTCGGAGGCGTCGACGCCGCTCACGGTCGCGCCGAGCCGCGCCATGGGCTCGCAGACGAGGCCGCCGCCGCAACCAATGTCCAGTAATCTCAATCCTTCCAAGGGTTTAACCTTACCCGGCGCGATCCCGAAATGCCGTTCTGCCGTCTCGCGGATGAAGCGCAAGCGGACGGGGTTAAACCGGTGCAAAGGGCGAAATTTGCCCTTTGGGTCCCACCACTCTGCAGCGATGGAGGAAAATTTTTCCACCTCGGCCGGGTCGATGCTCGGCGTCCTGGGTGCCCCTAGGGAGCCTTCAATTGTTTTCACCATGCTCTATCAAACCTGTTTGATCCGGCTTCGAACAGCCCCTATGAGGGCGCTTATAGGGGCATACCCGTTTCTACAGGATATAGGGCGAAATGGCGCGCACGGTACTCAAGTTTGGCGGAACCTCAGTCGGAGACCTCGATCGCATTGCGAACGTGGCCGACATTGTGGCCGCTCGCGCAAAGCAGGGTGAGCATATGGCTGTGGTCGTTTCGGCCATGGCAGGGGAGACCAACAAGCTGGTCGCGCTGGCCGAGGGAGCTGCGGGCACCGAGCTGACCCGCGATCAGTTCGACGACGAGTATGATGTCGTCGTGGCCTCGGGCGAGCAGGTGACGGCGGGCCTTCTGGCACTGGCGCTGCGCAAGCGCGGCCTGAAGGCACGATCCTGGCTCGGCTGGCAGCTGAAGCTGAAAACCAACAAGAGCCACGGCAAGGCCCGCATCATGGGCTTTGACGATTCCCGCCTGCCGGATTCCATTGATGCGGGCGAGATCGCCGTGATCGCCGGTTTCCAGGGCGTGACCGAAGATGAGCGTGTCGCCACGCTCGGCCGGGGCGGGTCCGACACCAGTGCCGTGGCGGTCGCCGCCGCGCTGAACGCCCAGGTCTGCGACATCTATACCGATGTCGACGGCGTCTACACGACCGACCCGCGCATTGTTCCAAAGGCGCGGCGGATCGAAAAAATCTCGTTCGAGGAAATGCTCGAAATGGCTTCGCTGGGCGCCAAGGTCCTCCAGACCCGCTCAGTTGAGATGGCCATGAACCATAACGTGCCGGTGCGCGTGCTCTCCAGCTTCCTGAAGCCCGGAGAGCCCAATCCCGGAACCCTAGTCTGCGCAGAGGAAGAAATCGTGGAAAAGCAGGTTGTCAGCGGCGTCGCCTATTCGCGTGATGAGGCGAAGGTCACTCTTTACGGCATGCCGGACAAACCGGGCGTTTCGGCAAAACTGTTTGCCGCACTCGCCAAGGCCGGGGTCAATGTCGACATGATCGTCCAGGCCAATGCCCGTGGTCCGGACCGCGCCAACATGGTTTTTACCTGCACCGACCGAGACAGCCCGTTCGCAAAAGAGACGCTGGAAAAGATGCAGGACGAGCTCGGTTTTGAGTCGATGGAAGTCACACGCGATGTCTCCAAGGTCTCGATCATCGGCGTCGGCATGAAGAGCCATACGGGTGTCGCCGAGACGATGTTCCGCGCGCTTTCGGAGAAGAACATCAACATCGATGTCATCGCGACGTCCGAAATCAAGATTTCGGTCCTCATCGCAGCGCCTTATACGGAACTGGCCGTGCGGGCCCTGCACACTGCCTTCGGCCTTGACGCCGAGTAAGACCGCCTGCGACAAGCAGGACTAGATGGCCTACAATCTACCTGCCACGCGTCTGCTGATGAACCGCCTCCGCCAGATGATGGCAGAGGATGGAGAAGCACGTTCACGGCTCGACAATGTGGTCCGGCTGATCGCCTCCACCATGGTGGCGGATGTGTGCTCGATCTACCTGCGCGATCGCGGCGGCCAGCTTATCCTCATCGCGACCGAGGGCCTGAAGCCGGAAGCGGTCGGCAACACCCGCCTGTCGGCCAATGAAGGCCTTGTCGGCCTCGTGTCCCGCCGGGCCGAACCGATGGCGATTCAGGATGCGCCGCGTCATCCCTCCTTCTCCTATCGCCCGGAAACGGGGGAGGACCCGTTCCACGCCTTCCTCGGTGTGCCCATTCTGCGGGGCGGCCGGGTGATCGGCGTGTTGACCGCCCAGAACAGGACCGAACGGGTCTATGGCGATGAAGAGATCGACACGCTGCAGACCATCGCCATGGTGCTGGCAGAGATCGTCGACCGGATCGATCCCGAACACCTCGACAATGGCAACGGGCATGAGCGGACCCGCAATCCCGTCTCCCTGCGCGGGCGCGTTTTCTGCGAAGGCCTCGGCTATGGCCGCGCGGTGCTGCATGACCCGGTCGTGCCGGCGGCGAAATTCTTCGCCAGCGATCAGGAGCTTGAGGCGGAACGGCTGACCCGCGCGCTGAGCGGCCTCAGGAAATCGATTGACCGGATGATGGCCATCGATGGCGCTGTGCTGGGCGACGACCCGCGCGACGTGATGGAGACCTATCGCCTGCTGGCGCATGACCCGTCCTGGGCCGAGAAACTGCAGGAAGGTGTGCGTTCGGGCCTTTCCGCTGAAGCGTCGATCGACCGGGCCCGCCGCGAACACCGCGCCCGCCTGCAAAGCGCGCGTGACCCCTATCTGCGCGAGCGGCTGCATGACCTCGAAGACCTCGACAACCGCCTGTTGCGCATTCTGGGCGGGGACGAAGGCCGTCCGGAGATCAGCGAGGAACGCAGTGTTCTGGTGGCCCGGCGCCTCGGCCCGGCGGAATTGCTGGAATATGCGAATGCCGGCCTGCGCGGCATCCTGATGGAAGAGGCAGCAGCCTCGTCCCACGCCGCCATCGTGGCCCGCGCGCTCGGCATTCCGACGCTGGGCGGCATCGAGGGCCTGACGACTAGGATCGATCAGGGCGACTGGCTGATCGTCGATGCAGAGCAGGGCGTGCTGCACGTCCGCCCCGATGATGCGCTCTATGACGCCTACAAGGACCGGGTGGCCCTGCGCTCTGAGCGTCAGGCCGCCTATGCCGCCCTGCGCAACAAGCCCGCCCGGACAAAAGACGGAACAGACGTCCGCCTGATGCTGAATGCGGGCCTGGAGCTGGACCTCGACACGCTGGACCAGACCGGCGCTGACGGCGTGGGCCTGTTCCGGACCGAATTCCAGTTCCTGGTCTCCGAAACGCTGCCGCGGCTGGACGATCAGGTTCAGCTCTACCGCCGCGTGCTGGACAAATCGCTGGGCAAGAAGGTGATTTTCCGCACGCTGGACCTCGGCGGCGACAAGGTGCTGCCGGCGCTGAACCTGCAGCGGGAAGAAAACCCCGCGCTCGGCTGGCGGTCCATCCGGTTTGCGCTGGACCATCGCGGCCTGTTCCGCCGCCAGCTGCGCGCGCTGATCCGGGCTGCGGGGGAGAACGCGCTGACGGTCATGTTCCCGATGGTGACCGTGCCGAGCGAATTCTTTGCAGCCAAAGAGCTGCTGATGAAGGAAGTCGAATGGACCTACGAAGCGACTGGCAAACGTCCGTCTCGCATCGAGGTCGGCGTGATGCTGGAAACCCCGGCGCTGGCCTTCAGCCTGAAGGAACTGGCCGGCGAGGCAGAGTTCCTGTCGGTTGGCACCAACGATCTGATGCAGTTCTTCTATGCCGCCGACCGCATGACGCCGTCTGTCTCGGATCGGTACGACCTTGTTTCACCGAGCGCTTTGCGCTTCCTGAATATGGTTTCCGAAGAGTGCAGAACCCACGGAATCGGGATGTCCGCCTGCGGGGAGGCGACCGGTTCCAGCCTCTCGGCGCTCTGTTTCGTTGCGCTCGGGTTTACCAATCTTTCAATGTCTGCTGGATCGATCGGTCCAGTCAAACGTATGATCAGAAGCCTTGATCTTACAGCGTTTCGGGCCGATTTCATGGATGCGCTCGATAAACCGAACGATGCGTTCCGTAACCAGTTGTTAGCTCTTGCGGCTGAACATGGCGTGGAATTGGCGGAAGGTTGATAGATTGGCTCTGTGAGTTAACCTCACTCATGGACCATTTCTTGCGCGATGGTGGGACAAATCAGAACCATCACGGCTGTACTGGACGAACATGGCACACGACGACGACACCCTTCACGATCAGGCCGGGCCCGCGGCAGGGACCGAAGGCAAACCGTTGACTGACACCGAACGCTTCCTGCGCGCCAAAGAGATTTTCGAGTCCCGCTCCTATGAGGGCGAAGAGCTGCGCATGGGCCAGGTCCTGCGCCGGGTGCGCGAGGTCAAAGGCCTGGAATTGCAGGATGTTTCCACCGCGACCCTGCTGCGCCGGGACTATCTGATGTGGATCGAGCGCATGGAAGTCGGTGAACTTCCAGGCGGTGGCTACCTGACAGCCATTCTCGGCACCTATGCGAAATTCCTCGGGCTGCCCGAGAAGGACGTGATCGCAATCTACACCAAGGAATGCGGCGCCGTTCAGGAAGTGAAAGAGGCGGCACCTGTCCCGAAAATGGGCCAGATCGCTGCTGAAAAGGCCCGCTGGCCGCTGGCACTCGCCTCCGCGGCTGCCCTTGTGGCGCTCGCAGCCGGCGCAATCGGCGTGTCACAATTCATGCGGCCCGCGCCGGAAGTCACTGAATCGGCGGCCATCGTGGCGGTTAACGGCGCCCGAGACAGTCTGTTCGCAGAGTCTGAATCGCAGCGCCCGGTGCCGGATACGCTGCCGCTGGAACTGGTCGCTGTGCGTCAGGGCTGGCTGGAAGTGCGCGGCGCCGACGGCACGATCTTCCGCAGCCGCGTCATGGCGGCAGGCGAGACCTATTTCCCGCGCCTGAACGCCGGCTGGACCGTGTCGGCCCGCGACGGCGGCGCGTTCGAATGGCGGGTCGGCGACATCGTGGTCAGCCCGCTTGGCCCGGACGGCGCGGAAATGTTCTCCGTCAGTGTGGACGAGCAGCTGGCCCGTGCCGCGGAAGTCTCCGCCCCGGCCATGGCGGCCAATGGCGGCAGCAAAGCGACCCGCTGAGGCAGTTGAAGTTTCCGTAAACGCATTGCCGGATCGGCGCGAACGCGCCATCTAGGGGCCTTGAGGCACCAGAGGCACATGACATGAGCCACAATCCGATCCGTCCATGGCGCGACATCACGCGGCGCAAGTCCCGGCAGATCCGTGTCGGCGATGTGTTGGTCGGCGGGGATGCCCCCATCGCCGTCCAGACCATGACCAACACGCCGACCGAGGATGCGGCGGCCACCATCGCACAGATCCAGCGCGCGGCAGAGGCCGGCGCCGACATCGTGCGTGTGTCCTGCCCGACGGAAGACGCAACCGCCGCCATGCCGGAAATCTGCAAGGCGAGCCCTGTGCCGATCGTGGCGGACATCCATTTCCACTACAAACGCGGCATTGAGGCGGCAGATGCGGGCGCGGCCTGCCTGCGCATCAATCCGGGTAATATCGGCTCAGAAGCCCGCGTGAGGGAAGTCGTCGCGGCGGCCCGCGCCAATGGCTGCTCCATCCGGATCGGCGTGAATGGCGGCAGCCTGGAACGCCACCTGCTGGAAAAATACGGCGAGCCATGCCCGGATGCGATGGTGGAGAGCGCGCTCGACCATGCGCGCATTCTCGATGATCTCGGCTTCCACGAATACAAGATTTCGGTGAAGGCCTCCGACATGTTCCTCACCGTCGCGGCCTACCAGCAGCTGGCCGAAGCGACGGATGCGCCGCTGCACCTGGGCATTACAGAGGCCGGCGGGCTTCGTACGGGGACGGTCAAATCCTCGATCGGCATGGGTGCGCTGCTTTGGGCCGGCATCGGCGACACGATCCGCGTGTCTCTCTCCGCCGATCCGGTGGAAGAAGTCAAAGTCGGCTTCGAAATGCTGAAGTCGCTGGGCCTGCGCACGCGCGGCGTGAACATTGTGGCGTGCCCCTCGTGCGCGCGCCAGGGCTTCGACGTGATCAAGACGGTCGAGATCCTGGAACAGCGTCTCTCGCACATTCATGAGCCGATCTCGCTGTCCATTATCGGCTGTGTCGTCAACGGCCCGGGCGAAGCGGCGCTGACTGATCTCGGATTTACCGGCGGCGGCAAGGAAAGCGGCAAGATGTTCGTGGCCGGACGGCCGGATCACAATGTCTCCAATGCCGACATGATCGAGCACATTGTCGACCTCGTCGAGCAGAAGGCCGAACGCATGCGCGCCGAACGGGATGAAGCCGAAGTTGCGGCGGAGTAATCGCTAGAGCGGTTTGCAGCTGCTGTCCGGCACCAGCGCGGCGGCGGCATCATAGGCCTCCTGTGTCGCGGCCAGCCGTCGGACGAGGGCCAGAGCCTCAGGCTGTTTCACACGAACGACATCGGCGGAACCCTTTTCCGGAACCGCTTGCCCGTCCATTGCGACGATGACCCGCCGCACAATCGGTGTACCGGAGGCGCGGGCGTCGAGTGAGCCGGCATAGACATTGTCCGTCGTCGCGGCGAACACCGACAGGGACCCGTAATCGGGCCAGGCGGGCGCGGTCAGCTCGACCGGTCCGGATGACAGGTCGATCAGGCAAATGGTGTAGGCAAGATCGGGCGCGGGGCGTACCACTGTTTGCGTTTCCGGACTGGTGCGCGGGCTCATCCGCCAGACATTCTCCGTCAGGCCGCCTTCCATCATCCGGTCACGGACTTTGGTCATGATCTTGCCGGGCAGGGCATTCAGCACGACGAAATGCGCCAGGGCGCCGATGAGCAGAAACGCGGCCAGACCTGTCAGGAAACTTTTCATGATCCTTGCCCTCCGCAGGACACCCGCTCGATCCTCGGCGCAGGAAGCGTTGCTTCCGGATCGGCCAGCAGGGCTGGTGACGGTTTGTAGAGGCGCAGGGTCAGGTCGAAATCGCCTGCGGCGCGGCTGGAGACCCAGCCGCCGTCATCCGGTTGGTCTGTGGAAACAGTAAAGGCCCATGCCTCTGCGCTGCCTTCAGCAGCGGCTTCAGTCAGATCGTAGGAAAGCGCATCGTCCGTGTTGGGCGGAAGGCGGCTGTCCCCGTCATAGAGGGTGACGGACCACCAGAGCGCCGGCATGGCCGTACCGCTGACCCGGTAGGTGCAAGCTTCCTTCAATGGAGTGCCGTCCTGATCCGTCGCGCGGGTGAAGTAGACGGCTTCCTCCTTGGTCAGCGCCAGCAGGCCGTGGCGGGCGATGCGGGCGCGCGTCCACGGATTTGCGCTTGCGGAGCCGATAGTCCAGTCGCTCTGCCAGCCGCCGGCATCGACCCCGCCGGAAAGCCGCACGCCGGAGCCAATCATGCCCGCCATGACGAGGGCGGAGACGGCACCGGCGCCGAGGCCAAGGACGCTGCCAATCAGGAGAGGGATCAGTTTCATGCCGGCAGGTTAGCGGGGCCGCCGCGCTGCGCAAACATGAAACTGATCGGGAGAGCCTATTCCGCCGGGACGGGAACACGGGACATTTTCGCGGCCGGCTTCAGTCCGAAAAGGGGACGCAGGAAGCCGACGCGGCGGATGACCAGTTCGTGCAGCAGGGCGCAGCCGCCGAATGTGGCGAGGATCACCAGCGGCACCTCGACCCAGACGCCGAGGCCCTGACGGGTCAGCCAGTAGCCGGCCATGACCGTGATCGTCTGGTGCAGAATGTACCAGGGGAAGATCGCCTCGGTCATATAAGTGAGTGCGCGGCTGGGGCGGTTCAGGTAGCGCTGAGCCAGGCCGAGCATGGAAACAATGGCCAGCCAGGCATAGAAGATCCGTGCGATACGGGCTGGCCAGACCAGCCAGTTCCAGTCGGCGCTTTCGGCCATGGCGTCCCAGTTCGCCCAGAGCGGGGTGAGCACCGCGCCTAGCAGCAACATGCCGGTGACGGCGAAGGGCAGGACCCGGCGGATCGCGCTCCAGAAGTTGCGGTCCTTGGCCAGCAGGAAGCCGATCATCAGAATGGTCAGGCTATGGGCGTGATTGGCCCAGTCATTTGTCAGATCATGCGTCGTCCGGAAATAGGGGTCGAGCGTGAAGCGGTAGAGGATGAACGGGGTCACCGGCAGGACAAGGGCGACGAAAGGCCCCCAACGGCCAGCGAACAGGAATTCGGTGATGCGCGCCCCGGTGCCGGTCATGAACCGGGCCAGCGGCGAAGCGACCGGGGCCAGCATCAGCGTGTAGACCAGCAGGTAGACGACGTACCAGAGGTGGTTCCACGTCGGGGTCGTGATGGAGAAATCGGACCCGAAATCGAGATATTGCGGCCAGAACTGCCAGAAGCTGCCGGAGAACTCGCCGCTTTCCACCAGCTGCAGCCAGCTCTGCGGCGCCACGATGACAATCATGCCGAACAGGATGGGCAGGCCAAGACGAACGACGCGTTCCCGCGCGAGTTTCGATCCGCCGAGCTTGTCCGCCGCGAAGCGCAGGGCGACGCCGGAAATGAAGAAAAGGAGCGCGAGGCGCCAGGGGTTCAGCAGCATCATCGCCCATTCGGCGCCGGGACTGACATGCACGCTTTTCACGTGCCAGTCCCACGTCACGTAGAACATGCCGGTGTGGTAAAAGATGAGCAGGCCGAAAGCGATGACGCGCAGCCAGTCGAGATCGTAACGGCGGGGGAAGGCAGGGGCCTTGGGCGGTGCGGGCATGGGGTAACTCCTTGTCTCTGGAGCGCACACTGCCGCTGGCCCTGTGGCACGTCAGCGGGGAAGGGCTATGGGGTGGATCGGTGGGACAAACGGCCCATCCCGGGGATGAACGGCGGCACTGAGGGATGAAATTTTGCCGTTTGCCTTCCGGTTCTCACGAGGAATGTGGCAGGAGTGGCGAGATGAATGCGCCGACTCGCCACCCCGAGACCGAAGCCGACCGTCAGGCAGATCGCTGGGCCTTGGCGGGCTTTGTCATTTTCATGCTGGCCTCATTCGTGATCCAGGCGACCTCGATCCAACTGGAGGACCGGCATGCCCGGCTGGAGCCATGGGTGCGGGAGGGGGCATCGCATCTCTCCCTCCTGTGCCTCGTTCCGTTCTTTCCCCGCATCCTGGACATTGCGCCGCTGTCGCTGCGGCGCTGGCGCTGGTCTGTGCCGGTACATCTCGTCGCCTGCCTCGCCTTTACCGTGCTGCACGTGCTCGGCTTCGTCCTGCTGCGAAAGCTGACCTATCCGCTGGTCCTGGATCACACCTACACATTCGGCCTCTCCGATCCGATCAACTGGATCTATGAGGGGCGCAAGGACGCTTATGGCTACGGCATCACGATGCTGACCTTCGCGCTGGCCCGCATGGCGATGCAGAACAGGCTCGAATCCCGCGCCGTGGATGAAGTGGCATCGCGCGAGCAGCGCCTGATGCTGAAATCCGGCGGGCGGACCATCATGCTGAATGCAGGGGACGTCATCCATGCCAAGGCCGCGGGAAACTATGTCGAGGTGAGCACGGCCGGAAAGACGCATCTGGTCCGCATGACGCTGACAGAGCTGGAACGTCTACTGGAGGAGACCGGCGGTCACCATGTGCGCGTCCACAGATCTCACATAGTCAATCTTGATCATGCCATGGTCATCACGCCGACAGGGGAGGGGGATGCGATGATCGAGCTCGATACCGGCGAAACCGTGCCAGGTTCGCGCCGCTACCGGGACCGTTATGCGCAAACCGCATAAGCACTATTTCGTGAGGGGACTGGCCCGGACCGGGAATATTGGTAAGGGTCGCCGGCGGTGAGGCAGTTCATGAATACAGGTAATCTATGATCCGCCCTATACTCTGGTTCCTCGCCCGTCTGCCGCTTCTCGTCCTGATCCTTGTCGTGGCGCTCGTCATGTCGAGCTGCACGATGCTCGGCATGAATTATGCGAGCCTCGACACCGACAACAAGCCCGCCCCAGTGCCTGCGCTGGACCTGCCCGCGATTACGGCGGAAGGCAGCCCGCAGCGTGAGGCGCTGAAGCAGAAATTCGAGGACGTGCTCTACGGGCCATGGCCTGCCGGCATGCCGGTCAGCTATGGCGACTGGCAGATGATCGACCCGGAATACCTGGATGGGCGCGGCACGCTGGAAGAAGTGGAAATCACCATCGGCAGTGGCGATGGGGCCCGGACATTTACCCTCGTCACCGCCTTCCCGAAGGCGTCGGGACCGGTACCCATTGTGATCAGCCAGACCTTTGCCGACACGTGCTCCGTTTTCCCGGACGAGCCGGTTACCAATGCCGAAGGGCAGGTCTGCGACGGCGGCATGATGGAAGGCTTTCCCGGCTGGGCCGCAACGCAGATCTTCGGCACCTATATCGCGCTGGCGCCGGTGGAGCGGTATTTCGATGCCGGGCTTGCCTATGCCAGCTTCTATGCTTCCGATTTCGTGCCGGACAGCCGCAAGCAAGCCCCGCCGACCATGGCTGCGCTCGGCGGGCCGGTGAACCCGACATCCGCCCTGATGGCCTGGGCCTACAGTTTCTCTGCCGCCGTTGACGTGCTCGATGCAGATCCGCGCATCGATCCGAAGGGTATTGGCGTGATGGGGCATTCCCGGCACGGCAAGTCGGCCCTGATGGCAGCGGTCTGGGACCGGCGCATTGCCGCTGTCGTGGCGCACCAGTCAGGCTTTGCGGGCGCCTCCTTGTCGCGGTCGCTGACCGGCGAACGCCTTGATCGGATGGCAAAAGCCTATCCGCACTGGCTGGCGCCCGAAGCACAGGACTGGACCGACCGACTGGAGGACATCCCGGTAGATCAGCACGAACTTCTGGCGCTGGTCGCACCGACGCCGGTCCTGCTGGGCAATGGCCGCCGCGACGTCTGGTCTGACCCGAATTCCTCCTTCCGGGCCGCAGAGGCGGCAAGCGCAGCCTATGAAGCGACCGGGCATGCCGGTCTGACTGCGTCCGGTATGCGGGACTTCGATCCGGCAGCTGGAATTTCCTGGTGGCTGCGCCCCGGCGGGCACAGCGTGGTGTCGGAGGATATCGACGCTTTCACGGTGTTCCTGCACACTCACCTCGTCGGGGAAGGCGCCTCACAATACGCTGTTCACTAAAGGCAAAGCGCAGTAAGCGTAAGAAAAACAGTGCTTAGGGAGGGCACCCATGCCAATCAATGTTGGATTTCTTTACCCTGTTCTCGCCCTTGTGGTGTGGACGCTTGTTATGTGGCTGTGGATGTATGCGACGCGCATTCCGGCGATGCAGAAAGCGCAGATCAATCCTGACGAAGCGCGCCATCCCGGCACTTATGTCGACAGGATGCCGGCGAACGTCCGGTCGGTGGCCGACAATTACAACCACCTGCACGAACAGCCGACGATCTTCTACGCCCTGATGTTCTTCGCCGCGCTGACTGGCGGGGGCGATCATGTCGCGACCTACCTCGCCTGGGCCTATGTCGGCCTGCGGGTGGTGCATTCCTTCGTGCAGATCCTGTCGCCGAAAGTGACGCTGCGGTTCATGATGTTTGCGCTTGGCTCGCTGACGCTGTTCATCCTGGCCGGCAAGGAAGTGGTCCGCATCCTCACGCTGGCATAGAACCGCCGGAAGGGGCTTACCAGTTGCCGTAAACGGCTCTAGAGAAGCCGCCATGGCAAGCATTTCTAATTCCCGCCTCGAGCAGGTGATCGACCGATTTGAAGAAGTCGAGGCGCGCATGGGCGCGACCTCGGATACGGCCGAGATCATCGCGCTGTCGAAGGAACATGCGGAACTGAAGCCCGTCGTCGAAAAGGCGAGGGACCTTCTGAATTCGCGCAAGGGTCTGAAAGAGGCCCAGGCGCTGGCATCTGGCAGTGACAAGGAAATGGCCGAGCTGGCCGAGATGGAAATCGAGGAACTGAAGGAGAAGCTGCCTGAGCTTGAGCAGGAAATGCAGATCCTCCTGTTGCCGAAGGATGTCGATGACACGGCCGATATTGTGCTGGAAATCCGCGCCGGAACCGGCGGGGACGAGGCGGCGATTTTTGCCGGTGACCTCTTCCGCATGTATTCGCGCTATGCCCAGCTGATGGGCTGGAAGGTGGACGTGGTCGATGCATCACCGGGCGATGCGGGCGGCTACAAGGAGATTGTCGCCAACGTGTCTGGCGATGGCGTGTTTGGCCATATGAAATGGGAAAGCGGCGTGCACCGGGTGCAACGCGTTCCGGCCACCGAGACGCAGGGCCGGATCCACACATCCGCGGCAACCGTCGCCGTGCTGCCCGCGCCGGAAAATATCGAGATCGACATCAAGCCGGAAGACATCCGTATCGATACAATGCGCTCCTCCGGGGCAGGCGGGCAGCACGTCAACACGACCGACTCCGCAGTGCGCATCACGCACCTGGCAACGGGTATCATGGTGACGAGTTCCGAAAAGTCGCAGCACGTGAACCGTGAGAAGGCGATGGATCAGCTGAAGATCCGGCTTTATGAGAAGCAGCGAGCTGAAGCCGATGCCGAGCGTGCCGAGGCGCGGGCCAGCCAGATCGGCTCCGGCGATCGCAGCCAGAAAGTACGCACCTACAACTATCCGGAAAACCGCGTGACCGATCACAGGATCGGCCTGACGCTTTATTCGTTGGACCGGATCATTTCGGGCGACAAGCTGCAGGACGTGATCGAAGCGCTGATTACGGAAGACCAGGCGCGCAAGCTCGCTGCCATGGAAGACGCAGGCTAACCGCCGAAGCAGGCGTCAGGATGGAGGTATCCGGCGTGCAGATCTATCAGGAGCTTCTCCGCGACGGCGTAAACCGCCTGCGCGAAGCCGGCATCGAAGAAGCCGGCCATGAGGTGCGCCGGATGCTTATGGCTGCGTCCGGCCTGTCCCGCACGGGGCTGATCTCTGCCGAAACGGACGCGGTGCCTGACGAGGTTGCAAACCGTTTCGGCGAAATGCTCCGTAAGCGGCAGACACGGCAACCGCTCCAACACATTCTCGGTTCGACCGAGTTCTATGGTCTCGAATTCCTTTGCGATGGGCGCGCGCTGATCCCGCGACCGGACAGTGAAGTGGTGGTGGAGGCCGCCCTGCGCCGGATCCCGGAAGGGGAGGCGATGATTGTCGCAGACCTTGGTACGGGAACGGGCTGCCTTCTGGCGGCCATCCTCGCCAACCGTCCGCGCGTCCGGGGTGTCGGCGTTGAGGCGAGTCCGCAGGCGGCGAGCCTGGCGCGTGAAAACCTCACCCGGCTGAAGCTTCAGGACCGTTCGACCGTTTTCGAAGGAAGCTGGGCAGACTGGCGGGATTGGCAGACGGCGGACCTGGTAATTTCCAACCCTCCCTACATCGCCAGCAGCGAGATTGCCGGTCTTGCGCCGGAAGTCCGTGCGCATGATCCGGTTTCCGCGCTGGACGGTGGCGAGGACGGGCTGTTCGCCTATCGGGAGATAATCGAACTCGCCAGGGACTATCTGAAACCCGGTGCGTGGCTGGTTTTCGAGATTGGCCACGACCAGAAAGAAGCGGTGTCCGGATTGCTCGAGTTGGCAGAATTTACCGAAATCGGGGTCTCAAAAGACCTTGGCGGAAATGATCGTGCCGTATGGGGCCGGAAACTCGAAAAGTGATACTTACATTTTCGCTTGGCGGCCAAGGCATTACAGGATAGAAGAATCGTGTGAAATGAGATGAGCGGGTTCCGTTGGTTTCCCTCTTCGATCACAGGCTTCGCGCAAAAAATGGGGCTGTGGCCAGCTGAACAAAGGGCCAGCGCGACGGAATGCCTGCACAGACTAGCAGGCGCATGAACATGGGACTGACTTCATGAAACGCTCACGCGGGCGCAACCGCCGGTCAGGCGGTAACAACCAGAACAATTTCAACAATCCGAACCGGCACTTCGAATCTGTCGGACCGGACGTGAAAATCCGTGGGTCTGCCCAGCAGGTGCTTGAAAAGTACCAGCAGTATGCGCGCGATGCCCAGACCAGCGGTGACCGCATTCTCTCGGAAGCCTATTATCAGTTTGCCGAACATTACCAGCGCATCGTTGCCAAGCAGCAGGAAGCGCGGGATCGCCAGCAGCAACAGCGCGGCGGCAGCCGCGATGAGCGCGACCAGAACCGCCGTGACAATCCCCGCAATGACGGCGATGACAATTCGAATGAGTCCGGAAAGGACGAGTCTGAAAAGACCGAAGCCAGCGTCGAGCGCCGTGATGCTCCGTCGAAGCAGGACGACAGCGGCGATGACGCCATGCGGGTCATCGATGAGGATACCGCCTCCGACGAATCCAGCGCGTCTTCGGACAATGACGACAAGGACGACAAGCAGAAGCCGCGCCGCAAGAGCCCGCGTCGCAAGACCTACAAGAGCGGGGAAAATGAGTCTTCAGACGATTCCGATCCGTCCGATGGTGTGTTGAAGACGGTTTCCCGCGGCCGCCGCAAGGCCAAGGACGAGGAAGCGGAAACGTCCGCCGAAACGACCGACTGAGCGAACAGGCTCCGTCGCAAACAAACAGCCCGGTGCGCTTCAGGCGGCCGGGCTTTTTCTTGTGTGAGCCTTCCCGCCGCAGGGGAGTTGCAACACCGGAATCTGTTCCCACATTGGCTATGAAGGACAATGGCACTGCCGCTAAGCGGGGCGCTGGAATCCCGAAACAAATCTGCCTTTGAAAGGGGATGATACATGAATATTGAGCAATATACCGAGCGGGCCCGGGCCATTATCCAGGGCGCTCAGACAGCCGCATTGGCGGCTGGCCATCAGGTTCTGACACCTGCCCATGTCCTGAAAGAAATGCTGGAGGATCGCGACCAGTTGGCCGTGAACCTCATCCGTGCGAGCGGCGGCCGGCCTGAACTTGTGGTTCAGGGCGTCGACACGGCGCTCGGCAAGATCCCGAAAGTTTCCGGCTCGAACACCGGCCTGCGCCTTGAGCAGGCTGGGGCGAAACTGTTCCAGGATGCTGAAGCCGGGGCCAAGAAGGCAGGCGATTCCTTCGTAACAACCGAACGCCTTTTGCTGGCGATTGCCGGCCTCACCGGTGATCCGGCCGCAAATATTCTGAAGGATGCTGGTGTGACACCAAAAGGGCTGGAAGGGGCGATTGCCCAGCTGCGCCAGGGGCGCACAGCCGACAGCGCCAATGCCGAAGAAGGCTATGAAGCCCTCAAGAAATATGCCCGTGACCTGACCCAGGATGCGCGCGACGGCAAGCTCGACCCGGTCATCGGCCGTGACGAGGAAATCCGCCGCACGATCCAGGTCCTGTCGCGCCGGACCAAGAACAACCCTGTCCTGATCGGTGAGCCCGGTGTGGGTAAAACAGCAATTGCCGAGGGTCTCGCCCTGCGTATCGTCAATGGGGATGTGCCGGAAAGCCTGAAGGACAAGAAGCTGCTCGCCCTCGATATGGGCGCGCTGATTGCCGGCGCGAAGTTTCGCGGTGAATTCGAGGAACGCCTGAAAGCAGTGCTGAACGAAGTGCAGCAGGCCGAAGGCGGCATCATCCTGTTCATCGACGAGATGCATACGCTGGTCGGGGCCGGGAAGGGCGACGGGGCGATGGACGCCTCGAACCTGTTGAAGCCGGCGCTCGCCCGCGGTGAGCTCCACTGTGTTGGTGCCACGACGCTGGATGAATACCGGAAATATGTCGAAGGCGACCCGGCACTTGCCCGCCGTTTCATGGCCGTGTTCGTGGACGAGCCGACCGTGGAAGACACGATCTCGATCCTCCGTGGCCTGAAGGGCCGGTATGAGGCCCACCACGGCGTACGCGTATCGGATGCGGCGATCGTTTCGGCGGCCACGCTGTCGAACCGCTACATCACGGACCGCTTCCTGCCGGACAAGGCCATCGACCTGATGGACGAAGCGGCCTCACGCCTGCGCATGCAGGTGGACTCCAAGCCGGAAGAACTGGACGAGATCGACCGCCGCCTGCTGCAGCTGAAGATCGAAGCCGAAGCGCTGAAGAAAGAGAAGGATGCAGCCTCCAAGGAGCGTCTCAACACGCTTGAGGAAGAGATTGCAGAATTGCAGGCCCATTCCGACGAGCTGACGACGGCTTGGAGCGCCGAGAAGAACAAGCTGAAAGGCGCTGCTACTGCGAAGGAGCAGCTGGACCGGGCCTATGCCGAAATGGCCGAAGCCCAGCGCCAGGGTGATCTCGCCAAGGCATCCGAGCTGAAGTTCGCGACCATTCCGCAGCTGGAAAAACTGATCCGGGAAACCGAGAGCAGCGAAGATGGCGGCGGCGGTGTCGTCTCCGAAGTTGTGAAACCTGAAGACATCGCGGCGGTCGTCTCGAAGTGGACGGGCATTCCCGTCGACAAGATGATGGAAGGCGAGCGCGAGAAGCTGCTGAAGATGGAGGACGCCCTGCGCAAGCGGGTCGTTGGCCAGGACCCGGCCCTTGAAGCTGTATCCAACGCCGTGCGCCGCGCGCGTGCCGGCCTGCAGGACCCGAACCGTCCGATCGGCTCGTTCCTGTTCGTCGGTCCGACCGGTGTCGGTAAGACGGAGCTGACCAAGGCGCTCGCCGAATTCATGTTTGACGACGACACGGCCATCTTGCGGCTCGACATGTCGGAGTTCTCGGAGAAGCACTCCGTGGCCCGCCTGATCGGCGCGCCTCCCGGCTATGTCGGATATGATGAAGGCGGCGTGCTGACCGAAGCGGTCCGCCGGCGTCCTTATCAGGTCGTGCTGTTCGACGAGGTCGAGAAGGCCCACCCGGACCTGTTCAACACGCTGCTTCAGGTGCTGGACGATGGCCGCCTGACGGATGGCCAGGGCCGGACCGTGGACTTCAAGAACACGATCATCATCATGACGTCGAACCTCGGCGCCGATGCGCTGGCCTCAGGTGAGGAAGGCGATATCTCCGAGAGTGCGAAAGATGCGGTGATGGGGGCCATCCGGGCGCACTTCCGTCCGGAGTTCATCAACCGGATCGACGAGATCGTCTTCTTCAAACGGCTGGGCCGCGGCGAGATCGACCACATCGTCGACATCCAGATGGAGCGCCTCGAAGGCCTGCTGAAGGACAGGAAGATGAAGCTGGAGCTCAGCCTCGACGCCCGCAACTGGCTGGCCGCCCGCGGTTATGACCCGGTCTATGGCGCCCGTCCGTTGAAGCGGGTGATCCAGAAGGAGCTTCAGGACCCGCTGGCCCGGCTGCTTCTGGAAGGCCGGATCCATGATGGCGAAACCATCAAGATCGGCGTGGAAGGCGATCAGCTCTCCATCAACGGCGTCCCGAACGACTTCGCCAAGGGCGCAGCTGTTCTGAACTAAGCAACGTCACATCAAACGGAAACGGCGCAGGAAAACCTGCGCCGTTTTCTTTTTTCTGCGGGTTTGCTGTGCCTCAGGGGGAGGGTGGGTTCATTGGCAGCGAGACGCTGAGCAGGGACCCGCCCTCTTCGGCGCGGATCGCATCGATCTCGTCACGGGTTTTCAGGAATTCATCCATCATGAGCGGCGTCTCGGCCAGTTTGCGGCCGGTGGGCAGTTTCAGCTTCATCGCGTTTACCGGCTTGCCATTGATGTACACCTCATAGTGCAGGTGGGGTCCTGTGGAGGCGCCTGTTGATCCGACATAACCAATGATTTCGCCCTGACGCACACGGCGCCCTTTGCGCAGGCCGCGGGTATAGCGCGACAGGTGGGCATAAGCTGTTTTGTAGCCATTGGCGTGGCGAACGATGATGTAATTGCCATAGCCGCCGCGGCGGGCGGCCCATTCGACCGTGCCGTTACCGGCCGCATAAACCGGTGTGCCGGTCGGCGCGGCGAAGTCCGTGCCCTTGTGCAGGCGGGTATAGCCGGAAATCGGATGGACGCGGTTCCCGAAGGAAGAGGAAAGCCGCGCGCCGTTGATCGGCGTCTTCATCAGGAATTTCGTGGCGCTTTCACCATTGAAATCGAAGTAATCGGTCTCGCCATCGTCTGAGGGCGCGAAGCGGTAGAAGCTGCGCGTCAGGGCCTGGCCGTTAAGGGCGGCGTAGATCAGGTTGCCGGTCTTTACCGGGTGCCCGGCCTCATCGGTGTACGTTTCGTACACCATTTCGAAGGAGTCGCCTGGGTGAATTTCGCGTTGGAAGTCAACGTCGTAGGCGAAGACGGAGGCGAAGTCGACGACTTGCTGGTCCCCCGCGCCGAGGTTCAATGCCGTTTCATAGATCGAGGTTTCGATCGGGGCGCCGACGCGGTGATATTGCGGAATCAGACGCGCATTCAGGGCCGCGGCGGTCCAGCCGCCGTCCGCGCCGCGTTTGATGAACAGGTTCCGCCCAGCCTCGGCCTTCACGTTGAGGGCACTGAGATGCCCGTCATCCAGGAATACTTCGGCTTCAAGACCGGGCAGAAGTCGCCGCGGATCGATCAGGTCCTGGTCGTAAAGGGTCTGAAGGGCACTGGCCGCTTCGTTTGCGGGGGCGCCGAGACGTTGGACGAGGCCGGTCAGCGTCTCGCGGCGGGCCAGCGTGCCGGTCGCCGTCTGCAGCGGCGCTGCGGGTGGCTCAATATCTGTGGCGGTCAGCAGGGTCGTCGCCAGCGGCGGTGGGGCGGGGGCTGCTTCTGCGGCGCCCGGCCCGTTCTGGCCGTTCGGTCCGGCGATCAGCAGACCCGCAAGGGCCGAGCCTGTTCCCAGTACCAGCAGCGCAACAAGGCTCTTCACGCCATGCGAAAGAGTCGAGCGCGCTGGCGCCTGGGGTTCGGTCGTCTGTTGAGTGTCTTGCATGCTGCAAGCCCCTCCATTTTGTTCGCCACCCTGGCCTCCTGCCTGCAAATCCCATGCAGACGGACGTTTATTCGCCAAATTGTTATCGCCTTTGCCTATTAAGGCTTTTGAAACAAGGCCGGAAAGGAATTCCCCTTTCAGGCAAGATTCTAATTTCCACAGCGAGCCGGACGCAAGCCGGATGAGTCAGTGACGCAGGCAGATGACGGAGATTTTAGCAAAACAGGCCGCAAGGCGCCATCGGCGCGTGCGCGCTGGGCACGTCATGTGCTGGCAGGGGCTGTGCTGCTGGTACTGCTCGGCCTGATTGCTGGCTGGGCGATGCGGAAAAGCATTGCCCGTCAGGTGCTGGCCGACTGGTGCGCCGGACGGAACCTCGCCTGTACGGCCCGGTTTGACGAGCTGGGGCTCAATGGCGCTGCGATCAGTGATCTTGCTGTAAAAGGGCAGGGCCAGACGGCTTTCGAAGCGCCTTGGGCTCGCGTCCGCCTGGATTGGCCTGGGCTATTCACGCCGCGTGTTGCTGGCGTTGAGCTGGAAGCGCCCGTTGTGAGCGGGGCGCTCACTGACGGACAAATCGGCTTTTACGGGCTTGAGCGGCTGGTGCCGTCTGGTGGCAGTAGCGGCGGTGGGGCGCTTCCGGCGATCGACATTCGCGATGGTCGCATCCTGATCCGGACGAGCGCCGGTGAGGTCGGCGCCAGTGTCTCGGCGAACGGTCTGTTTCCGAAGGATGCCACAGCCTCCATCGTTTTGGACCCGGCCCATCTGGACGAACCGCAGGGATACCTTCGCTGGTCTGGCGGTGTTGCGGATCTTGTTGCGCGGAATGGCCAGCTGGAAGGCCGCGTGAACCTCACCCTCGAAGAAATGCGCACTGACGATGTGAGCCTGATCGACGCCCAGCTGGTAGCGACCATAGAGTCAGGTCTCGATGAAGAGGCGCCCGCGCGGCTGGTCTGGGAGGGGCGGATAACGGAAGCCTCTGGCGCCGACTTTGCGCTCTCCGGCCTCGAGACCAGTGGTCATGCGCAACTGGACCGGGTGGCCGATGCGACGCGAGAGGCGCTGATCGACGCATTGACCGAGGCAGACATTCAACTGGAATCCGGTAAATCGGGGTGGCGTGGCTATTCCGCGGGCAAGGCCCGTGTCGAAGCCTCAATGCGCAAAACGGACGGCACGATTGCTGGGCCAACGGATTTTTCCCTGAAGGATGTCTCGATACCGCAAGGCAAGGCGGGTGACCTGTCCGCGGCAGGCCAAGTTGCCTGGACGGAAGCGGAGGGTGTCCGCTTCTTTGGCCAGATCGCCGCCACAGATGCTGCCCTGACCGAAACATTTGCAGAGGGCCCGCTCAGCCGCGTGAAACTGCCGTCTCCCCTGACGGCGCATGGTGACAGTCTGAGAGCGGCCTTCAGCCAGGCGCTGTCTGATTTCGATGCTCAGGCGCAGGTCGGTGTGACAGTGCGCGAAGGGAATCTGACGCTCGATGCGCAGGACACTGCGTCGCTCAAGGCGGCGAGCGGTCTGGCTTTGTCCGTGTCGTCACAGCGGACGGACAAGCCCTGGTTCAGCCTGAATGGCGGAACGGCCTCAATTGGCGGCGAGCTGTCCCTGAAAGGCGGCGGCGCGCCACGAGTGTCTGCAGACCTCAACTCACTGGCATTTGGAAGCAGCGGCTTGCTCATCGATGCGCGCTCTGTGGATCTGTCCCCCTGGTCCGTGAACGGAACACGGTTTGGTATGGATCTCTCATCACTAAGAGTCAGCTCGAAGCCAGATGATCTGAGCGTAAATGCAGGCGGTTGGGTGTCGCTGTCCGGACCCGTGTTCGGGATTGAGCTCTCCGACTCTCGGCTGAGCGGCACAATCCAGGTGATCAATCGGGAAGAGGGGCTTCGCGTTGAGCCAGTGAATGAGCCATGCCTTCGGTTTGATACGCAAGGCGTGAAGCTCGGCAGCGTGATGTTCCAGCCAAACAAGCTCAACCTCTGTCCGCGCAAAGGCGCGTTCATGAAGCCCGGGAACGGGGATGCATCCGGTACAGCCTCCCTTGGCAAATTGTCCTGGCCATTTGAATCAAAATCGGTCACCGGTCAGCTCAACCTGACGAATGCCGCGATCGATTGGTCGGTGCGTAAAGGCTTCACCCTGTCGCTTTCCTCGCCTGATCTCACCCTGCCAATGGATATTGGAGACCGTACACTGTCGATTGATGCGGCAAATCCGCATGTCCGCCTTGTGACGGCGAAAGGCAAAGTGCCTGCGCTTGCCGCGACGCTGGGCAATACGGTGTTTGGCGGAACACTGATCCCGGCAAAGGTGACCGCTAAGGAAATCAGTTTCGATGGCGAAATCGGTTCTGGCGGCTTGTCCGGAGACCTCGCAGGTGGATCGGTCCTGATCCGGGACTTCCGCGATGACCCGGTCTATCAGCCGCTCGTCTCTGATCTGACGGCGCAGATGCATGAGTGGCAATTGGCGCTCAGTGGTCCGCTACGCCTGAAAGCCAATGATGTGCCGGTCGGCGACATCACGGCAGACATCAATGTGCTGACGCTCGACGGCACGGCGCGGGTCGCCACGCGCGTGTTGGAATTCAAGAAAGGCGGACTGCAGCCCGTCATGCTGTCGGAGCGTTTGCGCGGCGTTTACACAGATGCGGCAGGCCAGATGGAAGCCGCTTCCGATGTGAAGATAGATGGCGGGCGTCTGGCCGGCACCGCGGATGTGTCCGTCACGGACTTCGGATTTCAGACGACTCGCCTCGGGCGGGTGGAGAATGTGAATGGGCAGGTTCACTTTGCGGATCTGTTTACGCTCTCCACCGATCCGAGCCAGGTGCTGACGGTTGGCGGCATGAACCCCGGCGTTCCGCTTCGCGAAGGCCGGATCGTGTTTGCGTTTTCAGGCGGGAAAGTCCTTGCGGTCGACTCTGCGGCCTTTCCCTTTGCTGGCGGAACGCTGGCGCTGGCCCCGTTTGACTGGGCCCTTGGTGCAGATGCGCAACATGTCGAAGTGACGGCAGATGCGATCGATCTGGCCGAGCTCGTCCGTATCCTGAAGCTTCCTAAGATCGAGGCAGAAGGCACAGTGTCTGGCCGGTTCCCGATCGATGTGGAACGGACGAAAGTCCTGGTTCGTGATGCGCGGCTTTTTGCGGACGATAGCGGCGGTCGGGTTGCCTATCTGGGAGATGCCGCAGACTCTGCGGCCCAGTCCGACGCCAATGTCCGCCTCGCATTCGAGGCGCTGAAGGATTTTGACTTCACGGTGCTCGAGGTCGGGCTGGACGGGGATGTGACCGACCGGGTGAAGATCACGCTGAAACTGGCTGGCAAGAGCCGGAACGACGTCACTTATGGGTCGAACGCCCATATTGTGAAGGGCCAGCCCTTTGAATTCAACATCGCTGTGGATTCGGCGCTGGCGGAACTCTTCCGCTCCAGCCAGTTCTACACCAACCAGCAGAAGCTGACCGATTTCGTCGTTGAGGAAGTGCTGACGGACCGCGGGCTGAAAATCGCCGAAGATGAATAGGGGACAACCATGTCCTTGATTGACGTTAAGCCGCGCCATGGCATGGTGGCGCAAGCTTCAAGGAGGCCGCCACGCCCATGACCCTTCGACACACACTCCTTGCCGGCGCCGGATTTGCTATCCTGGCTGCCTGCACGCATACGATAAAGATCGAACCGTCGGACAAGCCGATCAAGATCGATCTCAATATCACCCAGGAAGTGCGCATCATCCTCGACAAGGAAGTCGAGGAACTGATCGCGGACAACCCGGATCTGTTCTAGCGAAGAGAGGAGACATTTCATGACATCCCTTCGCACTTTCGCTGCCGCCTCCGTATTCGCCATCGCATCCTTTGCGGTGGCGCCTGCCGCTTTTGCGGGCGACCCCGTGATCGATGCCGCCATAGATGCCGGCCAGGTGGGTGAAACCATCGACGGCCTTCTGGGTGTCGTGGGCGCCGCCGATCCGGCCATTGTCCGCAAGGTCAATGAGATCAACAATCGCCGCGCGGCCAAATATGCCGAGGTCGCTGCCCAGACGGGGACGACGCCTGCGCAAGTCGCCCGCC
The DNA here is from genome assembly GCF_000682735.1 of Hyphomonas sp. CY54-11-8. Classification (GTDB taxonomy): domain Bacteria; phylum Pseudomonadota; class Alphaproteobacteria; order Caulobacterales; family Hyphomonadaceae; genus Hyphomonas. The sequence goes on along the minus strand of NZ_AWFD01000037.1, from coordinate 148,799 downwards.
TGACCGGTGAGAAGCAGATCGAGAAGCTGGATGCCGGCGAGTACTACATGGACGAGTCCGGCGTCTGGAAACGCAAGTGACATCGTGACTTGCCCGGCCCGGCTTCGGCTCTAGGGTAGGGTCATGTCTCGTAAAGCCATCGCCGTCATATTCGCCTGCATCGCTGTCCTGGCAGTGGTGCTTGCTGTCATGCCACGTTTCTGGATGGGTGGCAGCGACGGGATCAGCGGGCATGGCTGGGCAGCCTATATTATCGGCGCGGTGCTCACCGTTGGCTTGTCGGGCGGCCTGTTTTTCCTGACATTTTACTCGGCACGCCACGGACACGACGATATCGACCGGCCGGACGACCCAACCCTGTGACCCCTGCAGCTGTGACGGTATCTTCACGCAGCTTTGATTGACACAAACGGCGGAGCACCCAATCCTGCCGCCGTTGTCACACTATCTTCTACAGGGCTGACCATGTCATCGATCGATCCTGCGCGCCTGTCTGCGTACATTGCGTCGCGCATTTGCCACGACCTCGTTTCGCCGATTTCCTCGGTCACAAATGCACTCGACCTCATGGACGAGCCGGGCGATCATGAAATGAAAGCCCAGGCAGAGGCGCTGCTGCATGATGGGGCGGAAAAAGCCGCTGCGCGCATCCAGTTTCTGCGTTATGCCTTCGGGTCCATCGGCCTGAATGCCGGTGCGGCGGATATTCATGAAGCCCGCAAGATTACCGACGCTTTTGTCAGCAGCCACAAGCCGAGCGTCGAGTGGGACCTTCAGGCGGACCATCTGAGCTTTTCTCACGTTCGCCTGATGATGAACCTCGTCATGCTGGCGGTAGAATCCCTGCCGCGCGGCGGTGTGGTCAGCGTCCGCATCCGCAGCGAAGCGGGCGGCCTGACGATCACGTTGACGGCAAAAGGGGATCGCGCCCGCCTCAAGGAAGAAGTGACTGCGGCAATCGAAGGCACCGATCCGACTGAAGGCTGGCGGGCCGAAAACATTCAACCGCTGTTTGCCAAAATGATCTGTGACGGCCTCGAAGGCGAGTTTACCGCCAAGGCGAGCGACGGTCAGGTGATCTTCATGGCCGCGGGGCTGCGCGCCGAAGGCTGAGCCTGCTCGCCGGACGGGCGTTGAAAGATTTTGTTAAGACACTTCGGCGAGCGTCCAGAGATGGTGTTCCAGTGGGGAAAAGGTTCATGAAAACGTGCCTGATAGTCGACGATTCCCGCGTAGTGCGGAAAGTTGCGGCCCGTATCATCAAGGATCTGCGCTTCGAAGTGGTCGAAGCGGGAAATGGCTCGGAAGCTCTGGATATCTGCCGCAAGCAGATGCCCGAGGCTGTCCTGCTGGACTGGAACATGCCCGTGATGAACGGCCTCGATTTCCTGCGCGCCCTGCGGCGGGAAGAGGGTGGTAAAAAGCCGGTTGTCATGTTCTGCTCGATCGAGAATGATGCAGAACATGTCGGCGAGGCGCTACGATCCGGTGCCGATGAGTTTATTATGAAGCCGTTCGACGCAGAGATTCTTGAAAGCAAGTTCGCCGAAGTCGGGCTGATCTAAGTATTTCTTAATAATCCTTGCTGTACCGGTAACTTTTGCGAGCGCATCAGCCCGGGACCGGAGCCAATTATGCAGGATGGGGTGTTCAACGAGTTGGCAGATCTGGCCCTGAAAGGGTCGGGTCAGGCGATTCCGCGATCGAAATCCTATCTGATCGAAGCCCGTCTGGCGCCGATTGCGCGTCGGGAAGGCTTCGGCTCGCTGGACGATCTGGTTCATTGCCTGAAATCCCGCGCTAATCCGGTGTTCGCTGCAGAATGCGCCGCGGCGCTGGTGTCAAAGGACACGTGGTTCTTCCGGGAACGCGACACGTTGCACCGCCTGGTCAACGATATCCTGCCCATGCGCCTCAAGGCCGGTAATACAGGCCGGGTGAAAATCTGGATTGCCGGTGGCTCCACGGGCCAGGAAGCCTACTCGCTTGCCATGCTGCTGGAGGACGATCTGCCCTCCGCCCTGCGCGGGGCCAAGATCGAGATCCTCTCCACCGACCTTTGCAAGACGGCCACAGAGCGGGCCCGGGCCGGTCGCTATGGGCATTACGAAGTCCAGAAGGGTCTCTCCATTCACCGTCTTTTGCACCACTTCACCCGCACCGATAGCGGCCAGTGGGAAATCTCCGAGGCACTGCGCAGCAAGGTCAGTTTCCGTCAGCACAATCTGCTCGAGAGCGCCGGCGGGCTCGGCAAGTTCGATGTCATCCTGTGCCGCAACGTGCTGTCCGGCATGGACCGGTCGGCCCGCAGCCGCGTTGCTGACTCGCTTGCCGCGCAGCTGATGCCGGGCGGTCTGGTCATTCTGGGGCAGGGCGAGAGCCTGATCGGCCTGACGAACCAGCTGGAGCCGTCGCGCGATTTCCGCGGCACCTGGATCGCCTCGAACGGCACTCCGAAAACGGCCACCTCCGCAGCCTGAGCAGGCCCGGCTCTTCACCTTTGGTCATCCAGCCGCTATATGCGCGCCTCAACCTTGGCTGCTCCGGGCCTTGAACCCGGTGGGAGTGAGAGATGACCGATACGAAAACGGCTGCCTGGACAGGCGGCGTCAATTCCCTTGGATTCGCAAAAGCGCCGGCTGATACCCGCGTCGTCGCCGCCATGTCAGGCGGGGTCGACAGTTCCGTGGTGGCCGCCATGCTGAAGGCTGAAGGCTATGATGTCATCGGCATCACGCTGCAGCTGTACGATCACGGCGCTGCTATCGAGAAGAAAGGCGCCTGTTGCGCCGGGCAAGACATCCATGATGCGCGGAACGTCGCAGACATGATCGGCATTCCGCACTATGTGCTGGATTACGAGTCGAAGTTCCGCGAGCAGGTGATGGAGGATTTCGCCGACACTTACCTTGCCGGTTCGACGCCAATCCCCTGCATCCGCTGCAACCAGACCGTCAAATTCTCTGACCTCCTGAAAACGGCGAAAGACCTTGGTGCGGACTGCCTCGCCACAGGGCACTATATCCGCCGTACGGATGGCGCAGATGGACCGGAACTGCACCGCGCGGCAGATGCGTCGCGCGATCAGTCCTACTTCCTGTTTGCGACAACCCGCGAGCAGCTGGACTTCCTGCGCTTTCCTTTGGGCGACCTGCCGAAGACGGAAGTGCGGGAACTGGCTGACCGGTTTAATCTGCCAGTTGCCTCGAAGCCGGACAGCCAGGATATCTGCTTCGTGCCGGAAGGGTCGTATGCGAATGTTGTTGAAAAACTCCGTCCCGGTGCCGGGCGCGGCGGCGAGATCGTGCATCTCGATGGACGCGTGCTGGGCGAGCATAATGGCGTCATTCATTACACGATCGGCCAGCGCCGAGGCCTTGGTGTCGCCACCGGAGAGCCGTTGTTTGTTGTGAAGATCGACGCGCCGAACCGCCGCGTTGTCGTTGGCCCGCGTGAAGCGCTGATGACGTCCGGCCTGCTGCTCGAAGAGTTGAACTGGATTGGGGCTGGTAGCCTGGAATCTGCTGCCGATGCGGGCGCCCCTGTGCTTGTCCGTGTGCGGTCCACGCGCCCGCCTGTGCCCGGACGGCTTGGCTGGCATGACGGTACGCCGGTGATCTGGTTCGAAGAGCCGGAAGAGGGTGTTGCACGCGGACAGGCAGCGGTGCTGTATGATCCTGATGGCGGTACGCGCATCCTTGGCGGCGGATTTATCCTGAAGGCTATCCCGGCAGATGACCGCGTCGCTGCAGCCTGACAGGCTGTCAGTCGACCATGCCGAGCGCGATGCCCCGCAGAGCCGCGGAGACACGGTCGTTCACGTCGAGCTTCTCAAAACAGCGCCGGATATAGGTTTCGACCGTATTCCGTGACAGCTGTAAAACTTCTGCAATCTGCGAATTGGTTCGCCCACGCGCGACCCATCGCAGGATTTCGCGCTCGCGGGCAGACAGGACGGTGCCGTTGGGAAGATCCTTCAGCAGCAGACGGCAATAGGCGAGATGGCCCATCTGAGACGCTGCCTGCAGTTCAAGCACTTCATCCGCGGGCGGGCGTTCTGCCTGGCCGAAACCCAGCGCGGCGTAACCGTTTCGCCCGGCGGGACCGAACAGGGGGATACCGATCCCTTCGCCCATATTCTGCGCGGCGACGCGCTGAAGATATTCGCGTTCTTCCAGTGTCAGGTTCGGCAATTGCGGGGCTTCGGTCCAGAAATAGGGACGGGTGAAATTCACGGCCCTGCGGGCCAGCGGGTCGCACAGGTGCAGCTCTTCCGCGAGGTAGGTTTCCCGCCAGCTTTCCGGATAACCAAACTCTCCGACCCGGATCTGCCCATCGAAATCACGGGCGCCGACCGGCGGATAATGTATGTAGCTCGCCATCACGACATGCGTCGTTTCAAAATAGTTTGCTGCAGCAGTGCGGAGGTCCAGGAGCGTTGCCGCGTCACGGCAATCCCGGAAAAACTGGCGAAGTGGCTCGATGTCGCGCGCCATACCTTGTCCCCAAAGTCAGGGACATAAGGCCTCAGGGAAAATCAAAACGCAAGAAAAAGCGGGGCTGGCGCGATCAACTCAGCCAATCGGGCGCGGCAACCATGTCCGATTGCCCCATATCGGGCTGCGGGTAGCGCTCCAGAAGTCTATCGACAATGGCGTCGGCGACCCGGTCTGCTTCGCGCAGAGGCGCGTAGGTCCAGGTTTCCAGCGTGCCGTCAAACCAGCGCGCCGCACCGTGTGCAATCAGGCTTTCATGCAGTTTGTCGAATTTGTCGGACCGCCCTTCCAGTTTTGCAATATGCAGGGGAAGGCCATGCCAGGTCGCGTCCGAAAGCATGTTGGCACTGTCTTCGGTGACGATGGCGACATCGGAGAAGGTGAGCCAGGCGATATACGGGTTCGGGCCATCTTCCGTGCCCGACCAGAATTTTGCGCCGATCTCATCGGCCAATCGGCGGAACCGCGCCCGGATCGAATCAGGCGTACGCCGCGACGCCGTCATCCGCAGACGCCAGCCTTTTCCGGCAAGCTCGCGCAGCTGGGCGTCGAGCCGGTCGGCTGCCGCTTCCGTAAAGGTGTGGGTTTTGCTGTTGCCGCCGAGGATGACGATCGCGCTTTTGCCGCGTTCGTCAGCGAGATCCGCAAAGGCCTGTGCGGCCTCTTCGATCGCATGCGGAGAAAAATAGGAGGGGGAACCAACAGTCTGGATCACGTTCGGTCCCGTCACGCCGTCATGCTTGGGCGTCACAAGAAGGTCGAAATTGTCCGGCGGAATACGTGGATCTAGAATCTGGACGGTCAGTGTACGCCCGCCAGACCACTCTCTCACAGCACGTGTAAAAGCAGCAGACCGGCGGCCTGCGGCGATCCAGACGGTCGGCCAGGGGGCTTGTAGTACAGCGCGCTGGTCAGCAGGTAGCGCGGAAAGTGGCGAAGGCCAATTGTCTGCCGGCAGCCAGGTCCAAGGCATACGTGGTGTCAGGACGATCGGTTCGGCGCGGTGCGCTTCCCCTGGAACATGCCCGATCTTCATCCAGCGGCGTGTCTCGCCCAATGCCTGCACGATTGCGCGCACCTGGGCAGCGTTGCCTGCGCGGCCGTCAGAGACCGCCCAGACTGAGGGTCCGAGCGATCCCGGCCCCGACATTTACAAATACTCGACTTTGACGATTTCGTAGGCGCGCGCCCCGGCAGGTGCCGCGACCTCGGCTTCGTCGCCTTCTTCCTTGCCGATCAGGGCCCGGGCAATCGGGGAAGAGATGGAAATCTTGCCTTCTTTCACGTTTGCCTCATCGTCACCGACGATCTTGTAGGAAGATTCCTCTTCGGAATCGACGTCGATCAGAGACACCGTTGCGCCGAAGCGGATTTTGCCGCCGGTCAGTTTGGAGACATCGATCACGTCTGCACGGGCGAGCTTGTCGTCCAGTTCGCTGATACGGCCTTCGATGAAGCTCTGCTTCTCCTTGGCGGCATGGTATTCGGCATTCTCGGACAGGTCGCCGTGCGCACGCGCCTCAGCGATCGCCGCGATGATGTTCGGGCGCTCAACCGATTTGAGGTTCTTGAGCTCAGCTTGAAGCGCAGCATGGCCTTCTGCGGTCATGGGAATGCGTTCCATAGGGTGTCACCTCTGTAATTGGGCGAAAATCGTTGTCGCAAATGTGAACGTCGTCAAGTGGGAGTTGTCACGCCGATTGCAAGGCGCGTACGGAGATTTCCCGCGACGTCATGCTGGAGATCGCACGAACCGAGGCGATCGAAGCCGCCAGCGTCGTGTAGTAAGGGATCTTGCGGGCCACAGCCGTCCGGCGGATCGAGGCGCTATCTGCAATGGATGTTGCGCCTTCGGTCGTATTGAACACGAGCTGGATTTCGCCATTGATCATAGCATCCACAATGTGGGGCTGGCCTTCATTGACCTTGTTGATGGCACGAACGGGCAGGCCTTCCGCTTCCAGGTGAGCGGCGGTACCTGACGTGGCGACAAGGGTGAAGCCAAGCTCAACAAGGTCGCGGGCCGCTTCGATAACGCCGGTCTTGTCCGAATCCTTCACCGAGATGAACACGGCGCCCTCGGTCGGCAGAATGACGCCGCAGCCCATCTGGCTTTTGAGGAAGGCGGTACCGAAATCATCGTCCCAGCCCATGACTTCGCCGGTCGACCGCATCTCAGGCCCCAGTTGCGGATCGACACCGGGGAAGCGGGCAAATGGGAAGACCGCTTCCTTCACGGCGACCCGGCGGGGGTGGGCGTGAGTGAGGTCGAATTCCGTCAGCTTCTCGCCGGCCATGACCTTCGCTGCGATGGCGGCAATCGGCGCACCGACAGCCTTGGCGACGAACGGGACTGTCCGGCTGGCGCGCGGGTTCGCTTCCAGAACGTAGATCTCGTCGTCTTTCACTGCAAACTGGATATTGATCAGGCCACGCACTTTCAGCTCACGTGCAAGTGCGATCGTTTGCTCGGCCAGCCGGCCCTGAAGGGCGGGCGAAAGCGTGAAGGGCGGCAAGGCGCAGGCGGAGTCGCCGGAGTGAACACCGGCTTCCTCGATATGCTCCATGATGCCTGCGACGTGGACGTTTTCGCCATCGCAGATCGCATCGACATCCACTTCAGTCGCATCGGACAGGTAGCGGTCGATAAAGAGCGAGGCGTCGCCGGAAACCTGAAGCGCCTCGGCTGCGAACTTGCGCAGATCGTCGTCATCGCGTGCGATTTCCATGGCGCGGCCGCCGAGCACGAAGCTCGGGCGCAGCATGACGGGGTATCCGATTTCGTTCGCCTTGATCTGGGCTTCATCCACACTTCTGGCGGTCCGGGACGGCGCTTGCTGGATGCCGAGCTTGTCGAGCAAGGCAGCAAATTGTTCGCGGTCTTCGGCGAGGTCGATCGACTCGGGACTGGTGCCGAGGATCGGAATGTTCTGCCGGTGCAGGGGGCTGGCAAGTTTCAGCGGTGTCTGTCCGCCGAACTGGACAATCACGCCGCGCAGGTGGCCGGTGCCGCTTTCCTTGTTGATGATCTCAAGCACGTGTTCATCGGTCAGCGGTTCGAAATACAGGCGGTCGGACGTATCATAGTCCGTGGACACCGTTTCCGGATTGCAGTTCACCATGATCGACTCGACGCCGAGGTCTTCCATCGCGAAGGCGGCGTGACAGCAGCAATAATCGAACTCGATGCCCTGGCCGATCCGGTTCGGGCCGCCGCCCAGGATCACGACTTTTTCCCGTGCGGTGGGCAGGGATTCACAGTCCGGCTTGTCCTGGCCGAACAGCGGGTGCTCATAGGTGGAGTACAGGTAAGGCGTCTTCGCCGCGAACTCGGCAGCGCAGGTGTCGATGCGCTTGTAGACCGGGCGCACATCCAGGGCGTGACGCTGGTCGCGTACCGCCTGTTCGGTCTTGCCGGTCAGTTCGGCGAGGCGCTTGTCGGAGAAGCCCATCGCCTTGATGTCGGTCAGCGCGTAGGCGTCGTCCGGCAGGCCCTGCGAACGGATCTTGTTTTCCTCAGCAACGATTTCTTCGAACTGGCGCAGGAACCATTTGTCGATGGAGGTGATGGCGTAGATTTCGTCCACGCTGAGGCCGGAGCGGAAAGCCTGGGCGACAACGCGTATGCGGTCGGGTGACTGGATCGCCAGGGCCGCGCGCAGCTTCGTCTCGTCCTCGAATTCCATTTCGTTCAGACCGGTCAGGCCGGTCTCCAGCGAGTTCAGCGCCTTCTGGAAGCTTTCCTTGAAGTTCCGGCCGATCGCCATGGCTTCGCCGACCGATTTCATGGCGGTCGTCAGGACCGGCTCGGTGCCCTTGTATTTCTCGAACGCAAAGCGCGGGATCTTGGTGACGACATAGTCGATGGTCGGCTCGAAGGAAGCCGGCGTCACGCCGGTGATGTCGTTGTCGAGCTCGTCCAGCGTGTAGCCGACAGCGAGCTTTGCGGCGATCTTGGCGATCGGGAAGCCGGTTGCCTTGGAGGCAAGGGCAGAGGAACGCGACACACGCGGGTTCATTTCGATGACAACCAGGCGGCCGTCTTCCGGGTTCACGGCAAACTGGACGTTGGACCCGCCAGTCTCCACGCCGATCTCGCGCAGCACTGCGATCGAGGCGTTCCGCATCACCTGGTATTCCTTGTCGGTGAGCGTCAGAGCAGGGGCGACGGTGATGGAGTCTCCGGTATGGACGCCCATCGGGTCGATGTTTTCGATGGCGCAGATGATGATGGCATTGTCCGCTTTGTCGCGGACGACCTCCATTTCATACTCTTTCCAGCCGAGCAGGCTTTCATCGACGAGGATCTGGGCATTGGGAGAGGCAGCGAGCCCCGAGCGGCAGATCTCTTCATATTCCTCGACATTGTACGCCACGCCGCCGCCTGTGCCGCCGAGCGTGAAGGCTGGCCGGATGATGGCCGGCAGACCAACCGTCTCCAGCGCGTCCATGGCGCGTTTGAGGCCGGTGATACGGTCATACTTGCCTTTTTCGTCGCGCGGCGACGACACGATGGTCGCGCGCGGGTTTTCCAGGCCAATCCGGTCCATGGCCTCACGGAACAGGGCGCGGTCCTCAGCCATCTCGATGGCTTCAGCGCGGGCGCCGATGAGCTCCACGCCATGCTTCTCGAGGATCCCGGCATAGTGCAGGTCCAGCGCGCAGTTCAGCGCCGTCTGTCCGCCCATCGTGGGCAGCAGGGCGTCCGGCTTCTCCACCTCGATGATCTTCTCGACGATTTCCGGTGTGATCGGCTCGATATAAGTCGCGTCGGCCAGCTCCGGATCGGTCATGATCGTCGCCGGGTTCGAGTTCACGAGGATGACGCGGTAGCCTTCATCCTTCAGGGCTTTCACTGCCTGTACGCCGGAATAGTCGAACTCGCAGGCCTGTCCGATGATAATGGGACCGGCGCCGATAACGAGAATGGAGCTTATATCTGTGCGCTTTGGCATGTGCCCCAACTCCTAGCGGTCAAACGGCTGCGTCATAGCAGAGTCGGAGGCTTGAGCAAGGTGAAGTCGGTCAGAAAGTCTGCGCGCGCTGCAGTTCGTTGCCGGAGAATTCCGCCTTCAGGCGGTCAGAGGTATGAACTGCCCGGCGCAATCTTTGTCTGTTCCTGAGCCAGGCGCCAGGCCCCGCCGGATTTCGTATAGGTCTGCTGCATGGTCTGGCGATGCGATTTCCGGTCTCCGTCATGCATGATGCCCTGAAGCTGCGCATCGAAACAAGCCGTTGCATATCTGTCGCCGACGGTGACCTGGAGCGGCGAGTCGACAATGAGAAACCACTCTGAAAATGTTTCAGTCAGGAAGGGGGCCCAGAAGGCCGCATAAGCGTCCAGTGAAACGCTGAAGCATGTCACTTCACCGAAATCGGTCGTCATCCGGATTGTGCCGCCCGACGCGATTTCATCCAACCTGTTTCGCTGGAACTTGCCTTCAATACTGCTCCAGGCAGAACACCAGGCAAAGACACGTGCCTTTACCTCGGTTTCAGGAGAGGTTGGTTCAGGATCTGACACAGTAAAGGGAAAGGAGGGGACGTGAGGAGGGGCCATCATGCGCTTGAAAAAGTAATCCGTAATTGATGTAACCCGCGGTAAACGCCCCAAGGTAGATTTGGTTCCGCGATGTTTCATTTTGCCCCCGATTGTCTGAAGGGGTGGGCAAACAAAACGGCCCCGCTTCTTAAGAAACGGGGCCGCGGCTTTGTGAATTGCCGGGCCTGTTACCAGCGCGACCGGTCATATGGGTAGCGGTCATAGGCATTCGCGACGCCGTCACCATCTGAATCGCGTTCGGTTTCCTGATCTTTCACGCCAGGCATGTCGCAGTCGTCGGCTTCGGTGCAGCCTTTGGCCGCGCCAGCAGCGCCACCTATGGCACCGCCAATAATTGCGCCGCGTTCTGCGTCGCCATCGCCGACATTGTTGCCGATCACAGCGCCGGCGACAGCGCCCGCTGCGGCGCCATAGGCTGCGTTACGTTCAGTCGTGCCGCTCGAGGTGCAGGCGGCCAGAATGGCTGCACTTGCGCCAATGGCCATCAGTTTCACAGGGAAGGTCATTTGGGGTCCTTTCGGGTGGCTATGACCGCAACAACGGCTCGCACCCGCGCCGGTTCCCCGCGCAACATTACGATGAACTCAGGGGGTTGAACCTTCCGGATCAGCTCCAGCGCTTGGACAGCTTCTGGCTTATCTCATCCGGTGCCTGCTTCTCGGCGCCCTGATATCCCGTCACTTCGTCGGCCACAAAAGGATTGTCCTGCCGTTCCTGTCCGAAGGTGGAGAGGGGGCCGTGCCCGGGCACGAACCGCATCTGGGGCCCCAGCGGCCAGAGCTTTCTGGTGATGGAATCGATCAGCTGTTGCTGGTTCCCGCGCGGGAAGTCCGTCCGGCCGACCGAGCCGCGGAACAGGACGTCGCCCACAAATGCCAGCGCGCCTTCCTGCGAGTAAATCACCACGTGGCCGGGCGTGTGGCCGGGCGTGTGCACGACGCCGAACTTGTTACCCGCCAGATCCAGAACGTCGCCATCATGTAGGTAGCGGTCTGGCGTCACGTTCTTGCCGTCCTTGATGCCGTATTTCGCGCCCTGGGTCTCGATCTCGTCGAGCAGCCATTGGTCGTCCTCATGAGGGCCGATCACCGGGCATCCGGTCCGTTCTGCGACCGCTGCGGCCGCGCCGGCATGGTCCATGTGGCCATGCGTCAGCCAGACGGCCACGATTTTCACGCCGAACTGTTCGGCAGCGCCCATGAGTTTGTCCACTTCGCCGCCCGGATCGATGAACACGCCTTCCATGGTCTCGGTCGACCAGATCATGGACGTGTTCTGCTGGAGGGGCGTGACCGGAATGATCCGGATCTCGAGCTTCGGCTGGTTGGCGGGTGTCTCAGTCATGTTTGCTACATAGTCGGTCCAGCTGGGAACGCAAAGCGTGCCGGGGGCGCTTTTCCTGCCGGGGGCTCTCCGCTAACACTCATCGGGCGTTGAAGACGGCGGACAAGGAGGCTTTCGTGCGCATGCCGACCCAACCTGGCGGGATGTATCGCGGCGGAGGGGGCATTGCGCGATTGCTGCGCAGCCGTTTTGGCCTCCTTCTGATCGCCGCTTTTGGCCTGTTCCTCTATTGGCAGATGAACCAGAAGCCCGTTCCGTTCTCGGGCCGGTCACAGCTCAACACGGTTTCGATTGAGCAGGAAGTGAAGCTCGGCCAGCAATCCTATCTGCAGATCCTGAATCAGGAGCAGAGCCAGGGAAATACTGTTTTGTGTGCAAATGAGGCCTGTTCCGGAGAGGAAGCGGCATTGACGGCGACGGTGCGTGAGATCGGCGCGCGCCTGCAGGCGGCTGCTGTGGAGCTGGAGCAGGAATTGCGGGGTGATGGATACGCGTTCACCCCGGTCGCGGACAAGTTCGACTGGACCTACTATGTTGTTCAGTCCGCCACGCCCAACGCGTTCTGCCTGCCGGGCGGTTATGTGGCGGTCTATACAGGTATCCTCGACATCACCGGCAATCATGATGGCCGCGTGAGCATGGATGACCTGGCGGATCCGGACAAGCTGGCCGTCGTGATGGGCCATGAGATCGGTCACGCGCTTGCGCACCATGGCGCGGAACGTATGAGCCAGCAGCAGGTCATGCAGATGGGGCAGATGGCAGTTGGCGTTTCCATGGGAGACATGGACCCTGCGCAACAGCGCGCCGTCATGCAGGCCTTTGGCATTGCGGCACAGGGCGGGATGCTGAAATTCTCCCGCGAGCATGAAACCGAGGCAGACAAGATCGGTCTCGATCTGCTGGTGCGGGCCTGTTACGACCCCCGCGAGGCGCCAGAGCTGTGGCAGCGCATGGGCGAGATTGGCGGTGGTCAGCGTCCGCCGGAATGGATGAGCACGCATCCTGCCAGCGAGACCCGGGCCGAGAACTTCCGCAAATGGATGCCTGACGCGATCGCTGAATATGAAAGCCGTTGCGGCGCGCTGCGGTAGAAAGTTCCGGGCCGGATAAATGGACCGCCGAACATAAAACTGCGCCCATACCTTTGCAGGCGGGCGCAGTTCCTTGGCGTCCCGCGCTAGCCTGAGGCCAGTCCCACCCAGCTCGATACATACGCGGTTCCAAAAACACGCTGCGGGCAATGAAATGCCTCCGGAGCGCTTTGAAATGTTACGTACCACTGGTATGATAGGGTAGCAACGAAAATAACGACCCATGCCCAGGCGAACTGCAGAACAGGCAGAAGCCACTCGAGCCGCCATTCTTGACGCGGCCCGGAAGCGATTTGCCGAAGACGGATTTAGCGCCAGCATTGCAAACATCGTTGCCGATGCGGGCGTGACGAAGGGCGCCCTGTTCCACCATTTCCCAAGCAAGCTGGATCTGTTCCGCGAAGTCTGGACAGACCTGCAGACCAAGATGGGGGAGGAGGCCGTCTCCGAAGCCCGCAAAATGAGCGGGGAACACGATCCCTATATTCAGTTTCTGACCGGCGCCCGGGTCTATCTCAAATGGGCGGCGCGCCCGGAATATTTCAAGATCGTGCTCTATGAAGGCCCCGTCGTACTGGGCTTGCAGGGCTGGTACGAGTCCAACCGTAATCTTGGCCAAAGCAATGTACGCCGGGCGATGGAAACGCTGGCGGAACGTGGGCGTATCGCCCCCAGCCGCGTAAATGCCTATTCGGTTCTGGTGCAATCCGCCCTGAACGGTGCGGGGTTTGCCCTCGCGGAGGGCGTTGATGGCCTGACGCCTGACGAAGTCTACGAAGCGTTCGAGATCATGATCCGAAGCTTGAGTTAGGTCAGGGGGTCGATCTGTCCCTGAATGGAAGGATTCACGCGCCACCAGGCGGCAATGCCGAACCGTGATGCCTGTGTGACTTCAACAGCGTGCGGAACGGTTTCCGAGAGCATGAATACGACGCCCGCGCGTTCCGGCAGGATACGAGCTGCCGGTTGTGCTGTTTCGTCCGCGCCTTCGGGCCAGACGACAAGGGCGCCGCCATTCTCCTCGGTCCAGTCCTCATTGAGATATACAACGAGTGACACGACCCGGTTGCGCGCGCCTTCAAAACTGTCGAGGTGGCGGTCGTAGAATTCCCCCGGCTGGTAGACAGCGAAGCAGGCTTCGAATTCAAACAGGCCGATTATCAAACCGCGGTTGAGGGCTTGCCGCAATTGCTCTGTCCACTGCAGGAAACCTGCCTGCGCCGGTGTCGACCCATCCATCCAGGCAATCCGGGATTTTCGGATGGTCCGGTCGAGCTGGAAGTCCGTCTCCCTGCCAATCCCGGCAGGGGCGAGATCGTCTTCCGCGTTTGCGGCGAGCACTTCTGTGCGAAGCGCAAGGTAAAGCTCTTCCGGCAACATGTGCGGTTGCCAGCTCCAGCCCTTCGAAGAGAGGTCACCCAATATTGCGCCCATGCGATTGTCGCCGGGCAGGGGCACCTCAGAGGCAATGGCCGTCATGGCCGTAAACTTTCAAAAGGAGCCGATTACTTTCCGGCCCGGTGTTGTTCCATCAGGTCGGCGAAGCGCTGGAACAGGTAGAAGCTGTCCTGCGGGCCGGGGCTCGCTTCAGGGTGATGCTGGACCGAAATGATCGGACGGTCCTTCACGGCGAGACCCGAATTCGTACCGTCGAACAGGGAACGATGGCTTTCCTCCACGCCGGCCGGCAGGCTCGCCGGGTCAACGGTGAAGCCATGGTTCATCGACACGATCTCGACCTTGCCGGTGGAGAGATCCTTGACCGGGTGGTTCGCGCCATGATGGCCCTGCGCCATTTTCATGGTCTTCGCACCAAGCGCGAGCGCGAGCAGCTGGTGGCCAAGGCAGATGCCCAGGATCGGAAGGCCGCTGTCTATGACCGCGCGGATCATGTCTCCGGACCGCTTGATGGTGGCCGCCGGATCGCCGGGGCCATTGGAGAAGACGACACCATCCGGTTTGTGCGAGGCGATTTCGTCAAACGAGGCATCGCCGTTCACGACGGTCGCCCGGATGCCGACATTGGCAAGATTGCGCAGAATGTTCTTTTTCACGCCGAAATCGACCACGACGACGTGGAAAGCCGGGGTGTCCAGATGACCGTAGCCGGTTTCAGGATTCCAGAGACTTTCGGAATTATCGAATTCGGCGCTTGTATCGACATCGGCGGCGAGGTCGGCCGTTTCCAGGCCTTCCCAGGCGCGGGCAGCCTTGATCAGGGCGTCGAGGTCGATATTTCCGTTCGGCTGGTGGCAGATCGCGGCTTTTTGCATGCCTTTCTCGCGGATCAGGCGGGTGATCGCCCGGGTATCGACGCCCGAAAGACCGACAATACCGCGTTTCTGCAGCCATGATTCGAAGGTTTCGGTGGACCGCCAGTTCGAAGGCGGTGTGATCGGCTCGCGGAAAATGGCGCCCCGGGCCGCGTGCGATCCGGCTTCCGAAGACTCTTCGTGGTCCTCATCATTGGCCCCGACATTGCCGATATGAGGAAATGTGAACAGGACGATCTGGGAGGCATAAGAGGGGTCCGTGAGGATCTCCTGATAGCCCGTGATCGCTGTATTAAAACACAATTCTCCGGTTCGGATGCCCTCGGCGCCGGTGCCGTGGCCCAGGAACACTGTACCGTCAGCGAGGGCGATCGCTCCCGTGGCTGAAGTCGCCGCTTGAGTTTTGGCCAAGTAGGACATATTTGTCACACCTCCCGGGCGCCGCGTAGGGTCTCGTTAACCCATCCGCATGAAGTTCGACCGGTGTATTGGGGCGGAGTCTCTGCGGCGTCAAGCGAGTGATGCGGCAGGGCTTATGAGAGGCAAACTTGGCATGGGCCGAGAAGACAAGAGTGGATTGATGTCGCTTAAGGCGCGCATTGGAAATGCCCTCAAATCTGAGACCGAAAAGGGCCAGCCCGGCGTACGCCTGGCAACGCTGCGCCTGATCGATTGCGCTGTGCGCGACCGGGACGTGTGTGCCCGTGGACGCGGCGATGGCGAAGGGTGCCCGGAAGCGGATGTGCGCCGCGTGCTGGAGACCATGGTTGCCCAACGTGAAGTCGCGGCCCGCGAGCACGAAGACGCCGGCCGCCTCGAAGAAGCCATCCGCGAGCGCGAGGAAATCGAGATCATCCAGCAATTCCTGCCGGTTCCCCTGCAGGGCAAGGCGCTGGACTCTGCCGTGGAAGAGGTCGTGAGCGACCTGGGTGCCTCCAAGCTCAAGGACCTTGGCCGCTGCATGAGCGCCCTGAAGGAGCGCTATCCCGGCATGATCGAGTCCGGTGCCGCCGGTAAAGCTGTCCGCAAGGCGCTGTCGCGCGCCAGCTGACCCTTTCAGTGAAACCTTCTTAACCTTCGGAACGCTCCGGGGGTCATCTCGTTCTTTCCGGCACAAGCCATGGAAAGGACGATCACATGAAACCCCTTCTTGTTACCGCCAGTGC
This sequence comes from Hyphomonas sp. CY54-11-8, assembly GCF_000682735.1. Taxonomy (GTDB): domain Bacteria; phylum Pseudomonadota; class Alphaproteobacteria; order Caulobacterales; family Hyphomonadaceae; genus Hyphomonas. The sequence continues at coordinate 132,863 of NZ_AWFD01000037.1, read as the reverse complement.
CGTTGCCCTGATGATGAGCGCAGCCGCCTGCACCAAAGCTACCAGTCATGCCGAAACCACACCGCCGGTGAAGGCGGAAACGGCAGCAGCGACACCGGATCAGGCAAAGGACCAGTACGCAGCTGATCTCAAAGACATGACACGGGCCGAGATTGAGCCGGCAGAGCGTGCGCAATACACGCTGGCCGCTGACGAAATCCTGGCCTCGCGCCTGATCGGGTCAGAAGTGCTGAACCCGGCCGGTGATGAAATCGCGACTGTCGCCGATGTCTGGATAGGCGAGCCCGGCGATACGCCGAAACTGATCATCCGTGACGGCGGTGTTGCCGGTGTCGGCGGCAAGCTCCGCGCCATCGGTTTCGAGGGCGCGCTGATTGAGCCGGTTGCCAATAACGACGAGCCGGATGTCCGTGTGACCTATTCGGAATCCTCGCTGGAAAGCCTGCCGGAGTTCGAACAGAATGGCGTGAATGATTTCCGCCTCGCGTCCGAAGCCATGGGCACGACCGCTTCGCTGACCTTCGGCGATGACCTCGCCCGCGTGAACGACTTCGTGTTGAAGGTCGACGGCACGCCGGAATATGCGGTCATCACAGACGGGCTGGCCGGAACGACCAAATACGTCATCGATGCGGATGCCCTGACCATCGAGCAGGGCGATGGGGACGGCACGCTCGTCATCGACCTTGATGCAGAAGCGTTTGCCCACGCCAAAGTACTGGCAGACAGCCAATAATCCGCCAGTTGTATTGATCAGGGGAGGGTCCGGCATTGCCGGGCCCTCTTTTCATGGTCGAGTGTGAAAAGGCGCGTTTCCCCGGAGGCGGGAACGCGGTATCCTGACAGGATGGCGCCACCTTCCATCCGCATCCCTGACGGCTTCGTAGAGGAGCTGAAGGCCCGTATCCGGCCTTCGGACGTGATTGGCCGCAAGGTGAAGCTGACCAAGAAGGGCAAGGAGTGGGTGGGCCTGTCTCCTTTCACCAATGAGAAATCGCCCAGTTTCTACGTCAATGACCAGAAGCGCATCTTCAAGGATTTCTCCTCCGGCATTGGCGGCGATGTCATCAGCTTTGTCATGGAGACAGAGCGGCTGTCTTTCATGGAAGCCGTGGAAAAGCTGGCCGAAGAAGCGGGCATGCAGCTGCCCAAGGCCAGCCCGCAGGCCGCTGAGGAATACGATCACCGCAAACGCCTGCAAGCCGTTTGCGAAGCCGCAGCGGCCTATTTCGAAGACCGGTTGCTTTCGTCCGAAGGCGCAGCCGCGCGGACCTATCTGGAAGGGCGGGGGCTTCGGCCGGCCGCCTGGAAGCGTCACAGGCTGGGCTATTCTCCGGATGACTGGCGCAAGACGATTGATCACCTGAAATCTGAAGGGTTCTCGACCAAGGAGATCCTGGAGGCCGGGCTCGCCAAGGAAAGCGACCGGGGTGGGGAGCCGTACGATGCGTTCCGTGGTCGCCTGATGTTCCCCATCGCCGATGTGCGCGGCGGCATCATCGCTTTCGGGGGCCGGGCGCTCCAGCCGGATGCCAAGCCGAAATACCTGAACTCCGGCGACACGCCGCTCTTCCATAAGTCGCGCGTACTCTACCGCTACAAGACGGCGCGCGAGGCCCTCGGCGGCGGCGAGGGCGGCGGGCTGATCGTCTGCGAAGGCTATATGGACGCCATCGCGCTCGCCGAGGCAGGCTTCGGGACATCGGTTGCCCCGCTCGGCACGGCGCTTACCGAAGACCAGCTGAGCCTGATCTGGAAAGCCGGACCGGAGCCTGTCCTCTGTTTTGACGGTGACCGTGCTGGACTGGGCGCAGCTTACCGCGCGATCGACCGCGCCCTGCCGCATGTCGAGCCGGGACGTTCCTTGTTCTTCGTTCTGCTGCCCGACGGCATGGATCCAGACGACCTGATCCGAGCGCGGGGCCCCGGTGCCATGTCCGATGCGCTGGACGGGCGGATCGCCATGTCCGAACTGCTCTGGCTGCGCGAGCGCGATGCTGAGGCGCTGGACACGCCGGAACGCCAGGCGGGTCTTGAGGCGCGCCTCATGGCGGCGGCGGCCCAGATCCAGCACCCCGGCGTCCGCGCCGCCTATGAGCGCGATCTCAAATCCCGCATGCGAGATCATTTCTGGCAGCTGCGTCAGGCCAGCCGAGGCAAGGGAAAAGGCAACGGCGACTACAGGAAGCGGCCCGGAACGGGACAGTTTCCCGCGTCAGGCGACCAGGGGCAGGTGGAACTGAAAAGCGGTGCACCGGCCAAACTGCGCGGCCTGGGACAGGTCGTGCGGGCGGTCGACACGCCGGAACTGCTGGACCTGGGCGCAGAAACCCTTGCCGCGGCCGCCTTTGCCGATCCGGATGTCAGCCTGATGCGCGATGCGGTGCTGGATTTCGCTCATGCAGGAAAACCTATTGACCGCGGCGCTTTGAGTGCCCATTTAGCGGAAGCAGGGAACATGCGCGCTGCCAGTCTGCTCAACGAATATCCCCACACGCCTCCGATAACGGTCGACGGACCCGAGGCACGGGAATGGCTCATAGCCCTCGAGCAATACATGGTTGCAGGTCGTTCCGTTGAGCAGGACGCTGACGCTGGCATGGATGATGCTGGCGCGGATGCTACGTCGTCGCCATCAGCCTGGCGGCGCAAGCACCAGCTCGTCGCGGAACGAAGGGCTTTGAGAGCCCGCATGAACGAGGCAGCAGGAAAAGTCGGCGAGAGCTGAAGAGGCGCGAAACTTTGAGACGTATGGCGGGATGAGCGCGCGGTACGTCACGGGAGAGAGATTGAATGGCATCTGCCAAGCAGAAGAATACGCAGGGCGACGGCGATAACGACGATAAGGACAACGATTCCGGTCTTGTCGATTTCAACGCAACGGACGTCAAAAAGGTCCTGAAGCGCGCTCAGAAGCGCGGCTTCATCACCCATGACGAAATCAACGCCCTTCTGCCGAATGACGAGATGACCTCCGACCAGATCGAGGACGTGATGTCCCAGATCTCGGAAATGGGCATTGCCGTCGTTGAGACCGAGGAAGAAGCGGAAGAGCAGGGCAAGGCCCTGACCAAGATCGAGGACCGCAAGGTCGTTGCGAAGAAGGGCAACGCGCGCGGTTCCGACCGGACCGACGATCCTGTACGCATGTACCTGCGCGAGATGGGCGCTGTGGAACTGCTCTCCCGTGAGGGCGAGATTGCGATCGCCAAGCGCATCGAAGCTGGCCGCGACGCCATGATCCGTGGCCTCTGCGAGAGCCCGCTGACCTTCGAAGCCATGATGGTCTGGCGCGACGAGCTCATCAATGAGCGGATCCTCCTGCGCGACCTGATCGACCTTGAGGCGACCTATGGCGCGGAAAACCCGCCGCCGGAGCCGAAGCCCGTCGAGAAGGAAGAAGAGCCGGAAGCCAAAGCCAAGACCCGCCGCGGTGAAGTCGACGAAGTCGAAGCCGAGCGCGAACGTCAGCAGAAAGAGGCTGAAGAGGAAGAGGACGAAGATGATGCCGCCGCCATGTCCATGTCGGCCATGGAAGCGGAACTTCGTGACGGTGTCCTCGCCAAGCTGGACGAGATTGCTGACGGTTTCGGCCGTTACCGCAAGCTGCAGGACAAGCTCGTGTCTCGCCGCATGGAAGGCAAGGAACTGACGCCGAAGGCGCAGAGCGAATATGACGAGCTGTCCAACAACATCGTCGAGAATTTGAAGACGATCCACATCAACAACGCCCGTATCGAGGCGCTGGTGGAGCAGCTCTACGCCATCAACAAGAAGCTGATGGGGCTGGAAGGCAAGCTGATGCGCCTCGCTGACGCGCATGGCGTGCCGCGCAAGGAATTCCTCAGCAATTATTTCGGCCGCGAGCTGGAGCCGGACTGGACCGAGAAGGTCAAGGGCATCTCGGCGAAGTGGAAGCGTTTCGTTGAATCCAAGGAAGGCGACATCGAAGAGGTGCGTGCGGAGATTTCCGAGATCGCGCAGGAAATCGGTATTCCGATCGATGACTATCGCCGCATCGTGCAGACGGTGCAGAAAGGCGAGCGCGAAGCCCGCATCGCGAAGAAGGAGATGGTGGAAGCCAACCTCCGCCTCGTGATCTCCATCGCCAAGAAATACACCAACCGCGGCCTTCAGTTCCTGGACCTCATCCAGGAAGGCAATATCGGCCTGATGAAGGCGGTGGACAAATTCGAGTATCGCCGCGGCTACAAATTTTCGACCTACGCCACATGGTGGATCCGTCAGGCGATCACCCGGTCGATTGCCGACCAGGCCCGCACGATCCGTATCCCGGTGCACATGATCGAGACGATCAACAAGATCATCCGTACCCAGCGCCAGATGCTGCACGAGATCGGCCGCGAGCCGACCCCGGAAGAACTGGCCGAGAAACTGGGCCTGCCGCTGGAGAAGATCCGCAAGGTCCTGAAGATCGCGAAAGAGCCGATTTCGCTGGAAACACCGATCGGCGACGACGAGGATTCAAACCTCGGCGACTTCATCGAGGACAAGGCCGCGCTCCTGCCGGTCGACGCTGCGATCCAGTCGAACCTGCGTGAAACGACGACCCGCGTGCTTGCCTCGCTCACCCCGCGTGAGGAACGCGTGCTGCGCATGCGCTTCGGCATCGGCATGAACACAGATCACACGCTGGAAGAAGTCGGCCAGCAGTTCAGCGTGACGCGCGAACGTATCCGCCAGATCGAGGCCAAAGCGCTTCGCAAGCTGAAGCATCCGAGCCGCAGCCGCAAACTGCGCAGCTTCCTGGATACGTAGTTCAGAAACATTCCGAATGTGAAAAAGGGCGGCCCTCACAGGCCGCCTTTTTTTGTTTTGCTCGTTATCCGACGTCTCAGGCCGCAGATGCGCCTAAGGTCTGTTTCGCTTCCTTCGCGCAGACGCGCCGGCAATCGAGCAACATGGCGCGCTGCTTGTTTGACCATCCTGTCAGGTTCAGCGGCGGTTTGAGCAGTGCGATCAGCTTACTCTCGGCGCTGGCAATGTCCCCTTCGAACGGGATGCGCGCGAGCGTCAGGGAATGGAACATCCATTCAGACAGAGCCGCTTCGCCCTCGACCGGGAAACGGTAATTATAGTGGCTCTGCCATCGGCCGGATTTATCCCGGGGCAGGGCGGTCAGATTCAGGTCGTCTTTTAGGAGGGCGCCGAGAGAGCGCCGGAGCGTGCTGCCGCTCGATCCGTTCTGTGGATAGAAATGGTCCCGTGCTGCAAAGCCTTTTTTCGTCATGCCGACATAGAGCAGCCCGTCCGGCGGAACATCGAGTTCAGGCAGACTGGCGCCGTCGTTCAGGTAGACTGCATACACACCTGTCTGAGCCGGCGAGGCCGGTGACCAGGCTTGCGCTGCCATCTTCAGCGAAGTGCGGATGTCTTCTGAAATCATCACCGGCCCTTTCCGAGCCGGTGATGATGACAGACAAGCGCTTATGTCAGGTTGAACGCTTTGGTTGAATTTTTTCTATCTGGTTCAACCTGCCGCCTTCAGGGCCTGATCCAGGTCTGCGATCAGGTCGTCGGCGTCTTCGATGCCGATGGAGAGACGGACCGTATCCGGCGAGGCGCCGGCGGCGATCTGCTGTTCTTCCGTCAGCTGACGGTGTGTGGTCGAGGCCGGGTGGATGACCAGCGAACGGGCATCGCCAAGGTTCGCGACATGGCTGAACAGGTTCAGCCCCGCTACGAACTTGGTGCAGGCCGTGTAGCCGCCCTTCAGCTGAACCGTGAAGAGGGCGCCCGCGCCTTTCGGGCAGATTTTCGGAATGCGGTCCTTGTAGGGGGAGCTGTCGAGGCCCGCATAGGTTACACCCGCGACTGCTTCATGGCCTTCCAGCCAGGCGGCAATCTTCTGTGCGTTGGCGATATGCTTCTCCATGCGCAGGGACAGTGTCTCAATGCCCATCAGCGTATAGTGCGCGCCCTGTGGGTTCATCGTCATGCCAAGATCGCGCAGGCCAATGGCGATGCCGTGGAAAGTAAAGGCGGCCGGGCCGAAGGTCTCGTGGAAGGTGAGGCCGTGATAGGCCGGCTCCGGCTGGGAGAGGGACGGGAACTTGTCACTGGCCGACCAGTCGAACTTGCCGGAGTCGACCACCACGCCGCCGGTCACCGTACCGTTGCCGGTCATGTATTTCGTCAGCGAGTGGACCACAAGCGTCGCACCATGGTCGATCGGGCGGCAGAGGTAAGGCGTCGCTGTCGTATTGTCGACGATCAGCGGAATGCCGGCTTCGTCGGCGATGGCGGCGACGGCGTCGAGGTCGGTGATATAGCCGCCGGGGTTGGCGATGGTCTCGCAGAAGATGGCGCGCGTGTCGTCATCGATGGCGGCCTTCACGGCGTCGAGGTCGTCGAAGTCGACAAAGGTGCAGGACCAGCCGAAGCGTTTGAAGGTCTGGCTGAACTGGGTGATGGTGCCGCCATAGAGGCGCGTCGAGGCAACGATGTTGCGGCCTGGCGCCATCAGAGGGAAGAGGGCCATGATCTGTGCCGCATGGCCGGACGAGCAGCAGACGGCGCCTGCGCCGCCTTCCAGCGCCGCGATCCGGTTCTGGAGCGCCCCGATGGTCGGGTTGGTCAGGCGGGAATAGATGTAGCCGACTTCCTGCAGGCCGAAGAGGGCGGCGGCATGGTCAGCGTCGCGGAAGACATAAGCGGTGGTCTGATAGATCGGCACCTGGCGTGCGCCGGTGGCCGGATCGGCCTCGGTGCCTGCGTGAATGGCCAGCGTGTCAAAGCCCTGCGGTGCGTCGGTCATGTCGTTTCCTCGCTTCGTGTTCCTGCGTTTTCTCTGCCGTCTTTAGGGGAGCGGCAGGGGCGCAGCAATGAGGAAATCTGACGAGTTCGCCGCAGGCTTACTGATACGAGCGCCTATTGGTTAAACGTGTCGCAGGCCGCGGGATCGCCTGTGGAGAGACCCCGCCGCAGCCATTCGACACGCTGGTCGGCCGTGCCGTGGGTGAAGGCTTCAGGCGTCACCTTGCCGGTCATGCGCTTCTGGATCATGTCGTCGCCGATGGCTTGAGCGGTGCGCAGGCCTTCCTCGACATCGCCGGGTTCCAACGCGACCGCGCCGCCGGACACCTCCGCCGCATGGGCCGCCCAGACGCCGGCATAGCAGTCTGCCTGCAGTTCCAGCGCGATGGACCAGGCATTGGCTTCTTCCTGGCTGCCAGCAGCCTGTTGGGCCTGGCGGACCTTGTCACTGGTGCCGGTCAGCTTCTGAACATGGTGACCGAATTCGTGCGCGATGACGTAGGCCTTGGCGAAGTCCGCGCCGGACGCGCCGAGTTGGGTCTGCATGTCCTGCCAGAAGCCGAGGTCCAGATAAACGGTCTGGTCGGCCGGGCAGTAGAATGGCCCCATCGCGGCCTGGCCATAGCCGCAGCCCGTGCCGGTGCCTTGTTCGTAAAGCACGACCGTGGGTTCGCGATAGCCGCGCAGCGCCTGGCTCCACACATCATTGATATTGGCGCCGATGATGTCGACGAACTGGCCGGCTTCATCTTCCGGCGTGCCGCGGACACCTTCCTGCGTGCTGGCGCTGCCGGCCGGCTGTTCGCTCACGACCTTGGCGATCTCGTCCGGTTCCATGCCGAGCACGAAATAGCCGATCAGGGCGATGATGATGACGCCGATCCCGCCGCCCGCCACCTTGCCGGGCCCCATGCCGCGCCGGTCTTCAATGTTGCCGCCCTTGCGTCCACCTTGCCAGCGCATCCGCCATCTCCTGAAATCCGCCGGGCCCCACGCCCGGCCATTGCCGCCATCCTAACATCCATGCGAGGACGAGACAGTCCCTTTGGCCAGCTTATCCGGCGCGACCGCATGCACGATACGATTTCAATCCGAACGACAGGGCAGGGCCTCTATGAGTTCACCCCGGCCATCCTGCGTTTCCTGTCGGGCGCGGCAGGCGGCGATGGGTTGCTGACCTTGTTCTGCCAGCACACATCCTGCTCCCTGCTGGTGCAGGAGAATGCCGATCCCGATGTGCAGGCAGACCTGAAGGCCTTCTTCCGCCGCCTTGTGCCGCCAGCGAACGACCCGTCGATGAGCTATCTGGAACACCGCACCGAAGGGCCGGACGACATGCCCGCCCATATCAAGGCCGCGCTGACGCAGACCTCAATCTCCATTCCGGTCATCGGCGGCCGCATGACGCTTGGCACCTGGCAGGGCCTCTATTTGTTCGAACACCGCGACGCCCCGCACAATCGCCGGGTCGTGGCGCATCTGCTGGAACGCTAGAAACCCGCTGGGGCCGGCAAGCCGCCGGACGACAGGCAGATCGCCTTGAAACGTTCGCCCATGTCTTTCGGGTCGATCAGGCGCTGGGCGGCGTTGAAGATGGCTTCGCCGTCGTCTGGATTGGCTTTCACCAACTGATTGAGGCGCGCCTGCGCGCCGAGGCCTAACAGGAACATGCCCTGCGGGGCAGGCCCGGCGACGTCCAGCCCGGCCTTGCCGGACATGCGTGCCAGCCGCCCGAAATCGACATCCACCGTCAGGTCGGACTCGCCGGGCAGGGCAAGCGGGCCTACCTGTTCACCATCCTTATACGAACGAAGGCTGTCGCCTGGTGCAGTATCTGATGGGCCATAGTCGATGAACAAGGCCCGGAACGGGGCGTCACGGGTCACGAGGTCTGCAACCAGCAGGTCCATCCCTGTCTGGACTTCCACCACGGCGCTGGCGTCTGCGGCGCCTTCCGGGGCGGCCTGTTCATCGGCAGCGAGGCCGAACACAAGTTCCCGCTTGTCATCGAGCCCAATCACGCATTCGCGCCAGCTGGCGCCATCACGTCGGAACTGGCGCGCGGGCAGGCAGTCGAGATATTCGTTCGCGACCAGCAGCATCGGCCCGGCCGGCACTTCGGCGAGGGTGGAGACGAACTCCGGCTGCGCTGCAGCGAGTGCTTCGTTCTGGATTTCTCGCATGGCCGGGGCCGGCTCCACGAGGGTCACGCGCATCGCATTCGCAAAATTTCCGCCGCCCGCCATCATGGCGAGGCGCAGTGCATCCTTCATCAGGACGCCGCGGCCGGGGCCGATCTCGACGATGCGGATTTCCGCCGGCGACCCCATCGCCTTCCATTCGTGTACCAGCCACAGGCCGATCAGTTCGCCAAAGATCTGGCTGATCTCCGGCGCGGTGATGAAGTCTTTCCCGATGCCGGGGCGCGTCGCGTAATAGCCCTGCGCGGTGTCGTGCAGGCAGAGCTGCATATAGGTCGACACGGGGATCGGGCCACCCGTCTCGATCAGGCGGATAAGGCGTTCTTTCAGAGTCACGCGTTCTTCCGGGCCTTCGGTTTCAGCGCGTTCCAGACCAGCCATGCCCCGCCCAGCCACATGGGGATGGAGAGCAGCTGGCCCATGGTCAGCCATTCCGGCATGCCGTGCACGAAACTGTCCGGCATGCGGAAGTTTTCCACCACCGTGCGGCCGAAGGCATACATCAGCAGGAACAGGCCTGCGACGAGGCCGGGGCGTTTCAAAGCGCCGAAGCGCCAGATCAGGATGGACAGCACGATCAGCGGCAGCCAGCCTTCCAGAGCCGACTCGTAAAGCTGGCTCGGATATCGCGCCGTTTCAAAGCCATTATAGACCCATTTGCCGGTGTCCCAATTATAGGCCGGCGGTGTGGAACCCGGCACAATGCCTTCGGGAAACACCATGCCCCAGGGAGAATCCGTGTGGCGGCCATAGAGTTCGGCATTGATGAAGTTGGCGAGCCGCACGAGGCCGATACCGATCGGCGCCACGACGCCAGCGATGTCGCCGATGGAGAACAGGCTCACCTTTCGCGACCACGCGAAATAGGTCAGCGCTATGGCCACGCCCGAGATCCCTCCGTGGAACGACATGCCGCCATCCCATATCCGCAGGATCGTGCCGGGATCGGCCATCAGCGCGTCGAACTGGTAGGGCACCATGTAGAAAAGGATGTAGCCGAGCCGGCCGCCGAGAATGATGCCCAGGATGATCCAGAACATGATGTCGTCGAGCTGGTCCTTGGTCAGCGGGCTTTCCCCTCCGAAGAGGGCCGGGCGCTTCAGCATCGCAGCGGCATACCACCAGGCGAGGCCGATGCCGGCCATATAGCCCAGCGCGTACCAGCGCAGATGGAACTTTCCGAGGCCGATAAAACCGAAATCGATGGAGAAGAGCGCAGGACTCATCTCGGGGAAGGAGAGGGCGCCGGCGGCCAGGTGTGCCCCCAGCAGCGTCATCGTGTCGAACATGCGGCCTCTTTTCCCTGTCTTGCCCCGGACCTATCTGTTACGGAATGTGGCAGACAAGGCCAGCCACCCGCGCGCGAAGGAGTAGCCTCATGGCGACGACAAATCCACTGCTCGATGACATCGCAGGTCTGATGACCGGCGCGCTCGGAGCAGCCCGTACCGCTGGTGAAGAGGCCAAGACGGCGGCGCAGGCCCGGGTCCGCGCCCTGATCGCCGATATGGACCTTGCCGGACGGGACGAAGTGGAAGCGCTGAAGGCGCTGGCCGTGTCCGCGCTGGAAAAGGTCGAGGCGCTCGAAAAGCGCGTGGCAGAGCTCGAAGCTGCCGCAAATACGGGCGACGACTGAGTCCCGCTATTCCCGCAACTGTTGAAGCAGATGGACCTCGCCGCTGAGGGGCGTATGCATGGTCCATGCGTGGGGATAGCGCAGAGGGACGAATCCTGTCCCGATACCCAAGTCTGCGATGGGAGCGTAAATGAGTGTCGGCCTGACCCGCAATGAATACAACATGATCGATCCGCTGGAGCGGGTCGAGCAGGCGCTGGAAGAAGGCGGCTGGCAGGCGGAGCGCGACGAAGAAGGTACGCTGCAGGCCGTCGCCGAGACCCGTTGGGGCGATCTTGGCGCCCTGTTCGCCTACCGTCCGGAACCGGCCGCAATCCATTTCTCCATGACGCTGGACGTGAAACCGCAGACGGCGCGCCGCGCCCAGATCGCTGAACTGATCATGATGGCGAACGAGCGTCTCTGGCTCGGCCATTTCGACTACTGGGCCGACGAAGGCGTGATCATTTTCCGCTACACTTTCCCGATGATGGACCGCGACGAGCCGACGCTGGGCGAAGTGCGCAGCGCAATGGCCGCCGCTGTCAGCGCTGTGGAGCGCTTCATTCCCGCATTCAACTTCCTGATCTGGGCCGGAAAATCCCCGCGCGATGCCATCGATGCGGTGATGTTCGAAACCCACGGCGAAGCCTGAGGCGATGGCGGCGCAATCGATCGCCCTGATCGGGGCAGGCCGGATGGGCGCCGCGCTCGCCAGTGGCTGGCTGGCCGGGAAGGGCAAGCCCGATATCCGCATTCAGGATCCCAAGCCCTCGGAAATCGTCGCTGCCTGGGCTGAGGCAGGCAAGGTTAGGCTGAACCCCGATCCGGAACCGGTCGACGTTCTGATCGTCGCGGTGAAACCGCAGGTCTTCCCGAAGATGGCCGACAGCCTGAAAGCCTGGATCGGCCCGGACACGCTGGTCATCTCGATCATGGCGGGGACGCGCATCAAGCAGCTGATCGAACGCCTGGACACGAAGTGCGTCATTCGGGTCATGCCAAACACGCCGGGCGCCATCGGTAAGGGCGTCTCAGTCATCGCCAGGTCCGATACAGTCATGGCGAAGCAGCTCGAAATCGCCGAAAATCTGCTGAAACCGCTCGGTGCTGTCATCGGTCCGGTCGATGAAAAACATATGTCGGTCGTTACCGGTCTCTCCGGCAGCGGCCCGGCCTATATCTTCCTTCTGGCCGAAGCCATGGCCGATGCTGCCATGGCAGAAGGTCTTCCGGCCGACCTGGCCGAACAGCTCGCCGCGCTCACCATTGAAGGCGCTGCCGCCCTGATGGTGCAGTCGGACGAGCCGCCGAGCGCGCTCAGAAAAGCGGTTACCTCACCCGGCGGCACCACCCAGGCCGCTCTTGACATCCTCATGGATGAGGGTGGGATGCCCATACTGATGCGAAAGGCTATCCGCGCCGCCGCCAACCGCGACCGGGAGCTGTCTCGCGATACCGATTAGGAGACAGGCGAGACCATGGAGGAGGAAACAGGCGACATCGTCGAGCTGGGCCTTCTCGCCGCGCTGCGCCTCGCTGAGGACACGCCCTGGGGCGACATCACCCTCTCCGCTATTTCTGAAGAAGCCGGACTGCCGCTGAGCGAGTTCTACGGCGTCACGCGAGACGACCTCGTCAATGCCTTCGATGCCTACTTTGATCGCGCCATGTCTGCTGAAGGCCCACCGGGCGGCGAGTCTCCGCGTGAGCGCCTGTTCGACGTGATCATGCTGCGCTTCGAGGCGATGGAGGATTACCGCGCCGGTGCTGTTGCGCTGATGCGGGACCGCGAGCGGACGCCGCGCCTGCTGCTGCGCCTGCCGTCGCATAGGGCGGCGAGTGCGCACTGGGCCCTCGCATCGGCCGGTCTGGACGATGACAGCGGCGCCCCGCTGGGCCTCAAGATCGCCGCCATCGCCTTTGTGATCGCACAGACCGAGCGCGCCTGGCGCAAGGACAAGAATGGCGATTTCGCCCTCACCATGGCGGCGCTGGACAAGGCCCTGCGCGCAGCCGAGGCGCGGATGCTGCGCCTGAAGAAATACATCCCAGGAAAATCAAAGAGCGGGTCGGACGAGCCCGACGATGCGGAGGAAACCCATGAGCCGACCCGGCCTCGACACCAATCCCCTTGAACTGACGCCGGACTGGTTCAACCAGCTTTTCGAAGAAATTGGCATCGATGCGGAGGTTTCCAGCCTCACAGCGAAGTCGATCGGCACAGGCCAGATCGGCGAGAATGTCCGCTTTGTCTTCGACTATGCCCGCAAAGGCGACGGCGCACCCGCGACGCTGGTCGGCAAGTTCCCATCGGACAATGAAGCCAGCCTGATGACGGCCAAGATGCTCGGCCACTATGAGCGCGAGGTGAATTTCTACCGCACCTTCCCGAAGGTGGCGGGGCGGATCACGCCAACGGCGCTCTATACCGATTATGACGCAGACACGAACCGGTTTGCCCTGATCATGGAAGACATGGCCCCGGCCGAGCAGGGGAACCAGCTGACAGGCTGCAGCGTGGCTGAAGCCGAACGCGCCATGGATGCCGCGGCGATCCTGCACGCGGCGCACTGGAACGATGCCTCTCTCGATACGCATCCCTGGCTGCAGGGCAGCGCGGTGGCGCCGGAGCCGGCCCTGACCATGGAAGCGACAGTCGCGCTCTGGACCGGATTCAAGGACCGCTACGGTCCCCAGCTCGCACAGGAAGACATCGATGTCGGCGACGCTTACACCGCTGCCTTGCCCAAAATGCAGGAAATCGAGCGGCCGGGTCCATTTGCGCTGACGCACAATGACTACCGCCTCGACAATATGCTGTTCGGCAAGCCGGGCTCACCGAAGCCGCTGGCTGTCGTCGACTGGCAGACGGCCGGAAAAGGCGCGCCCGCCAGCGATGTGGCCTATTTCATCGGGGCAGGTCTGACACGGGATGACAGGCCCAAGCACGAGCAGGCCTTGTTGCGGTACTATCATGCCCGGCTGCAGGATGAGGGGGTCACGGATTACGGTTTCGATGCGCTCTATGACGACTATCGGTATACCTGCTTCTACGGCATGTCGGTGGCGTACGGTGCGGCGATGCTGGTCAAGCAGACAGAGCGCGGCGACCAGATGTTCCTGACCATGCTGCGGCGCCACGCGGCGCAGGCGCGGGACAATAATGCTCTCGAATTGCTGCCCTGAAACCGCAGATTTTTCTCAATCGTGTAATATTTTCTGCAGAGTCTCGCCTGGTGTGCCGGGCCGGAACAGGTTTCCAAACATCCTCCTAATGACCGCGCGTAAACTCTCATAACGGGTTACGCGTGGGCTTAAGGGGAAGTGCGTAGTGTCCATATTCCGGGCTCTCCAGAAGGAGTGTCCGCCCTCTATTGGAAAATGGTGTGGATATGGAACAGCAGAATGCAAAACCGATGAGCGTGAAAGGCCCGGATGGCCAGAAGCTCACCATGGCGGATCTCCCGTCGCCGAACATTTCCCGTTGGGTTACCCGTCGCAAGGCCGAAGTGGTTGCCGCCGTTGCCGGTGGTTTGATCAGCCGTAAGGCAGCTTGCGACCGCTACAATCTGACGGATGAAGAGTTCGAAGGCTGGGAGCGTCTTTACCTGCGTCACGGCGCCAAGGGCCTGCGCACGACCCGCCTGCAACAGTATCGCCGCTAGGGCGCTGTTAAACCCAAATTTACGGGCGCCCCGTTAACTCTGGCGAAAGCATCCGGATTCCTCCGGATGACGGGAGTCCAGTATGGCGCACGGAAGATCCGGTACATCGCGCGGCGCGACGCCTTCCACACGGGCGCTCGCGTTCGCGGCATGTGCCGTGGCGCTCGGCCTGCTCGCATGGCGCGGCAGCGATATTGTCAGCCGTGCGCCAGCATCACCCGGTCCGCTTTCCCAGTCTGAAGCCTCTCTCCTGTCAGTCGCCGAGGCGATGGCGGGGCAGGGGCATGTCCGCATTTCCATCGTTCGCCAACCGGGCGCGATCCGGCAGGTCCTGTTGCTGCTCGACGACAAGGCCAGCGTGGATGACAGGATACTCACCAACACAATTTCCATGGCAGCCGGGCTCGATGCGGCCAAAGGCGAGCGGGTGGATCTGCAGCGCATTGCCTTTGCGCCCGGTGTAACGGGTGCGCCGCTGCCGCGTGACTGGGCCGAATTGTCCTTGCTGGCCTTGCTGGCTGGCCTCGCGGGCTGGATCGGATTCAAATCGGAGCGAAGAGAAGAGACGCCCGTCGAACTGGTACAGGAAACACTTCCCGCCCGCATGACGTCGCAGCCTGCTGAACCCGCCATCCGCTCTGCACCCTCGCACGATGACGATGCTGCCGATCTTGCCCGCCGGGATCCTGGCCGCGCCGCAGATGTCGTTCGCGCCTGGATGAGCGGCAATGGAGGCAATGCATGAGTGCGCTGACGATTGCCCGCAAAGAGACACCAGCAGATGGCCTGATGCGATCTGCCCGGCTGATGCGGGCGCTGGGCCCGGATGCGGCGCCGATCTGGGCAGAACTCTCGAAATCCGAAGTGCAGGCCCTCACCGCTGCGATGGATACGCTTGGGCCTTCGGCAGAAGGGGAATCCGAGGCAGTTTCCCAGTTCATGGTGGCGCACCGGCGGCTACGCACGCCCGCAGGGCGTGGAACCTCCGTCTGGCAGCGCCTGTCAGATACCGGCACGGATACGCTGGCCGGCATGTTTGAAAGCGAACATGCACAGACTGTCGCGCTGGTTCTTTCCCGGTTGCAGGGCGAGGCATCGGCGCGCCTGCTGCGCGCACTGCCGCCGCGCCTGGCCGTCGACGCAATGCAGCGGCTGCTGAACCTTGGGCCGATACATCCGGCGGCGCTCAGCGCCCTCGAAACCCAGCTCGACACGATCCTCGCGGCCAGGGCTGGAGACGGCCAGTCAAATGGCCATGAACGCGTCGCCCGCATTTTCGACCGGCTCGACAGCCGCTCCGAAAAGACTTTCCTTGCTGCGCTCGATCACGCCGAACCGGGGGCAGGCGAGAAGGTGCGCGCTTTGATGTTCACGTTTGACGATCTGGCGAGCCTGGATGCAGCAGGTCTGCAGACCCTGCTGTCGGCCGCAGACCGCGCGGTGCTCGTCGTGGCCCTGAAAGGCGCACGGCCGGATACGGCGTCGGTTTTCTTCGCCAACATGACTCAGCGTGCAGGCGATCTGCTGCGCGAGGAGATTGCATCGCTCGGCCCTGTCCGCCGCAGCGAAGTTGAAGCGGCACGCCAGGAACTGGTTGCACTCGCCCGTACGCTCATGCAGCGCGGCGACATCCGGGCAGACGGCCAGGTTGAAGATGATGAGCTGGTCGACTGATGCAGCGCGCCGTCAAATCCCTGCAGCCGTTCGATTTCCGTAGCGATTTCACTCCGCAGCCTGAGCCGGAATTGCCGGCACTGCCTGTTGAGGAAAAGATCACGCTGTCAGCGCCGGATCTGGCCATGTTGCTGACCGAGGCGCGCGCCGAGGCACATGCAGCCGCCATGTCGATGAAGCATGACGAACAGAACGCACGCCTGCAGCAGGTAACGGAAAACCTGACGGACGCCCTCGCGAATCTGGTATCTCTGGCAGGACATCTGGAATCGAGTGCCTATTCGGACGGTTTCCGGGAGTCTGCCTTGCGCCTGGTCAAAATCGCGGCCCAGCGGATCGTTGACGGACAGGGAGACCTGTTTGCACAAAGCCAGGAATTCAGCCAGAACAACCGCCCGACCGAGAAGGATGGACCATGACCAAGCCCGCCAATCCTGCCTTGCAGAAGTCCCTGATGGACGTGCCCGTGCGTGTGGACGTGGTGCTCGGCGAAGTGCGCATGCCCATGGAAGAACTGGTCGCCATGTCGGCCGACGACGTCGTGGCCCTGGAACGGCGGACCGATGAGCCGGTCGAGATTTACGTGTCAGACCGGCTGATGGCGCGTGGGCGCCTCGTTGTTGCAGATGGGCAACTCGGGGTGACACTTTCGGAGATCGTGGACTCGCGCGAAGCCGCGTAACTGCGGGAAAACCCATGGTTAACAATGCGTTGCAGGCCGGTGTGCCCGGCACTGCAGGAATGGGCTGTCTGCGCCTTCCGAATTCGGCAATTCCTAACACCGAAGAGGAATTTGTTAACCTTTAGACGACACTAATGGTTACGGGAGAGTGTGGCCCGTTCGCGTCTGGGGCGCGGGGAAGGCGGGTCTGTTCGAGAGTAAGGACGCCGCCGTATGCGTATGAAAATGTTCGCCGCCGAGACCTTCGAGGCTGCCAAGGCGATGATTTTTGCCGAGATGGGAGCCGATGCGGTCATCCTGTCCGAGCGCGAAATTGATGGTGGCGTGGAAGTCCGGGCGGCGGTCGACAAGATGGGCGGCGTCGGCATGGTTCCCAATGAGCCGCTGTTCCTGCGCGATGCGCGCGGAGGCGGCCATGGCCGGGGTTCTGAGAATCCGCTTTTCAGCCGCGTGCGTGACGCGCTGCTCTGGCATGGCTCCCCGCAGCGCTTTGCAGATCGTACGGCTGCGGAAGGTGCGGGCCGCGCTCAGCATCTGACAGATCCGGAAGAGGCCATTGCCGAAGGTCTTGCCCGCATCGTGACCTGCGATCCGCTGCCGGCGCGCCTCGACCGCGACATTCTTCTGGTCGGCCCTCCGGGACACGGCCGCACGGCAACGGCTGCTAAACTGACCCGCCGCGCTGCTATGGCGCGGGCGGAAATCGCACCCGTTGCGGCTGATCTCGACGGCACGGCCGGCGGAGACCAGCTGGCAGCCTACCTCGAACGGGAGAAGGGCCAGATCCGCACCTGCCACTCGCCGGATGAGCTGTTTGCGACACTGAAAACGCTGAAGACCGAAAACCGCCGCTGCGTGATCGACCTGCCAGCCATCAATCCTTTCGATGATGACGACATGGCCAGCCTGCAGGACCTGATTTCGGTCATCCGCGCTGAGCCTGTTCTTGTCATGTCGGCCGAAGGCCACCCGGATGATCAGCTTGAAGCCGCTCGCGGCTTCGCGCGCGCCGGTATCAAGCGGGCCATCCTCACCAAACTTGATGTTGTCCGAAGGAGGGGCGGGGCCATTTCCGCCTTGTCGTCGGCCGGCATCGCCTTCTCCCATCTTGCAGTCACCCCGTTCATCGGTGGCGGACTGGTCCCGGCAGCGCCCATGCGCCTTGCTGCCCTGTTGATGGAAGACGCCCCGGGCGACGTGATCGCCCTGAAAGGAGCCGCGTAATCCCATGAGTTTCATGATGCGCAAATCGCAGGAACGTCCGGCGCCGCGGCCTACACCGCGGCGGGTCGAGCCTGCTTCGATCATCGCGGTTGCGAGCGGGAAGGGCGGCGTCGGCAAGACGTTCATGGCCATCACTTTGGCTTCAGCCTTTGCCCAGGCCGGTAAACGCACCTTGCTGGTGGATGGGGACCTTGGCCTCGCCAATGTCGACGTCCAGCTTGGCATTGCACCGGAAACAGACCTTGCTGCGGTGATCGCGGGCTGGGTCGAGCTCGATGATGCCGTGACCCCGGTCGATGGCGGCGCCGCAGGTGGCGGGTTCGATGTGCTGCCGGGCCGGTCAGGCTCTGGCGCGCTGGCCGAATTGCCGCCGGAAGAAGTTGCCCGCCTCGCGGCCGGCCTCTCGGCGCTGGCCCTGCAATATGACCAGGTGGTCCTCGACCTTGGCGCCGGGATCGAAGCCAACTGCATGCGGCTTGCCCGCGCCGCCGACAAGGCGCTGATGGTGATCACGGATGAACCGACATCGATGACCGATGCCTACGCCTTCATCAAGGTGCTGCGCGGCTATGCACCGAATGTCGAGCCGGTAGTCTGCATCAACCAGGCCGACAGCCGTGCGGCCGGACAGCGGACTTATGAGGCAATAGCCCGGGCCTGCCAGACATTCCTCGGCTTCCGCCCGCATCTCGCGGGTGTGGTGATCCGCGACCCGAAGGTCCGCGATGCGATCCGCTGCCAGAAAACACTGATTTCCACAGATCCTCAGGCTCAACCTATTCAGGACGCCATCGCCATCAGCCAGATGCTGATCGGTGACGCCCCGGCAGCGGAGCTTGGCAATTAATCTGTGTGAAGATTTGGGGGATTTCGCGGGGAATCGCAGGGCTCTGTTAACTAGTGTTAAAGAAACAGCCTATAGGATTCTCAGAGTTAATAAAAACGACTAGCTTGTCGTTAGGCTGATTCGGGAGACGACACATGCGCGTCCTGCTAATTGAAGACGATAGCGCCGTCGCGCGTTCCATCGAGCTGATGCTGAAGTCTGCTGGCTTCAACATCTACACCACTGACCTCGGTGAAGAAGGTGTCGATCTGGGGAAAGTGTACGAGTACGACATGATCATCCTCGATCTGTCGCTGCCCGACATCTCCGGCTACGAAGTCCTCAAACAGCTCCGCATGGGCCGCGTGAACACGCCGGTCATGATCCTCTCCGGTAACCCGGATATCGAGGCGAAGGTCCGTACGCTGGGCTACGGTGCTGACGACTACCTCACCAAGCCATTCAACAAGGACGAGCTGATCGCCCGCATCACCGCCATTGTGCGCCGCTCCAAAGGCCATGCAGAGAGCGTGATCCGCACGGGCGAGATACTGGTGAACCTCGATGCGAAGACGGTGGAAGTGGACGGCGACCGCGTGCACCTCACCGGCAAGGAATACCAGATGTTCGAGCTGCTTTCCCTTCGGAAGGGCACGACGCTGACCAAGGAAATGTTCCTCAACCACCTGTATGGCGGCATGGACGAACCGGAACTGAAGATCATCGACGTCTTCATCTGTAAGCTCCGCAAGAAGCTGCAGCAGGCCACCGGCGGCAACCACTATATCGAAACGGTCTGGGGCCGCGGCTATGTGCTTCGCGATCCACGCCCGAGCTCGAAGACGAGCGAGGTCGAAGAGGCCGCATAAGCCTTTTCCCGTCGATCGAAACAGAAACCCCGGCCTAACGGCTGGGGTTTTCTTGTTTCAGCCAGTAATTGATAGAATTATCACCTCTGTCTCTCTTTTGATGAGAAGTCTGTTGTCTCTGCTGCAGGTGCCGACAATATTGAAAACTCCATAAAGTAGACTTCGGGGTAAAGGGGATGCGGTTCAGAACGGCGGCTGTGGCTGCCGCAAGCGCTTTGGCACTGACATTGACGGCATGTGGTGGAGGTGGCGGCGGTACAGGTAGCGGACAGGACCCAATAGCCTCACCGCCACCTCCGGCGCCGCCTCCACCATCGCCGCCACCTCCGCCCGCCAATACACCGCCGGAAGTGAGCTACACGCTCAGCTCATCGAGCCCGGATGAAGAGCAGCCATTCTGGATCGATGCCAGCGGTTCGACGGATGCGGATGGTGACGCGCTGACCATTGCGGTCACTCAGCTCTCCGGCCCGGCTCCCAGCAATGTGCCATGGTTCGAAAACGTGCCGACTGGCGCGGGGGTCTTCGCGTTCCGTGCTCCGGAAGTGAACGCAGATTCTGCAATGGAGTTTGAAATTTCGGTTTCGGACGGAGAAGATACGACCACAGAGAACGTGACTATTTCCGTCCAGAATATCGTCTTGTCGCCTGTCGGCGGCATTGTAGGCAACAATATTGCCAGCTTTGCCAACTTCCGGAATCCGGTCGGCGCCGACTTCTTTTCCCAGCCATTCGGCGCGCTGACTTCTGGATTGATAGGTGTGGCGGACAAGGCAGACGATACCGGGCGCCTTTCATTCAGATACGAAAATGATCTGACGACCGAAGAATTTGTTCCAGTCGTCGAGAATGACCTGCCGGAAAGCATCGCGAGTGAAAACGCGATTGTGAGCAGTGAATTTTTTGGCAGTGGAGCCCAGACAGTCCTCATCGCACTGGAAGAAAGCAATCGCGTTCATCTCCTGCAGGCATATGAGCAGGTTTTGACCACTCAAAAGCCTTGTGCCGTGGCGTCGCTCCGTTCTCAGGACATTCCGGTTTTGTCAGATCTGGTCGTGGGCAGCCGGGACAATGGTTTGCGGTTGTTCAAGTTCGATGATGTCAGTGGAATGAACCTCGAACCGAGCACGGTGATCGAAGCTTCTGGCGAGTACTGTTATGTGGGCGGGGAAGGCAACGACCTGGTCGCTTATGATCCATCGACGCAATCCCTGCGCTTCTGGACCACCCAATCCGGAGCAGCCCCCTTTGAAGGGGCGAGCCTGCCAATTGCCCAACCACAAGGACTGGACCTCGTCGGGGCCGCATTCCAGCTGCACGCAATGGGAGCGAATACGTTTACGGCTGCGTTCGTTTTCTCCGATGGTGCTCATGATGGGCATCATGAGGTGCACATTTACTCGAACGAGAATATGAACCCGGGTATCGTCAACACGAATGTGCACTCGTGGACCAAGGGAGTGCCTTCGGACATCATCATAGAAGACACGAATTCGATGGACGCCTCGATCCAATCGGATGTCCTGATCGCTCTGGAAGATATCCCGTACCTTATTTTTATCGATGATGAGCAAGACGTGATGCTCGGTACGTACAGCCCGGACTACGCTCCGCTACAATACCTGCCGGCGCCGTTCTGGACTTCCAGTGTCCGGCATTCCTGGGGGCTTGATCTGGCAAGCGATGCACTTGTACTCACGCAGACCCGGACCGGTACGGTCACAATGGTCGAGCTGACGCCATAGGCGCTGTCGGCCCAGAGGTCAGCTGACCTGGAATTGCACGTCGGTGCTTGCAACGCTCCGCAAATGCCTGACATTGGGGGAATGTCACAGCGTTCTGCCGGCCCTGAGATTCTTCGCCTGATCGAGCTGATGTCCCGCTTGCCGGGCTTTGGGCCACGCTCGGCGCGGCGGGCGGCGTTGTTCCTGTTGAAGCGGCGCGACGCGCTACTGTTGCCGCTGGCGGAGGCGATGTCCGATGCCGGCCACCGGATCGAGAAGTGCGAAATCTGCGGGAATTATGACACGCTTCAGCCCTGCGCGGTTTGCCAGTCCGGCGGACGCGATGAAGGCCTGATCTGTGTCGTGGAAGACGTGCCGGACCTGTGGGCCTTGGAGCGGGGCGGCTCCTATCGCGGGCGCTATCACGTGCTGGGCGGAGTCATGTCCGCCGTCGATGGGGTCACACCGGACGATCTCAACATTCCTTCGCTGATTTCACGCGTGGATGCAGGCGGTGTGCGTGAGGTGATCCTGGCGCTCAACGCGACCTTCGAAGGCCAGAACACGGCTCACTATGTGGCAGATCAGCTTGCTGGAAAGGGCGTGCAGATCACCTATCTCGCCCACGGCGTGCCGGTGGGCGGAGAGCTTGATCATCTGGATGATGGCACGCTCGCCGCCGCGCTGCGGGCGCGGCGGACAAGCGAGTAGACGTCCTTATTCCGCGACGTCGACGCGGAAGATGCCGTCCAGATCCTTGGTTGCGACATAGAGGTGGCCATCCGGCGCCTGCACAACATCCCGGATCGCATACTCGTCCTTGAACAGGTTTTCACGCTCGGTCACCGTTCCGTCTACCAGCCGGATACGGACGAGTTCCAGGCCCGCAGGTCCGTTCATGCCGCCAGCGAAGAAATCGCCTTTCCAGCCAGGATAGACATCACTGGTAAGGCGGGTGAGGCCAGACGGCGCAATCGACGGCACCCAATAGGTGAGCGGCTGCTCCATGCCCTCTTTCTCGGTTTGCTCCGTGATGATCGTGCCGTCATAGTTGACGCCATAGGTGATCTCCGGCCAGCCATAGTTCGCGCCGGGATGTATGATGTTGAACTCGTCGCCACCTTTCGGCCCGTGTTCCGTTTCGTACAGCGTGCCTTCCGCCTTGTCGTAGTAGAGCCCCTGAATGTTGCGGTGCCCATAGGAATAGACGGCCGGATTTCCGTCCACGCCGTCGGCGAACGGATTGTCAGCCGGAATGGTTCCGTCGGAATTGATGCGGATCAGAGACCCGTGCGTGATCTTCGGATCCTGGGCGTCCTTCATGTATTTGAAGCCTTCACCAAGCGAGACGAACAGCGTTCCGTCATTGGCAAACTGGAGGCGGCCGCCGAAGTGATAGGCTGTGTCACGCGAATCGGCGCGGAAGATTTCGGTCAGGTCTTCCAATGCGGTGTTGTCATCGCTGAGCCGGGCCCGCACGACTGCGGTCCCATTGTCGGCTTCGGTGCCTTGGGCATAAGCGACATAGATCAGCCGATTGGTGTCAAAATCGGGGTCCAGTGTGATCCCGAAATAACCGCCCTGTCCTTCAGTCAGGGCAGGGGGCATCCCTGCGACAGGCGCGGCCTCTCCTTCACCGCCTGCAACATAATTCAGCCCGCCGTCTTTCTCGGTGAACAGGAGGTCGCCGTTGGGCAGGAAGGCCAGCCCCCAGGGAAACTCCGCTTCAACGACCGGGGTCAAAGTTACATCGAGATCGCTGGTAACCTCCGGCACGGAAGGCCCGGCGGCGGAGCTGGCACTACATGCGAAAAGGGCGAAGGCAGAAACAAAGCCGACGAAGGTCAGGCGCATTGGGCGTCTCCAGAGTCTGGAAGGTTAGGGAATGTTGC
The DNA here is from genome assembly GCF_000682735.1 of Hyphomonas sp. CY54-11-8. Taxonomy (GTDB): domain Bacteria; phylum Pseudomonadota; class Alphaproteobacteria; order Caulobacterales; family Hyphomonadaceae; genus Hyphomonas. The sequence goes on along the minus strand of NZ_AWFD01000037.1, from coordinate 109,711 downwards.
GGGCAACATAGGTCAGGCTGTGCGAAGGACCAAATAAAAAGGGGCGGCCCAGGCAGGGCCGCCCCAAATCGTTTGTTCCTGAACCTGTTACCAGGCTTTCTTGACCGTGACGCCGTAGAGCGCCGGTTCTGTCAGGAAGATGTTGGTGAACAGGCCGGAGGAGTCGTCGGTCAGGTAGGCACCCGTGATGACTTCCTCGTTTGTCAGGTTCTTGGCGAACACTTCCACGCCCCAGCCGGTGTCTTCATTGTTGAAGAGCAGCGACAGGTTCACGTTGGACCAGGAGTCGAGCTGATCGCGCGGCGTATTCCAGATCCGGCTGACGGTTTCTGCCTGCCAGTAATAGTCCCCGCGAATCGTCATGTCCCAACCGGAACCGCCCAGCCCACCGAGGGTATATTCGGCGGCAAGGTTGACGGTCGTGTCAGGAGCACCCGGCATCGTGTTGCCGTCCAGGTTCTTCGCGTCACCATCAAACGGCTGGAGAGCCGTTGCCGTCTGCGCGTTGCCGTTAGCATCCGTGTAGGACACGGTGACGCCATCAAGACCGAAGGCTGCTTCCTGGCCCGCAAAGGCGCCGAGGCAGAGACCAGCGGTGTCGCCCGCAGTCAGCCCACCGATACCGGCATCGATCGCACCGAGAACGGTTGCATAACCTGCTGCCGAAACAACGCAGTTTGCGTAGTTTGCGGCGTTCTTCAGGACAACAAGATCGCTCCGGCCATTGGCGCGGTCGATCAGGTCGATGCCGTAGGTGTCGACCACCTTCGCGTCGAGGAAACCGAGGTTTGCTGTCAGCAGCCAGTTGTCCGCCGGCGTCCAGAGGGCTTCGATTTCAAGACCCTTGATCTCAGCATCCACGTTCACGTTCACCGAAGACCGGTTGATGATCTGCGTGATCTGATAGTCCTGGTAGTCATACATGAAGCCAGTGACGTTCAGCTGGGCTGTACCATCCAGGATCGTGTTTTTCGTACCGATTTCGTAGGAGTCCACGAATTCCGGCTTGAAGGTCTGATCGTACAGGCCGGCGCCTGCAGGTTGCGGCGGGTTAATACCGCCACCCTTGTAGCCCTTGGAATAGAAGCCGTAGATCAGCGTATCGTCTGTGAAGCTGAAATCCGGTTTCCAGTCGACACCCAGACGGCCGGTGGTTTCCTTGTCATGGGTGTTCAGCGAACCGTCGCCGCCATTGTCCGGTGATGCACCAACAATCGGCTGTGGCTGCAACGGATCAGCACCTGGCGCTTGCGGCGTGAACAGGAAGGTCGGGATGACGTCCTGTTCCTTCTTGTCGTCCGTGTACCGCAGGCCAAGCGTGAACTTCAGTGAATCTGTCGCATCAAAATACGCTTCACCAAAGACAGCCGTTGAATCCAGGCGATACGGTGAGAGCGAGCGGAAGTAGTTGCCGCCATCACCATTCAGCGTGTCGTTGAACAGTCCGTTCAGGTCTGTGCTGCCGGAGTCGAGCGGCACAATACCGCCGAAGACACCGCCGCCCGTTGCATTGTTGAACTGCGTCAGGGCCGTCAGTGTGTTCGAAAGGACATAGTAGCCAGCGTGGTTGTCGTAAGGATCGATGGCTTCAAAGTCGACCTTGATGGCACCAAGGTTGAAGTTGAACGGACCATCGAAGTCAGACTGCAGACGAATTTCGTGTGAATCCTGTTCGCTGCCGCCGCCGGAGCTGTCGAATGTCCGGAAGACGTTCGATGCACCCAGTTCCGGATCGCTGACGACACCCCCGGGGAAGAGGGCATTGTAAAGGTCCGCCGCCGGGCTGATGCCTGCTGGAATCCCGCTCAGGTCATTGAACGCCACGTTCGGTGCAATCTTGTTGTAGTCTTCAACAGAATGCGAGTTCGTTTCGTTGTGGCTGCCTAGATAGGTGAACAGCAGACTGTCAGTGACGTTCCATTCACCTTTCCAGGTGATCAGGTCCTGATCGGCCTGGTAGATCGGATCAAACGCCGATTCGATCTTGCGCAGGTCCCGGATCACGGGCGCCGTAAAGGCATCGCCGTTCAGCAGGCCAGCTGCAATACCGAGACCGCCGCCGAGCGTGGCCTGGGAATTCACCCGCTCATTGGACTGGCTGAGCGGAGCGTCCACACAGCCCTGGGATGTGTAGAGCTGGTCGGCTGCGCTGACTGCTATGCCGGCAAATGTATCGAAGCCGGGATCCTTCTTACACAGCTGCTTGCCGGAACGCAGACGGCTGTCATCTTCTTCAAAGTGCTCATACGACACCCAGCCGCGCAGATTGTCTGTCGGCTCAATCGCGAACGTTGCCCGGATGCTGGAAAGATCGCGGTCATCGATATCGTTGCCGGTCACGACGTTCTTCACGTAGCCGTCGCGCTGGAGCAGGGAGCCTGCAACACGCAGGGCAGCCTTGTCACCGAGCGGCACGTTGATCATGCCCTTGGCTTTGAAGGTGTTGTGATTGCCGTAGGTGAGCGCGGCGTCTGCCTGGAACTCGCCCAGCACAGGCTTGGCGGTAATCAGGTTGAACACACCGCCAGTCGCGTTCCGGCCATAAAGCGTACCCTGCGGACCCCGCAGGACCTCGACGCGTTCGATGTCGTAGAATTCAGCTTCGAAGAGACGGTTGGCTGTCAGCGGTACGTCGTTCTGGTGGATACCGACCCCTGCATCACCAGACTGGGCAACCACATCGACCCCGATGCCGCGGATCTTGAAGTTGTACCCGGAAAAGTTGCCCTTCGTGAAGGTCACGTTGGGAATGGATTTGACGAGGTCCGGACCGCCGGTCAGCTGCAGGCGGTTGAGCGCTTCTTCGTCAAACGCCGAAACCGCGATCGGAACGTCCTGGATCGATTCCTCGACCTTCTGGGTGGTCACGGTCACGGTGGAAAGTGTCCGGGTGCTTTCACCGTCCTCCTGGGCGACGGCAGCAGGTGCCAGCAGCCCCATGGCCAGCACTGACGCGCCAGCCAGCCAGACACATTTCGAGTCTCTGTTTTTGGTCATTTAAATTTTCCTCCCCTCGGGCCGGCGGGATTGCTGGCTTCGAGCTGTTCTTTGAGCCGTCTCTTTGCGGACGTGCTTCAGAATCCATCGAATGGCAGCCGCGATGGAAAGTCAATATTTTCAGTTGGAAGGATTGGCCGGGTGGACGCTACGTAAAGGCAAAAAATGAGCGGTGTCCGGGCCCGGACACCGCTCTGGATGCAAAATTGTGCCTTACGAGACTTTAGAACCGTGTCCTCAAAGTCACACCATAAGTTGCGGGATCCTGGATGAACACGCCGCGCGCCGTTCCGCGGAGCGGCATGTTGAACGTGACGTTCTTCGTTTGCTCGTCCGTCACATTGTTTCCCCAGACCTCGAACGTCCAGCGGTCGTCCGCGGTGCTGATGCCAGCCCGCAGGTTCACCTTCGTGTTGGCGTCCTGGATATCGTCGGTAAGCGGGACACCCGCACTGTCGACCGCCTGGGTCGATGTACGGCGTTCCGATTCGCTGCGTACCGTACCGGTCAGGAAGTAGGGCATGCCGTTGTCCAGCGTGTTTTCCCAAGTCAGGCCGATCAGGCCGACCCATTCCGGCGCGTTGGTCAGCGAGAAGCCGCACAGGCGGTTCACCGGGTTGGACGGATCAAAGCCGCCCGGTGCGCAATCGCGGGGATAATACGCATCGGTATAGGTGATTGCGCCGTTTGCACTGAGATTCTCGGTCAGCTGGGTCTGGACTTCCAGTTCAGCGCCCTTGCTGACAACCTTCGGCACGTTGAATGTCTGGAACTGTGTTCCGGTGAATTCAAGCACCTGGAAGTCTTCCATTTCCTGATGGAACAGGGCGAGGTCAAACCGGCCGCGGCCGCCATTGAACGTCCCCTTGAGACCGAGCTCGGAGGCATCGACCTTTTCGGAATCGAAGCGGGGATCTGCGCCACCTGCCGCCGCGGTCGGGTCGAGGTTGAAGCCGCCGGATTTGAAGCCATGCGTGAAGCCAGCATAGAAGTTCAGGCTGTCGGTCACCTTGGCACCAAGTTTCACCGTGTAGACCAGTTCCTCATCCTCGAACGTGTTGTCGAACGTCTGCGGCAGCGGCAGGAAAGCCGAGGCCGGAAGGTCGGCTTCAGTCGCGAACGGGAAGCAGGTAATTGCCATCGCGGTCGGAGCCAGCGGTGCGACATTGGCCGGGTAGGCATTGGCCACAATGGCATTGGCGATGTTCGTACAAGCCGGCGAAGATGCCGAGATCTGTTCGAACGATCCGTCCTTCGTTTCTTCCACATAACGCAGGCCGACGGTCAGGTTGATCCGATCCGTCAGGTCAAGGACGTTGTGCGTGAAGATCGAGAGCGACTCGCCTTGCTGATTGAACTTGTTGTCAGCATAGCTCCCGGCCGGATCGACCCCGCCGAGCGCGGCTGGCACGTTACCGCCAAATCCCAGGCTGATCGCCTGAGCACCAAGCGAAGGCACCAGAAGGGCTGTGACGTAACGGCCATAGTCGCCGCCGAGGGTCATCACGGCGCGTTCTTCGATGTCCTCATCCGAATAGTAGGCGCCAACGAGCCAGTCGAGCTGGCCATCGAGGGCCTGGCCCTGCAGGCGCAGCTCATGCGTGGTCGTCTTGATGTCGTCGTAAGACGGACGTACGGTCGGTGCTGCGAATGGCGTTGTGTTATCGCCCACAGCATAGACGTCGAGGCTGACATATTCAGAGTGCTGAATGGATTCAGCGTGGAAGTCGCGGTATGAGCCGATATAGACCAGATCGGCAAAACCGAGGTTCCAGTCCAGCTGGGCAGAGATGCCTTCCTGCTGGAACGGGTTCTGGAATTGCTCGCCATTGGACGTCAGGCTGTCCAGTGCGCCCGGGCCGAAGGCCGAAACACCACCATTTGCTGGCAGGCCGACTGCGGCATAGATCCCGGCTTCTCCCAGCGGATCGACCGTGACGACGGCGTCGCAGCACTGTTCATCCGCATCGGAGTAGTCTGCGATCACGCGAAGTTTGGCATCCGGCGTGATCTGCCAGAGGGCTTGCCCGCGGACCATCCAGCGGTCACGCGTATGGCTTTCCGCCCCGGTCGTGCTTTCGACCAGGCCGTCACGAGTGCGGTAGGCTCCCGACAGGCGTACGGCGAACTTATCTTCGGCGATGGGGGCACTGATGCCGCCCTGCACATTCACGAGCCCGTAATTGCCGACGGTCACGTTGGCGAAGCCATCCCGTTCGCGAAGGTTCGGTGCCTTGGTCGTAATGTTCAGTGCACCTGCAGATGTGTTGCGGCCGAACAGCGTGCCTTGCGGACCGCGCAGGACCTCGACCTGTTGCAGGTCAACGAGGTCACCGAGGGCCACGCCGGGACGCGACAGGTAGACGCCATCCAGGAACACACCGACCGCGCTTTCGAGGCCGATATTGTTACCGGTAGTGCCGACGCCCCGGATCCGCATGGATGTGCCCTGCGATTCCGTTTGCGTCGAGTTCATGTTGAAACTCGCTGAAAGATTGTCGAGCGCACGAAGGTCGGCGACCCCCTGGCGTTCGATTTCCTGCGGGCTGATAGCGGTCACGGCCAGCGGCACATCGAGAATGCTTTCCTCGCGGCGCGTAGCGGTCACTTTCACGACGCTGAGACGTTTGTCTTCTTCTGCGGCGGGAGTGGAGGCGGCGGGAGGAGCAGCTTCTTCAACGGTGGTGGCGGTGTTCTGTGCGTCTGCTTCCTGTGCCAGCGCCGGGGCCTGTATCAGGCTCAATACGGCGGCAGAGGCACCTGCCAGCAGGACGCACTTAGGTTGTCGGTTCAGTTTCAAGTCAAATTCCTCCCCTCGTCCAATCTTTGTGGACAAGATTATTGGTTGATGGTTTTGGTTTATTTGCGTGCTCTTCTGGCAGGAACACTGCGAATACTACGAAAAGAGGGGCCGCCCCTTCTGTCAACCGGCTACCCTCGCGTAAATGAGCGACTATTTTTGATTGCGTGCGCAAAAGCACACAGTTTTCCCTTCTTGGCCGGGTCTTCCCGGGCTGGTAGAGGCGCGGCATGACCTCCAACACTTCACCCTCCGTAACCCGGGCGCTGGTTCTTTTTTCCGGCGGGCAAGACTCCGCGACCTGTCTCGCCTGGGCATTGGACCGGTTCGATGCCGTGGAAACGATCGGGTTCGACTATGGCCAGCGCCATGCAGTGGAGCTGACCTGCCGGGAGAAAGTTCGGATCGGCATGGCGAGCCTCAAGGAGTCCTGGGCCGCGCGTCTTGGTGACGATCACATGATCGATGCGACTGTGCTCAAGAGCCTTGGGGAAACGGCCATGACCCATGACGTCGCCATCGGGACGACAGAAGCCGGGCTGCCATCGACATTCGTCCCGGGCCGGAACCTCCTGTTCCTGACCCTCGCCGGGGCGCTGGGCGTCCGGCGTGGCATCTCCGTTCTCGTCGGCGGCATGTGCGAAACCGACTATTCCGGATATCCGGATTGCCGGAACGATACGATCCAGACGCAGGCCGAAACCCTGCGCCTTGGTCTGGGCAAACCAATGTCGATCGAGACGCCCCTTATGTATATCGACAAGGCAGGTACCTGGGCGATGGCACACGAGTTGGGCGGCCAGGCGCTGGTCGACCTGATCGTGGAAGACACGCACACCTGTTATCTCGGCGACCGTTCCCACCGGCACGACTGGGGGTATGGCTGCGGCACCTGCCCGGCATGCGAACTGCGTTCGGCCGGCTGGGAGCGCTGGCAGGCTTCGCGATGACCTATTCGGTCAAGGAAGCCTTCTACACCCTGCAGGGGGAGGGCGCGCAGACCGGGCGCGCCGCCGTCTTCCTGCGCTTTGCCGGCTGCAATCTGTGGAGCGGCCTGGAGCGCGACCGGACCAAAGCGATCTGCCAGTTCTGCGATACCGACTTTGTTGGCACCGATGGGGAGAATGGCGGCAAGTACAAGACGCCGGAAGAAGTCGCTGAATTGGTCGCCTCCATCTGGAGCGCGAACGCAGATACGGCCGGCAAACCCTATGTCGTCTGCACAGGCGGGGAGCCGCTGCTTCAGCTGGATCCGCCGCTGATCGCGGCGCTCCACGGCAAAGGCTTCGAGATCGCAGTGGAGACGAATGGCACGATCGCGGCGCCGGACGGGCTGGACTGGATCTGCGTCAGTCCCAAGGCGAATGCCGACCTCGTCCTGAAAAAGGGCAATGAACTCAAGCTGGTCTACCCGCAGGACGAGCCCGAAGCGCAGCCCGAACGGTTCACGGAACTGGACTTTCAGCACTTTTTCCTGCAACCGAAGGACAATTCCGAGGCGGCCCGCAATGTGCAGGTTGCCGCTGCTTACTGTCTGAAGAATCCGCAATGGCGACTGAGCTTGCAAACACACAAACTGACCGGGCTTCCTTAAGCCCTGAGGGCCGCGTGTTCGAGATCACCAAGGCGGTGCATTTCGAGGCGGCGCACTTCATGGGCGGCAAGCCGGAAGGCCATCCTTACCGGAACATGCACGGGCATTCCTTCCGCCTGGAAGCGACGGTTGCGGGCGTCGTGAAAGAGGGGGAGCAGTGGGTGGAAGATTTCTCCCACCTGACGGCCTGCCTGAATGCGACCGCCGAAAAGCTGGACCACAAGCTGCTCAACGAGATCGACGGCCTGGAAGTGCCGACGCTGGAGCGGATCTGCCTCTGGGTCGCCGAAGACCTGCGCGAGGCGCTGCCGGGGCTGAAGCGCGTCGCTCTGGCGCGCCCCAGCCTCAACGAGCGGTGTGAACTCGTCCTTTAAGCAAGGATGGGCTCTAGTTGGCCAACGTACCTTCCTGCACTTCTTCAGCGAAGTTCCGGGCAAACCGGTTTGAGGCCTTGTTGGCATCATACCAGGTCGTGATGCCGGTCATGCGGATGTCGGTTTCGTACCAGGAATACTCGTACTCGCCTTCCTTGTTGCCGTCCGCGTCATAGGCGGTGGCGGTCAGTTTCATGCCGCCGGTGCTGCGCGAGGCGCCATAGTCGAGGCCGGGTTCGTCCCCCAGCTGCTTGAAGGTCGGCTTGGACGGGCGGGCATCGACAATGGTGACATCGATGCGGGCGACATCCACGCCAGCCTTTTCCAGTTCGCGGGTCAGGTCTTCCTTGATCTCTTTGGAGAGATATTCGCCCTCGCGGGTGCCGTAGTCATCCTGCAGCTTGGTCTGGAAATCCTCCGAGACGGTCACATTGATTTCCGCGGCCATGGCGGCGGGGGCCAGGAGAAGGGCGATGGCGGTGATGGGAACAAGTTTCATGTCAGAACCTCCGTTAGGGTCTTCCATCAACTTACCATCACCCTTCGTGTTCCTGAAGTCACGCTGATGTGAAACCGGTTAAATCGTGTCCACAAACACGATCTCGGCATCCTCGATGCTTTTCAGGCTGATCGTCTCGGCACCCGTGATGGCGGCGCCGTCGCGGGCCTTCAGCACCTGGCCGTTCAGGCTGACCGAGCCTGCCGCCAGCACGAGATAGCCATGCCGGCCGGGGGTGACTTCATAGTCCAGCGTATCGCCGGTGCAGAGCGTTGCGCCCATGACCTTTGCGTCCTGCTTGATCGGCAGGGCATCGCCTTCGCCATCCTTCGCGGCGAACACGGTCCACTTGCCGGAGCGGTCGCCTTTCGGGAACTGGCGCGTGCCCCAGCCCGGCTGGCCGCCCTGTTCGCGCGGCAGGATCCAGATCTGGAACAGCTGGCAGGTTTCATCGTCGGCATTCCATTCCGAATGCTGCACGCCGGCGCCGGCGCTCATGACCTGGACGTCGCCGGCTTCAGTGCGGCCTGTATTGCCCATGGAGTCCTTGTGGGTGATGGCCCCCTTGCGGACATAGGTGATGATTTCCATGGACTGATGCCCATGCGGGGGGAAGCCGGTGTGCGGCTGGATCGTGTCATCGTTCCAGACGCGCAGGGCGCCTTCGCCCATGCGGCGCGGGTCGTGATACCCCGAGAACGAGAAGTGATAGTTCGCGTCGAGCCATTCGTTACGGAAACGGCCGAGGCGGTCGAACGGGCGCAGTTCAATCATGGCTGGCTCCTTCAGGTGCCGTATTGCTTTTGTTGCAGCGAATATGACGTGAAGCGCGCGGCGCTGTAGGGGAGGGCGGCGGAGAAGACTTATGCCGCCACGGAATAAGTGCCCGGATTATCAGGGGTTTTGCCCTGTTTCGCGGTCCTCGTCCGGCTCGGCGATCGCCTTCAGCTCTTCCATGCTGAGCGTGTCATACATCTCTCTGGCCCGACCCTGAAGGTGCCATTTCGATGTGCGGCCACGGCGCGCGGAAAGCGCAAGTCCGGCGGCCTGCTGTTCGGGGATCTGTTGTGCAGACATTTCGGCCTCCTTTGTTGGGTGGAACACCAACGCGGAAGGGCGGCCGCGTGTTCCATCCAGCACCTTCGCCCGGCATGGCAGGGGGGATAAGCTGGTGGATAATGGCGGGGAGAAGTGACCCGTCAGACCATGAATGGGACGGTGAAAGGACCATGTATACATCATGTATAGGAAGGTTGGGTCAGCCTGATGCGTGACCCACCTGACATAACAGGCTGCTTCTTCGGACGATGGGTATCGCTCCGCTCAAGCCGCCCGGTGCAAGTGCGTTCTAAACATCCACCTCCGCATCCAGCGCGTTCTCTTCGATGAACTCGCGGCGCGGCTCAACCACATCACCCATAAGTTTGGTGAACATGTCGTCGGCTTCTTCCATATGGTCGACGCGGACCTGAAGCAGGGTGCGGGCGTTGGCGTCCAGTGTGGTTTCCCACAGCTGGTCGGCGTTCATTTCACCCAGGCCCTTATAGCGCTGGACTTTCAGGCCCTTGCGGCCGCTGTCGAGCACCGCTTTCAGCAGGCTGCTTGGTCCGTGTACGGTCACTTCGCCACCCTTGTCCTGACGCAGGATCGCGGGCTGTTCGTACAATTCGGCGAGGCCGGCCGCACGTTCGGCGAGGCGCACGGCATCCTGGCTGGCGATCAGGGCCGGGGGCAGGGTGATCGTCTCATCCACGCTACGCACCGTGCGCTGAAGGACGAGGGCGCCTTCCACGAAGCGGCCGGCCCAGGTGTCTTCGCCTTCCTCGGCAAAGCGGTTCAGGCGTTCGGCCGTCTTCGCGGCTTCGGCGTCGCCCGCGCCGGCGGCCAGCGCCCCGGCAAGGGCGGCATGTTCGATCAGCTCGCCAGAGGCACGGAGCGCCAGACGGCGGAGGTTTGCCTGGAAGTTCGAGGCCTGGCGCACGCGGTCGCGCAGGTCTTCCCCCGCAATCATGGTGCCGTCGGGCAGGATCAGGGATTCCCCGTCGGTGCCTTCGCCGATGAGATAGGCTTCGAGTTCGCCATCGTCCTTCACATAGCGTTCCGAGCGCCCGCGCGTCACTTTGTAGAGCGGCGGCTGGGCGATGTAGAGATAGCCCTTCTCGATAATCTCCGGCATCTGACGATAGAAGAAGGTCAGCAGCAGCGTCCGGATGTGCGCGCCGTCGACGTCAGCATCGGTCATGATGATGATCTTGTGATAGCGCAGCTTGTTGATGTCGAACTCGTCGCGTCCGATGCCGGCGCCGAGCGCCATGATCAGCGTGCCGACCTGGTCGGACGACAGCATCTTGTCGAAGCGTGCGCGCTCCACGTTCAGGATCTTGCCGCGCAGGGGCAGGATGGCCTGGTTGTCGCGTGACCGGCCCTGTTTGGCCGAGCCGCCAGCGGAATCGCCCTCGACGATGAAGAGTTCGGATTTCGCCGGGTCCTTCTCCTGGCAGTCGGCCAGCTTGCCGGGCAGGGAGGTGATGTCGAGCGCAGACTTGCGGCGCGTCAGTTCGCGGGCCTTGCGGGCAGCTTCGCGCGCGGCGGCAGCTTCGACGATCTTGCCCATGATTTCCTGGGCTTCCTTCGGATGCTCCTCGAACCATTCGGCGAGCTTCTCGCCCATCATGCTCTCGACGACGGGGCGCACCTCGGAGGAGACGAGCTTGTCTTTCGTCTGGGAGCTGAATTTCGGATCCGGCACTTTGACGGAGAGGACGCAGGTCAGGCCTTCGCGCGCATCATCGCCGGAGATCTCGACCTTGGCCTTCTTCGCCAGGCCCGTCTCATTGGCGTATTTGTTGATGATCCGCGTCAGCGCCCCGCGGAAGCCGGCCAGGTGTGTGCCGCCGTCGCGCTGGGGGATGTTGTTGGTGAAGCAGAGCACGTTCTCGTGGTAGCTGTCGGTCCACTCCAGCGCCGCTTCCACGGTGATGCCGTCCTTCTCGCCGATGGCGTAGACCGGCTCCGGGATCAGCTTGCCCTTGGCCTTGTCGAGGTGTTCGACGAACGCCTTCACGCCGCCCTCATACATGAGGTCGATCTCGTAAGGCTCGGCCTCACGCTCGTCGCGGAAGATGATGTGCACGCCCGAGTTCAGGAAGGCGAGCTCGCGCAGCCGGTGCTCCAGCGTCTTGCGGTCATAATCCGTCATCGTGAACGTGGAGGAAGCGGCCAGGAAGCGCACCGCCGTACCGGTATAGGGCTTGCCCTTGTCCGTCATTGGGGAGTCGCCGCGCGTCTCCAGCGGCGCCTCGACATGGCCGCCATTGATGAAGCGGACCCAGTGTTCTTTGCCTTCGCGGTGGATGGTCAGTTCCAGCCAGTCGGACAGGGCGTTCACAACCGAGACGCCCACGCCGTGCAGGCCGCCGGACACCTTGTAGGAGTTCTGGTCGAACTTCCCGCCGGCGTGCAGCTGGGTCATGATGACTTCGGCCGCCGAGACGCCCTCGGTCGGGTGCATGCCGACCGGGATGCCACGGCCATTGTCTGTGATTTCGGCCGAGCCGTCAGGGTAGAGCGTGACCGTCACGCGGTCGGCATGGCCGGCCAGCGCCTCATCGATGGCGTTGTCCACCACCTCGTAAATCATGTGGTGCAGGCCCGAGCCGTCATCGGTGTCGCCAATGTACATGCCGGGGCGTTTGCGCACGGCTTCGAGGCCCTTCAGGACCTTGATGGAGCCTGCGCCGTACTCGGCATTCTCGCCCTGCGTTTCTTCAGCCATGAGGCTTCCCCGTCGATTCTTGAGATTCGCCTTCAAATATAGGGGATTAACCCCTCAGAGGGAACCGAAACGGGGGTTATTTTACAGCTTAATGCGAGCGCAAATTATCCTTTTAAAAACAAGGATATGCGGGGGTAAAAATGGGCCTTTTTGCAGCCCCCTCCCGGATATGGGCCGGATCAGGCTTTCGGGGCCGGCTTCCGGTGCTTTTTCAGCGGTTTTCCACCCTTCTGAAAGGACGGCTTTCCGCTTTTCGGGCCGCCTTTGCCGGCGGCCTTGGGTGCGCCTTTGCCGGGCTTCGCTTTGCCGCGCATCGGCGGCTTCCAGCCGTCCTTTGCGTGCACCTTGGAGAACTTCTTCGCCGGGCGTGCGGGCTTTTCGCGGTCGTCCTGGATGTAATCCGTCTGCGGGGAGGGCGCGCACTCTGCGGGGGTGTTGTCCTCGGACGAGAACTTCTTCTTGTAAGGCTTCTTGCCGGAGAGGTGCCGCGGGGCATCCGGATCGTATGGCTTCTTGCGCAGGCGCGGGGCCGGGCGCTCGTCACGGTCGCTGCGGTCATTGCGGTCGAAGCGGGCCGGTGCTGACGGGGCGCCGTCCAGCGGCTCAGCGCGCAGGCCCTTCTCCACCGTGCCCCCCTCTCCGATCGTCTCGAAGAAGCGCGCTGCGGCCTCACGCGTGAGTTCCACATGCGTGTCTGAGGGGTTGATGCGGATCGCGCCGATATCGTCGCGGGAGAGGCCGCCCGCCTTGCAGAGGACGGGCAGGATCCAGCGGGCTTCCGCGTTCTTCTTGCGGCCGACATTCAGCTGCACCCAGACCGCATCGTCGAAGCCCTTGCGCTCTGACTTGCCGCGCTTCTCGCGTGGTTCGCGATCGGCCCAATCTCCGCGGTCACCGCGTTCAGTGCGTTCGCGGCGCTTCGGCGGGGTCGTGTCCACTTCGCGCAGGTCTTCCGGGGCGGAGCGGCCCTCGCGCTGCTTGCGCAGGAAGGCGGCGGCCACCTGTTCGGCGCCGTGCTGTTCGATGAGCGCATTGATCATGGCGCGCTCACTCTCATGGATCGGGCGAGTGAGGGACGGATCGGCCAGCAGGCGCGCATCGTCCAGCGCGTTGATCTCGTCGGCGGACGGCGGCGTGCCCCAGGTCGCTTCGATCTTTGCGTCGCCCAGAAGGCGCTCGACGCGGCGGCGGGCCTTCGGGGCCACGATCAGCGCACTGACGCCCTTGCGCCCGGCGCGGCCTGTCCGGCCGGAGCGGTGCAGCAGCGTCGCCGGATCGCGCGGCAGGTCTGCGTGGATGACGAGGCCCAGATTGTCGAGGTCAAGGCCGCGGGCGGCGACGTCGGTGGCGATACAGACGCGGGCGCGACCATCGCGCAGAGACTGCAAGGCGTTGGAGCGTTCTTTCTGGCTGAGCTCACCCGACAGGGCGACGACCGGGAAGCCGCGATTGCCCATCCGGCTCATCAGCTTGTTCACGGCAGCGCGTGTCGTGCAGAAGACGAGCGCGCTTTCGCTGTCGGAGTGACGCACAATGTTGACGATGGCGTTCTCTTCATCGCCTGGTGCGACCAGAAGCGCGCGGTATTCGATGTCGCCATGCTGGCGCTGTTCGGATTCCGTGCGGACGCGCTCGGCATCCTTCTGGTAACGCGCGGCAAGGTTCGCGATGCCTTTCGGCACGGTGGCGGAGAACATCAGGGTGCGGCGGGTTTCCGGCGTGCCTTCGAGGATGTGCTCCAGCTCCTCGCGGAAGCCCATGTCGAGCATCTCGTCGGCTTCGTCCAGCACGACGACGCGGATACCGGTCGTATCCAGCGAACCGCGCTTGATATGATCCGACAGGCGGCCGGGCGTGCCGACAACGATGTGGGCACCGCGGGCGAGGGCTTTGCGCTCGTCGCGCATGTCCATGCCGCCGACGCAAGTTGCGATGCGGGCACCGGCCGGGCCGTAGAGCCAGGTCAGCTCGCGGGCGACCTGCATGGCCAGTTCGCGTGTCGGCGCCACGATCAGGGCGAGCGGCGTGTCGGCACGGGCCAGGCGGTCTTCCTCGCCCAGCAGGTCGCCAGCCATGGCGAGGCCGAAGGCAACGGTCTTGCCGGAGCCGGTCTGGGCGGAGACGAGCAGGTCTCGCCCGGCGAGCGAAGGCTCGATTACGGCAGACTGGACCTGGGTGAGGGATTCATAGCCCTTATTGGAAAGGGCTTCGGCGAGAGCCGAGGGAACGGACGGATAAGCGGACATGTAAAGGCTTTCGGGGGTTAAGCTGTCAGGGATCGTCATCGAGGCACGATCGACCTGTCAGAGGGATTTTGCGGCCCTATGACACGTTTTTGCGCGCTGCACCATGGGCGCGCGCAGGCGGCGAAGCAGCCCTAGCGCGGCTTTTCGCAGAAAATGGCGACCGGCACGATGCGTCCGGCCTCATAATTCCGCTTCAGGTTCGCGAACTTGTCGCGGGCGGTCTCGCCCATGATCAGGGCGAGGCTGATCGCGGGGCGCGGTTTTCCGGCCTGTTCGGCGGCCTGCGCAAAGAAGGCGTCGGCGATGTCACGGCGCGGTTCGGTCCTTATCGTGGCGAACCCGGCAGAGCGTAGGACGGCTTCATACTGGTGCGGCGAGCGGACGAAACTGTCAGCCTGACGGCCGGCCCATGGAACCGGGAAAGCGAGCGGTGTCGTCTCGTCCTCGCCGCGCATGATGTCGTAGACCAGAAAGCGGCCGCCCGGTTTCAGAACCCGGAAGATTTCGGCGAACAGGGCCTGCTTGTCCTTGATGTTCATGCCGACATGGAGCATCCAGCCAAGATCGAATTTGGCCGCTTCAAACGGCATGTCGAGCGCACTGGCGCAATGCAGCCGGACCTTTCCGTCCAGCTTCAGCCAGTCCGTCAGCGTTCGGCCCGCTCGGATGAAACTCTCAGTCAGGTCTATGCCTTCGACCATGCAGCTGAACTGTGCGGCGGCATGACGCGAGGTGCCGCCCGTGCCGCAGCCGACATCCAGCGCGCGTTCGCCCGGCCGGATATCCAGATCGCGGAACAGGGCGTCTGTCGCCATGCGGCCGCCGACATGGAATTCTTCGATCGGGGCGAGCTGGTCTGCCGTGACCGTTTCCGGCGACAATCCGGCATCGGACAAAGCCGCCTTGATGCGGGCGATCAGGTCCGGCGCATCATAATGGGTGCTGACCGTCTCGCTCATGCAGGTCAGACTTCGACCATCAGGGTTTCGATTCCGCGGAAGAAGGGCAAGGCGCGCCAGGCGATGTCCTGTTCCGGCAGCTTCATGTCCGGATAGCGTTCGAACAGTTTCTGGTAGACGCGCTTTGCTTCCATCCGGGCGAGCGGCGCGCCGATGCAGATATGCGGCCCGCCGCCGAAGGCAACATGGCTGGGGCGCTTCTGCATGATGTCGAACCGGTTGGGTGCATCGAAGATTTCCGCATCCCGGTTGGCCGAGGCGAGCGAGCAGAAGATGACCTGGTGTTCCTTCACCGGGCAGCCGGCAACTTGCTTGTCGGCTTCGGCGATGCGGGAGGTGGCGGAGACCGGCGCCTCATAGCGCAGCACTTCTTCGACCGCCTGAGAGGCGAGGCCGGGATCGGATTTCAGTGCGGCGAGCTGTTCCGGATGGGTCAGGAACAGCCAGACGCCATTGCCGATCAGGTCCGTCGTGGTGAGATTGCCACCGACGAGGAGGGCCTGAAGATTGATGCGCACTTCATCATCCGACAGCGGAGCTTCTCCGGAGGCCTGAAGCTGGACCATGTCCGTGATGAGATCGTCTTCGGGGACCTTGCGGCGACGCTCCATCAATTCGGTGAAATAGGCATCGAGCGCGGCGCCGCCCGACATCATGCGTTCGGTCTCCTCCGGGGTGCGGACCGGGTTCAGGCCGAGGATCACGGCTTCGGACCAGTCGCGGAATTCGGCGAGGCGTTCTTCGTCGACGCCGAGGATGCGCGCGATCACTGTCACCGGGATCGGCACCGCGATGTCTGCCATCAGGTCGAACACGCCGGAGGCAGGCGCCGCGTCGATCGTCTCATCGACGATGGCTTCGATCTGGTCCTTCATCTTGTTGATGCGGGCATAGAACGCCTTGGCGAGCGGCGGGCGCACGCGGGCATGATCCGGATCGTCCATGAAGAGGATCGAGGTGCGGCGCGGATTTTCCTCGTCGACCAGCTGGCGGGAGATCGAGCCTTCCTCCGCATTCAGCGGATGACGCACGAAGCTGCGGTCATTCACCGTGGTGCGAACATCGCCATAGCGCGTGAGGAACCAGGCCTTCGCCATCTCGTCGCGCATCGCCGGGCATTGCTCGCGCAGGGCTTTCAGGGGCGGGTGCGGGTCGCGCCGCGCCTCCGGCATGAAGGCCGTCACTTCGATGATGGATTGCGGCACCTTCGGGCTTGAGCCCAGATCGTCGGCCATTGTTTCCTCCCGGATTTTTATATTTCCGGAAGAATAGCACAGACTGGCACCCGCGCGCAGCCTGCCGCAGCGTCAGGCAAGCGAGCGGGGGATGCAACTGGCGGTGGCCTGAGCGAGTAGCGTGCCGTCTTCTGCGGAGAGGACGCCTTGCGTGAAGATGGCCTGACGGCCCTTGCGGACCACTTCGCCGCGCCCTATCAGGCGGACGCCCACCGGAACCGGGCGGATAAAGCTGGTTGTCATCTGAAGGGTCGGCGCCATGGCCGGGCCATCCTGGACGATTGATCCGGCAACGCTCATCACCTCGTCGAGTGCTGCCGTGACGAAGCCGCCTTGCGCGGTGCCGCCGGGATTGGTGGCCTCGGCCGGCAGGCAGAATGCGGCCTCGGCCCAGCCTTCCTTCTCGTCGAAGGCAATCAGTTCGAAGCCGACAAAATCGGTTGCAGGCGGGCGCGTCCCATCACCCAGCACGCCTTCCCAATAGGCGCGCTTGTCGAAGCTCATTTGGCAAGCCGCTTGAACGGCATCGGCAGGGCGGTGGCGGAGGCCTTGGCGACCATCCTGCCGTCCGGGTCGAAACATTCCGCTTCCATGAAGGCGGCGGACTTGCCGAGGCGAACAATGCGCGCATCGACCCAGGCCTTGCCGGGCATAAGGCGGGTCAGGAAGCTGGTCTTCATCTCCAGCGTCGGGGCCGTCATGGTGACGTTGGACGCGATGATCACGCAGGTGCTCATCGCTTCGTCCAGCATGGCGGAGATGAAACCGCCCTGCACCGCGCCGGTGGGGTTGGCGAAGGACGGGCTAACGTCGAACTCCATCCGTATGCGCATGGCATCCTGCTCGACTTCAATGAGCTTCATGCCCAGCGTGTCGGAACAGGGCGGACGTTTCCTGGAGCCCTGAAAGCGGGCCAGCATGTCAGCGTCGCTGAGGCGGGGTTTCTCGGTATCTGCCAATCGTCCAGCCTATTTGCGGCGGAAGGCGTCGAGGTTCACGACCGTTCCGGCATCGCTGGCCGGGGTGGGCGTGTCATCCTGCGTGTCTTCCAGTGCGGAAGCCGGCGCGATGACGGTCGTGTCCTTGTCCTGCGCCTCGAAGGTCAGGCCGAAATTCACGGACGGATCGACGAAGCGCGTGATCGCGGCATAAGGCACGAACAGGTGCTGGGGCACGCCGGAGAATTTCAGGATGATCTCGAAATGCCCCTCATGGACTTCCAGGTCCCAGAACTGGTGCTGGACCACGATGGTCATGTCGACGGGGAAACGCTCCACAAGGTAGTCGGCCATGCGCACGCCCGGCGCCTTGGAGCGGAAGGTGATGTAGAAATGATGGTCGCCGGGCAGGCCACCATTGGCCTTCGCACGTTTCAGTGCTTCGCGGACGACACCGCGCATGGCAGCCTGAGTGAGCGCTTCGTAACCGATATAATCCGTCATGGCCCGGTGCTGGTCCCCATCAATATTCTTGTTTGTTCTATCCGTCACAATATTCCTACGGCCGCAAGCGGGCAACGGGCTTCGCACAATGCGCGAGCAAAAAGCTGCACTTCGCGCACAGGCGGACCTGGTTCCGGGAATGCCCCGGAATTGCAACGCTCTAGCCGGGGAAACGGGTCAGTAATTGGCAGGCGGGTCGCTTGCCGGGAAGGATTCGTCGCTTTCTTCGTCGACTTTGTCCCACTCTTCCGGCGGGTCTTCCATGTTTTCCGGTCCGGCCGGGCGAATCTCCCGGTCTACCTTTTCGGTGTCGTGATTCTTGTCGGTGCGGGGTGTCTTGCCATTCTCAAGGACAGTCATTTCAGTCTCCTCCTTTCATGGGGAGTAGAAAACCAACGTGCGAGACGATGAAAAGTTGCGCCCTATGGCCAAGCCGGGACGGCCCGCCTAGGTTTCACGCCAGACAGAACATCTAGGGAAGGAACAGCCATGCAGATGCCGGAGAAGGGACGCGACTGGGCCGATGTGCGCCAGGAAATGATCACGCGCGGCGGCGGCGATGCGCAATGGCGCGACGGGCGCACGGCGGTCTACGTCTTCAATGCCGGTCATGATGTCGAACAGGTCCAGCAGGAAGCCTACACGCTCTACATGGCAGAGAACGGGCTTGGCCCGATGGCTTTCCCGAGCCTTGCCCAGATGGAGAAGGAAGTGATCGGCATGGGCCTCGGCCTGCTGCACGGACCGGAAGGGTCGACCGGTGCGATGACGTCCGGCGGCACGGACTCCATCACCATGGCGATGAAGACCGCACGCGATTATGCCCGCGCGCAGGGACGCCCACGCGAAGGGCAGAATGTCGTGCTGCCGCAATCGGCGCATCTCGCTTTCGACAAGGCGGCGCATCTGATGGACATCGAAATCCGCCGCGTGCCGCTGAAGACCGACGGCAGCTATCAGGCAGACCCCGCCGCGATGGGGGAGGCGGTGGATGAAGCGACGGTGATGATGGTCGGCTCCGCGCCGAACTTCCCGCACGGCATCATCGACCCGATCGCCGAGCTGGGAGAGGTCGCCGCAAGGAAGGGCGTCTGGCTGCATGTCGATGCCTGCGTCGGCGGATACTTCGCGCCGTTTGCGAGGATGAACGGCGTGCCGGTACCGGCCTTCGATTTCGAAGTTCCGGCCGTCCATTCGATGAGCGCGGACCTGCACAAATACGGTTATTGCGCCAAGGGCGCATCGACCGTGCTGTTCCGCTCGGAGGAGCTCTACAATTACATGCCGTTCGACATGGCCGGCTGGAGCGGCGCGCCGATGAAGACGCCGACGCTGGCGGGCACGCGGCCGGGCGGGGCAATCTCGGCCGCCTGGGGCGTGATGAACACGCTGGGCGTCGAAGGCTACAAACGCCTTCAAGGGCAGGTCTGCGCAACGCGCGAGAGGATCGAAGAGGGCGTGAAGCGGCTCGGCTTCGAGATCGTCGGCCAGCCCATGCTGGGCCTGATGGCCTTCTCCCATCCGGAGGTCCACGCCTTCGCGGTCTATGGCGAAATTTTCCGGCGCGGCTGGTTCACCTCCGTCACCAAGGAACCGCCCAGCCTGCACCTGATGCTGTCGCCCAAGCATGCCGATGTGGCGGATGCCTACCTCGCCGATCTTGAAGCGAGCCTCGCGGCGGTGAAGGCGGGCAAAGCGGGCCCGAAAGTCGAAGCCCGCTACAGCTAGTCAGCGGCGCCTAGAGGATCGGGCTGGCGAGGCGCAGGATGTTTTCGAGGAATTTGTGCCATTCCGGGCGCTGTTCCCATCGCGCCTGATCAAGTGGCTCGCTGTCCGCGAGGTAGGTATCGGCGTGCTGCCACAATGTGGCACTGGTCCCGAAATCATAGATGACCATGGTCAGCTCCAGGTTCAGGTGAAAGCTGCGCATGTCGATGTTCACCGTCCCGAACAGGGCGATCTCGTCATCCACCAGGATCAGTTTCGTGTGCAGCAGCCCGCCGCGATACCGGGTGATGCGCACGCCGGCGCGAAGCAGCTCCGTGTAGGAAGACTGGCTGGCGAATTGCGCGAGGCGGGAATCGATGCGTTCCGGCAGGATGATCTCGACCACCACCCCGCGCTTGGCCGCGGAGACGAGGGCAAGCTGGACCGCCGGATCTGGTATGAAATAGGGCGAGACGATGCGCAGCCGCTTTTGCGCGCTGAAGATGGCCGAGACCAGCACTTCATAGATCGTGGAATTGCGCATTTCAGGGCCGGACGGCAGCACCTGCATGCTGACAGGCGTGCCTTCGCCGGTCTCGGAGCGCTGCTTGATGGGCAGGGCGTTGAGGTCGGCCCGGCCGATCTGGTGGCCGATGCGGTCAAACAGATAGTCCGACAGGCAGACCGATGTGAGGGCATCGACGACCGGGCCTTCGACGCGCATCATCATGTCGACCCACTGGCCCACGCCGCGATCGGTCTTGAACAGTTTCGGGTCGGCCAGATTATAGCTGCCGACATAGCCGACCTGCTGGTCGCAGACGAGGATCTTGCGGTGGTTTCGCAGATCGGACCGGCGAAAGAAGGAAGAAAACAGATTGACCCGCAGGGAGCGGACGATCTGTACGCCCGCCTTTCTCAGCCGTTTCGGCCAATGCGAGCGGAAGAAGGGTTTGGAGCCGAAATCATCCGCCAGGATCTTACAAACTACACCCCGCTGCGCTGCGCGTTCGACGGCAGCCAGCACATCGCCGACGCGGCCTGCGGGATCAAGGATGTAGAATTCGAGGCAGACACTGTCTGATGCGGCATCGATGTCGGTTTGCATTGCGGCATAGAGGTCGCCCGCGTCGGAGAAGAATTTCGGAGACAGGCCGGTGAGGACCGGGAAACCGGTATCGGCCTGGATGGACCGGGAAAGGGCGGCGTAGCGGGGAACGCCTGCTATGTCCGGCGGGATGCTGGCGTCGGTTATGTCGAAAACCTGCATGAAGAAGCTGCGCAGGCGTTCGCCCATTTTCATGCGGCGTCCACTCAGCCGGTGGTCCCCGAACAGGACGTACAATACGACGCCAACCACGGGCAGGCCGAACAGGAGGAACAGCCATGCCAGGGTCGTGTTCACGGCCAGCTTGCGGTAAAGCAGACGCACTGCTGCAAGCACCGACAGGGAGAAGTGCACGAGAAAGGGTATGGAACTGAGAAGAGGAATCATGTGTCCAGCCTGACAATTCGTGACGCCTTACCCTGTCCCGTCTGAACCGCCAAAGGAAGCCCGTGCCTCTGAAACTGCTGACATGGAACATTCAGGCCGCCATCGGGACGGCCCGTTTCTCCGACTATCTGACGCGTGCGCACCGGCAGGTTTTCCACACGCAGGCAAAGGCCAGCACGCTGGAAACCATCGCTGAAACAATCCGCGGCGCCGACCTCGTCTGCCTGCAGGAGGTGGATCTCGGCGGACGGCGGGCCGGGTATCGCTGTCAGGCGAACGCGATTGCCGAACGCGCCGGCCATGATCACCTGGCCATTCAGGAAAACCGGGTGATCCGCGGTGTGTCGCGCCACGGGAATGCGATCCTCAGCCGGCATCCGCTGTCGAATGTGCGGGACCTGAAACTGCCGGGCAGGGTGCCGGGGCGCGGCTGCCTGCTTGCGACGGTCGAGGCCGCCATGCACTTTGATGTGGCTTGCGTCCATCTCAGCCTTGGCAGGCGCGATCAGGCGCTGCAGCTGGAGTTCCTCTCCCGGCACCTGCCGCGCCATGGGCGCTGGGTGGTCATGGGGGACTTCAATTGCAGCCTGCATGCGAGCCCGGCGGAGGCGTTTCTTGAGCGGATGCAGGCACATTCTGACCGGCAGCCGGAGCCGACCTATCCCTCGTGGCGGCCGCTGCGGGATTATGACCACATCCTCACCGGACCGGCTCTGAAGCTCGGCCAGTACCAGCCGGGGCCGGAAATCTGTTCCGACCATCTGAATGTGACGGCGGAGATGGAACTCGCCTGAACCCTGAATGTCAGAGCGGGGCATCATCCATCATCCGCGCCGATGTCCCGGAGGAGGTGGGCAGGCAGTTTTGTTTTCAGGGAACGGGCCGCGATACGCCGGTCCCGCTGTGATAAGTTATCAGTTTTTTCGGTCCGGCCGCTGAGTCGGAACAGGGCGGCCGCCAGAGGCCGCAGAATGCGTCGTGTCATGTGAACCTGTCATGATGAAATTGGAGAAGCGGGTTGTGGTCATTGCCAATCTCCTTTCATCGTCGAGGGTTCATAGGACGCACGTCCGGTGCGGGGTGGTCCGCTTAGGTCAGCCTGCGGTAGATGACAAGCGGCCATAGTCCTGCCTTGGAACTTGGTTTAAGAATGTGCTTCTGAAAACACAGTCAGGGGACGTAGTATGAGACATGGATTTCTGGTAGCCGGCCTCGCGGCGGCATTGATGCTGACGAGCTGCGGCGGAAAAGACGATGTTCAGGGCAAGACCGGTGAGGACATCACCGCGAAGTCTTCCGCCAGCGATATCGGTGAAGCCTACATCAATGAGATGACGCGCATCGCCGACGCGCTGGAAACCGTCGACGACGAAGCAAGCGCCAAGGCGGCCGCGAAGAAGATCCAGGTGGCAGTGGATGGCCTGAACCAGATGTCCGAAGAGCTCGATGGCGAGATTTCCGGCGTCAAAGGCATGCAGATCTTTGGCGGGCGGTATGCCGAACTGATCGAAGTGCAGGGCCGGGTCGCGACCTCCATGATCCGCATCCAGTCAGAACATCCGGAACTGATGGACGCGCTCAGCGAAGAAATGGACCGGCTGGAAAACTAGCCGGCCGCAGCGCCCGAGCGTGCGCCGATAGCCTTCATGGCTTCGGCGGCAATTTCGAATGAACGCAGGCGCGCGGCGTGATCGTGGATCTGACCGGTCAGGATGACCTCGTCCGGCCGGTGTCGGTCGATCAGGGCAGACAGTTCTGCGGTGACCTTCTCAGGGCTGCCCGTCGCCGAGACGCGTAGCGCCCGCTCGACCTGCGCAATCAGTTCCGGAGGGGCCACATCCCGGATGTCATCGACGGGGCGCGGCAAGGGCCCCGGCCGGCCGGTGCGCAGATTGACGAAGGCTTGCTGGACGGAGGTTCTGAGCCGGACGGCTTCCTCATCGGTATCGGCGCCGAGCACATTGATCGCCAGCATGAAACGCGGCGCCTGTGTCACTCCCGGTTTGAAACGTGCACGGTAGATCTCGATCGCCTGTTCCAAAGCGTCCGGCGCAAAGTGCGACGCGAAGGCATAGGGCAGGCCCAGATGCGCGGCGAGCTGGGCACCGAACAGGCTCGATCCCAGGATCCAGACCGGCACATGCGTGCCCGCGCCCGGCACGGCCTGTACCTGCTGGCCGGGCTCTGCCGGTTCGAAATAGCTGAGCAATTCGACAACGTCCTGTGGGAACATGTCAGCGCTTTGCTGGCCCCGGCGCAGGGCCCGCATGGTCAGCTGGTCGGTGCCGGGCGCCCGGCCGAGGCCAAGGTCGATCCGGTCAGGATAGAGCGTCGCCAGCGTGCCGAACTGTTCGGCGATGACCAGAGGCGCATGGTTTGGCAGCATGATGCCGCCCGCGCCGACGCGGATGGTCGAAGTGGCCCCCGCGACATGGCCGATCAGGATCGACGTCGCGGCCGAGGCAATGCCGGTCATGTTGTGATGTTCCGCCATCCAGTAACGATGATAGCCGAGCCGTTCGGCATGGCGGGCAAGGTCCACCGTATTGGCCAGGGCCTGCGCGGGGGTTGAGCCCGCAGGCACTGGTGAAAGATCGAGGACCGAATACGGGATCATCAGCTTGGCTCCTTTGTCCTGTCTGAGGGCATATGGGGCCGCGACCCGTGCGGCGACACCCCCAGACGCGTCTGAGAGGGCATTTGAACCGGGAATGGAGAAAATCTCGCCCTTCACGCAACGTCATCTGATCCGAACACACTGCTGGACCGTAACAGTCGGATTGCTCGAAACCGGAAAGGCCCCGCCATGATCACTCTGCACCATCTCGAGAAGTCACAATCCATCCGCATCCTCTGGCTGCTGGAGGAGCTGGGTGTGCCTTACGAGGTGAAGTTCTACGACCGTGATCCGCAGACCCGGCTGGCTCCCGCAGAGTACAAGGCCGTCTCGCCGCTCGGCACGGCGCCGGTGATCACGGAGGGCAATGTGACCCTCGCCGAGACCAATGCCATCGTGGATTATATTCTCGACTGGCATGATGGCGGCCGCCTGCGCCCGGCGCCCGGCACGCAGGAGCGTGTGCGCTACCTGTTCTGGTTCCACACGTCACAGGGCAGCCTTCAGCCGCTGCTGACCAATAAGTTCGTCATGATGGCCATGTCGGCCCGCGCGCCTTTCCTGATGCGGCCGGTCGCAAAGGCAATGGTGAACGGCCTCGACCAGGCCTTCTTCACCCCGCGCCTGAATGCGCTGCTTGGCGAGATCGAGAAACAGCTCGGCCGGACAAAATGGTTCGCCGGTGAAAACCTGACCGCGGCAGACATGGTGATGGGATATTCCATGGAGCTTGCCGCGCACCGGGCCGGCATGGACGAAGCGAACTTCCCCAACGCGCACCGCTTCCTCAAACAGATGCGCGAAACGCCGTCCTACATCCGCGCCATGGAGAAGGACGGGAAGGGGACGATCCTGCTCTAGGCAGATCAGTATTCCAGCTTGGCCGACAGGTTCAGTTCGTAGCAATATTCGCCTGCGGTCTCGCGGGGCTTGTCCAGATCCAGAATGACAGCACGCGAGGGCGCATATCGGTAGCTGTTGTATGGGGCCTCTGAATTGCCCGTTGCGAATTCAGCGCAGATCTGGGTGACCGATCCATGCTGCCGTTCCAGCCGGAAGTGTTCGTCCGAGACCGGATCTTTCCGGATTTCGGCCTGAGAGCAGGCGTCTTGCTGGCGCGCCTCGGACGTGACATGCGCCAGTTCGTTCTCGACAATGGTCAGGTCTTCGGGAATCTCGCCAAACGCTTGCTGGTAGCAGGCCAGCGCCAGCGCCGTTTCGGAGAGTGCCTGCTGGCGGGCGAGATCTTCCCGTTCCTTGCGGGCTTCACCCGGGCCGCCGGTAATTACGATCCCAGCGAGGCTGGCAGCGATGATCACACCGACAAGGACGCTGCCATACAATGTGTGTTGGCTATATGCCATCGGCTTCATCCCGTTCGGCATGGGTAATGAAATATCCGAAAATACCACCGGCGATCGCCGCGACGACAAACGATTTGAGTGTGAAGCGCCAGGTCAGCTCCCCATTCAGGAAACTGTAAACGAGGGAAATCGCATCCCCGACCAGGATAATGCCGGCAATGACAAGGCTGATATAAATCAGCCATTTGCGGATGCGGGATCTCTGCAGCGCCGGGTTCTCGTGGCGGGCCTTCAGCAGAATGCGGGCGAGCCACAGGAATAGGGGCGTACCCACCACGAGGCCGGAAATCGCGCCGCGGATCTGGCGGTCCTGTGCGCTCGCGCGATAGGTCTCTTCCTCCAGGATATCCGGGACCAGCGCGTCGATCAGCGCGAACAGGAGCGAGCCGAGATTGAAGGCGACGACGCCGAGCAGGATGAAGAAAAGGAGATAGAAGAAGGCTTCCCGGGCAGAGAGGTAGGCGGCCGGTTTTGGTACGGCGATGGGGAAGGCAACATCGGAATAGGCCGCGAGAGCCTCATCGATTTCCTGTTCCCGCCAGCCAGCATTGAGGAGTGCGGCGCGGATGCCGCTCCGGTCCTGCCCTTTCTCAAGGGCCTCTTTCACAAACTGGGTCAATGTGCTGTTCGCCATGGGCGGTTTCCTCCCTGCCTGCTCAGAGGCATGTCATGCACGCGCCGAGATTGAGGCGGAGAGCCTCGCTTGGCAAGCAATTCGGGGAGGGAAAGTGGAGGCTTCTGTTGCCAGGCGCCTCCGGGCCCCGCCTAGGGATCTGAACCCCTAGGAGTTAAGTTCGGTAATCATCCGACTGCTTACGCAGCCATCAGTTCACCTTCAGCAAAGTTGTCGTTTGCAACTATGTTGATTTGGGCTTCTGAGGGGGCCCAATCCGGCGAAGGCCTCGTCTTTACACGTCCGTCGATCCTATTTCGGCCCCGTCAGAAACAGGCCCGGTGAAAAGGCCTGAACCTGCTTTTGGTGGAGCCGCCGGGTACCGCCCCCGGGTCCGAGCCGCTTATTACACGCGCGTTTATCGCCATAGTCCGAAGACCCCACCAATATAGGGGCACAGCGCCGCTGATGAAAGGGGGGCCATGAAGGTGGGGCCCCATGAAGGTGGGGAAGGTCACTCCCGTGCGGCGGCACTCTCGTCGCGCAGGCCCTTGAATTCCGATGTCGGCTTCAGGTCGGGCCATGCCGTGGAGTTGGCGAGGTCTTCGGTCATGTCCAGGAAGAGTTCCACATCCTGCGCTGCGCCGCGCAGGTCCCAGTCCGGATCCCAGGCATCGTTCTGGTTGTGGTAGCGGTTGGCAATATAGCCAGCGACCCATTCGATCCCGGCTTCCCGCCCGCCGTCTACAAGGTCCGGTCCGCCGGCAATCCCCATGATCAGCAATACTGGCACGCCGCGGCGCGCGAGGGAGAAGTGGTCTGCCCGGTAGAACAGGCCGTTCTCCGGCAGACCTTCCGGAGACACCGTGCGGCCCTGTTTGGCGGCGGCCGCCGCCATCATCTCCTCAAGCTCGCTCTGGCCCTCGCCGACCTGGATGACATCTTTTGCCGGACCCGCCGTCTGCAGGATGTCCAGCGTGAAATTGGCGACCGTTGTTTCCAGCGGATAGATCGGGTCCTGCGCATAGGCTTCCGAGCCGAGCAGGCCGCTCTCTTCGCCGGTCCAGGCGGCGACCACGACCGTTCGTTCCGGCGCGGGGCGGGCCTTCAGGTTACGGGCAATTTCCATGATGCCGGCAAGGCCGAGCGCATCATCGTTTGCGCCGGGTCTGACGACGCGGCCCTCCGCATCCGGAATGCCGATCCCGAAGGCATCCCAGTGTCCGGACAGCATGATGGTTTCATCCGGCCGCTTTGTCCCGGTGATCTTGCCGAGTACGTTCTGACTTTCGACCGTTTCCACAGACAGGCCCAGATCTGCATTGAAACGCAGGTCATCAAGGGTGAAAGCTTCGAAATCGCGCTTGCGGGCGGCGGTTTTCAGTTCGTCGAGGTTGTATCCGGCCTGTGTCAGCCATTGCCGGGCCATGTCCTCGTGCAGCCAGCCGCGCAGGTCGAGCGCCGGTTTTGCAGGGCCCTTGCTGGCAACGGCATAATTCTCGCCCGGCGAGGAGGCGGCGACGTTCCAGCCATAGCCCGCGGGTTGGGTTTCATGGATCACGAAGGCGGCAACCGCGCCGCGGCGGGCGGCCTCCTCGTATTTGTAGGCCCAGCGGCCGTAATAGGTCATCCGTCGGCCACCGAATATGCCGGCGACGGGGTCATCTTCCGCCACACCGAAATCCGGGTCATTCACGAGGAAGAGGGCGACCTTGCCGGTCAGGTCCATGTCCCCATAATCGTCCCAGTCACGTTCCGGCGCGCTGGCGCCGAAGCCCACGAACACGATCGGCACATCCTTGATGACGATGTCTTCGCGTGGATTGGGAGAGCTGATGTTGACGTCCAGACCTTGCCTGAGCGGGATCTCAGTCTCGCCATGGCTGACATTGAGTGTGCGAATATCATTCACGACGGAGTGCTTCAGGGTCACCGGATCTGTCCATTTCCCGTCCCGTCCGCCAGGTTCAAGGCCGAGATCCTTAAACCGCTCGATCAGGTAGGCGACGGTCCTGGTCTCGCCTTCAGTGCCGGGCGCGCGGCCCATGAATTCGTCGGAAGCGAGCACCTTTACCGTCTCGGACATGTTTTCAGTGCTGATCGGAGGCGCGCTTTCGGAGCTGTTGGCGCTTCCGGTGTCAGCGGCAGGCGTACAGGCCGCCAGCATCAGGGTTGCACTTGCGGATGCCAAAATCGCTCTGATCATTTGCACTACTCTTCGGGGTTTGCGTGGCCAGTCATCCGGCCGGGGGTCAAGGAGGGGGGGATTAGTAAAGCACGTCGCTTTCGCCGCTTTCACCGAAGCCGTCGGCGATAAGGCTGGCGATGGCGGTGACGGCTTCGGCCGCGTCGGGGCCCTTGGCGGCGAGTTCCACTTCGCAGCCCTGAGCAGCGACAAGCATCAACAGGTCCATGATCGAGCGGGCATCCGCCTCCTGGCCTTCATGACTGACTACCACCCTGGACTCGAATTCGTTCGCGAGCTTCGAGAGTTTGGCCGAAGCGCGCGCGTGCAGGCCCTTGCGGTTGACGATGGTCACGCTTTGGCGGGCTTCGGTCACGGCGTTCTGCACAGGGCTCCGGGTCAATTGGATTTGGCGAGGAGTTCGGAGGCGATATTGATGTAGCGCCGGCCTGCATCTGCAGCCGTCTGGGCTGCGTCGGCGAGCGGAAGCTCGTCACGGACTTCGGCCAGCTTGATCAGCATGGGCAGGTTCACGCCCGAGATGACTTCGATATTGCCGGATCCCATGATCGACATGGCGAGGTTCGATGGCGTGCCGCCGAACATGTCGGTGAGGATGATCACCCCCAGGCCGACGTCACAGGCCTTCGCCGTGTCACGGATCTGTTCGCGGCGGGCCTCGATATCGTCTTCGGCTTCGATGGATATCGATTTGAATCGCATCTGTTCGCCCACGACGTGTTCTGTCGCGGCGACGAGTTCCTTCGAGAGTTTGCCGTGGCTGACGACGACGATGCCGATCATGCCGCCCCTTTCAGGTTACGTGACGAATTTGTCATGCTGCCATGGCGAGTATGGCCGTCAACCCGGATTCAGCTGTGCGGTGTGTCGCTTTCTCAGGCGCCGTTGCCTGAAAGCCCCAGCACATCGTCCATGCTGTAGAGGCCGGGTTTCTGGTTAATGGCCCAGAACGCCGCTTTCAGCGCACCTTCTGCAAACATCGAGCGGTCCAGCGATGTGTGGCTGAGGGTGACGATTTCCGTCTCCGAGCCGAAGCTGACCGAATGCTCGCCGATCACCCCGCCCATGCGGCGGACGGAAAAGCCGATCTTGCCCGGCTCCCGGGCAGCGTCCGGCCCGTCATAGGGACCTGTGCGCAGCTGATCCAGCGTGCCGCCGCGGCCTTCAGCGGCAGCTTCGCCGAGCATCAGGGCCGTGCCGGACGGGGCATCCACCTTCTTGTTGTGGTGGGTTTCCAGCACTTCGATGTCCCAGTCCGGACCGAGGCTGGCGGCGGCGCGGCGGATCAACATTTCCAGCAGCTTGATGCCAAGCGCAAAGCTGCCGGATTTCACGATGGCGAGGTCTCCTGCGGCTGCCTCAAGTGCCTTTTCCTCTGCGGGCGAAAAGCCTGTCGTGCCAATAATCGCAACACGTACAGGCGTGTGCTTCAGCGCTTCCAGCGCTGCGATCGTGGCAGCGGGCCGGGTAAAATCGAACCAGACATCGGCCTTGGCGGCGGCGGTGACCGGGTCGGAGGCCGGCTTCACATTCAGGCCCGGAATCCCTGCGAGGTCTCCGATAGCCGTGTCGAGGTGAGGGGAGCCCGCGATTTCCGTACCACCCGCGACCGTCAGCCCGTGGCGGTGGGAGACGGCGGCCAGCTGGCGGCCCATGCGGCCTGCGACACCTGCAATGGCGACGGCGAAGGATTCGGAAGTCTGGTCTGTCATGGCGCCCTTATAACCGGGTTTTGGCCCAGGGAAACGGGTATGCGTAATTGACGGGAGTCCGCCTCTTGCGCCGGGGAAGCGAAGCTGAAATGGTCCGCCCGTCTGTGCCTGCGGCCCACCATGAACAACACCATGTATGGACCGTGAATACACCATTGATACGCCGAGGAGCCTCCCGCTATGAAAACCCGCGCCGCCGTCGCCTTTGAGGCCAAGAAACCGCTCGAAATCGTCGAACTGGATCTGGAAGGCCCGAAGGCCGGCGAAGTGCTGGTCGAGATCATGGCCACCGGCATCTGCCACACGGACGCCTACACGCTGGACGGGCTCGATTCTGAAGGCATCTTCCCGAGCGTGCTGGGCCATGAAGGCGCGGGCATCGTTCGCGAGGTCGGCGCGGGCGTAACCAGCGTGAAGCCGGGTGACCATGTCATTCCGCTCTACACGCCGGAATGCCGCCAGTGCAAAAGCTGCCTCTCCGGCAAGACGAACCTCTGCACCGCGATCCGCGCCACGCAGGGCAAGGGCCTGATGCCGGACGGCACCAGCCGCTTCTCCTACAAGGGCCAGACGATCTACCATTACATGGGCTGCTCGACCTTTTCGAACTTTACCGTCCTGCCGGAGATCGCCGTTGCGAAAATCCGCGAGGACGCGCCCTTCGACAAGGCCTGCTATGTCGGCTGCGGCGTGACGACCGGCGTTGGCGCCGTCGTCAATACGGCGAAGGTTCAGGTCGGTGACAACGTCGTCGTCTTTGGTCTCGGCGGCATCGGACTCAATGTGATCCAGGGCGCAAAGATGGCTGGGGCCGACAAGATCGTCGGCGTTGACATCAACGACTCCAAGAAGGAATGGGGCGAGAAATTCGGAATGACGCATTTCGTCAATCCGAAGAACACCGTCGATGTGGTCGCCCATCTTGTGGAGCTGACCGATGGCGGCGCGGACTATTCCTTCGACTGCACCGGCAACACGGACGTCATGCGCCAGGCGCTGGAATGCTGCCATCGCGGCTGGGGCACCTCGGTCATCATCGGTGTGGCGGAAGCCGGCAAGGAAATCAGCACACGGCCGTTCCAGCTGGTGACGGGCCGCAATTGGCGCGGCACGGCCTTTGGCGGCGCCAAGGGC
The DNA here is from genome assembly GCF_000682735.1 of Hyphomonas sp. CY54-11-8. Taxonomy (GTDB): domain Bacteria; phylum Pseudomonadota; class Alphaproteobacteria; order Caulobacterales; family Hyphomonadaceae; genus Hyphomonas. The sequence continues at coordinate 78,942 of NZ_AWFD01000037.1, read as the reverse complement.
CGCACGGATGTGCCGAAGATTGTCGACTGGTACATGAACGGCAAGATCCAGATCGACCCGATGATCACCCACGTCATGAAGCTCGACAAGATCAACGACGCCTTCGACCTGATGCACTCGGGCGAGAGTATCCGGTCTGTGGTGGTTTACTGATGCGGGGCCGCGGCGTGCGCCATTGTCTTGGCGCGGCGGCGCTGGGGCTGGCTTTGGTCTCGGCAGCGGGCTTTGCGCAGGCGGAAGAGGCGCCAGAAGCGAAGCTGTACCTGTCGGACTCATATAACGAGACCGCCGACCCAGCGGCGGATGTTCAACGGGCAATCGAAGAGGCCGATGGCCGGCACATCCTGCTGGAAGTCGGCGGGGACTGGTGCGTCTGGTGCAAGATTCTCGACAAATATCTGGAAGACAATACCGATGTCCGCGAGGCGTTCGGCGAGAGCTTCATGATCGTGAAGATCAATTTCAGCCGCGAGCATCCGAACACGGAATTCCTGGGGGGCTTTCCGGAGGCCGAAGGCTATCCGCATTTCTATGTGCTGGACTCTGACGGCGGTTTGCTTGCCTCGCAGGGAACAGCCGAGCTGGAAGAAGGCAAAGGATACAATCGCACGCGCATGCTGGAATTTGCAGAGCGCTGGCGCAAAAACTGAACCGGTTTGGAAGGAAACTCAGATGGGCATCGTCAAACGCAATCTCGAAATTTACCGTACACGTCTTGTGTCGCTGAAGAACATGCTCGGACGGGCGGAAGCGGAACTGTTGCCGGATGATCCGGAGAAGACCGCGCTGCTGACGGCGCGGCTGGCCGAGGACATGCTGCCACTGCCGAACCAGGTCTGGTTCACCTGCCGTCAGGCGGAGCTGCTGCTGGGCAAGCTGAACGCCGCGCCAGTGAAGGAATTCGAGAGCGATAAGGCGAGCTTTGCGGACCTGAAGGCGCTCGTCGCCGAGACGATTTCGCGGATCGAGGCACAGACTGACACGAAGGAAGATTTCGCCGAAGGGAAGACGATCCTGGAGCTCCCCGGCTTTCCGACACTCTCCATCTCCGGGCAGGACTATATCGACGAGTGGCTGACGCCGAACTTCTATTTCCACTTCGTCACGGCCTACGACATCCTGCGGGCAGAAGGGCTGGCCATTGGCAAGGCCGACTATATGAGCCACCTCCGCCCGCTGCTCGCGGCGGCTGGTTGAGTGTAGTCAGTCCGGCACTGGACACAGGTATCTGGAATTTCCTGCGGGCGGCGATTGCCGCCCGTTTTTTGTTTGCTGACCACGTCTCCGACATGACCCGCAGAGGGTCTGTCAAACGGACCTGGCTGGCTGATTGGGAAAGAGGGGGAGGGTGTTCCTTGCGGCGCCTTGATCGAACTTGCCGGCTTCCTGCTGGCTTGCACCTTCAGCGATTCTGGCACATCGTTTGCGGGTGGGATGCGTCTGGTGTGCCAATCCCGAGGAAAGAGCTCTCAAGTGACCAGTATTACTGCATCGAGGCGGGTGGATCTGGTCCCAACCCGCGCTTTTGAAACCATCGATCTGATACGCTTCCTGGCGGCAGCCCAGGTAACCTGGTCCCATGTCTGGCTTGTCATCACGCCAAATCTGACACCTGAAATGGGCCCGTTGTGGCGTGCGGTTTTTCTGACCGCGAGTTTCGGACAGGATGCGGTCCGCATTTTCTTTGTGATCAGCGGGTACTGGATCACCCGCTCGGTGTTGCGGCGCATTGCGGCAGATCGATGGAGCTGGTCATCATACCTGACCGACCGGCTGACGCGCCTCTGGATCGTTGCCGTGCCGGCTTTGCTGCTGGGTGGCCTGCTGGATATTCTTGGCCGGTACGTTTTCGATTTCAGCATCTATTCCAACTACGCCATTCTCGATGAGGCGCCGATTGACCTTGGCGAGCGGCTGACGGTCCCGGCCTTTCTCGGAAACATCGCTTTCCTCCAGAACATCTTTTACGACACGTTCGGTTCCAATTTCCCGCTTTGGAGCCTTGCGAATGAGTTCTGGTATTATCTCTGGTTCCCGGCACTGATTCTGTTGCTGCGCCAGCGCGCTGTCATTCCGGGCCTCATGGCTTTCATCACCTTCATTCTGTTCTTCGACTCCAATGTCAGCGGAGCCTTCGGAATCTGGCTGATCGGGTCGGCTGTTTATGTCTTTACCGAGTTTGTCGGCGGGCAATTGCGGCAATTGCCGATGGTGACACGCTATGGCCTTGGTGGCCTGGCTGGCCTCGTCTTCCTGTCCGCGCTTGGTTTCACCCGAGTCGTGGAATCCAGCTGGCTTATGGACGGCCTTGTCGTTGGCGCCGGCTTCGGGGTCTTCCTTTGTGCGGTGATCCTGTTCGATCTTGGCATCCCGGCTTTGGCGCGGCCCGGCGCCGTTTATGGGGCGGGCGCCTCATACTCCCTCTATGTGTGTCACTTCCCCGCCATGTTGATGGCGATCGCCATCCTGCAGCAGTTCAGCACATTCGGGGTGAACCTCACGACGTTGTTCGTGGCGCTTTCGCTCACGCTCGTCCTGTTCGGTGTCGGCTGGGGCTTCAGCCGGATGACGGAAAACCATACCGCCTTCTTGCGGAGCAAGATCGCAGGCCGGTTGCGACCTACGAGCCTGTCCACCTGACGCAGCGAGAGGCGGGAATTCCTCTGGCGCCGCCCGTGCGGCTGGGGCACACATGCGGCACCAATCAAGGAGGAAGAACACGCATGTTCAGTCACGTCATGGTCGGCACGAACGACCTTGAAAAAGCCAAGGCGTTCTACGACGCCCTGTTCACGTCCATTGGCGGCCGGGAGGCCATCACCGATCCGAAAGGCCGTCTGATCTACCTGCACAATGGCGGCACCTTCCTGGTGACCCCGCCGATCGACGGCCAGCCGGCCACGCACGCCAATGGCGGCACGATCGGTTTCGCCGCCGAGAATCCGGAACAGGCTGATGCCTGGCACGCTGCAGGCGTTGCGGCGGGCGGCACGCCGATCGAGGACCCGCCGGGTTGGCGCGAAGGCGGCGGCATGAAGCTCTACCTCGCTTATCTGCGCGATCCGGACGGAAACAAGATCTGCGCGATGTGCCGCGGTTAAAGGCAAATACCCAGGCCGCCCCTCCCAAATCAGGAGGGGCGGTTTCGCATTCGGGCGACCTTATGTAGTCTGTTGCTCTGACAGACGCCGATAATGCCCCGGCACAGGGGCTGGAGGGAGGCGACCGAGATGACCGAGTTTACCCACTACACTTTGCTGGCCGACGGAGAGGTGTTCTCGCCGAATGCGGATTTCGATACCGAATGCGGGCGATATATCATGGCCATGAAAGTCTGGGCCAAAGATCCGGACCAGGCGGCTGACATGATCGTCGCCATCGGACAGCGCCTCGGCTTCAAGCCCGATGGCGAGCTGCAGGTGTTCGTGACCGACCCCGACGAACCCGCCGACGACGAACCCTTCGGCTATGATATTCAGTTCACGTCCTATTCGCAGGACGAGGAAGATGAGGCGGGCGAGGAAGAGCGCCCCAGATGGATCCACTGACAACAGGAACGACTTGCATGAAAAACATGTTCAGGATGGGCGGCATTGCCGCGCTGGTGATGGCCACAACGGGCCTTGGCGGCTGTGTCATCGCCGATGTCGAAGGCGTTGAGGCCATGTACAAGCCGGATGTCGAATACTATTCCGCCCCGACTGTGGCCGGAATGGATTTGCCGTTCTCGAAGGCCGTGCGCGTGGGTGACACGATCTACCTGTCCGGAGAGCTGGGCATCGATCCGGCAACGAACACCTTCCCGCCGGGCGGCACGGGCGCGCAGACAACGCAGATCTTCAAGAATATCGAAGCCACGCTGGACGAATTCGATGCAGATCTGTCGGACATCGTCAAATGCAGCGTCTTCCTGGGCGACATGCAGAATTATGGCGAAATGAACGCGGCCTATGACGCGGCGCTGCCGGATCCGAAGCCGGCCCGGTCCACGTTCGGGGCAGGCGGCCTGGCGCTGGGCGCGGAACTCGAAATCGAGTGCCTCGCCATCCGTCCGTAAAGGACCGGCCACAATGGAATGGCGCGACCCGGATGCCCCGGTGGACCTGTCGCCCGTCGGGTCGGAAACGATCCGCCGGGTGATCGAGCGGGCCATCGAAGACGGCAACCGGGTCGCCTCGCTTTCCCAATGGACCAAGGCGCTGGTGGCGCATATGGAGCGGGGGTTGAGCGAGGGCCTGAAGGCCGACATCCGAGCGCAGTATCCGGCGCTCGAATATTACGAGGATGCGGGCTCGCCCCATAACGAACCGGACGAGGGCTTCATCGAAGACGGTTTTGCCGTGTCCTTCCCGCGGCCCCGGCCTCAGACCAGGCCTGGATGATCACTTGCGATATTGCTTGACCGGCAGGTTGGCTGCCGTCCAGGCCATCATCCCGCCGCGCACATTGCTGACGTCGGTGAACCCGGCCCCGGCGAGCAGCTTCGCCGCCCGGCCGGACCGCATGCCGGACCGGCAGATCACCGCCACCGGCGCCGAGGCGTCTTCCTTCATGAACCCATAGATCGTGTCGACCATGCGCGGATCGCCCAGGGTGACAGTGTGGGCGCCTTTCGGAATGCCGCTCTCCCATTCGCTTTCGGTGCGGACATCGACAAGGATCAGCTGCTTCTTGCGCACGCGGTCATTCGCGTCTGCCGGATCGATCTGCGGGATGGCGGGCCTGCTGCTGCCGCCGAATAGCTTGTCAAACAATCCCATGGATCGCGCCTCATTGCCGTTACGGCCTGAGATTTAGCATCCGGGCAGGAGCCGCCATAGATGCGGCGCCTGCGACAGATGCAGTCACGGCGTCCCGTCAAGCGAGGACGAGGCGGCAATCCTTCCGTGCCATCCGGGCAGGCAGTTCGAACGAGGCGAGCGCCCGACCGCCAACCGAGGCGAGCAGCGCATCGGCGCGGGCCTTCGCGTCTGTGTCCATGGCGCCGTACGCATCGAGCACAGCCTGCAGGCGCCAGAGCGGGAACGTCCGCGCGGCCGCCGGTCCGGTGAAGCCTTCGATGGAGACCTCGATCTGCCCCACAGCGCGCGGTACGGCATCGCCTGATGAAGCCACCGCGGCCCAACCGGCAAACAGGTCGTTGGTGGCCTTCAGAGCCGGCAGCTGCTCGCGCATCTGGCGCTTCAGGATCGGCAGCAGCGTTTCCGGGATCCCATCATCAGCGGCGAGGTCACCCGTGCCCGCGTCGCCCGCATGTGTGCGCTCAACCCAGTCCGCCACGCGCGGGGCAAGGCGTTTCATCAGCACGCCGGATTCCGGGTCACGGTAGAGGTGTGCGTAGAGCGGTCCAATGAAGGCGAAATCGGCGAGGCAGGGGCGCTCGCCCAGCAGGAAGGGGTGGGCTTCAAGGTGCTGGGAAAACTCGCGGAGAAAGGCCTCATAGCTCCGCTCGATACCAGGAATGGTTTCCGGATGCACACCCAGGACTGGCAGGGCGCCCTTGAAGCGCTGGCCGTTCTTCTTGCCGATCTCATACTGTTCCGGCCGGCTGAGCTGGGGGGCGGAGAGGGCGCCGAATTCGGAATAGGCCCAGTCCTCATTATAGGTCCAGCGATAGTGCATGGCGGGCAGGGTGAGCCATTCATCGCCATAGAGCTGGAGCAGGAGCGCCACGAAGCGCTGCAGCGGTGTCGCCGGCAGGGCAGGCGGCTCGCGGTGTTCGGCGGCCTCGACCTGTTCGATGATGTCAGCGGTGTCCTGCACGATGCTGCCGTCCGGCATCTTCAACACCGGGATCACGGGCCAGCCGACATTCGGCAGGATGATGTCGCGATAGACCTGCTGTGTGGCGATCTGTTCTTCGAAGTCTGCCCCGCGCCAGCGGAGATAGGCGCGGGCCTTGCCAGTGAAATAGCTGACCTCGGCGCCGTAGAGCGTGTATGCTGGCATGATGCGTTTTCCTGTCCCTTTGTGGCGGGCTTTGTGCCGCAGGATTGCCCGCGGGCGCAAGGCTGCTATCCCGTAAAGGACAGTGCTTGACGTGCCGCGCCCAATCGTGTTGCCCGTGGGGCAATCCGTTCCAACCAGCCGCAGGACCCTGTACGCGCCCATGACCCAGCTCACTTCTGTCTCTTCCTGGAAATCCTTTGGTGGAAACCTTTCCGTGTACGATCATGAATCTGCGGTGCTGGGCTGCAAGATGCGGTTTGCGGTCTACACGCCGCCGCAGGCAGCTGACGGCTCGGTGCCGGTGCTGTGGTATCTCTCCGGCCTCACCTGCAGCTGGGCGAACGTGATGGAGAAGTCCGGCCTGCAGCGCGCCGCGACCGAGCATGGCATCATGGTGATCGCACCGGATACCAGCCCGCGCGGCGAAGGCATTCCGGATGACGAGGCCTATGATCTCGGCCAGGGCGCGGGCTTTTACCTGACTGCCACGCAGGAGCCGTGGGCGAAACATTTCAAGATGGATCAGTACATCACCGATGAGCTGCCAAAGCTGGTCGGAGCAGAGATCAAAAATGCCGACATGGGAAAGCAGGGGATCTTCGGCCATTCCATGGGCGGGCATGGGGCGATTACGCTGCACCTGAAATATCCGGACACTTACAAGACCTGTTCGGCCTTCAGCCCGATCACCAGTCCGGCGCGCGTGCCGTGGGGTCAGAAGGCGTTCACCGCCTATCTCGGCCCGGCCTCCATCGCGTGGGAGCAGTACGACGCAACTGAACTGGTGAAGGAACGCCAGAGCCGCGCCCGCATCATGGTCGACACCGGCACCGCGGATACGTTCCTCGAAAAGGAGCTGAAGCCGGAGATCTTCATTGATGCCTGCATGGCGAACGGCCAGGCGCTCGATTACAGGATGCGCGAAGGCTATGGCCATGACTACTATTTCATCGCCACTTTCATGGACGATCATATCGCCCATCACGCGGCCGGCCTGAAAGCCTGAGCGCCTCAAAAAGAGAGAATGCGTCCGCAGGCCCCGTTGGGTATCGGGGTTCATGCGCGACCGCTTCCCTGTGCCCTGCAAGCACACGACCTTGCATGAATGCCGGCGTGGGACACCGGCACCTGCGAATCTTGTCTGCGCTACACCGCCTTGGCGTGGCGCGCCTCGACCGGTTTGTACCGGCCGTCGAAACACTGGGCGACCGTGCGCAGCAGGAGGCGCGCTTCCTTCGGTACACTGATGATATCGCCGTCTATCCGGCAGAGGTCGGCGGACTGCAGGAAGCGCGCAGTTTCCAGCGCGTCGTCCAGCGCGCCGGGGTCTGCGCCCATCTCGCGGCAGGTTGCGTCCACATCCACCCATAGCTGGCACATAAGCTTTTCGATTGCGCGGGCGCGCAGACGGTCATCCTCGGTCAGCTCGATACCGCGCTCTGAGGGCAGACGGCCGTCTTCGACAGCGGCCGCCCAAGCGGTGCGCGCCTTGAAGTTCTGCACATAGCCCTGACGAAATTGCGAGATCGAGGTCGAGCCGATGCCGACCAGTGTTTCACATGGGTCGTCGGTATAGCCCTGGAAGTTCCGGCGCAGTGTCCCGCTGCGGGCTGCGCGGGTGAGCGGATCGTCCGGGGCGGCAAAGTGGTCAAGGCCGATGGCGTGGAACCCGGCACCCGTCAGCGTGGCAGCGCCAGCCTCTGCCTGCCGGAAGCGTTCTTCAAGGCCCGGCAGGGCGGATTCATCGATGGCGGCCTGGTGTTTGGCGAACCAGGGCACATGGGCATAGCCGAAGAAGGAGACGCGCGCGGCGCCCATTTCGGCAGCGAAGTGGGCGGCTTCGACGACGTCTTCCACGGTCTGGAAGGGCAGGCCGTACATCAAGTCCATATTGATGGCGTGGATGCCGACCGCACGCAGGCGTTCGATGCCGTCCACCAGCAGCTCCTTCGGCTGGATGCGGCCGACGGCTTCCTGCACTTTCGGGGCAAGGGTCTGCACGCCGAAGCTGACCCGGCAGACGCCGGCGTCCGCCATGGCCTGGATGAAATCCGGTGTCAGCGTACGCGGATCGACTTCGACGGCGATCTCGATATCGGGCTGTGTTCCGAAGGCGTCGATGGCGTGCGACACGAGACCTTTGAAGTCTTCCGCCGAGAGCGCGTTCGGGGAGCCGCCGCCGAAATGCAGGTGCGCCATGCCGGCATGCGGGCCGAGTGCCTTGGCCCAGACGTCGATCTCCTGATGCAGCGTTTCCAGGTATGTGCCGATCCGGCGGTAACCGTTCGGCACGCTGGTGGCGCAGCCGCAATAGAAGCAGAGTTTCTCGCAGAAAGGCACGTGCATATAGACAGAGATCGGCTCATCCGGATTGACGGAGGCCGCCCAGATGCGTGCCTGATCTTCGGCCACGCGGGGACTGAAATCCGCCGCCGTCGGGTAGCTCGTGTAACGCGGAACGGGCCGCGTTGCGAAAGTGGTCCATGCCTGTTTCATGATCCGCGTCTTAGCAGCGTTGGCAGGCCGCCGGATTACGCAGAATCCCGTACGCATCCGCTGTCTCGACGGCGCCGCCGGGCGGGCGTAGGGTCGGCGCATCAAGAGGAGAGAGACCATGATCCGTACCGCCGCCTGCGCCGCCGCCCTGTTTACCCTTGCCATGCCCGCGCTGGCGGGGCCGGAAGCGTTCCAGCCGGGCACGGTGGTGCCGGACTATGGGAAGGTCGCCATGATCGACGGGGTGACCCTGCCGGCGGACACGGTCATGAAGGTCGCGTTCGACATCGGGCAGGCTGGGCCGGAAGATGGCATCAGCCGCAGCCTGGAAACGCCGGCCCGGTTCCTGAACATGCATGCCGCCGCAGGCGTTGATCCGGCGAACCTGCACGTTGCGCTGATCGTGCACGGCGCGGCCGGCAAGGACCTGATGACGGATGAGGCACGCGGCGCGCCCAATCCGAATGCCGGCCTGATTGCGGAATTGCTGGCCGCGGGTGCGACCATCGAACTGTGCGGGCAGACGTCGGCCATGCGGGACATCGCACCGGAAGACCTGCTGCCGGGCGTGACCATCGGCCTGTCGGCAATGTCGACGCACGCCCTGCTGCAGCAGCAAGGCTACACGCTGAACCCGTTCTGACAGCCCAGGCTCTGGTTACACCACAATAGTTGTTATTGTGGTGTAACAATGCTATTACACCACAATAACAACTATTGTGGTGTAATAGCATGGTGCGCAGCTTTCCTCTTTCGGTTCATACGACTTATCAGGACCTGTTGCAGGCGCATCTGGTTCAGGCGGTTTCGGATATTCCGGGCCTTCCATTCCTGCGAGATATGGGGAAAAAGGGTAAGTACTGGTACGCGCGCCAGCGGATCGGCGACAGGACTGTGCAGAAATACATAGGTCCCGACACGCCGGATATTCGCCAGCGGATCGACATGGCGAAAACGGCCAGGTCCGAACGCAAGGCATTTGAACGCCGTTGCGCAAGTCTGGTCGCCCAGCTGCGTGCTGCAGGCGTGCCGACCCTGGATAGGAATTCGGGCAAATTGCTGCATGCCATGGAGAAAGCAGGTGTTTTTCGCCTGGGTGGCACCTTGGTTGGGACGCATGCGTTCCGGCTCTATAGCGCAGAGCTTGGTGTACAGTTCGATGATTCGTTGGCTGTGACAGAAGATGTCGATATTGCAGCCTTCGAAAATCTGAAACTGGTCATTGAAGACGAGGCCGATCCTGCCTTACCGGAAACGTTCAGGGATCTGAACCTTCAGCCTGCGGCGGGGCTCGACCGTAGGCACCGGCCGACAAGGTGGGTCATGGGTGGGGAGGGTGGAACCGAGGTTGAATTTCTTGTGCCGCGCATGCGCGAAGACAGCGAAATCCTGAAATTGGAGCCGCTGGGCGTATATGCGCAGGCATTGCCGTTCCTGAATTTTCTGATTGCAGAGCCCATTGCCGCTGTCGCGCTATACCGTTCGGGCGTGCTGGTTCAGGTGCCAAGACCCGAGCGCTATGCTGTGCACAAACTGATCGTTGCAGCGCGCAGGCGCACCTCTTCAGCACTAAAGGCGAAAAAGGATATTGCTCAGGCGGAGATCCTGTTCGAAGTGCTTCTCGAAGACCGGCCGGCAGAACTCGCAGAAGCATTTCAGATCGCCATAGAAATTGGGCCGAAGTGGCGTAAGGCGATCGAAATGACGCTGAAGAGATCGGCGAAATTGACGGCATTAGCTGAAGAACTGGGTTGAGGAAGAAGTTCAACCCATCGCTTCGGCAAGGAGCCAGATGCCTTCACGCTCCGCCTGGCGGCGTTCGACCAGCAGGCGGGCGACCTGATGGTCGTCGTCGAAGACATTGCCGGTGAGGCTGTCGAGCAGGGCCTTGGCGAGATTGTCGAGGTCCATCCAGGGCGGGTCGCCGGAATATTCCATCATGATGTGTACGGAATATTCGCCATAGCCGGGGCGTAGCGGTGGGAACTCCTTGCGGAAGAATTCCTTCAGCAGCGTCTTGTAATATTTTGTCTGTGTGGTGAGGCCCGTGCAACGCACTTCCAGCGCGCCATCCTCCGTGATGCGTGCCTGAACCTTTCCCGATTTTACCCAATCGCTGTTCAATGCAGCCTCAGGTCGCGCTTACGCTCGCGCGCCTCAATAGCTTCCTTGGAGTCTTTCAGGCCGAGGCCGGTGGTCTGGCGCAGCAGTTTGATAGCGCGGATTTTCTTGCGGGCGTCCAGCTCGGCATCGATCTCCAGCCATTTGGACATGGTGACCCGTTCCAGCGCGGCGTCGACCTCTTCGGGTGTCGGCGGAATGGGGGAGAGGCTGTTCTCCCTCTTCTTGCCGCCAGCGGTCGCGCGGCCGATCAGGAACACCACGAACAGGGTGAACAGGACTTCCGGCTGCAGGATCTTGTCGAAATAGGCTTCCATACCAGCCTCCCCATGGTTGCAGGCGATGGTCCTCCTTAAACGAAGCCGCCGGTGAGGGCGAGGGGGCGCGGATCAGGCGGATCGGGCTGAATCGCCTGCTGCGGCGGCGGGAACAGTTGATTGCGGCCCGGCTTGGGGCTAGTCCGCTGCCAGCAGATCAAGGAGCTTTGCCCTCATGGCCAATACCCGCACCGAATCCGATACGATGGGCCCGATCGAGGTCGCCGATGATGTCTACTGGGGCGCCCAGGCCCAGCGCAGCCTCGGAAACTTCAAGATCGGCTGGGAAAAACAGCCCGAGCCGGTGATCCGCGCCCTCGGAATCGTCAAGAAGGCGGCCGCGCAGGCGAACATGGATCTCGGCAAGATGGATCCGGAAATCGGCAAGGTGATCGTCGATGTCGCCGGTGAAGTGATCGAGGGCAAGCTGAACGATCACTTCCCGCTGGTCGTGTGGCAGACGGGTTCTGGCACCCAGTCCAACATGAACACGAACGAGGTCATCTCGAACCGTGCGATCGAGATCATGGGCGGCGAGAAGGGCTCGAAGAAGCCGGTTCACCCGAACGACCATGTGAACATGTCCCAGTCGTCGAACGACTGCTTCCCGACGGCGATGCACATCGCGGCTGCCGAAGAGACGGTGCACCGCCTCGTTCCGGCGCTGAAGCACCTCCACGCCGCACTGGACGCCAAGGCCAAGGCCTGGACCGAAATCATCAAGATCGGCCGGACCCACACGCAGGACGCAACGCCCGTCACGCTCGGCCAGGAATTCTCCGGCTATGCCAAGCAGATCGAGAACGGCATCAAGCGCATCGAGATGACGCTGCCGATGCTGATGGAACTGGCGCAGGGCGGCACGGCCGTCGGCACAGGCCTCGCTTCGCCGGAAGGCTTTGCAGATCTGGTCGCTTCGAAAATCGCCGAGATCACCGGCCTGCCGTTCACCTCCGCCCCGAACAAGTTCGAGGCGCTGGCCGCGCACGATGCCCTCGTGATGACGCATGGCGCGATCAACACGGTCGCCATGTCGTGCTTCAAGATCGCCAACGATATCCGCTTCCTCGGCTCCGGCCCGCGGTCTGGCCTCGGTGAGCTGGCGCTGCCTGAGAACGAGCCAGGGTCGTCGATCATGCCGGGCAAGGTGAACCCGACCCAGTGCGAAGCGCTGACCCAGGTCTGCGCCCACATCCACGGCAACAATGCCGCTATCGGTTTTGCCGGAAGCCAGGGCCATTTCGAGCTGAACGTGTTCAACCCGATGATGTCCTACAACTTCCTGCAGTCGGTGCGTCTGCTGGCAGACGCCGCGATCAGCTTCACCGACAATTGCGTGGTTGGCATTGAGCCGCGCCTCGACAATATCGAGAAGGGCCTGAAGAACTCCCTGATGCTGGTGACCCCGCTGAAAGAGAAGTTCGGCTACGACCGCGCGGCGAAGATCGCCAAGACCGCCCACAAGAACGGCACCACGCTGCGCGAAGAAGCCATCAAGGACGGTATCCCGGCAGAAGACTTCGACGCCATCGTGCGTCCGGAGAAAATGATCGGGCCGGATCCGCGCTAAGGCTGCATTCGGTTCGTTCTCTTAAGTTTTTTCTTGCTGTTGACCGGCCCCTCCTGCACGAGGGGCCGGTTGTTTTTAGGAGGAGACACCCATGAGCATTGATTTCAGCAATCTCTATTCGGTCAAAGGCAAGACGGTCGTCATCACGGGCGGGTCGCGCGGGATCGGGGAAATGCTTGCGGCAGGGTTCCTGGCCAATGGCGCGAAAGTCATCATTTCCTCGCGCAAGGAAAAGGCTTGCGAAGAAACCGTTGAGCGCCTGAAAGGCGAATATGGCGGCGAGATCTATGCCATCCCGTCCGATGTCGGCCAGATGGTCGGTATCGAGCACCTCGCCAGCGAGATCGCGAAGCGCGAAGAGAAGGTCGACGTGCTGATCAACAATGCCGGTGTCGCCTGGGGTGCTTCGCTGGACGAATTCCCGGAACATGGCTGGGACAAGGTGATGGACGTCAACGTCAAGGGCGTCTTCTTCCTGACCCAGAAACTGATGCCGCTGCTGCGCAATTCGGCCAGCGCCGACAGCCCGGCCCGCGTCATCAACATCGCTTCCATCGACGGCATGCACACTTCGCCGATGAGCGGGTACTGCTACGGCACGTCCAAGGCCGCCGTGATCCACCTGACGCGCTTCATGGGCTCGCAGCTGGCCAAGGAAAACATCCTCGTCAACGGCATCGCGCCGGGCCCGTTTCCGACTTACATGCTGTCCACCGGTGTCGGCTACAAAGGCGAAACCGAGGGTGTGGACTGGGATGCCATCGGCTCGCGCAGCCCGTCGGGCCGTGTCGGCAAGCCGGAAGACATTGCCGGTCTCGCCATGTTCCTGTCGTCCCAGGCTTCGGCCTATATCAACGGTCACACCATCCCGTGCGACGGCGGAATCGTCGCTGCGAGCTGACCCGTCAGGGGCAGAAAAGTCAGCCATTTTGGCCGCGTTCGTGTTGCCCCGCAGCATGAACGCGGCCATAGGGGCGCCTGAAGCCAGCTCCCTCAAACAGAACTGACGATATTCCCGTGGTAAGATCGACTTTTGCAGCGTTCGCCGAACGTCTCGGCGCGCAGGGGCTCTCACAGCCCGATTTCAAGGCCTACACGCCCGCCCAGATCAAGACCGACCTTCTGGCCGGCCTGACCGTGGCGCTGGCCCTTGTGCCGGAAGCCGTGGCCTTTGCGTTCGTCGCACATGTGCACCCGCTGGTGGGCCTCTATGCGGCCTTCATCGTTGGGCTTGTGACCGCGCTGATCGGCGGCCGGCCGGGCATGATTTCCGGCGCGACTGGGGCGCTGGCCGTTGTGATGGTCTCGCTGGTGGCGACCCATGGCGTGGAATACCTGTTCGCGACGGTCGTCCTGATGGGCATCCTGCAGCTTGCGGCGGGCATTTTCCGGATGGGGAAGTTCATCCGTCTTGTGCCGCATCCGGTGATGCTGGGCTTCGTCAACGGGCTCGCCATCGTGATCTTCCTGGCGCAGCTGACTCAGTTCCAGGTGCCCGGCAGCGGGGAAGCCGCCGGGCATGGCATGGCGGGCGGGGAGTGGCTCAGTGGAACGCCGCTTATCCTGATGCTGGCGCTGGTGGGTCTCACAATGGCGATTATCTGGGGCTTGCCGAAGATTACGAGGATCATTCCGGCACCACTGGCCGGCATCGGTATTGTTGCGGCCGTGGTGATCGGCTTCGGCCTCGACGTGCCCCGCGTCGGCGATCTTGCGTCCATCAAGGGTGGCTTGCCGCAATTCCACATTCCAAGCGTTCCGATGAATGTGGAGACGCTGAAGATCATCCTGCCTTACGCGTTCATCCTCGCGGCCATCGGCCTGATCGAGAGCCTGCTGACACTGAACCTCGTCGGCGAGATGACCAACAAAAGGGGCGGGGCGAGCCAGGAATGCGTTGCACAGGGTACGGCGAATGTGATCACCGGCTTCTTCGGCGGCATGGGCGGCTGCGCCATGATCGGCCAGTCCATGATCAATGTGAAATCCGGCGGCCGCACGCGTCTCTCCGGCATCTCGGCGGCGCTGTTCCTGCTGGCCTTTATCCTGGTCGGCTCCAGCCTGATCGAGCAGATCCCGCTCGCGGCATTGGTGGGCGTGATGTTCATGGTCGTGATCGGCACGTTTGCCTGGAACAGCCTGCGCATCATGACCCGCATCCCGCTGACCGATGCGATCGTCATCGTCCTGGTGACCGGTGTGACCGTGGCCTATGACCTCGCCACGGCGGTGATCGTCGGCGTGATTGTCTCGGCGCTTGCCTATGCCTGGAACAATGCCCGCCGCATTCATGTGATCGAACGCGACAGCGTCCGTACGCCAGGGGCACACGTGTATGAGATCGAAGGCCCGCTCTTCTTCGGTTCGACCGACAAGTTTGCCGAGCTGTTCCACCCGGAGAGCGACCCGGACGTCGTGATCGTGGATTTCATGCGCTCGCGCGTGGTCGACCAGTCGGCCCTGCAGGCGATCGAAGACCTGGCGGCGAAATATGCCGCGCTCGGCAAGACGCTGCGCCTGCGCCACCTGTCCCGCGACTGCCACAAGCTGCTGGCCAAGGCCGGACAGCTGATGGTCGATTCCGACGATGACCCGGATTACGAGCTGGCTGTAGACTATTCCGTCCGCACCGGCGTCTTTGGCGGCGGTCACTGACGCTCCACAGGCGCCTCCAGTTCAGGGACTGACGCGGGCGGCCTTAAGGCTGTATCCTTGCGCGAGAGAATCACTCCCGCCAAGAAAGGCCTGATCATCATGGCAAACCCTCCCGTCGGCTCGAAGGCCAACCCGTCCCAGTTCGACGTGATCGACAAGCTGGGGGCCGATGAGCCTTATTTCGTGATCCGCGCGCATGACCCGCTGTCCTCGGCGCTGGTGGAGCTGCATGCCTATATCGGCGCGGGCCAGTCCGGCGCGGCGCATAACAAGCTGGCCGAGATCATGGCGCTGACCGCTGCCAAGCCGCCGCGCCCAGCCTCCAGCCCGAAATACCGCGAAACCTTTGCGATCTCGCTCGCCATGGAGCAGTGGCGCGAAACGCACAAGGAATAGGGGATGGACCTGCGGGCCGATGAATTGTCGGACCAGCACGTCACGCTCGTGCCATTCGATGTGGCCCGGGACGGCGGAGACCTGCGGACCATGGCCGAAACGCTCGGAGAGCGGATCGAGACCTGGCCCTATTACAATCCGCCATCGGACTGGATCGGTGCCTGGCTCGCCAATATCGAGGCGCGTATGGCGGACGGCAAACTGATCCCGTTTCGCGTGTCGCGTCCGGATGGGCGGTTTGCCGGCATCTCCACCTATCTCGGTCCGGATGCCATTTCGCGGAATGTCGAAATCGGCATGACGATGTACACGGCGGATGCTCAGGGCACGGAGGTGAATCCCGCCGCCAAGCGCCTGTTGCTGGGGCACGCATTCGAGCAGGGTGCCGTGCGCGTGCAATTCAATATCGACCAGCGCAACCAGCGGTCCCAGGCAGCCGTGAAGAAACTGGGCGGCGTGCAGGAAGGCGTCCTGCGGGACAACCGTATCCTGCCGAACGGCGTCTTGCGTTCCACCGTCGTCTTCTCCATTCTCTCAGGCGAATGGCCGGCCGTGAAAGCGGGCCTCGATGCACGGCTAGCAGCGTTCGAATAGGGGCAGGTGATGAACGAGCCGGTCAATCTGAACAAGTTCCGAAAGGCGAAAACGAAGGCCGAAAAGGAACAGAAGGCGAAGGAAAACCGCGCCAAATTCGGCCGCACGAAATCAGAAAAGCAGCTGGAGAAGGCCCGCGCCGACAAGCTGTCGAAGCTCACCGAAGGCCATCGCCTGAAAGACACGCCCGAGGCGGATGGTTAATTCCGCCTGAAGGCGCGGCCCGCGCCTTGCAGCACTCCCGGAAACGCTGTTCCAATCCGGGAGGACCCAAATGGCTGGGATCGCAAAGAAACTCGTCTTCTGTGCCGCATCGTTCGGTGCCGGTATCGCATGGGGCCTGATCGCGGAAGCCGCGGAATATCAGGGCTCCCTGACGCACCTGCTGCTCGGACAGTAGGCCTCAGCTCCCCACTTCGTCTTCTTCTGCCATGGGCCAGTCTGGCTCATGGGTGACACTGTCCAGGAATGTGTCATCCATCCGGCGGCCTGAGACGCGCTCCAGCGCATCGAAAATCGGACGCGCCTTCTTGTCTTTCAGGAGGGGAATGCGGCTCGCCAGTTCGGCGGCGCGGGCATAGCGCAGCTGGGCTGTTTCCATGTCGCCGCGTGCTTCGGCACAGGCGCCGAGATTATGCAGCACAGCCGGGGCGTCCGGCCATTCGCGGCCGAGCTCATCCCATTGCGCACAGGCGCCGAGCATCTCACCGCGCTTGGTGGCTTGCACGGCGGCCTCAAAGCGCGGATCGTTCTGCTCTTCGGGGATCAGGCCTTCGGTCATGATCTCGGCACGGATGGTTGCATCATAGGGCGCGATGTCAGTGCGGAATCGGCGGACGGCTTCCACGGTGGCATCCACGATCATGCCATAAGGGGCATCGCGCGGATCGTAGCTTGAGCGGACAGGATCCTGCCAGGTGCCAAGCTCCCGGCCGTCATCCTCATACTCGCGGATATCGACACAGGATTCCTGATTGGCACCGCCGCCCTGGTTGTGAGCGAAGACCACGCGGCCAGTGTCAGCATCGATCAGCCGGGCCGTGACGATCACTTCGACGGTTTCCTCGGTACATTCCGTTTCGACGATGGCGCGGTGTTCGCAATCGAACAGGCCGTCATATTCGACGCATTTGCGTTTGCGCTCGAAACGCGTTTCGCCTTCCCAATTGTCGATGTCGACTTCGCCTTCATAGACGCCTTGCGGCCGGCCGGACCCGTCAACGCCGAACCAGTAGGCGCCGTCCAGCACGACATCCCCCAGCATGCGGGCGAATTCTTCCTCGGCGACGTTGCCGGCCGGCCCGCTGAACTGTCCGACCTGCACATCGCGGTAGGTCGCAGCTTCCGGAAAGGTCGGCACCATCCGGGCGCGGTAGTCGTATCCGGGCGTTGTGCAGGCCGCCATCAGGGGCAGGGCCAGCAGCAGGCAGGCAGAGAAGTGACGGCGCATGCGATTCGATCCTCAAAAGAACGGGCCTTGAAATAACAGGGCAATTCCTGCCGCTTTGGACTGAACCTCAGATTAACATCGCGGCAGGGGAGAGAAAAATCCGTTCCGGGGCGAATTCGGGCTGGCGGCGGTGTGGGGGTGGTCCAATATCAGGAAGCCCGACACAGGAGACCTTCATGACCCGTCATCTTGCAGAGCTCAATATCGGCCGGCTGCTGGCCCCCACGGACGACCCGCGTGTGACGGAGTTCATGAATGCGCTGGACCTGATCAACGGCATGGGCAAGCGCATGCCGGGCTTTGTCTGGATGATGGAAGGATCAGGAGAGCCGGGCACCGGGAACACCGAGGCAAAGATCGGCGGCGACCCGCAGTTTGTTTCCAACCTGACGGTGTGGGAATCGGTCGAGACGCTGGAGAATTTCGTCTGGAACACGGTGCATCGTCAGTTCTACGAGCGCCGCGAGGAATGGTTTGAAGTCCTGGGCAGCATGCACTTTGTCATGTGGTGGATCGAGCCGGGCCACGAGCCGACGCTGGACGAAGCGCTGGAACGGCTGGATCTGCTGAACCGGATCGGGGATTCAGAGGACGCGTTTGGCTGGTCCTACCTTAAGGAGGCACGCCTGTGGCGCTCCCGAGGCTGCCGGACGGATGCGGCCTGAGCCCGAAAGCGTACACTGTTAACATCCGCTCATGCGACCCTTTACTTCTGCCACCCACAGCGCTGCTTGACGGGGGCGTCATCCGCCTCCAACTGTCCTGCAGTCCTGCTGAGGAGGCTGAAGCCCAATGACAAGTCCGCTGTTCACCCCGTTCAAGCTGAAAAACATGGAACTGCCCAACCGGGTGGTTATGGCACCGATGACCCGGTCGAAATCACCGGGCGGCGTGCCGGGGGAGAATGTCGCGGACTATTACGCCCGCCGGGCCGCGTCTGATGTCGGCCTGATCGTCACCGAAGGCACCACAGTACGCCGGGGCGGGGCCTCCAACGATCCGAACGTGCCGAACCTCTACAAGGCCGACGCGCTGGCCGGCTGGAAGAACGTCGTCGAAAAAGTGCACGCCAATCACGGTAAGATCGCACCGCAGATCTGGCACCAGGGCATGATGCGCAAGCCCGGGTCGGGCCCGGAGCCGGACGCACCGACCGATGGCCCGTCAGGCGTTACCCACACCGGCAAGCAGGTCCTGCCGGAGCCGACGACGGCGGAAGTCGATGACATGGTCATGGCCTTTGCCGAGGCCGCTGCAGATGCGCAAAGGGTCGGATTCGACTGTATCGAGCTGCACGGCGCGCATGGCTACCTGATCGACGAATTCTTCTGGGAGGTGATGAACAAGCGGTCCGACCGTTATGGCGGCTCGCTGGCGGAACGGGCGACCTTTGCCGCCGACATCATCCGCGAAGTGCGCAAGAAGGTCGGCCCGGACATGGCCATCATCCTGCGCTATTCCCAGTGGAAGCAGCAGGAGTACACCGCCCGCCTCGCGACCACGCCGCAGGCGCTGGAAGAGTTCCTGAAAGTCTTCGTCGATGCCGGCGTCGACTGCCTGCACGTTTCCCAGCGCCGCTACTGGGAGCCGGAATTCCCGGAAATTGACGGCGAGAACGGCCTGAACGGCGCTGGCTGGGCGAAGAAGCTGACCGGCCTGCCGGTCATCACCGTCGGTTCTGTGGGCCTGTCGGGTGACTTCATCGGTGCGTTCCAGGGCCAGGGTTCCGGCCAGCGCTCGCTGGAGGACCTTGAAGAGCGCCTGTCTCGCGGCGAGTTCGACCTCGTCGCCGTTGGCCGGGCGCTGCTGCAGGACCCGCACTGGGCGACCAAGGTGAAAGAAGGCCGCATCAGCGAGATCAGCGACTACGACGCGGCTGCCCTGGCGACTCTCTACTAAAGAGAGAAAGCCGCCTTGCCATGAGCGGGAAATTGTGGCTTCCTGACGTTGCAGCGTTCGGACGCTCCGGCCTTCTGTCGGCCACTACTTCCGGGCGTGGCGAAGAAGGCTGGGTGGGGCATTCTGTGCTTGGAGAATGAACCCGGCTGGTTGTGCCACGTTTGTTGGAGTGATGCCTGACTGAGGGGCCGGAGCGCCTGAAGTCTCCCTCGGGATGCGCATCACACCAGCGTCCCCGTTCTGGCTCCGCCACCGGCGTTTTCTCACTCTCGCGCGCCGTGGCGGGGCTTTTTTTATGCGCAGCCTAGTCGGCGGAGGTTTCCCCCTCCCAATAATCGACTTCGCTTTCCTGGCGTCCGACATAGCGGAACATCCGCTCGCGCTTGCCGGGCAGGCGCGTCGTCGCGAGGAATTTGCCGCTGTCCGGGTACTCGCAGATTTCCGTATCGGCCTTGCTCGAGATGGCGACATATTTCAGCGGCACACTGCCGGTGTTCGTCAGCTTGTGGGCATGGCCCGGGCCGCCGCGCGGGGCTCCGAGCACATCGCCTGCCTGCACGGCATAGCTGTCCGGCCCAAAGCGATACATGCCTTCGCCTTCCAGAATGACGAACATCTCGTCCTCTGCGTGATGGTTATGGAAAGGACAGGCGGACTTGCCGGGTGGCACGATGCAGAGCGCCGCGCCAATCTGCGTGAGACCCACGCGGTCTGAAATATCGGCATCAAGCGAGCGATAATGCTCACCCTGTTCGAAAGGTTCAAGCGGCAGCTCGTCCAGCCGTGCGACGGGATTCAGTTTCTTTATCATCACGTTGCTATGCCTCCATGCAGGGCTGCAGATCAATACATTCGCGGGTCAGACCGGACTCGATTTCCTGAGGGAGCATGTGATCTGCCTCAAGCCCTGCCCAACCGGCCAATCCCTGCTATATGTTCCTGATGAGTTCCAATCCGAATCGTCCCTCGATCAGCCAGATGGCTGCGCCGCGCCCGCCTGTCCCGCAGGGGGATGCGTCGTACCTGAATGGCCTCAATCCCGAACAGCGCGAAGCGGTGATGACCACGGAAGGCCCGCTGCTGGTGCTGGCAGGGGCGGGCACGGGCAAGACCCGCGTGCTGACCGCGCGGCTTGCGCACATCATCGCCTCCCGGCTTGCCTGGCCGTCGCAGACGCTGACCGTGACCTTCACGAACAAGGCCGCGCGGGAAATGCGCGAGCGGGCCCTGCGCCTGATCGGCGATGCAGGGGAGGGACTGCGCTGGCTCGGCACATTCCACTCGATCAGCGCGCAGATCCTGCGCCAGCATGCCGAACTCGTCGGGCTGAAATCCAGCTTCACCATTCTCGACACAGATGACCAGGTGCGGCTGTGCAAACAGATCATCGTGGCTGAGGATATCGATCCGAAGCGCTGGACACCGCGCTTCCTGGCCGGCCTGATCGATGGCTGGAAGAACCGGGCCCTGACGCCGGAGCGTGTGCCTGCCGACGAGGCGTTCCAGTTCGCGGACGGCAAGGGTATCAAATGCTACGAGATCTATCAGGCGCGCCTGAAAGTTCTGAACGCCTGCGATTTCGGTGACCTGCTGATCCACAACATCACGATCTTCCAGCAGAACCCGGACCTCTTGAAGGATTTCCAGTCGAAGTTCCGCTACATCCTCGTGGACGAGTACCAGGACACGAACGTCGCCCAATATCTCTGGCTGCGCCTGCTGGCACAGGGCTCGCAGAATATCTGCTGCGTGGGCGATGACGACCAGTCCATCTATGGCTGGCGCGGGGCGGAGGTGGACAACATCCTGCGCTTCGAGAAGGATTTCCCGGGCGCGAAAGTGATCCGGCTGGAGCGGAACTACCGGTCCACCAAACACATCCTCGCTGCAGCTTCATCCGTGATTGCGCACAATCGCGGCCGCCTCGGCAAGACGCTCTATGTCGGTGACGACAACGCGATCGAGAACATTGATGCCGACAAGGTGAAAGTGCGTGGCCTGTGGGACGGCGAGGCCGAGAGCCGTCTGATCGCGGACGATATCGAAAGCTGGGTGCGCGGCGGCGGCAAGCATGACGATTGCGCCGTGCTGGTGCGGGCCTCCTGGCAGATGCGGGCGTTCGAGGAACGCTTCATCCTGCTCGGCATTCCTTACCGTGTAATCGGCGGCCCGCGCTTCTTCGAGCGTGCAGAGATCCGCGATGCGATGGCCTATCTGCGCCTGATCCGTTCGCCGGATGACGACCTTGCTTTCGAGCGCGTGGTGAACCAGCCGAAGCGCGGGATCGGCAACACGACTCTGGCGAAACTGCAGGCCTATGCGCGGGCGGATGGGCGCAGCCTGTTCGTGCTGACGCCGATGGTGCTGCAGACTGACGAGGTGAAAGGCGCGGCCAGGCGTGGCCTCACCCAGTTCATTGACCAGATCAATATGTGGCGGGACCGTCTCAATAATGGCATGCCGCACACAGAGCTGGCTGAGGTCATCCTCGAAGAGTCCGGCTACACAGACATGCTGCAGAAAGACCGCAGTCCGCAGGCGCAGACGCGGCTGGACAACCTCAAGGAACTGGTCCGCGCCATGGGCGAATTCGATACGCTCGCAGGCTTCCTCGAACATGTGGAACTGGTCATGGATGCTTCCACTGGCGGGGCCGACGAGGATCAGGTCCAGATCCTGACGCTGCACGCGGCCAAGGGCCTTGAATGGCCGGTCGTCTTCCTGCCGGGCTGGGAGGAGGAAGTGTTCCCCTCGCGCCGCAGCCTGGACGAGAGCGGGTTGAAGGGCCTCGAGGAGGAGCGCCGGCTGGCCTATGTGGGCATCACCCGTGCGCGCGAGCGCGCCTATATTTCCTTTGTCGCCAACCGGCAGATCTATGGCCGCTGGCAAAGCGTGATGCCGTCGCGCTTTGTCGATGAGCTGCCGCATGAGAATGTCGAAGTGATCTCTGAAACCGGCTATTCCGGCATGCCGGGTGGGGAGGATGCCTTCAGCGGTTCCATCGAAGACCTCGGCGAGCGCAGCGACTATTCCAGCCCCGGCTGGAAGCGCCTGAAGGAGAACGCGGGCAAATATCCGAGCACAGGGGCCCCGCGCGATGCCTCGAACCTCACCGCCACCAGCGGCGGACCGGAAGCCTTCCGGAAAGGCCAGCGCGTCTTCCACGACAAGTTCGGCTATGGCCGCGTTGCCTTCAGCGAGGGCAACAAGCTGACCGTCGATTTCGAAAAGTCCGGCCGAAAGAAAGTCATCGCGACCTTCGTCTCGCAAGCCTGATTTCCAGCGCCTGAGTTCAGGAGGGCAGCGCCGGGCGGCCTGTCAGGGGAGGACCAGGCGGGGCGTCAGGGAGGGAACGCGTGGCGTGCCCGGCGCTGCAGGTCCTGTTTGGCATGGCCGGGCCGAACGCATGCCGAATGCCGCGTTCATGTTCCGCTCAGCTTGTGAGGCTGTTTACTCCGCTGCCGGCAGGGCGCTGTCCGGCTTTTCGTCGGACTTGTCATTGGCCGGTTCGCCATTTTGCAGGAGCCGCACTTCGTCTGCCGGGCGTTGGCCGCGAACGCGGGCCGCGATCCGACGGATCATGTTGCCCGTCCGGTGCGGCACGAGCAGCCAGACCGGCGTGACCAGCAGGATCATGATGGTCGAGAAGGCGAGACCGAACACGACCGCCGTGGCCAGCTGAACCCACCATTCGGCCTCAGAGCCGCCGAAATTGATGGCGCCCTCGCCGAAGTTCACGCTCATCTCGAACACCATCGGGAGCAGGCCGCAGATCGTCGTGCCGGTCGTCAGAAGGATGGGACGGATCCGCTGGGCGGCCGTCGCAATGGCGGCTTCCTCCGGGCTGCGGCCATCCTTACGGAGGCGATTGTAGGTGTCGATCAGAACGATGTTGTTGTTCACCACGATGCCCGCCAGCGCAACGATCCCGGTACCGATCATCAGGATCGACATATAAGGCAGCACCAGCTGGATACCGACCAGCACGCCCGAGGTCGAGATGATCACGGCGGACAGGGTCAGCACGACCTGCCAGAAATTGTTGAACTCCCAGAGAAGGATCACGGCCATCATGAACAGGGCAGCCATGGCGGCCCCGCCGAAGAAGGCATTGGCTTCCTTGGTGTCCTCGTCAGCGCCTTCAAAGCGAACTTCGACGTCGGAGCTGAAGCCCGCCTGGTCGATCCAGTCACGCACTTCCTGCACGATCGCGGCACCGGCGCCCTGTTCCCTTGCATTGCCGCGGACATAGTAGACGCGCTTGCCGTCAAGCCGCTCGATCTGGCTGACGCGCGGCGCAGGCACGCGCTCGACGAAGAGGTTCAGCGGCACATTGCCGTTGGCCGTGGCGACACGGAGTGTGTCGATGGCAGACGCGCTGCGGCTGTCTTTCGGGAAGCGCACGCGGATATCGACTTCATCATCGGCATCGTCCGGCCGGTAGCGGCCAACGAGAATGCCGTTCGTGACGAGCTGCACCGCTGCACCGATCTGGGCGACGTCGAGGCCGTACTTGCCGGCTTCGGCCCGGTCCACTTCGAGACGGTATTCAATGCCGGGCAGGGGACGCGTATCGTCAAGCTCGCGCAAATCACCGCGGTTTTCGGCATAGGTGCGCAGCCGGGCCGTTGCTTCGTCGAGGGCGGCCTGATTGTCCGACAGGAGCGCAATTTGCAGATCCTTGCCCGCGGGCGGGCCCTGTTCGCGAGCCTGGATCTGGAAGCGAAGGCCTGGCACCTGCTGGAGGCGTTCACGCACGGCTTCAAGAGTCTTGCGTCCGTCATGGGAACCGTCGGCCGTTGCAAGGTCCAGCAACAGGCGACCGATCGTGTCGAGCGGCTGGTCATTGGCACCGTCGAAGCTGACACCGCCGCTGCCGCCGGAAGAGCCTGAGCGGGACGAGATGGACTCGATGCCATCAATGTCCGCGACTGCGAGTTCGGCGCGCCGGACGAGTTCCTTCTCTTCCTCGGCCGAAAGCGCGCCCTGCGCCTGGACGAAGACGAAGGCCTGTTCAGGTTCGATATCGAGGAAGAATTCGGAGCGGTGCGGTGTGGAGCCGAACCACATGAAAATGAAGATCACAGAGCCGATGGCGACGCCGGTCACCATCCACGGACGGGCGATCAGGGATTTGACGATACGCACGTACGAGCCGAGCCAGCCTGTGGCCTTTGCCGGGTCTGCATCTGCGGCGAGGGCCGCGAGGTCTGCGTCCGTGCCTTCCGGACGCGCGCCCATGACAGAACCCAGAACCGGCAGGAAGATAAGCGCCATCACCAGAGACGCCGTCAGGACACAGATCAGCGTCAGCGGCAGATAGGCCATGAACTTGCCGGGCATGGAGTTCCAGAACAGGAACGGCACAAAGGCAGCAAGCGTCGTCAGCGTGGACGAGACGACGGGCCAGAACATGCGCTTGCCGGCCATGGCATAGGCGTCCTTGCGGTCCAGTCCTTCGGCCATTTTCCGGTCGGCATATTCGGTCACGACGATGGCGCCGTCGACGAGGATACCCACGGCGATCACCATGCCGAACATGACCATCATGTTGATCGTGAACCCGAACGTGCCGAGCAGCAGGAAAGCCATCACGAAAGAGGCCGGGATCGAGATGCCGACCAGCAGGGCAGAGCGCCAGCCAAGCGCGGCGACGACGATAATCATCACGAGCAGCACGGCGGTAACGATGGAGCTTTGCAGCTGGCCGAGCTGGTTGCCGATCTCTTCGGACGTGTCAGAGGTGACCGTTGCCCGGACCGTTGCAGGCCAGTTGGCCTGTTCCTCGGCAATCGTCTGGCGGACAAAATTGGCCGTATCCAGAACGTTCGCGCCAGAGCGTTTCACCACTTCAATCAGCATGGCCGGCTTGCCGTTGAAGGTCGCAAAGCCCGTCGCGTCCTTGTAGGTGCGGCGGATTTCGGCAACGTCCTGCAGTCTGACGACCGCATTTTCCGTGCGCTTGATGGGCAGGTTCAACGCGTCCTGGGCCGTTCGGATCAGGCCCGGCACCTTGACCGCAAAGCTGCCGTCACCGGTGTCGATCTCGCCCGCCGGAACCAGCTGGTTGTTCGACGAAACAATGTTGTAAATCTCCTGATAGGAGATGTTGTAGGTTTCCAGCATGGCCGGATCGATGACGATCTCCAGCACATCCTCGCGCTGGCCCTGAATGCGGGCTTCGAGGATACCGGCATTGCGCTCCAGCTTGTCCTGCAGCTTCTCGGCGATGTCATTGAGACCGCGCACTGGCGCTTCGCCATAGAGGTTCACCACCATGACCGGGAATTGCGAGGCGTTGAATTCCTGGATCACCGGCTCGCGCGCGTCCTGCGGGAAGAAGCGCTTGGCGAGGTCCACCTTGTCTTTCACGTCCAGCACGGCCTGATCGACATCGACGTCGATTTCGAACTCCAGCAGCAGCGTGCCTGCGCCTTCAGAGCCATACCCATTGAAGGTTTTCAGGCCTTCGATGGACTGGATTTCCTGTTCGATCGGTCGCACCAGAAGGCGTTCGGCGTCTTCCGGTGTCACACCTGCCAGCGGTACGGTGATCACGACAAACGGGATCGGAATGTCCGGGTCGGCTTCCTTGGGAAGCTTGGCATAAGTGACGGCACCCGCGATGACTGCGCAGATCAGGATGGCGAGCACCATACGTGCCCGCCCGATGGCGCCGTCGACGATACTCGTCATGGCTGGGCTCCGCTGGCGGGCACCGGTTCGACCTGGGCGCCTTCAGACAGATAGTCCTGGCCCAGCGAGATGACATTTGCCTGATCCGGCAGGCCCGTAACCCAGGCGCCATTCGGTGTTTCGTCGATCACAGCGACAGGCGCGAAGCGGACTGTGTCTGTGTCGTCGACATAGCGCACGCCCAATTGTCCGGCATCTGACAGGGTGAGCAGGCCGGCGGATATCTTCGTTGCCTGAACATCCCCAACCGGAATGATCAGCTGCGACGTCACCCCGGCCGCGACAATGGCATCACCGGTCTCCAGCTTGGCTTCAACCAGGAAAGTCCGCGTCGTACCGGAAGCCGTCCGCGCGACGTAGCGCAGCGTGGCCGGGAAACGGCGGCCATCGGCCAGCAGCGTTTCACCGCTCATGCCGACTTTCAGCTTGCCTGCCTCTGCTTCGGAGACCTGAACCGAAACGATCACCGGATCCATGTCGACCAGCACGCCGCAGGCCTGACCGGGCGACAGGAAATCACCTGCCTCCGCGAGACGTGTTTCGTAAATTCCGTCGAACGGCGCGCGGATCTGCGTCTTGCCGAGTTCGACTTTTGCGGCGTTGAGAGCGGCTTCGGCTGCATCGAGCTGCGCTTTGGCGGCGGTTGCCTGGTTGGCCGGGCCGAGGCCTTTTTCGGCGAGGCTGGCGGCTGCTTCATAGCTGACTGCAGCAGAAGCGCGCTGGGCCTTGGCTTCTTCCACGCGGGCCGCCCGGGCTTCCACGTCGAGGCCGCAGAGCAGGGTTCCGGCTTTCACGAAGCTGCCTTCGCGGGCCGGCGTCGAGATGACCGTACCCGTGGTTCCGGCTTTCACGGTGACGCTCTTGTCCGGCTCTGTGCGGCCTTTGGCATTGATCCGCATCATGTGCGGTTCGGCGCTCAGCGCTTCAATCACGGCAGACGGCACATCATCGGTGCGCTCGGCCACGGGCTCTTCCTTGTGAGAAGAAATACTTCCGCGCATTACGCTGCGCAGCCCGAAATAGGCCACGATAACTACGAGGATCGTTGCGGCGATGATAGTCGAACGGTTCACGTCTGGATGTCCTTCCCGCGGACGAATAGCAAATATAGGGCGGCAGGTCGCATGAAGAACCGCCGCACGCAAATTTCCTTAACACCCCCCATCTTGCCATACGGCAAACAGACGGGATCAGTTTACCAACAAGCGGCAAGCGTTGGTTAATCTCTAACGTAGGGAATTTGGAAATCCGTCGCGGATTAAATCCAGCGTTGCCAACGCAATAGGGCCAGCGTGCCAACGACCGATACAGCCAGCGCCACGACCAGCGTGATAAAGGCTGCCGGGCTGCCGGCACCGGGAATCCCGCCCAGATTAACGCCAAAAAGTCCGGTCACAAAACTGATCGGCAGGAAAACGGCCGACAGGATCGCCAACACAAACAGGCGTTGATTGGTTTCTTCCGTACTGTTTTGGATCGCTTCCTCATACAGGACGGTGGATCGTTCCCGGATGTTTTCAACGAGTTCTGTGAGCCGCGTGATCCGGTCCGCGGATTCGCGCAGGAAGAGCAGGTCCTGTTCGCTGAACAGGCCGGACTGTGCGCCATCCCGCACCAGCGTACTCAACGCCTCGCGTTGCGGCATGATGTGGCGGCGCACCTGCAGGACCCGCCGCCGGAAATCCGGCAATACGGACCGGTCGATATGTGTTTTCGGGTCCAGCAGTTCGTCTTCATACCGGTCGGCTTCGTCGTCGAAATCGTCCAGCACGGTTTCCATACGGTCGGTCAGCCGGTCGGCAATGCCAGCGACCAGTGCGCCAGTGGAAGTGTCGATCTCTCCTGCCTCGACCAGCTTGCGGACGTCCGAGGCCGAGCGCACCGGCCGGGCACGCAGGGTGATCAAAACGTCCTCAGTGGCCCACATACGCAGGGTGACGAGGTCTTCGACATCTGCCCCTTCATTGAGGTTCGGGCCGCGCAGATTGATCAAGTAGCCGTGCCCGTGACGTGCGGCGCGCGGACGCGTCTCTTCCTGCAGCAGCGCCTGCACGGTCACGCGGTCCAGGCCACTCTTGCGGTAGAGCCAGCCCTGTGCCTGGGCGGAGTGCCGGTTGAGATGAAGCCAGACACGCTTGAACTTCGCGTGCCCGCCCTCCAGAACCTCATCCCAGGTCAGGGGCGTGTGGTGCCCGGCCTCGTCGAAACCGAAGCCGAAGAGAAGCGGTTCGTTGTTTCCGGGCTCCATCACTATCTCCGGTTAGAAAGCGGAAACCGGAGGAATTTTGCCGGCCCAGGGCCGTGCCTGTTCCAGTTCCAGTGCCAGTTCAAAGAGCAACTGGTCGTCACCGCGCTTGCCTGAGAACATCGCGCCAACGGGCAGGCCGCCATCGGTCCAGGCCAGAGGTACGCTCATGGAGGCAGCCCCCGACACGTTCATCGGCGCCGTGAACGCCGCGAAGGTGATGATACGGTCATACAGGATTTCATAATCGACCGTTGGGGCCTGTTCGCCGAGTTTGACGGCCGGGCTGCCGGTCGTCGGCGTGAGCAATACGTCGATGTCGGAGAAGCCGGTGTCGTACACGGACTCGAAATTCTTCAGCCATGCGACGGTCGCGTCCATTTCGTCCTGGCGCGACAGGAACATGTTGGTCAGGCCGAGTGTCCAGGGTTCGACAATGTCCGGGCCGACCGGCTTGCCGGAGAAGTCACTCGCCTGTTGGGCGAATTCGGCGGCGCCGGCGGCCCAATAGAGCAGGAAGCGGTCGATGAATTCCTCGCCGGAGAAGGGCGCCTTCCAGGCGACGACTTCGTGGCCGAGGTCGGTGCAGAGTTTGGCAACGTCTTCCAGGGCGGCTTTTGTTTCCGGGGCGACCGGTGTGCCGGCATAGGCGTCGGTCGTGAATCCGATTTTCAGGCGGCGGCCGACGGGCTTCAGGTCTGCAGCGAGCGGCGCATATGTGCCGTCATTCACCTGCGTGTCGCGGAACAGGCTGATGGAGTCGCGAACAGAAATGGTGACCGCATGCTGGACAGAAATGTCGACCGGCGGGGCTTCCGGCCCATGGGCGGGCAGCTGGCCGCGGGACGGCTTCAGGCCGAACACACCGCAGGTGCTGGCCGGGATACGGATCGAGCCGCCGCCATCGCTGGCATGGGCAAACGGCACGACGCGCGCGGCAACAAGCGCCGCTGCGCCACCGGAAGACCCACCGACAATGCGCGTCGTATCCCACGGATTGCAGGTCTCTCCGGTCACCAGCGCCTCGCTGGACGCCATCAGGCCCATTTCCGGAGAGGTGGATTTGCCGAGCACGACAACGCCTTCAGCGCGCCACTTTGCGGGCAGCGGATCGTCCGTACCGGGGTTGTAGCCTTTGAACGCCCGGCTGCCATACCAGGTTTCGGCGCCATTCCAGTTGTGCAGGTCCTTGATAAAGGTCGGCACGCCCTGGAACGGACCGGCCGGTGTGTGGCCCGCTTCAGCGCGGGCCGTATCGAAGATTTCGGTCACAACGGCATTGAGCTTGTCATTGATTGCATTGGTGCGGGCGATGGCGGCGTTGACTTCAGCCAGCGAGGTCGTTTCGCCGCTGGCAATGCGCGCGGCCATTTCCGTGCCGTCGATCCAGCCAGCCGGTACGGACGAGGTGGGGGCGACGGGCGCGGCGGCCGGTGTTGCTGCAGTGCCGACGGCGGCTTCCGGTGCCGTCTGGGTTCCTGTCTGGCCGCAGGCGGCCAGTGCGCCCATTGCGGCGCCGCCAAGCAAGACGCCCCGTCTCGTGATCCGTGCCATGTGTTTCGCTCCGATTCTGTTTTTTTGCTTTGTGGGCGGGCAAGGTGTAACGGAGCGCCCCGCAGCGCAAGAGGAGAGAGAGGGATGGTAAGTGGAACGCCGGCCGCAGAGGTCGATATTACTGAGGACCTGATCCGTGACCTGTTGCAGGCGCAACACCCGGACCTTGCTGACCTGCCGATAGAGATTGCCGGGGAAGGGTGGGACAATGTGATGGTTCGCCTCGGACCAGACCTTGCCCTGCGCCTGCCGCGACGCGCCGTGGCCGACCAGCTGCTGCGCAACGAGCAGCGATGGCTGCCAGAGCTTGCGCCCCAGTTGCCGCTACCTGTGCCGGTCCCGCTGCGGACAGGCCAGCCGCAAGACGGATACCCTTATGTGTGGAGCGTACTGCACTGGATCGAAGGGGAGACCGCAGACCTGGCGCCATCGGATCCATCAGAAGCCCAGGTTCTGGCGGGTTTCCTGAAGGCCTTGCACAGGCTCGCCCCTGATGAGGCGCCTGACAGCAATGTGCGGGGATGTCCGCTCAGTAACAAGCTTGAGGACATAGGGCGGCGCATGGCTTTGCTTGCTGAGGAAACGAATGCGATCACACCGGAGATCCGGCACGCATGGGGCGCGGGACTTGCCGCGCCGATTGACCTGCCGCGCCTCTGGGTGGCGGGCGATGTACATGCAAGAAACGTCCTTGTGCGGAATGGGAAACTTGCCGCGTTCATCGATTGGGGGGACATCTGCGCGGGCGATCCGGCGAGTGACCTCGCCTCCATCTGGGGCCTGTTCGAATCTGCCGACGCGCGGCGCGCAGCCATTGAGGCATATGGCATGAGTGATGCGACGCTCACCCGTGCGCGGGGCTGGGCCGTCATGTACGGCGTCCTGCTGCTGGAGACGGGCCGGCACGACCATCCCCGCCATGCGAAGATGGGCGCCGACACGCTCCGCAGATTGAGCGCGGACCTTACTTGATCACGCCGCAGGCAACGCGGGCACCAGCCCCACCGATCGGCTGGGTCATGTGGTCGTCTTCGCCTTCATGGATGATGATGGCTGAGCCGTCATCGGCAACAAGGGCGCTCAGCGTGTCGAGCGTGGTGAAGGCTTCATAGCCGGCCGAGCCGTCGGCGGCCGCCCAGATGTTTGGTAGGTCGCCATTCTCGGGCCCTTTCGGGTTCAGCAGGCCGTGTCCGCCTTCCATCTTGCCGACATGGCCGCCGGACATCTTGTACATGCCGACATCCGAGCAATCGCCCGTGGCGTGGAGGTGAATGCCGTGCCAGCCGGGGGCGAGGCTGCCAGGGGCCAGTTCGAGGCGGATCATAAGTCCATTCGGTCCGTCCAGCAGGTTCGCAGACCCGATGCTCTGGCCTTCGAGGCCAATCATGTCGGCCGTTCCACGGGCCATGGTCGGGAAGACGCCGTCGGCCGGGCCCGGCATGTCAGGCATCATGCCCTCATGGTCCATCATTTCCATCGGCATGGCGGGTGCGGCGTCTTCGGTGGCGGCGGGAGGAGTCTCGCTACCGGCTTCCTGCGGCGTTGCCTGGGCGACGCTCGCACAGGCGCCGAGGGCGATGGCGGATCCGAGAAGGGCAATGCGGCTGATCATGGGGAGTCTCCTGTTTACAGGTCTTTGCTATAGCATGCTTCCAACGTGTGTCGGGAAGACCTGTTCCATGAAAGATCGTGCCGATCGCTTGCTGGTAGCACTTGGCCTGTTCGAAAGCCGCGCCAGTGCCCGCGCCGCCATCGAAGCAGGCCTTGTGCGCGTGGATGGTGTGCAGGTCACAAAGCCTGCGCAGGACATTTCAGCCGACTCCGTGATCGAGGCGGACCCGGCCCACCCTTATGTCTCGCGCGGCGGACTGAAGCTGGCGCAAGGGCTGGAGGCCTTCGGCATCGACCCGGCTGGGCGCGTGTGCCTCGACATCGGCGCATCGACCGGTGGATTTACAGAAGTGCTTCTTCTGAACGGTGCAAGCCATGTTATCGCCGTCGATGTCGGGCGCGGCCAATTGCACCCGCGTATTGCCGGGGACGCACGTGTCACCAATTACGAGGCGACCGACGCGCGCAGCCTGACAGCGGAGATGCTGCCGGAGCCGCCGTCGCTGCTCGTCTGCGATGCGAGCTTCATCTCGCTCGAAAAGCTGCTGGAGGTGCCGATGTCGCTTGCCGCGCCGGGGGCGGATTTCGTCGGCCTGTTCAAGCCGCAATTCCAGGTCGGCCGGGATCATGTTGGCAAGGGCGGCATCGTCACGGACATCGCGGTCGCCGATGCCGCGGCAGAGCGGTTCGAGGCCTGGATGAAAGAAAAAGGCTGGCCCATCCATGCCTGGACGGCCAGCCCGATTTCTGGCGGCGACGGCAATGCCGAGCGCCTGTTTCATGCGGTGAAGACTCAGTAGCCGCCGTAGAGCTCGTCCTCGTCGATGATTTCCCATTCGCCATTATAGCCTTCACGGCAGGCTGTGGCCGGATCGCGGATCACCTGGCCGTCCGGCAGTTCAACTTCACGCCAGACGGTGCGGCATTCCTCAGGTTGAGGGGCAGGGGCCGGCGCTGACGCGCGCGGCGCAGGAGTTTCCGGATAGCTCGGATAAGAGGAGGGGTAGCTGGCCGGTGCGGGCGCTGTTGCGCGCGGATGCGTACGCAGGTCCTGCGGCCTGCCATAGAGGCCTTCCGTCGTTTGCGGGATCGAGCTGCCGGAATATTCCGATGCGATGTAGGGATAGGCGCCATAGTCAGCGCGGTAGCTGCCGCCATAAGGCGTGGCGACCTGGCACGGCGTCGAGCTGCTGGACGCCATCGCATTCCCGGCGACGCCGCCGACAATCGCGCCGAGCAGCGCGCCGGCGACGACTTCGCCGTCATTGTTGCCCTTGTCCCAATAGCCGTAGCGGCCGTGACGGCCATAGCGGTTGTAGTGCCAGCGGCTGTCATTGTCGCCGATATTGTTGCCGATGGCCCCGCCGGCTGCTGCGCCGACAATGGCGCCGATCACCGTGCCAGCAGCCTTGTTGTCCTTGTTCTGGCGCTCACAGGCCGAATTGTAGGGCGTGTTGTAGCCATAGGCCTGCGCCGAAGCCGCGAGGGGAGCAGCACTGACGGCCGCCAGGGCGATACCGCCGATCAGAAGAGACTTCACCATCTCATGTTCTCCTTCTCCGGTGGCCGCAGGACCACCAGTCTGAGCGCCACACTGGCAAAGCCAACCTGAACCGGACCTGAAGGCTGGACGCGCGCCAGCAGTGCCCACATATTCAGGTCATGGGACTGTTCAATCGTGCCGCCCTTGCAGCAGGACGCGCCCGTTATGCGGCGGCGCAGGGGATGCGCTCGGCCTGGTATGCGGCGCAGATGCGGGCGGCGAAATCCCGCACGACCGGCTTTTACCGGCCGGATGATCCGGATTTCGCTCCGACACGTGGCAAGCCGGACATGGCCCGGTTGCGCAAGGCCTATTTCGATTTGTTCCTGCAGGACCGGCGGAATGTGGAGGCGGGTCTCTATCCCGCGCCGCGCGATGTGAGCATCGCACAGCTTCCCAATGCGCTGAAATCCGCCCGTGCTTTCCAGGCTGATGTCGAAGCGGTGGAACGCCGCCGGCAGGAACGGAACGGTACGGAGGTGCAGGCAGAGCTGCCCGAAGAATCCAACCGTTATCCTGAATACTACCGCCAGAATTTCCACTACCAGTCCGGCGGCTGGTTCAGCGATGACAGCGCCGAACTCTACGATACGCAGGTCGAGGCGCTGTTCACCGGCACGGCAGACGCGATGCGCCGCGCAGCGCTGGCCGAGATTGCGCGCGAACTGAAAGGCCAGGATCAGCGAGGCGTTTCATTGCTGGATGTCGCCTGTGGCAATGGGCGGTTCCTGAAGACGGTGATGAATGTCTGGCCGCGACTGCAGGCCGCCGGACTTGATCTGTCCCCGAACTATACGGACGCTGCTCGCAAGCGGCTTGCGCCCTGGCAGCAGGTGGAGGTTTTCCACGAAGCCGCAGAAGCCATGCCGCTACCGGATGCCTCGCGCGATATTGTCGTCTCCATTTTTCTGTTCCACGAACTACCGCCGGAAGTGCGTGCGCCGGTGCTGGCGGAGGTATTCCGTGTACTGAAGCCAGGTGGCCTGTTCGTGCTGGCGGACAGTCTTCAGTTCGGAGATTATGACGGGGTCGACAGTGTGCTCGAGTATTTCCCGCACGGCTTCCATGAGCCTTACTACAACTCCTACCTCGCCTGGGATGTGACCGATGCGGCCACCGCGCAGGGCTTTGTCAAAGAACGTGAACAGCTGGCTTTCCTGACGAAAGTTACAACCTGGCGGCGGCCTGACTGACGAGGCCTTTCGTTTAAGCCCTGTGATCGATGCGTGACCGGTTTGTGGCAGCCGTGTGGCATAGGTGTTCACAAGGTTTCTGCCACTCACATTTCAGTAAATTACCGAGGTTTCACAAAGTGTTGTGGCGCCGCCACAGGCGGATCACAGCATGCGAAGATGCTGTTTCCGTAAGCTTCTTTTCAGCTGAAATGGGCCTAGTTCATGCCCACGCAATCTTGCGGAAACAGGAGTAAAAAATGAAACTTGCACTTGCTTCAATTGCCGCCCTCGCTGTCGTGGCCCCCGCTTTTGCCGAAGGAAATGTCGAGCTTGGCCTCGGCTATTCGCACTTCGATGCAGACGGTGCTAACCTCGACGCACTCACCGCGCGCGGCACCTATTTCTTCAACCCGCATGTCGGTGTGGAAGGCGAAGCCTCGGTCGGTATTGGTGATGACAATGTCGGCGCAGCCAAAGTCGAACTCGACAATTCGCTGGCAGCCTTCGGTGTCGTCCAGATGCCGGTCGCCGAGCGCGTCGACCTGTTCGCCCGCGCCGGTTACGCCAGCAATGACTACAATGTCGATGTCCCGGGCCTCGGCAGTGCATCCGGCAGCGATGATGGCTTCGCTTACGGCGTCGGCGGCAAGGTCTATCTGAACGACCGCTTCGGCGTGCGCGCAGACGTCACCCGCTATGAGGGCGACGACACCGATGCCGACGTGATTGCCATCGGCGGCATCATGAAATTCTAAGCTTCCCACCTCTCCAACGGGAATACGCTGTCCCCGGTGCTGCGGCACCGGGGACTTTTTTGTTTTTTGATCAGTTGCCGGTCTGGCCGCGGTGGCGCAGTTTCTGGTCGGCCAGTACGCAGGCCATCATGGCCTCGGCCACCGGCACGGCGCGGATACCGACGCAAGGGTCGTGGCGGCCTTTGGTGCGCACATCCACATTCTCGCCGTCGCGGGTGACGGACTGGACCTCGTTCAGAATGGAAGATGTGGGCTTGATGGCGATGCGGACGATCAGATCCTGGCCGGTGGAGATGCCGCCAGCGACGCCGCCATTATTGTTCGACAGGAAGAGGGGGCCGTCATTGCCCGCGCGCATCTGGTCGGCGTTCTCTTCGCCGGAGAGGACGGCGACGCCAAATCCCGCGCCGATCTCGACGCCCTTCACGGCATTGATGCTCATCATGGCGCCGGCCAGTTCGCCGTCGAGCTTGCCATAGATGGGCGCGCCCCAGCCGGCAGGCACGCCGTTGGCCTGCACTTCGACGATAGCGCCGGTGGAGCTGCCCGCCTTGCGCGTCGCGTCCAGGAAGTCTTCCCACTTCGGGACCATGTCCGCATCCGGGCACCAGAAGGGATTGTCCTCGACGATG
The DNA here is from genome assembly GCF_000682735.1 of Hyphomonas sp. CY54-11-8. Classification (GTDB taxonomy): domain Bacteria; phylum Pseudomonadota; class Alphaproteobacteria; order Caulobacterales; family Hyphomonadaceae; genus Hyphomonas. The sequence continues at coordinate 43,284 of NZ_AWFD01000037.1, read as the reverse complement.
TCCCAGTTCCAGTTGTCGCGGTTGATCGCATGCGGGCCGATCTGTACGACCGCGCCGCGGATCACGATGCCATCGCCCAGCGCGCGGCGGGCCACAGCGCCAGCGGCGACCCGGGCGGCTGTTTCGCGCGCAGAGGAACGCCCACCGCCGCGATAGTCGCGCACGCCATATTTGGCGTCATAGGGATAGTCGGCATGGCCGGGCCGGTAGCGGTCGCGGATCTCGCCATAATCCTTGGATCGCTGGTCGGTGTTCTCGATCATCAGCGAGATTGGTGTGCCCGTGGTAACCGGGCCACCAAATTCTTCAAGTGTCCGGTCGTCCTCGAAGACGCCGGAGAGGATTTTCACCGCGTCCGGCTCCTGGCGCTGCGTGACGAAGCGCGAGGTGCCGGGGCGGCGTTTGTCCAGGAATTGCTGGATGAAGGCTTCATCCAGCGGCAGGCCGGGCGGGCAGCCATCGACCACACATCCGAGGGCCGGCCCGTGGCTTTCGCCCCAGGTCGTCACACGGAAGAGATGGCCGAACGTGTTGTGAGACATGGCTGCCCTTGATGGCCAGTCAGCGCTTAGCTGAACAGGTGCTCGACGGCGGCGCGTTCTTCACGCAGTTCGGCGTCGGTGGCGTCCATCTTGGCGCGCGAGAAGTCGTTGATCTCGAGGCCCTGCACGATCTCGTACTTGCCGTCCTTGCAGGTGCATGGATAGCCGTAGATCACGCCCGGTGCGATGCCGTAGGAACCGTCCGACGGGATGCCCATGGACACCCATTCGCCTTCCGGCGTGCCGAGCGCCCAGCTGCGCATATGGTCGATGGCGGCCGAGGCAGCCGAAGCGGCAGAGGAGGCTCCGCGCGCCTTGATGATGGCCGCACCGCGCTGCTGCACGTCAGGGATGAAGGTGTCCTGGTACCAGGCATCGTCGACCATCGGCTTGGCGGCTGCGCCTTTGACGGTGGCGTGGTGGATGTCCGGATACTGGGTGGCCGAGTGGTTGCCCCAGATCACGATGTTCTTGATGTCGGTGTTGTGCGTGCCGGTCTTCTCGGCCAGCTGGCTCATCGCGCGGTTATGGTCGAGGCGGACCATGGCTGTGAAGCACTTCGGATCGAGGTCCGGTGCGTTCTGCTGGGCGATGAGGGCGTTGGTGTTGGCCGGGTTGCCGACGACGAGCACTTTTACATCGCGCGAGGCGTGGTCGTTGATCGCCTTGCCCTGCGGGCCGAAGATGCCGCCGTTTGCGGACAGGAGGTCCTTGCGCTCCATGCCTTGCTTGCGCGGCATGGCGCCGACGAGGAGGCAGAAGTCCGCGTCCTTGAAGGCAACGTTCGGATCGTCGGTGGCGACGATATTGTTCAGCAGCGGGAAGGCGCAGTCTTTCAGCTCCATGATCACGCCTTCAAGCGCGCCGAGGGCCGGGGTGATTTCGAGCAGCTGCAGGTCGACCGGCTGGTCCGGTCCAAGCATGTCGCCGGCGGCGATGCGGAAGAGGAGGGCGTAGCCGATCTGGCCAGCGGCACCAGTGACGGCAACTTTGACAGGCTGTTTCACAGGGAGGGTCCTTCTTGCAGAGCTGAATTCTGTGGCCTCCACATGGCGAATTTGTCGCCGGAGGGCAAGCCGTGCTGCGCGGATGCCGCAGATGACCAGTCTACCTGCCGCCCTTATACGTAGGTGTCACAGTGGGCATTCCGCCCCTGATGGCCTATATCGGCAGCAGATTCAGACCGTAAAAGGCCGCCACAAAGGGACATTCCCGTCATGACCAGTACCACCGACAAGGCCGTTATTCCCCCAAGCCCGAGCGCTTCAGACTATGCCACGGACCCGACGGGCAAGCCGCTGATCCCCAACGTGACGGATCCGTTCGCCCTGTTCAATGACTGGATGGCCGAAGCCCGCGCCAAGGAATTGAACGATTCCAACGCGATGTCGCTGGCTACGGTGGACGCTGATGGCATGCCGGATGTGCGGGTCGTACTGCTGAAGGAAGTGACGCCAGCCGGCTTCGTCTTCTTCACCAATCTTGAAAGCGCCAAGGGCCAGCAGCTGAAGGCGAACCCGGTGGCAGCGCTCGGCTTCCACTGGAAGAGCCTCCGTCGCCAGGTCCGCATCCGCGGCACGGTCGAACGGGTCACCGACGCCGAGGCGGATGAGTACTTTGCTACCCGCGCGGCGCAGAGCCGGATCAGCGCCATCGCATCCGACCAATCGCGCCCGTTGCCGGATCGCTCCGTTTTCGAACAGCGCATTGCTGAGCTGTCCGAAATCTATGGTGACGGGCCGGATATTCCGCGCCCGAAATTCTGGGGCGGCTTCCGCCTGACGCCTGTCGAGATCGAGTTCTGGCAGGATCAGGCCTTCCGCTCGCACGACCGGCTACGGTTCGCGCGGAAGGGTGATGCCTGGGAGACCGGTCGGCTTTATCCGTAATTCGCGGATGTCGGCAGTTCAGCGAGAGGCAGAAGTCGTGAATCTTCGACGGCTGCTGTGCGGTGGCCGAGGATTTTCATATAGTCCGGGTCCTGCTCGAAGCCGAAGAAAGTCTCCATGTCCTTCTGGCGTACCAGAAGGGCAAGGTCCCAGCGTTCGTCTTCCGGGCCGATCAGCCAGCTGCCGCCTTCCGCCAGAAAGTCCAGCCGTCCGCCGCTTTTCTGAAGATAGGGCAGCGTATGCTCGATATAGAGTTCATACGCCGCCCGGCCGCTGATCGGACTTTCCGGCACAAGGTCCGGAAAGTCCGAATAGTCGGCGACTGTCCGCAAGCGGATCAGGTTCAGCATGATGACAGTCCCGGTCAGGCCCCGCATCACGAAGCGCCGGCCGAGTTCCTGCGTCGGAGCAAGATAGGCCATCAGACCAGTCCGATCGAAGTGCGTTCCACAACGAGGTGCGGCACGCCATCGCTGGTTTTCGAGAACGAAACGCCTGCGGAGGAAACCGTCGCGGTGACCCGTTTGCGGAAGGCCGAGAAGCTTTCGAACTCGACCACATCCACCGGGTCATCGAATTCCAGCGTCACTTCAAACGCCGAGCCGCCAGCCATTTCGCGAACCGCAAGAACGCGGCCATCAAACGCCTGCTTCAGGTAGCGCCCAGCCACCTGGTCGCCGACCTGCAACACAACTTCGGGCATGTTCGACAGGCGGGCCGAGGCCGTATTCCAGTCGCGATAGCCGAGTTCTTTCGCGACGCATTCCAGTGCCTCGGAATGAGAGATGGGCGTTCCGGCCGCTGCCAGTTCTGCCCGCAATTCACGCGCACGGGCTTTCGCCTGGTCGCGATTTGAGATCGATAGATAAGACATCGGAATCATCCTTGTCCGGGCAGTCACTTATCAGCGGGGCTCGCCTTGCCGCGGGACTGCCGGCTGGACCGGTGTTCCGTCTTTACGCGTCGCGACACTTTCGCGCCGGGGGATCTTCACCGTAAGACATTTGTCTCGCGAGCGGCGGGCGTCCCAGAGCCCGGAGCGTCACATAATCCTTTCGGGTCGCAACGTCAATCATTGCCATGTCCGGCGGGTCCGGGCTAGGAATTGGCAGTCGGCATGGCAATTTATGACCGGGCCGTCTTAACTCAGGGGGTATCCATGAAACGTGGCCTGCAGGTCTTTCTCGGCGTCTTTTCCATCATTCCGGTCGTGTTCGCCATTCTCGGCTTCGTGCACGGGGCAGGGCGCCTGTCGCCCGAAGGCGTCACCATCGATCTCGACAATCAGTACCGGTACTTTTCCGGCATGTACCTTGTGGTCGCTTTCCTGCTCTGGTCAATCATCCCGGCCATTGAGAAACATGGCCGCACGCTGTTCCTGATCAGCGCGGCGATCTTCATTGGCGGCCTTGGACGCGTCGTCTCCTACATGACGATGGGCGCGCCCTCTCAGGACCTGATGGTTGGCATGGGCATCGAACTGGTCGTGCCGGTGCTCTTCGTGGTCTGGCAGCGCGCGGTCGCTGCGAAGGCCTAGCGCCCACAGGCCTCCCGGCCGACATCGTCGGCGGTGATCAGGTCAGCCACGCGATAGGGCTCGTCCGTGGCGAGCAGGACGAGCCCGTCGGCGGCAAGTGCGTCGTATTCGCTGGCATCGCCATCGGCGAGATAGACGTCATCCAGCCGTTCGCCCGGCCGGCCAAGCGTGCCGAAAGCCGGCTCGACGCCAACCTTCATCAGCCTTTCCCAGGCATAGGGTTTCGGCGCGTCGACACCGGTCCAGCCGATCAGGCGGGTGCGGTCGATGCCGCGGCCTTCCAGCTTCGCCACATCCCGGTCGCCATAGGCGGAGGCGGTCATCATCAAGCCCGGGTCGATCGCGGCGACTTCGGCGGCCTGGTCGTCATTATAGGTGATGAAGATCACATTCTCTACGGCATCTGCGGCTTTCACGGCGGTAGCGATGTTGCGGAAGCTCGTGGTCGGCTTCTTGTCCAGTTCCAGCACGGCGCCGGTCTGTTTTGCCCAGAGCAGCGCGTCGGTGAATTTCGGCGGATGGAAGCCGGTGCGGCGGCCGTCATTGTCTTCCAGCTCCAGTCCGCTCATCGTCTCCCAGTCGGTGTCGGAGACATAGCCGGAGCCGGTCGTGGTGCGGTTCAGCCGGTCGTCATGCATCAGCGTCAGCACGCCATCGCGGGTCTCTGCGATGTCGATCTCGAACACGCGGATGCCCTTGTCGAATCCGTGCTGGAAGGTTTCGATCGCATTCTCGGGGAAGCCTGCGTCTGGCCCGCCGCGATGGGCGGCAATAGCCATCCCCTTATTCTTGCGCAGGCAGTCAAAATATTCCGGCAAAGGAAGCGCAGTGGAGGAAATATTTGCGGTCTCTCCGCCGGCTTGCTGAGGGCCTGTCTGAGCTGCGCCGCAGGCCGTCAGGGCCAGCGACATCACGGAAAATGCAAAAGTTTTCATGGTGCGACCCTCAATTCCTTGCCTCGCGTCATCCGCGCGCATACACACACTTCCGCTAGAGCACAATGACGCCACGTAAGGCGCAAATGGAGGACATGGCATGAAAGGCCTGATGCAGGACTGGCAGCTCACGACGAACAAAATTCTCGAGCATGCCAAACGGGTCAATCCGACCCGTGAGATCGTCACGCGCCGCGTGGAAGGGCACATCGAGCGCATCACTTATGGCGACCTGTTCGACATGTCGAAGCAAGTGTCGACCGCGCTGAAGGATGAAGGCATCGGCCTCGGCGACCGCGTCGCCACGCTTGGCTGGAACTCCGAACGCCACATGGCGTCCTGGTATGGCGCGATGGGCATCGGCGCTGTGCTGCACACGGTGAACCCGCGCCTCCACCCGGAGCAGATCGCCTGGATCATCAATCACGCCGAAGACAAGGTGCTGATCTTCGACAAGACCTTCCTGCCCGTCGTCGAGGCCATCAAGGACACGATCCCGACGGTGAAGTCGTTCGTCATCTATGCCGGCGCCGACACGATGCCGGAAAACACGCTGGGCGCCGTGCCGTTCGACATCTGGATTGACGGCCGCTCCACCAATGTGCGCTGGGGTGACTTCCCGGAAGATACAGCCTGCGGCCTCTGCTACACATCCGGCACGACGGGCGACCCGAAAGGCGTGCTCTACTCGCACCGCTCCAACGTGCTCCACACGATGATCACCATGCAGCGCGATGCCATCGGCATGGGCGCGAACGATGTCGTTCTGCCGGTGGTGCCGATGTTCCACGCCAATGCCTGGGGCCTGACCTTCAGCTGCCCGGCGACGGGCGCGAACATGGTGATGCCCGGCGCGCAGATGGACGGCGCCTCGATCTATGAGCTGCTCGACACCGAAAAAGTGACCATCACCGCTGCCGTGCCGACCGTCTGGCTGATGCTGCTGACGCATCTCCAGCAGAACGACCTGAAACTGCCGCACCTGAAAAAGGTGATCATCGGCGGTTCGGCCGTGCCGGAGAAGATCCTGCGCGCCTTCGAGGAAGACTATGAAGTCGACGTCGTCCACGCCTGGGGCATGACGGAAACCTCGCCGCTCGGCACGCTGGGCACGCTGCCGCCGCACATGGTGGATGCCGACATCGACACCCGCATGAAGCAGAAGCTGAAGCAAGGCCGCCCGCCTTTCGGCGTGGAGCTGAAGATCGAGGACGATGAAGGCAACGAACTCGCCTGGGACGGCCAGACCTCCGGCCGCCTCCTGGTGCGCGGCGCTGCCATTGCGGGCGCCTACTTCAAAGGTGCCGGCGGCAATGTGCTGGACGAAGACGGCTATTTCGATACCGGCGACGTCGCCAATATGGACGAATACGGCACGATGCAGATCACCGACCGCGCCAAGGATGTCATCAAGTCCGGCGGTGAGTGGATCTCCTCCATCGACATCGAGAACATCGCTGTCGGCCATCCGAAAGTTGCCAACGCAGCTGCCATCGGCATCTATCACCCGAAATGGGACGAGCGTCCGCTTCTGATCATCCAGCCGGTCGAAGGTGAAAATCCGACCAAGGAGGAAATCTTCGCGGCGCTGGAGGGCAAGATCGCCAAATGGTGGACCCCGGATGATATCGCCTTTGTCGACGACATTCCGCTGGGCGCCACGGGCAAGATCAACAAGCTGGCCCTGCGCAAGACGTTTGAAGACTACAAGCTGCCGACGGCGTAAGCGTCATGGATCTCGGCCTGACAGATAAGGTGGTCTTTGTCGCCGGCGCGAGCCGCGGCATTGGCCTTGGGATTGTCGAGGCCTTGCTGGCCGAAGGCGCAAAGGTCGCCATGGCGGCGCGCGGGGAGGAGGCGCTGGAAGCCCAGCGCGCCCGCCTCGCGGCCCAATATGGTGAGCACAAGGTCTGGGCCCGGGCAGGGGATCTGCGCGACAGCCGCACCATCGACGAGATGGTCGAGGCGATCGAGCATGAGTTCGATCCGCTCTGGGGCTCTGTCGCCAATGTCGGCCTGCATCCGTGCCCGCCTGGCTATGAGGTGGACGACGAGACCTGGACGGCCGGTCTTCAGCAGAACCTCGACAGCGCCTTCCGCCTCGCTCGCTCAAGCCTCCGGAAGATGGAGCCGCGCGGAGAGGGCTCGATCCTGATGCTCTCGTCCATTGCGGGCCTTGGTGCGCTCGGTACGCCGGTCACTTATGGCACGTCGAAGGCGGCGATGAACCATCTCGCCAAGGAGCTGGCCCGCGTGGCGGGGCCTTCGGGCGTCCGCGTGAATGCGATTGCGCCGGGCAACATCATCTTCCCAGGCGGGGACTGGGAAGAGCGCTCCACTGGCCCGCGCGGCGATGCGTGGAACCGCTGGATCCGCCGTGAAGTGCCATTGCAGCGTTTCGGGCGTCCGGACGAGATCGGCTCTGCCGCCGCTTATTTGCTGAGCCCGCTGGCGAGCTTCATCACCGGCGCCATCCTGCCGGTGGATGGCGGTCAGACGAAGTAGGGAATGGCGAAATAGGGTTTGGTAAAGGCGGTCAGCCCTCGTCGGTCACGTGGATCGACGGGTCCGGCTCCTGAATGCTCATCAGGTAGCTCAGCAAGAGGTCGGTGCTTTTCGGGCCGAACTGGAATTGCGGCATGTCCGGATGGCCGACTTTCAGGCCGTCGCGGAAATCCTCGGCCAGCGCATCGCCGTCATAATCGGCGAGGATATAGCGCAGCGCCGGGGCGTCGGTGCGGCGTGGATCTTCCTTGTCGATGCCGTGGCAATCGGCGCATTGGGACGAGGCGATCTGGCGGCCGAGCTCGACCTCCTCGGCGACGGGCAGGCCGGTCAGGCCCAGATTCTCCTCTGCCGTCACCTCGGCGATTTCCGCTTCATACGGCGAGGTTTGCACGCAGCCCATCAGGGGCAGGGACAGCGGAACAAGTGCATAGATCAGGCGGCGCATGGCGCTCTCCTTTACCGGACAAGAACCCATGATCGCGCGATGCGACGCCGAACGCAATTCGTGAATGTTACGGATATCACCCGGCTGTGGTTCCAGCCAGGTGAAGCCGGTCAACCGTCTGCAGGCTCAGGCTCCTGAATGCTCTTCAAGTAAGTCAGCAGCACGTCGGCGCCGAGCGGGCCGAAATGGAATTGCGGCATGTCCGGGTGGCCGACCTTCAGGCCTTCCTCGAAATTGTCGTGCAGCGTGTCGGCATCGTAATTGTTGAGCACATGGCGCAGGGCCGGCGTGTCGGCGCGCAGCGCGTCCTGCTGGTCGAGGCCGTGGCAGTTGGCGCAGACGGCAGAGGCAACCCCGCGGCCCTCGTCGATCTGCTGGGACAGCGGTGCCTTCTGGGATTCGCGGATTTCCATCGCTTCGCACCCGGCGAGTGCAAGCGGAATGAGAATGATACTCAGTTTACGCATTATGATACCTCCCGTTAAATATGGCCTCAGTGTCTCAGAGAAACGCCCTTCCGGCAATTGAGAAGGTTTACGGCCCGGCGGAAAGGCCGGACTTCCTGCGCCAGTCCCTCATCGCCTCTCCCCGACACGAGCCGGGCCACTCAGAAATCAGGAGAATTGCCCGAGCGCGACCGGCGCTTGTGGGCGAAGGTGCTGGAACGCAACTCACGCAGTTTTGATCCAATTAGGGCGACAAGGCCGTATAGGCGCTGTATGCCTCGGCAGACCAACAGGGAGAGGGAAGCCCATGTCAGATATTTCGCAGAATGGCGGCTGGCGCGGCCGGTTTTCGGCTTTTGCGCTTGCTTTCGCGATATTCGGAGTCTTGTGGTTCTTCATCGCCGCGGGCGGCACAAAGCTCGGCCTCTGGGACTGGCGGACTGGCTTTGGGACGCTGACCATGGGCTGGGGCCCGAAAATCGTCATGGCGGCGCTCGCGGTCTCCATGATCGCCATCATCGTTTCGCTGGTCATGGCGCCGCGCAAACGGCCCTTCATCCTGGCGCTGGCAGCCCTGCTTGTGTCCGGTCTCTCCATGGGACGCCTGTTTGCTGCTGGCGAGAACGCCAAGCGCTTGCCGCCGCTGCACGACATCCAGACCGACTGGACAAAACCAATCATGCCGACCCCGGCGCTGCTCTCGGCCCGGGCCTCGACAGGCGCCTATAACGAAATCGAGGAAGCCCCCGTCATTTCCGACGGTGCCAAAGGCAACTGGCCGGGCATGGAAGGGCGCCTTGTCTCCGAAGTGCAGGAACAGGCCGAGTTCGACCCTGACACTCAGAAAAAAGAAGTCGCGGCGCCTTACCCGCAGCTGGAGACGGTGATCCTGCCGGCCGTACCGTTCGACATGGCCTATCAGGCTGCGCTGGAAACAGTGAACGACCGGGGCTGGACCATTGTCACGGCAGAGCCTGAAGAGGGCCGGATCGAAGCCACCGACACGACCTTCTGGTTCGAGTTCAAGGACGACGTGATGATCCGCGTGATGCCGGAAGGCGAAGGCGGCTCGCGCGTGGATGTCCGCTCTGTCAGCCGCGTCGGCCTGTCGGATCTCGGCGCCAACGCCAAGCGTGTGAAACTGTTCCTCGAAGATTTCGAAGCGCGGCTCTAGCGCCCTTCATTCAGGAAGGCGATGATCGCCTCCGGCAGCGCCGGGTCACCCACGGCGGATACGTGGGTGCCGGTGACCTGCTGGTATCGTGCGCCGGAGATGATCTGTGCCAGCGCTTCGCCGGATCCATTGTCCGTATCCTGATCGCCTGTGACCACCAGGACGGGCAGGTCGAATGTCTCCAGCAGGTCCCGCCCGGTATAGACCCGGGACGACAGCGCGCCGAGATAGCCTTCCAGCGTGCCGCCGGTGGCTTTCGCCCGCGCGAGGATGGCTTTTGCACCGGGTGTATCTTCTCCGCGCATCGCGGACTCTATGGCCGCCCGGAAGCCGTCATTGCGGCTTGAATTTCTCTCATCAGCGACGGAGTCCCCAACACCGCCCAGGACAAGCCGGTTGCTGGATCTTGTCAGGAGCTCATAGCGCAGCGCGCTGATCGCACCCATGGAATAGCCGACCACGGCATAGGGTGCGGCGCCGAGGTGTTTCATCAGCGCGATCTGGTCGCGGGCGATGGCATCACGCGGCCAGCTGGCGGGATCGTCCGGCACCGGCGAGGCGCCATGGCCGCGCATGTCCGGCGCGATGACGCGATAGCCTGCGTCCGCAATCTTCTGCGCAATGCCCGGCCGGACCCAGTTCGTGTCCGCATTCGCCGTGAAGCCGTGCAGCAACAGGACGACCGGCCCGTCGCCAAGCTCAAGATAGGAGATGGTGGTGCCGTCAAACGACTGGAAGGCATGGGTCTTGGGGGCTGTCATCTCGGTCTCCACTGGCGGGGAGGCGCATGCGGCTGGCTGGGCTGTCAGCGCAAGGCTGAGCATGACAGCGCTGATGGCTGTTTTCCGGCGCATGGATTGTCCTCCCGTTACGGGGAGTGTGCCGGGCCTTCACAGGTCAGGCAAGAGGCCGGCGGAGCCGTCACGGGCTTCTCCACGGAAGCCCGGATGGGCTAGGTCTTTGCGGGCTGGGGCTCCGCTGTATCGCCGAGCTTCAGCCAGCGCGCCGCCTGGGAAATCGTCCAGCCCTGTGTAATGAGAGACACCGTGACGATGACGAAGACGATGTTGAAGAAGCCGACGGTCACCGGCCCGGGTGCGATGACGGGATAGATCGCCAGCAGTACCGGCACCGCTCCGCGCAGGCCCACCCAGCTGAGGAACAAATTTTCCTTCAGCGAAAAGCCCATCCAGCTCACGCTGGCGAACACGGCCAGCGGGCGGGCGATCAGCATGAGCACTCCGGCGCAGGCAATCGCCGGCCAGAAATCCTTGAGCAGCGCGCTCGGTGTCACCAGCAGGCCGAGCATCAGGAACAGCACCATCTGGCATAGCCACTGGAAGGCCTCGTTGAAATCCTCGATCCGGTCGATGGGACGGCGCAGATAGGCCTTCAGCATAAACCCGGCGAGGTAGACCGCCAGGAATCCACTGCCCCCCAGAAGGGTGGTGCCCGCATAGATGGTCAGCGCGCCGGACAGGGTCATCGCCGGATAGGTGCCCATTGGCAGGCTCAATCGGTCTGTCAGCCAGGCGAGGAGCCGTCCGCCGCCAAGCCCTGCCACAAGTCCGATCCCGGCCTGCTGGGCGAGGAAGAGGGCAAAACCGGCAAGGTCCGTTGCCGTGCCTGCAGGCTGGGCTGCGACCAGCATGGTGAGCGAGACGGTGAGGAAAATGGCCATCGGGTCGTTGATCCCGGACTCCAGCATCAGCGTGTCCCGCAGTTTCCGGCGCAGGTTCACGCCGCTTTGCTGCACCAGAAGGAAGGTCGCCGCGGCATCTGTCGAGGCAACGGCGGCGCCCAGCAGCAGGCCCTGCAGCCAGGGCAGGTTCAGGATGAAGATGGCGGCAATTCCTGTCACGGCGCCCGTGATCAGTACACCGAGCGTAGCCAGGCTGATGGCGGGAATGCCCGCCGTGCGGAAGACCGAACGCTCGGCCTCCAGTCCGCCGGCAAACAGGATGACCGCGAGCGCCACACTGCCCAGATCAAAGGCCAGACCGAAATTGCTGAACTGTATTCCGCCCGGGCCATCTTCCCCAAGCAGCATGCCGATGACCAAGGCCAGGAGCAGGAACGGCGCACCCGCCCGGCGCGCCAGCGGCATCATGGCAAAGCTGGTAAAGACGACCAGGCTGCAAAGGAACAGAAATAGAGCCAACCGGGCCGCCTCTCTCGGATTTCGGGATACTGGAGAGATGGGACACCCACAGGAAAAATCCAATCCCGTCAGGGGTGTTTCAGGTCAGTATGTGCCCGGCAGAACACAAAATTCTGCAGCTGAGGGCGCTTTCGGGGCCAGCGCTTCGCGTCCGGCGTTATCAGGTCGCCGGACGGGTCAGTGTCAGCTCCTGAGCCAGTCCTTTGGCGAAGGCTGTCTTGCGATGCGAGATGCCGACCTTGCGTGTGCCTGTTTCCACGTCGCGCAGGGGCAAAACCGTGATGTCGTCACGCCCGTCTCCATGCGAGCGGGGCACAAACGCGATGCCGAGCCCGGCCGCCACCAGCTCCAGCAATTGGCTGTCATTCATGGCCTGCGCGACAGGAGATGCGAGGGACGGGACGAGCTGCATATGATCCGCATTCGGGCAATAGGGCCGGTGGATCAGCGGATACTCCTGCAGATCGGCCAGATGCAACCCGGACAGGGAGGCGAGTGGGTGGAAACGCGCAACAGCAACGCAGAAGGGTTCTTCCGTCAGGGGGATGAACGCATGATTTCCCGGAACGCAGGCTTCGGACAAATAGGCGATATCGCTGTCTTCTGCGGTTTCGGTGAAGCTGAAGGTCAACGTCGCGGATTTGCGGCGGACGCGGCTCAGGTCTGGCGCGATCCCGTGAACCAGAACATCAGGCGCGCAATGAAAGCGGACGGTCTGCTGCGGCAGGTCGCGCAGGCGGTCTTCCAATGTCGAGAGATGGGTGACGCTCTGCTCGGCATCGGAATAGAGCCGGCGTGCCAGCGCCGTCGGCGTCAGGCCGGATTTCGACCGCTGAAACAAAGGGGCGCTCAGCGTTTCTTCCAGTTTCTGGATCGCCGCGGACACGGTCGGCTGGCTGACGCCGTTTGCGCGGGCGGCCTGGCTGAAGGTGCCGGTCTCGAAGGCACTGGTGAAGTAGCGCAGTGTGGTCAGATCAATCATAGGCAATAACTATGTCAAACATATATAGAATAGCAATAGCCTAGACTTCTGCGCGGTCGCATATGGAAGGCATCACAGCGAAAGGAGCTTTGATCATGCAACCGACCCTTACCAAAACAGCAGAGACGACCATTGGGCAGGTACTTTCCAGGTTCGCTGCCGGCGATCCGTCACTCTTCGAACTGATTGCGGACGACGTCGATTTCCGCATCGACCACTTCCGCGACGAAGCGGATACGAGCTGGCAGCTGGCAAATTCCCGTGAAGCCCTGATGGGTGTGATGGTCCAACTCAGCCAGGACGTCTTTCCAAAAGGCACTGAAGCGCTGGGAATTGATGTCTTCGCTTTGGGAGATGGCTGGCATCTGACACGCTTCAATCAGCGCTTCTTTTACGGTGAAAGACAGCGCGATGTGACCAGCGTTACGTTCATTATCTCACATGAGACAGACGGCATGTTGGATTTCTTCCGTGAGACCGTGACAAATATTGTGAACGTCTAACGGTCCTTCGGGTCCAGCGCGTCGCGCAGGCCGTCGCCGATGAAGTTCAGGCAGAGCAGGGTGACGGCCATCGTTCCGGCCGGGGCGAGCAGCATCCAGGGCTTCTCTTCCATCCGCGCCGCGCCATCGGAAATCAGCACGCCGAGCGAGGTCAGCGGCTCATTCACGCCGAGGCCGAGGAAGGAGAGGAAGCTCTCTGCCAGGATCACGACCGGGATGGTCAGGGTCACGTAAACGGCCACAGGGCCGATCACGTTGGGCAGGATGTGGCGCAGGATGATCGCGCGGCGGCTGACACCGGCGGCGCGGGCGGCCTCGATGAACTCCTTGCCTTTGATGGCGAGGGTCTGGCCGCGAACGATCCGTGCCATGGTCAGCCATTCAATCGCGCCGATGGCGGCGAAGATCAGGAAGATGTTCCGCTCGAACACGGTCAGCAGCAGGATGACGAAGAAGATGAAGGGCAGGGCGTAGAGCACGTCCACGATGCGCATCATGAAATTGTCGACCCGGCCGCCGAGATAACCGGCGGTGGCGCCCCAGGTGACGCCGATGACGAGGCTGACCGCGGTCGCGACAACACCGACCATGAGCGAGATGCGCAGGCCGATCATCAGGCGGGCCATCAGGTCGCGTCCCTGCAGGTCCGTGCCGAGGATGTGCATATTCTCGAAAGTCGGGGCAATCGCGCGTGCGCCCGAGATCGCGCGATAGTCGTGTACCCAGACCATCGGGCCGATGATTGCGATGACAACCAGCACGCCCAGCACCCACATGGAGGCCACAGCGGCCTTGTTGTGGAAGAGGCGCGCGCGGGCGTCATCCCAGAGGGAGCGGCCGCCGGCGATGGCCTGGTTCACAGGTTCCACGCGGCCGGTGGGATCGAGAAGCTGGTCAGCCTGGCTCATCAGTCGTACTTCACTTTCGGATCGAGCACCGCGTAGAGGATGTCGGCGACGAGGTTCAGGATCACGATCAGGCCGGCGTAAACGATGATCGCGCCCATCACGAGCGTATAGTCACGGTTCAGCGCGCCATTGACGAAGTAGGAGCCGAGCCCCGGCAGGCCGAACACTTTCTCGATCACGACCGAACCGGTCATGACCCGCGCCATGGCCGGGCCGGCATAGGAGATCAGAGGCAGCAGCGCGGCAGGCAGCGCATGGCGGGCGATCACCTGGCGCTCTGACAGGCCCTTGGAGCGGGCGGTGCGGATATGGTTGGAGCGCATCGTCTCGATGATCGAGGCGCGCATCAGGCGGGAGATGATGGCAATCTGCGGCAGGGCCAGCGTGATGACCGGCAGGGTCATGTTGTGCCAGCTCATGCCGATATTGGGGTAAGTGCCGAGGCCGCCCACGGCAAATATGCCGGCACCAAGCGCGAAAATAAGGATCAGGATCGGCCCGGTCACAAAGGTCGGAATGGATATTCCGAACATTGCGAGGCCCATGACGCCATAATCTGCCGAGGAGTTTTGCCTGAGCCCCGCAAATACGCCCAGCAATGTGCCAAGTGTTATGCCCAGGATCATTGCCAGGGAGCCGATAGCCAGGGAAATGGGCAGGCCGTCGGCGATCAGGTCATTCACGCTCTTGCCGAGCGTCTTGTAGGAGGGGCCGAAATCGCCCTGAAGGACGCCGCCGACATAGTCGAAATATTGCTCATGCAGAGGCTTGTCGAAGCCGAATTTGGCGGCGATGGCCTTCTCGGTGGCCGCTGGGAGCTTGCGTTCCCCGTCAAATGGCCCGCCAGGCGCCGCACGCATCATCAGGAAGGCCATGGTGATGATGGCCAGCATGGTGGGAATGGCGATCAGCAGGCGGCGGGCGGTGTAGCCCCACGGGATCCGGCTGAGGGCGCGCTGCAGGGTGGACAAGGGCAAATTTCCGTCGTTGTTGCAGGGCCATAGCGAAAAGGTGTTCCGCCAAAACCTTGGCAGAACGGATATCCTTCCTTAGCTAGGTATCCGAATCGATCAAGACCGTCTCAACAGACAGGACCCTCCCAAATGGCTGATATTCGCCGCGTTACAGACGCATTCGCCGTTGCTCCGCAAATTTCCGAAAAAGACGTTGAGGAAATCGCTGCAGCCGGTTTCAAGACCATCATTGCCAACCGGCCGGACGGGGAAGGCGGCATCGAACAGCCGCGCATGGGGCCGATCCGGGCGAAGGCTGAAGCGCTTGGGCTGACCTTCGTCGCGCTGCCGTTTTCTGGCGCTCCGACGCCTGAAATCGTCGAGCGCATGGGCGGAATCCTCAATGAGGCCCCTCAGCCTGTACTGGCTTATTGCCGCACCGGAACGCGCTGCATCACGGCCTGGGCGCTGACCCATGCGGGTCAGGGCACCGGGCAGGAAATCGTCGACGCTGCTGCAGGTGCGGGCTACGATCTTTCCAGTATCGAATCACTGCTCTAAGGGCAGTTCCGTATGGCCGGTGATCACAAATGCGCCGCATTAAGTGTGTTGTCAGTGAGCTGGCGGCGTGCGAGGCAGGAAACCGGCCGCGAACCGTGCTTAAGTGTACTGTTCGCCAGTCAGGAGAGTACGGAATGACAGACCGGTTGTGGCTGACCGATTTCAAGTACGATGACGGCGCGATGCTGGTGAAGAAAACCGGTGCCCGCATTCCGCTCACCTTGTCGCTGATCAACGACGTCTTCACTTGGCTGGCATTCTACGGAGCGGCACAATCCTGGCGCATCTGGCGCCGGATCGAGGGCCACAAGCGCCCGACCATCGCTTTCTACCCGGACAAGCCACGCCCCTGGTACTTTATCTGGCCAGTGATGCACGTTTCCGGTGCGAAGCTGATCGACGATGTCACCAGGGCCGACATTGTCATGCAGTTCGACGATTGTACCGAAACGAACAACAAGCTGCCGGACGTCAAGGAAGGCGCACGCCTCGTCAATTTCGAATGCCATGACGTGTCCAAGTCAAAGGTCGGCGTCGCCTTCGAAAAGGCCGCGGGCTATTCGCTCGCAGTTGATCCGACGACTTACACGGGCCGGATGGTGGAAAAATCCGAACTGAACGCCGCCCATGACGGGCGGGTTCTGGAGGGGCCGCTGGACGAGGCGGTGCCCGGCAAGTGTTATCAGGTCCTCGTCGACAACGAGATTGAAGGTGGCCTGGTGGAAGACCTCCGCTGCTGCCTCGTGAACGGGTCTCCGGTCGTTGTCTTCCGCAAGCGCAGGCCGCTGGAACGGCGTTTTGCAAACGAGAATGCAGAGGTGCTGCTCGACGAACCTCGCAATTGTTACACGGCGGATGAAATCACCGTGATCGAACGCTTTGCGAAGGAAATGGGACTGGACTGGGGCGGCATTGATTGTCTACGTGATCGCAACAGCGGACGACTCTATATCGTCGATGCGAACAAGACCGACATGGGCCCGCCGGTTGCCTTGAAGCTTGGTTCCAAGCTGAGAGCGACCCGTCGTATGGCGCAGGCCTTCGGTACACGGTTCGCACCGAAGCGGCGATAGGATATGTCTGCAGGCTGAATATCGAGAGACTGCACATGGCCATCCCTTATATCAAGGATATCGAATTCGAATACGGCGTCGTCCAGCAGATGACCCCGCTGATCCGCCGCGTGATCGCGAACAATCCCGGCCCGTTCACCTATGTCGGTACCGGGGTCTACATTATCGGCCATGGTGAAGTGGCCGTGCTCGATCCGGGGCCGGAGCAGCCAGAGCATTTCGAAGCCCTGAAAAAGGCGCTGGAAGGCGAAAAGGTTACCCATGTGCTGGTCAGCCATGGCCACTCCGATCATTCGCCGCTGGCGCAGCCGCTGGCCGAATGGGCAGGCTGCAAGACCTATGCGAAGAATTGCGGTGTGCCGACGGCCAAGGGCGAGCTGGGCAGTGCAGACGATCTCGGCTTCATGCCGGATGTGAAGGTTGGCGACGGCGATGTCATCTCAGGCCCTGGCTGGACGCTGGATGTCATCGAAACGCCCGGTCACACCTGCAACCATCTCTGCTTCGGCCTGCGCGAAGAGAATGCCTGCCTGTCGGGCGACCATATCATGGGCTGGTCCACCACAGTCGTCGCGCCGCCGGACGGCGACATGGGTGACTATATGCGCAGCCTTGAGAAGATCCGTGGGATGAAGTTCGACTCGCTCTACCCGACGCATGGCGACCCGGTGAAGGGCAAGGATTTCGTCGAACACTTCATCACCGAATATGCCGAGCACCGCCGCGAGCGTGAACGTGCGATCCTGCACCATCTTTCCGAAGGGGAGAACCTCATCCCCGAAATGGTGAAAGAGATGTACAAGGACGTCGACAAGCGTCTCCATCCGGCGGCGGCCATGTCGGTGCTGGGCCACATGATCGAGCTGGTGAAAACCGGCCGCGTGAGCACACCGGACGAAAAGCCGACCGTGCGTTCCCACTTCGAGCTGGTGCGTTCTGCGGCCTGATCCTGCCTAACGCACGCTGAGACCGATCCGTCTTCCTGCCGAAAGATAATTTGCGGCGGCCACGATGGAATCCGCATCAATCATGAAGTGCCGGTAGAGATCGTCGATCGTGCCGGTCTGCCCGAAATGTTCGACGCCCAGCGGCGCGGTGCGGTGACCCATCACAGACCCGATCCAGGCAAGTGTCGCGGGGTGGCCATCGGTCACGGTGATCAGCGTCGCGTCGCGTGGAACGTCCGCCATCAGACGTTCGATCTGGCTCGTCGCCTCCCGGTGGCCGCGGGCACGCGCCCGGCGCGCCGCCGTCCAGCCGGAGTTCAATCGGTCGGCTGAGGTGATCGCCAGCACGCCGATATCGCGCCGGTCGTTTCCGATGCGGCCTGCGGCCTCAATGGCTTCCGGGGCAACACAGCCCTGATAGGCGATGACGACTTCGCAATTTGGTCCCGGTTCGCGCAGCCAGTAAGCGCCGTCAACGACGCCCTGGCGGAAGGCCTGATCGTCCCGCGCCTTGAGGTCCAGCTGTTCCAGCGGGCGCGTGGTGAGGCGGAGATAGACCGAGCCGCCGGTTTCGTCGCGCAGCCAGGTGCGTTCGTCCGGGTCGTTCTCGCCGCTGCGCTGGAGATAGTCGAAACTCCAGTCCATGATGATGGAGAGCTCGTCGAGATAAGCCGGTTCGAAGCTGACAAGGCCGTCCTGGCTCATGCCGATCAGTTGCGCGCCGATGGACTGGTGCGCGCCGCCCTCCGGCGCCAGCGTCACACCCGACGGCGTGCCCGCGATGATGAAGCGCGCGTCCTGGTAGCAGGCATAATTCAGCGCATCGAGGCCGCGTGCCACGAACGGATCGTAGACCGTGCCGATGGGGATGAGGCGTTCACCGAACAGTGAATGGGACAGGCCCGCCGCGCCGAGCAGCAGGAACAGGTTCATCTCGGCAATACCGAGCTCGATATGCTGGCCTGCGGGGGAGAACTGCCATTTCTGCGTGGAGGGGATGCGCTGCTGGCGGAACGTGTCTTCCTTTTCCGTCCGGGCAAAGAGGGAGCGCCGGTTCACCCATGGGCCGAGATTGGTCGAGGAAGTGACGTCCGGAGAGGTCGTCAGAATGCGGTCTGCAATCTGGCTTTCACCCTTGGCCAGCGTGTCGAGGATCTTGCCGAACCCTGCCTGTGTGGAGAGTGTCCGGTCATCCAGGAAGATGGGCCCTGGGCTTTCCACTTTGGGCGCGGTGAAGCGGCGCGGGCCCGCCTCGAAGAAGGGGACGCGGCCGAGGAAAGTCTCCAGCGCGTCCTTGTCTTTGACGGTGGCCAGCTTCTCCCATTCCTCGCCTTCCGGCACGCCCATGTGGCTCTGGAAGTCCGCCATCTGGGCCGGGTTCATCAGGCCTGCATGATTGTCCTTGTGGCCTGCCAGCGGCGTGCCCCAGCCTTTGATCGTGTAGGCGAGGAAGACGGTCGGGCGGTCGTCGGTGACACTGTCGAACGCCCCGGTCAGCGTTTCGAGGCACTGGCCGCCGAGATTGTTCATCAGGGCGTTCAGCTCCTCGTCACTGCGCTTCGAAAGTAGGGCGGAGACGTCGCCCTGATCGCCAAGGTCGTCCATCAGGCGTTTGCGCCAAGCCGCGCCGCCCTGATAGGTCAGCGCGGAGTAGTCCGCATTCGGACAGGACTGGATCCAGGCCTTCAGCGCTTCGCCGCCGGGCTCCTCGAAGGCGGCCCGCTGCAAGGCGCCGTGACGCAGCACAACGACGCGCCAGCCGAAAGCCTCGAAGATCGACTCGATCTTTTCCCAGAGGCCTTCATGCACTACGCCATCGAGGCTCTGGCGGTTATAGTCGATGATCCACCAGGTGTTGCGCAGCTCATGCTTCCAGCCTTCCTGAAGGCACTCATAGACATTGCCTTCGTCCAGCTCCGCATCGCCGACGAGGGCCACCATCCGGCCGAGCGGGCGCTCGTCCGCCCAGTCCTTCGCGGCGAGATAATCCTGCACGATGGAGGCGAAGGCCGTCTCGGCCACGCCAAGGCCGACGGAGCCGGTGGAGAAGTCCACATCGTCCACGTCCTTCGTGCGGCTGGGATAGGACTGCGCGCCGCCATAGCCGCGGAAGCTCTTCAGCTTGTCCAGCGTCTGGTTGCCCATGATGTACTGCATTGCGTGGAAGACAGGCGAGGCGTGCGGCTTCACCGCCACGCGGTCTTCCGGGCGCAGCGTGTGGAAATAGAGCGCGGTCATGATCGAAACCATCGACGCGCAGGAGGCCTGGTGCCCGCCCACTTTCACATCGCCTTCGCCCTTGGGGCGCAGGTGATTGGCATTGTGCACCATCCAGGCTGAAAGCCAGAGCAGGCGTTGCTCGAGGGTTTTCAGATGATCCAGCTCGTTCGGCATGTCCGTTTCCCTTTACCACATAACCGCCCATTGGACGCGGCGGGTGTTCTGTCGTGTCCGGGCCATTGTGCTTGGGAAGATTACCATCTGTGCCGTAGGAAATCCCACTAATTCACATTGCCTTTTGGTCGTCTGGCTATGTATTTACCTATGAATATTTATTTCTGAGGTTAAAATGACTGCTCTGGATAAAATTGACATCAGAATTCTCGATTCCCTGACGGAGCAGGGCCGGATCAGTATTTCCGATCTGTCTTCCGCGGTCGGCCTGTCGCAGACGCCGACGGTGAACCGTATTCGCAAACTGGAAGAGATGGGTGTGATCCAGGGTTACCAGGCGCACTTGTCAGAGGCGCTGCTGGGCGGCGCCTTCTCGGTCTTCACCTGGGTGTCTCTGGTCGATCAGAAGCGCGAGACTCTGTCCGTCTTCGAGAAGACGATGGAGGAATCGCCTGAAGTCATGGATTGCTATCTCATGACGGGAGACGACGATTATCTGCTTCGCATCGCCGTGGACGGGCTGGACGAGTTCGAGCGCTTCCTGACTGAGCGGCTGGCCGGCCTGTCGGAAGTGCGCAGCATCAAGTCCAGCTTCGCCCTGCGCCCTGTGGTGCAGAAGCGCCGCCCGCCGGAACTCTCCCGGCAGGTGCAGGCAAATCAGACCCAGGCGCGGAAGTGAGATTCCGCAGCGCGGCCTACATCGCGGTGTCGCGCAGTTCCGAGAGCTCCGGATATTCCGGATCGCGCTTTTCGATCCGGGCCTTGAAGGCCTCGGCCATGTGCGGCGGCGGGAACATCGCGGCGTTCCAGACGCCGATATAGTCCAGCGTGTCGGCAGTGTTGTGGTCGCGGCCATAATTGATCAGCACCTTGCAGCCAGTGACGGCCAGCGGGCTGTTGGCGGCGATCTCGCGCGCGACACCCATCACGGCTTCCATCATCTCTTCATGCGTGTCGAAGACGTCATTGACGAGACCGATTTCCTTCGCCTTGGCGGCAGGCAGGCGCATGCCGGTATAGGCCATCTGCTTGACCCAGCCTTCAGGGATGTAGCGCTGAAGGCGCGGGAAGGTGCCGACGTCCGCCGTCATGGCGATATTGGTTTCCATGATGGAGAAGAAGGCGTCCTTGGTGCACCAGCGGATGTCGCCGGCAGAGATCATGTCCACCGCGCCGCCGATCACGCCGCCGTGCAGCGCGAACAGAACCGGCATGCGGGCCTCTTCCATGCAGCTGAAGCTGTGCTGGATGTGCTTGATGTTGGACCGCAGGGCCTCGGCCATGATGTAGCGGTCATGCTTGGGTGCATCGCGGTCGCCGGTGAAGACGGTCGTGTCCATGCCGCCGGAGAAGTGCTTGCCGGTGGACGAGATCACGATCACCCGCGCGCGGGCATTGTTGTCGATGTCGTGGATGATTTCCGGCAGTTCATTCCAGAACGCCTTGTTCATCGTGTTCAGCGCCTCAGGCCGGTTCATCCGGATGTGGGCGATCTTGTCTTCGATGGTGACTTCAAAACACTCGTAGGCCATGCGTTTCCTCCTGTTTGGAAGGAACCTTAGCAGCGGGCCCCGGCCCGGCCAGACATGACGGCGGGTCAGGTTTAAAGGTCAGGCGGTGACGGCTTCGGCCCGGTTCGGCCGCATCAGGAGTCGGACGATGGCCTCGTCCACGCTGATCTCGCCTTCGATCACGGCGGCGACGGCATCTGAAATCGGCATTTCCACGCCATGCTTCGCCGCCAGCTTCCGGAGCACTGGTGCTGTGGCAACGCCTTCGGTCACCGCATTCCGCGCGCCGAGGATGCTCTCCAGCGACTCGCCTTTGCCGAGTGCCATGCCGCAGCTCATGTTGCGGCTGGTCTCCGAGGAGCAGGTCAGCACGAGGTCACCGAGGCCCGAGAGGCCTGTCAGCGTTTCCCGCTCCGCGCCGAGCTTCAGGGCGAGCCGGGTCATCTCCGCGCTGCCGCGGGCAATCAGGGCCGCATGGGCCGAACGGCCGAGGCCTTTGCCGAGGGCAATGCCGCAGGCGATGGCCAGCACATTCTTCACCGCGCCGCCGACTTCGGCGCCCAGCAGGTCATGCGCGAGATAGGGCCGGAAAGTGGGGGTCGAGATTGCGGCGATCAGTTCGGTGCCAAGCTTTTCGTCCTCAATGGCGAAAGTCACTGCTGTCGGCAGGCCCTGGGCGACATCGATGGCAAAGCTCGGGCCGGACATCACCGCCGGCACCGCATCCGGCAGTTCGTCCTTCAGCACCTGCGTCATGAACTCGCCGGTCGCCAGTTCAATCCCTTTGGAGCAGAGCACGACCGGCGTGCCGGGCTTCAGCGTGCCTTTAAGCGCCTTCAGCGTGGCACGCGTGTGCTGGGCCGGGGCGACGGCGAAGACGGCGTCCATACCGGCAAGGTCGGCAAGCTCACTCGTCGCTTTCAGGGCAGGCTTGAGCGGCACGCCGGGCAGGAACACGGTGTTCTCGTGCGCGGTGTTGATCGCCTCTGCCACATCCGTCTCGCGGCACCAGATCAGCACATCCTGCCCCTCGCGGGTCAGCATCTGTGCGATGGCGGTGCCCCAGGCCCCGCCGCCGATCACGCCGAACTTCTTGAAATGCGTTGTCATGCCCGGAATTTGGGCGAATCCGTCAGTCTGGGCAAGCCGCAGAGATCAGAGGCGGGTTCACTGCCGTGATCAGGCGAAGTCGAACGTGCCGGTTTCGCCTTCCACCGTGATCTTCACGCTGCGGCCAACGGGGCTGGCATCCTCGCGCAGCACGGTGAGGGCAGCGGGGCTTGCATTGGCGAGCGCGCGGCGGCCATCCGGCAAGCGGGCGAAGATGATGCCCTTGTTCGGGCCTTCCTTGCCGTGCGTGACGGTGAAGGTTTCGAGTTTCGCGGCGCAGCTCTCTGTGCACACATCAATTTCTTCGGTCGGCCGGGCATAGCGCGCGACCGGTGTGAACTCTGCCGGCTTGGCGGTCGAGTAGACGCCGACGGCTTCCTTGGTCATCCAGCCGCCATTGGCGAGGACCAGGCCAAAGGCGCCGGCGTCGCCGCGCAGTTTCGCGACCATCTCTGCAATTCCGTGCAGGGAGTAATTGTTCCCCGGACCGCCGAAGAAAGGCAGGCCGCCAGTCAGCGTCAGCGGGCGCTTGTCGGTTTTCCAGTCGACACCGAGCGCTTGCGTCGAGGAGAACACGGCGCACGGGAAGCAGGAGTAGAGGTCGAAATGCGCCATGTCGGCAGCCGTCTTGCCGGACTGTTCCAGTGCGCGGGAGATCGCGGCTTCCATCGCGAAGGAGCCATCCAGCCGTGGGCGGACGGAGATGAAATCGTCCGAGCCTTCGCCTGCGCCGTGCAGGTAAACGCGCTTGTCTTCCGCAATGCCGAGTTCATCAGCCTTGGACGAACTCATCACGATGGCGGCGGCGCCCTGGTTCACGGCGTCCTGCGCGATGAACCATTTCAGGAACGGGTCGGCATATTCGTAGTTCGCCTTGGACGGCGTCGACAGGAACTCGACAGAGTGCTCCACCGGGAACTGTGACCAGGGGTTCTGCGCGGCCACAGCCGTGAAGGGCTGGAACAGCTGCGCCATGGCCTTGCGGTGTTCGCTGCGCGAGCGGCCTTCGCGGGCGGCGATGGCGTTTTCGAACATGGCGTAGAAATAGGCCGGGGCGACAATGCCGTGCTTGATCTCTTCACGGCTCAGCATCATCGGGCCGGTGCCGCGGTCTTCATATTCGGCGTCGGCGCTGTCGGCCCAGTTGATCTCCACGCCATGGCGGCGCGCGCCCTTGGAGGCGCGGTTGGCTTCGGAGCCGGAGATCAGGGCGCATTCGATCTCGCCCTCAAAGACCTTCGCAGCCATTTCGTTGACGAGCGCCTGCGGGCTCTGGCCGCCGACGGTCTCATAGATCAGGTTGGCAGGAGAGGCCCCGATGTCGCGCGCCAGCGTGCCGGGCAGGTTCGTGTTGTGTCCGTGCGGGTGCGGGGCGTTGCGCACCGAGTCCTCGAAGATCCGGACCACGGCGAGCGTGTCGACGGCGTCTGCGATGCTTGCCGCGCCCGTGTCGGCAAGCGCCGCCTTGGAAGCGTCCACCATCAGCGACAGCGGGGAGGGGGCCCCGGCTGGACCGGCAGAGCCGTCCCACTGGCTGAGGCTTTGGCCTACGCCGACAAGAACAGGAAGATCCCCTTTGGCCATCGTTCGCTCCCGAATATATTTATGCCTGATCCCTGCTTATCGCGGGATCAGGCAGGATTCGAGATGGGACGCCGGGGAAACCCCTAGGGTCAATCTGCGGTCAAACCGCAGGCCGGTCTCAGGACGCTTCCGCAGGCGCGCGGGTCAGGGTGAACCCCTTGTAGTCATTCGCGGCGACTTCGTCGCAGACTTCGCGGTAGACGCCGACGCCGCCCACATAAGGCATGAACACGCGCGGCTTGCCGGGGACGTTGGCGCCGAGATACCAGGAATTGGCCTGCAGGTAGAGCGTTCCGGACGCGACCTCGTTCACATGGGCCACCCATTCAGCCTCGGCTTCCGGGGTTGCTTCCACGACAGTCAGCTGGCGCTCACCCATGTCGTGGATGCAGTCCGCGATCCAGTCCACATGCTGCTCGATGGAAACGATCATGTTGGAAAGGACAGACGGGCTGCCGGGGCCCGTGATCATGAACATGTTCGGGAAGCCGGACACGGTGAGGCCGAGATAGGTCAGCGGACCGGCTGCCCATTTGTCCTTCAGCTTCAGGCCGTCCCGGCCCCGGATGTCGATCCGTTCCAGCGCACCGGTCATGGCATCGAAGCCGATGGCATAGATCAGCACGTCGAACTCATAATCGCGTTCGCTGGTGCTAAGGCCGGTTTCGGTGATGGTTTCGATCGGTGTCTTGTTGAGATCGATCAGGTGGACATTGTCCTGATTGTAGACTTCGAAATAGCCGGTATCGACGACCAGGCGCTTCGTGCCGAAGGGATAGGTCTTGGGGATCAGCAGGTCTGCCGTCTCCGGATCCTTCACAATTTCGCGGACCTTGCCAGCAACGAAATCTGCCAGCAGCTTGTTGGCCGCCGGGTCGACACCGGTATCGGCATAAGGCGCGCCGACACAGAAACCGCCCTTCGCCCAGCGCCGCTCGAATTCACGAAGGCGGTCTTCCTCCGATTGTTCCAGCGCCAACTCTTCGCTCGCTTCCAGCGCCACGATTCCGATGCCGGATTCCCGTTGCTGCTGGCGATAGTCCTCACGGTTGGCCAGCCAGTCTTCCCGCACCGCCGGATCCAGCGGACGGTTATGCGCCGGCACACTGTAATTCGGTGTACGCTGGAAGACGTAGAGCTCGCCGACCACTGGTGCGATGGTGGTGATGGTCTGGATACCGGACGAGCCGGTGCCGATGATGCCGACCCGCTTGCCGGAGAGATCGGCGTCCTCGGGCCAGGTAGCGGTGCTATAGGTCTCACCCTTGAAGTTTCCGGCGCCCGGAATGTCCGGCGTCTTGGCTGCCGAGAGGCACCCGGTCGCCATGACACAATAGCGTGCCTCGATGGTGTCGCCCTGGTCCGTCGTGATCCGCCATAGTCCGGCCTGGTCATCGTATTGTGCGGACTCAACACGGGTGTTGAAGCTGATATCGCGGCGCAGATCGAACCGGTCCGCGATGTGATTGGCATAGTCCAGCAATTCGCCCTGAGGCGCGTAGCGCTCAGACCATTGCCACTCTTCTTCCAGCTCTTTGGAGAAGGAGAAGGAATATTCCTGGCTTTCAATGTCCACACGGGCACCGGGATAGCGGTTCCAGAACCAGGTGCCTCCGACGCCGCTGCCGGCCTCAAAGACATGCGCGTTCAATCCCATGCCGCGCAGCTTGTGCAGCATATACATGCCGCCGAATCCGGCGCCGACAATTACGGCATCGTAGTTGATTGTTTTGGCAGATTTTTTATCTGCACCGGCACCTTTGGCTTCCGGCATGATTTTTCCTCCCGCTGCACTACAGCGAGATGGAATTTAGCATAGGATTCAGTTTTTGGAGCCGGTCACGCAGGGGCAGCCCGTTCAGAGGAGGTCTTCACGGCCTGTTTCACGCAAGGCGGAGACGACTTTGCCGACATCCTGCGTCCGGTCTTTCGACGTGATCAGGATGCGCCCGCCTTCCACGATGACGCAAAGATCCTGCACACCGACCAGCGCGACCGTGTGATCCGCGTCTGACAGAACAGTGCAGCCCACCGAATCAATCGCAATCGGCGGATTTTCGCTGTCGCCCTGACGGATCGAGCCGATCATGCTCCACGTGCCGATGTCGTTCCACTGGCAGTCCAGCGGTGCATAGATGGCCGCTTTGGAGGTCTGCTCCATCACTGCGTAGTCCACCGAGGTGGAGCGCGCTGCGGCGAAGCATTCCGGATCGAGCAGGATATTCCCGTCGACATCGCTTGCCGCTTCCAGCGCGGCGGTGGCGGCGTCCAGGATGTCCGGCGCGTGGGTCTCCAACTCGTCGACCATCAGCGAAGCAGGGAAGAGGAAAATGCCGGCATTCCAGCTGAAGGCCGGATTTGAGATGTACTTCATTGCCGTTTCGAGATTCGGCTTCTCCCGGAATTCCGTCACCGCATAAAGTGATCCGCCAATGGCGTCCCCGCGCTGGATATAGCCGAAGCCCGTTTCAGGCCGGTCGGGCCTGATGCCGAACGTGGTGATGTAACCGGATTTCGCCATCCGGGCAGCCTCGGTGACCGCGGCGATGAACACATCTGGCTGGCCGATGAAATGGTCCGATGGCAGCAGCAGGACCAGGCCTTCTGCATCCTGCTCAGCGACATGGCGCGCTGCGACGGCGGCGACGGCAGCTGTATTGCGGACCATCGGTTCGAGGATAACAGCCCCAGGCTCGACGCCGATTTCTGCCAGCTGCTCGCGGACGAGGCTGGCATAACGCTGGTTTGACATAACCACGGGCGGCGCAAAATCCTCGCCGGTCAGACGTAACACGGTGTCCTGGAAGACGGTCTTGTCGGTCACCAGCCGGTGGAACTGTTTCGGATGCGCCTGCACGGACACCGGCCAGAGGCGCGTCCCTGCGCCGCCGCACATGATTACGGGATAAATCCGCATCGTCTTCCTTTCGCCGCCCCAAGTCCTGGCCATTTCAACGGCCGGCACCTGGTATCAGGCGCCGAGGAAGCCGTTCTCCCGGAGGTAGTCAAGAATTTCCTCGGCAGCGTCATCAGGGCTACGATCAACCGTGTCAATCCGGAGCTCTGGGTTCTCGGGCGCTTCATAGGGGCTCGATATGCCGGTGAAATTCTTGATCTCTCCTGAACGTGCCTTCTTGTAGAGGCCTTTGACGTCTCTTTGCTCTGCCACGTCAAGCGGAGTGTCGACATGGATTTCGATGAACTCACCGTCTGCCATCATGTTCCGCGCCATCTGCCGTTCGGCCCGGAAGGGGGAGATGAATGAGACAAGCGTGATCAGGCCGGCATCGGACATCAGCTTGGCCACATTTGCAACGCGGCGGATGTTTTCCACTCGGTCCGCATCGGTAAAGCCGAGGTCGCGGTTCAGCCCGTGACGGACATTGTCACCGTCGAGAGAGAAAGAGTGCTTGCCAAGGGCGAACAGGCGCTTCTGGAGTGCGTTGGCAATCGTCGACTTGCCGGAGCCGGACAGGCCCGTGAACCAGAGGACGGCGGGCCGCTGCCCTTTCTGTTCGGCCAGCGCATCGCGGTCCACATCCATGGCTTGCCAGTGGATGTTCGATGCACGGCGCAGGGCAAAGTCGATGAGGCCCAGGCCAACCGTATCATTGCTCATCCGGTCGATCAGGATGAAGCCGCCGAGATTGCGGTTGGCGTCGTAGGGGTCGAACGTGATTGCCTGATCGAGCGAGATCGTCGTGACGCCGATCTGGTTGAGTTCCAGCGTCTTTGCGGGAACATCCGACAAGGTGTTGACATCAATACCATATTTCGGGGCATTCACGGTCGCGGTGACCGTTTTGGCACCGACTTTGAGAAGGTAGCGCCGGCCCGGAAGGAGCGGAGATTCGTTCATCCAAAGGATGCGGACCTGGAACTGGTCGGACACCTCTGTCGGATCATCCGCCGTGACGATGGCATCACCGCGTGAGGCGTCGATCTCGTCCGCCAGCGTCAGCGTCACCGACTGGCCGGCCACGGCTTCGGGCAGGTCGCCGTCGGCCGTCACGATCCGCGCGATGGTCGATTGCTTGCCGGATGGCATGGATTTCACCCGGTCACCGGGCTTCACCGTGCCGGAGGCAATCTGTCCGGAGAAGCCGCGGAAATCGAGGTTCGGACGGTTCACCCACTGGACTGGCATGCGGAACGAAGCATTGCGGCGCTTGTCACCCACAGGGACGTTTTCAAGGTATTCCATCAGGGCCGGGCCATCGTACCAGTCGGTTTCATCCGACCGGCTTGTGATGTTGATCCCGGCCAGTGCCGACATCGGGATCGGCTGGATTTCGAGATCTGTCGCAAGCTCATCAGCGAAGGCGTAGAAGTCATCGACAATGTCGTTGAAGATCGTCTCGTCATAGTCGACGAGGTCCATCTTGTTTACTGCTAGGACGAGGCGCCGGATGCCAAGCAGCGTCGTGATGAAGGCATGGCGGCGCGTCTGGGTGAGGATGCCTTTGCGGGCGTCAATCATCAGGATAGCGACATCTGCCGTCGAGGCGCCGGTCGCCATATTGCGCGTATACTGTTCGTGACCGGGCGTGTCGGCGACGATGAATTTGCGCTTATCGGTTGCAAAGAAGCGGTAGGCGACGTCGATCGTGATGCCTTGTTCCCGTTCAGCGGCGAGGCCGTCGACGAGTAGCGCGAAATCGATGTTCTCTCCCTGTGTGCCGACTTTCTTTGAATCCGCTTCCAGCGAAGCGAGCTGGTCCTCGAAGATCATCTTGGAGTCGTACAGCAGGCGGCCGATCAGCGTGGACTTGCCATCATCCACAGAGCCGCAGGTGATAAAGCGCAGCAGCGACTTGTTCTCGTGCTTTTCGAGATAAGCGCCGATATCGGTGGCGATGAGGTCGTCAGTGAGGCGCATCAGAAATAGCCCTCCTGCTTCTTCTTCTCCATGGACGCCGACTGGTCGACATCAATGACGCGGCCCTGCCGTTCCGAAGTCGTGGTCAGCAGCATCTCCTGGATGATGTCGTCAAGCGTGGTGGCCGTGCTTTCGACAGCGCCGGTCAGTGGGTAGCAGCCGAGCGTCCGGAACCGGACGGATTTCAGGATCGCCGTCTTGGCGAGGTCTTCCGGCATCCGGTCGTCATCCACCATGATGTCCACGCCGTTCCAGTTCACCACCGGCCGTTCGGCAGCAAAGTAGAGCGGCACGATTTCAATGCCTTCGCGGCGGATATATTGCCAGATGTCGAGCTCGGTCCAGTTCGACAGCGGGAAGACCCGGATGCTCTCTCCCGGATGGATCCGGGTATTGTAGAGGTTCCATATCTCCGGGCGCTGGCGTTTGGGATCCCAGCGATGCTCGGCTGACCGGAAGGAGAAGATCCGTTCCTTGGCGCGCGACTTTTCCTCATCGCGTCTGGCCCCGCCAAACGCAGCGGAGAATTTGTACTTGTCGAGCGCCT
This sequence comes from Hyphomonas sp. CY54-11-8, assembly GCF_000682735.1. GTDB lineage: Bacteria > Pseudomonadota > Alphaproteobacteria > Caulobacterales > Hyphomonadaceae > Hyphomonas. Next base: position 13,695 of record NZ_AWFD01000037.1, on the reverse strand, counting down.
GTTTCAGCGCCTGGGTCTTCATGACATCGGTATGGACAGCGGAGCCATGCGAGAAGGGGCCAACGCCTTCGCGTACGCCGTCTTCATTGATATGGACGATCAGGTCCATGCCCATCTCGGCGGCCTTACGATCGCGGAACTCGATCATCTCGCGGAACTTCCACGTCGTATCCACATGCATCAGCGGGAAGGGCGGACGGGACGGATAGAACGCCTTCATTGCCAGATGCAGCATCACCGCCGAATCCTTGCCGACGGAGTACAGCATCACCGGGTTTTCACATTCGGCGGCGACTTCGCGGATGATGTGAAGGCTTTCGGCTTCCAGCCTGTCGAGGTGAGTCAGTTGGGGCAAAAGATCGGGCTCCGTAGTACTTGCTGGGGCCTATATGCAAAGACAGGGCGAAGTTTGAACTTAATCTAGCATTCAGATGCGCTGATGGGAGTATCTTCTACGGGTCCGCTGGCACATTGAGGCAGTCCTCCAACTGCTATTTCCCGCCGGCAAAGCGTTCGCCTCCGTCATGTTCGGATTGCTGGTTTGCCCGGAAGTATTGAGGATCCGGCAAATACGGGGCCAGATCTTGTCGCATTTGCTCACAAAGTTTCATTGTTCTGCCGTTTTGCCGCGATCTAAGAGACGCTGAGCCAAGAGCGGAGTGGATTATGTGCGGAATTGTTGCGATTTCAGGAAAAGAGCCTGTTGCCGATCGGCTGATCGATGGGCTGAAGCGCCTGGAATATCGCGGCTATGACAGTGCCGGAATCGCGGTGTCGGCCGCAGGCGGTCTGGACCGTCGGCGTGCGCCCGGAAAGATCGTGAATCTCGAAACACGGCTCCGCGAACACCCGATGAATGCCACCACAGGCATCGCGCACACACGCTGGGCCACGCATGGGCAGCCGAACGAAAGCAATGCCCACCCGCACATGTCCGGCGGCGTGGCAATCGTCCACAATGGCATCATCGAGAATTTCCGCGAATTGCGGGACGCGCTCCAGGCTGCCGGCCGCAAATTCGAGTCGGAAACCGATTCCGAAGTGATCGCGCAGCTGCTGGACCAGAAGATCAGCGACGGGGCAGATCCGGTCGATGCCTTCGAAGCCACACTGGCTGAGCTGCATGGCGCGTTCGCGCTGGCTGTCATCTTCGAAGGCCAGGAGGGCCTGATGATGGGGGCCCGGCGGGGCAGTCCGCTGGTGCTCGGCTATGGCGAAGGCGAGATGTACCTCGGTTCCGACGCCATCGCATTGGCCCCGCTTACCCGCGACGTCACCTATCTGGAAGAAGGTGACTGGTGCGTTCTGACGCCCGACAGCTTCGATATCCGCAATGCGCGCGGCGAGCGTGTGAACCGCAAGCGCGTCACCTCCGCCGTGAACGATGCGCTGATCGAGCGCGGTGAATATGACCACTTCATGCTCAAGGAAATCCACGAGCAGCCGGAGTCGATCGCCCGGTCCATCATGCCCTATGTGGACCAGGTGGCCGGTACGCTGGATATCGGCACGGTGGCGACGGCGTCCTTCACCGCAGCAGACCGCGCGGTCGCGATTGCCTGCGGCACGGCCTATTATGCCGCGTTCACCGCGAAGTACTGGTTCGAACAGGTGGCGCGTCTGTCGCTCGAAACGGATATCGCGTCCGAATTCCGCTACCGTCAGCCGGTGCTGCCGCAGTCCGGCCCGGCGCTGTTCGTCAGCCAGTCGGGCGAGACGGCCGACACGCTGGCCGCATTACGCTACTGCCGCCAGAACGGGACGACGGCGGTGGCCATCGTGAACGTGCCGGAAAGCTCCATCGCGCGCGAGGCAGGTGCCGTGGTGCCGACCCATGCAGGGCCGGAGATCGGCGTGGCTTCAACCAAGGCTTTCACGGCGCAGCTGTCCGTTCTTGCGGTCATGGCACTTGCGGCGGCCCGGGCGCGCGGACACCTGTTGCCGGGCGATGAAGCGACTGCAATCAAGAACCTGCTGGCGTTGCCGCGCAAGGTAACCGAGGCACTGGAATCGCAGGAGCAGGTTGCCGAAATCGCGAAGACGCTGACGCAGGCCAAAGATGTCCTGTTCCTGGGCCGGGGGCGGTACTATCCGCTGGCCCTGGAAGGCGCCCTGAAGCTGAAGGAAGTGTCCTACATCCACGCCGAGGGCTATGCCGCCGGCGAACTCAAGCACGGTCCCATCGCCCTGATCGAGCGGGGACTGCCAGTGGTGGTCGTGGCACCTAAGGACGAGCTGTTCGAGAAGACGATTTCCAATGTCGAGGAGATCCGTGCGCGCGGCGCGAAAGTGATTCTGATTTCCGATGATGCCGGTATCGCCCTGGCGGGTAACCGCGCCGATCACGTGATCCGCCTGCCGGACGGGGACGGTTTCACCTTGCCGATCCTGGCGGCAATCCCCCTGCAGTTGCTGGCTTATCACGTCGCAGTTGCGAAAGGCACGGACGTCGATCAGCCCCGAAACCTCGCCAAATCGGTTACAGTCGAGTAACCCTTCGCGTGTTGCGGTCAAAATCGGGCATGCTATAGCCGGAGTCGGGCTGCGGGGGCGGTCGGGTTGTCAGGGCAGAGTATGGCCAGATTCGAAAAAATCGGCGGACTGGAAGGGCTTATCCTCGTTCATCCGAAGCGTATCGGTGACGAGCGCGGCTTCTTCGCTGAAACATTCCGGCAATCGGAGTTCGCGGCTCATGGCATCGACTGCCAGTTCGTGCAGTCGAACCATTCCCTCTCCCAAAGCAAAGGCACGCTGAGAGGTCTGCACTTCCAGAAGGCCCCTCATGCGCAGGCCAAGCTGGTACAGTGCATCGCTGGAAGCCTCCTCGATGTGGTGGTGGATATCCGTCCGGGATCATCGACGTTCGGCCAGCATACGAGCGTAGAGCTGTCAGCCGCGACCGGCAGCCAGCTATTTGTTCCCGCAGGTTTTGCGCACGGCTTCTGCACGCTCGAGGACGACACACAGATCATCTACAGCGTCAGTGAATACTACTCGCCGGAAGCGGAATTCGGACTGGCGTTCGACGATCCCGAGCTCGGCATTCAGTGGCCGTTTCCTCCAAGTGACATGACCCTGTCCGAACGGGACCGTCACTGGCCCGGCCTGTCGGCGCTGAAATCCGGCACTGCAATGGCAGCCGTCAAATGAAGCGCTATGTCGTGACAGGCGGCGCCGGTTTTATCGGATCGGCGCTGTGTCATCTTCTGCTGTCCGATGCGGAAACGGAAGTGGTCGCCATAGACCGCATGACCTACGCAGCCAATCCGGCGACGCTTGAAGCGTTGAAAACCCATGACAGGTTTCGCCATGTTGCGGCAGATGTGTGCGATGCGCAGGCCATGCGCGATGCCGTGAAGGCTTCAGAGCCAGACGCTGTGTTTCATCTGGCTGCCGAAACGCATGTGGATCGCTCGATCGATGGACCTGCCGATTTCATCACGACCAATCTTGTCGGGACTTACGCGATGCTTGAAGCGGCGCGGGAATACTGGTCCGGTCTGGAGCATGACAGGCGGGATGCTTTCCGATTTGTTCATGTGTCTACGGATGAAGTCTTCGGCTCTCTTGGGCCGGAGGGGGTGTTCACCGAAACGACCCGGTATGACCCGTCATCTCCTTATTCTGCCAGCAAGGCTGGCGCGGACCACCTCGCGCGGGCCTGGCAGCGCACTTACGGCCTCCCGGTCGTTGTCTCGAACTGCTCGAATAATTACGGGCCGCGCCAGTTCCCGGAAAAGCTCATCCCCCTGATGATCCTGAATGGGCTGGAAGGAAAGCGCCTGCCGATCTATGGCAATGGCGCGAATGTACGGGACTGGCTGCATGTGGAAGACCATGCCCGTGCCCTGTCTCTCATGGCGCAGGAAGGTGTGCCCGGTGAAGTCTATTGCGTCGGTGGCGGTGCCGAACGGACCAATCTGCAGATCGTGCGGACGATTTGCCGGATCCTGGACGAACGCCGGCCCGCAGGGGCCCCGCACGAGGCCTTGATCGAATTTGTTGAAGACCGGCCGGCGCACGACTTCCGTTATGCGATCGACCCGGCAAAAATCGACCGTGAGCTGGGTTGGGCGCCGGAGCACGATTTCGAGGCAGGACTCGCTGCGACTGTGGATTGGTATCTGGGCAATGAAGACTGGTGGCGCCCGATCCGCGAAGAACGCTATCAGGGCCAACGACTCGGGCAGGTCAGATGACCCCGGTTCTCGTCATCGGGAAGACCGGTCAGGTGGCTCAGGCCCTGGCGTCCATTGGTGGATCCGGCGTTCTATGCGCCGGCCGGCCGGAAGCAGACCTGATGGATCCGGCCTCCCTCTCACGCACACTTGACGCGACCAACCCGGTCGCCGTGATTAATGCAGGGGCTTTCACATCCGTCGATGGCGCGGAAAGCGAGCCGGAAGCGGCGCGCGCCCTGAATGTGACCGGCCCGGGCAACCTGGCTTCTGCCTGTGCCGAAAGACAGATCCCGCTGATCCATTTGTCGACTGACTGTGTCTTCGACGGCACCAAGCCTGAGCCCTATGCACCGGATGATGCGGCTCATCCGCTGGGTGCCTATGGACGCACCAAACTGGAAGGTGAGCAGGCTGTCAGGGATTTAGCGCCGAAATCTCTGGTGGTGCGGGTGTCGTGGATCTTTTCCGAATTCGGAAACAATTTTGTCCGTACCATGTTGAAGCTCGCGCAGACGCGCTCGTCGGTGACTGTTGTCTGCGATCAGTTTGGGTGCCCTACTTACGCGCCAGCACTCGCTGCGGGCCTGCTCGACATGGCCCGGCAGACGGCGGCGCCGGATTTCTCCGATTGGGGTGTGTACCATCTGGCCGGGCAGGGGGAGACGGACCGCGCAACGATGGCCAAGCTGATCTTCGATTGCAGTCAGCGGCTCGGTGGCCCCTTCGCGGACGTCGTCCCCGTTCAAACAGCGGATTATCCGACCCCAGCGAAGAGGCCTTTGAACGCCCGCCTCGACATGTCGGAAACGAGCCGTGTCTTCGGCATTGAAATGCCGGACTGGAAAATCGGACTGGAAAAGACAGTCGGCAAATTGATTGAGGAGCTCTCTGAAGAATGAAGGGCATTATTCTGGCAGGGGGGAAGGGCAGCCGCCTTTATCCGGCAACGCGGGCTGTGTCGAAACACCTGCTGATGATCTATGACAAGCCGTTGATCTACTATCCGATTTCGACCTTCCTGCTTGCGGGCATCACGGAGATCCTGATCATCAGCGCCAAGGGACAGGCAGCGTCATATCAGGCCCTTCTGGGGGATGGCTCGCAATGGGGCGTGAAATTTTCCTATGCGGAGCAGGAAACGGCTGCCGGTATCGCCGAAGCCTTCCTGATCGGTGAAACGTTCATTGCCGGTGATTCCTGCGCGCTCGCGCTCGGAGACAATATTTTCTATGGTGCGGGCCTGACAGGAATGTTGCAGGAATTGGCCGGACTGAAATCAGGCGCGTCGGTGATGGCATTCCAGGTCAATGATCCGCAGCGGTTCGGCATTGTTGAAATCGGCGCAGATGGCAAACCATTGTCAATTGAGGAAAAGCCGGCCCACCCGCGTGCGAACTGGGCCGTGACCGGGTTATATTTTTATGGACCGGATGTGACGGAGATAGCCCGGTCGGTGAAACCGTCCGCGCGAGGTGAGCTTGAAATCACGTCGGTCAACCAGGCCTATCTGGAGCGGGGGGATCTGAACGTTGTACGCCTGCCGCGCGGGATCACCTGGCTTGATGCCGGGACATTCGACAGCATGCTGGAAGCATCGCACTTTGTGCAAACCGTTGAAAAACGCCAGGGGTTGAAGGTCGCCTGCATCGAGGAGGTGGCCTGGCGGCGCGGGCTCATTTCTGATGGCCAGATGCGGGACCTCGCGGCGGCGTTCAACAATGAATACCGCGACTATTTGTTGTCCCTGCTGGACCAGCCCGGTTAAGCTGGCGCAAGCCTGCACAAGAGGAGCAGAGATTGGCGACGCCCGACCTTCAGGAAATCGAAAGCCGGATTGTGCAGCTGATTGCTGCAGAGGGTCCGCTGATCGGAAAGGAGCTGGCTGAAGCCATGCCGGAGGTTCCGGTGCTCGCGCTGTGGCAGGCCTGCTATCGCAGCCGCACATTCCATGTGTCGCACTTTGCCAGCTACTACCTGCGCTATGACATTACGCGCGAAGACCAGGTGCGGCTCAGCCCGTCGATCCAGCGGGATTTCCTGTCCTTCTCCCTGTTCGGTCTACCAGGGCAGCGCGATCAGATGATTGAGCGGCAGGGCACGCTGTCGAACATGCACCGCGAAATCAGCCGCGAAAAAATCAGCGTGGCCCAGCAGGTGATGAAGCAATTGTTCGTTAGCCTTGGCCGCGAAGTGCGCAGCCAGCTGTGCGCTTTCATCGCCGGGGACCTTGCCTACTTCCTGGCCCACAATGAGCCACGCGAGCACGTCGCCTCCGGCGAGATGGTGAAGGGGTCGGATATCGATATTGTTATCATCCTCAGCGAGTCACTGCCGGACGAAATCCAGACCCGCATCGACAGCGAGATGACCGCCCTGAAGAGCCTGTACCTGCGCCACCCGCAATACCGGCATGAAATCGACTTCATCTGCAAACGCAAATCGGTCATGGAGCGGCAATTCCAGTACACGGATATTCATGACAAGATCGCGAGCAAGATTGCCTATGAATCCATGTTCCTTGGCGGATCGCTGACGCTGTACATGGAAGTGCGCGATGCGATGGTCCGGACGGGGGTCGACAGGCTGATCGAGCAGGATTTCGATCATGCGCTAAAAGACCGAAAGAACGCGATGCACCAATTGCTGAACGTGCCCGGCGACTCGATTGATGAAGAAGCCCGGTCACTGTTCCATTTTTCGCAGGAACGCGTGGAATTTTCGTGATTTGCTACCCATGGCGCGTTGGTGTTCCGTTCACGATTGTCAGGGCAGGATGACGCGGCATCATAACAGCGAATTCCTGGGATAGGTGCCCAAGCCGGAGGTCTAAGGCCATGCAATTGAGGACACAGAGGTCGCGCTACCTGAAAGCCGCCATGATTGTGGCGCTGGCCGGCCCGGCGCTCGGCCTTCTCGGGGCATGTGCCAGCGGGGGCGGCGGTGGTGGCGGATCGGCCATTACGCCGACGTCACCTCCCCCTCCACCACCTCCGGCGCCGCCACCACCTCCACCCCCGCCGCCATTTCCGAGCGAGATCGCTCCGGCATCCGCTTTCGAGACGCGCGAATACCAGCAGACGGCCGGGTTGCCGGTCATCGGGGCGTCAGCGGCTTACGCCATTGGTGCGACCGGGACCGGCATCAAGGTCGCTGTCATCGATACCGGCACAATCGACGACCACCCGGATCTGCAGGGTGCGATCGTGCAGACTTTCGATGTTTGTGCGGACACGGCCTGCAGCGGTTACGATACGAACGGGGATCCGGTCACGATCACCCGTCAGCCTGACGACATCGATACGGGCGGGCACGGTACGATGGTGAGCGGTGTTGTCGCGGCGCGCCGTCAGGACGACTATACGACGGTGATCGACGAAGGCTCGGGCATTCAGGGTATCGCTTTTGAATCCTCGATCATCTCGATCCGTGCCGACAGCCCCGGCAGCTGCGCCCTGACAGGCGCAGATGAAGGCTGCAATTTCAGTGACTCCGCTCTTGTGCGCGCCATCCAGTATGCGGTGGATCAGGGTGCCAGCGTCATCAACATGTCGCTGGGGGGCGAGATCGATGCCAATCAGGATCTTGAAAATGCTGTTCGCGCTGCTGCTGCGGCGGGAGTCCTGGTGGTTATTTCGGCTGGCAACGAAGCAGCGCCCGCCATTGATGACGGGATGGGGAACATCACACCCGCGGTTGGCGCGGAACCAACGGAGCCAGCCTATATTGCGGGTGAAGCCGCCTCGCTCGGCCGGGTCGTGGCGGTGGGGTCTCTGAACATTGTGGAGCCGACGGTTACCGACCCCAATCCGGATTACATGAAGATATCCGATTTCTCGAACCGTGCGGGAAATGACGCGAAAAACTATTACATCCTGGCTCCGGGAGAGCGCGTCGTTACCACAGGACCCGACGATGACATCGTCTTTCCGGGCGACTTGACGAACGATGCCGACACGATTGGTGACTATTACAGCGTATCCGGAACGTCCTTCTCGGCGCCCTACGTTGCGGGCGCCCTGGCACTGATGCTGCAGACCTTTCCGAACCTGAAGGACAAGCCTGAAGTCGCGCTGCAGATCCTGCTGGATACGGCCGATGACTATGTCGATACGGCGCTCGATCCGATCACGGGTACGGCGGCAGGCGCCGGTGCTGATGAGGTATCCGGTGTTGGTACTCTCAATCTTGCCCAGGCCTTTTCCCCACAGGGACAACAGACGCTGGATTTCGGCGCGGAGAAGGTTTCCATCGGGACGGTGCTTGCGCCAAGTGGCGGCGCGTTCGGGGACTGGGCGACAAATTCAGGCGCGCTGAATGGTCTTGTCTTCCAGGACAAATATGAACGTGGCTTCGTGTTGGATGCCGACGCTGTCTCCGCCCAGCTGCCGGATGGCCTGGCCGGTGCCCGGATGGTGAACTTTCAGACCCGAGCTGACTGGGCTGCGGGCGAGACCCATTCGGTGCGGGCCGGCAATTTGTCCTTCAACTGGACGCAGGCGCGCCTCTATGACGACCCGACAGCACCTTACCAGGAAGACCCGCAATCGACCTTCCAGATGCGCTACAGCTTCGGCGCCAATGAGGTGGAAGTCGGCCGGGGCGGATCGCTCACCCGGCTTGCGCCGGACGTGTCGCTGCTGAACGAACCGGGCGTGGGGAACGCTTTTTCCACCGGCGGTGCCTGGGCGAAGTTCAGCCACCATCTGGGGCAGGGCCTTGTGATGGATTTCTTCTCGGCGGAGCAGAGCGGCCGCAGCCAGTCAGGCTTCCGGTTCGGCCGGGACAAGCCGCGCTGGTCCTACCGTTTCGGCGCGACCTTTGTGGAAGACGTGAACACCGCGCTTGGCGGATCGGTACAGGAACGCTTCGGCGCGGAAGACCAGACACAGATGACCGCCTATGCGCTGGAAGGTGCATGGCTGGCAGGGCGGCGCTGGACACTGTCGTCCGGGGTTGAGATGGCGAGCGTGGACTTGCCGGGCGTAAACGTGAGTGATGTCTGGACCAGCCGCTGGTCCCTTGGCGCCAGCCGGCCTGCCGGACCGGGGCGACTCAGCCTGATCGTTGCTCAGCCATGGCGGGCCGAGACAGGGTCCATCGCGCTCAACGCGCCGGTGGGAATCGATGTCCGCGGCGCACTGATCCATCAGACAGTCAATGCGGGCCTGACGCCCAGTGGACGGCAGGTCGACTTCGAGACGCGCTATGGCTTCCAGCTGGCAGAAAGCTGGACCGGAGAGGCAGCGGCCGTTGTGTCGACATCGCCGAACCATATCGCTGGCGCGGAAGAGGAGAGTGCCCTGTGGTTCAGGCTTTCAACGGACTGGTAGTCATGCGTGCTGCCGCCACGCTGGCTTGCTTCGGCATACTGGCCGGATGCCAGTGCTTCTGGCCACAAGTAGCGAATGACCAGGGCGAACCTGACGCTGTTGCCGAAACAGAGTTTGCGCCGTCCTGCCCGGCCGTGACCAAGGCCGAAGCCTGGGTGAATCGGATGCCGTCGATCGGCAGTGAACCGACCAAAATGATCGTTATGCTGCGCGTGGACAGCAAGGACAGCTGGTTCCTGACACCGCTGGATATGCCAGCAGCACAGGGGCTGATCCTGGACCTGAAACCCGGCGGGTCTGCTGTGCCGGGTACCGTCGGCTATCGCCAGATGGCGCCCGCGCCGCTGCCGGCAAAGATAAGCATCCTGTGCCGGGGCAGCGAGGTCGCCACCATCGATGATGTGATGATCGTGCAGTAGGCCGCCTAGTTGATGAGGCGCACCAGCTCTGACGTCAGGTCCGTCTTTTCCCAGCTGAAGGCGCCATTGTCGCCGGGCTGCCGGCCGAAATGGCCGTAAGCTGCGCTCGGGCTGTAGATCGGACGGTTCAGCTGAAGATGCGTGCGAATGCCTTTCGGCGACAGATCGAACAGTTCCCGCAGGGTTTTCGCGATCCGGACTTCATCCGCTTTGCCGGTGCCGTGGGTATCGACATAGATCGACAGTGGCTGTGATACGCCGATGGCGTAGCTGACCTGGATCGTGCAGCGGTCGGCAAGGCCGGCAGCGACGACGTTCTTGGCAAGATAGCGCGTGGCATAGGCAGCCGAACGGTCGACTTTCGACGGATCCTTACCGGAGAAGGCCCCGCCGCCATGCGGGGCGGCCCCGCCATAGGTGTCTACGATGATCTTGCGGCCAGTGAGGCCTGCGTCGCCGTCCGGTCCACCGATGTAGAAGCTGCCTGTCGGGTTCACATAGAACTTGTCTTCCGGCGGGAACCAGCCCTCGGGGAGCACCTCCTGCACGACCGGGCGGATGATTTCGCGCAGTTCGTCCTGGCTGACATCCTTGCCGTGCTGGTGGGAGACGACGATTGCGTTCACGCCAACCGGCTGGGAGCCTTCATACTGAAGCGTGACCTGGCTCTTCGCGTCCGGTTCCAGCTGCGGGCGCGCGCCGGAATGGCGCAGCGCAGCCAGTTTCTGCAGGATCTGGTGAGAGTAGACCAGCGTCGCTGGCATCAGCTCCGGCGTCTCGTTGGTTGCGTAACCGAACATGATGCCCTGGTCACCGGCGCCTTCTTCCTTGAACAGGCCCTGGCCCGCTTCAACGCCCTGGGCGATTTCGGCGGACTGGCCGTGGACGAGATTGTCGATGCTCAGGTTCTGCCAGTGGAAGCCTTCCTGCTCGTAACCGATCCGCTTCACCACAGCGCGGGCGGCCTCGTTCATTTCGTCTTCGGTGACCACCGCGCCATTGTTGGTGCGGACTTCGCCTGCCAGCACGATCTTGTTGGTCGTGGTCAGGGTTTCCACGGCGACCTTGGCCGTCGGGTCCTTTGCCAGAAACAGGTCGACAACCGCATCAGAAACCTGGTCTGCGACCTTGTCGGGATGCCCTTCCGATACACTTTCGGAGGTGAATTCGTGGCTGGAAAGTTTCATGGCAGTTTCCTCTGAAGGCTTATCTGGCGAAGACGATGGTGCGTCCGGCATGGCTGAAGACGCGATGCTCTGCATGCGCTTTGACGGCGCGCAAGAGGGCTGTGCCCTCCAGATGGCGGCCGGTCTCGATCATGTCGGCGGGTGTGTAGGTGTGGTCGATGGTTTCGGTGACCTGGGTGATGATCGGGCCTTCATCCAGGTCTGCCGTGACATAATGGGCGGTCGCGCCGATCACCTTCACGCCGCGGGCGTGGGCCTGGTGATAGGGGCGGGCGCCCTTGAAGCTGGGTAGGAAGGAGTGGTGGATATTGATGCACCGCCCCTCAAGTTCCCGGCAGGCATTGTCGCTCAACACCTGCATGTAGCGGGCGAGCACGATGAGGTCCGCGCCGGTTTCCTCGATCACGTTGAACAGGCGCGCTTCGGCTTCCGGCTTGGTGGTTGAGGTGACCGGGATGTGGAACCAGGGCAGGCCGAAATGGGCGAACTGGTCCTTCAGCGTGTCATGGTTCGAAACGATGCCAACCACGTCGATCGGCAGTTCCTTCCGGCGGGAAGCATAAAGCAGCGTGTTGGCGCAATGGTCCGACTGGGAGACGAGCAGGAGCGTTTTCATGCGCTGGCTTACCGGGGCGACGCTCCAGTCGGCTTCCAGCTCTTCGGCGGCTTCCTCGATATCGCCGAGCAGGCTGAGCGGCACTGTTCCGCCTTCCGGTGCGCGAAACACGAGCCGGGCAAAGAACTGCCCGGACTCGGTGTCGCCAAAGGTACGCGAGGACGCGATGAAGCACTCATGCGCTTCCATGAGCCGTGCCAGCGTTGCGACGATGCCCACCCGGTCCGGGCAGGACAAAGTCAGAATGTGGTCGCCGGATGTCATGCTGCGTCCCCGTCCGGGCCCTAGTAGCGATAGTGTTCAGGCTTGAACGGACCGACCGTGTTCACGCCGATATAGTCGGCCTGTTCACGGGACAGTTCGGTCAGCTGAACGCCAAGTTTTTCAAGGTGCAGCATGGCGACCTTCTCATCCAGATGCTTGGGCAGGGTGTAGACCTTGTTCTCGTATTCGTGGCCGCGCGTCCACAGTTCGATCTGGGCGAGCGTCTGGTTGGTGAACGAGGCCGACATCACGAAGGACGGGTGGCCCGTGGCGTTGCCGAGGTTCACAAGGCGGCCTTCGGACAGGAGGATGATACGTTTCCCGTCCGGGAAGGTGATCATGTCGACCTGCGGCTTGATGTTCGTCCATTCGAAATTGCGCAGGCCTTCGACCTGAATTTCGTTGTCGAAGTGGCCGATATTGCAGACGATGGCCATGTCCTTCATGGCGCGCATGTGGTCGACGGTGATGATGTCCTTGTTGCCTGTCGTGGTGACGAAGATGTCGAACTTCGGCGCAGCCTGTTCCATCGTGAGGACTTCGTAGCCGTCCATCGCCGCCTGCAGCGCGCAAATCGGGTCGATCTCGGAAACCGAGACGCGTGCGCCGGAGCCTGAGAGCGAGGCGGCAGAGCCCTTGCCGACATCGCCATAGCCGGCGACGAAGGCCTTCTTGCCGGCCATCATAACGTCGGTACCGCGGCGGATCGCGTCGACGAGGCTCTCTTTACAGCCATACTTGTTGTCGAATTTCGACTTGGTGACAGAGTCGTTGACGTTGATCGCCGGGAAGGGCAGCTCGCCGCGTTTTTCCATTTGATACAAGCGGTTGACGCCTGTGGTCGTCTCTTCGGAGACGCCCTTGATGCCGGCTTTCGTCTTGGCGAACCAGCCGGGGGAGGCTTCCATCCGCTTCTTGATCTGGGCGAACAGGGCGGTCTCTTCCTCGGAAGACGGCTTGTCCAGAATGGATGGGTCGGCTTCAGCCTTTTCGCCAAGGACGAGGTAGAGCGTCGCGTCGCCGCCATCATCGAGGATCAGGTTCGGGGCGGTGCCGTCATGCCAGTGGAACAGGCGGTCGGTGTAATCCCAATACTCCACCAGCGTCTCGCCCTTATAGGCCCAGACCGGCGTGCCATTGGCGGCGATCGCGGCGGCGGCGTGGTCTTGTGTGGAGTAGATATTACAGGAGACCCACTGAACTTCGGCGCCGAGGGCTTCGAGCGTCTGGATCAGGACAGCGGTCTGGATGGTCATGTGCAGCGAGCCGGCAATCTTGGCGCCTTTCAGCGGCTGCTCGGCGCCGAACTCTTCGCGCGCAGCCATCAGGCCCGGCATTTCCGTCTCGGCGATCGCGATTTCCTTGCGTCCGAAGTCTGCGAGGGTGATGTCCTTGACGTGGTACGTCTTCACCATATCAACATTCCTTTATGTGTTTGTGCGCGCCTAGCATGCAGCGTGGCAAAAGGCAACGCGCATGCGCGGCCGAAGGTGCGCCGGGCGGCCAAAACACCATGAATAAAACCATGAATAGACCTCCGAAGAAGGGGGCCGGCGCGGTCAAAACAGGAGAAGGAATGCTGCCGGGCTTAGTCAGCCGCCTTGCGGAAGCCGCCCGCGACTCCGGCGGTGACCGCAACCGCGAGGGTGGCTTGCCCAATCGGACTAGTCCAACCGTAGAGTTAGAGTCGGCGGTTGG
>NZ_AWFD01000036.1 GCF_000682735.1 Hyphomonas sp. CY54-11-8 | reverse complement strand
CATCCATTTATCCCGCCGACCGACACCCCGTTGCAAACAGCCACCCGGCGAGGGCACCGCGCAAGCAGCCGTCTCGGAGGCAGTCCTGTCAATGTGCTGCTCACCGGACACGTCCATGCCCCACAGGCGGAGATCATCCGTGTGCCTGATGGAGGCTATGTTGCCGTGACGTCGGGAACTCTGTCGATGCGTCTTCGCGATGTTCCGCCTTCCTTCAATGTGCTCGACTTCGATGGGAGCTTCATGAGTGTGTCTGCTCTCAGCTATGAGGGAAACAGTTTTGTGCCCAAAACAAAGAGCGCCTGGAATCTCTCGAGGATGGAACAGTTGCGTGCGCCGGGCGTTGTATCAGCGTGACTCTAAAGGGGGCACATCATCAAAGGAGATTTGAGATGCGTATGAAAATGATTGCTGCTGCACTTGTCGCGACCGGTATCCTCGCTGCCTGCGACACCAATGAAGGCCCGATGGAAGAAGCGGGCGAGTCGATCGATGAAGCGATCGATAACATCGACCAGCCCGATACGATCGGGGAATCCATTGATGAGGCCGCGGACGAAACGGCCGATGCCATGGAAGATGCTGCCGATGACATCGATGGTGCGATCGACGAGGCCGGTGAGGCGATGGAGGAAGCTGCCGATCCTCCGCAGTAAGATCCGGCAGGAGTTCATCAAGGACACGAAAGGAGATTATCATGGCCATTGAGGCCCTCGACATCAAGAAACCCGACTTCACCACCCGGAACGGTATTTCCGAGGACGACCGAAGGAAGATTGCCGATGCGCTCGGCATCGTTCTGGCCGACACCTACATGCTGTTCATCAAGACCCAGGGCGTGCACTGGAACGTTACCGGCCCGACCTTCATGGGCGTACATAAGCTGACGGAAGAGCAGTACGAGAATATGTATGAAGCCATCGACGAACTGGCGGAACGTATTCGCGCCCTCGGCCACAAGGCGCCGGCGAGCTACACCAAGTATGGCGAGTTGTCGTCGATCAACGACAAGGATGAAGAACGTTCGGTGGGACAGATGCTCACGATGCTGATCGCCGACCACGAAACCGCCGTTCTCAATATGCGTGCTGCAACGGAGTGGTGCGAAGAGAAGAGCGACTATGTGACGGCAGACATGCTGACGGAAAGAATGTCCTGGCACGAGCAGGCCGTTTGGATGCTCAAGTCACTGGCTTCCGAGAAATAAAATAGAATCCGGATCACGGATCGAAAAAGGTCCCGGGCCTTCAGGCCGGGGCCTTTTTTCCGTCTGGCATGTAAAGCCTGATGGTTGTGCCCTGGCCGGGAGCGCTGTCGATCGTCAGCTCCGCGCCGAGCTGGCGTGAGAAGGCGGACATGAGTTTTGAGCCGAGCCCTTTGCGGGTTGCGCCGATGGAATCAAAGCCCACGCCATCGTCTATAACTTCAAGCGTGACGTTCCCATACGCATCCTTCTTGAGATCGATGGAAATGTTGCCGCCATGTTCGTCGCCAAATGCGTACTTGGTTGCATTGGTGACTGCCTCGACGAGGAACAGCGCGACGGGAATGGCATCGTCCGCCGGGCGTTCAATATTGTCGTAGGATTGCGAAATCCGGATGTTCAGCGTTTCCGTGCCAAGCGCTTCAGCCAGATGGTCGATCAACCCTTTGAGAAAGGGTTGCATGCTGACGAGTTCCAGGCGTTCGTGCTGGTAGAGTGTCTGGTGGACAATCGCCAGGGCATCGATCCGGTGCCGGGCAGCGGCGATCGCCTGGCGGGCTTCCGGGTCCTGAAGCTGACGCCCCTGAAGGTTCAGGAAGCTCGTGACGATCTGGAGATTGTTCTTCACCCGGTGATGGATTTCTTTCACGGCGTCATCGCGAACTTCGATCGCCGCTTTCAGGTCACTGTCGCGCTGATCGATATTTGTGGCCATGTCTTCCATCGCGTTGGCAAGTTCCGCTATTTCCGCAGGCGCAGACGCCATGGCGTCTGCTGCCCGAAAGGCATAACGGCCAGCGCCGTAGACACGCGCGACGCGGATAAGGCGTGATATCCAACGCAGGACGAGGCTGTCGATTGCGAGCCAGACGGCGAGCAGGGCGATCGAGAAGGCCAGCAGCGGCAAGCCGAAAGATGATACCGGCTGAAGCGTGAACTCGCTCCAGAAGCCGGGTGACTCGCGCGAAATGACGGCGAAAACGTTTGCCGGACCAACCGGCCGGATCACCACATCCATCGGGGGCGCATTCTTGCGCCGCAGGACGAACATTTTCGCGGAACGGGTTTCGGCTGCTTGAGCCACCCACTCAGGTTCGATTTGCAGGAAATGTTCTGAACCGAACACGCGGCCATCGACATCAGCAATGGCGACTTCGACACCATCTCTCAGGACGCTGGCGCGGGCAAAATTGGCGAGCGAACGCGACCGGAGTCCCAGCGCCACCGAACCGTCAAATGTGCCGTCGGGTTTGTCCACCCGGGTGAAGATCGCAAAGATCCAGTCATCGGAGGCTTGTCCGAAAAACGCATCCGTACGGATAGTCGGTATTTCGTGCTTCAGCCGCTGGTTCCAGTCCGGATTGGACATGGCGAAGCCGGGGTCGCGCGTATTGGCGCAAAGGGCGATACCCTCGGCGTCGAAGCGGATCACACTGGAAAGGGCCGGGATACTGGGCAGCAGTTTGTCGTAAACTTCGTTACAGTGATTGGTGCCGATTTCGTCCTTGAACAGGCCGAGGAGCAATTCTGCTTCGTCGATGGCCTGGTCGACACCATCCACCGAGGCGCCGGCAATCAGCAGAAGTTCGTTGCTTCGCGTTCGCAAAGCCTCCCGCGCGTCCATGTAAGCACTGGCAGCGCCAAGCAGCAGAACCGGCGTCAAAGCAATTGCAAGCGTCGCCACAAGGCGACGTCGCAAGCTGGATGAGGCCGCCCTGTCAGGCACTCAGATTCAGGTGCCGTTGGCGGCTGCAATAACCGCTGCCTGGTTCATGATGTCGTCGAACGCCTCACCGGCATTGATGTCGTCGTCGCTGCTGAACCCTGCTTCGTTATTTTCCAACAGCTCCGCAACCGCCTTGCGGGCTCGCGAGACACGGCTCTTGATCGTGCCGACGGCACAACCGCAAACTTCGGCTGCCTCTTCATAGGCCAGTCCGCCTGCACCGACGAGGACGAGTGCTTCACGCTGGTCATCGGGCAGCATGTTCAGCGCATTGCGCAGGGCGAGCAGGTCCAGTTCGTCTCCGGCATTTGCGGGCGAGACCAGTGTGGCTTCTGCCACTTCGGGGTCCAGGGAAGACCGGCGCCATGAGCGACGTTTTTCGGAGTAGAAAATGTTCCGCAGGATGGTGAAGGCCCATGCCTTCATGTTCGTGCCGGCCTGAAAGCTCTGGCGGGCGTGCCACGCCTTCAGCATCGCATCCTGAGCAAGGTCGTCGGCCAAGGTCGAATCTCCGCAAAGGCTGCGAGCAAACGCACGCAGGTGGGGGATCAGCTCTGCGAGCTCTTGTTTGAACGTCGCATCATCAAGTCGTTCTGTGGGTTCGCTCATATGCTCACCTATGAAGACTTGTTTTGGGTGTCGGGGGAACGATTGCGGTCGGCTTCTTCAAGCAACCGCATGAAATCGTCGGGTACGCTCTCCTGAGTGACGTCGTCATAAAGACGGCGAAGCTGTTCTCCCAGGCGGTCACCGCGACGCTTTCGCTCCGTATCGGCCACCCTGCGACCGTCGGTTTTCTTGTCGTCCATTTTCAAAAATGCCCTAAACAGTTCAGTTCGGTTTCGGTGCGCGATTGTGGCGCTCGTCTGACAATATAAATCGTGAATTCACCAAAGGTTCCGCGCAAACCGCAAAAAATTTGATTTTGTATGCAACCAAATCCCGGCGAGTGGGTTGGTAACGCAGTGTTGATGGAGTTTTTCCCATGAATCTTGTGAAGAATCTGGCGCCGCACCTGCCTTATTTGCGACGCTACGCCCGGGCGCTTACAGGCGCTCAGGAGAGTGGAGACGCCTATATTCGAGCCTCGCTTGAGGCGCTGGTGGCCTCTCCGGATAAAATTGACGCGGACGGCGACCCCCGGGTCGCGCTTTACCGCTTTTTCCATGTTGTCTGGGGCACGACTGGTGCCCAGCTGGAAGACGGGCCGCAAGGCGACGATGTGGCGACCGAGCGCCTTCAGAAGCTGGCGCCCATACAGCGACAGGCATTTCTGCTGACGGCGCTGGAAGGGTTTTCGCGCACCGAAGCCGCTCATATCCTCGGGATCAGCGAAGGTGAGCAGGCCGAACTGGAACGCGCTGCGATCGCGGAAATCGAGGCCGAGCTGTCCACAAAAGTGCTGGTGATCGAAGACGAGCCGATTATTGCGGCTGATCTCGAGAGCCTTGTCGAGGAATTGGGGCATCAGGTCACCGGTAACGCCACCACCTACACAGAAGCCATGTCGATGGTGAAGTCTGATCCGCCAGGCCTCATCCTTTGCGATATCCAGCTTGCCGACGGATCTTCAGGCATCGACGCAGCGAATGATATCCTGAAGGAAATGGACGTGCCGATCATCTTTATCACAGCCTTCCCGGAGCGCTTGCTGACAGGGGACCGTCCGGAGCCGACATTTCTGATCCCCAAACCGTTCCAGGAGAACACGGTGAAGGCGGCCATCGGCCAGGCCCTGTTCTTCCATCCGGCGCGCGAGACCGCCTGACCCGGACTGATTGTCAGAGAAGACAAAAATGCCCTCCCGGCCGGGAGGGCATTTTTCGTTTGTGACGTATCCGGATCAGACTGCCTGAACCAGCATCACCGCCCCGATGCCCATGATCGCGACGAGTGTGCCAGCGGCGAGCACCCATATCAGGCCGACACGTTCGCCTTGACGGGCTTCGTTCGGTGTGAGGTCTGTTTCTTGTTGCGTTTGCATGATTGCCTCCTTTCACCGCACCAACGTGTGGATTGAGAACCAGTTCCGGACGGGATGATCACGGTTCCGTGTCCGGATGAGTTAATTTCCCGCCATGCCATGGAACCGAGCAGGCATCTGGCCGTTGTTTTCCACGAGACACGGAAAGGACCAATCCATGACCACTATCGTGAAAGAAAACCATGACATCGCCAATGACGAAGACTTCAAGGATGACCTGCACCACCTGAAGGAAGACATGGCGACTCTGCGCAAGGACCTTCAGTCGGCCTTCAGTAGCATCAAGGGTCTTGCGGCATCGAAGGCCGGCGACAGCGTCGAGAAGGGCAAGGAACTGGCTCACGACGCAGAAGATCGCCTGAAGTCGGTCCGGGCCGACTTGCAGTCCCAAATTCGCGAGAAGCCCATGACGGCTGTCGGTGTCGCCTTCGGAGCCGGCCTGCTGATTGCCATGCTGGGCCGGAAGTGATGATCGACGAAACAAAACTTCGCCTCTTTGCGGCCGCCGTCGGAGTCCTGTTCGGACTCGGCGGCGTGCTGGCGCTGTTTGTGGGGATCACGATTGCGCTCGCCGAGGTGATGGGACTTGCTGCCGCCGCGTTGACCGTGGCCGGCATTGGTCTGCTTCTGGCAGCGATCGGCCTGTTTTTCTGCCTTCAGCCATTCCGGTCCATGGAAGAAGAAGTGGGGGAAGTCGAAGATGCGACCGCCGATGCGCTGGCTGACTTGCCGATCGATGCGCTGCGCAGTTTTGTTGAGCGCCGTCCATTGACGACAACCGCGCTTGCCATGGTGGCCGGCTATTCGGTGATCCGCCATCCGCAGACCGCCCAGCGCCACGCCGAACGCTTTCTCATGTCGATGCTGTAGCGCGGGCGCCACAAAGCCTCCGCCATGAGGTGCGGACGAGACATTCGCCCCGACGCACCCTAAATAAGTGACATGCGAGTTCCGCTCATGATCCTGTCAGCGCTTGGTGCCGGCCTCGTTGCCGGACGCAAGCTGCTGGGCAAGGAGATCAGCGGCCGGAAGAGCAAAGCCATTGAATCTGCTGTTCAGGAAGCCCGTCATCGTATCCGGGCCGATACGATGTTGTTTGTCACGCGCAGCTTTCGCACGTTTGCCATCGCCACAGGGATCAAGCTGGCGATCCTGTGCTGGCTTTGGGGCTTGCACCATTTTGCGGGCATGCCCCGGCCGATATTCGCAACCCTCACAGTGATCACGCTGGCGGTGTTCATGATCCGCGACCTGTGGATCAATTATCCCGCAATCCGGCTGACGCTGACAGAGCTGCACCGCCATGGATGGCACCCCAAACGGGCGCTGACCGAGACCATCGCTGCCCGTGTCTTCGAGGAAGTGCTGGTAGAGGCGGGAAACCAGAAACAGACGCGCACGGGCGCGATCATGCTGATGCTCGCGGGAGAAGACCGCAGCCAGATGCATCATGACGTGGCCACCGCTGTGGCCGATATCGCCCGGGAAACGACATGGGACGATATCCGCCCGTACATCATTTCAGCGGTGGTGAGGATCGGGACGCTGGCCCTGATCTACAGTGCCAGCGTCTGGGTCCTGGTGCACTATTGATCAGTTCAGATCGAGCGCCTCGGAGATGGCAGTCCAGTCAACCATCTTGAAGTTCTGATTGAATTCGGAAACCGGATTGGCATCGTCCTGGACAACCAGCAGACCGCCCGGCAGGCCTGGTAGCGGAGCCGAGGAGATGTCGAGCCCGTCCGTATGGCTCACACCGCCGATGCCGGTGGCTTCATTGTCCGCAATCGTGAAGACGCCGCGCCAGGCAAAGGGCGGGGCACGGTCGTAGACGACATACCGGTCAGCGGCCTGCGCTGACACAACGAGATAGCCGGAGTCGGCATCGTCGCCGAGCCAGAGGCTCATGCCTTCGACGTCTTCGACGAGTCCATTGGCCGCCGCGATCGTATCCACGACAGACGGTTCAGCGGTCTCGTCCTTCAGGTCCACCACCCACACGCCGAAAGCTTCCTCGCCAACGAACAGGCGGTCATTCGCATCGTCGAACACGCAACCTTCCAGTTTCGAAGGCAGTTTCACCACGCGGTCCAGTGACGGGCTGAGCGTATCAACGGTTTCCCACGTGGCCGACCAGATCTGGATTGTGCCGTCCTTGTACGTAACGGCTGCCTTGTAGGTCTCACCCGACAGGCCAGCGCAGATGCCGTAGGGCTCGTCCTTGCCAGTCGGCGAGTTGCCGATGTGGGACACGGTCAGGGTTTGCGGATTGATGTCGAACCACGAAATCACATTGTGGGCGTCATTGGATGCGATGGCGATATTGCCGCGAAGGTCGACATTATTGACCTGGCCAACGGGCAGCTCCTGGAGCTCGCCGCCGTCGAGCGCATAGACATAAACGCCTTCATCCTTGTTGGTGCCGAGGATCAGCGAACTGGCCGGATCGGCCGTGTTGACCCAGATGGCCGGGTCGTCAGCAAGGTCGCCTTCGCCATTCATCGGGGCGGTTTCGTTCATGGCCACGATGGTGGCGATCTCGCCAGTATAGGTCGGCGGGGTGGTGGCGCAGGCTGCGAGCGGCACGAGGGCTGCGAGCCAGTAGGTGGATTTCATTGCAAAATATCCTGATCTTGTGTGATCGGGCCGGAATCCGCATGATGAATCCCGGCCCCCTTGAGTCTGACTACTAGCGTAGGCTGATTAGTATGTCAGCCGCACGCCGAACACGCCGGACCAGCCGAACTCGTCATTCTGCGACAGGCGGCTTTTGTTGCCGTGGTAATAGTATTCCGGTTCGTCGGTCAGGTTCTTGCCTTCGAGATAGACCTGGATGTGGTCGTTGAGCTCATATTTGGCCGACGCTTCGACGGACAGGTGGCCGTCGGTGTAGCGGTCGATGTTCTCGCCGAACAGTTCGTCCAGATAGTCGCCGCGATAGTTGGCCGATACGCGCAGGTCCCACGGGCCCTTGTCGTAGCCGAGGGCAACGTTCCACACCGTGTCGTTCTGCTTCAGCAGCGGCACTTCGCGGCCATCCGGCAGCCGGGATTCGGAATCGACCAGCGTCACGTTGGCCGAGGCAAGGAAGCCGTCGAAGGCTTTGCCCAGGAAGCCCAGTTCCTGCACATAGTTGAACTCGATGCCGCGAACCTTGGACTTGCCGGCGTTCACATAGGTCGAGACTTCGTCGAGGCCTGCCACCGTGCCGGCATCCAGGAAGTCGAGATTGATGTTCGACGGCAGGTCCTCGATGTCGAAAGTTGCCGGGAAGATCGCATTGTCGATGGACTTGTAGAAGATGCCGGCCGAGATCACTGACAGCTGGGTCGGGTAGAACTCGATCGACAGGTCGTAGTTGTCAGCCTCATACGGTTTGAGGTCCGGGTTGCCCATCTCGATTTCGTCACGGTCGTCATTGAACAGGACGCGCGGGGCCATCTCGCCGAAGCCGGGGCGCACGACGGCGGCATAATAGGCCGCGCGGGCGAACAGGTTATCGGCCAGCGTGTATTTCAGGTTCACGCTCGGCAGAACGTGCGTGTACTCGTCCGAGAAGTTGCGGCGGGTGGCATTGTCCGGCGTATCGCCTTCAGCGTAGATATAGCCGAAGGAGTCCACTTTCGTGCGTTCCACACGGGCACCGATGACAGCCGTCACCATGCCGACCTCGAACGTGCCCATGCCGTAAGCGGCAATGACCTGTTCGTCGATCGTATAGTCGCCCGAGATGCTTTCGAGGTTGGTGTCATCCTCGTTGAGATCCGCATCCGTCAGCGTGGTGCGCAGCGCCCTGGTCAGGTCGGCATCCGGCCACTGGTACATCGGGTTGGCCATGCGCCAGCCGGAGACCTCTGCATTGGCCTTGATGTAGTCCGTCAGGAAGATGTCGTCGGCTTCGTAGATTTTCAGGTTCTGGTCGCGGACCTTCTCACGGTCGCGCAGCTTCAGGCCGCCTTTCCAGACGACCGGGATGTCGCCGATGAGCGAGTCGCGGGCGACGTCGATCTTGCCGGTCCATTCGGTGTCCTGGTTGTCGGTGAATTCCCGCTCGAATGCGTCCATCGTGTAGTTGGACGGATCGTAGAGGAAGGCGAGGGCGTTGCCGGAAATGACCGGCTTTTCCGGGTTGCTGTAATCGAAGGTGATCGAGCCGATATCGCTGTCGCGCTGCTCCGGGCTGGAGCGGAAGTTGACGTCGTGATTGTTCGAGTCGTCCTCTTCGGCGAAGGCGTAGGAAAGTTCGTAATTGAACTGCCACGGGCCGGTGAAGGTTTCGCCGCCCAGCGCATAGGTCTGAATGTTGCGGACTTCCTCGCGCTGGCGGACTTCGGCGTCGACTTCGCCGCGGCGATAGGCGACCGAGGTGCCGGAGACGGAGACGACTTCCTCGTCCATCTCGCGGAACTCGAACTTGTTGCGGACTTCGTCATCCGTGTACTGGTTGTACAGGGTGCGCAGGTAGAGGTCCGTGGACTCATTCAGGCGATAGTCGAGGTTCAGGACAATACCGATACGCTCACGGGTAAGGTCATACCAGCGCATCTCATAGTCATCGTTAGGCACGAGATAGCTGCCGTCCTGCGGTTGCTCGAAGTCGGCGCCATCGACCTCGCCCCAGCCACCGGTCTCGTTGTTGTGAGACTGGATGCGCAGGTCCTGGTAGTTGGCCGAGAAGGCCACGCCCAGCTTGTCGCCAAACGTGTTGGTGTAGGTGAAGGTCGCTTTCGGCGAGATCTCTTCAGTGATCTCGTTGTAGCTGCCTTCCACTTTCGCCCGGATGAACTGGCCGTCACGGTCGAACGCCGAAATGGTCTTCATGTTGATGACGCCGCCCAGCGTGTCGGCATCGACATCCGGGGTCAGGGATTTCTGGACTTCGATCCCGTCCAGCAGATCAGACGGCACGCCGTCCAGCAGAACACCGCGGCGGTCTTCCGGCGATGGTGTGCGCACGCCGTTGATGGAGGAGGCGATCAGGTCGGTGTTGATGCCGCGGATCGAGACGTAGCGGCCTTCGCCCTGGTCGTTCTCGATAGAGAGACCCGGAACGCGGCCGAGCGAGTCGGCAACCGTTGTATCGGGGAAGTTGCCGAGGCCGTCGGAGTCCACGACAGAGATGATGGCGTTGGAAGCACGCTGCTGGTTGATGGCGCCTGCCTGGGCGGCGGTGGAGCCGACCACGAGCACATTGTCCATGTAGCGGGTGTCGCTGCCGACCGTGAAGTTCACGGTGGCGGCGCCAGCGAGCGAGACGTCGGAGGTGACTTTGTCAGCGCCGATATAGGAAACGGACAGCGTATAGTCGCCGGCCGGAATGTTGTTGAAGCGGTAATCACCGTAACGGTCGGACGCGGCGGTGCGGCCGAGTTCCTCGATCGTGACGATGGCGCCCTGCAGCGGCGCTTCGCCGGATGCGTCCGTGACCTGACCAGTGATGACGTCGGCGGAAGCCGCCTGGATCAGCCCGGCGGAAGCAACCCCGAGCGCGAGTAGTGAACGATAAGATTTTGGCATGACAGACCCCTCTGTTCGGTGAACCGAAGCGCCCTTCCCACAGTTTCTTGACGGGCCTGTTTCGGTTTTGTCACCGTTGTGTGACGCGCTATGGTTGCAGCAGGGGCGTGGGTCGAAAAGCTCGCTTTGGCCGGCGTGTGCGTCTTTCCGGCAACAGGCCTGGCGCCCGGTTCCTGAAAACTGGATGACGGTTTTGACCCAGGTTGGGGACCTCTTGGAATCTCGTAATTTACACTTATGTAAAGTGTAAAGTGAGATCGGAGAGAACGAGATGATCAGGGACAGTGAGAAAATGGAGCCGCTGGTGGCCGAAGCCACAGGCCTGCTCAAATCCCTCAGCCATCCTGACCGGCTGATGATCTGCTGCCAGCTGCGCGGCGGGGAGACGTCTGTCGGAGAGATGGAGGCGGATCTCGGTATTCCCCAGCCGCGCCTGTCGCGGGAACTCGCCAAGCTGCGCGAGGAAGGCGTGCTGACGGCGCGCAGGGATGCGCGGCAGGTTTTCTATACACTTTCAGACAAGCGCGCGCATGCGATGGTGGATGCGATTTGCTCGGTGATGCTGGGCAAACAGGCCGACCCGGATGTGCGCATCGCCAAGACAGCCAAAGCCAGGAAATAAGGAGCCCGCAATGACGAACCCAGTTGTGACAGCCTTCTTCGACGAGCCGACCTACACGGTGAGCTATGTCGTGACCGATCCGGAGACGAAGGTCTGCGCCGTGGTCGATTCGGTGCTGGATTTCGATCCGGCGTCCGGCCGCACGAACACCGAGTCCGCTGATGAGATCATTGAGTTCATTCAGAAAAATGATCTCAAAGTAGAGTGGATTCTGGAGACCCACGTCCATGCCGACCATTTGTCGGCAGCGCCGTACATTCAGGAAAAGCTGGGCGGCAAGATCGCCATCGGCGCCGAGATCCGCACCGTGCAGGACACATTCGGCAAGATCTTCAATGAAGGCACCCGTTTCCAGCGAGACGGCAGCCAGTTCGACAAGCTGATGGTGGACGGTGATACGTTCCGTATCGGGAACATCGAAGCCCATGCCATGCACACGCCCGGCCACACGCCGGCCTGCATGACTTATGTCGTCGGAGACGCGGCGTTCGTGGGCGATACCATGTTCATGCCGGACTATGGGACCGCCCGGGCGGACTTTCCCGGCGGAGACGCCCGCACGCTCTACCGTTCGATCAAGAAAGTGCTGAGCTTGCCGCCCGAAACCCGCCTGTTCATGTGCCATGACTACAAGGCGCCCGGCCGGGACGAGTACAAGTGGGAGACGACGGTCGCTGAGGAGCGGGCAAACAATGTCCACGTCCATGATGGGGTCACCGAGGACGAGTTCGTCGCCATGCGCGAAGCGCGGGACGCAACGCTGGACATGCCGCGCCTGATCCTGCCTTCGATCCAGATCAACATGCGCGCCGGTCAGATGCCGGAGCCGGACGATAACGGCACCAGCTATCTGAAAATTCCGCTGAACGCTCTATAGTGGCGGGAAAAGCCGGGGGCTGAACGCGTGAAACTGTCTGATCACCTGCCCATTCTTCAATGGGGCCGTACCTATAATGGCGGCACGTTCACCAATGACATGGTGGCGGCGGTGATTGTGACGGTCATGCTGATCCCGCAATCGCTGGCCTATGCTATGCTGGCGGGCCTGCCGCCGCAGGTGGGGCTCTACGCCTCCATCCTGCCGCTGGTGATCTACGCCATTTTCGGCACGAGCCGGACGATGGCCGTCGGGCCGGTGGCGATCCTGTCGTTGATGACGGCCGTCGCCGCGGGCAAGGTGGCCGAGCAGGGCACGCCGGAATACCTGACGGCCGCGATCATTCTGGCCATCCTCTCCGGCCTGATGCTGGTGGTGATGGGCATTTTCCGGCTGGGCTTCCTCGCCAATTTCCTGAGCCATCCGGTCGTGTCCGGCTTTGTCACCGCGACCGGCATCCTGATTGCCGTCAGCCAACTGAAATACCTGCTGGGTGTGCAGGCGAGCGGGCACAACATCATCGAGACGCTGGCCAGCATCATCAGCCACCTTGGCGATGTGAACTGGTACACGGTCTCCATCGGCGCTCCGGCGGTGGCGTTCCTGTTCTGGGCAAGGAAAGGCCTGAAGCCGTTGTTGCTGGGGCTCGGCCTGAAGGAGAATATCGCTGGCACGCTGGCGCGGTCCGGACCGGTTCTGGCCGTGGCGCTGGGCGGTGTGGCCGTGACGGCCTTCGGGCTGGAAGCCAAGGGCGTGCACATTGTCGGCGACATTCCGAAAGGCCTGCCGGGCCTGACCGTGCCGGATTTCGACCCCGGCCTCTGGCGCTCGCTGCTTGGCTCCTCAGCGCTGATCGCGATGATCAGCTTTATTGAATCGGTCTCCATGGCGCAGACGCTGGCCGCCAAGCGCCGCCAGCGGATCGACCCGGACCAGGAACTGATCGCGCTCGGTGCCGCCAGCCTCGGGGCAGGTTTCTCCGGCGGCTATCCGGTGACCGGGGGCTTTGCCCGCTCCGCCGTGAACTTCGACGCCGGTGCCGAGACGCCCGCCGCGGGCGCCTTCACCGCCGTCGGCATTGCGCTTGCCGCGCTGTTCCTGACGCCATTGCTCTACAACCTTCCGCAAGCCGTGCTGGCCGCGACGGTGATCGTCGCCGTGCTGGGCCTCGTGGACCTGAAGAAACTTGTGCACACGCTCAGCTATTCGAAGCGCGACTTTGCCGCCATGCTGGGCACGATCCTCGTCACGCTACTGGCGGGCGTGGAGTTGGGCGTCACCACCGGCATCATCGTCTCTATCGGCCTGCACCTCTATGTCACCTCCAAGCCGCACTTTGCGATTGTGGGGCAGGTGCCTGGCACCCACCATTTCCGCAATGTGAACCGGCATGCCGTTGTGATCCCGAAACATATCGTCACGATACGGATCGATGAAAGCCTGTACTTTGCCAATGCCCGCTTCCTGGAGGATACGGTCTACTGTGTCCTCGGGAACCGGCCGGACGTCGAGCACATTGTCCTGATGTGTCCGGCGGTGAACCATATCGATGTCAGCGGCCTGGAAAGCCTCGAAGCGATCAACCGGCGCCTGAAGGATGCCGGCGTCACCCTGCACCTCAGCGAAGTGAAGGGACCGGTGATGGACCGGCTGAAACGCACGCATTTCCTGGATGATCTGACCGGCAAGGTCTATCTTAACCAGTTCGATGCCATCGTGGACCTCGACTATGATTGCGCGAAATCTGCCATCGAGAAGACGGGCGAGGTGACGGACCCGACCTCTGATCCATGCCCCTCGCAATGCATTGCGGGCGTGCGGGAGATGAGCTGAACGCGCTCCTTCAATCGTACGGGTAAGGTCCTGTACTAACCTCCGCGCATGGCTGGAAGATCATGAAGGTGAGACATCACCGAACGGCACGGACGGGTGATGCGGCTGCTGTATCTCAGCGGGCGCAGCGTGGCGGAGATTGCGCGCCAGCTGGGCCGTCTGGGCGCTGATGCTGGATGAAGCTGTGCTGGGCGTTCGGCAGTTGTGAGGCGCCTAATTCCCGGTGCGGAAGCTCTTGCGGCCGAAGTAGGAACCGGAGGAAGCGGGCTTTGGCGTTTCCGGTTCGGCCGGGGTTTCGGCTTCGGTTTCTGCGGCAGGCTCTTCAGCCGGGGCCTCGGTGACAGGGGCGGCAGTCTCGACCGTATCGGGCGTATTGCCGTCCATCAGGTCGCGGATCCAGGCGCAGGCGGCGCCCGCGGTGGAGACCTCGATGTCCGGGACGGTCTTGTCGAGGCGGCGGGCAAGCAGGCGGGCCTGATGCGCCGTCAACGATTTAAGCTGGGCTTCGAAGATGTCCTTGCCGACGGCATCGCGCAGGGCGCGCATGACCTCGACGGTTTGCCCGGCGGAGATCATCAGCTTCTTGGTCAGCAGGCCGGCCGCAGCGGCGTATTCTTTCTCTCCCAGCGCGCTGAAAGCCTGGTTCAGCAGGGCTGTCAGCGCTTCGGCGCCAGCCTTGTGTGCGTCGCCGCTCATGCCAGCGCCGCCTTCACTTCTGCCAGCAGGTCCTTGATCACCGGCAGGGCGCCGCCGGACCATTTCGCCTCGATCGTCGGCTCCGGGCCAAGCTCGATCGGGTTGGTGGCAAAGCCGGACTTCATCGGGATGACCGTCTTGAACATGGTGAACTCGGCTTCCTGGGCAGCCGCCGCTTCGCGCATCGCGTTCAGCACGACCTGCTGGTGTTGAGAATTGTCATACCGGGTCGCCAGCACCATGGGGAGCTTTTTCACGTCGCGTTCGCGCAGATTGGTCATCACGTCGCCGGTGAAGAGGTCGAGGCCGAGTGTGGACATGAAGTCCGGAATGGTCGGCACGATCACGAGGTGGCTGGCGGCGAGGACCGATTCCGTCATCGTGGAGATGCCGGGCGGGCAGTCGCACAGGATGACGTCATACTTCGCCTTGAGCAGGTTGAAGTCGTCGCGCAGGCGCCGGCCGACCTGGTTCTCCAGAGCTTCCATGGAATAGCCCTGCTCGGTCAGGTGATAGATCAGCTCTTTCTCGGTCTTGCGCAGGCGCGGGCTCGACGGGATCAGGTCCAGTGGCAGCGGCTTGCCGCTCGCGGTTACGTCGGAGGCGTCGGTGACGATATACTCTTCCAGCCGTTTCTGCTCGTTCGCCTCGAAATTCTCCAGCAGCCAGTCGGAGATCGTAGCGTAGTCGTTGATGGCCTGGAACAGGTGTTCGTCGCCCTCATTGCCGAAGACCAGCAGGGAGGCATTGGCCTGCGTGTCGAGGTCAACGACCAGGACGCGGCGGCCTTCGGCCGCGAAGGCTTCAGCCAGGCTGACAGTAGTTGTGGTCTTGCCGACGCCACCCTTGGAATTGGCAATAGAAATCACACGCGCCGACATTCTTCAGCTCCTCGACCCCTCAAAACGGAAGCTAACGACAAAGCAGATTTGGCTCCTGATGGCTACGCCAGAACGTCGCAGAACTGTGGGAAATAGCAGCGCCAGTTCCGCAGCTATAAGCATGTTTTTCTTTGTAATTATTGGATAATTCAAATCCCACTCCCCGGGTTACGGCCGCATCTTAACTTCACGCCATCAAACGACGGAGGCGGATGCAGCGGCATGGTGTGGATCTGGATCCCGGGAAAAAACAGGCATGAGTCGAAATCGGCTCCACCCATGGTGGCACTGACTGATCCCGGCGGCCTGAATTGGGGCGGCCGGGAGCGGGGGCGCGCTGACCTGCGATGGCGACCTGCGCAACGCGGTCGCCTATCGCTGTGTGCGCATGGTGGGGGAGGTGGCGGCGTCCGTGCCGTTGGTGACGGCGCACGAGGCAGCCGCCCGCCTGATCCGCAAACCAGCGCCGGATGTGGCACGCCCGGCCTTCCGCGAAGGCGTCTACACAAAGCTGCAGCTGCAAGGAAGATAACACAGGCGATGGGCCTTCGGGTTTGGTGCGCATACAAATTATTTGGCTGTTGGGTGAGAAGGTGTTGAATACAGGTGGTGCCTCACAAAAGAACCGAGGCGTTAGGTTAAAATGGCGTACCTTTTAGAAGCACACCCTCTGACTGCGCATTCAAAGTGTCAGATGGAAATTGTGTGGTAGGCCAAACGCGATTTTTCGCGGAACGATCTTTCATCTGCGCGCGTCTGCCGGGTTGCTCAGCTGGGTTCGCCGCGGTGGGGACCTGCCGGAGAGTTGGGCCCTGCCGGAGGCGGCCAATGCCGGTCGGTTCGCTGTTCAGTTCGATACCGGCACCGGATTTGGCGATGAGATAGAGACGGATATGCCCTCAGCGGCGATTCCATCGGGCGCGATCGCAGCGTGCCTGGCTGAAATCGGCGCAGATGGCCGCAGTGGCAAGTGGGTTCCAATCCCCCTCGGGACACCCTAACTGTATGTCAGCAAATGAAATACCAGAAGGATCCGACTCACTTGGCCATCGACCCCTACATCGTGCTCGGCGTTCCGCGCTCGGCGACGGAGGCCGAGATCAAGAAGGCTTACCGGGCAAAGGCGAAAGCCCTGCATCCGGACCAGCACAAGGATGATCCCAAGAAGGCTGAAGAGTTCAAACGCGTCTCGGCCGCTTACGACATCCTTGGCGATAAGGAAAAGAAGGCGAAATTCGACCGCGGCGAGATTGACGGCGACGGTAACCCGACCGGCTTTGCTGGCGGTGGTCATCCGGGTGGTGCTGGCGGGTTCCGCTGGCAAAGCGCGTCGGGCCAGAGCCCCTTCGAAGGCGCGCAGGGCGACCCGTTCGAAGACATCCTATCCGGCATGTTCGGCGGCGGCCGGTCCCGCCGCGGCGGCCCGGGTCCGCAGAAGGGCCGGGATGTCCGCTACCGTGTGCAGGTTGACTTCGAGGATGCCGTGCTCGGCGCGCGCCGCCGCATGACCATGGCCGACGGCCGGGCGCTGGACGTGAACATTCCTGCCGGGATCGACACCGGACAGACGCTTCGTCTGAAAAGCCAGGGCCAGCAATCGCCTTATGGCGGCCCGCCCGGCGACGCGCTTCTGGAAATCGAGGTCCGTCCATCGAAGATCTGGGAGCGTGAAGGCAAAGACCTTCGCATGAAGCTGCCCATCGGCCTGAAGGAGGCCGTTCTCGGCGGCAGCGTGGAAGTGAAAACACCTTCCGGCCATGTCACGCTGAAAGTCCCGGCTGGCTCCAACACAGGCGCGCAGTTGCGGCTGAAGGGGAAAGGCGTGAAAACCGCGCCGCCGGGCGATCTGTATGTCCGGTTGGAGATCGTCCTGGAGAATCCGAAGGACGAAGGCCTGCGCAAGTGGGCGGAGAAATCCTGACGCCTGCCTGATTTGCTTTCCGGTGGTCAACCGAGCCTCCCTTGTTCCGGGGATATACGGCCGGGGCGTTGCCGGTAATGAGTTCAGTTCCAGAAACTGAACCTCAGGGGGGCGCTCATTATGCGCATCGCTATTATTGGCTTGTCCATGCTCACGCTTTCGGCCTGCGGAGCGGCCGATTCCGAATTCGGCACTGAAGAAGCGGCTGGGCCGTGCGGCAATATCCAGGCCATGCTCGACGCGCGCACCGAAGCCGAACCGTTCAAGCGCCTGCGTGGCGTCAACAAGATGATGGGCGACACGCCGCTGTCGGATACTTTCATCGGGATGCACAAGCCTTTCGGCGCGGCCTGTACCGCAAGTGTCATGAACGGTTTTGGCGCCGGCACGACGATTTACACCTACAGCTGCCCCCTTTTCGAGGGCAATTCCATAGGCCGGGACGACGAGCGCGCAGATGCTGAAGCGGCGTTCGATACGGCGGCCAGTGAAATGCGGGCTTGTCTCGGTGACGGATGGGAAACCGCCGAGGATACCGAGAACGGAGATTATCAGGTATACCACAAACTCACGTATAAACCGGTGGACATGGCCGACAGTGCAAGCGGTTTCACCGTCGATCCCGCTTTCCTGGAGATGAGCTATACGCCCTTCATGCGCGGGCGGGGCGGACCGCCGGGCTGGCAGGTCATGTTGCAGTTCCAGGCGCAGGTCGATACTCCGGCGAAGGAGTAGGAAGATGCGCAAACGGATAGAACTATTCAGAACGGCCTTCGTGCTGGCAGCGGCGCTTGTGCCGGCAGGCTCGGCGCTGGCCGATTGCGCCGAGCTGAAGCAGGTCGCGGACAAGCTGGAAGCGGTCCGGCCCCTGACGTCGGATTTCCCGCTGGCGACCGGCTGGCTACATCGTGATGTGGCGCTGACCGGCGATTGGGTTCTGGACGGTTTCGACGACTGCCGTTTGGTGGACGGGCCGATCGGCAAAGTGACCCCGAAATATGTCACCACGGCGTATGAGTGCCATTTGCGGGAGATGCCGGGCAGTGAAGACGGCGCGGAGATGATGGTTGCGGATCGGGCTGCGTTCGAGACGCGGTTGAGGTCCGCGGTCGGATGGCTGCAGCCATGTCTGGAGAATGGCGAAGCGGGCTTTGAGCGGGATACAGGCAGTCATGGCACCACGGAGCGATTCGTGAGAATCCAGCGCAAAAGCGAGACTCTAGGACTGTATGAAAGGGCGAGGATTGCCCTGTCTATGGAAAGCTGGAGCGATGCGCGCCCGTACAATGATCCGAGGGCCGGATTTACCATGTCGATGACTCCGCGGGACATGAAGCTGGTCATTTTCAGCCCGGCCTGGACACTCGGTCCGCCGTGAGGCGGGTTGCCGGGGCGGCATTTGCCTGCATTTGAGGGGTGGAGGCACTGAATGAAAGTGAACGGTATCGTTCACTTCACATTCAGAGCTGCGGCCTTATACGGCAGGATATGAAACGGATTGCCGCCCTTTTTCTGGCCCTTGGCCTCGTCTTCGCGCCCGCGGCGTCGGCGCAGGACTGGATGAACCAGTTCTCGCCCGGACAGGCGCGCGATTCGCGCAATCAGGGGCGCACTGTGCCGCTGAGCCAGATTTTCAACAATTTGAAGCGGCAATATGGCGGATACCAGCTGAGTGCCGACCTGTATGACCGGGGCAATGGCAAATCGGTCTACGAGATCGACTGGATGACCAAGGACGGCCGCAAGATGCATTTCGTGGTCGATGCGCAAACGGGCGCCATCCTTGACCGCCGCGGTGCCTGAGCCGACATTAGCTCTTAGCCATTTCAGGGAGTAGCTGAACCATGCGTATCCTGGTTGTAGAAGACGATGCTGACCTGCGCCGCCAATTGGCCGACGTGCTGGGGCAGTCAGGTTATGCGGTCGATCTCGCCGCAGACGGTGAGGATGGCCACTTCCTGGGTGACACCGAACCTTATGATGCAGTGATCCTGGACCTTGGCCTGCCCAAGATGGACGGGGTGAGTGTGTTGAAGAAATGGCGCGCGGACGGAAAGTCCTTCCCGGTTCTGATCCTGACCGCCCGCGATTCGTGGAGCGAGAAGGTGGCCGGCTTCGATGCCGGGGCCGACGACTACCTGACCAAGCCGTTTATCACTGAAGAGCTGCTGGCCCGCCTCCGTGCGCTGCTGCGCCGTGCGGCTGGTCATTCCGCTGCGACGCTGGAAGCCGGCAAACTGATGGTGGATACCCGCGCCGCGCGCGCCATGATCAATGGCGAGCCGGTGAAGCTGACCGCGCACGAATACCGCGTCCTGTCCTACCTGATGCACCATCAGGGCCGGGTTGTTCCGCGTACGGAACTGGTCGAGCATATCTACGATCAGGATTTTGACCGCGACTCGAACACGATTGAAGTGTTCATCGGCCGCCTGCGCCGCAAGATCGGGCAGGACCGTATCCAGACCGAGCGTGGTCTCGGCTACCGACTCGTTGTGCCGGAGAATGAAGCACGCGTGGCCGGCTGATGCCGCCCCGTGCTGATTGCCGGGTATGAGCGACGCCGACACCAGACCTGATACATTCCTTGACCGCTGGACGCGCCTGTCGCTGGCCCGGCGGATCATTCTGGCGGCCGCTGTCTGGGGCCTGATCGTGCTGATCGGCGGGGCGCTGGCCCTGTCGGCGCTTTACCGGGCACAAACGCTGTCCCTTCTGTCCGACGATCTGGATCAGACCCTGATCACTCTGACGCGCGACATGACACGCGAGGGGGCGTTCCTGCCGGATGGCCGGGTGACCGACGACAACCACGTCTTCCTGTCGACAGATTCCCGCTACCAGACCCAGTATTCCGGCCGCTACTGGGCGATTGTTGCGGTGAACGAAGACGGCGAGGCGGTTGGTGACCTTCGCTCTCGCAGCCTGTGGGACGAGCCCGTGCCGGTGTCGCCGCGCCTGTTGAAGCGGGCGCTCGCCACGCCGGGCACGACGCAGTTCGGGATTGGGCCGGGGCCCGCCGGCCAGCGTATCTTCGCAGCAGCCAAGGCTATAATTGTGGAGAACCGCGCGACGCCGCTTGTGCTGGTCGCTGCCGCAGACAGGGCACAGAACGACGCCGCGGCGACCCGGTTTCGCAATTTGCTGATCGGCACAATGGTGGTCCTGTTTGGCAGCGTGTTCGCCGCGATGGTTGCCGGAATCCGCTATTCACTGCGGCCGCTGGTGAAGCTCGGCCATGACATTGCCGAGATCCGGGAAGGCACGCGGCTGAAACTGCCCGACGATTACCCGTCCGAAGTGCAGCCGCTGACGGAAGAATTGAACAAGCTGGTCGACCACAACCGGCAGGTTGTCGAGCGGGCGCGCACGCATGTCGGGAATCTTGCCCACGCTTTGAAGACACCAATTGCGGTCCTGCGCAACGAGGCGACAGGCAAGACTCAGCTGGACGATGTCGTGCGCCGCCAGGTCGATTCGATGCAGACCAATGTGGAGCACTATCTGAAGCGTGCCCGCATGGCTGCGCGGGCTGAAGCGCTGGGCGCGCGCACGGAAGTGCGCCCGGTTCTGGATGGTATCGCCCGGCTGATGAACCGGCTTTATGACGCCAAAGGCATTGATGTGACCGTCTTCGGTGGCGAGGCAGCCGTCTTCCGCGGGGAGCGGCAGGACCTTGAGGAGATGGTGGGCAATCTCATGGAAAATGCCTGCAAATGGGCGAAGGCCGATGTGCGGGTCAGCGTGCTCGACGATGCCACCGAATTACGGATCGAAGTCGATGATGACGGTCCGGGCCTGACCGCAGAAGAACGCGAAGGCGCGCTCAAGCGCGGGGTGCGACTTGATGAAACAACCCCCGGCACCGGACTGGGTCTGTCGATTGTCACAGAGCTGGCAGAGCTGCATAAGGGCGTGCTTGAACTGGATGAGGCCCCGGCCGGGGGCCTGCGCGCACGCCTGAGGTTTCCGAAACGATGAACCGCCTGAATATTGCTGTCGCCGGTCTCTGCCTCGCTGTGGCCGTGGCAGGCTATCTGGTGGTGGGCAAGCCGGGCATGCCCGACGAACCGATGGCCAAGCGGCAGGAAGGCCTCGCCCAGAAGATCGCCACGGCGCCGGAAACACTGACGCCTGCGGAAACCCTGTCGCGCCTGGAACTCGCGACGCAGCAGCGCCCGAACGACCCGCAGCCGCATTTCTTTATTGGCGAGATGCTGCGCGCAGAGGGCCGCCCGGAGGACGCAGCGCGCGCTTACCAGTCGGCCTTGCGGCGTGACGAGAATTTCGTTCCGGCGCTTGTGGCGCTGGCCGATACGCTGGTGGCGTTGTCAGGTGGCGGGGTCAGCCCGCAGGCCACGAGGCTGTATGGCCGGGCTTACGAACTGGACGAGACGCAGGTGCGCGCCGGAATGTGGGCCGCAATGGGGGCCGCGCAGGCAGGCGACCAGGACAAGGCCGAACAGGCCATGCGGTATATCTACAATAATCTTCCCGAAGGCGATCCTCGCCGGGACCGTTTCCGCGGCATGATCGAAGCCATCGGTCAGGGGGAAGAGGCTGCGCCCGGACCGGGACCGGCACCTTCGGAATAGGCAATTTCAGGGGTAGGCAGGGCCAGCTCCCGGGCGACCCGAAATCCCAGGCCGCTGCCTCGCGTGGATGGTGCGTGAATATCTCGGGTTGCCTCTCGCACTTCGCCCGGGCCGTAGTTCCAGGAGCCACCGCGTATCACACGATTTGAACAGTCAGGCTGCTGCGCGTCGCCATCCATGTCTGCGGCCTGTAGGGGGCCGTAGCAATCCTCCACCCATTCCCAGACATTGCCCGTCATGTCGAATAGGCCAAAGCCATTTGGAGCATAGGACCCCACCGGCGCCGTAAAGGCTGCGCCGTCGTCACAATTGAATGTGTTCCAATCCGGAAAGTTCTGCTTGGCCGATACATCTGCAGCGTTTCTCAGCATACAGTCCGCCTGCGTATTTTCGTTGATAGCATGGACCGACCGTGAGCCAGCCCGCGCGGCATATTCCCATTCCGCTTCGGTTGGCAGCCGATAGGTTTCCCCCGTCCGAAGGCTGAGCCAGCGCACATAGGCCTGCGCGTCGAGCCAGTTCACACAAACAACCGGATGGTCGGGTTCCTGAGCAAAGCCGGGGGCGTCCCAGGTTACATCTGCGTAGAAATCGAGACCGCCGTCGCGTAGCCCCCAGCACCAGCCTGCCGGTTTGTAACCTGTCGCGTCCATGAATGCCTTGAACTGAGCGACGGTGACTTCGGTACGGGCCAATGCAAAGCTAGTGGTTTCCCGTTCATCGGATGGCATTTCCTGAGTGTGGCGCGCCGGTTTCCAGAGCTCAGCGGATTTCAGCAGCTCGGCTTCCTCAACGGTCGTTCCCATCAGGAACCGCCCAGCCTGGATCGCCACCATGTCTGGACAGTCTGCACAATCCTGGAACACCGATCCTGCGGACGGGACATTGGTGCCGCCCGAGGCGCGCCCCATCCAGAATGTCGCCTGACTTGCGACAATCACCATGGCGGCCACACCGAAGACGGCGAGAACCTGCGTTCCGAGACGCTGTCCCGTTTCGTCGGTGCGTGTTGCCCCCAGACCAAACCGCATGAACCAGCCGCCGAACCCGGCCGTGATCAATGCGAGCAGGATCAGTCCCGGACTTGAGTGCGGGTGGACCACGCCACCTTCCGGCTCCAGGTCGAAGGCGATCCGGGCGGTCAGGACGGCTGCGGAGAGGGACAGGAGAGCAGCGCGGGCCGCCATCCGCCGCTGGCCCGGTTTGCCATCGAACGATGCCCGCCAGATTGCGTTCAGCCCGATGAATGCGAGAAGCGCCGCAATGGGCCAGGCAAACATGCCCGGATGAGCGAGGGGGGCAGATCCTGCAAGCATGCCGCCGACAAATGCGCAAATGACGGCATTGCCATAGCGGAACGCGCTGAAGGCAGGCTGGGTTTTGAAGTTCCTGAGCGTGTGGGCGTATCCGCCCAACGCGACGGCGAGCAGGATGAAGATGTAAACCCAATGGGGATCGGGCGAGAAATTTGCCTCTACACCCACAACAGCGAAAACGCGCCGGAGGGCGGCTCCGGCCAGGTCGACTATTTTCGCCGCAGTCGGCTGTTCAAACAGCGTCCCGAAAAAAGCCTGTGTCACACCGATCAGCCAGGCGAAGCTTTCGTGGACGAAGATGTGAAACCCATCGCGCATCAGGGACAACAGGGCCGCCACACTGATCAGGATGATCCCCACCTGGACGGTGAGATCGCCAAAGATTCTAAGCTGGCGCAATACGGGTCTCCCAGGCCGAAGCGGAAAGGGAAACCAGTAGCAATTCGCGTGCCACGCGAGCTGTGATGGCGTGGTTCGGAACGTTGACGCCGGCCTGTTTTAGAGGATGTGGCGTTCGAGGGTTCTGATCCCGACCCGGGATCGTCCATCCGCATCTATCGAACATGTTTCCATGCTGAACCGGCATCGCTGGCCATCAGGCGTAACGACGACGAGATCATCTGGCACGGCAGGCGGCTCCAGATGATGCCGCACAAAATGAGGGCCGAATTTCCTGGGTGGCAGGCCGCTGCGGATGAGCGCCGCTATGTTGTCTGCGCCCCGGATATCGCCGAAGGGTGAGGCGGTGGACCAGACGCCGTCCGGATGGAACAGGCTTGCGGCGGCCTCGGCATCGCGCCGGTCCACGCAATCGAGAAACCGCGCCAGCAGCGATCGGTCTGAGCGCCTTGCCGTGTGGGTGGTGTGCAGCAGGGCGTGCGCGGCTATCGAGTTCGGCTCCCCAAGTTCCGTATCGTACAGTTTCCGGACGTCAGGGTTCTCATAGGAGCGCCTGCGCGGGGCTTTGACATCGATGTCGTAGATCGCTTTGCTGCGTTTTTTCAGGACATCAGGGTCCATGGATTTCGGCTCGCCGCCGCCGCCCAGACATCCGCCCGAACAGGCCATGACCTCGATGGCCACATATGCCGTGCGCCATGCGTCTGTCTCCAGCATGCGCTGAGCCGCGGCAATGCCATTGCAGACCGCTACGGTTCCGATGCCGGGAATGGTCGCCGTCTTTACGGCTTCGCGCACGTCACGCAATTGCTGCCACTCCAGCGGAACCTGGTCTTCCTGCCCTGTGAGGTGGGCTGCGGTACGAACCATCGCTTCCATCACACCGCCAGAGGCGCCGAAGATCTGCGCTGCGCCTGTGCTCTGGCCGAGCGGGCTGTCGAAACTGCCGTCTTCGGAAAGGGCGCCAAATGCAATGCCCCGGGACCGGATCATCCGGGCGAGTTCCCGCGTGGTCAACACATGATCCACGTCACCGGACATACCCGGCCGCAAGGCCTCGTCTTTTTTAGCCGTACACGGCATAACGCTGACAACATAGGGCTCCGTTTTTCCCTCGGCGAATTCCGGTCCGAGGGATCGCGCGAAATGGCCCCGCTTTGCGATGGCGCCATGCATCTGCTGGGGGGATTTCGTCGTGCTGAGATGCTGAAGGAGATCGGGCCGGTTGAGCTCAAGCCAGTTCACCCACCCCGGACAGCAGGATGTGAACAGTGGAAGGTCCGTCTGTGTTTCCAGACGGGTCAGCAGCTCCGTCCCTTCCTCCATGATGGTCAGGTCAGCTGTAAAATTCGTATCGAAGACATAATCGAACCCGAGCTGCCTCAGCGCATTGATCAGCCTGCCGGTGCTGACAGTCCCGGGCGCCATGCCGAACTCTTCGCTGATCGCGATACGTGTGGCTGGCGCAACCTGGACGACAGAGGTGCGTTTGCGCGCGTCGAGCGTATGCAGAACGTCGTGCCAATGCGGCGCCTCTATCAGGGCGCCGACCGGACAGACCAGCGTGCATTGACCGCAGGAAATGCACTGGGTTTCAGACAATGGGTCGTCGAAGACGGTGACGGGTAGGCGTTCGTCTCCGCGTTCGGCAAACCCGATCACGTATTGCTGCTGGCCGGCCTCGCCGCAGGCTTCGGCACACAGGCCGCACTCGATACATTTGGACAGGTCCCGCCATATGCTGGGCGACGTGTGGTCAGCTGATGAATGTTCAGGATGTGCGGCAGATCCCGGGGGAATTTCCTCCCAGCGCTCCTCCCACTGGTTTTCAGCGACAAGACTCTGCAGTTTGCAGGACCCGTTGACCTCGCATCGCATGCAGTCGTTCGGGTGGCGGGCTAACAGCCACTCTCCATTGCTCTGCCGGAATTCCCGAAGTGCATCTGAATCCGTTTCGACGACGTCGCCTTGATTCGCCGGAGTCGTGCAGGCTGGCCGCGGCTTTGTCTCGCCTTCAACCTCGACCAGGCACATCCGGCAGACCGAATGGGACGGCAGGCCCGGATAATGGCAAAGCGTGGGGATATGGATGCCTGCTTTGCTGGCAGCATCGAGCAGCGTGGCACCCTCGGCTATTTCGACCAGCCGCCCATTGATCGTCAGTTCGATCATCCGAAAAAGGTCTCAAATGCTGCAGGCGTCATAATCCCCAGTATAAACGCACAGCCCGCAATTAGACAGCCACGTCTCTATTGGGTTCAGGCCTTTCCAGCCTGCCCATACGGGCGTCAGGGTCTCGCCCGCGCCGGATGCATCTGCCGCACTCCCAATTTGGCGCGGGTCGCTCTATAAGACCGGCATGCGCGCACGCACTCGACGACTCTACACGTTTGGCATCGCCGCCGTCCTGCTGCTGGCTGCGGCGGGGCTTGCCTTCATGGCCCTGCGCCAGAATGCCAACCTTTTCTACACACCCCAAACGCTGGCCGAGAAAGGCCTGCCAAAAGAGGGGCGTGAGGTGAAAGTCGGCGGCTGGGTCGAGCCGGGGTCGCTGACCTATTCGGCGGATGGCGCCACCATGATGTTCACTGTGATGGACAACAGCGACGCCGACATCAAGGTCGCGTTCACCGGTATTGCGCCGGACCTGTTCCGCGAAGGGCAGGGCGTTGTTGCTATCGGCCAGTTCAGTCCCGACGGCACATTCACCGCCCGCCAGATCCTGGCGAAGCATGACGAGAACTACCAGCCGCGCGAACTGCGCCCCGAGGCAATCGGCGGATGATCGAAGCCGGGCATTTCGCGGCCTTCCTGGCGCTCGGCGCCGCGCTGGCGCAGACGATCTTCGGCCTGAAGGGCGATCGCCGGTGGGCAGGCATGTCCGCCGTGACCGGTTTTGGCCTGATGGCGTTTTCGTTCCTCACGCTGGTGCATGCCTTTGCCGTTTCGGACTTTTCGCTCCTGCTTGTGGCGAACAACTCCCACACGCTGAAGCCGATGCTCTACAAGATTGCCGGCACATGGGGAAACCATGAAGGCTCCATGGCGCTCTGGGCGCTGGTGACCTTTGCGTTCGGCGCAGCGGCGGCTGCCCTGATGAAGACGGGACGTGTGAATTTCGAGGCCCATGCGCTCGGCGTGCAGGGGTTCCTGACCGCCGGCGCGATGGGCTACCTGCTGTTTGCGTCCTCACCTTATCTGCGCCTCGACCCGGCGCCCTTTCAGGGGGCGGGGCTGAACCCGCTCCTGCAGGACCCGGCACTCTCCTTCCATCCGCCGATGCTGTATCTCGGCTATGTCGGGTACTCCTTCGTTTTCGCGCTCGCTGCGGCCGGCATGATGGATGGGCGCATTGACCGGGTGTGGGCGAAGGAAGCCCGGCGCTGGTCGCTCGCCGCCTTTGTGCCCCTGACCTTGGGCATCGCGCTGGGATCCTACTGGGCCTATTACGAGCTTGGCTGGGGCGGCTGGTGGTTCTGGGACCCGGTGGAGAATGCGTCCCTCATGCCCTGGCTGATCGGAGCGGCCTTGCTGCACTCCGTGATCGTCACGGAAAAGCGCGAAAACTTTGCGGCCTGGACGGCGCTTTTGTCCGTGCTGGCGTTCCTGTTCTCGATCATGGGCGCCTTCCTCGTGCGCTCCGGTGTGCTGACTTCCGTTCATGCCTTTGCTGTTGATCCGGAGCGTGGAACGATCCTTCTGTTCGGACTGATGGTCTATGGCGTGCTCGCCCTGGGCCTGTTCGTCTGGCGCGGGCCTTCCCTGAAAGGCGCCAAGCCCTGGCTGATTGTTAGCCGCGAAGGCGCGTTGATGGCCAATAACATCGTGCTTATCGTGGCAGCGCTGACCGTATTGCTGGGCACACTTTTCCCGCTGATGGCCGAAGCCGCTGGACGCACCATGTCCGTAGGCGAACCATATTTCCGGCTGACTTTCGTGCCCATCCTGGCGGTCCTGCTCGTCCTGCTGCCCGTCGCCCAGAACTGGGCGTGGGGCAAGGCGGATCTGAAGCAGTGGACGCGCTGGGCCATCGCAGGTGCCGCACTGGTCGCCGTGTTTGCCGCGCTGGGTATTGGCATCTGGAAGATTTCACTGGGCGCGGCATTTGGGCTGGCGCTTGGCGTCTGGCTGATCGGCGGTGCCTTGTGGGAACTGCGGCGCCGTGCCGTCACGCTGAAGCGCGTGTTCCGCGTTTCCCCGCGCGTCTGGGGCATGACCCTCGCCCATATGGGGATCGGCCTGTTCATCATCGGCGCCGTGATCGAAACGACCGAACGGTATGAAACCACGGTTGCGCTGGCAGAAGGCGGATCGGGCGAGGCGGCTGGCTGGACCCTGACTCTGGAAGATGTCCGCTCCATCGAGGGGCCGAACTGGTATGCGGACAAGGCGGTGCTGACCGCCGTGAAGGGCGGTGTGACGACCGTGCTGCAGCCGATGAAGCGCTACTATCCTGCCGCGCGCATGCCGACGACCGAGACCGCGATCTTCAAGACCGGCACGGGCGATCTTTATGCGGCGCTTGGCGAGCAGCGTGTCGTGGACGGGCAGGCACGCTGGGTTTTCCGGGTCTACTTCAATCCGCTGATTGATTTCGTATACTTTGGCGTACTGCTGATTGGCCTCGGCGGCTGTCTCAGCATGGTGAAGGTCAAGCGATGAAGGCGTTGTTCCTGTCTCTCGTGATCGCACTGGCGGCCGATGTTCCGCTGGATAATCCGGCGGAGGAGGCCCGCGCGCAGGCGCTGATGCGGGAGCTGCGCTGCGTGGCGTGCGAGAATGAACCCGTCTCCCAATCCGCTGCGCCGATCGCCGAGGATATGCGGACCCGCATTCGCGAAATGGTCGGCGAAGGGTCTACCGACCAGGAAGTGCGCGACTGGTTTGAAAGCCGCTATGGCGAGTTCGTGCTGTTCCGCCCGAAGGGAAACAATCTGAGCGGCATGCTGCTCTGGCTTGGTCCGTTTCTCCTGCTCGCCATCGGCGGACTCATCGGCTTCCTCACCGCACGGCGGAAGCGGACAGTCGTGGACCAGATCGAATCGGAAGACGTCTGACCCCGCCTGCCATTCAGACAGGATCTCGAAATTGTGAGGGGCAGGGTTTGCCGGCGCCGACCCCCGTGGGAATAGCCGTCAGGCTGGGTGGGGACATTGCTTGACGTCTGAATGGGACTTCGCAAGCCACCTTGGCAGTAGGCAAGACGTACGAAGTGGTGATTGACACCGGTAGGCCCGGGGATTGGGCCCTTCCAGCGCCGGCAACTGGTTTGAGGCATAGGCGCGATGACGCAACAGCCTGTCTGGCATGCGGTTAATCAAGCGCACAAATCAGCCCCTTCTGATCTATAGTGAAAACAAGTATGTCTCGCAAACTGTAGTATTTCAAGGGCTTTTTCGATTTAGTCATACTAACGGTATGTTTAAATCTGATAAGATTTGAAGTTTCAGAATTTTGTCGACCCCATCATTCGGCGGCTGGTTGAGAAGAGTTTTCCAGGCGCGGCCGGGCCTCGATCGGATTCCTCTCCATTCCTCGCCTGCCGGAAATGAGCTGATCGGACAGAGCGTCGGTCCGTTCCTGGGCACCGGCGTGATCTCCTGATTCCATTCGACTTACTGTCTTTTAATGACCACATTCGTTCTCGTATGATTATGTAACGTCCGACCGGACAAACGGCGATATTTCAGAGAGTTGGAGAGAGAAATCATGAAACTTGGCATTTCTCGGCAGGCACTGGTTGCAGCGCTTTTCGGAGCCGCAGCGGTTGGGACCTTGTCGATCGCGCCTCAGATTCTCAGCCCAGAGGCCGGCGCTCAGCCGATCGCGATCCAGGCGCCTGCGGGCGCGCCGATGAGCTTTGCCGACCTGATCGAACGCGTCGAACCCGCCGTCGTCAGCGTGAACGTGGTATCCGAACGCCAGGTCAACGACATGGGCGACATGCAGGAATTCTTCGAACAGTTCCGCGGTCTGCCGGGGCTCGACGACTTCCTTGAGCAGCGCCGCCAGCAAGAAGAACAAGGCGAGGAGCCGCAGACCCGCGAAGCGCGTTCGCTCGGCTCCGGCTTCTTCATTTCGCAGGACGGCTACATCGTGACCAACAATCACGTGGTCGAGAACGCCGTCCAGATTGAAGTGGTAACGAAGGACGGGGCTGAACTGGAAGCCGAACTCATCGGCACTGATCCCGATACAGACCTCGCCGTTATCAAGGTGAAGGATAAGGGGACATACCCCTATGTGCGTTTCGGCAACTCCCATAATCTCCGCAAGGGCGACTGGGTCGTGGCCCTCGGCAACCCGTTCGGATTCAGCGGTACGGCGACGGCAGGCATCCTTTCGGCCGATGGCCGGGAGCTCGGCAATGACAGCCCGTATACGGACTTTCTCCAGATTGATGCTGCGATCAACCGCGGCAACTCCGGCGGCCCGACCTTCGACCTGCACGGCAATGTCGTCGGTGTGAACACGCAGATCCTGTCGCCCACCGGCGGTTCGGTCGGTATCGGTTTCGCGATCCCGGCCGAGCTGGCCCAGGAAGTGACCCAGGCCATCATCAAGGATGGTCATGTCTCCCGCGGCTGGCTGGGTGTCCAGATCCAGGACCTCACCGAAGA
Organism: Hyphomonas sp. CY54-11-8; assembly: GCF_000682735.1. Lineage (GTDB taxonomy): Bacteria > Pseudomonadota > Alphaproteobacteria > Caulobacterales > Hyphomonadaceae > Hyphomonas. The sequence goes on along the minus strand of NZ_AWFD01000036.1, from coordinate 181,214 downwards.
CATGGCTGAGGCCCAGGGCATGGACAACAATGATGGCTCCATCATCGCTGACGTGACCGAAAACAGCCCGGCGGCCAAAGGCGGCCTCCAGCGTGGCGACATCATCCTGTCGGTCAATGGCCAGAAGGTCAGCGATGCGACCTCGACGACCCGCCTTGTCGGCCGTCTGATCGCCAACACATCGAACAAGTTCGACATCATGCGTGGCGGCAAGCGTCAGACGATCAATGTCGTCGTCGGCGAGCGGGGCGACAATCTCAGCGCCCAGCGCATTCCGGCTTCGGCCCTGTCCGAAGGCTCCGGCGACAATGCCGACGAAGCCACCATGGAATCACTCGGCGTGACCTTCATTCCGCTCGACGACGAGATGCGCCAGCGTCTCGGCCTCGACAAGGACGAAGCCGGTCTCGTGATTTCAGAGGTTGAGCGTGGCGGAGCGATCGAAGAGGCCGGCCTGCAGCGCGGCATGGTCATCCTGGAAGCCAACAATGAGCCGGTCTCGAGCGTTGAGGTTCTGAAGAAGGCCATCGATGCCGCCAAGAAGGCGGACCGGACCAAAGTACTGATCGCTGTGCGTGTGGGCCAGATCACGACCTACCGCACCATCGACATCAGCGAAGACTAAGTGAGGCGGAAATGCTAGACACAGTTCAGGAGGATCCCATGCGAGTGCTGGTGATCGAAGACGACGCAGAAATGGCCAGCTTTATCGAGAAGGTCCTCGTTGAGGCTGGGCATTCGGTGGACAAAGCGGACGATGGCGAGCGTGGACTGGCAAAGGCGCGGTCGGAAGAATTCGACGCCATGGTGGTCGACCGCATGCTGCCAGAGAAAGACGGCCTGACCCTGCTGAAGGAATTCCGTGACGCGGGCGGCACGACACCGGCGCTCTTCCTGTCGGCGCTGGGCGACGTCCAGAACAAGGTACAGGGCCTGAAGGCCGGCGCCGAGGACTACCTCGCCAAGCCGTTCGCACCGGCAGAACTTGCTGCACGCGTTGAGGCGCTCGGCCGGCGCACGCCGGGCCAGGAACCGCCGGTCACCGTGCTGAAGGCGGGCGACCTGGAAATGAACCTGCTGACCCGCAAGGTCACGCGGGCTGGCCAGAAGATCGACCTGCAGCCGCGTGAGTTCCGCCTTCTGGAATACCTGATGCGCCATGCTGGCCAGGTCGTGACGCGCACCATGCTTCTGGAGAAAGTGTGGGACTATAATTTCGATCCGCAGACCAATGTGATCGATGTTCACGTCTCGCGCCTGCGCGCCAAGATCGACAAGGAATTCGACGAGCCGCTGCTGCACACGGTCCGCGGGGCCGGATACAGGTTGCAGGGCTAGACGGATTGGCAGGGCGCTGGCACTAGCGAGCCATGAAATTCGCCCTGCCGACCTTCCTTAGGACGACCACATTCAAGCTGGCGCTGCTCTACAGCGCCATGTTCGCAGCATTTTCGGCGGCGTTGCTGGTCTACCTCTATTATTCGACGGTTTACTACATTCGCGCGGAATCCGACCGGCGGATGGATCTGGAATTCGAACAGCTGGGTAATGCCTACTTCACCGGCGGCATGGAACGCCTCAGCGAGTCGGTGTTCGAGCGGATGACCCGCAACGGATCGACCTTTTTCTACTATCTCGAAGATGCCTCGGGCCGCCGTATCGCCGGACACTTCCAGCGCATGCCTGCGCATAATCCTGATCTTGATGTCCAGACCGTGTACTTCGAAGTCACGCTGACGGAGCCGGACGGGTCCGAAGTCGTCCGTCCCGTGGCAGGCCGCATCGTGCGCCTGCGCGACAATGGCGGGGCTTTGCTGGTGGCGTTTGATACTGCGCAGCAAACCGCGATTGTGGGTCGGATCCAGAACGCCATCTTCATTGCCGCGCCCATCGGGCTTGTCCTGTCATTGCTGGGCGGTCTGTTGATCTCTCGCGGCGCGGCGCGGCGGGCAGATGAACTCGCGCGGACGGCAGAAATGGTGATGGGCGGCGAGCTTGGCCGCCGCGTGCCTGTGCGAGGGTCCGGCGACGAGTTCGACCGTCTGGGCCAGCGCATGAATGCGATGCTCGACCAGATCGAGAAGCTGGTCGAATCCACCCGCAATACCGGCAACGCAATTGCTCATGATCTGCGCTCCCCGCTCTCGCGTCTGCGCAACCGGCTGGAGATCGCGCTCTCCGAGCCGATGTCCAAGGAAAGCGCCGAAGCGACGCTTGGAGAGACGGTTGAGGAAGTCGACCGGGTGCTCGGCACCTTCAACGCCATCCTGCGCCTTGCCCGCCTCGAAGCGGGTGCAGAAGGCGAGCGCGTGCGGATGGACGTCAGCGAACTCGCCGAAGAACTGGCCGAACTGTTCGAGCCGGCCTGTGAAGAGGCCGAACAGAGCTTCCGCAGCCAGATCGCGAAACACCTGATGGTTCTGGGCGACCGGGACCTGATCGGCCAGGCTCTGTCGAACCTGCTCGACAATGCCATCAAGTACACACCCGTGGGCGGAAATGTCAGTTTTACCGTGGCGCGCGGCCCGGAAGGCACGGTCGATCTCACAGTCATCGATACCGGACCGGGCGTTCCGCCGGACGCGCGCAAGCGGGTGGTCCAACGCTTCCAACGGATGGATTCGGCACGCACCCAGCCGGGTAGCGGCCTCGGCCTTGCCCTCGTTGTGTCAGTTGCGGAAATGCATGGCGGTGAATTGATCCTGTCTGACGGAAACGGCCCGGAGGGATCGCCCGGGCTGAAAGCGACATTGAGATTGCCCAGGGCATAAGCATGCTGAACGTCAGACCGATTGCTGAAACTCCTGAAGCAGCGCTGGCACTTGCCTGCGAACGGGCGCCATATCTGCGGCGGCTGGTCGGCCGGGATCTGGAAGACCGGGACTGGCGCGAAGCCATCGAAACCGTACGTATACTGCCGAAATTGGGCCAGAAGCCCATCGAAGAGGCGATGCGTGTTTTGCGCCGGGCCAAACAGGCAACGCATTTGTCGCTGGCCGGGGAAGACTTGTCAGGCACGCTGGACGTCATGGACGTCACACTGGTGCTGACAGAACTCGCCTGTGAGTGCGTCGATACCGCTCTCAAAGTCGCCCTCGCGCATCATGGCCTTTCCGGCGATGGCATCTTCGCCATTGCGCTTGGCAAGATGGGCGCGTTCGAACTCAACTACTCCAGCGACATCGACTTCTGCATCTTCTATGACCCCGACCTGTTCGACGGAGGGGAACGTTCGCCCGGCGAGGCGGCACAGCGCGTCGCCCGGGATATCGTCCGCATGTTCGATGATATAACCGAAGACGGTTATGTCTTCCGCACCGATTTGCGCCTCAGACCCGACCCGTCCTCGACACCGCTGGCCGTGTCCACCGCCATGGCGGAAGTCTATTATGAAAGCGTCGGCCAGAACTGGGAACGGATGGTCTGGATCAAGGCGCGCCCGGCCGCCGGAGACATCGCGGCGGCCAAGCGCTTCCTGAAGGGGATGGAGCCTTATGTCTGGCGCCGGAATCTCGACTACTGGGCCATTGGTGACATCCAGGCGATCAAACGGATGATCAACACCAAGGCCAAGGCGCGGGAATTCAGTATTCCGAACCCTGACATCAAGCTGGGGCCGGGCGGCATTCGCGAGATCGAATTTTTTGTTCAGACCCAGCAGCTGATCCTCGGCGGCCGGCGTCCTGAACTGAGGGACAATACGACCCTTGGCGCGATGGAGGCCCTGCGCGCTGGCGGAGTTGTTGAGGACGAGACAGCACGCGACCTGACCGAAGCCTATCGCCAGCTGCGCAATGTCGAGCACCGCATCCAGATGCGGAATGATGAACAGACCCACACGCTGCCGAAGGACCCGGAAGCGCGGGAAGTGGTCGCCTTCCTCAGTGGCTATGGAAATCTGGAGGAATTTGACCGGGACGTTCTCGAAACACGCCGGATCGTCCAGTCGGCCTATGACGCCCTGTTTGCTGCCGAAGACAGGGCGGCTGGGGAAACCCGGTCCGGCAATTTCGTGTTCACGGGGGTCGATGACGATCCGGGCACGGTCGAAACCCTCCGAGGTCTCGGCTTCAGTGATCCGAGTGCGGCGATCGAGACGATCCGCAGCTGGCACCGGGGCCGTGTGCCCGCCACGCGTACGGCGCGCGGGCGCGAATTACTGACGGCGATCCTGCCGCGCCTCCTGGAAGACATGGGCAAGACGGGTGAGGCTGACGAGGCGTTCCGCTGGTTCTCCCGTTTCTTCGGCGGCATGTCGTCCGGTGTGCAGACGCTGGCCATGCTGCTGGCAGAACCGGACCTGCTGGACGATCTGGTCGCGACGCTGGCGCTGGCGCCCCGCCTCGCGGAAATCCTGTCCCGCCGTCCGGACTTGCTGGAATCGCTCGTCAGCGGGCAAGCGCCGGTGCGGCCTGAGATCGGACCTGATACGAGCTTCGACAGCGCGCTGGATGCCTGGCGCCGCTATCACCGCGACCAGCACTTCCTGACTGGCCACCGCCTGCTGCACGGGCTTATCCCGGCGAAGGATGCGGCGGAATACTGGACAGCGCTTGCCGACGACACAATCCGGGAAATGGCCGCCGCGGCGAAATGGGAAACCGAGCGCCGCAACGGGCCGCAACACGGTTCTTGGGGCGTGTTCGCCATGGGCAAGCTGGGCGGCAAGGAACTGACCGCCGGGTCCGATCTAGACATCCTCGTCATCTATGATGCCGACCCGCTGGAAGCGCAGACCTGGTACACGCGCTTCACCCAGCGCCTGATCACTGCGCTGACGGCGCCCACCGCGGAAGGCGCCCTTTACGAAGTGGATATGCGCCTGCGCCCATCCGGCCGCGCAGGCCCTGTTGCGGTCAGCCTGCCAGCCTTCACATCCTATCAGCACAAGGATGCCTGGACCTGGGAGCATATGGCGCTGACCCGGTTGCGCCCGGTCGCGGGAGATGAGGCGCTCGGGCAGACCGTCATGGATATTGCCTTCGATGCGATCACGGAACGTGCGAAGACAAATGCGGAAGCTATCCCGGCTGACATTACCGACATGCGTCAACGCCTCTACCGGGAAAAGCCGGGCAAGGGACTGTGGGACCTCAAAACCGCCGAGGGCGGACTGATCGATGTGGAGTTCGTCGTGCAGCAGGACATGCTGCTCGGTGGACGGGGCGAAGCGATCTGTGCGTCCACGCAGGACGCCATTGAACGCTCCAGCTTCAACATCGAGGAACGCCTTCTGCTGACGGAAGGCCTGCGCCTTCTCCAGGCACTCCAACAGGTCCAACGCGTGGCCATTGGCACCGAAACGCGCTCCGATGTCATGCCGGCAGGCCTGCGGGACAGGCTCTGCAGGGCCGTCGAAGCCGGCACATTCCGTGATCTGGAGACTGAATTATCTTCCACAAAATCAAGGCTTCACCAGCTGGCTGTGGAAAAACTGCACCTCGACGCGACGGAAAGCGGGCCTTCTCCCGTTTCATAATCACTGGTCGCCCGGACACAGCGGCGGCCGCGAAAGAGAGGAGCTACCCCCTTATGAAACGTATCTTTCTCGCGACAGCATCCCTGGCCGCGGTGGCCACAATCGCTCTGCCGGCACTCGCTGGCCCACGCGGCGGCGGTCAAGGACCGGGCATGATGAAGGATCGCATGGAGGCGATGGACACGGACGGTGATGGCAACATCACCAAAGCCGAAGTCGATGCCCACCGTGCCATGATGTTCTCTGCCATTGATATCGATCAGGATGGCAAGGTCAGCGAAGCCGAGATGACTGCGCACCACGAAGCCATGATGGCCCAGAAGAGGACGCAGCGTCAGGCCGAGATGTTCAAGCGTATGGACACCGACGGTGACGGTGCGATCAGTGCTGAAGAATTCACCTCCAAGCCTAACCGCATGTTCGACCGGTTCGACAAGGATGGCGATGGCGTGATCGCGATCGACGAAATCCCGGATCGCAAGGCCGGCTTCCGCGGCATGCGGGGCGACATGCCACCACCGCCTCCGCCGGAAGACGAATAAGAGATCGGGCTCAGGCCCGGTTGGGCGGCACGGCACGCATTCAGTATGTGACACCACCGTATTGAGTGCGTGCATCCCGCCTTCAACGGAGTAAGCTCGGTTCCGTGGCTTTTGTATCGGATCTCGACCAGATCACACGGGCGGCGGCGGGCGATCCGTCAGCCGTCTCGTGGCTGGTCGACCGGTACTCACCGGGAGTTCTCGGCCTGGCAACACGGATGCTGGGCGACCGGATGGAAGCAGAAGACGTGACTCAGGAGACCTTCCTTCGCGCATGGAAAGCGCTGCCCACCTGGGAACCGCGAGCCAGGTTCTCGACCTGGCTGCACCGCGTGGCGCTGAACCTCTGTTACGACATCCTGCGCAAGCGCCGCGAATCCCTGCCCGGCGAACTGCCGGAGATGACGGACCCGGAGCTGACCCCACCTGAACGGCTGTTGCAGACCGAACGGGTGAAGGCGATCGAAACAGCAATCGCCAACCTTCCGGAGCGCCAGGCAGCTGCCTTGACGCTCTGCGCCCTGCAAGGACACTCTCAGGTGGAGGCGGCGGAAATCATGGAAACAAGTGAAGAAGCGCTGGAAAGCCTTCTCGCGCGCGCCCGGCGCAGCTTGAGGGCGACACTGGCCGAACGGAGTGTGGCATGAAGGACCAAAGGATGACATCGACCTTGTCTGACGAACGGGTCCTCGAACTGATCGAGGCTTACGGTGCCGATCCTGCTGCCTTTCCCGAGGCGATGCGGGAGATTGCTGCGCGCCGCATGGCGGAGGCGCCCGGACTGTTTGCGAAAGCTCTGGATGATGCCCGCCGCCTGGACCAGTTCCTCGACCTCGTTCCGGCGGCCGAAGTGTCCGCATCGTTGCGCAACAGTCTGTTGGCGGGCGCGCCGAAACCGAAGCGGGATGCCGGGGCGAAGTTCGGCCTATGGCGGTTCCTGCCGGGATGGCTGCCAGCGGGGGCCGTGGCCTCTCTGGTCATGGGGCTTGTGATTGGTGTGAATGTTTCGCTGCCCGCATCGGTGGCCAGCGCCGAGACGACGGATGAGACCGACGTTGTGATGTATGCGGCCCTCGGATTTGGCGATTATGAATTGATGAGTGAGGCGGCAGAATGAGCGACACGTCTGATACGCCCCGGCGGTGGCCCCTGTGGCTGATTGGTTCGCTGATGGCGAACATGATTCTTGTGGGCCTTCTGTCTGGGCTCCTGATGCAGGCAGGCCCGAAGGGCACACCGGATAGGCCGCCGCGGGAGCGTATCTCCTGGGGTGACCGCGACGATGGCAGCCGTCAGGCCATGCGGCGGGTGTTCAAGGAAGCTTTCAAAGCGTCTGCGGAAGAGCGCACGGCGCGGGTCGAATCGCGCCGGCAGCTGGCTGAAGCAGTCATCGCCGAGCCCTATGACGCCGACGCGGTGCGGGAGGCTTTCCGCAAACTGAGATCGGCAGACGATGCGGTGAATGAGGCCACACACGAAGCCATGGTGAACCTGTTTGCCTCCATGTCGGAAGAAGAGCGCCAGCATATGGCGCAGATCCTGAGACGCGGACCGGGCGGTCATAATCCCAAGCGTGGTTCGGGACCGGGCGAACGCGGTGGTCCGGGGGATGGCCCTTCACCTCCGCCCCCGCCGCCTGATATGGAGCCGTAATCAGGGTTTCCTTTCGGCGCCCGGCGTTCCACAGTGGTGGCAAAACGGGAGGGCCGAATGAAAGAATACGCCGATTATGATGGTCTGGGTCTGGCGGAGCTTGTCCGCAGCAAACAGGTCAGCGCCGCAGAACTGCTGGAAGCCGCTGTCACGCGGGCTGAGGCTGCGCAGGACAAGCTGAACTGTTTCAGCGCGCTTTATCCGGATCTCGCGAAATCGCAGCTGGAAACCGGCGTCGGCGATGGGCCCTTCGCCGGCGTGCCCTTTGTCACCAAGGATCTCGCCGTTGAAGTAAAAGGCGCGCCGCTGACCAATGGCTCGGTCGCCTGGAAAGGCAATGTTGCCCAGCGCGATTCCGTGCTGACAAAGCGCTATCGCGAAGCAGGCCTCGTTTTCTTTGGCCAGACGACTACCCCGGAATATGGCCTGACCACGACCACCGAATCCACGCTCTACGGCCAGACGCGGAACCCGTGGGACCTGACCCGCACGTCGGGCGGCTCGTCCGGCGGAGCGAGCGCAGCCGTTGCTGCGGGTGTGCTGCCGGTAGCGCAGGCGAGCGATGGCGGCGGCTCCATCCGCATTCCAGCCTCCTGTACGGGCCTGTTCGGCATCAAGCCGTCCCGCGGCCGCGTGCCGATGGGGCCGGGGCGCACCGAGGGCTGGAACGGCATGTCCACCGTCCATGCGGTCAGCCGCAGCGTGCGGGACAGCGCGGCTCTGCTGGATGCCTGCCATGGCCGGGAGACGGGCAGCCGCTATGTGGCCCCGGCGCCGGACCGTCCGTATCTGGAGGAAGTCAGCCGCGATCCTGGCAGGCTGCGTATCGCGCTTTGGAAGCGGGCGCCGAATGGCACCATGCCGGATGCCGATGCGGATGCGGGGCTTATGGCAACCGCGAAGCTGCTGTCGGATCTGGGGCACGAAGTGGTCGAGACCGGACCGGAATTCGATGGGGAACTGCTCGCGAAGTATGCGCTGTTCACGATCTCCGCGAACATCGCCGCGGCCTTCGACGACCGCTCCGCCATGCTGGGCCGGCCGGTGCGCGAGGACGAGATGGAACCGATCACGGCGTCCATGGCGCATCTCGGCCGGACCGTGCCGATGGTGGAACTCGCCAAGGCGAACAATCTCTTCAATTCGGTCGCCATCGACTATGAGCAATTCCTGATCGATGGCGAGTTTGACCTGACGCTCTCGCCGGTGACGCATCGCGCGCCCGACAAGCTGGGCACAATGGCGCTGACGCAGGACGGTGATGCCATGGGCAAGGCGATTGCCGGCTTTGGCGCGCATTGTCCGATCTTCAACCAGACCGGCTGCCCCGCCATGTCCGTTCCGCTGTACTGGACGGAACCGACCGAAGAAGCGGCAGGTGGGCTTCCGATCGGCATGATGTTTGGCGGACGGTATGGGTCTGAAAGCCTTTTGTTCCGTCTGGCTGGACAATTGGAACAGGCCCGGCCATGGGCGGGGAGACGCCCGCCGCACTGGGTGGGCTGAACCAGACGGAAGAAAGACGATGAGCGAGCTGAAGACCCATCTTGGCGGATGCCATTGCGGCGCGGTCCGGTGGGAAGTGGACCTGCCTGACGCGTTTGAGGTGGAGGACTGCAACTGCTCGATGTGCGCCATGTCGGGCAATATCCACATCATCGTCCCGTCCAGCCGCTTCCGCCTCACACAGGGCAACGACAACCTCGTCGAGTACACGTTCAATACGGGCGTGGCGAAACACCTGTTCTGCCGGACATGCGGGGTGAAGAGCTTCTACATTCCGCGCTCCAATCCGGACGGCGTGGCCGTCACCTGGCGGTGCATCGATGACTGGCAGGACCTGAACGTCACCGTGAACAAGTTCGACGGGCAGAACTGGGAGAAGCACGCCCACACGCTGGCGCACAAGTCGAAGGCCTGACGCGTCAGTCCATACTGTCCAGCAGGCGGTGCATTTCCTCATCGGACCAACCGAAATGGTGGCCGTATTCGTGGATCGTGACGTGGGCGACCAGCTCGTCCAGCGTCACGTCTCCCCGCGCAGCCCATTCGAACAGGATCGGCAGGCGGTAGAGATAGACCAGCGGCTGCTGGATCGACGGATGCGTCACGCTTTCATGGATCAGCGGCACACCGGAATAGAGGCCGGACAGCTCCAGCGCATCCTGGATCTTCATCTCGTCGAGGATTTCGTCCTCGGCATAGTCTTCCACGATGATGCGCACGGCGTCGGCGGCGGTCCGCATTTGCTGGGGCAGGCGGGCGATGCAGGCTTCGGCGAGGCCAAGAATGTCCTCCGCTGTCGGAGCGGTCTCGTAGAGCATGCTCACACCAGCGACACGGCCGTGCCGGAGACCGCCACCATCATCATCGAGCCGCCCTGACCGATCACGGTGTAGTCGAACTTCGTGCCGACAATGGCATTGGCGCCGAGCTTCCTGGCTTCTTCCATCATCTCTGCCAGCGCATCGTCGCGCGTTTCGCGCAGCGTGCTTTCATAGGCGTTCGAGCGCCCGCCGACGATATTGGTGAAGCTGGCGAGGATGTCCTTGCCGAGATGCGCGCCGACCACGACCTCGCCGCAAACGACGCCGAGATACTTCGAAATCTCATGGCCCTGAACCGTGGGCGTGGTGGTGACGAGCATGGAGGGCGATCCTTTTGTGTTATCGAATAACGATATATTTGGGGAGGCGAGCCCAGCGTTTCAAGAGTCTTTTTCGAATACCAGCGCGGTCCATTCAACGCCCCGGGCCTTGTTTTCTGCCATGATGGAGTTCTTGCGGACGTGGCTGATGGGGCGGAGGTGGCAAGGCGCGGCGAGGGCGATGGTTTCTTCGCCTGTCACATCAAACATGCGGCGTCCTTCCGGGATGGGGCCGTGGCGCAAGCTCATGAACAGCCGGGCACCCGGCGCCAGGAGCGTCGCCACGCGTTCCATGCCGGTGGTGCGTTCTTCTTCGGTCAGGTGCATCCACACAGCGTTCAGCATCACCATGTCGAACCGCTCGACTCGAGCGTGCGTGTTCGCCAGCCCCGGCAGGCGGTCTTCCAGCCATGTGATCTCAGGTTCCGGATGAAGCTTTGCCGCTCGCAGGCGCAACGTCTCCACTGGTTCCACTGCCAGCACGGAATAACCGAGCGAAGCCAGCCAGGCGGCATCCCGCCCCGTGCCTGCGCCGATATCGAGCGTGCGTGCACGCGGCTCAGGAAACAGATGCCGCCAATGCGCATGTGTTTCCGGCGCCGACAGCGCCTCGTAACGCACAAACAGATCGTCTGCTTCTGCAGCGTATCCGGAGGTTGAGGTCAGGCTTGCCATGGTGGAAGCCTATCAGAAGCCTGCGCCCCGACAATCGGCACCGCTACTCTGCCGCCGTCTTCGCCCCGTCGTCGCCGTCCGTCAGGATTTCCAGCATCTTCAGCGCGCTGTCGGCAATGACGGTGCCGGGCGGGAAGATGGCAGAGGCGCCTGCTGCATAGAGCGCATCGAAGTCCTGCGGCGGGATCACGCCGCCCACGATGATGCGGGCGTTGGCCGCGCCTTCATTGCCAAGCGCGCGCTTCAGTTCCGGCACCAGCGTCAAATGGCCTGCAGCAAGCGAGGAAGCAGCGACAATGTCGACTTCGGCCTTGCGGGCGTCGGCGGCAGCTTCTTCCGGTGTCTGGAAGAGCGGGCCGATCTCGACATCCCAGCCAAGGTCCATCAGCGCGGAGGCGACGACCTTCTGGCCACGGTCGTGACCGTCCTGGCCCATCTTGGCGATGTAGACTTTCGGCTTGCGGCCATGTTTCTTCTCGAAGGCTGCGGCGAGGCTGAGCGCCTCGTCGGCCTTCTCGGTGCCTTTCACGCCGCCGCCATAGACGCCCTTGATGGAGCGGATGATGGCCTGGTGGCGGCCCTGGCTGCGTTCGACGGCTTCGGAGATTTCGCCGACGGTCGCCTTGGCGCGCGCGGCATCCACAGCGAGCGCGAGGAGGTTGCCTTCGGTGCCGGCAGCCGCTTCGGCAATCGCGTCCAGCTTGGCGGCGACTTCGGCTTCGTCCCGTTCGGACTTCAGGCGCGCCAGCTTGTCGAGCTGCATCTTGCGTACGGCGGCATTGTCGACCTTCAGCACCGGAACGTCTTCGTCTTCGTCCAGCAGGAACTTGTTCACGCCGACCACAGTCTGCGTGCCGCTGTCGATGCGCGCCTGCGTGTTTGCGGCGGCTTCCTCGATGCGCAGTTTCGGCAGTCCTTCCTCGATGGCTTTCGCCATGCCGCCCATTTTTTCGACTTCCTCGATATGGGCGAGGGCCTTGGCGGCGAGGTCGTGCGTCAGGCGTTCGACATAGTAGGAGCCGCCCCACATATCGATCGTCTGGCAGGCACCGGCTTCCTGCTGCAGGAACAGCTGCGTGTTCCGGCTGATCCGCGCGGAGAAGTCGGTCGGCAGGGCGAGGGCTTCATCGAAGCTGTTGGTGTGCAGCGACTGCGTCTGCCCGCCCGTGGCGGCGATGGCCTCAAGGCAGGTGCGGATGACGTTGTTGTAGACATCCTGCGCGGTCAGCGACCAGCCGGAGGTCTGCGAGTGCGTCCGCAGGCTGAGGGATTTCGGGTTCTTCGGGTTGAAGTTCTCTTTGACGAGTTTCGCCCAGAGAAGGCGTGCGGCCCGCATCTTGGCAACTTCCATGAACGTGTTCATGCCGATCGCCCAGAAGAAGGAAAGGCGCGGCGCAAACGCGTCCACGTCGAGACCGGCTGCCACACCAGCGCGGATATATTCAATGCCGTCGGCCAGCGTGTAGGCGAGCTCCAGGTCAGCCGAGGCGCCTGCTTCCTGCATGTGATAGCCGGAGATCGAGATCGAGTTGAACTTCGGCATGTTCTGCGACGTGTAGGCGAAGATGTCCGAAATGATCCGCATCGACGGCTTGGGCGGATAGATATAGGTGTTCCGCACCATGAACTCTTTGAGGATGTCGTTCTGGATCGTCCCGGCCAGTTTTTCCGGCCCGACGCCCTGTTCCTCAGCTGCCACGATGTAAAGCGCGAGGATCGGCAGCACGGCGCCGTTCATCGTCATGGAGACGGACATCTTGTCCAGCGGAATGCCGGAGAAGAGCGTACGCATGTCGTAAATGGAGTCGATGGCCACGCCGGCCATGCCCACATCGCCCGACACGCGGACGTGGTCGGAGTCGTAGCCGCGGTGCGTGGCCAGGTCGAACGCGACCGACAGGCCTTTCTGGCCGGCGGCCAGGTTGCGGCGGTAGAAAGCGTTGGAGTCTTCCGCCGTCGAGAAGCCCGCATACTGACGAACCGTCCAGGGCTGGTTCGTGTACATGGTCGGGTAAGGGCCACGGCCAAACGGGGCGAGGCCCGGATAATCGTCCAGGAAGTCCAGCCCGGCGCGGTCGGCCTCGGTATAGGCGGTTTTTACTTCGACGCCTTCCGGTGTTTCCCAGGCTTCGCCGGTTTTCGGGGCGACGGCCTTCGCGTGCGGCGTGCCGAGATCCAGTTTTGTGAAGTCGGGGAAGTCGGTCATTTGGACATCTCCAGATTAGCCGTCCATTCCGGAGTCGGCTGTTTCAGGATGAGGGTTTCGCTGGACGTGGCGACGTAAGGCTTGCCGTTCTGGTCGACGGCGCCGAACACATATCCCGAGCGGTCTGCAGACCATTGTGCCTGCAGGATGATGACGGAGACCCGGTCGCCATTGGCGCGTGTGAGCACGGCGGGTAGCGGGCAATCGACCGGAGCGACACTTTCCTCGCCTGAACCGGCCGTTGCGAAGATGGCGCGGTTCTCCCGCACGTCCCGCTCAATGGCCGGACGTCCCTTTACGCAAGGGTGGTTCTCCCAGTTGTCGAGTGTGAATTCCAGCATCATGGCGATCATAGCCCCAGTTCGGCGTGGGCGAGTTTCAGATTGTGCAGCACATCGCAGCCCATGAAGACCTGTGAGTCGATGCCGTCGCCTTCATGCTTGCCGGCGATCCAGACATGTTGCGCACCGGCCTCTTTCAGCGCCTTTGCGGCGGCATCTGCTTCATCCGTGTAGCGTGCATCGCTACCGCAGATGCAGGCGATGCGGCAGCCGGACGCCTTGAAGGCAGCCGCGGCCTCGGCGGCGTCTTTCGGTGGCACCGGCGGTTCCTTGGCGGCGAGGCCGCCCGCCGCGAACAGGTTGCGGGCGAAGTCTGCGCGGGCCGTGTATTCAGCGAGAGGGCCAAGCGTGGCGAGGAAGATCGCCGGCGGCTTGGGTGCCGCAGCGGCCTTGTCGCGAAGGGTTTCGAAGTCTGCGCTGAGATGAATCGGCTCCAGCGCCTCGGCGGTCGCGTCCGTTTCCGTGGCGGGCGGCAGGTCGGGCACCAGCGCCTGCAGCGCTTCGTCCGTCAGTTCGGCGCCCGAGCGCAGGTGCGGCTGATCGGCTACCGGGGCGGCGATCTCTTCCAGCAGCGGGAATTCGGAAACGCCGGTGACCGGGATCTTGCGCTTGGCAATATCCTTGGCGCGGGCGTCGCGGGTCGCTTTCACACGGCCCTGGAAGGCGCCGGACATGAGGGAGGCGGCATAACCGCCTTCGCCTTCGATCTTCTGGAATTCGGCCCAGGCGGCTTCGGCCAGTTCATTGGCGAACGTCTCGGTGAACCATGCGCCGCCGGTCGGGTCCGCCACGCGGCCGAGCTGGCTTTCTTCCATCGCGATCAGCTGGGTGTTGCGCGCGATGCGGCGGCCGAGTTCTTCCGGCGTGCCCAGTGGCTCGTTGAAGGCGCGGATGGTCAGGATGTCCGCTCCGCCGACAGCGCCCGCAAAGGCGGCCGCAGTGTTGCGCAGCATGTTGGTCCACGCGTCATAGCGTGTCAGCATCCGGGCAGAGCTGTAGCCCTGAAGGCGCATCGGTTTCGAGGTCAGGCCAAGCGCTTCTTCAATACGGGCCCACAGGCGGCGCGCGGCGCGCAGCTTCGCCACGCCGATACCGTAATTGGCGTCGAGGGCGAGGCAGAAGATTGTCTTCGCGGCCACGTCCGCCGCACCGATGTGCGGGGCAAGGCGGCGCAGCGTGTCGACGGCCGAGGCGATCAGCGCGGCGAGTTCCAGCGCTTCCGATCCACCGGCCTCATGTACGGCGCGGGCATCGATGCGGAAGAGGTTCGCAGCGGGGTATTTCGCGGCCAGCACCTTGGCGAGCGCGCCCGCCTCGGCGAAGGCGGCGTCGAGGCCGCCGGCCAGTTTGCCTGTGCGGGCGAGGGCGCCCAGCGGGTCCATGTTGAAGTCGAGTTTGGCGTCCGCCTTGTTCCGGGCCCACTCGGCCAGGAAGGCGGCTTCGCGTGTTCCGGAGGTCATGACCGGGTCAAGCGCAACGCCTGCGATGGTCGCGTCGACGCCGTTCAAGGCAATGTCATAGTCCGGCATGGTCATGGCCTGGACACCGTGTCGTCCGGTCGAATCGACGCTGAGTTCAACCGAACTCACGCCGCGTTCCAGATCCCGCAGCACTTCGCCATGCGTGTGCGAAGGCGAGGCATGGGTGAATGCCTGCCGGATATCCCAGGGCAGCCACTTGTCCGGCGCCGCCGTCGGCCCGCGCAGATAAGGCGCCTCGCCGGGCGTGCCGAGCGGGTCTTTCGAAGCCGGAAAATCGCTCTCACGATAGAGCGGGCGGATCTTCAGCCCGTCCGCCGTGGTGCGGGTGATTGCATCGATGCCACGGCCCTTGAGGGCCTTTTCGACCGAAGCCATCCATTCGGCTTCGGTGGCGTCCGGAAAAGTGCTGGAAAGCGGGAGGATGTCGTCTGCCATGATGGCCCGTGTATTGGCGCAAAGAATTGAAAAAGTGAACCACTTACTTGGCGGCATTCCGTAGCGGCCCGGAACGTCTTGACGCAAGATGCCAATAATGCGAATGAGAATAATTCGCAATTTGGAGATTCCCATGAAACAAGCACGTGCGGTTCTGAGGCTCATTCCATGCGATGGCCCAATAGATACGGGCGATTCCGGCTTATCGAACACTGGCGCACGCCGGGGAACCGCGCGGCATGACGGGGGTGCGGGACATGTCCCGGCGGACGCTTCCAGCCCGTGTGGTGTGCTGCAAGGCGAGGGCGATGCAGCCCGCGGCGTGCGTCAGGACCTGCTAAAAGAGTGGATGGGCTCGCATACGCGAATCCTGGGCCTATGGCTCGACCGCCTTCTGGAGGAGGGCGACGACGCCGAACTCGTCTCCATGATTCACCGCCAGCACGCCTGGCTGTCCATGATGCAGGCCCGGATGGAGCGCGGCTGACCTCACGTCCGGCTTGCGGTGTGTTCGCGTGACAGGTTTAGTTCCCGGAAGAGATAAAGGCCGGGAGGAAAGCCATGAGACTGAAGACACCGCGTATCACGCCGCTCGCCGATTCGGAGATGGGCCCGGAAGTGAAGGAAATGATCGCGGGCCGTTTCGGCGACGCCCCTGTGTTCAATGTCTTCCGCACGCTCGCCCGCGCGCCGAAGGCCTACAAGCGCTTCATGGGCTGGGGCGGATACATCCTGTCGAAATACAATGACCTCAGCCCGCGCGACCGCGAGTTGGTCATCCTCCGCGCCGGATACAACTGGAAGGCCGGCTATGAATGGGCCCAGCACAAGCGCATTGGGCTCGATTGCGGCCTGACCGAAGACGAAATCGAGCGCATCAAGGCCGGTCCGGACGCGCCGGGCTGGAGCGCGAACGACAAGGCCCTGCTTCAGGCAACGGATGAGCTGACATCAGATGCGTTCATTACGGATAAAACCTGGGAAGCGCTGTCCGGCTTCAGTCAGAAACAGAAGATGGATCTGGTCATGACGGTCGGCCAGTACACGCAGGTCTCCATGATGCTGAACAGTTTTGGTGTACCTCTGGACGATGACCTGACCCTCGACCCGGACCTCGTCAAATGAGCCTTGCAGATGTGACCGGCCGCCTGTCCGGCAGGGTCGCGATCGTGACAGGTGCCGGCCAGACACCGGGTGAAACGGTCGGGAATGGGAAAGCCATCGCACTCCTGTTCGCGCGGGCTGGCGCCAGAGTTCTGTGTGTTGACCGGGACTTGGGCAGAGCCGAGGCGACCGTCGCGGACATCCTCGCGGAGGGCGGCAGCGCGAAAGCCTTTGCGGCTGACGTATGTGATCCGGACGATGCCGCGGCGATTGCCGCAGCTGCTGAAGAGGCGTTCGGTCCACCGGACATCCTGATCAACAATGTTGGCATTGGTGATGCGGGTGATGGTCCGCCGCACAAGCTGACCGAAGAGGCCTTTGATCGCACGCTGAAGATCAATCTGAAGGGGGCCTGGCTGGTTTCCAAAGCGGTGTTGCCGGGCATGCGGGAGCGCCGCGCGGGCGCGATCGTCAACATCTCGTCGCTGGCATCGCTCGCGGGCGGGTTCCAGATGGCTTATGAAGTGTCCAAGGCGGGCATGAACCGGATGACCCTCAGCGTGGCAACGTCCGGTGCGTCGCGCGGCGTGCGGTGCAACGCCATCCTGCCGGGCCTGATGGATACGCCCATGGCGATCCGCGGGATCGCGAAGATGCGCGGCGTTCCGGAGGACGAGCTGCGCAAGGAGCGGGCGGCACGCGTGCCGATGGGCTTCATGGGGTCCGGTTGGGACACGGCGCACGCAGCCCTGTTCCTTGCGAGTGACGAAGCCCGGTTCATTACCGGCGCCCTGTTACCGGTCGATGGTGGCGGCAGCGCACGGATTGGTTAAGCGAGCGCTTTGCCCGATGGGCATTGAGCGCGGGCACCAAGCTCTCTAGGCTCTGTTTTTCTATCTACCTGCGCTGTTCTGGCGCTCATGCCGGCCGGGTCTCGCCCGTACCGGCTCCACCTTATTGGCAGAGGCACAACGCGCCATGGTCGAATTCTTTATCCTTCTCGGACTGATTGTGGTGAACGGTGTGTTCGCAATGTCGGAGTTGGCTATCGTCTCCGCCCGGACCGCGCGGCTCCAGTCAAAAGCGGACCAGGGCGATGTGGGCGCCAAAACGGTGATCAACCTGCAGGCTGATCCATCCCGTTTCCTGTCGACGGTGCAGATCGGGATCACTCTGGTGGGTATCATTGCCGGTGCCTATGGCGCGACAGCGATTGCAGATGAATTGTCGCCTTTCATTGCGAAACATGTGCCGGCCATAGAGGCGGAAGCTGGGGAAATCGCGTTCGGGCTGGTGATCGTTTTCACAACCTTTCTGTCGCTCGTCATCGGTGAACTTGTGCCCAAGCGGATCGCGCTGATCGCGCCGGAGGCGATCGCCAAAGTCATGGCGCCGCCCATGGCATTCGTTTCCAGGCTGGCCTTTCCGGTTGTCTGGTTGCTCCGCGTTTCGACCGAAGGCCTGCTCAGCCTGCTGGGCCTTGCAGGGATCAAGCAGGAACCGGTAACCGAAGAAGAAATCCACGCCATCCTGGATGAAGGTGCGACGAGCGGCGTCATCGACCTTGAAGAACAGCGCATGATGCGCGGTGTCATGCGACTCGCCGACCGGGACGTGCGTTCCATCATGATCCCAAGACCGGATATTGTCTGGATCGATACAACCGATCCGTGGGCAGACGTGAAACGGGAGATCCTCGAAAGCGGCAAGTCCCGGTTCCCGGTCGCGGATGAGCGACTGGACCGTGTGTTCGGCGTGGTCCAGACAAAGGACCTTCTCGCCACTGATCTGAGCGGCGAGGGGCCGAACCTCAAGACCGTCGCCCGGCCGGTTACGTTCGTACCGGAAACGCTTTCGGTCATGCGCCTTCTGGAATCCATGCAGGATACCGAAGTGCGCATGGTGCTGGTCGTGGACGAGCATGGCAGCATCCAGGGCATGGTCACCGCAGCAGATCTGCTCGGCGCCATTGCGGGTGACAGCGCGTTCTCCCCCAGCGAGGGCATCGACCGCCCGGCCCGGCGCGAAGACGGATCCTGGCTGATTGACGGCCTGATGCCTGTCGAGGATCTGGAAATCCTGCTGTCGGCCCCGGATTTCGGGGAGGCCGATGGGGGTGCCGTGACGGTTGGCGGCATGATTATCCATCATCTGCAGCGCCTCGCCCGCGACGGCGATGTGGTACACATATCCGGCTACCGGTTTGAAGTGATGGACCTTGATGGCCGCCGGGTGGACAAGGTGCTCGTGACACCGCCTGGGATAAGCGGGACCAGCTGATCCGATTTCAAGACGAGGCCGTAACGGAATCAGCTTCCCCCCACGTTATGGCTTGCCCGGAGTGGTCAGGACGCTAGATTTAGGGTCAATGTAAACACTGTTCACTTTAAGGGGAAATTGCCCATGGCTGTGCCGCCCGTGCTCCAGAACCTGCGCCTGCCTTTGATAGGATCGCCGCTGTTCATCATTTCCGGTCCTGAGCTGGTCATTGCCCAGTGCAAGGCTGGTATCGTCGGCAGCTTCCCGGCGCTCAACGCCCGCCCCGGGCCTGTGCTGCATGAGTGGCTGGACCGGATCACGACGGAATTGGCCGAACATGATGAGAAGAACCCGGATCGTCCGGCCGCGCCATTTGCCGTAAATCAGATCGTGCACAAGTCGAACGACCGGCTGGAGCACGATGTCGAGGCTTGCGTGAAGTTCAAGGTGCCGCTGGTGATCACGTCGCTCGGGGCGCAAAAAGCCGTCAACGACGCGATCCATTCCTATGGCGGTGTGGTGATGCACGATGTGATCGACACCTTCTTCGCCAAGAAAGCGCTGGAGAAGGGCGCCGACGGCCTGATCGCCGTTTGTACGGGTGCGGGTGGTCACGCTGGCCGGCTTTCGCCGTTCGCGCTGATCCAGGAGATCCGCGAATTCTTCGATGGCCCGCTGGCGCTGTCCGGCTCTATCGCTAATGGTGGAGCCATTGCTGCCTCGATCGCGATGGGCGCTGACTTTGCCTATATGGGCTCGGCCTTTATCGCCTGCGATGAGGCCAACGCTGTCGAAGGCTACAAGGACGCGATTGTGTCCTATGGCGCTGAGGACATCGTCTATTCGAACCTCTTCACCGGCGTGCACGGCAACTATCTGAAGCCGTCGATCGAGGCCGCCGGGCTCGATCCGAACAATCTGCCCGAGAGCGATCCGAGCAAGATGAACTTCGGCTCCGGCGGAAACACCAAGAGCAAAGCCTGGAAAGACATCTGGGGCTGTGGCCAGGGCATCGGTGCAGTCAAGAAGCGCGGCCCCGTGGCTGACTATGTCGACCAGCTGGAATCGGAGTACAAGGCTGCGATCGAGAAACTGAACCAGCCACGTACCTGGGGCGCAGCGCCCGCGACTGCTGGCTGAGGCAAGGGGATAAAGCCGGGCGTATCCGACACCGGCAACTGGCGCGGCCTGCGGTGACACGGGCCGCGCTTTTCTGTTCCGGCCTCCTCAATCCAACAGGCAAGCCAGGCGCTCAGACTTGTGCGTATGCTGATCGAAACTGTTTCTGACTTTGATGCAGACGGTTGGCGCTGGCCGCGAGCGCGGCGGGCGGAGGGCTGTTCGGACTCGTCGGTATGGTGATCGGGCGAACCGCGGGCTTGGTTGAGGCACGTCAAGCGCCGGTGCATGAACAGGCCCGCTGGGTGCATGAATCCGAAATGCAGAAGCTTCGCATCGAGGCCGACGCGGCGGGGCGGGAAGCAGAATTGCATGCTGCAGAAACGTCCGGTGCCTGGGTAGGTCTCTCGGCGTCCATGGCAGCGGAGGCAGTTATCGGCGAGAGCGACAATTGGGTGAACGCCGTACGCGCGCTGACCCGGCCCGCTCTGACCGTGCTGCTCTGGGGCACCACGGGCACAGTCTTCCTAGGGGCGGATAAGGCCGGACAGGCGGGCATTGTGGACACGGCCACCTTCGCCGCAATGGCTGCGACGCTCTGGTGGTTCGGTGATCGTGGGCCGAGACGCGAGATGCGTTGACGACATTGGCCGGCCCGGTCCATCCTCCCGGAAAATCCCGGAGGAACAAATACATGGCAGATGCTATCCTGGTGATCGATGAGGGAACAACCTCAACCCGGGCCATCGTGTTCGATCGGGACTTCAATCAGGTCTCCCTTGCCCAGGAAGAAGTGCCGCTGGCCTATCCTGCCGATGGCTGGGTCGAACAGGATGGCAAGACGATCTGGGAGAAAACCGTCGAAGTCTGTCAGGCCGCCCTAGCTGAGGCGGGCGGCATCGAACGGATCGCCGGGATCGGCATCACCAACCAGCGGGAAACGACCCTCGTCTGGGAGCGCAAGACCGGCAAGCCGCTGGCGCCTGCGATTATCTGGCAGGACCGGCGCACGGCCAACGCCTGCGATGCGCTGAAGGCGGCAGGGCACGAGGCAGCCGTTCAGGCGGAGACCGGCCTGCTGATCGATCCGTATTTTTCCGGCACGAAAATCGCGTGGATCCTGGACACGGTGACCGGCGCACGCGAACGGGCGGAAGCGGGAGAACTTGCCTTCGGTACGGTTGAAACCTTCCTGATCTGGCACCTCACAGGCGGGCGTGTGCATGCAACCGATGTGTCCAATGCCTCGCGCACGTTGCTCTATCGTCTCGGTCTGGGAGATGACGGTGGCTGGAGCGAAGCCATGTGCAGCCTGTTCCGTGTGCCGATGAGCATGCTGCCGGAGGTAAAGCCCAATTCTGCGGACTTCGGGCTCTGTGATGAAAGCCTGTTCGGAAAGGCGCTGCCGATCTTGTCCGCGGCAGGTGACCAGCAATCTGCCCTGGTGGGACAAGGCTGCCTTTCGCCAGGCATGGCGAAGATCACTTACGGCACCGGCGCGTTCCTTGTTGCCAATTCCGGGGCAGAGAAGCCGGAGTCGAAGAACCGGTTGCTGGGGACGGTCGGCTATGAAACCGCGGAAGGCGGGGCGATGGCGCTTGAGGGCTCCATCTTCAATGCCGGCACAGTCGTGAAATGGTTGCGCGACGATCTGGGGCTGATTTCCGACGCAGCCGAAAGCGAAGAGATGGCCGCGGCGCTGCCTGGCAATGGCGGTGTCTATATTGTGCCGGCCTTCACCGGCCTTGGCGCGCCGCACTGGAATGCCGATGCGCGTGGCACGATTAGCGGTATCACGCGCGCAACCACTGCGGCCCATCTCGTCCGCGCAGGTCTCGAGGCAGTTGCCTACCAGACACGGGACCTGCTGGACGCGTTCGAGGCGGACGGTGTGGAGATCCGTGAGCTGAGAGTCGATGGCGGCATGGTCGCCAATGACTGGCTGATGCAGTTCCTGTCCGATGTCTGCGCCCGTCCTGTTGTGCGGCCGGACTATCGGGAAATGACCGCGCTTGGCGCGGCGGCACTTGCTGCGATGCAGCTCGGCTGGATGAAGGGGGCGGACTGGCAGGCGCGCGAGGTCAAAGGCGTGCGTTTCGAGCCGCAGATGGGTGATGAGCAGAGAACAGCTTTACTGAAGGGCTGGGCCGCCGCCCTTCGCCGCACGCTGGCCTGATCGGGTTCGCGCGCTTGAACAAAAGGGCAGGCCGAAAGGTCTGCCCTTTTTCGATTTGGGATTGCTGGTGTGGCAATTCTGTTTAAAACAGAAGAATAATTTGAACAACTGAGGCGCATGGTTGCCTGTGTCGGCGATCATGCTGATATAAAGTTACAATTCGTTCGAAGGTGGACAGCGCCCGGTCCGCTTTTGTTCCCGCAACTTCCAATCAGGACCTGACATGACCCGATCCAGACCCTTCCTGTCCTTCATTCTCGGCTCCACCATGATGACCGCCTGTGCCGGAATTACGCCGGATGTCACCGAAGCCAGTGATCCGGTCGAACTGGCCGGAAGCACGAGTGAATCAACCGAGGCGGTCCCGGAAGCGACGGCGGAAACGGCCTGGAGCCCGGGCGATGTTTTTGAAGGCCCCTATGGCGGGGTTCCGGCCTTCGACAAGATGGATATCGCCCTGATCGAGCCGGCACTTGAAGAGGGTATGGCCGCACAGCGCACAGAGATTGATGCGATCACGGCCAACCCGGATGCACCGACCTTTGAGAACACAATCGCTGCTATGGAAGATAGCGGCCGCCAGTTGAACCGTGTGCTGGCCTACTATTACCTCTGGGGGTCGAACCTTTCGACACCGGAATTCCGTGAGATCGAAACGCGGATGGATCCGGAAATTCAGGCGTTCTACGACTCGATCAACCAGGACCAGGCCTTGTTCGCCCGCGTCGATGCTGTGCGGCAGGGCGAGGAATACGACACGCTCACTCCCGCCCAGCAGCGTCTCGTCGAAATCATCCATCAGCAGTTCACCCGCAATGGCGGCACGCTAACGGGGGAAAAGGCTGAGAAGTTTGCGGAGATCAACAAGGAACTGGCCGGGCTCTATGCCGAATTCTCCGGCAACCTGCTGGCCGACGAGGAAGGCTGGGTCACCTATCTGAGCGAGGATCAGACAGGCGGCCTGCCGGAGTCCTATCTGAGCTCCGCTGCGGCGGCTGCCGACGCGCTCGGCAAGCCGGGCATGTATGCCGTGCGCAACACGCGTTCTTCGATGGATCCGTTCCTGACCTTCTCCACCGAGCGCGACCTGCGCGAACAGGTCTGGCGCAATTATTACAATCGCGGCGACAATGGCGATGCGCACGACAACAATGCCATCATCGCGAAGATCCTGAAGCTGCGCGATGAGCGTGTTGCGCTGCTCGGTTACGACAATTTCGCGGCATGGCGCCTGGAAGACCGGATGGCGAAGACGCCGGACCGGGCCTTCGACCTGATGCTGCAGGTGTGGAAGGCGTCTGTCGGCCGTGTGCACGAAGAAGTCGCGGATATGCAGGCCCTGGCGGATGCGGAAGGTGCAGGCATCACGATCGCACCGTGGGACTATCGTTTCTATGCAGAGAAAGTCCGCAAGGCGAAATACGACCTCGATTCCGAGGAAGTGAAGCAATACCTCCAGCTCGACAATCTGCGCCTCGCCATGTTTGACGTCGCAGGTGAAGTGTTTGGA
Organism: Hyphomonas sp. CY54-11-8; assembly: GCF_000682735.1. GTDB lineage: Bacteria > Pseudomonadota > Alphaproteobacteria > Caulobacterales > Hyphomonadaceae > Hyphomonas. The sequence continues at coordinate 157,587 of NZ_AWFD01000036.1, read as the reverse complement.
TTCGAATTCGTACCGATCACCGATGGTTCCGTACCGGTCTTCCATCCGGATGTCACAGTGTATGAGGTCAACGACAAGGCGACGGGCCGTAATGTCGGCCTCTGGTATTTCGATCCTTTCGCACGTGACGGCAAGCGTTCCGGCGCGTGGGCGACGACCTATCGTTCGCACGAAAGCTTCCGGGGTGAGAAGAATGTCCTGGCAGCCAACAATTCCAACTTCGTGAAACCTGCCCCAGGCGAGCCGGTGCTGCTCTCCTGGGACGATGCCGAGACCATGTTCCATGAGTTCGGTCACGCGCTGCACTATCTGTCGCTGAAAGTGGAGTATCCGAGCCTGACCGGCGGCCTGCGCGATTATACCGAGTTCCAGTCCCAGCTGCTGGAGCGTTGGCTGTCGACCGACCACGTCATCAACACCTATCTCGTCAGTGCAGAGACAGGTGAGGCGATGCCGGCAGAACTGGTCGAGAAGATCCGCAAGGCCTCCACGTTCAATCAGGGGTTCGCAACGACGGAATACCTGGCGTCCGCCCTGATCGACATGAAGCTTCACATGGCCGATCCGGAAGGCCTCGATCCCGACAAGTTCGAGCGTGAGACGCTCGATGAACTCGGCATGCCGTCCGAACTCGTGATGCGCCACCGCACGCCGCAATTCGGGCACGTCTTCTCCGGCGAGGGATATGCGGCCGGTTATTACGGCTATCTCTGGGCCGATGTGCTGACGTCAGACGCCGCAGAAGCGTTCGCTGAAGCTTCCGGTGGTTTCTATGATCAGGATGTCGCGAGCGCGATGGTCAAATACCTGTTCGCTGCCGGCAATTCGATGGATCCGGCCGAGGCCTACCGCCTGTTCCGTGGCCGCGATGCCGAGATCGGTGCCCTCATGCGGGATCGCGGCTTCGCGGAGTAGCAGGCCAGGCCATTCAGGCAGGGCCATTCAGGCCGGGCTTTCCGCCGACGCTTGTTCTGTCGCAACCGGGGACTCCTCCGGTTCCAGCGTTTCGTTTGCGCGTTTGCCTTTCGGCGTCACGATCCGGCAGAGGACGAGGTCGCCGGTCACGTTCACGAGTGTCCGCGCCATGTCGAGAATCCGGTCGACGCCCATGACCAGCGGCAGGCCTGTCAACGGCACGCCGAAACTCGTCGCCGTGGTCGCAAGGATCGCGATACTGGCGCCCGGCGCAGCCGGCGCGCCGATGGAGGCCCCGGTCAGTGTCACCATCACCAGAGCGAGATCGCCCGGTGACAAGGGCGTGCCGGAAATGTCCGCAAGGAACATGATCGCGACGGACTGGTAGAGCGCCGTGCCGGCCATGTTCACGGTCGAGGCCAGCGGCACCACGGCGCCTGCCAGAGAGGGCGGCGTCTTCAACTTGTCGATCGCCGTCTTCATCGTCAGCGGCATCACTGCGGCCGAACTGGACGTGGAGAAGGCAAGCAGCTGGACGGGCACCACCGCCTCGATGAACTTCACCGGGTTCATCCGCCCGAACACGGTGACGATCACGAGATAGAGCAGGAGCAGGCAGGTGAGGCCTGACAGGACAATGCCGCAATAGGTGGCAAGGTCGACCAGCGTGCTGAAGCCGTTGGTGGCCGTCGTTTCCGCCATCAGGCCGAACACGGCGAGCGGCGCAAAGCGCATCGCCGTGCGGATCACCGTCATGGAGACTTCCAGCATCGCTTCCGCCAGCGCCACCAGCGGGCGGGTCAGTTCCTTCTTGTCGGCGGTCACCGTCGCGATGCCCACGAACAGGGAAAACATCACGATGGCCAGCATGTCCTGTTCCAGCAGGGAAGCGGCAATGTTCTGTGGAATGAGGCCGGTGATCATGTCCGGCAACTCTTTCGTTATGCCTTCCAGCGGCGAAGGCGGTGGTTCAGCCAGTTGCAGGTTTTCCGGCTTGAGGCTGGGCGGGGAAGGGTAGACGTGCTCCAGACCCCGGCCCGGACGGATGAAGCGTGCGAGCGAGATGCCGATCATCACGGCGGTCACCGTCGTCAGCATCACGAAGACCAGCAGTTTCCGGCCCACGGTGCGAAGCGCTTCCCCGCCGCCGGTGCCGGCAATGCCGAGGATGATGGAACTGGCCGCCAGCGGAATGATCACCATCCGCACCAGCGCCAGGAACAGGTTCCCCGGCAAGCCCAGCCAGTCGCCGATCACGGCGGCCTGGTCACGTGGTACAAAGTCGAGGTCTGGCCCAAGAACGAGACCGACGCCGATCCCGGTGCACAGCGCCAGAATCACCTGCAGCCACAGTTTGCCCCGCACCAGCACATCGAGCCGCCGGTTCAGGCGGTTATAGGTAAAGCGGGGCTTCTTCACGGAGGCCATGGTTACGTCTCGCGGGTTGGATATTCATCCCATAGGAGCCCGGCCCATGGAAGAAAAGCCGTAAGGCCCCGTAGGTGGCGCTGAATTTTCCGGGGATCCGCTGGTGCCGCGAGAGAGAATTGAACTCTCGGCCTCATCATTACCAATGATGCGCTCTACCACTGAGCTACCGCGGCATTGCAGGTGCGGAAAGCGGCGTTTAGCTTAAGCCATCCGACATGAAAAGACCGTTTCGCCGCGAATTGCACCTGACATGACAGACAAATCCCCTCCCAAGGACGAGAAAGCTGAACGCCTGGCCGCTGCGCTGCGGGCCAACCTGCGCCGCCGCAAGGCCGCCGCGCGCAAGCCGCCGGCCGATTCCGCGGCCAAACCGGACAAAGGCAAGTGACGCTTTCCCTCTCATCACGGGCTTATCTTGCTGCCCCCCATGAGATGCTGACCGCCATTGTGGCTGAAAATGCTTGGTACCGGGCAAAGATGCCGATTCTGGGCGAAATCGACCTCGTCACCCGCCACGCGGCGATCCATGCCGTGCTGAAGGACAAGGACCGGTTCGTTGTCGATGCCCGCCATGCCGGGCACAAGGCGGCGTTCGGCATGCCCTTCCTGCCGAAGTCACTGAAGATCATGGCGGACAATGTCCTCTCCATGGACGATCCGGATCATTCGCGCCTGCGACGCCTCGCCGATGCCCCGTTCCGGCGCGCGGCGATCCTGACCCAGCGCCGGAAGATCGTGGCCTATGCGCATGAGCTGCTGGACCTGATGGAAACGGACGGGAACACGGATCTCGTGTCCGGCTTCTGCCGTCCGCTGCCGCTGAAAGTGATCTACGGCCTGCTCGGCTTCCGGCCAGAGACCGAGGCAAAGCTCTCCCGCACGCTTAGCAACCTGACTGCCACCGATTCTCCGCTCACCATGCTGTGGGGCCTGTTCCGGCTCGGTCACATCCAGGACATGCTGCGGCAGGAGTTCCGCGCCCTGCACGCAGAACCGCGCGAAGGCCTCGTGTCGGAACTCGTCCATGCCGAGGCAGACGGCCAGAAGATGAGCGAGAATGAGCTGCTCGCCATGGTCTTCGTCCTCTTCGTGGCGGGGCATGAGACGACGACGCACCTCCTGTCCTCCGGCGTCTGGACGCTGCTGACTCAGCCGGGCGCCGCCGATGCCGTCCGGGCCATGGATGAGGAGGCTCGTTTCATCGCTGTCGACGAGCTGATGCGCTACTGCACGCCGGTGCAGATGACCAAGCCGCGCTTTGTGAAAGAAGACATGGCGTTCGAGGACAGGGCGCTGAAACGCGGCGACCGCGTCTTCGGTTTCCTCGCCGCCGGGAATATGGACCCGGCTGAGTTCGAAGATCCGCAGACGCTGAACCTCGCCCGCCGTCCGAACCGCCACGTCGGCTTCGGCTCAGGTCCCCACATCTGCCTCGGCATCCACCTCGCCCGGCTGGAGGCAGAAGTCGCGCTGGACGTCCTGCTCAGCCGCTACCCCCGCCTCGCCATCAAGGGCGGCGCAGAGAATGTGAAATGGATTTCCCGCGCTGGTCTCCGCGGCCTGAAACGCCTGCCGCTGGTGCTCCGCTGAAACCCGCTGAAAATCAACACAATCCGGCCCTCCCAAAACCGCGAAGCACGGTATAAGAGCCCCCATGGACAGACTCGTTATTCAAGGTGGCCACAAGCTGAATGGCCATATCCCGATCTCCGGCGCCAAGAATTCGGCGCTGAAGCTCATGGTCGCCTGCCTGCTGACGGACCAGCCGATCACCCTCACCAACATGCCGAGCCTGGCGGACACGCGCTTCCTGGCGCAGCTGCTGGAAACACTCGGCGTCGAGGTCTACTGGCCGAAGGGCGAGTCGACCTGCCACCTGAACGCCGCCGAGCTGAAAAGCACGATCGCGCCTTATGACCAGGTGCGGAAGATGCGGGCGAGCTTCAACGTTTTGGGCCCGCTGATCGCGCGCTCCGGCCACGCCACCGTGTCGCTGCCCGGCGGCTGTGCCATCGGCGCCCGGCCGGTGGACCTGCACCTTCAGGCGCTGGCCGCCATGGGCGCGGACCTGAAAGTGGAGCAGGGCTATGTGAAGGCTGCGGCCATTCACGGTCTGAAGGGTGCGCACATCAATTTCTCCATGCCGAGCGTCGGCGCGACCGAGCACGCCATGCTGACCGCCACGCTGGCCGAAGGCACGACCATCCTCGAAAACGCCGCGCGTGAGCCGGAGATCGAAGACCTTGCAAACTGCCTGAACAGCATGGGCGCGGATATCACCGGCGCCGGCACGGCCGTCGTCCGCATCAAGGGCGCCGAGAGCCTGAAAGGCACGACCCATTCGGTCATGGCAGACCGGATCGAGGCGGGCACCTATGCCATCGCCGCGGCCGCCGCGGGCGGGGACGTGACGCTGGACGGCTGCCCGGTCGATGCGCTCGGCGCGCTGATCGCCAAGCTGCGTGAGGCTGGCGTCACCGTGGACGCTGATGAAGCCGCCCACACGCTGCGCATCCGCCGGAACGGCACGCACCTCAAAGCCGTGAACCTCTCCACACAGCCGCACCCGGGGTTTCCGACCGACCTGCAGGCCCAGTTCATGGCCCTGATGGCCATCGCCGACGGCACCAGCGTCATCCGCGAGACGATTTTCGAGAACCGCTTCATGCATGCGCCGGAGCTTTCCCGCCTCGGCGCCGACATCACCGTGCGCGGGCAGGAAGCCATCGTGAAGGGCGTGCCCCAGCTGACAGCAGCGCCTGTCATGGCGACAGATCTGCGCGCATCGGTCTCGCTCGTGATCGCAGGGCTTGCGGCCGAGGGTGAAACCGTGGTGAACCGCATCTACCACCTCGACCGGGGCTTCGAACGGCTGGAAGAGAAACTGACGGCCTGTGGCGCGAAGATCGAGCGCCGGTCCGGGGAAGAGGAATAGGGGCGACGACTTGAAGGGGCTGGCATGTCTGAACTGAAACCACTCCGCCTCCTGGCTGAAGAGGCCGAGGATCTCGAAATCATTTCCGCCGCGGTGCAGGACGCCGTCGTGAAGGCCGAGAACCTGAACTACGAGGCGCGCATCCGCCGCTTCTCGCTGGAGATCAACCGCTACCGCTGGGAAGAGGGCGTCACCAAGCGCCGCGACGGCGAGCGTGTCCGCTCCCTGCTTGCCTTTGACGGCGTATTGGGCGTGAAAACCCGCGCCGTGACCAAGGCCGACCCGGAACTGATCCTGTCGTTACTACAGGTGACTTTCACGCCGGACGCCGAGCCGCCCGGAGGCAAAATCACGCTCCTCTTCGCAGGCGACGGCGAAATCGAGTTGACCGTGGAAGCCCTCGACGCGACCCTGCTCGACAGCGATTACATCTGGAATACGAGGCACACGCCCAGCCACGAACGCCGGAAGCGGTAGGCGCTACCCCTCCGCCCGGTGGCAGACTGCCTGGAGCTTGTTCCCGTCCGGGTCTCTCACATAGGCGCCGTAATAGTTCTTGTGATAGTGCGGGCGCGGGCCGGGCGGGCCTTCATCCGATCCGCCATTGGCCATCGCGGCCGCATAAAATGCGTCCACCTTGGCCCGGCTGTCTGCGATGAAGGCAACATGCGTGCCGTTGCCGTTCGTGGCGGGCTGGCCGTCGAACGGCGGGCCGATGAACAGTTTTGGCCCAGTGGCTTCGCCATAGGCAATGCCGCCATCATATTCGAACATGACCGGGATGGAGAGCGCCTCCATGACTGCTGCCCAGAAGGACTTCACGGCGGCCCAGTCATTGGTGCCGAGGGTGACATGGCTGAACATTGGCGGTCCTCCGAAACCGTGCCGGATGGGCGAGCCTAAGCCGGGAAGCGGGGGTGGCCAAGCCTGACGGGCTGAATGCGCCGACTCAGCGCCTTGCCAGCGGCGGATGGAGAGTCCATGAAGCGGGGTTCAAAACACCAATCCTTCCTGGGAATTCCGCGCCAATGGCCCGTACATTCAGCACATCCGCACCGGATTTCGAGACCCGGTTCAGCCGCTTCCTTGGGGAACAGCGGGCGGATGGCCATGACGTAGGCGGCATCGTTGCGAAGATCCTGGATGAGGTGGAAGTCCGCGGCGGTGAGGCTGTGGCCCGCTATACGGCCCAGTTCGACGAGCTGCAGATCGACCCGACCACGCTGCAGTCCGACAATGTGGACCTTGCTGCGCTGGCCGCCGAATGCCCGGCAGACCTGAAAGCCGCCATCGATTTCGCCCATGATCGCATCGCCGCCTATCACAGCGCCCAGCGCCCGGAAGACCATTCGTTTACGGATGAGGCTGGCGTCGAGCTTGGCTGGCGCTGGACGTCGCTGGAAAGCGTCGGCGTCTATGTCCCGGGCGGACGGGCGAGCTACCCGTCCTCCGTGCTCATGAACACCGTTCCGGCCAAGATCGCAGGCGTGGACCGGATCGTCATGGTCGCCCCGGCACCGAAGGGCGAGATGGCCCCCGCTGTGGCCTATGCGGCCCTGCGGGCAGGGGTCGACGAATTCTACCCGCTCGGCGGGGCACAGGCGGTCGGTGCGCTGGCCTTCGGGGCCGGGCGGCTGAAACCGGTCGACAAGATTGTCGGGCCGGGCAACGCCTTCGTTGCTGAAGCCAAGCGCCAGGTCTTCGGCCGCGTCGGCATCGACACGATTGCGGGGCCCTCGGAAATCCTCGTCATCGCGGACGAGACCGCAAATCCGGACTGGATCGCGGCAGACCTGCTCAGCCAGGCCGAGCACGACCCATCCTCCCAGTCGATCCTGATTGCTGTGGATGAGGCTGTGGGCAGGGCTGTGGATAACGCTGTGGACAAGCAGTTGAAAACGCTGGCCACGGGCGAGCGCGCGGCCCGGTCCTGGTCGTCTCACGGGGCAATCATCTTCGCGCGCGACCTGGACGAGGCCGCCACCATCGCCAACCGCATCGCCGCGGAGCACGTCGAGCTCGCCGTGGCTGACCCCGACGCCATGCTGCCGAAGATCCGCCATGCCGGGGCAGTGTTCCTCGGCCACCACACGCCGGAAGCGCTGGGCGACTATGTTACCGGTTCGAACCACGTGCTGCCCACCAGCCGCGCGGCGCGTTTCTCTTCTGGCCTCGGTCTTTATGACTTCCTGAAGCGCATGAGCGTGCAGCGCGCGAGCGCCGAAGGCTTTGCCGCGCTGGCCCCGGCGGCCCTGCGCCTTGCCGAAGCAGAGCGCCTGCCGGCGCATGCGCGCTCCATCTCCATCCGGTCTAACGCAGGAACCGGTGATGTCGGATAAGAACCGCCTCATCGCTGTCGAGATCGACGAAGACACGCTGGGCGCCTCGGGGCCTGACGCCGAGCATGAGCGCCGTGTCGCCATCTTCGACCTGATCGAACAGAACAGCTTCGCCCTGCCGGAGCACGGCGAGGGCCCGTTCATCCTGGTCCTATCCAAGGTTGAGCGGCGCCTCGTCTTCGCTGTGCGCGACGAGCACGGCAAGGACGTTCACACCTTCATCCTGTCGCTGAACCCGTTCCGGGGCGTGATCCGCGATTATTTCATGATCTGCGACAGCTATTACGATGCGATCCGCACCCAGTCGCCGCACCAGATCGAAGCGATCGACATGGCCCGGCGCGGTGTTCACAATGAAGGCTCGGAGCTTCTGGCAGAACGTCTGCAGGGCAAGGTCGAGATCGATTTCCTGACCGCCCGGCGCCTGTTCACCCTGATCTGTGCCCTCCATGCGGGCCAGGCTCGGGCAGCAGGCTAGAGACCCAACGACTTCAGCGCATTTTCGATTTTGGCCCGTTGGACCGGGTCGTTGAAGGGGAAGGCGCTGAAGAAGCCTTCCACGCTGATATCCGGATCGCGCTGCCGGGCCAGTTCTATCCAGCGGTTTGCGGCCTCATCATCACCTGCCAGTTTGCGGGCCATGCCTGCGATGACTGTGATGTGGACATGGGCCCCCGGCGTACGCACGGCCCGTTCAGCCCAAAGGGTCGCTTCCTGGTGATGATCCCGGAGAAGGTGGGTCAGGCCACGCGTCGAGAGCATGGCATAATGCAATGGATCCAGCGGGCTGAGGCGGATCGCGAGATCGACATCCTGTTCGCCTTCCACGCCGCGCCCCGACATGGTTTGCGACAGGGCGCGAAGATACACCGCCTGTGCATAATTGGGATTGAGGGACACCGCCCTGTCCAGCCAGTGATAGGATCCGTCGAGGTCTTTCTCGATCCAATGGGTACGGCCCATCACCAGGTTGGCAAACGGATCCATCGGATCGCAGGCCATGGCTTGCTCGGCCGAGGCACGCGCCCCGGCGATCTCTGCATCCGTGTCCGGAACGTAGTGAAGGAAAGCGTTCTGGAAGCGGGTAAAGGACATGCCGGCATGGGCACGCGTGAAATCCGGTACGCGTTCCAGCGCCTGCCGGAACAGGCCCTGGGCGATCTCATTGTCCTTCCGGGTGAAGCGGAACATGTGGTTGAGGCCGAGATGATAGGCCGACCAGGCATCAAGGCTGGTGGCGGGCAGAGCCCTCGCCATGCGCGCCTCATTGAGCGGGATATGCACGTCGAGCTCCGACACGACCGCTGAGACGATCTGTTCCCTGAACTCGTGAACATCGCCGATCTCTCCGGCATACTGCTCGCCCCACAGCACGCCGCCATCCTTCGTTTCGGCCAGTTCGACGGTCACCTTCATGCGCGATCCGATGATCTCCACCGCGCCGGAAAGTACATAGCCGACGTTCAGCACCTCGCCGATATTCCGCACATCCGGCTCAGTGCTCCGGAAGCGGAAGGTCGACCCGCGCGCGATGACGAACAGCCAGCGCAGGCGCGACAGGCTGGTGATCAGCTCATGTGGCAGGGCATCCGCCATCGGCGCATACTCGCCCGCGATGCCGATCAGCCGGAAGGGCAGCACGGCAATGGAGGGCTTGCTGCCCGAGACCGGGGCCTCCGGTGCGGCATCCGCCGTTTCGATGACCGTTTCGGTCACTGTCGCGACGGGCGTCTCAGCCCCCCGGAATTCCGGTTCGACCGCGAAGCGGAAGCCGACCCCATGCACCGTGCGGATCAGGCGCTGGGCCCGCCCATCGTCGCCCAGCAGTTTGCGGGCGGACTTGATGCGGCTGGACAGGGCCGAATCCGACACTGCCCGTCCATCCCAGATCTTGTCGATGATCTCGTCCTTGCTCACCAGTCGGTCATGGTTCTCCGCCAGCAGGAGGAGATGCGACAAAACCTGCGGTTCGGTCGGCAGCGTTTCTCCTCCGCGCCGCAACTCGAACCTGGCCTGATCCAGTTCGAAATCTTCAAAAAGATAGATCATCCGGGCCAGACTAGACGGAATCCGGAATTTCTCCACAAATTCTCCAGACCCTCTCCAATTCTGCCCGGGCGGCCTGCCGTAAGTTCAACTCATCGGCGCCGGGATGGTCCTGGCCCCTGACAAAAAACAAAAGGAAATCAACATGCCTCTCGTTACGATCGATGTGATCAAAGACGTCTTCACCCCAGCCCAGAAGCAAGACCTGATCGAGCGCGTCACCGACGCCATGGTCGCTGTGGAAGGCGAAGCGATGCGCCCGGTGACCTGGGTCCGCGTCATGGAAGTCGAACAGGGCGACTGGGCCATTGGCGGCCAGGTGCTCAAAGCGGCGGATGTCCACGCCCTGGCGACAGCCAACGCGGCCTGACCTTAACCAGTCCCCGCGAGCATAGTTCCCCCGCGCCGGATGAGAGGTTTTCCGCCTCTCATCCGGTTGCGTTTTTGGGGGCAGGGGCGGTCAGAGAGGCCGCCGGATGACTCGAATCCTTGCCGGAATCCATGCAAAGCGCTAAGGCGCACCCTAAATCAACGGATGGCGGCGCGTTGGACCGTCCTGTTTTGGAGACTGCATGTCGAAGGAAGAACTGATTGAATTCGAGGGAACGGTAGTGGAATTGCTGCCGAACGCGACCTTCCGCGTGAAACTCGAAAATGACCACGAGATCATCGCCCACACGGCCGGCAAGATGCGCAAGAACCGCATCCGCGTGCTGACCGGCGACAAAGTGATGGTCGAGATGACGCCCTATGACCTGACCAAGGGCCGCATCACCTACCGCTTCAAGTAAGCGTCATGGCGTCCACCGGGGCCGCGCGGCTCATCCTTGCCAGCGCAAGCCCCCGGCGGCAGCAACTGCTCGCCCAGATCGGCATTGTGCCGGACGCCATCTGCCCCACAGACATCGACGAAACCCGCCGCAAGGACGAAAGCCCGCGCGCGCTGGCTGAACGGCTTGCGCGCGAAAAGGCGCTGGCCTGCCCCGAAGAGGGCTTTGTTCTGGCCGCCGACACGGTCGTCGCGCTGGGCAGCCGGAACCTTGAGAAAGCCGCCGACGCGGCCGAGGCCGAGGCCTTCCTGCGGCTCCTCTCCGGCCGGGCGCACCAGTGCATCACTGGCATCGCGGTGCGCGCGCCCGATGGCCGCTTCAGCGCCCGCACCGTGCTCGCCCGCGTGAAATTCAAACGCCTCACCGACCGGGACATCGCCGATTACGTCGCCAGCGGCGACTGGAAGGGCAAGGCCGGCGGCTACGGCATCCAGGGCGCCGCCGGCGCTTTCGTCACCGGCATCAACGGCAGCTACACGGCGATTGTCGGACTGCCGCTCTATGAGACCAAGGCCCTGCTCGAGGGGATGGGGTGGAAGAACCCTCCCATATCCCGGGAGGGCTGAGCGCTATTCAGCAGGAGCCAGCGGCCAGAATGCCGGAATGACGAAAACCGCGACCACCAGCATGACGATGTTCAGCGGAAGTCCGATCTTCAAAAAATCCGCGAAGCGATAGCCGCCTGCTGTATAGACCAGCGTATTCGTCTGATAACCGATCGGTGTGGCGAAGCTTGCGCTTGCCGCAAACATGACCGCCACCACAAAAGGCCTCGCATCAATGCCGAACTGTTCGGCGAGACCGATGGCTATCGGCGTGAGCAGGATCGCCGCCGCAGTGTTGCTGATGATCTCTGTAAGGATGGAAGTGATCAGGTAGAGCGCAGCGAGGATGTAGATCGGGCCGAGCCCCCCCGTCAGCGCGACGAGACTATTGACGATCAGCTCGGCAGCGCCGGTCTTGTCCATGGCAATGCCCAGCGCGAGCATGCCGAAGATCAACATCAGGATGTCCCACTGGATGGACTTGTAGGCCTCTTTGTGATCGAGGCAGCCGGTCGCGACGACAGCCGTCGCAGCGATGATGGCCAGGGCCACAATCGGCAGGACTTCAATCGCAGCAAGTCCCATGACTAGCAGAACGGCTGCGACCGCAATCGGGGCCTTGTCCCGCTTGATGGCCTTCTCGGACGTCTGGGTGAGATTGTTGAAATCGCCTTCTTCGAAAACCTGCCGCACGCCCTTGGCAGGCCCTTCGATCAGGACCGTGTCACCCACCTCAAAGAACAGGTTCCCCATCTGCGGTGCCATGTTCTCTCCGCGCCGATGGATTGCGAGCACGTAGACGCCGTACAACCGGGCGAGGCCCAGCCCTTCAAGGCGGCGGCCAATCAGGCGGGACTGAGGGCCGATCACGCCCTCCATGATGACCGTCTCACTGGTCTGAACCGGTTCGAAGCTCGGCCGGGCATTGGCTTGCGCACCGATGGCAACGCTTCCAGCCTCGCGGAGCGTCAGCATCTCTGCCACAGGTGAACGCAGCACGACCCGGTCGCCTCCTTTGAGCCTGATCGACGTCAGGTCCGCCCGCAGGGACTGGCCTTCGCGAAATACGTCCACGATCGTATAGCCTTTCCCGGCGGTGAACCCCGTCTCGGACAGCTGTTTGCCGACCAGAGGGGAATCGATCGGGATCAGGATCTGGGCGATGAAGCGACGCTCCTTGCTGTCAGGCAGCATGGCGGCGAGCGTCTCGCGTACGGGCAGCAGGAAGGGGCCGACAATGGCGATGTAGACCGCGCCAGCCAGGGCCAGGCAGAGGCCGGCGCCGGTAATCTCGAACATGCCGAAAGGCGCAAGGCCGTTGGTCTGGGAAACGCCGTCTACAAGAATGTTCGTCGATGTCCCGATCAGCGTGGTGGTCCCCCCGAAGATGGAGGCGAACGAGAGCGGGATCAGCAGCTTTGATGCGGATACCCCGATGCTTTTCGCCAGGCTCATCGCCACGGGGATAAGAATGACAACGACAGGCGTGTTATTGATGAATGCGGACAGGACGATCACGCCCGTCATCATCGCAATGACGGCGATGACGGGGGAGGTTTTCGTGGCCAGCCGGGAAACCAGGCGGCCGCCCGCATCGATGACGCCCGTGCGTTCCAGCGCGGCTGAAAGAACAAACATGGCGCCGATCGTGATCGGTGCCGAATTGGAGAAGACGCCGAGCGCGTCCTCGGTGGTCAAAATGCCGGTGAGCAGCAACGCCCCCATCGCCAGGAGCGCGGTGACGTCAGCCGGAAACCTTTCCTTTATGAAGCCAAAGAAGACCACCACCACCAGCAACAGAACGATGGCGATCTCGATTGCCGGTTCTGAAAACAAGGAACTCATTCAACAGAATCCGTCGACAAACCGGAGGCTGGATCGCCCTCGGTTCCAGTATTTTGTTCAGCGGACCCGCCAGTTCGTCAATCAAAAGCGCTAATGCGTCTCGTGACTTGTGCTCGTACCTTCGCCTTCATTACAGGCATCGCCAGTCTGCAGCTCTGCGAGTCCAAGCCCCTGCTGGAAGGCATGGCGTGGAAGAATCCTCCGTCCCGCTGAAAAAAGGCAGCTACGCTACAAACCGGCCATCGAGCCGAGCCAGACGCTGTAGGCCACATAGGCACCAAGAAGGATTGCGCCTTCGACCCGGCTGATGCGCCAGCGCGTCACGGCAACCAGAAGTAAAAGTGCGGTCACGCCTGTCATCACCCAGATGTCAAATGTGGCGATAGAGGCCGGTACCGCGATGGGATGAATGAGGGCGGTTGTGCCGAGAATGAACAAGACGTTGAAAATGTTGCTGCCGACAATGTTGCCGAACGCGATGTCGGATTGGCCACGGCGGGCGGCGGCAATGGTCGTGACCAGTTCCGGCAGGGATGTGCCGACGGCGACGATAGTAAGGCCGATGACCGCTTCAGAAACCTTGAAGGCCTGAGCGACCTCGATGGCGCCGAACACCAGAAAACGGGCGCCAAGGATCGTGAGCGCGAGACCGGCCGCGATAAAAGCGAGGTCCTTCCAGACGCTACCAGATTGTACTTGCCGTTCGCCAACGACTTCAACTTCTGGCTTCGAGGCGCTCGCCAGCCGTTCATTGAGAAGAGTGAAGACGAGATAGGCCATCAATGTCAGGACAAAGAAGGCCCCGATCGCCGGTGTAAACCGCCCGAACAGGGCCGCGCCCAGACACATGAGTGTGGAAAGGACAAGCACTGTTCCGTCCCGCCGGAAGGCTGCCTTGTCGATAATGACAGGCGCGAGCAATGCAGCGACGCCGAGGATGAGCAGAATGTTAGCGATGTTGCTGCCGACCACATTGCCCACCGCAATACCGGGGGAGCCGACAAAAGCGGCTTGCAGGCTGGTCACCAGTTCGGGTGTGGACGTGCCGAAGCCAACAAGGGTGAGGCCGATCACGAGCGGCGACAGACCGACCCTGCGGGCCAGGTCAACAGCGCCGCGAACAAGTAGGTCACCGCCAAAAACAAGGCCCAGAAGGCCGCCGACAATCAGAAGTGCAATGTCCATGGATTCCGCCGAGAAAGCCTGTCACCGGTGCGGGGATCGTCGGTTTGACCGGCGTCACAATAAGTGGAATTGGCGGACTGCATTTACAAGAGCGGACAGCCTGTGAGACTTCCAGGCCTGCCGCGGATGTCTCCTGCCATCTTGTTGGCCGGTTCCGTGGACAGATCCCGTTCCATCCACCCCCAAACCCAACACCCACAACACATCTGCGTGCTTGAGTCCGACAGTTTCGCATCGCCTCCGTCCTCTTCTGCATGGATGAGACAGGCGATTTTCTTTCAGAGGCGGTGGAGACGGCGCGGGCGCTGCACCGCTGGCGGACGGCAGGTGAGATAACGCCGGTCAGTCTTCAGGCTGTGCCACGCTTCTGCGCGGGCCGGCTCGCCGAGAGCTTCTGGCAGGTCCTCAGTGTACGCCTTAATGAAGCGCTCGCCGTGGCGTGGAACGATAGCGGCTGAGCCTCTCCAGGTTTTATGATTTTGCCGGAATGCGAGAGCGTTTCCGGGCAAACGTGCTGGAAGAAAGGTCAGCTCCGCTCCGGGGTGGCTCTGCCGAAGGCTTTCCTCATATTGATACCCGTCGGAGAGAAGCCGGCACTCCGGTACAGGTTTTGAGCGATGTCATTATCCGAGGCGACCCGCAGCCGGACTTCGCTGTGACCTGTCTTGGCATACATCTCCTCCAGAGCTGTCAGGGCGGCTTTGGCGTAGCCCTTTCCGCGATGGGCTGGAAGAATGTAGAAGTCGCTGATGAAAACGCAGGGGCCGTCTTTATCCGGCTTGCACCAGAGATAGCCGAGCGTGGCGGCGCCGTCTTCGCCAATGATGCATAAAAGGTCCTGTCCCGGTGTATCGGCGCCCAGAGGCAAATCACGCTCGACGTCCCGTTTCGCGCTCGCCAGCGCGCTGTCCATGTCCTGATCATAATTCGCGGAGATCTCCGCGGCATAGTCAGGAACGAAATAGGCGACATAGTCAGCGAACTCGCTGTCCAGCATCGGGCGGAGGCGTATCATGGGTTTTCTCCGCTCACCTGTCGTGTGGTCTTTAGGTCCGTTCCAGTGTGGTGACGGCGGCGACGCACAGACCGACCACCGCGACAATGCCCAGCCAGAGCGGATCGGCAGTTGCCAGAAGGCCCGCCTGCTGCTGGGCGGAGGAGATCGTTTTGGTCACGGTGCTGTCCAGCGTCACCCACTCGCCGAGCAGGCCCGGCAGCTGGAGCGCGGCGACGACGGCGCCAATGCCGCCCACGGCCAGCAAAATGCCCCGGCGCATCAGGGCGCGGCGGCGCACCTTGCCCATCACCTCGTCCACGAAGGGCTTGGCTTCCAGCGCGCGGTCTTCGGCCGCGAACAGGCTGGACAGGTCCTGGAAGGTTTCTTCTTCGCGCATGTTTCTACTCCATCACGCCACTTCGGGCTTCGCAAGGTGTTTGCGGAGGGCTTCGACGCCACGCAACACATGGGATTTCACGGTGCCAAGCGGCCAACCGGTGGCTTCGGCCGCTTCGCGGTGGGTGAGGCCGGCGGCGACGCACATGACGACGCAGACACGCTGGGCCTCTGTCAGTTTTTCCAGTGCCCGGCTGAGGTCCATCCGGTCGTCCTGCTGGTCACTGGGCCGGGAACCATGCGCGCCAAAGGGAATGATCTCGGCCGTTTCGTCGAACTCGATCTCCGGCCTTGTCTTGCGGCGGACCTGGAGGAATTCTCGCCAGCAGATGGCGCAGATCCAGGCGCTGAACGTGCCGCCGGCATAGGTGGCGATCTTCTGCCAGGCCGTCAGGAAGGTGGTCTGGGCAATGTCGTCACCGGCGCTCGCCGACCCTGTCAGGCGCCGGGCCATGCCGCGTACGCGGGCCTGGTGGCGGCGGACGAGTTCGGCGAAAGCCGCCTCGCTGCCGCGTGCAGCATCTGCTGCCAGGTCCGGATCCGTGCGCATGTCCCGTCCTTCGTCCGTGACCAGAAAGAGGTCAGGCCTTCCGTTCATTGCGACCCGACACCCACAGGCCCAGATATGCAACACCCAGGAAGACCGGGAAGGCGGCAACGCCCAGCATCGGACGGATCGCTTCGCCTTCTTCCATGCCCACCATCGTGCCGAGGAAGGCAAAGGCAAGACCGGCGGCGATGAACAGCACGCCGCGGCGGAGGTCAGCCCGCACCGGGTCGTTCGCCAGCGACAGGCGCACCATCATGTCGTCCGACAGGACCTGTCCCTTGTCGATGGCATGGCGTAGCGTCTCATGGATGGTGTTGCGTTTGCGGGAATTGAAATAGCTGACCAGCCACACAATCCCGACGATTGATCCGAACAATATGGCCGGGACGACAATGTCTTCGGTCATTTCAGGCTCCTTCTTGCAAACTCGCGCGGCGGAATTGCCGCTGTTTGACTGTCAGATGCAGCGAAGGGCCTGAATGGATGCAGGCAGTGTGATTTTTTTGGAAAAGTGCCTAATTCAGCCCGCCGACCGGGAGGGACAGGTCCACCACTTCGGTCGCGGCCTCAGCCTCGGTTTTCACCTTGTGAACCAGGAGCGCCTTCTCGCCGCGCGTGGTTTGCGGAGCGAACAGGTTGGTCAGGCGGACCTCGATATCGGCATCCGCCGGCAGGGGCTGGCCCAGCGGCACGATCAGGGTACGCGTGCCTTTTTCCGGCACGATCACATCGGTCAGCTTCCGCGTGATCACGACTTCGGTGCCGCTGCGGACTTCGATCACACCCTCCAGGCGCGCATGGGCGTTGCCGGTATTGGAGAAGTCGAGGCCGATCGCCGGGGCTCCGGCGTCGGTGACGGTCAGGCGGCTCGCCTCGATGCGCGGACGGGAACTTGCCTTGCCGATCGTCATGCTCACCAGGGAGGCGATCTGGTTTTTCTGCCAGCGGCCTTCCGCGTCCTTCATGACGGATGAAGCAAGCAGGGCGACCCGATAGTCTCCGGTCCGCGGGGGCCGTTCCGGGGTAGAGAGGTTGATGAACACCTGTTTTGACTGGCCGGGCGCCAGCGAAATGGTCGGCGCGCCATAGCGGGTCCAGGCGGCGGCGGAGGTTTCGCTCTCTCCGGCAGGTGTGAAAATGGGTGCGCCATCTGCGTCAAAGGCCCAGTCGGCCAGCGCGAGCGATACGGAAACGGGGCGGGCGGGATCGAGGTTCGCGACGGTCACGACCTGCCGCATCGGCTGGCCGGCATCCAGTTCCAGCTCCACGCTGGCGGGCTGAATTCCGATCCGGCCCTGGGCTTCAGCCATGAATGCAGCGCCCCCGGCGGCCAGAAGAGCCGCAAGGAAAGCGCGAAATGGCATTTTGGCAGGCATGGCTCACGTCCCTGGAGGGCCAGCAATTCATGACATGATCGTAAAAGAACCTTACCGCCCGGTTTAGATTTCCCTGCGAGCCAGCGCTTGATGGAAACCGGGCGTAAGGTTAAGCGCGAAGCTTCATGGTGAAACTGACTCCCAAGGCAAAGCGCAAGAAACGCAAGCACATCGCGGCGGACCTTTCGACAAGGGAAGGCCGCGCACGAGCACGGCGCGAAATGGTCTGGCAGGACCATGGCTTCCTGCGCGCGATCTACCAGAATCTCCACCAGATCTCGCCGGACATGTACCGGTCGAACCAGCCGTCGCCCGCCAAGGTCATGAAATATGCGAAAGAATTGGGACTGAAGACGATCCTCAATCTGAGGGGTGAAAGCACCAAGGGCTATTACCTGCTGGAGAAAGAAGCCTGCGAACAGGCCGGTATTACACTGATCGATTTTCAGGTTTTTTCCCGTGATACGCCGACCCGCGAAGCGATTTTCGCGGCCCGCGACCTGTTCGAGACGATCGAATATCCGGCCCTGATGCATTGCAAATCAGGTGCAGATCGGGCCGGTCTGATGGCTGTGCTCTATATGCTGCTCAAGGAAAAAGTCCCGTTCCATCAGGCGACTGAGCAACTTTCCCTGAAATATCTCCACATCAAGCACGGCAAGACGGGCATGCTGGATGCCTTCTTCCAGGCCTATGCCGACTTCAATGCGGGACGGCCGGAAGACGAGTGGAAGCCCTTCCTCGACTGGATCGCCGAAGACTATGACCGGCTGGAGGTGAAAGAGGATTTCCTGCGCGATTTCGGCAAGGGCATCCAGGTCGACAAGATCCTGCAGCGCGAATAGCACCTCGAAACGGCACCGCTTCCCCCACAGTGGGATTCATGCTTCGCTCGCCCGCGTTACCGGTGAGGGAGACGCCGATGCGGACGATCATGCTTGCGGGGCTGGCTTTTGCCGCTGCGCTGACCGGGTGTGGCGGCCCGAAAGACAGCCACGATCAGCTTGTCGATACCTGTATCGCGGAAGGCGAGGTGCCGGAGACGTGTGCCTGTATTGTCGATGCCATGCAGTCCGAACTCAGCCCGGACCTGTTCAAGCGCTCTGCCGTAGCGATTTCCCGCGAGAAACGCCCGGTCGGCGAATACATTCTCAGCCTGTCGGACGAGGAAAAGATGCAGTTTTTCGATGCCGAACAGGAAATGGAAAAGTGTGAACTGTCGGCTGAGGAAGACAGCTGAGCGCGCAGGATAGTGCAAATCTGCACCAGCTGATGAGAGTCAGGTTCGTTTCTGACGAGTATTTGCGTGACGAACAGGGTTAATCCCCTTAGATTCCGATTTGCTCCAGAAAGGGGAAGACCATGAAGTTCTTTATTATCAACAGCTTCCGAACGATGATCTACGTGGCCTATATTGCCGTCATCGTGTCGGGGATCGCACTGGGCATCTACAACAAGGGCGAATTCACGGGCGAACTCGTGGGCCTGACGGGCACGCTGGCCCAGGTGGCCGATTTCGCCGTGTTCACCGTGGGCGGCTGGATCGCGGCCAGCCTGATCTGCGGTCTGATCGTAACGCTGCTCGACATCCGGGACGACATCAACGACCGGTTGCCGGATGCGCGCCGGGACGACTGATCTGTCTGAGCGGGGGAATAACGGAGCCGCCGGCGGAAACGCTGGCGGCTTTTGTATTTGGGGGCGTTCCGCAAGTGCAACGCATGACTGTTTCTGACTCGGGGAGTTGCGCCTGCAGAAGCCGCAGGCCATCTAGCGCGCATGGCTGATTTCAGGATTCCACCGGCAGATCTCCTCGCCGGTCTCATTGAGCAGTGCCGCAAAGCCGGCGCAGACGCAGCAGACGCCCGCATCGGCGAGGCGGACGGTGTCGGCGTCGCCGTGCGGGACGGCAAGTTGGAGAGCATTGAACGCGAGGAAAGCGTGTCCGTTGCGCTGCGCTGTTTCTACGGAAAACGCCAGGCGCATGTTTCCAGCGCAGACCTGTCGCCCGACGGCCTGAAAATGCTGGCCGAACGCTGCGTGGCCATGGCGAAGGCTGTGCCGGAAGACAAGTATTGCGGCCTGCCGGATGCTTCCATGCTCGCCACGGGCGATCTCGATATGGATTTGACCGGTGAGCCGGAAATGCCGGCCGAGTCGCTTGAAGAGCGTGCATTGGCCGCGGAGGCGGCGGCGCTTGCCATTCCGGGCATCAAGACGGTGGCAGGGTGCGGGGCCTCCTGGAACCGCTCGAAGCGCTGGGTTGCCGCGTCCAATGGCTTTGCGGCTTTCAAGACGGGATCCTCCACCAGCCTCGGCCTTTCCGCCGTGGCCGAGAAGGATGGCAAGATGGAGCGGGACTATGACTCCTGGTCGGTCCGCTTCCTCAACAAGATGCCGTCGCCCGAAGAAGTGGGCAAAACAGCCGGCGATCGCACCATTGCCCGCCTCGGCGCCCGCAAGCTCGGTACGCAAAAGGCGGCCGTCATCTATGACCGGCGCGTCTCGGCCAGCCTGATCGGCGCGCTGCTGGGCGCGATTTCCGGACCGTCGATTGCGCGCGGCGTCTCTTACCTGAAAGACCGGATGGGCGATCAGGTCTTCGCCAAGGGTGTCTACATCACCGATGATCCGTTCCGGGTAATGGGCATGGGCTCGCGCAACCATGATGGCGAAGGCCTGCCGGTGCGCGAGACGCACCTGATCGAAGATGGCCGCCTCACCACCTGGCTGCTGAACACGCCGTCGGCAAAACAGCTTGGACTGGAGCCGAACGGGTTCTCCGCACTCGGCTTTGGCGATCCGCCCGGCGTTACGACCTCCAACATCTATCTGCGCGCCGGGGAAAACACGCCGGAAGAGCTTATGGCGGATGTTGGCAAAGGCCTGCTGGTCACCGACATGTTCGGCCCGTCGATCAATCCGAACACCGGCGACTATTCCGTCGGCGTCGCGGGCTTCTGGTTCGAGAATGGCGAGATCGCTTACCCGGTTTCGGAAGTCACCATCGCTGGCGACCTGCCGTCGATGTTCTCGCGCCTCGTGCCCGCGTCGAACCTCGAATTCCGGGGTACACGCGATGCGCCGAGTATTCTGGTGGAAGGGATGAGTCTTGCGGGCAGCTGAGCGGACGCTCCTCGAAGACATGGACACGATGCGGGCGCTCGCCCGCGAGGCCGGCCAGCTGGCCGTCTCTTACCAGCGCGGCGGGCAGCCGAACCGCGTCTGGCACAAGACCGGGGGCAGCCCGGTCACCGAAGCCGACATCGAAGTGAACCGGCTCTGCGCGGCGCACCTTCAGCGCGCCCGCCCCGAATATGGCTGGCTGTCCGAAGAAACCACCGACAGCCTCGCGGCGCGACAGAAACAGCGCTGCTGGGTTGTCGATCCGATCGATGGCACACGGGCCTATATGCGCGACGATCCGAACTGGTGCGTTGCGCTGGCCGTTATCGAGGAAGGCCGCGCGGTTGCCGGCGTGCTCTATGCCCCGCGGCAGGACCGCTTCTACGAAGCCTGGGAGGCGGGCGGCGCGTTCCTGAACGGACAGGCGATCCGGGTCTCCCACTGTTCGGAAGAGACCGGCTGCCGCCTGATCACCAATGAAGGCATGATCGATCATCCGAGCTGGCCGGAGCCATGGCCAAATGTTGTGATCGCCCGTCCGAAACCGAACTCGACCCTGCTGCGCATGGCGCTGGTTGCGACCGGTGAATGGGACGCGACCGTGACGCTGGCAGGCAAGTCAGACTGGGACCTTGCCGCCGGGACAGTGCTCGTCGAACAGGCAGGCGGCACGGTGACCACCCACAAGGGTGAACTCCTTGTGTTCAATCAGGAAGTCCCTGCGCAGCGCAGTGTCATCGCGGCTGGCGCCGGGCTTCACCCTCTGTTAGTGCGCAGGACAGAATTTGTGGGTATACCTGACCCACAGGAAAGGGCGGCCAGCGCCGCCACAACCATGGAGCACAGAAAAATGGGCGACGCCCCGAAAAGCCAGCAGCAATTGCTGCACATCGTGTTTGGCGGTGAGCTGAAGGACGTAACCGGAGTCGAATTCGAAGACCTGTCCAAGATGGACTTTGTTGGCGCCTTCCCGAATTACAAGGACGCCTATGACGCCTGGAAATCGGCGGCACAGCGCACGGTGGACCATGCCGAAATGCGCTACTTCATTCTGCACGCCCACAAGCTGCTGGATCCGCTGACGGGGGATCATCATCACGTCTGATCCCGGACAACCGAAGGCGCAGCGGGGGAGCCTGCGGAGATTGTTCGCGGCCTATTTCCGGCCGCACCTCGGCTGGTTCGTCGGCGGCACGCTGATGGCGCTGGGCACATCCTTGTGTGCCATGGCCTATACCTTTGTGCTGAAGCTGATGGGCGACCGGCTCGAAGCGAGTTTCGGCCAAAGCGGCAATGCCGATTCCAGCTGGATCCTGCACATCGGCGCCGCGATTGTGGCCCTCGCCGCGGCCCGCTCGCTGACGATGTACCTGATGACGCTGCTGAACAATACCGGCGTCCAGCGCGGCCTTGTCAGCATGCAGACCCATGAGTTCGAAGCGCTGATCGACGGCGATTTCGCACGCCTGTCCGAGGATGCGTCGGGCGGCTTCGTTTCGCGTTTCATCAATGACGTAAACGCGATCCGCGATGCCGCGCTGCGCTTTGCCAACAATTTCACCAAGAGCACAGCGACAACGATTGGCTGTCTCGGCGTGATGGCCTGGATCGACTGGCAGCTGACCCTGCTGATCCTCGTCGCCTATCCGATTGCGTTTGCGCCGGTCATCAGCCTTGGCAACCGCGTGCGCAAACGTTCCCGCCGGGCACAGAAGCAGGTCGGCGAAATGACCTCGCTGCTTTCCGAAGGCTTCCAGTCGGCGCGTGTGATCAAGGCGTATGGCCTCGAAGCCTATCAGAAAGGCCGGGCGCGCAGCGGCTTCGCCGAACGTTCCCGCCTGTTCCTGAAAGTCCTGGCCGACCGCGCCGCCGTCGACCCGATCCTCGAAATCGCGGGCGGCGTTGCGCTGGCCGGTATTCTCGGCTTTGCGGCCTGGCGTATTTCGCAGGGCCAGATGTCCCTCGGCGATCTCCTGGCCTTCATCGCGGCGCTGGGCGTTGCTTCGCCTGAGATCCGCGCGCTGGGCACGTTGAACTCCGTCGCGCAGGAAGGCGGCGCTGCGGCAGACCGCGTGTTCGAGATCATCGAAGCCAAACCAGTCATGGCAGACCGGCCGGGCGCGGGGCGTTTCGGCAAAGTGTCCGGCGATGTCTCCTTCGAGGACGTCGCCTTCTCCTATCCGGACGGGACGCCCGCCCTCAAAGGGTTGAGCTTCAAGGCAGCGCCGGGAGAGACGGTCGCCATCGTTGGCCCGTCCGGTGCAGGCAAGTCCACCATCTTCAACCTGCTGCTACGTCTCTATGATCCTTCTGGCGGCGTGATCCGCGTCGACGGTCAGGATATCCGCGGGATGACCGGAGAGAGCTTGCGGGCCAATCTGGGCCTCGTCTCTCAGGACTCGGCGCTATTCGATGACACGGTCCAGGCGAACATCGCACTTGGACGGCTGGGCGCCACGAAGGCCGAGATTGAAGTCGCGGCCCGCGCGGCTTTCGCGCACGAGTTCATCATGGCCCTGCCGCAGGGCTATCAGTCGCCTGCCGGTGAAATGGGCCGCAACCTCTCAGGTGGCCAGCGCCAGCGCATCGCGCTTGCCCGGGCCATCCTGCGCGGCGCGCCGATCCTGCTGCTGGATGAGGCGACCTCGGCCCTCGATGCCGAGAGCGAATCCCGCGTGCAGCAGGCCCTCGGTGAGTTTGGCCGCGGCCGCACCGTTCTGATCATCGCTCACCGCCTGTCCACCGTCCGGGCCGCTGACCGTATCCTGGTGGTCGAGGATGGCCGTGTGGTGGAGCAGGGCAGCCACGACGACCTGCTCGCCGCGAACGGCGCCTATGCCCGCCTCGTGAAGCTGCAGCTCAGCTAAGCCAGTTCAGGCGTGCAGGGCGCTGGATGCTTACCGGTGTCCCGGAGCCGACGAAGTGACGGGTTTGTTTGGCCCCATAGAAAAACCCCGCGAAGCGAACTTCGCGGGGTTTTCTGTATAGATTGCCTGAAAGGGACCTTAGTTGGTCAGGGCCTTCTCGATTTCGCGGGCCGCTTTCTCGAACTGGTCGACAGCCGTATCGCTGGCCAGCAGGCGGCGGGCCGCTTCGGTAGCAGCATCGGCAGCAGCGCGGCGCACTTCTTCGGTCGCTTCAGCTTCAGCGCGGGAGATACGCGCTTCGGCGAGGGCTTCACGGCGGGCGAGGCGTTCGGCGATGTCCTTGCGCGTCTCTTCCATGATGCGCTTGGCGTCGGCCTTGGCCTGTTCGATCATGGCTTCGGCTTCCTTGTCGGCGTCCTGGGCCTTGCGTTCAGCCGCGGCGAGGGCTTCGGCAGCCTGTTCGCGGAGGCTGGCAGCTTCTTCCAGTTCCTTGCGGATGGCGTCAGCGCGGGAATCGAGGCCGCCCAGAACGGTCTTGAAGGCACCCATGCGCCAGGCAATGGCGAGGAAGCCACAAAGGGCCAGGAAAGCGGTGAAGGTGACCGGGTCGGTCGCGGCATAGGCCAGTCCGCCGAGGAAGCCGCCACCACCATGGCCACCGGCGGCGCCATGTTCGGTTTCAGCGGCAAAGGCCGGGAGGGCCGATGCAGCGACAGCAGAGAAGAGGACGATGCGTTTCATGGTCTTACTTCTTCTCCATCGCGGCCGAGACGGCAGACTTCAGGTCGCCGGCAGAGGCTTTCAGACCAAACCGGGCCGTCATGGCTTCGGCCGTGTCGACAGCGATCTGCTCAACATTTGCCATCGCATTCGAACGGAGCGTGGCGATGCGGGCATCGGCAGCTTCCAGTTTCTTGGCGATTTCGGCATCGACGCGCGATGTTTCGGCGGCCATTTCGGCCTCCATCTTCTCGCTCGCCTTTTCCGAGGTTTCGCGGGCCTTGTTGCGGGCCTGAGCCACGCGAAGTTCAAGGGCCTGCTGGGCTTCGGTCGCCTGATCGTTCAGACGGGCTGCCTGATCGAGATCCGAAGCGATCCGGTCTGAACGCTTTTCCAGCGTGTCAGACAGTTTCGGCAGGATCCAGCGCGACATTGCCAGGTACAGCGTCGTGAACAGGATTGCGAGCCAGAACAACTGGCCCGGCATGTGCCAGGTCTCGAACGGCGGGAAGGCCGGCGGTGCGTCGTCCGGCGTGTGCCCGTGGGCAGCGCCTTCAGCAAGCAATGCGATCAGCATCAGGTTACCTCTGTGTCGGGATACGACAGGATCGGGCCGGCCGGCAATTGTGCCGCCGGCCCGTTCAGGCTGGACGTTGGTCGATTAGACCACGAACAGGATCAGGATGGCGACGAGGAACGACAGGATGCCGAGCGCCTCGGAGAGGGCCATACCGATGAAGAGGTTGCCGGTCTGCTGCGGAGCAGCGGACGGGTTGCGCATGGCGGCGTCGAGGAACGAGCCGAAGATGTTGCCCACACCGATTGCAGCACCGATCATGCCGAGCGTTGCGAGGCCAGCGCCGACATATTTGAGGCCGAGAGTGATATCGCCTTCCATTGGGTGTCTCCTTGTTGGAATGCTTAAGGTTTCTACATTTTGCCGCCCGTGAAGCGTGTTCGGTGGGAGGCGTCAAGCGGTTTTGGTGCGGCTTTGACGCCGCACCGGCGAACAGGGTCCTAGTGGGACGGGTGCAGGGCGTCGTTGAGATAGACGCAGGTCAGGATTGCGAAGACGTAAGCCTGAAGGCCTGCAACCAGGAATTCGAGCGCGTTGAGCGCAACGCCCATCGAGAAAGCGAGAAGTGCCACCGGAACGTAGGCAATGCCGGCACCGATCAGTGTGACGGCGAAGCCGGCGAACAGTTTCAGCATGATGTGACCGGCCAGCATGTTGGCGAACAGACGCAGCGCCAGGGTCAGCGGACGGGCAAAGAACGAGATGACCTCGATCGGCACCAGAAGGAAGTAGATCAGGAACGGCGCGCCGGACGGGGCGAACAGTTTGAAGAATTTCAGGCCGTTCTTGTAGAAGCCGTAGCCGATCACGATCGAGATCACGAGCAGGGCGAGCGCAGCGGTCACGATGATGTGGCTCGTCGTGGTGAAGGCGTATGGCACCATGCCGATCATGTTGGCGAAGAAGATGAAGAAGAAGAGCGTGAAGACGAACGGGAAGAATTTGAGGCCTTCCTCGCCGGCTGCGCCGCGCACCATGTCAGCGACGAAGCCATAGCCGATTTCGGCCATCGACTGCAGGCGGGACGGCACCAGAAGGCCCTTCGAAGCGGCCACGCCGAAAAAGGCGATGGTCAGCACAACGCCCAGCAGCATGAAGCCGGAGGCATTGGTGAAGGACAGGTCTACGCCACCGATATTCAGGTCCAGCCATTTGCTGACCTGGAACTGGTGGATCGGGTCGATCGCTACGCTCGGCATCAGGAAGGTCATTCGTCCTCGGTCCCGTCTTCATTCGGGGCACTTTGCCCCTGTGTCATTTCAAGTGCCCGAGCGTTCAGCTCTTTATAGGCACGCATTATGGCCCGGATCCCTGCAGCGAACCCGAAGGTGCCGCCAATCAGCAATCCCCAGGGCTCTGTTCCTGCGAACTTGTCGATCCAGAAGCCGATAAAGCCTCCGACAAAGACATTGGCGACGAATTCGGCACCGTAACGCAGGGCATAGCCCCCTGCCGAGAGACTGACACCGTCTGCCTGCTCATCGCGCCGCTTTCTCGCCTCACGCTCATCGCGGGCCGCCTTTGCCTTGGCGATGCGTTCGCCGAGGTCGTTCGGTCCCTCGCTGGACATGATTTCAGATGCTCCGCAGCCGCGAATCCTTGCCGACGGGGCTTCCCCCCGGATTTCGGCGCAAACTATGTAGGCAGGCTGTCCAAGTCAACCGGAGATGCAGAAAGCTATCCCCCTGTTTTTTCTTGGATTATTTTCGTAATGTGTGCGCTACTCCGCCGCAACAAGCTCTTCGGCGGCCTGCAGGTCCACAGAAACCAGCTTTGAAACGCCCTGTTCGCGCATCGTAACCCCGAAAAGCCGGTCCATCCGGCTCATCGTGACCGGGTTGTGCGTGATGATCACGAAACGCGTGTCGGTGCGCTGGCGCATCTCGTTCAGCATATTGCAGAAACGGTCGACGTTTGCGTCATCCAGCGGGGCATCTACCTCGTCCAGCACGCAAATCGGAGCCGGGCGGGACAGGAAGACGGCGAAGATCAGCGCCGCCGCCGTCAGGGCCTGCTCGCCGCCGGACATCAGGTTCAGCGTGCCCAGTTTCTTGCCAGGTGGCTGGGCGAAGATTTCGAGGCCGGCCTGCAGCGGATCGTCGGCATCGACGAGGCGCAGTTCGGCCTGGCCGCCGCGGAACAGCGCCGTGAACAGGGCCTTGAAATGCTCATTTACCTGCTCGAACGCTTTCACGAGGCGCTCGCGGCCTTCCTCGTTCAGGGCTTCGACGCCCTGGCGCAGCTTGGCGATCGCCTTGGTCAGGTCTTCCTTCTCGATCACCTGCGCGCCGAGGCGCTCTTCCATCTCGGCGGCTTCTTCCTCGGCTTCCATGTTCACGCCGCCGAGCTGGTCGCGGGTACGGCGCAGGTCTTCCGCCCGGCGTTCGATGTCGCGGGGAGCAAACTCGCCCATTTCCTCTTCATCGAGGCCGGCTTCGGCAATGGCGAGCAGGCCTTCCGGTGTGCGCTGGAAATTATTGCGGGCGATCTCGACCGATTCTTCAAGGCGGCTTTCGGCCGTTTCGAGTTTCACTTTCCAGCCGGCGAGGGATTCGCGTGCCTCGGAGGCGGCAGCAGAGGCCCGGCGGGCAGCGAACTCGGCTTCGCGGATCGCAGCTTCCTTTTCGGCAAGCTGGTCGGCGGCCTTCTGGCGCTCGGCCTCCAGGGACGCGACCTCAGCAGATCGCATGTCGATTTCCGCGGCGAGCTGTTCCGGGCGGGTCTTAGCGGCCAGCGCTTCGGCCGCCGCGGCGGAGCGGCGCTCCAGCAGGCGGCCAACCCGTTCGGACGCCGCAGTGATGCGGCTCGTCCAGGTCTGCACGTCACGCTCAAGACCTTGCCGGCGTGCGGCGGCTTGTTCCCGGCCGCGTGTGATGTCGGTCAGGCGGCCCCGCGCTTCAATCTCGGCAGAGCGGGCTTCGGCGACTGCGGCGCGGGCCTCGGCGAGACGCGCTTCGAGCTGGCTTTCCTGCTCGCGGCTGTCGGACGGTGCGATCAGGGCGAGGTTCTCATTGACGATGGACAGTTCGGACTCCGCCCGCGAGAGCGCTTCGTCGGCCGTGTCGCGTTTCATTGCGGCGCGTTCGCAGGCCTGCGCTGCTTCCGTCACTGTGCTGCGCGCCATGTTCAGCGCGCGCTGGGCCGGGGCGACTTCGTAGCGGTAATTGCGCAAGGCTTCTTCTGCGGCGATCCGGGCGTCACGTGCGGCGGTGAAATCTGCGTCACGCGCCGCGAGCGTTTCCTGTAGCGGGCCAAGTTCGGCAAGGGCGGCTTCAAGGCGGGCCTGCTGTTCCAGGCGGGCAGCGGCGCTGACAGGCGCGTCTGGTGTGCGGGCAAACCCGTCCCAGCGCCAGAGATGGCCTTCCTTCGAAACCAGACGCTGGCCTGGCTTTAGCTGTCCGGCGAGGCGCGCGCCATCTGCGACATCGACCAGTCCACATTGTGACAGGCGCGCGGCGAGTTCTCCCGGCGCATCCGTGTACTGAGAGAGCGGCGTCGCTCCTTCCGGCAGCGCCTGGCCAACGGCGTCGGCGCCGCCCCAATACATAGCGGCGGCCTTGTCAGTCGGGGCTTCGATGTCGTCACCGAGGGCGGCTGCGATGGCTTTCTCATAGCCGTCTCTCGTGCGGATGCGCTCGACGACCGGCGGGGCGCTCGACCCTTCGGCCTTGCGCAGCAGTTTGCGCAGGCCGCCGATTTCGGCTTCCAATTCGCGGACAGCGCTCGCGGCTTCATCGCGCTGCGGCTGGGCAGCCGTCTCGGCATCACGCGTGGCGGCAAGGCGTTGTTCAGCTTCTTCAACGGCATGTTCTGCAGCCTGAAGCGCTGTTTCAGCTTCTTCTTCGGCAGCCTTCGCAGCCTTCAGCTTGCTGACGAGTGTAACGGCATCTTCGAGAGCGGCCATGTCGGCATGCAGGCGTTCAACTTCAGCGGTCAGCTGTGTCTTGCGCCGGGTCTGGGCCGCAGCCTGGTCCTCAGAGGCCTGACGACGGGCACGCGCTTCGGACAGGCGGGCCTGTGAGTCGTCTGCAGCCTGTTCAGCTTTGATCAGCTCAGCACGCGCGGCTTCGAGCGCGGCGCGAGTCTGCGCTTCGGTCTCGGCATTGGCGGTTTCGTCTTCCACCGGCAGGGCGGAGAGTTCGAACTTGGCGTTGGCGAGTGCGTCTTCCGCTTCGGTCTTGGCGGCCTGCTCGCGCTCGATGTCCTCCATCAGGCGGGTCGCTTCGGCTTCCAGCCGGGCATGGGCGTCGGAGGCGACCTTGCGTTCGGTTTCGAGCTTGGCGAGCGCAATCCGTGCCTGGCCGAGTTTCGCCGCGACGAGGCTTTCGGCTTCGCGCAGCGGGGCAAGGCCTTCGCCGGCTTCGACGCGTGCAGCTTCGCAAGCGGCATCCTGCCGGGACGTATCCTCGACCTGACGCTTCGTTTCTTCCAGCTTCTCGCGCGCCGTCTCGCAGGCAAGCTTCGCCTCGTGCCAGCGCAGATGGGCGATCAGCGCGTCGAGGGCGTAGATCTCTTCGGACAGCTTCTTGTAGCGGCGCGCTTTCGCAGCCTGCCGCTTCAGGCTGGCCAGCTGTCGCTCCACCTCGGCAGACACCTCAGAGAGACGTTCGAGATTTGCTTCGGCGGCGTTGAGTTTCAGCTCCGCTTCGTGGCGGCGTGTATTGAGGCCCGCGATGCCTGCGGCTTCTTCGAGGATACGGCGGCGGTTCTGCGGCTTCGATCCGATCAGTTCGGAAATCTGCCCCTGACGCACCAGCGCCGGGGAGTTTGCCCCGGTCGAGGCATCCGCGAACAGGAGCGTGATGTCCTTGCCGCGCACCGTGCGGCCATTCAGCTTGTAGGACGTGCCCGCGCCGCGGCGGATGCGGCGGACAATCTCCAGCGTGTCTGAGCCATTGAATTCGGGCGGCGCCGTGCGTTTGGAATTGTCGAGGATCAGCGTGACTTCGGCGGTCTCGCGCGCCGGACGTCCGGCAGAGCCGGAGAAGATCAGGTCATCCATCTCCCCGCCGCGCATCGCCTTGGCTGAGCTTGCACCCATGGCCCAGCGCAGCGCTTCGAGGAGGTTTGACTTGCCGCAGCCATTCGGCCCGACGATCCCGGTCAGACCGGGTTCGACGGGAAAATCCTGCGGGTCGACAAACGACTTGAAGCCGGCAATGCGAAGTTCAGTGATCTGCATTCCGGCTCCCTTGTCTTATGGTTGGTCTGTGGTTTCCGGCACGCCGGCATCTTCACCAGCTGTAGTCGGCTGCGGCGCAGCGTCTTCGGCCGGGGCGGCAGCTTCGGTTTCCGTCGCAGGCACTTCTTCGCCCAGCAGGCCGTCGATGAATTTCGAGAAATTCTCGACCGAGCCGGTCTCGCCGCCGAACAGGTGCTTCTCACCATTGATGATGAAAGTCGGGGTCGAGTCGACGCCCCACTTCTCGGTGGCGACCTGGTACTTGTCGGCCAGCGCTGTGCGATAGTCGCGGTTTTCCATGCAGGCGTCGAACTGGGCGGTCGTCTCAATGCCGTGGCGCTTGCCGATCGTCTGCAGCGTGGCTTTCAGCGTGCCGTTCTGGGCAGCGGTGACGACGCCGACCTGGTTGCGGAACAAGTCATCCATGACGTCGAAGAACTTGTCGTCTCCGGCACACATGGCCAGCACATAGGCCGGCACATCCGGCTCGTGGATCGGGTATTCGCGGAAGACGAACTTCACCTTGCCGGTGACGACATATTTTTCCGTCAGAGCCGGCAGGATGTCGTCGTGGAAATACTTACAGGCCGGGCAGGTCGGCGAGGCGTATTCGATGATCGTGATCGGGGCGTTCTCGGGGCCCTTCACATGGTCGCCCTTCGTGATGGCGGGTACGCCAGCTGTGGAGCCGCCGTCGCCACCGCCACATGCAGCAAGCATCAGGGCCGAAACTGCGGCCAGGGCGGAGCGTCTCGAGAGAAGATTCATGATCATGGCTTTCGCGTTAAGAATTGAGTCGATTGGGTTGCCAACTGGTTAACGGAAGCGGGGGCTGCTGTTAACTTTTGGCGCGCATTCAGTTGGTTGCAGAAGCGGCTTTGGCCAGTTCCGCGTCAAGAAAAGCGGTGAATCCTTCGGGCGTCATCATGACGGTTGTGGCGGCATGGGCCATTCCGTCGACAATGAAAGTCGGCGAGGCGTGGACGTCGTAATGTTCCGAGGATTTGTCGACTTCCAGCATGTCGAAGCGGATATCCATATCCTGATAGCAGGCGTCGAATTTCTCGCGGTCAGTGATGCCGTAAGGTGTGCCGACGATCAAAAGCGTGCCGGGCAGGGTTCCGACCTGTGCGGCGACGAAGATCTCATCCTGCCGGGCGAAGATGTCTTTGATGTAGGAAACGCCGTCCTCCTTTGGCAGGCACCGGGCCTGCGTCAGGATCGTCTTGTCGACCGAATTACGCACCCATTCGCGCATGACGAAACGGACCTTGCCCGTGGCAATGTAGTTCTCCTCGACGACCGGCAGGACCTCTTCCGCAAATTCCTTGCAGTGGCTGCAGGTGGGCGAGAAGTATTCGATCACCGTGACGGGCGCATCGGCGTCGCCTTCCACCCAGCCAAGCTCGTCTGCGGCGCTCCACTCTTTCCAGTCGTCCTGGGCAAGGGCCGGAGCCGCAAGAGCAATGCAGGCGAGTGCAGCGGTGGCGAGGCGTCGGGGCAGTCCGGTCATGATGGGTCCCGTGTGTTTTTGGGGTTTTCAGCGGTTAGCATGGCCGCCCCGAGCGCAACAATTGCCTCTCGCAGCCGCTTGTCCTGAATGCCGGCCGTGCTCGCTTCGAGTTCGGCGCGTTCCTTCGGGGTGAGCGGGCGGATCACCCGGCGCGGTTTCTGGGGAGCATCGGTGGTGCTCAGCGCGCCCTGCACCAGTTTGATCGAGATCACATCGCCGCCGGCCGCAACCGAGACGCGCTGGCGGATTGTCTCTGATTGGTGCTGAACCATCGGAGCCGCCTGAGGCAGAACGCGCAGGGTCAGCACCCGGCCGTCCTTGCCGCCGCTCAGGCGTTCGGGCCGGCAGAACTTGTAGAGTTGCTCCCCGGCGATCTCGCGCCACCGGCTCTTCAGGACCTGGATCGGCGGCAGTTTCTTCGCACCGGACTTGCGGGTCAGCCGCTCAGCCGCCACACCGATCTTCGGCATGCCCGGATGGACGGCCCGGCCGCGCATGTAGCGCAGACGGACCCGTGCGCGGGCCTCCTCAATGGGATCGATGCTTGATCTGGTCACCATTGATCTGAGATTGCACGGGAATGAAGACAACGGGAAGGCAGGCTGTGCCGAAACACGGGGATTTGAACAGACTGCCTGCAGACTTGCTCGTCTGGTTCGACAAGCATGGGCGGGATCTGCCGTGGCGCACGGCGCTGGGCGAGCGGCGGGACCCTTACCGCGTCTGGCTGGCCGAGATCATGCTGCAGCAGACAACCATTCCTCACGGCACGCCGTATTTCCATGCCTTTACAAAGCGCTGGCCGACGGTCGAGGCGTTGGCCGAGGCGAAGGATGAAGATGTCATGGCGGCCTGGGCCGGGCTCGGCTACTACGCCCGGGCGCGGAACCTGCTGAAATGTGCGCGGGAGATTGCGGCGCGCGGCAGCTGGCCGGAAACGGCGGAGGCGCTGAAGAGGCTGCCGGGCATTGGGCCTTATACGGCGGGCGCCATCGCCGCGATCGCGTTCAACCAGGCGGCCGCGGCGGTGGACGGCAATGTAGATCGCGTCTTCGCGCGCCTTCTGGCTCTAAAAGGTGACTGGCCCGAGGAGAAGAAGCGCCTCCATAAGCAAGTGGAACGTCTCGTACCGGACGACCGTCCGGGGGACTTTGCCGAAGCGCTGATGGACCTCGGCGCCACGGTATGCACGCCGACCAAGCCAAACTGCCTGATCTGCCCGCTTGCCGCTTATTGCGCTGCCAAGGCGGAAGGCGACCCGGAGCGCTATCCCATCAAACCGCCGAAAAAGGTGAAGCCCATCCGGCGCGGCGCGGCCTTCGTGGCGGTTCACAAGGGCGAAGTTCTGCTGCAGCGGCGACCGGACAAGGGACTGCTCGGTGGCATGCTGGGCCTGCCCACCAGCGACTGGTCGGAGGGCGAGCGCTCAGATCTCGCCCCCCCCTTCGCGGCAGGCTGGGAGGAGATTGGCGAAGTCCGCCACGTCTTCACGCATTTCGATCTGCGCCTCACCGTGCAGCGGGCAAACCTGCCGCGCCGCCCGAAGGCAGACGGCGTCTGGGTGCCATTGGCCGGGGTGGAAGGCCTGCCCAGCGTTTTCGCCAAGGCATTCCGGCTGGCGACGTCGGGCTGACCGCAAGAATCGGGTCGCTGGCGGCGGTCCGAGCAAGGAAAACCCGGCAGGCATACCGGGAGATTCCTCAATGATCACACAATTGCTTGCGCTGCTCCTGTTCCTGTTTCCACTGGCCTAAAGTCCCGGGCCGGGAAACATGTTCTTTGCGGCCAATGGCGCGCGCTTCGGCCTGGCGGCGACCCTGCCGGCGAGCGCCGGTTATCATCTCGCCACGTGGCTTGTGACCGCGGCGATCGGTCTGGGCTTTGCCGCAGCGCTCGAACGTTCTTCACAGGTGTTCCTGGTCATCAAATGGGCCGGGTCAGCCTACGTGCTGTATCTCGCCTGGAAACTTTTCCGGGCCGGCGCCATTGAAAGCGTGAGAGAGGCCCGGCCTGCCGGGTTCATGGATGGCGTCATCCTGTTGGCGCTCAACCCGAAAGCCTATGTCATCATCGCGCTGATGTTCACGCAATTCCTGACTGACGGGACGGAGGATCGATTTGCGGTCATCTGGATGATCACCACTGTTTTCACGCTCAACAATCTGGTCGCCTTCACCGTGTGGACGGCAGTTGGCAATGGGATCGCCAGACAATTTCAGGACGAGTCCCATGCGCACAGGATGAACATGGCGCTGGGCGCTATCCTGGCGGCCGTGGCGGTCTGGATGCTGGTCGTATGAATTGCCGGGCCTAGTTCAGGCCCATTTCTTCCCGGTAACGGCGGCGCAGGAGATCGATCGGCGCGAGATCACGCTTGTCGGTCTCATAGTGCCAATAGGTCCAGCCATTACAGGCCGGGGCCTGCTGGACGTGCGCGCCGAGGCGGTGGATCGAGCCTGAGACGTTGCCCGTTGTCAGCGATCCGTCGACCCGGATGCGGGCCTGGTAGCGGCGCTGCGGGCTGAACAGGCGGTCGCCCGGTTTCAGCCAGCCGCTTTCCAGCAGCGCGCCGAACGGCACGCGCGGCAGCGACTTCTTGCTCTTTTCGGTTTCGAGGTCTTCGCCATTGATCGGCTCGATGGCTTTCAGGCGGGCACGGGACAGGCGCACATAAGTCTCGTCGCGCTCGATGCCGATATAGTTGCGGCCAAGGCGCTTGGCGGCGGCGGCGGTCGTGCCCGTGCCCGAGAACGGGTCGAGGACCACGTCGCCCGGATTGGTCGTTGCCAGCAGGACGCGGTGCAGCAGGCCCTCCGGCTTCTGCGTCGGGTGAGCCTTCTTGCCGGCCTCGTCCTTCAGGCGTTCACCGCCGGTGCAGAGCGGGATCATCCAGTCGGAGCGCATCTGCTTGTCTTCGTTGAAGACTTTCAGCGCGTCGTAATTGAAGGTGCATTTCGACTGTTCGGACTTGCCGGCCCAGATCAGCGTTTCATGCGCGTTCTGGAAGCGGGTGCCCTTGAAGTTCGGCATCGGGTTCGACTTCAGCCAGATCACGTCGTTCTGGATCCAGAAGCCCTGGTCCTGCAGGATCGCGCCGACGCGGAAGATGTTGTGATAGGAGCCGATCACCCAGATGGCGCCATCGTCCTTCAGCACGCGGCGGCACTCTTCCAGCCACTGGTGGCAGAACAGGTCATAGGCGTCGAAACTGTCAAACTTGTCCCAATCATCGTCCACGCCATCGACGGTCGACTGGTCCGGACGGGTCAGGCCGCCACCGAGCTGGAGATTGTAGGGCGGGTCCGCAAAGACGAGGTCCACCGACCGGTCGGGCAGGCGGGAAAGGATATCGATGCAGTCGCCCTGCATGATGACGTTCTTTTGCAGTTCCATAGTACAGCCCCGAATACGCAACGCGTGAAAGACAGAAGCCCGAATCAGTGCGTTGCACCGGTTAGTGATTCCCTAACCGCGCCGCTTCGTTCCGGCCTCGAATCGTTCCGGAGTCGAAACTAGTTGCTGATTCGTGTTGTGGATAGGGCTGTGATTCGATCTGTGGAAATCCCTGTGATTTTCTGTGCAATTCAGGCGGTGATCGCCGGGATTGGAAGTCGGGGCAAAATCGGATTAGGAAGCGGCCCATGATATTCGACCTCGACCTGATCCTCACCATAGTGAATCCCATCGGTGCTTTCGTGTTTGCTCTCTCCGGCGGCATTGTTGCCGTGCGCAACAAGATGGACATTTTCGGTGCTGTCGTTCTGGCGATCATTACGGCGGTTGGTGGCGGCACGATCCGCGACATCATCCTGAACCAGCCGGTCTTCTGGTTGAGTGATCCGCTGACCATCTGGTGTGCCATTGCGGGCGGCGTGATCGCATTTTTCCTTCACAGCCTGGTCGATACATTCAAGCCGATCCGCTGGGCCGATGCGGTCGGCCTTGCCATTTTCGCCATCGCTGGCGCGGCAAAGACAGCCAGCCTCGGGCACGACCCTCTGTTCGTGGTGATCATGGGAGTCCTGACCGGCACAGGCGGCGGCGTGCTGCGCGATGTTGTCGCCAACCGCGACCCGCTGCTGCTGAAGGAAGACATCTACGCGACCGCGGCGCTGGTCGGTGCAGGGCTTTATGCTTTGCTGCATTTTGCGGGTGTTCCGGAAGGCTGGGCGTTCGCCTCCGGCATGCTGGTGGCGTTCATCCTGCGCGGGGCAGCGCTGATCTTCGGATGGCACCTGCCCAAGGGCCAGCCGTAAGAACCGCTGCAGGTCCGGCGTACAACCTTTCGGTAAGGTGCGTTTGCCGGGCGCCCGTGATACCTTATGTGGCATGAAAAGGGATGATCCGCCCGTCGGGCACGCCGAAAAGGTGCGCTCTGTGGCCCTGTCGCGAAGCGCGGCGGCGCAATCGAGCCTTGCGGCCTCCTGGGCGCGCTCGATGAAGACCTACGGCCTGGAGCCCGATGCTCCCGGCAATTCGGACGCGCGCCTTGAACAATCCGAGCTGCACGTTCGCCGCGACGGCCTCGGCCGGATCCTCGCGACGTCCGCGCCGGTGATGGACCGCCTCTATGCCAGCCTCGGCCTGGCGGGCTGCAGCGTGTTCCTTTCCGACACTGAAGGCGTGGTGATCGACCACCGCATGGCCGACAGCGACGGAGCGCTGTTCCGGGCGGCAGGCCTTTGCGAAGGCGGCGTCTGGTCCGAAGCCGTGCAGGGCACGAACGGCATCGGCACCTGTATCGCTGAGCAGCGCGCTGTCACAATCTATCGCGACCAGCATTTCCATGACCGCAATACGGTGATGAGCTGCATGGGCGCGCCCATCTTCGACGAGCATGGCGCCATCGCCGCTGTGCTCGATGTTTCCTCTTGCCGGGACGATCTCACCCAGCCTTTCGCGACGCTGATCGCGCAGACCGTGACCGACGCAGCCCGCCAGATCGAAGCTGATCATTTCCAGAGCGCATTTTCCAGCCGCCGTATCCTGCGTGGATCCGGCGACGGACAAAAGGGCGCCGTGCTGCTGGCGGTGGACGGAGACGATCTCGTCGTCGGAGCTACGCGTGCGGCCCGAGCGATCTATGGCCTTGGGCATAACAACAGGATCGATCCGCGCCCGGCCGGGGATCTATTCGGGGATTCGGAACAACGCGGCGTGGGGCTCGAAAGTGCCGAGCGGCGCGAACTGCGCCGGGCCATTGCCCGGGCCAATGGCAATATGGCTGCCGCCGCCCGCGCCCTCAGTATCAGCCGGGCGACGCTGTACCGCCGGATGGAGCAGCTGGGCCTCTCGCGCGACTGATTTGCCGGCAAATGTGTCTCATTCCTGAGACACATTCCGCATTTCACCGGATTGACGCGGGCTGACAGCGGCCTGCAGCAGGCAGAACATTCCTCCCAGTCTTCGCACCCGACGAAGAGCGCCAATGATCTGGAGGAAATGATATGGCCGACACACAGATTCTCGACACGTCCGAAATGAAGGCCCCGTTCCGTGAACGGTATGACAATTTCATCGGTGGCAAGTTCGTCGCCCCGAACGGCGGTCGCTATTTCGACAATACGTCTCCGGTAAACGGCAAGGTGATCTGCCAGATCGCCCGGTCCGACGCCAGCGATGTCGATATGGCGCTGGACGCCGCACACGCCGCGAAGGACGGCTGGGGCCGCACTGCGGTGGCTGAGCGCGCCGGCATGCTGAACAAGATCGCCGATGTGCTGGAGGAAAACCTCGAACTCATCGCCACCTGCGAAACCTGGGACAATGGCAAGCCGATCCGCGAAACCATGGCCGCGGACGTGCCGCTGGCGATCGATCACTTTCGCTATTTCGCAGGCTGCATCCGCGCGCAGGAAGGCAGCATTTCCGAGATCGACCACGACACGGTCGCATACCATTTCCATGAACCGCTCGGCGTGGTCGGACAGATCATTCCGTGGAACTTCCCGCTTCTCATGGCGGCATGGAAACTCGCCCCGGCACTGGCGGCCGGGAACTGCGTGGTGCTGAAGCCGGCCGAGCAGACCCCGGCCACGATCATGGTGTTCGCAGAGCTTATCGCCGACATCCTCCCTCCTGGCGTGCTGAACATCGTGAACGGCTTCGGCCTGGAGGCGGGCAAGCCGCTCGCCTCCAGCAACCGCATCGCCAAGATCGCCTTCACCGGCGAGACCACGACGGGCCGTCTGATCATGCAGTATGCGTCCGAAAACCTGATCCCGGTCACGCTGGAACTGGGCGGCAAGTCGCCGAACATCTTCTTCGAAGATGTGATGCGTGCGGACGATGACTATCTCGACAAGGCGATCGAAGGCTTCGTCATGTTCGCGCTGAACCAGGGCGAGGTCTGCACCTGTCCGTCGCGTGCGCTGATACACGAAAACATCTATGACCGCTTCATGGAACGTGCCCTGAAACGCGTCGGCGAGATCAAGCAGGGCAACCCGCTGGACCCGGCCACGATGATCGGTGCGCAGGCGAGCTCGGAGCAGAAAGAGAAGATCCTCTCATACTTCGACATCGGCCGGCAGGAAGGCGCCGAAGTGCTGATCGGTGGCGAGGCGGCCAATCTCGGCGGCGACCTTGCCGGTGGCTATTACATCAAGCCGACGGTCCTGAAGGGGCACAACAAGATGCGGGTGTTCCAGGAGGAAATCTTCGGGCCGGTGGTTTCCGTTACAACGTTCAAGGATGAAGCCGACGCGCTCGCCATCGCCAATGACACGCTTTATGGCCTCGGCGCCGGAGTGTGGAGCCGCGAAGCAAACACCTGCTACCGCTTCGGCCGTGGCATTCAGGCGGGCCGCGTCTGGACCAATTGCTATCACGCCTATCCGGCCCACGCGGCCTTCGGCGGGTACAAGCAGTCCGGTATCGGCCGCGAGAACCATTCGAAGATGCTGGACCACTACCAGCAGACCAAGAACATGCTGGTCTCCTACTCCCCGAAGAAGCTTGGCTTCTTCTGATCCTGCCGTGGTGTGACGGCAGGAGGACGGTCCCGGTGGCAGCGTAGGCCGGGGCCGTCCGTATCTTTCCGGAGGTGATCCGATGACAAATGTAACCAATATGCCAGCGCGCGTGACCGCCACGGATGCGGCGCGGCACCTGATCGCCGAGATCCGGCAGGATTATCCAGAGATCCTGTTCCACCAGTCCGGCGGATGCTGCGATGGGTCGAGTCCGATGTGCTATCCGGCGGATGACTTCAAGGTTGGCGAGCGGGACGTGAAGCTGGGCGAGATCGACGGCGTGCCGGTCTACATTTCGGCCAGCCAGTTCGAGGCGTGGAATCACACCCAGCTGATCCTGGATGTCGTGCCGGGGCGTGGCGGCATGTTCTCGCTCGATAATGGACGCGAGCAACGCTTCCTGACTCGCAGCCGCGTCTTCAATGCGGGTGAGCTGGCGGCTCTGGGCGACGCGCCCGGCTGAGGCCTAGAGGTCCAGCGCCATCTGGCCGCCCGGCTGGACGGGCGGGGCGAACAGGTCTGTCCGCAGCGATGGCCGGGGATTGCTGAGACCGAGCCGTTTTGTTGCCCGGGCGAAGCGTTTCGCGATCAGGTCCGCGACTGGGCCGCGCCCGCGCATGCGCTCGTTCCAGCGGGCGTCGTAATCCTTGCCGCCACGCATGTCGCGCATCGTGTTGATGACTTTCGCCGCGCGGTCCGGCACATGCTGGACCAGCCATTCATGGAACAGATCCTTGATTTCGTGCGGCAGGCGCAGCAGCACATAGCCGGCCCCGCCCGCACCATGGGCGGCAGCAGCTTCCAGCACGGCCTCGATCTCATGATCGTTCAGCGCCGGGATGATTGGCGCCGTCATCACGGTAACGGGGATACCGGCCTCGCTGAGCGCGCGCACGGTTTCGAGGCGCCGCTGCGGCGTCGCGGCGCGCGGCTCCATCTTGCGGCTGAGCGCACGGTCCAGCGTCGTGATCGAGACGCCCGCCCGCACCAGGCCTTTCCCGGCCATCGGGGCGAGCAGGTCGATGTCGCGCTGGATCAGGGCAGACTTTGTCAGCAGGCTGACGGGGTGATTGTGCGCCGCAAGCACTTCCAGAACCTGGCGTGTCATCTGGTAGGTCCGCTCGATCGGTTGGTAGGCATCGGTATTCATACCAAGCGCGATGGGACGGCAGAGATAGCCGGGGCGGGAGAGCTCCCATTCCAGCTGACGGATCGCATTGGTCTTGTAGAAAAGCCGGCTTTCGAAATCGAGGCCGGCGGAGAGCCCGTGAAACGCATGGCTCGGCCGGGCGAAGCAATAGATGCAGCCATGCTCGCAGCCG
Source organism: Hyphomonas sp. CY54-11-8 (assembly GCF_000682735.1). Lineage (GTDB taxonomy): Bacteria > Pseudomonadota > Alphaproteobacteria > Caulobacterales > Hyphomonadaceae > Hyphomonas. Next base: position 117,916 of record NZ_AWFD01000036.1, on the reverse strand, counting down.
CGATAGGGGTTGATCGTGCGGTCGAAGGAAATGTCGGGCGAGCGGTTGAAGGTGATCACCGTCCGCGCCGTTTCCGGCATCACCAGCGTTTCGATCCGCGTAGCGTCCTGTTCGATCGTGTCCCAACCATCATCGAAGGCGAAGCGGGTTTCCCGCTCGAACCGGCCGGTCTGGTTGGAGACGGCGCCGCGCCCGCGCTGGGTGGCGCGTTCGGCAGCTGCCTGCGTGTCGATCAGGCTGACACGGCCTTTGGGGGAGAGTTTCTGTCCGGTCCGCATGAGCTGAGAAAGCCATGCGGCACAGAACAAATCAAGAACAAACTAGTGTCCCTCGAGTTTTTTCCTGTGGATCGCAGGCGGCCGCCACGTGTGCCGCCGGCGGCTCCAGGCCCGCCAGTCGCTCAGCTGGTCGATGTCCATCAGCATGGGCAACAGGCCGATATTCGCGTGGGAAGGCAGGTTGGACCAGACATCCTGCATTGCATGCGGCCCGGACCAGCGGACATTGCGGAATGGGGAGTGCGTGCGCGGGCCCTTGTTGATGCCGAACAGCCAGAAGCCGCCATCCTCTGCCGGGCCGAAGACGGCATCGTGCCGGGCGAGCAGGCGAACGGCCTGGCGCAGCAAGGCGGCGGAGACGTCCGGTGCGTCGGTTCCGATGAACAGGACCGGGCCGGGCGGGGCTTCATTGAACCCTTTCTCCAGCCGCTCGGTCAGCGTGCCATGGCCCTGGCTGCGCCGCGGCAGGTGAGCCGGCCAATCTGTCGTGGTGACGGTACGAAGCGCACTGTCCGGCGCGGCATAGATGATCGTATTGCAGCCGGACTGAGTGGCCGCCCGGAAGGTGCGCGCCTGCGTGAAGCCGGCAATGCGCCGGGCGGCCGCCGGGCCGATGCCTTTGGCCAGCCTTGTCTTGGACAGGCCGATGCGCGGCGGCTTGGCGAATACGAGAAGAGTTGGACGTCCCATGCCAATGCCTTACTTTCGTCTTGTGCCCGGCGAAAGATGCCCGGGACAAATCTAGGCCATAAAAGGAGGCCTTCTGATGCAACGCCTGAACATTGCCCTGGCCATCGGCGCCGCGGCCTTCCTGTCTGCCTGCTTCACGAGCGAAACGCCGTTCATCCCGGAAGGCGAAGCGGTTCGCCTCGACGAGGCGTCGGCGATCCTGGTCTGCAGTGACGAGGACGACTGCGCCCGCACCGTCCCGAACCGGGGGAACAAGGGTTACCTGATGATGCCCCCGCCGGAAGAAGATGAGGATGAGGAGCCGATGGGCATCCGGTTCGTCCCATTGATGGATACGGCAGTCGGCCCGGTCTGGCTGACCGAGATCAGGATGGTCGAGGATGACGAGACGGCCTACATCGTCGGTGTCACACGGCGGGCGCCGGAATTCGACGCCGATGGCCTCAAAGCGTTCGATGTCGAACTGCCTTGGTGCGGTGACGTCAGCCAGGAAGAGCGCGAGGCGTACGGTATCGAGAAACTCGATTCCTATACGTGTAGCCTGCCGACGGAGACTTCGATTTCGGATTACCTGCGTACCGCGCAAAAAGCCTATTTCGACGATCCGGTCTGGTGGGACGGCGACTAGGCCCAGCTGCCCCGTTCATGCGGAATACCATGAGCGATACAGATGTCGTGCAGGCGATCCGTCGCCTGCGGGTCGTTTGCGAAGAACTCGATCGACAGGGCCATCAGCAGCTGGCCCCAGGCTTCCTTCGGCACAATGGTCCAGAACTCATAGTCTGAATCGCCCCACATTTCCTCGACCAGCTTGCCCATGTCCTGTGTGTCGAAGGTGAATTTGTCACCCTCCAGCGTCGCGCGGACAGAACGGAAATTCTCGCCCTCCTGCCGGTAGAGTTCCACGGAATTCCGGTCGTCGCTCATGAGAAGCTCCTCGTCAGGTGTAGCGTTTCGCCAGGTCTTCCGGCTTGGCGCCGAGCAGGAAGCGGATGAGCAGGAACGCATTGCGCCAAGACCGCTTGCCCCAGCCGTCCCGCTCATATTTCGCGGCGGAGGTGCGCGCTTCGGCGTTCAGCTCGGTCAGGTGTGGCTTGCCGATGGCTCGGACGATCATCACGTCCTCCATCAGCGGTACGTCCAGATAGCCGCCGACTTCGTCATACAATGTCCGGCTGATGAGCAGGCCCTGATCGCCGTAAGGCAGCCCCAGCATCCGGGCACGCCGATTGGCGCGTTTTTCCAAAGTCCGGGCCGCGCGCGCATCGGACCGGTATCGCAATTCGAAGAAAGCGGCATGGTCCGGTTTGGTCATGATATGATCCAATGTGCGCTCGGCCCAGTCACGCGAAAGCGCGGTATCGGCATGCAGAAACAGCAGCCAGTCACCCCGCGCGGCAGCTGCTCCAGCGGCCAGCTGTGCCCCGCGGCCTCGCGCCCCGGTGACCAGATTGGCTCCCATCGCCCCGGCAATTCTCGCCGTCGCATCCTCCGACCCGCCATCGGCCACGATGACCTCCCGGATCAGCCCGGCCTCCAGCCCGGGCATCAGGCTCTCCAGACAAAGCGGCAGCTCCGCCTCGGCGTTCAGCGTTGGAATGATGATGGAAAGCGGAGCAGGCATCAGCCGCCCAGTTCCCCCAGGCGTTTTTCGACCAGCAGCAAATCCCGCCATGCGCGGGACTTTTCCTGCGGGCGGCGCAACAGGTAGGCCGGGTGCAGAAGCGGGATCAGCGGAACGGAAAAGCCGCCCGCTGTGGTGAACATATGCTCGGAGCCGCGCAGGCGCATGATGCCATCCTGCGTGTCCAGCAGCGCCTTGGCCGGAACACCGCCAGCCGCCACGATCAGCTTCGGCTTCGTCAGTTCTATCATCCGGTCCACAAAGGGCCGGCAGACATCCAGCTCTTCCTGGTCCGGGTTCCGGTTGCCGGGCGGGCGCCAGTAATTGACGTTGGTGATGAAGGCATTGGTCTCGCGGCTACGCTCTATGGCCGCCAGCATGCGGTCCAGCAGCTGCCCGGCCTTGCCCACGAAAGGCAGGCCACGCCGGTCCTCCTCCGCGCCCGGGCCTTCGCCGATGACCATCAGGCTCGCGCCGGGGGCGCCGTCGTAAACCACGGTGGAGTGCGCCGCAGCCTTCAGCGGGCTGCCTTCAAACGATTCGATGGCTGCCTTCAGGGCGTCCAGAGTGTCGCACCCTGCGGCCTGCGAGCGGGCCTCATCGACCCAGTTTGTCGGTTTGCGGCGGCGCGGGCGGACAGGCGCGGATTGCTGCGGTGCAGCAGAAACTACAGTGTCTGCGGCCTTCAGGAGCGCATCGACCCTCGCATGGTCCACCTCCACGCCCATCTCTTCCCACCAGTCGGTGAGGGCATCGATGGCAGTGATTGACGTAGGGGCGGGCATTCAGAAGCTCTGGACCTTCGCGGCAGACATTGTAAGTGCTTAAGTAATTGCAGATATGGGCGGCAACTCTAAGGCCGAAGCGAGGAGAAACCAATGGCGGATGACGCTATGGAACGGGAATCGATGGAGTTCGACCTGGTGATCGTGGGCGGCGGCCCGTCCGGTCTGTCAGCAGCCATCAGGTTCAAACAACTGGCCAATGAGGCAGGCGAAGACCTGTCCGTGGTCGTTCTGGAAAAAGGCGGCGAGATCGGTGCGCACATCCTGTCGGGTGTCGTGATGGATCCGGTCGGCCTCGACAAGCTGATCCCCGATTGGCGCACCCGCGACGACCGTCCGCTGAAAACGGAAGTGACGGCTGACAAATTCCTGTTCCTGGGTCCGGAAGGCGTGGCGGACATGTCCCTGCTGCCGATGCCGGGCTTCATGAAGAACCATGGCAACTTCACCGGTTCGCTGGCGAACGTGACCCGCTGGCTCGGCCAGGAAGCCGAGAATCTCGGCGTCGAAGTGTTCCCGGGCTTTGCCGCCTCTGAAGTTGTTTACGGCGAAGATGGCCGCGTGAAGGGCGTCGTCTCCGGCGTCATGGGCATCGCAGCCGATGGCAGCCACAAGGGCGACTACCAGCCGGGCATGGAACTGCTGGGCAAATATGTCCTGTTCGCCGAAGGTGCCCGCGGCTCGTTGACGAAAGAGCTGATCGCGAAGTTCAATCTCGATGAAGGCCGTGATCCGCAGAAATTCGGCATTGGCCTGAAAGAGCTCTGGTCCGTTCCGGAAGAAAAGTTCCAGGAAGGTTATGTCCAGCACACGATGGGCTGGCCGCTCGACAACTCCACCGGCGGCGGCAGCTTCCTCTATCACTTCCGCGACAATGGCGAGCCGTTCATCTCGGTCGGTTTCGTGGTTCACCTGAACTACGCTAATCCGTACATTTCGCCGTACCAGGAATTCCAGCGCTTCAAGCACCACCCGGCTGTGCTGCCGCATCTCGAAGGTGGCAAGCGCGTAGCCTATGGCGCGCGCGCGATCACTGAGGGTGGCTTCCAGTCCGTTCCGAAGCTGGCCTTCCCGGGCGGCGCGCTGATCGGTTGCGGCGCCGGCTTCGTCAACGTGCCGCGCATCAAGGGCAGCCACAACGCCATCCTGACCGGCATGATGGGCGCTGAAGCCGCCTTCGCTGCCATCAAGGACGGTCGTCAGGGCGACGTGCTGGAAAGCTATGAAGAGGCCTACACCCAGTCTTCGGTCTACAAGGAGCTGAAGGTTGTCCGGAACGTGAAGCCGCTCTGGTCGAAACTCGGCACCGCCATCGGCATCCCGATGGGCGGCATCGAAATGTGGATCTCCAGCCTGCTGGGCGGCTTCTCCTTCTTCGGTACGCTGAAGCACGGCAAGTCCGATGCAAAATCGCTGAAGCCGGCCAAGAACTTCAAGCCGATCGAGTATCCGAAGCCGGATGGCGTGATCAGCTTCGACAAGCTGACCAACGTCTCCTTCACCAACACCTATCATGAGGAAGACCAGCCGGTGCACTTGAAGGTCGCCGACATGGCCCTGCAGAAATCGTCTGAGCACGATGTCTTTGCAGGCCCGTCCGCCCGTTACTGCCCGGCCGGCGTGTATGAGTGGATCGAGGAAGGTGGCGAGCTGAAGTTCCAGATCAACTCGCAGAACTGCATCCACTGCAAGACCTGCGATATCAAGGATCCGAACCAGAACATAAACTGGACGGTTCCGGAGGGCGGCGGCGGCCCCGCATACCCGAACATGTGATTGGACCGTTACCTACGATCGTGTTGCAGCCCGTTCCTGACCAGGAGCGGGCTGTTCCGCTTTTGCACTCCGGATTGAGGATGGCAGGGGGCGATGATGGATGTGACCAGACGATTGCTGGCGGAGTTTCTGGGGTCGGCCTTGCTGGCAGGCGTGGTCATCGGTTCCGGTATTCTCGCCCTTGGGGTCAGCGCCGGGAATGATGGCGTCGCCCTGCTTGGCAACACGGCAGCGACGGCAGCGATCCTGTGGGTGCTTGTTGCCACGCTCGGCCCGGTTTCCGGCGCGCATTTCAATCCGGCCGTGACGCTGGCCTTTGCTGCCCGCCGGGAGATTTCTGCGTCGATGGCGCTGGTTTATGTTGTGGTTCAGGTGGGTGGCTGCGTCGCGGGCGGCCTGCTGGCACATGTCATGTTCGAGCTGCCGCTGATCCAGGTCGCGATGACCGACCGGTCCGGACCGGCCAAAATGTTGTCGGAAGGCGTGGCGACTTTCGCGCTTGTCTTCGCCATTTTCGGTGCGATCCGATACGCGCCAAAAGCGGTTCCGGCGGCGGTCGCGCTGGTGATCGCGGCCGGGTACTGGTGGACAGCGTCCACGAGTTTCGCCAATCCGGCGATCACGATCGCGCGATCCCTGTCAGACACGTTTGCCGGCGTCCGCCCAACTGACGTGCCGGGCTTCCTGATTGCGCAACTTGCCGGGGCGCTGCTGGCCACAAGTGCCTGCGCTGTCCTGTTCGTGCCGGGCACCGATGTCGCAAACCTGGCAGATTAAGCCCCTGTTTATGAACAAGGCAGCAAACCTGCCTTGTTCAACATGTGGCTGCCTTGCTCTTGCCGTACGGGGCTGCTTCACTTGATGTATCAGCTAGGCTGGAGACCGGAGAGCCCATGCGCCTCAAGAATTCTGTCGCGGCAAGTGCGCTTGTCCTGTCGCTTTCCCTGTCCGTATCGCTGGGGGCGTGCGCTGCCGCTCCAGCACCGGCATTGGTCGAGACCATGCCGGAAGATACCGCCATCGCCGAGACCTATGCCGTCCTGTCCGACGCTGCGCGCGCGACCTCGGTTCTGGACGAACGTGGCAAGCCGGTCGGGCCGGATGCCTATGCCGTTCCGTCCGATGCGGTGAAGGCCGGCGACATGGCCGCCTTCATCACGCTGACCCGCGAACTGGACATGGAAGACCGCGATGCCAGCCCGCTATTCGATGCCTTCATCGCGCTGGATGAGGCAGCGGCCGGCCGGATCGAAGAAGCCCGCCAGACACTGGCAGACGCGAGCGAACGGTCCGGTGAGACCGGCGAAACCAGTTTCTACATCTATCTCGATGCCTGGCTGCTCGCCATGGAAGGCAAGGCGGACGAGGCGATCAACCGTCACCGCGGCGCCGCCAGCGGCATGCCGGGCCTGACCGGAGACCTGTCGCTGGCCGCGATGCTGGATGCCCTTGGCCGGCCGGAACAGGCGCTTGCCGTCTATGAGTCGATGACGCCGTCGAAGATCGAGGCGCCCGAGCATGAGTTTGACCCCAAGGGGCTCCTCTATAGCCACATCCGCACGGTGGTTTCCCGCCATGCCCTGCTGCTGCAGCGGCTGGGCCGGATCGAAGAAGCAAAGGCCGTGTACCAGAAGCTGGCCGACGCCGAACCGGAGGAGGCGATCAGCTACGCCGCCGCGATGGACAGTCTGGAGACCGGCAAGAATCTGCGGAACCAGCCTCAGTCCGTGGCCGAGGCCTTCAGCCAGTCGCTGTCCGATGTCTCCCGCTCGCTTCAGGAACAACGTATCATTCGCCGCATCATGATGGGCGGCCGGGTTGACGGCTTCGATGACCAGCGGTCTGCCTTCGATCAGGTGGCGCTGTTGATTTCTCCGAAAAATGAAGACCTGCGCTCCGGCATCATCGACGAGATGTATGCCAGCGCCCTCTATGATGGCGTGGCTCATGTGGCCAACACAGCGCCAGAGGCGACCGCATCCCTTCAGATTGCGGCGGCGCAGGCGAAGCTCATGTCAGGGCAGGAGGATGCCGCCCGCGCAGCAATCGACCGGGCGCTCAGCCTCACGGATGACGATGACAAGCTCCCGACGCTCTATGGCGCGCTCCAGCTGCACTCGCGCATGAATGACGAGAAAGCGTCGCGGAAACTGATCGAGCAAGTGATCGCCATGTCGGACAATCCGGCGGAGAAGGCGGCAGCGCACGGTCTGGCGACGGACATCTTCAATCAGTTCGGCGACTCCCAGCAGGCTGTCGAACATGCCGAACAGGCCCGTGACCTCGACGATACGCACGATCGCCGCGTTGTGCTGGCCGATGCGCTTGGCCGGAACGGCCAGATCAAGGAGGCACTCGCTATCCTCCGGACCGAGCGCCTGTCCCGCCCGAACGATCCGTACATGCTGAACACGCTCGGCTATTTCCTGATCGAGCGGACGGACAAGCTGGAAGAAGGCTTCAAGGTGCTCAGCCGCGCCCGCGCCATGGCAGAGCGCGACCCCTATATCGCGGACTCGCTCGGTTGGGCCTACTTCAAGCTCGGCCATCTCAGCGAGGCCAAGCGCCTGATCGAACTCGCCCGCAAGGAGCTCGAGCCGCACCAGCATTGGGAGATCGAATCCCATCTCGGCGACATCTACTGGTACCTGGATAACAAGGAAGCGGCGGCAGAGGCCTGGCAGACGGCGCTGGACAATCGCCCGCCTGCCGCTGAGAAGGCCGCCTTGATAGACCGGCTGGAGAATGGGCTCAGTGAGCCGGAGCCGGAACGCAAGGCGCTTCCGGATGTGTCGCTGACAGACGGCGAAGTCGACCGGCAGGACATCTGACACCCGCCTCTTTAACGCGCCTGCGGCGCGCCTTACTATCGCCTGAAAAGGCTGCGATTCCGTCTGCAGACGGCAGGGAAAGTATTCATGACTGACGGCAGATACGAAAGCGTCGAAAATCGCTTCGGAATCAATGGGTTTTACCTGCCTGGACCACGCTGGATGTGGATCTGGATGCGGCGGCTGTTCGTGCTCGGCTTCGTTCTGGCCATTATCGGCATCATCGCGCTCTGGCTGTACTTCGCTGCGCTTGGCCGCACTGTGCCATCGATTGCCAAATTGAAACAATACGAGCCGCCGATCACCTCCCGGGTCCACGCTGGGGATGGGACACTGATTGCGGAATTTGCCGATCAGCACCGCGTTTTCGTGCCCTACGAGTCGATCCCCACCCACGTTGTCGAAGCGTTCGTGGCGGCCGAAGACAAGAACTATTTCCATCACAATGGCCTGGATTATGTCGGCATCCTTCGGGCCGGCATCAATTCGGTGAAGAACAAGATCACCGGCAAGGGCGGCCTGCAGGGCGGGTCGACGATCACCCAGCAGGTGGCCAAGAACATGCTGCTGACCCGGGACCAGAACCTGAAGCGCAAGGCAAAGGAAGCTATTGTCGCCCAGCGCATGGAAAAGGAATTCACCAAGGGACAGATCCTCGAACTGTACCTCAACGAAATCTATCTCGGCGGGCGGTCCTATGGTGTCGGTTCGGCGGCGCTGAACTATTTCAACAAATCCCTGCCAGAGCTGGACCTGTCCGAAGCGGCCGTGCTGGCATCGCTGGCCAAGGCGCCATCGGCAGTCAATCCGTATACAAACCCGAAACGCCTTCTGGCCCGCCGGAACTATGTGCTCGGACGTATGGTCGAAGATGGGTACATCACCCAGGAAGAAGCCGATGAGGCGAAGGCGAAGCCGCTCACCACAACGCGCCGCCTGAAGGGGCCGGAATATGTGGCCGCGACGTATTTCGTCCAGGAACTCCGCCGCGACCTGATCAAGTCCTATGGTGAGGAAACGCTGGAGCAGGGCGGCCTTTCGATCCGGTCCACGATCGATACGCATCTGCAGCTCGCCGCGCAGCAGGCGCTGCGCAATGGCCTGATCGCCTATGACCGCCGCCATGGCTGGCGCGGTCCGGTGACCACAATCGATCCCGGCGACGGCGCGCAGGAGGCGCTGAAGGAAGTGAAATTGCCGGGCGGCTATGGCACCTGGGAAGCGGCCATGGTGCAGAAGGTCTCCCGGTCTGGTGCAACACTTCTCCTCACCGATGGCGCGACCATCAAGCTGCCGACCGAAGAGGTTGAATGGGCCAACACGTACAAGCCACAGGGCGGCAAGGCCGGGCTTCAGGTCGGGCAGGTCGTGCTCGCAGAGCTGAAGCGGCAGGTCCTGAATGCCGACGAAACATTGGCGCCGCGATCCGAGGAAGCGGAGTACGATCCGGAAGGCAATGAGATCGACGAGGGCGAGATTGAGCCGATGCTGGTGCCGGTTGGCAATGCCACGCTGCGCCAGGTGCCGGAAGTCGATGGTGCACTGATCGCACTCGACCCGCACACCGGCCGGATCCTGGCCATGCAGGGCGGTTATTCCTTCTTCAAATCCAGCTACAATCGCGTCACCCAGTCCAAGCGCCAGCCGGGTTCGAGCTTCAAGGCGTTCGTCTACGCCGCCGCGCTCGAAAAAGGCTACACGCCGGCAACGCGGATGCTGGATGCGCCCTTTGTTTCCTTTGATGTGTCGACCGGCGATTACTGGCGCCCGTCCAACTATACTGAAGGCCGGTCCTACGGGATGGTCACGCTGCGTATCGCGCTTGAGAAATCGCTGAACCAGGTGACCGCGCGTGTGGCGCAGGATATCGGCATGGAAGCCGTCAGCGATCTGGCCGTCCGGATGGGCGTTTATGACGAGCTGCCGCCATATGCGGCCATGTCTCTCGGCGCGGGCGATGCTTATCTCATCGACATGGCGCGCGGTTATGCCGGGTTCGTCAATGGCGGCAAGAAGATCACGCCGACCCTGCTGGACCGGGTTCAGGACCGTCACGGCCGTACGCTGTTCCGTCATGACGAACGGGCTTGTGAAGGCTGCCAGTCTGAAGAGTGGGACGGCCAGGAGCCGCCGCAACTGGCCGAGGTCGGCGAGCAGGTGCTCGACCCGATTGTCGCTTACCAGATCACGCACATGCTGGAAGGTGTCGTCGAGCGCGGCACCGGCCGCCGGGCCCTTCGTGTCGGTAAGCCGCTGGCCGGCAAGACCGGGACCACCGATGATTATCGCGATGCCATCTTCATGGGCTTCTCGCCTGACCTTGTTGTCGGTGTGCGGGTTGGCTTCGATGACAACCGCACGCTTGGGGAAGGCGAGGCCGGCGGGTCTGTCGCTGCGCCGATCTTCACCGAGTTCATGGAGAAGGCGCTGGCTGACCAGGCCGCTATTCCGTTCCGCATTCCGCCCGGCGTGCGCCTGGTGAAGATCGATGCCCGCACCGGTGAGCTGCCAGGGCCGGACACAAGTGTCATCATTGATGAAGCCTTCCGTCCGGGTACGGAGCCGGGGCTTTCGGCCTTCAATGGCAGTGATGATTGCCTGTCGATTTCCGGTAGCTGCGGCACAGGCAGCAGCTCGGGCAGCGTGTCCGGTTTCGACCCTGAACGCGATGCCGGTGTCGTGCCGGAAGATGATCCGATGCAACCTCAGGAGCAGGTTGTCAGCGGGGATCTCGACGGCACTTACTGACCTTGACGCATTTTGACCCTGCGGGGCGGCTGCGCTATAGGCCCGCCTCGCAGATTTTATTCTTTCGAAAGGCCGAACACATGTCCGCAGAAATCAAGTCCCTGATTGACCAGATCCGCTCCTCGGCCGCTCTGCTACGGAGGCGTCTTTGACTGGGATACAGCCACAAAACGCCTCGATGAACTGACTGCCCTCTCCGAAAAGCCGGACTTCTGGGACGATCCGCAGGCCGCGCAGGCCATGATGCGAGAGCGCCAGAAACTGGCCGAAGGGATTGAAACCGTTCAGGCCCTCGAAAAAGAAGCCGAAGACGCCGGTGAGCTGCTGGAGCTCGCCGAAGGCGACGACGACATGGTTGCCGACCTTGAAGCTTCCCTGAAACGCGCCGCTGACCGGGCCGAGAAGGCGGAATTGGCCGCGCTTCTTTCCGGCGAGGCCGACGGCAATGATGCCTATATCCAGATCAATGCCGGTGAAGGCGGGACGGAGAGCCAGGACTGGGCCTCGATCCTGCGGCGCATGTATGTGCGCTGGGCCGAGAAGCACGGCATGAAGGTTGAGGAGATGGACGAGCGCGAAGGCGAAGAGGCGGGCATCAAATCCGCCACGCTGCAGATCAAGGGTGACAGCGCCTATGGCTGGCTGAAGTCGGAGCAGGGCGTTCACCGCCTCGTCCGCATTTCGCCGTTCGACAGCTCCGCGCGCCGGCACACCTCGTTTGCCTCGGTCACGGTCACGCCGGTGATTGACGACAATATCGAGATCGAGATCGACCCGTCCGATGTGCGCACCGACACTTATCGGGCCTCTGGCGCGGGCGGCCAGCACGTCAACCGGACCGACTCTGCCGTCCGCCTGACGCACGAGCCGACCGGCATCGTGGTCCAGTGCCAGAACGACCGGTCGCAGCACCGCAACCGTGACCAGGCGTGGCAGATGCTGCGCTCCCGCCTCTATGAGCTCGAACTGCAGAAACGCCGCGAAGTCGCCGATGCGAGCTATGCCGGCAAGACCGATATCGGCTTTGGCCACCAGATCCGCTCCTATGTCCTGCAGCCATATCAGATGGTGAAGGATCTCCGGACTGAGGTGGAAACCTCCGACACGCAAGGCGTGCTGGACGGCGACATCGACCGCTTTCTGTCCGCCTCACTCGCTGCTTCTGTGGCGAAGGATGAGGACGAGGCTTAGAGAGATCAGAAATCGATCCGGTGGATCGATTTCTCCGAGAAGGGATGGCTTGGCGTCCGGGCAGCACGCTTGCCCGGAAACGCCTAAGGCGCTTCGGCAAATTTCCTGGTTGAGGACAGGGTCAGCTCGTGTCGGGGGCCGGCCAGCGCTTCGATCAGCGGCGCGGCGAGTACGGGCCCGCGCGTTGGCACGATGATCGGCCCGTGCAGAAAGCCCGGCGTTTCGCCCGCCTGAGTGGGCACGAGAGAGAGAGAAGGTGTATTTCGACTTCGTCTCGCCTTCGGTATTCTTGAAATAGTCTTAGCCGGGGCGTGGTTTCTCCGGCGCGAGCTTCACCTGCAACGCCATCAGGAAGATCAGGCGGCGGAGCACAATACCGATCCGCTTCAGCTCAGCCAGACACCGCCGCTTCATCGTCTTCGAGATCGTGTCCGGCACATCGCGCAACCCGGCCCTGAAACCGGCCATCGCGATGGCGAGGCCGATCGTTTGCCAGGTAAGAGATAAGAAATCGGTGAGATCCGTCATGCCGGGAAGACTGGCACGGGTGCTGGTACCGGGGTTTGGGCGCTCTGTATACATCATATATGCCTTGAAAAAAGACGAAAATTTCGCTGACATGTCTGCGGATTGGGCTGGGCCTATGCCCGTTGATCACGTTCTTGTTATCGGTTCATCTGCGTTGCCAGGAAGCCCGTAGATTCATTACCGGTCAGGCAGGCCGGCCATCAAAAAAAGGGACCACGTTATGCGACTTGGAGTTATTGCCGCAGCATCAGTTATCGGTGCGCTTCTGGCAGCCCCGGGCCATGCACAGGGATTTTATGTGTCAGGTACGGTGGGTGCCGCCATGCAATCAGACAGTGACAATTCAGGCGCGACGAGCGTCGATTTCGTAACCGGCAATGGCGGCGCGCTGCCGGCTGGTACGCCGATCGCGTCCGGCACGCCGGTTGGCTGGAAAACCGAATTTGATAACGGCATGTCGTACTCGGCCGCCGCCGGGTACCAATATTCACCGGCATTCCGCGCAGAGGTTCAGCTCGCCATGTCAAAGGCCGATGTCGATACGCACAAGAGCGTGACACTCGGCGGCGGTTCCATCGATGCCCTCGACGCTGGCGCCCTCACAGGCTCCGCCGATACGCTGGGCGTGACAGTTGCCGATGTCGTGGCCGATGGGCGCGGTGACATCAAGACAACCGCCCTGTTCCTCAATGGCTATTACGATTTCGCCAATGAATCCGGCCTGACCCCTTATGTCGGCGCAGGCATCGGTTATGCGAAGACGGATGTGACCTTCAACCCGTCGGGCGTGGGCATCGTGGACGATGACGACAACGGATTTGCCTACCAGGTCATGGCAGGCGTAACCTACAGCTTCGATGCGCGCTGGGATGTATTCGGTCAGTACACTTACCGCTCAGTTGAGGACGGGAAATACAAGGTCGACCTGTTCCCGGCGAACCTCGAAGTCGAAAACAAATCGAACCTGATCGAAGTCGGCGTCCGCTACAGATTCTGATCAGCAGTTTACGAAATACCGCAGGCCTCCATCATCGGCAGGCCTGCGGCATCATTTTTGATATCAGAGCCGGTAGCTGATACGTTCCCCGGCGCGGCAGAAGGTATCGAGCTCCTGCAGGCAGAGCAGCTCCATATCACGTACGAGATCGAGCAAATTGGTTTCGTCCGCATGGCTCGCAATCTGTTCGATATCACGGACATATTGCTCAAAGCGCGTCTGTGACTGTTCCTCAATCGACGCATTGTCGAGAATGGATACTGTTGCGCCCGCAATGAACAGGGTGACGGCCAGGAAATCGAGCCAGCCGGATGTGGCGGATCCATCCAGTCCGGTGAACAATTTGGTCGACAGCGCAAAGAAGGCAAACGCTGCGGCGCTGAGATAGATCATGTCCTGAGAGGAGTAGAAGATGCGCCGTCGGTTCGCGAAATGGGTCAGCTCGCTCTGGGCGAACCGTTTCTGATACTGGATGCGCAACTCGCCGTAGGCTTCCTTGGTGATCCGGGCGAGGTCCGCATTTGCAGGCTTTTTCGGTGTTCGGGGCAGGGACACGGCTGCAGCGGGCTGGAAGGCACGAAACACCGAATCCCCGCCGTTCAGCTCGTTTTCGATACTGGCAACCTGCCGCGCGGCATACTGGTTCGACAGGATTTCGAGTTCGTTCGCGTCCTGCGCTATGTGACCAAGATGGTAGGCCTGGAATTTCGAACTTCTGAGCCGCTCGACGGCGTAGCGGTTGAGTAGCCACTTTTCCTTCTGGTGCGTCGTGATCAGGTAGATTTGCAGAACGATGCCGAGCCCGGCCAGCAGGGCAGCCAGGGCACTAGCCAACGGTTGTACCGGGTACGGAGGAATGATGATTGCGTCGGCTACCGTATAAATCGAGCTGAATGCGATCAGGACGATCGCCAGGCGTCCGAAACGATGGTAGCGCCGCTTGGCGCGGACGGCCGCTGCTTCATGCTTGTTGAACGCCTCGTCTATTGCCGGGATCTGGAACAGGGTCTGGACCGGAGCGAACACTTCGATCGTTGCGCTGGTGGGGAAGACATCGCGATTGGCTATCTGCATCATAAAATAAACTGTCCCGGAATATCACATGCACGCCCGGTGAGGCGTCGTCTGGCGAAATGTGGATGTCATTCGGCGGACAAGTCGCTGGTCACCACGCGGAAGCCAAAGACCTTATCGCGCACGTTGCGGTCAATCCGGGCCCGGTTTGCGGCCCGGTGGTCGTCCGGGTCGCGTCCCCATGCACCGCCCCGCAATACCCGACGTGCACAATCGCCGTCCCGTTGGGCCGAGCCATCTGTCGGTGCCGTCGTGTAGTTGTTGATGTAGCAGTCTTCGACCCATTCACGCGCATTTCCGAGCATGCCTTTCAGGCCGAACGGGTTTTCGGCCAGCGTGTCGACCGGGACAGGGGCCCGGGAAGGCGCGATGGCGGCATCGAAATAGTCGCCCCACCAATAGGCCGTCGTGGTTCCGCCGCGGGCGGCGTATTCCCATTCCGCTTCGGTCGGCAGCCGGTAGGCCCGGCCCGTCTTGCTGCTGAGCCAGCGGGCATAGGCATTGGCATCGGTCCAGGACACGCCGATGACGGGTTGCCGGCCCTTGCCATAGCCCCGGTCTGACGGCTCGAAGCCATTGCATCCGCCACCCTCGAGACAGGCATCCCACTCATCGAAGGTGATTTCGGTCTGCCCGATGGCGAAGGCGGGCAGCGCCACTTCGTGGAGCGGGTCTTCATTGCCGGTCCGTCCGGCTTCCGTGTCGGGTGAGCCCATCTGGAAGGTGCCGGCCGGAATGGGAATCATTGCGGGGCACGTGTCACAATCGGCAAAGGCTGCCAGCGGATCTTCGACCGGTTTTTCAACAGCGGGCGGCGGTTCCAGCTTCGGGCCCGACATCACCATAGCGGCCACGCCGCCTCCCAACGCCACGACAGCCAAGCCGATGCCGGCAGGGATAAGCCGGTTTGGCTTTGACGCAGGCGTCGGAGCAGGCTGGGGCGGTGAAACGGGCGGCTGTGCGTCCGGCGCGGGAGCTTGTCCCGCTGAGGGACTTGCAATCTTTGCCAATCCGGCGAGCCGGTTGCGGGCGAGGTCAACAAAATGACCATCGGGATACCGGTTGAGATAGGCCTCGTAGTCGGCGGGGTCATCGCTGTCCGCGATGGAGGTCCAGAACGTGTTCTCGATGGTTGCATCGCGCGGGGCGGCGGCTGTTTCGATTGCGGCCGGCGCGGCCTCTGCCTTTACCTCCTGGCGTTCCAGCGCCAAGCGAATGTCGGCAACGAAGCCCTTCCAGTGACTGTCTTCGCGGTCGCCATCCCAGCCGATGAGGTCAGCGCTCTGGGTCAGTTCGAACATGATCGGGCGTTCGGCATCCTGGATCATTGCGGGAATGACGGTCGAGGTACGTTCGCCCAATGTGGCTTCTGCCCGGACCCATTTTGATTTCACGGAAACTTCCGACCAGAGCACAATGACCACGCGGGCATCACGTAGCATGCCTTCTGTGACTTCGTCATAGGTCTGCCCAGCACGGAGGACCTTGTCCCACCAGACCGTAAAGCCTTCCTGCTCCAGCGCTTTTGCGATCTGTTGTGCCTTCGGCCTGTCCGCCCGGCTGTATGATAGGAAAATGTCTGCCACACTCATCCCCAGGGTGCTCTCTGACCGGCACCTCTCTTGCGGGAATGATTAAGCCGTATTTTTGGTAACCAAGCAATGCACTTGTAAATACGGGATTTTTCAATTGAAGGCGGAACAAGTTTTCTTGCGGCGGTGCTTGACGTGCAACATGACGACGACGGACGATGCAGCGGCAATGACGAGGAGCCTCTCATGCGTGCGATGGTGTTCGAGAAAGCCGGTGCGCCGCTCGTCCTGAAGGACGTGCCGGATCCCGTGCCGGGCGAAGGCGAGATCCGGATCAAGGTGACGGCTTGTGCTGTGTGCCGGACGGATTTGCATGTCGTCGATGGAGACCTGAAGAAGCCGAAACTGCCGCTGATTCCGGGACATGAAATCATCGGTGTCGTCGATGCGCTGGGGTCGGGCGCGGCGGGCTTTGCCGTGGGTGACCGGGTCGGCGTGGCGTGGCTCGGGCACACCTGCGGGCGTTGCGTCTATTGCCAGCGCGGGCAGGAAAATCTGTGCGAGGCGGCGGAGTTTACCGGCTACACCCGCGATGGCGGCTTTGCCGAGTATACATTGGCCGACGCGCATTACTGCTTTCCGATCCCGGCTGCCTATTCGGACGAGGCCGCCGCGCCATTGATGTGTGCGGGGCTGATCGGCTACCGCTCCTACCGCATGGCGGGAGAGGGCAGGCGGCTTGGCCTTTATGGCTTCGGCGCAGCAGCGCACATTATCGCGCAGGTGGCCGTACATCAGGGGCGGGAAGTCTTTGCCTTTACCAAGGCCGGCGACGAGAAAGGGCAGGATTTTGCCCGTTCGCTGGGCGCTGTCTGGGCCGGCAGCAGCGAGGAGACGCCGCCGGAGAGACTGGACGCGGCGATCATCTTCGCGCCGGTCGGGGCGCTGGTGCCCGCCGCGCTGAAAGCCGTGGACAAGGGCGGCGCGGTGATCTGCGCCGGTATCCATATGAGTGACATTCCCGCCTTTCCGTATGCGGACCTATGGGAGGAGCGGCGCATACAATCCGTCGCGAACCTCACAAGGCAGGACGGGGTGGAGTTCCTGAAGATCGCGCCGGACGCCATGGTGAAGACCTCGACCCATGCCTATCCGCTGGAGCAGGCGAACCAAGCCCTGGACGATCTGCGCGCCGGGCGCTTTGAAGGTGCAGCCGTGTTACGGATGAACCTTTAAAGAAAAAGCCCGCCGGAGGGCATTCCGGCGGGCTGATCAAGGGTGCGTTGGGCTTTGTTTCAGAGCACGCTGAGCATGTCGGCGACGAGCGGGTGGCGGACGACGTCCTGGCCTTCGAGTTTCACGACCGCAGCGCCTTCCAGCTTCTCCAGCCGCTCGGCTGCGTTGGCGAGGCCAGAGAATTCCGGCAACAGGTCTGACTGGGCCGGGTCGCCGGTGATCACCATGGTGGAGTGCCAGCCAAGGCGGGTGAGCAGCATTTTCAGCTGCGTGTAGGTGCAGTTCTGCGCTTCGTCGATGACGATGAAGGCGTTGTTGAGCGTGCGTCCCCGCATGAAACCGATCGGCGCGATCTCGATCACACCTTCGGCCAGCATGTGTTTCAGCTGTCCGGGCGAGAGCCGGTCGGACAGGGCGTCGTAGAGCGGGCGCAGGTAAGGCGCGAGCTTGTCTTCCATGGCGCCGGGCAGGAAGCCGATCTGCTCGCCCGCCTCGACCGCAGGACGCGACAGGATGATGCGCGAGACCTTGCCCTTCTGCAGCGCCTCGACCGCCTTGCAGATGGCGAGATAGGTCTTGCCCGTGCCCGCCGGGCCGAGGGCGGCGACGAGGGCGTATTCGTCCATCGCCTCCATCAGACGGGCCTGATTCTCGGAGCGGGGTTTGACGTTCTTCTGATAGCGCTGGGCCCGGTCGCCCTCAGGGGCTGTCGCGGCGCGCTTGTATTTCTGATCAGCATCGTCGGGATGCCAGGACCGACCTCCATCAATAGCCTGCAGCCGCGGACCCCTCACACGGCCGGTTTCTTCAAACCAGGCAGAGGTGTTCACTTCCGAAGCGGTTTTCATGCGCTTGGCTGCGTTGCGTTTTCCCATGGGAGGTCTCCTTGCTGCAGGGACTAAAAAAGCCGCTGGCAGGAATGCACAGCGGCTGGCTGGAAACTTGGGGGGAAGGGGAGGCAACACGCCCGATGGGCGGCAGGACCTCAACCCGGTATCTTCCGGGCGGCGGGGTATGACACAGTCTCAGGATGACCGTACTCCACGTCCGAATCTGTTGATGAATAGACACTACCAGAGTTATCAGGTGGTAAACATTAAATCCGCAAGCGAAATGAAGGGATGAGGCATGGCAATTTTCGAGATGGATGGAAATCGACCAGACCTGCCTGCAAACGGCAATTACTGGGTCGCCGAGACGGCCCAGGTGATGGGCAATGTCATCCTGAAGGAAAATGCGTCTGTCTGGTACGGCTCGGTGCTGCGCGGGGATAACGACCCGATCACGATCGGCGAGAATTCCAACATTCAGGACAGCTGCGTTCTGCACACGGATGTCGGCAAGCCGCTGACCATCGGCCGCGATGTGACCGTAGGCCATATGGTCATGCTGCACGGCTGCACGATCGGTGACGAGACTCTGATCGGTATCGGCTCGATCATCCTGAACGGCGCGAAGATCGGCAGGAACTGCATCATCGGGGCAAATTCCCTCATCCCGGAGGGCAAGGAAATTCCCGATAATTCACTCGTGATGGGCGCGCCGGGCAAAGTGGTGAAGCCGGTCTCCGAGCATCAGGTCCAGGTGATCAAGATGTCGGCAGTGCACTATGTCGAGAACTGGAAGCGCCACAAGACGGGCCTGAAACGGATCGACTGATCCAGGCATCCACAGCCCGGACCGGCCGGATCAGAGTGAATCGCGTTCGTCTTTCTGGAGGTAACGCACGGCAAAGCCGTCACGGCCCGTGCGGACGACTTCCGCCGGAATCGTGCCTGCACTGACAATCTCGCCAAGCTTCGGCATGGCGGCGCCCTTGCATTCGAAATTGGCACCGGTCAGCGATATGTCGAGCACGCGGCAATTTAGGATCTGGCCGCTGCGGCGCAGGACCTGTGCCGGCACATCGGCCGCATAACGTGGGGCTTCACGCTCTTCGGACAGGTTCAGCATGTCCTTGTTGAGCAGCCAGGTCAGGCGGTCGGCGATCTTCTCGCGCTTGTGCGAGGCGACATTGAACGACAGGGCAAAGCCCTCGCCAGTATGGCGCACAACGGTGGCGACCACGCGGCCAAGGTCATCGAAATAGCAGACAAGTTCGGCGCCAGGATCGGGCAGGGTCGAAGACTGGACCAGTGCGCCCGAGCAGGAGAGATTGATCGTCGAAAGCGATGCATCGTCACCAATATGAGTGAGGAATCGGCCCGGAAGCTGAATGTCCACACGCTTATGGCGGCGGCGATCGAAATATTCTTCTGGCGTTTCTGACGTCATCAGAGCCTGAGAAGTAGAGAAGGTCATCAATCACTCCTTGAGCTGACCCGTCCTTTCGGACTACTTCTCCCCACGCCCTTTACTTAGCACGCTTTCGTTCACAAAGTGTTGCATCAATCGTCGGAATTCAACCGGCGGACGAGGAAAACAGGATCCCATGGAACGCTATGATTACGTAATCGTTGGTGCAGGAAGCGCCGGATGTACCCTTGCCAACCGGCTGTCGGCTGACCCGGCGGTAAAGGTATGCCTGATTGAAGCGGGGAAGAAAGACAACTCGCTGATGGTGCGCATGCCGGCGGGGGTCGGGAGCCTGATCAAGCAGGAGAATGATTTCAACTGGGGGTTTTGGACCGAGCCGCAAAAACACATGAATGGGCGCAAGCTCTATTGGCCGCGCGGCCGGGGCTGGGGCGGCTCGTCCTCCATCAATGGCATGATCTATATCCGCGGCCACGCCGGTGATTATGACCAGTGGGGCCAGATGGGGCTGAAGGGCTGGGACTATGCGAGCGTCCTGCCCTACTTCAAGAAATCAGAGACCCTGGACAAGGGCGAGGACGCTTTCCATGGCGGCAGCGGCCCGCTGAACGTGTCGTCTTCGCCGATGTCCAGCCCGATCTATCGCGCTTTTATCAAGGCCGGGGAACAGGCGGGCTATGCCAGGACCGATGACTTCAATGGTGCCCAGCAGGAAGGGTTCGGCCCTTACCAGCGCACCATCCACAAGGGCGAACGCTGGAGCGCCTCCTATGCCTACCTGCGCCCGATCGTGGGCGTTCGGGACAATCTGACCGTCATCTCGACCGGCCGGGTGACCCGTGTCCTGTTCGAAGGCACGCGTGCCACGGGTGTGGAAGTGGTGGAAGGCAAGGGCGGCTTGCCGCAATCGATCTTCGCCGATGGCGAGGTGATCGTCTGTGCCGGCGCTGTCCAGTCCCCGCAAATCCTGCAGCTGTCGGGCATCGGCAATGCCGAACATCTGGGCCGGTTCGATATCAAGACTGTGGTCGATTCCAAGGGTGTCGGCCAGAACCTGCAGGACCACCTCGATGTGACGGTCATCCATGAGATGACGCAGCCCATCTCTGCCTATTCGATGCAGAAGGGCCTCAAGAAGCTGGGCGTCGGCCTGCGTTACCTGATGAACCAGACCGGGCCCGGCGCAGACAATTTCCTACAGGCAGGGGCGTTCCTGAAATCGCGTCCTGGCCTCGAAATGCCCGACCTGCAGCTGCACCTCGTCAATGCCATCATGATGGATCACGGCAAGCACGACCCGCAAAAGGATGGCTACACGGTTCACGCCTGTCAGCTGCGCCCGGAAAGCCGGGGCACGGTTTGTCTCGCCTCGAACGACCCGTTCGCCAATCCGTCCATCGACCCGAACCATCTGGCGACGGAAGAAGACCGCCGCGCCATGCGAGAAGCGGTGAAGATGGTGCGCGAAGTCTGTCAGCAGGAGGCGCTGAAGCCGTTCACCGGCTCAGAGATCATGCCCGGCCCGGGCGCCACGTCTGATGAAGACATCGATTCCTTCATCCGCCGTACGGGCGAGACGATCTATCACCCGGTCGGGACGGTCGCGATGGGCGTCAGCGATACCCAGCCGCTGGATGGCGAGCTGAAAGTGAAAGGCGTTGAAGGCCTGCGCGTCGTCGACGCTTCGGTCATGCCGACGCTGATCGGCGGGAACACCAATGCGCCGACGATCATGATCGCCGAAAAAGCCGCCGACCTGATCCTGAAAAAGCCGCTCCTGAAACGTGCGGAATTGCCGGCGATGGCGAGCGCCTAGACCTCAAGGATACTCTGCAAGGAAGGTTGCCAGGTCGTCTTTCCAGAATACCGGGAAAGTATGTGTCCCGTGGCCGCGGGTTTCCGCGGTCGCGGGCACCAGAACGAAGCGCGCATTCGGCATCCGGGCTGCAAGCGCCTCCGGATCGCCGAGACCGGGCGGATTGATGAAATCGTCCGCCGAGTTGATCCAGAGGACGGGCACTCCAATCTCTGACAGGCGCGGCGCGGGGTTGTAGTTCCGCGACGCGTCGAACTGGTAGATCGTGTCATTCGGATCTGCCGGGTTGGAAAGATAACGCTCAATCGTGCTGTGCAGCTGTTCGACCGCTTCTTTGCGGGTCGGCGCGTCTGCCTGAGAACGGTAGGGATTTGAACCAGCGAGGATCAGCGTGTTGGCCCAGATAGCCAGCCCGGTTTCCAGGTCGGCGGCATCGGCATAGTTGCCGTCATTGTAGTGCGGATCCTGCTCGAAGCCGTCGATGATCATCTGGCGGAACATCCGGTTCCGCCCGGCGATTTCGATGGCGTTGCAGGCGAGCGGCACGAGGCGGCGGGCGAAACCCGGATGGGTATCGCCCCAGACAAAGGCGTGCATGCAGCCCATCGATGTGCCGACGATCATTTCCAGCCCACTTACATCGGTGCCCTCGCTGAGCATGCGGTATTGGGCATCGACCATGTCGTCATAGTCATAGCGGGGGAAATTAGCACGCAGGCCGTCGCTCGGCTTGGAACTTTCGCCGTGGCCGAGATTGTCCGGCGAGATGATGTAGAAGCGAGCAAGATCGAGCGGTTGGCCGGGCCCGAACAGTTCGTCACCGAAAGACGGACGCAGCAGGGACTGTCCATTGCCGCCCGTCCCATGAAGCAGCATCACCGCATTGGTGATCTTGCTGTCTTCGTCCCGCTGGGGCGTGCCGAGCGTATAATACGTCATCGTGATCGAGGGCAGGGTTTCGCCCGTGTGGAAGGTGAAGTTGGCGATCTCGACCGTGTGCTTTTCCGCAGCGGCGCGCCAGTCTTCTGCGTTTGCCTGCGCCACACCGCAAAGGGTCATGATGAGTGTGAGGACGAGGAAGTTCCGCATTTGCCGCTCCAATGCCTGCTGCGAGTATTTGGCGAGGGTACTGCGCGCCGTGACGAAGGCAACAGACGGCCGGTGCGGCGGGACGGGCCTGTGTGCGGTCACCTGCCGGCTGGGCTGGTCAGTGGTGTTTAATAAATTTCACAAAATTGTCTGCTGTCGATGAGTTAAATTCATTCTGTTGTCATGCAGCCCGGCTAGACCACCTGGCAAATCAGGGATGGCCATAGCAGCTGACAGGAGAATGCAGGATCATGACGACGGACCGCCGCGAGTTTTTGCGTATGATGGGGGCGGGCGCCGCTGCCGGCGTTGCCACCAATGCCTTTCCTGAAGCGATTGCCCAGGCACTCTCCACACCTGCGGCCAGCGAGACCGGAACCATCCGGGATGTGAAACACATCGTCATCCTGATGCAGGAAAACCGCTCGTTCGATCATTATTTCGGGACGCTGCGCGGCGTGCGCGGATTTGGAGACCGCCACACGGTTCCCCTGGAAAGCGGCAAGCCGGTCTGGTTCCAGTCCGACGGTCAGAAAGAGATCCCGCCTTTCCATCTTGATACGAAGACGACCAATGCCATCGCCCACCCGGGCACGCCGCATTCGTTCGGGGATTCGCAGGCGGCGTGGAACCAGGGCAAGTTCGGATACTGGCCGAAATACAAAAATCCCTTCTCGATGGGATATTTCAAGCGTGAGGACGTACCGTTCCAGTTCGCGCTGGCCGAAGCCTTCACCATTTGCGACGCCTATCACTGCTCGATCACGACCGGCACGGACCCGAACCGGATCGTGTTCTGGTCAGGCTCCAACCATGATCCGGAGCTGCGCGCGCGGGGGATCAACGGGACGGAAGCGGACAGCGAGCCGAACAATCTGCGCTGCTGGATCAAGGGCGCCTTGCCGGAACCGGGCTACACCTATCAGGGCTCCGCCCTGCCATGGCAGACCCTTCCGGATGTGCTGGAAGAGGCCGGCGTCTCCTGGCGTATTTATCAGGACACGAACGATAACTGGACCGGCGCCATGCATGGCGGGCTTGCATTCAAAAGCTTCCGCGAGGCAAAACCCGGCTCGCCGCTTTACGAGAAGGGGATGCGGGACTTCTCGCTTGAGCAGTTTGCGGCCGATGTGGAGGCTGGCACCCTGCCGGAGGTGACCTGGATCCTGCCGCCGAAAGACTGGTCAGAGCATCCGAGCGCGTCGACACCGCTGCAGGGCGCCGAATACACGTCCCGTATCCTGAAAGCCCTGACGGCCAATCCGGAGGTCTGGAGCCGCACCGTCTTCTTCCAGACATTCGATGAGAATGATGGACTGTTCGATCACCTGCCGCCGGCCGCCCCGCCATCCTACACAGTGGACGGCGAACTGGCGGGCAAGTCGACCGTGGATGTGAAGGGCTTCTATTTCTCCGACCCGGAGAAGCGGTTGCTGGAAGAAGACGACACGATCAGCGGTTCCGTCCGTCCCTGGGGGCTTGGTCCGCGTGTACCATTTTATGTCGTTTCGCCATGGAGCCGCGGCGGGTGGGTAAACAGCCAGGTCGCCGATCACACGTCCGTGGGCATGTTCCTCGAGAAACGGTTCGGCGTGACGGTGCCTGCGATCAGTCCCTGGCACCGCGCGGTCTGCAGCGACCTGACTTCCTGTTTCGATTTCCAGACACCGAACGAGCCGGTCTTCCCGGACCTGCCGCCTGCCGAAGGATCGCAGAAAGCCGTGCTGGCACAGATCCATCGCCGGCGCATCGAGCCGCCAGCCGAGCCGCAGTTTCTGTCGCAGGAGCAGGGCACGCGGCTGTCGCGCGCGCTGCCTTATGCGCTGGACGTCACGGCAGAGGCCAATCCGGAAACGATCTCGCTGAAATTTTCCAATACGGGAAAGGCGGGCGCGGTCTTCCACGTTTATGACAAACGCCACCTCGACCGCATTCCGCGCCGTTACACGGTTGAAGCCGGCAAGGCGATTTCGGATGTTTGGGAACTCGGCCAGGACGCCGGTCAGTATGACCTGTGGGTGCTGGGGCCGAACGGTTTCCTGCGCACGTTCCAAGGCGACGCGTCTACGGCGATCGAAACCTCTGCGAAATTGAATTTGCGTACACGGATCGTTACCCTGATGACCAAGAACAAGGGCCGGACGAAGCGGGAACTGTCTTTGTCTGCCGGAGTTTATGACGGCTCTGAGCCGGTCTCCGTGACCGTGGGAGCAGGCAAGACGGTAAAACGGGAATTTGAAACCAGCGGCAGCGGTGCCTGGTACGACATCACGGTGTCCGCGGAAGGGTTCGAACGTCGCCTCGCTGGCCGTATCGAAACGGGCCGCGACAGTATCAGCGACCCGGCGATGGGCGTTTAGCCGTTGGAGGCCACCAGTTTCACGCGCGGCTCGCTCATGCGGGTATCGGGCGGGACCAGCATCGAGACCCGGTGACGCCAGACGGGGCGGCCCTTCAGCATGGGCTCACCGCCGAGCGTCTGGTAGAGGCCGAGCATGCGGTTGCTGTCCGGGCGTTCGGTCTGTTTGGCCAGCGGCATGATGGTGAGTTCCAGCTCGACGCGCTGGCCTGTCATTGTCTCGCCGCGGCCGCGGATGACGCCCGGGGCGCCGTCCAGCTGAACGGCATCGAGGAAGGCCGACATCATCGACTTGTCCGGCCCGGACCAGAGGTTCAGGAAATCATGGTCCACCAGCGGCCGGCCCAGCAGGCCGGTCAGTGATCCGCCAGCCGTGCGGAACAGCCAGGCGCCGTCGCGTTTGTTCTCGAGAACGAAGAGGCGATCAATCAGGCCGGGATGGTCTTCGACCCGTGGCGACTCAAAGGCGGCGGAAGCGTTGTTTGCGTTCATGCGACGCCAGGCGTCCAGCAGGACTCTGGTGTTGGGATGAATGGACCGGTCATTCATGATTGGATGGAACTCCGAATTTTAAGCTAGCCCCCGCGGGCCGGTTCGGGGCTCTCTTCCGCAATAACTGTTCCAGACGCGGCTTTTCCCTCCCGTGGCGAATTCTGGAATGGGTTGGGGCGGGATTTTCCCCTTTGAGGTAAAAAACAGCCATCTCAGGCGAGTGGAGCCCTCGCAAGTTCGCGTGCTGGTGCCGCATGGTTTCCCAAACGTGTCCCTCGACGGGACGACTGAGTGATTCGTGTTGACCGTTCAGCGCGGGGGTGACGGATCGTCAGATAAAATGTTCGACGTACCACCCGAAAAAGAGGGCAAATCCACCTGGTAAACGCCTACAGGCGCGGCGCTTCATTTGCCGTTCGTGGCTTTCCGGCAACGGATTTTCGTTTTGGACACAATTTACGGGCGAAACCCTTGCTGTCGGTAACCTTAAGGATACGAAAGGTGTGCGAGAAAACTCGCAAAGACTGGCGTTTCCTCCACTCACTTCAGCAGTCTTTCAAAAATCAATGTCCAAAGGGAGAGTGACCTCGTGTCTACATCCAATGCCTATTCACGTGCAGGCTTTAAAGCCTTTCTCAGTTTCAGTGTCGGCCTGACGGCTCTGGCAGCCAGCCAGGTTCCGGCCCACGCACAGGAAACGACCGACGAAGATGCGTCACGAACGCTGCAAACCGTCACCATTACCGCGACCAAGCGCGAGCAGACGCTGCAGGACGTGCCGGTGGCTGTCTCCGTTGTCGACAGTTCTGTTATCGAACAGGCGGAAATCGTCGACCTGAACGACCTTCAGTCGATCGTGCCGTCGCTGCGTATCGGACAGTTCCAGTCTTCGGCCAACACCAACTTCATTATCCGCGGCTTCGGCAATGGCGATAACAATGCCGGCATCGAGCCGTCGGTCGGTGTCTTTATCGATGGTGTGTACCGCTCTCGCTCGGCAGCCCAGATTTCCGATCTGCCGAATATCGAGCGCGTGGAGGTCCTGCGTGGCCCGCAGTCGACCCTGTTCGGCAAGAACGCCTCGGCTGGTGTGATCTCGATTGTCACCGAGAAGCCGCAATATGAATGGGGCGGATCGGCCGAAGCGACAGTTGGCAATTACAACATGTTCCGCGTGGCCGGAGATGTCACAGGCCCGCTCGCCGAGAACGTCGCCTTCAGCCTGGGGGCCAACTACAATACGCGTGACGGTTATGCGGATGACCTCAATACGGGCGCCGACATCAACGACCGCAACCGCTGGGGCGTTCGCGGCCAGTTGCTGATCGAGCCGACCGAGGATCTCAGCTTCCGCATCATCGGGGACTTCGACAAGATCGACGAAACCTGCTGCGTGGCTGGCAATATCGTCAACGGCATGACCGGTGCGGCGATCTTTGCGTTGGGCGGCCAGATCGATCCGGAGAACCCGTTCTCTTATGAAGTCTACAACAACCTCGACTCCTCCAATGACGTCGAAAACTCCGGCTTGTCGGTTCAGGCTGACTACGCGCTCGGGTTTGCGGATGTTACCTCGATCACGGCATACCGGTCGTCCAAGCTGAAGACCGACCAGGATTCAGACTTCACCAGCGCTGACCTGCTGGCCCGCAACGCCAACGACACAGACATCGATACCTTCACCCAGGAGATCCGCCTGACATCGACCGGCGATGGGGCCATCGACTGGATGGTCGGCGGTTTCTACTTCGATGAATCCGTCGATATCGAGAACCAGATTCTCTATGGTCAGGACATCCGGGGTTATATCGACTTCCTGTCCCAGGGCCTGCTGACCGGGCTTGAACCGCTGGTCTTCGGCGTGCCGGAGGGCTTCTTCTTCCAGCCGGGGCAGGGGATGATTGAAGCGTATGGTCAGGACAACACGGCATTCTCCCTGTTCGGCACGGTGGACTATCACGTGACCGACCGCCTGACCGCGACGCTGGGCCTGAACTATACGCAGGACAACAAGGACGCGTATGGCACGGTTGTGTCGACGGATACCTTCTCCGCGATCGATCTTGACCCATTGTCGCCATACATCTCCCAGGTGGCCACAGGCGCTTTGCTCCTGCAGGCGGGTGTGGACCCGACCAGCCCGGCTCAGGTCGGCGCGTTCGCGGCGGCTTATCCGGACATCTTTGCGACGATCCAGTCGACGGCAGCGAGCGCAACGTCCCAGTTGCAGCTGCTGCAATTCTTCCCGCAATTCGTGAACTTCCCGAATGCGGTGGAAAGCGGCTCGACCAATGACGACGACACGACCTACACGCTGCGCCTCGCTTATGACGCCACGGACAATATGAACGTGTACGCATCATATGCCACGGGCTTCAAGGCGTCGTCCTGGAACCTGTCGCGTGACAGCCGTCCGACTCCGACGGGGTATTCGAACCTAGTTGCGGCAGGCCTCAACCCACCGAACCTGACAACGGGCACCCGGTTTGCGGGTCCGGAAGAGTCGGAAGTGTTCGAAGTCGGCTTGAAAGGTGCCTGGGACACGTTCGCCATGAACGTGGCTGTGTTCGACCAGAAGATCAAAGGCTTCCAGTCCAACATCTTTACTGGCACGGGCTTCGCGCTTGCGAATGCGGGTGAGCAGTCAACGCAGGGCCTGGAACTCGACGCGACATGGAATGCGACGGAGAACCTGACGCTCGGCTTCGCCGGCACCTTCCTCGATCCGGTCTATGACAGCTTCGAGAACTCCTCGGCGGGAGACATCTCCGGGGCAAAGCCGGCGGCCATCTCGGAAGTGTCCACATCTGTCTCGGCGCTCTATACCTTCAACTTTGAAGGTCTGGATGCATTCGTCCGCGGCGACTGGCAGCATGAAGGTCCGGCGACGTATCGCGATGATCCGGCTGAGCAGGCGATCATCGGCCAGGAACGCAAGTATGATCTCTTCAACGCGTCTCTTGGTTTCACCTCCGAAAGCGGAATCAGCCTGACATTCTGGGGGCGGAATATTTTCGACGAGGAATACATCATGGCGGCGTTCCCGGCCGTGGCGCAGCTCGGTTCGTTCTCCGGATATCCGAACCAGCCGGCGACCTATGGTGTGACCGTTCGCAAGTCCTTCTAAGCGTCACAACAGTCTTCTTATGGAAAGCCCCGCCGTTTGGCGGGGCTTTTTTATTGATGTGCCCGCCGCCGTACCCGCTGGTCATGAAGGCTGTGGCCGACTAGCCTGACCGGGTTGTTGTTCCACAGACAAGGTCCGATTCCTTCCCGTGACGCGTGCATCCAGGACGCCTCCTGTTATAGAAGCCCCGCCCGCGGTGACCGGCCTCGCCGGCCTCATCATCCTGGCGCATGTCGTTCGCGTTTTCTCTCCGTCCAGCTGGCAGGGCTTTATGCTTCCGCTGGGCGTGCTCCAGCCGGACAGGTTTTGGGCGTCGATGGGCGTTGGGGCGCAAGGGGTATTGCCTTACAACTCTCCAATAGAGGCTTTGGTGCCGCTTCTGGCGAGTGCCTTGCTTCATGATGGATGGGCGGGCGCTATCCTGAATGCGGCATTGATCGTGATTTTCGGGCGGCTGGTGCACGCGTCGCTCTCTATCGGCCGGAAAAGCGGGGCGATTCCTTTCCTTGTGGTGTTCGCTGTGTCCGTGGTGGGCGGTTCGTTTTTCCACCTGGTGACCCAATATCCGGCCGGAACGGGCCTTATCGGGGCGTCTGGCGGCGCCAGCGGCCTGTTTGCGGCCTGGGTGCTGATACAGGAGGGGCGGGGCGGGCAGATCCTGTCGAAGAGGTTCCTGACCGTTTTCCTGTTCTTCGCCGTCGTGAATCTGGCGTTGTGGCTGATGGGGCCGTCGCTGTTAGGGGCCGGAATCAGCTGGCAGGCGCATATGGGTGGCTTCCTTGCGGGGGCGATGATGTTCCAGATTTACCGCGCGCAAAGGCCCCGTTCGCGATTCTGATCGCCGGAATGCCGCCTTTATGGTAGGTTTCCGTAACGGCGAGGCCGGCCAGCGGTCCGCACATAACGGAGGACGCGCATGACAATAGACCAGATACTGAATGACAAAGGGCGCGAAATTATCTCGGTGAAGGCTGATTCGACCCTCTCCGAAGCCGCCCGGATCCTGGACGAAAAAAGAATAGGCGCAGTGGTGGCGTTGGGCGACGGTGGAGAGATCGTGGGTGTTCTTTCCGAACGCGACATTGTTCGCCACGTCGCACGCAACGGGGCTTCGGCCCTTAATATCCATGTCGGAGACGCCATGACCCGCGATGTCATCACCATTGAATCGACCACGAAAGTGGATGATGCGATGCAACTGATGACGGATCGGCGAGTCAGACACTTGCCGGTTTTGCGCAATGATCGCCTGATTGGCGTCGTTTCCATTGGCGATCTGGTGAAATGGAAGATCGCCGAGACAGAAGCCGAAGCCGAAGCGATGAAATCCTACATCGCGACACAATACTGATTTTACAAGGCTCTAGCTTTTTAGAGCTCGAATTTCGGCGCTGATGCATGGCCGCTCTGCAGTGAAATCGCATTATTTCTTGCGATTTGCTGCAGAAGGGGGTTGCGGCCTCCCCGTGCCTTGAGTATCTCCCGGCCTCCGCTGAAGACGCCCTCGGGTTTCGGAAGCGGGCCCGCCAAAAAGGCTTCTGGGAAGTGCAAAAAGAGCTTGCAGCTCGGACCGAACAGAAGCTATATAGGCGGTTCCTCAAAACGCTCGGAAATAACGGGCCGGTCACCGGTCAGGGATTTCTTTTGCGCTAAAAATCTGGTGGTTCCACGGTTAAAACCGGAAACTGCAGAAGGCGCAAAAAAGGGTGTTGACGGGGAAAACGGCGGCCCATATAAGCCGCCACTTCCGGACGGGGCCGCAGGCTTCTGAAGGGCTTCGGAACTCCGGTTCCAGCTGTTTGACATCGTAAGAGATTAAGGAAGAGAAACGCAGGCGGCGTGATGGCTTGCGAACCTCGCCAGAGAGCAATCGACGGCAGGTTCATACGATCACGACGGATGCGTTTCTTGAGAGAAAATTCTTTTATCCATCGAATGGGTTTCGGCCTGTTCTTTGTGACAAAGGGTTTCTCGTCAAAAGAACGCAATACTTATGCTTAACAGCTTGAGTAACCGTCCATATTCCAATGGATGGTTTCGTCAGATCAACACTCAACTTGAGAGTTTGATTCTGGCTCAGAACGAACGCTGGCGGCAGGCCTAACACATGCAAGTCGAACGACATAGTGGCAGACGGGTGAGTAACGCGTGGGAACGTACCTTTCGCTACGGAATAGCTCTTGGAAACGAGTGGTAATACCGTATACGCCCTCCGGGGGAAAGATTTATCGGCGAAAGATCGGCCCGCGTTAGATTAGGTAGTTGGTGGGGTAATGGCCTACCAAGCCTACGATCTATAGCTGGTCTGAGAGGATGATCAGCCACACTGGGACTGAGACACGGCCCAGACTCCTACGGGAGGCAGCAGTGGGGAATCTTGCACAATGGGCGAAAGCCTGATGCAGCCATGCCGCGTGAATGATGAAGGCCTTAGGGTTGTAAAATTCTTTCGCCAGGGATGATAATGACAGTACCTGGTAAAGAAGCCCCGGCTAACTTCGTGCCAGCAGCCGCGGTAATACGAAGGGGGCTAGCGTTGTTCGGAATTACTGGGCGTAAAGCGCACGTAGGCGGACTTTTAAGTCAGATGTGAAATCCCGGGGCTCAACCTCGGAACTGCATTTGAAACTGGAAGTCTGGAGTTCAGGAGAGGTTAGCGGAATACCGAGTGTAGAGGTGAAATTCGTAGATATTCGGTGGAACACCAGTGGCGAAGGCGGCTAACTGGACTGATACTGACGCTGAGGTGCGAAAGTGTGGGGAGCAAACAGGATTAGATACCCTGGTAGTCCACACCGTAAACGATGACAGCTAGTTGTTGGCAGGCATGCCTGTCGGTGACGCAGCTAACGCATTAAGCTGTCCGCCTGGGGAGTACGGCCGCAAGGTTAAAACTCAAAGAAATTGACGGGGGCCCGCACAAGCGGTGGAGCATGTGGTTTAATTCGAAGCAACGCGCAGAACCTTACCTACCCTTGACATCCCGATCGCGGTTTCCAGAGATGGATTCCTTCAGTTAGGCTGGATCGGTGACAGGTGCTGCATGGCTGTCGTCAGCTCGTGTCGTGAGATGTTGGGTTAAGTCCCGCAACGAGCGCAACCCTCATCCTTAGTTGCCATCACGTTTGGGTGGGCACTCTAAGGAAACTGCCGGTGGCAAGCCGGAGGAAGGTGGGGATGACGTCAAGTCCTCATGGCCCTTACGGGTAGGGCTACACACGTGCTACAATGGCAGTGACAATGGGATAATCCCAAAAAGCTGTCTCAGTTCAGATTGTCCTCTGCAACTCGAGGGCATGAAGGTGGAATCGCTAGTAATCGTGGATCAGCATGCCACGGTGAATACGTTCCCGGGCCTTGTACACACCGCCCGTCACATCATGGGAATTGGCTCTACCCGAAGACGCTGTGCTAACTTCGGAGGCAGGCGGCCACGGTAGGGTCAGTGACTGGGATGAAGTCGTAACAAGGTAGCCGTAGGGGAACCTGCGGCTGGATCACCTCCTTTCTAAGGATGCATTGGATTGTTTTGCTCACGCGGAACTCCAAGGCTTCTTAAAATTAGCTCCCATCGAGGAGCAAAACATATGCGGCTGTCGCGCCGTCTCCGTTTCTCTTCCTTCGTTCGTTGTTTGGATCTGCATCATGCGGTTCCGAGCACTAAGCGAGCCCCGCGGGCGCTTTATCGCCTGTCTTCGACTTTGACCGCGATGGGCCTGGCCCTGACCAGTCATGGGCCGGTAGCTCAGGTGGTTAGAGCGCACGCCTGATAAGCGTGAGGTCGGAAGTTCAACTCTTCCTCGGCCCACCATCGAAGCCTGCGGCAACGCAGGGCAGGGCATGCGACCTGGCGGGAAGCCGGGGTTACGGGGCCATAGCTCAGTTGGGAGAGCGCCTGATTTGCATTCAGGAGGTCGTCGGTTCGACTCCGTCTGGCTCCACCATCGCCTTCATGGCGCTACAACGATCGAAAGAAGAACGTCCGTTTCCGGAGCAAGCTCCGGGATATTTGTCATCGTAAGGGAAAGATTGATCCGGCAGCCATGCCGCTCGACCCATTGGGTCTGGCCTGGTTGCTTCAGCCGATAAAATGATTGCCGTAAGGTAGTCATCCAAAGGGTCAGTCTGCAAGAAACCAACATGTCTGATCGAGATCCATGTGGTGGGTTCGCGTATGCGTTTTCCACTGCACATGGGTTTCAAAAACGATCAAGCGTCAAAAGGGCATCCGGGGGATGTCTTGGCGGTAAGAGGCGATGAAAGACGTGGCACTCTGCGATAAGCACCGGGGAGGCGAGAGCATCCTTTGATCCGGTGATTTCTGAATGGGGAAACCCACCTCCGAGATGTTGGATAAATATTCCGTTCGCGGGATATGTATCTGACATTTCAATAGCGAGGTATTTTAACCTGAATACATAGGGTTAAAAAGCGAACCCGGGGAATTGAAACATCTAAGTACCCGGAGGAAAGGACATCAATTGAGACTCCGTTAGTAGTGGCGAGCGAACGCGGACCAGGCCTGGTCTGAAATAAGGAGAAGTATCTGGAAAGGTACGCCATAGTGGGTGATAGCCCCGTATCCGTGCAATGAAGACCTTTTAGAGTAGGGCGGGACACGTGAAATCCTGTCTGAACATGGGGGGACCATCCTCCAAGCCTAAGTACTCCTTACCGACCGATAGTGAACAAGTACCGTGAGGGAATGATGAAAAGAACCCCGATGAGGGGAGTGAAACAGATCCTGAAACCGGATGCCTACAAGCTGATGGAGCTCTTCGGAGTGACATCGTACCTTTTGTATAATGGGTCAGCGACTTAGTGTTGCGTGCAAGCTTAAGCCGTTAGGTGTAGGCACAGCGAAAGCGAGTCTGAATAGGGCGACCGAGTACGTAGCATTAGACCCGAAGGCAGATGATCTAGGTATGGGCAGGCTGAAGGTGCGGTAACACGCACTGGAGGGCCGAACCGTTGAGCGTTGAAAAGCTCTCGGATGACCTGTGCCTAGGGGTGAAAGGCCAATCAAATCTGCTGATAGCTGGTTCTCCGCGAAATCTATTTAGGTAGAGCGTCACGATTAGACTCTGGGGGGTAGAGCACTGAATGGGCTAGGGGTCCTCACCGGATTACCAAACCTTCTCAAACTCCGAATACCCAGAAGTTATGCGTGGCAGACACACGGCGGGTGCTAACGTCCGTCGTGAAAAGGGAAACAACCCAGACCGCCAATTAAGGCCCCTAAGTAATAGCTAAGTGCGAAACGATGTGGAGGTGCTGAGACAATCAGGAGGTTGGCTTAGAAGCAGCCATCCTTTAAAGAAAGCGTAACAGCTCACTGATCAAGCGCCTCTGCGCGGAAAATGTAACGGGACTAAAGTTATTCGCCGAAATTGCGGACTCGAAAGAGTGGTAGCGGAGCGTTCCGTAAGCCTGCGAAGGTGAACCGTGAGGTTTGCTGGAGGTATCGGAAGTGAGAATGCTGACATGAGTAGCGACAAAGCGGGTGAGAGACCCGCTCGCCGAAAGACCAAGGGTTCCTGCGTAAAGCTAATCTGCGCAGGGTTAGCCGGCCCCTAAGGTAAGGCCGAAAGGCGTAGCCGATGGGAACCACGTTAATATTCGTGGGCCAAGGGATGAGTGACGGATTTCGAAAGTTGTAGCCCCTTATTGGATTGGGTCTGCAGCCTGGAAGTTCCTGGAAATAGCCTCCCATTAAGACCGTACCCGAAACCGACACAGGTGGTCAGGTAGAGCATACCAAGGCGCTTGAGAGAACTATGTTGAAGGAACTCGGCAAATTACCTCCGTAACTTCGGGAGAAGGAGGCCTCAATCTGGGCAACCAGGTCTGAGGGGCACAAAACTGGGGGTTGCGACTGTTTATCAAAAACACAGGGCTCTGCGAAGCCGCAAGGCGACGTATAGGGTCTGACGCCTGCCCGGTGCCGGAAGGTTAAAAGGAGAGGTGAGAGCCTTGAATTGAAGCCCCGGTGAACGGCGGCCGTAACTATAACGGTCCTAAGGTAGCGAAATTCCTTGTCGGGTAAGTTCCGACCTGCACGAATGGCGTAACGACTTCCCCACTGTCTCCAACATAGACTCAGCGAAATTGAATTCCCCGTGAAGATGCGGGGTACCCGCGGTCAGACGGAAAGACCCCGTGAACCTTTACTACAGCTTCACAGTGGCATTAAAGAACTTATGTGTAGGATAGGTGGGAGGCTTTGAAGCTTTGGCGCCAGCTGGAGTGGAGCCAACCTTGAAATACCACCCTTAATTTCTTTGATGTCTAACCGCGCCCCTGGATGGGGCCGGGACCCTGTGTGGCGGGTAGTTTGACTGGGGCGGTCGCCTCCTAAAGAGTAACGGAGGCGCGCGATGGTAGGCTCAGAGCGGTCGGACATCGCTCGATGAGTGCAATGGCATAAGCCTGCCTGACTGCGAGCTCGACGGAGCGAGCAGAGACGAAAGTCGGTCATAGTGATCCGGTGGTCCCGAATGGAAGGGCCATCGCTCAACGGATAAAAGGTACTCCGGGGATAACAGGCTGATGATGCCCAAGAGTCCATATCGACGGCATCGTTTGGCACCTCGATGTCGGCTCATCACATCCTGGGGCTGGAGCAGGTCCCAAGGGTTCGGCTGTTCGCCGATTAAAGTGGTACGTGAGCTGGGTTCAGAACGTCGCGAGACAGTTTGGTCCCTATCTGCCGTGGGTGTTGGATACTTGAGAGGATTTGTCCCTAGTACGAGAGGACCGGGATGAACACACCTCTGGTGGACCTGTTGTGGCGCCAGCCGCATTGCAGGGTAGCTATGTGTGGACGGGATAACCGCTGAAAGCATCTAAGCGGGAAACCCACCTCAAAACCAGGTATCCCTGAGAGCCGTGCAAGACCAGCACGTCGATAGGCCGGGTGTGGAAGCGCTGCGAGGCGTGAAGCTAACCGGTACTAATTGCTCGATCGGCTTGATCGAGAAACTCGTGTGTAGTTGAAAGCGCATCCGCTTTAACTGCCACCGATCTCAAACAGACATATTGGTTTCTAAGCTTGCAAGCAGTCTGGTTTCCGCCGACCCGGTGGTTATGGCAGGGGCTCCCCACCTGATCCCATCCCGAACTCAGTCGTTAAGTCCCCTTGCGCCAATGGTACTACGTCTTAAGGCGTGGGAGAGTAGGTCGCTGCCGGGTCCGCAGAGCCCAGACAAAGCAAGCATCTTGCAGACATTTCTTTCCTTTACGACGACATCTGCCGCAAGCCGGCAGTTGCTCCGGCCTTAGCCTTTGGCGGGCCGGATTTGCATTTTAGGGGGCAACGCCTAGAGTGCAGCGACAAGTTTGACGCGGGATGGAGCAGCCCGGTAGCTCGTCAGGCTCATAACCTGAAGGTCGTAGGTTCAAATCCTACTCCCGCACCCATCATAAGAGTAGTTTGGCCGTCCTGAGAAATCAGGGCGGCCAAATCGCCTTTTATAACAAGGCTGTATCCGCTCTCATTTTTGCGCGGCTCAAGGCAAATCCGTTGGATTGTCTTCCTCAGGATGGATCGGACCTCGTCAGCATCAGGAGACGGGTCCGAAACCACTTCCACAAGTGAGCCAACAAGTTCGGCATACAGCTCGCCAGCGTTCGGATGAACGCTCACAACGGGCTCGCTCCCCATCGCCGCAAGTTTGGCCTCGTTCTCGATTTTTTCTGCTTCCAGGGCGACCAGCTTTTGCTTGAGGGCAGTGGTCGCGATCCCTTCAGCAATTGCATCGACAATCCGGTCAATGCGCCTGCTAGCTTCAGCGATAGCCTTCTCAAGCTGAAACCGCTCGCTACCAGTCGCCTTTTGTTGGCGAACGAGCTCTGCATGAAACTCGCGTGCGGCCGCTTTCTGCGCATCAGGATGAAGCAAGGCGTTGTTCAGCCCTGCAAGAACGCGTTCTTCAAGCTCTTTGGCAGCTATGGTTCGATTGTTTGAGCAGGTGCCCTTCTCGCGTCTTGTCGAGCACCCGTACCTGTTCTGAGAGACAATCGACATCGGACCGCCGCAGACACTGCATTCGAGGAGTCCCGACAAGAGCCGTGTTGGCCGCTTCGCTCCACCACGTTTACGGGAGTGCCTTTGCTGGCGAAGTTTCACAGCCTGCCAGAGTTCATCATCAACGATCCGAAGGTCCGGAACTTCATTGATGACCCATTCGCTTTCGGGATTAGCCCGCATGCGCTTCTTGCCGGTGAAGGGATCTGTGACCTTGTGCCTGCGGTTCCAGATACGGCGACCGATATATAGTTCGTTGTTCAAGATGCCGTTGCCGGCATGTACCTGTCCGTTGATCGTCGAAGCGCGCCAATCTGGACCGCGCGGCGCTGCGACACCTTCCTGGTTCAACATGGACGCGATGCTTCTCGGAGACTTTCCTTCGACGAACAGCCGCATGATCCGTCTGACGGTCTCGGCTTCGTCTTCATTGATGGTCAGGATGCCATTCTGCTCACCCGGTACGATGTCGTAACCGTAGCAATGCCCTCCGGCCGATCTGCCTGAATTCACAACACCTGTCTGGCCTCGGCGCGTCTTCTTCGCGAGATCGCGCAGGAACATCTCATTCATCACGCCCTTGAAGCCGACATGCATGGAGTCGACTTCGCCTTCAGATAGCGTGACGATTGACACGCCATGAAAGGCGAGAATCTTGTAGATCGTGGCCGTGTCAGCCTGGTCGCGGGAGATGCGGTCGAGGGCTTCGGCGACAACCACATTGAACTGACCGTTCGCGGCGCCTCTTATCAGTTCCTGTATGCCGGGGCGCGTAACCATCGCGCCGCCCGAGATCGCGCGGTCTGAATAGACGACTGTTTCGGTCCAGGATTTCTGTTCAAGATGTTGTCGGCAAAGAGCAATCTGGTCTTCGATTGAACGAATAGACTGAAGATCCGACGAATAGCGGGCGTAGATGGCGGCTTTTAGGGTCATGACCCTTTCCGATATGCCAACCTCGCATGATATCGCGCAAGCGCTTCGGCGAGCTCAATCGCCCAGGATGGGGCTATTTCCCCAGAAAATTCGTCCTCGGGAAGTTCAGACTGTCTCGCGATCGCCTTTGGGAGGCGACCGCGAGGCACAAGTTTGGGGTATTTGCGGTTCACGGTCCGAAAAGCAAAAGCTGACTAGTTCAGCTTCTGCCGGTTCCAGACCAGCACGCCGCTGCCATCCTCTTCCTTCTCGAAGAAGGCAGCCCGCAGCGGCTTATCGAACCCCGGATCATCGAGCTTCACGGCCAGGTATGGTGTCTCGCCATCCTTGCTTTCCTCGCGCCAGGCGGCGCCGAGCTCTGCGCCGCCAGCAAAGATCCGGTAGTCAGGGCCGCCTTCGGCCTTCTCGGCCACCGGGACCATCTGGGCTTTCACATTGATTGTCATGGTCCGGATCGTTCCGGTCCATTTGCCATCCTTCTGGCTGAAGGTGCCGATTGTTGCCATTGCTATTCTCCTTTGCTGGCTCTGGCATGAAGGGCCTTGCGGGCCCGCTTGAACCCGGCATCCGAGCTGAGGAACATGTCCAGCATGGCAGGCACCAGGGTTTCGGGTTTCTCTTCCGCGCCATAGGTTTCGGCATAGATCGCCGCATAGTCGGCAAGCGCAGAAGCAAGATCAGGATCCACTGACACGGTGAGTTTCACCGGCGTTCTGTCGGGAAGTTGTCCGATGCGAAGGCTCATCACCGGCCTCCTTCAGAGTATGGCCGCAGCACGAGATCCCGCGTCACGATCACGCGCACCGGCCAGCCTGGCCGTATACGGATCGTCGGCTGGATGCCGAGATTGCGGTCGACGACGCGCTGGCCTGCCTCGGACACATTGTCCCCGAATCCCCGCCGGATCGCCCGCTCGACATCATCATCGTCCGAGCCAAGTTCGGAACCGATGCCGAGCAGGGTGGCCAGTCCCGCAGCCGCAAACACGCGGTCCCAGTGATGGTCGGTCCGGTCGGAAACGCCTGCATAGCCCTGCGCATCGGCCGCGGGCTCGGAAATTTGCAGCGAGCTGCCATCCGGCAGGATGATCCGGTCCCAGATCAGGAGCGCACGCTCCTGGCCGAACGAGACTTCCGACTGGTATCGCCCGATCAGGCGCGCGCCCTGCGGAATCAGCAGATGCGCGCCGCTGACAGTATCGTAAACCGGCTGCGTCACCTGCGCGATGACATTGCCCGGCAGGTCAGAGTTCAGCCCTGTGACAAGCGAGGCCGGGATCAGCGTGCCCGCCATCACCTGATAGGGCGAGACCGGGGTCTCGACATCATGCGGGTTGTAGATGTCGCCATCCCGCGTCTCAGCTGCGAATGCGATCTTCTCCGCCTGAAGGTTCTGATCGGGCGAGCCTGCAAAACCCGGACTGCCCGCGCCCTGCGCGGCAAGGGCCAGTAGTTCCGAGCCGAGACTGTTCGGCAGGCCACCCGGTGCAGACACAGACCCAGCAAGCGACTGCCGGTTGCCGACATCGAAGAACACCCCCGCCTTGCCGGCTGCATCGGCAAGTTTGGCATCCGCCAACCTCTGCGCACGAATGGCTTCATCCTCGGCAGAGGGCCGGAAGTCGTCTGACGGCGTGACATTCCAGTCAGGCTCAAGGCCCCATTCTTCCTCTTCCGCCACGACAGTGCCGCCAAGATCGCCCGCCATGGGCGCACCGAGCTTCGGCGTGTCGCCCGCCGGTTGCCAGTTGAGATAGGAGTTCGGCAGCTCTGCGAGGCCATCCGGCGCGCGTTTGGTCGCCGTGTTGTAAAGCTCCTGCCGGTCTGCCGGATCGACGGCCTTTGGCGGATCAAGCGCGATGGACGCGGCGGCAAAGAGGCCCAGCACACCAAGGCAGGCGCCTGCCATCAGGACCTTGCGGTTGATCCGCGTCACCGGCCGCGGCCGCGCGCGAAGCTTCAGCTCGTCGGCCTGTTTTGGAAAGGGGGCTGGCTCGCTCATCCCTCGCCTCCGAACAGGCTCGCAAGGCCGGAGCGTTGGACCCGCTTGCGGATTCGCACCACGGTCTGGTCTTTCGCACCGATGCGGAGCTCGGCGGCGCGGAAGAGATGGTCGACGATATAGTAGTTGCCGCGCAGGCGATAATTGACGAGTTCAGCATCGCCGGACGCGCCCAAGATGAAGAGCGGCGGGGCATCCATGGTGGCAAGGCCCGCCGGCATCTGGATGAAGACCTGCCGGCCATCATCGAAGACGCGCACA
The DNA here is from genome assembly GCF_000682735.1 of Hyphomonas sp. CY54-11-8. Lineage (GTDB taxonomy): Bacteria > Pseudomonadota > Alphaproteobacteria > Caulobacterales > Hyphomonadaceae > Hyphomonas. The sequence continues at coordinate 78,263 of NZ_AWFD01000036.1, read as the reverse complement.
GGCCGCCAGGCGGGCTTGTCGCCCTCGATAACATAATCGAAATCGAGCCGGTCAACCGCCACGCCCGGCGCAATGGATGCATCCTCGCGAACGGACGCAAGCTTGTTGCGGGAGACCAGTTCAGCCAGTTCATCCGCCGGATAGCGCCAGGAAAGGGCGGCCATATAGGTGCCGTCAACGCTTTCCAGTTCGAGATGATAGGTCCGCCGGTCCGTCGCAATCATCAGATTCGTGGAAAGACCAGCGGCGATCGGTTTGACCAGAACATGCGCGCGGGCCGCGCCGCCGGAGCCCGACGACGTATCCCCGACAATCCAGCGCACCGTATCGCCCGCCGAGACAGAGACCAGCGTCTCTCCCGGTTGCAGCGCAATGTCCGAGACCTGGCCTGGCGCGGCATAAAGCCGGTAGAGCGCGCCTTCGGTGTAGGGATAGACCTGGATCGCGTTCACATAGCCATCGACAGAAGGTTCGATCCGGGCTTCTGTCGTGCCTTTGCGGATGGTCTCGGTCGGCGAGGTGTAGACGCGTGTGACTGTGCGCTTGGCGCCTTCCACGGGCTTCATCTGGCCGGGCAGCGGCAGGACGGTCGGTGTCTCGACAATTTCGATAGGCCGCTCTGGCGCCTCTTCGACGAAGGCCGCTTCGAAAAAGGCCGTATCCTCGATGACGGGCTCCGGCGGAACACTCGCACAGGCCGCGGTCAGGGCGAGGGCGGATACAAGGCTCATTGTACGGATCATTGGTTGTCTCCTGTGACAAGGTCTTCGCCCCAATTGAGGCTGTGGATGTAGAGGCCGAGGGGATTGGCGCGGAGCGTTTCGGCATCGCGGGGCGGGGCGTTGACGATCGTGAAGAGACCCGTGAAGCGTTTGACGCCAGTGAGCGCACCATTCTCATAGGTCTTCTCAAGCCAGCGGGCCTGGAAGGACTTGTCCGACACACGCACGACGCTCACCACATCGACACTGCGCGAGCGCCGACCGATCTCGGCGAAGGGATCATGGTCTCTGGCATAGTCGCTGAGTGTGATCGCCGCCTTGTCCGTCACATAGTCATACGCCGCGAGCCAGTTCTGCCGGACGATGACCGGATCGATTGACAGGCTGCGGACATCGGAAATGAAGTTCGCCAGATGATGCGCGATCTGCGCGTCTGTCGGCTCATATCTCGCAAGCGCTGGCCCGACCGCTTTGACGGCCCCTGTATCGTCGACCTCGACCACATAGGGCGTGACCGTCGATTGCAGGCTGCGCCAGACAAGGGCCGCTGACGAGGCCACCAGCAGTCCGAGCAGTCCCAGCGCCATCAGCCGCCAGTTCTTCGCCTGCACGCGGGCCGAACCGATCCGTTCGTCCCAGACCTGGCCTGCCTTCTGGTAGGGCGTTTCGGGATGCGGGCTTTGCCCGTAATGGGTGGAGGTGCGCCGGAAGGCCATGTGGGTCAGTCCTCTTCGTTTCGGAGTTTCGGATTGTCGCTCGCCATGCCGCGATCGCCGTCCTTCAGGGCATGGACCGTGATCGCACCGGCATGCTGCAGGCGTTGTTCTGTGCGAAGGCGCCGCGCCCAGGCGGGGCTGGCTGAGCCGGTAGACGGCCCGTTGCCGGACGCAGCCGTCATCGTGCCGCCGGTCGCGGCAAAGGCCGCCTCGCTCCCACGCCGATAGGCATTGCCGACAGAGGCGAACGGCCGTCCTGCCATCCGGCGGAGCGTATCTCCGCCAGCTTGCGCGACGCCGGCCAGGCCCGCCGCAGCGCCGCGCCAGCCGGTCTGACCCGACGCCATGCGGCCAAGGTCGTAGGAGGTGCGGGCGCCGCCGGTCATGGATGCGCCGGCTTTCACTGCGCCGGACACACCGCCCAAGGCTGCGCGGCCTCCCGCGACCGTGCCGGTCGTTGCCAGCACAGCGCCCGCACCAACAGCCGCTGTCGTGCCGACCACGGAGCCCGCGCCAAGCTGCGGCGCGCCGGTGACAAGGCCGGAGGCAATGCCGGGCGCGAACACGCCCATCCAGAGAAAGACGATGGAAGCCAGCACCGTGCCCATGACTTCAGCCAGCGTCACATCACCCGGCCCGCCAAAGGCGTCCGTGATCGAGGTGAACAGCGTCGAGCCAATGCCGATCACAATGGCGAGCACCATCAGCTTGATGCCGGACGTGACGACATTGCCGAGCACGCGTTCGGCGAGGAACGAGGTCTTGTTCCAGAGCGCGAAGGGCACGAGCACGAAGCCAGCCAGCGTCGTCAGCTTGAATTCCAGGATGGCAACGAAGAGCTGGACCGCCAGCACGAAGAAGGCGACGAGAATGATCGCCCAGGCGATCAGCATGACGGCGATCATGATGAAATTATGGAAGAAGCGGATCGGCCCCAGCATGTCGCCGATCTCTTCGAGCAATGGCTGCGCCGCCTCGAACCCGACCCCTGCAATATAGCCAGGCCGCATCAGATCCTCGGCGGTCAGCGTCGAGGAGCCCGCCTTCACCCCGAGATCGGCAAAGCTCGCAAAGAGGATGTTTGCCAGGATCGAGAAATTGCCGAGGATGAAGGCGAAGAAGCCGACATAGAGGACCTTCTTGAGCAGCCCCGAGATCACATCGGCATTCTGCGAGAGGGCCCAGAAGAGCCCGGCCAGCGTGATGTCGATCACGATCAGCGTGGTCGTGAGATAAGCGACATCATCAGCGAGCAGGCCGAAGCCTGAATCGATATAGGCAATGAAGGTTTCGAGGAACCGGTCGATGACGCCCATCTCTTCCATGGCGGTCTAGTTCCCGAAGAAGCTTTGAAGGCGCGCGCGGCCACGTTCGGCTTCTTCGAGCTCGCGTGCGCGGTCGAGGGCCTCGGCGCGGTAATGCGCCGCCATCATGGCTTCCATCTGCATCAGCTGCTGGGCCGACATGGCTTCGATCTGGTTGCCAGCCTGCAGGACCTGGAGATTGCCGACAGCGCTCTGACTCTCCTCGACAAGACCGGTCAGCGCCTCGGCATCGCGTTCATTGTCGCGCACCGTCTCGGCAACCATCAGCAGCGTGTGCTTATGGGCCGAGCGCGATTGCTGCCAGCGAATTCGCGCATCCTCGACGAGGACCGCATTGGCCGGCGGCGTCTCGCCATAGGTTTCGGGATAGAGTTCCTCGTATTCTCGTTCGACCTCCTCGACGCCATAACCGATGCCGTCGGCTTCCTCCATCTGTTCGCCGATCCGTCGGATGCGGTCGGCAATGATCGCGCGGGCGACCTCGACGGGGAGCGTCTCAAGATCCCGCGCCATCTTCTCGATCATGTCGATCTCATGGGTGAGCTGGCGGATCTGGTTGTCGATCTGCTGCAGCGCGCGCACCGCCTGAAGGATGTTCTCGGCATGGTTGGTCGGGTCGTAGACAATGCCGCCGCCGAAGAGTTGCGCGGAAGCAGGCGGCGCCATCAGGCCCGTCAGCGGAATGGCAGCAAGGGCGACAGAAGAGAGAAGGGCTTTCATGTGAGGGGCTCCTATTCAGCGGCGATTTGAGGGAGGGGTGCGTCGGGTCGTCCGGTCAGCAGGTCCGCCGCCCAGCCGAGCTGTTTCAGCTCCAGCCAGCCACGGGCGAAGCCCGCCTCAGTCTCGGCTTCGAGTAGGCCATCCATGAGCTTCTGGTCGGCAGGTGATGAGGCGCCGCAGAAGGCGAGAGCGACTTCGCCAAGGCCAAGCTCGAAGAGCCGGCAGCCAAGGGGCGAGGTATAGTAATAATCCCGCTTCGGGATCGCCTTGGCGAGAATGTCGATCTGGCGATCGTTCAGTCCGAACCGCCGATAGATAGCTTGGGCAGTCGGCTCGAGGGCCCGCTCATTCGGCAGGAAGATCCGTGTTGGGCAGGATTCTATCAGGGCCGGTGCGATGGATGCGCCTTCAATGTCGGCAAGCGACTGGGTCGCAAACACAACCGCCACATTCTTTTTGCGCAGCGTCTTCAGCCAGTCGCGCAGCCGCGCGGCAAAGACCGGGTGATCAAGAAACAGCCAGGCCTCATCGAGGATGAGCAGGGTCGGGCGACCATCGAACCGGTCTTCCAGCCGGTGAAAGAGATAGGTGATGACAGGCGCGACAGCAGATGGCGTCTGCATCAGCTCGTCCATCTCGAAGCAGGCAACCGAAGAAAGGTCGAGGGCTTCGGCATCGCTGTCGAGCAGATGCCCGTAGGGACCTTCCAGCGTGTAGGGTTGCAGCGCGGCTTTCAGCGTATCCGATTGCAGTATGAGGCTGAGCCCGGTCAGCGTGCGTTCGGCAACAGGCGCCGAAGCCAGCGACCGTACCGCGTCCCACAAGACGGACTTCAGATCCGGCGTAATCGTCACGCCTTCAGCTTCGATCAGGCCGAGTAGCCAGTCGGCCGCAAAGCTCGCGCCGCGGTCGGTGTCGATGTCCCGAAGCGGTTGCAATGCCGGACGCTCATCGCCCGCCAGCGGCAGCCAGGTACCGTCCATTGCGAGCGTTACCGCACGCGCGGACCGTCCCTTGTCGAAGAGGAACACCTGAGCGTCTTCATAGCGCTGCCATTGCGCGGCGAGCAGCGACAGGAGCACCGACTTGCCGGAGCCTGTCGGCCCGATGATCAGCGTATGGCCGACATCGCCGACATGCAGGTTGAGCCTGAACGGTGTCGTGCCTTCCGTTTGCGCTTCGATCAGTGCGCGATCTGACAGATGGTCATTCCACGCATCGCCGGCCCAGACCGAAGAGATTGGGACCAGATGCGCCAGGTTCAGCGTATGCAGGATCGGTTGGCGGACATTGGCGTAGACATGCCCTGGCAGCGAGCCGAGCCAGGCCTCGACGGCGTTCAGCGTCTCGCGGATCGTCGTGAACCCGCGCCCGTTGATGACGCGCTCGACGGCGCGTGTGCGTTCCTCGACTTCCTCGCGGGAGCAGCCCATCAGCGTCAGCGTCGTCGTGACATAGCCATAGGAGACAAGATCGGAACCGAGTTCCTGCAGCGCCGCATCGGCATCGGCGGCCTTGTTGTCAGCATCATTGTCGAGAAGCGCGGCCTGTTCATTGAATAGCGTCTCCCGGAGGACCGCGCCTACGGACTTACGCTTCGCAAACCAGTGCCGGCGCTTCTTCGCAAGAAGCTTCTCGGCCTCGGCCTTGTCCATCGCGATGTATCGCGTCGTCCAGCGATAGGAAAAGCCGAGCCGGTTGAGCTCGTCCAGCATGCCTGGCAGGGTCGAGGCCGGAAAACCCAACAAGGTCAGCGTTGCAAGGTGTGCCTCGCCGATTCGTGGCTCCAGCCCACCTGCGAAACTCTCATCGGCAAGTACCGCATCGAGAAAGACCGGTAGTTCCGGCACCGACACAGCATGCCGCTTCGACGAGATGCAGGCATGGAGATAGGTGAGCGTCTCTTCATCCGAGAGCGGATGGATTTCATCCAATGCGGTAGCAAGCAGGTCCAGCGTCTGCGCCGAGCGGGTCTGGAAATGCTCCAGCCTCTGGCGCCAGTCCTCGCCGTCCCGCTTCTCAGGCCGCTCGATCAGCGCCTTTTCGGCCCGGCCTGTCGCATCGGCGGGCGGAAGCCAGAGCAGGGTCAGATAACAGGCGCTCTCGAACCGGGCGCCGGTCTCTTCGGCAGCGGCCCGCCGCTCCTGCTCGATCAGCCAGGCAGCGGAACAGTCAAAGGAACTTTCCTGCAGGGCAACCGCTTCTGCTCGCACCGCCTCGAAGAAGAGCGCCCAGCCGGACCCGAACCGGCGGAGGACATTATTGACCCGTGCGGTAACCGCCACGAGTTCGGCTTCCGTCGAGCTTTCCAAGTCGGGGCCGCGGTAGCGGAAGCTTGTCTGGAAGGCGCCGTCCTTGTTGAGGACGACGCCCGGCGCGACGAGGCACGCCCAGGGGAGGTAGTCTGGGAGCCCTGCCGGTTTCGCCGCGTATTCGGAGAGGTTTAGCATGAAAGATGTTCCTTGTGACGGGCAGACCGGATCGCGACGGCGAGAAAGTCGGGGTCAGACCGGGCCATGAGGACGGCCAGCGAGTGTCCCGCCACCCAGACCACGAGCCCCGGTATCCAGAGCCTGAGACCGAGTGCCAAAACCGCCGCGATCGTTCCGATGGCGATAGCGGCCGAGCGCGGCGCGCCAGCCATCAGGATGGGTTCGGCGAGCGAGCGGTGGAGGGGGATCTCGTAGCCGTCGAGCATCAGAGCACCGCACCGCCGCCGAATGAGAAGAAGGTCAGGAAGAAGCTGGTCGCCGCAAAGGCGATGGACAGGCCGAACACGATCTGGATCAGTTTGCGGAACCCACCGGATGTCTCCCCGAACGCGAGCGTCAGGCCGGTCAGCGTGATGATGATCACCGCAACAATCCGGGCGACAGGGCCCTCGATTGATTGCAGGATCTGGTCGAGCGGGCCTTCCCAGGGCATGCCCGTGCCGGCGGCATGGGCCGGCAGTGACAGCACACTCACCGAAGCCAGCAGCGCGCCGGCCTGGAGCGATCGGTTAAGGGCCTTGATCTGGTCGTAGAACATGCGTCGGGTCTCCTTAATTGACGATGTTGAGAAAGGGGGCGGCGAGCGGCTCGGTCCGGTATTCGGAGCCGTCGAAGCCGGTAATCCGGAGCGCCTGCTCAACGCGCCGCGCGCCGCTCGCGCGGGACATGAAGACGATCACATCGACCGCCTCGCCGATCAGAGCATGGGGAAGGGCGGTCGTTGCTTCCTCGACCAACTGTTCGAGGCGCGTGAGTGCGCCGGAGGCGGAGTTTGCATGCAGCGTGGTGATCCCGCCCGGATGGCCGGTATTCCAGGCCTTGAGGAGGTCGAGCGCCTCCCCGCCGCGCACTTCGCCGACAATGATCCGGTCCGGCCGGAGCCGCATGGTCGAGCGCACAAGATCGCGAAGCGTGATGCCAGACCGATGCGCCCTGAGCTGCGTCACATCCTCGGCGGAACAGCGAAGCTCCCGCGTATCTTCCAGGATGACGATCCGGTCGTCTGAAAGAGCAGGTTCGGACAACAAGGCATTGGCAAAGGTCGTCTTGCCGGATGATGTCCCGCCCGCCACGACGATATTGAGCCGGTCCTCCAGCGCCTGCCGAAGCCCCACACAGAGCGCTGGCGTCAGCGCGCCTGTCTCGACATAGGTATCGAGCGCGATGGGCTGGCCTGCCGGTTTGCGGATCGCAAAGCAGGGCGCTTCAGACACCGGCGGCAGAATGCCTTCGAACCGTTCGCCAGAGCCTGGCAGTTCGGCAGAAACAATAGGAGAGGCCCGGTCGCAGGCTTCGCCGACAGAGGACGCCACCAGCCGGATGATCCGCTCGCGTTCGGCGCGGCCAAGCGTCTCGGATGCACGGCACAAACCAAAGCCAGCTTTCTCGACCCAGACCGAGCCGTCAGGATTGGCGAGGATCTCGATTGTATCGGGCGCCGCCAATGCGACCCCAACCGGACCATCGAAAGCCGTGCGGAGCATCGCTGTGCGGCGGGTCTCGGTCTCGCTGGGCTGGGGCAGGGCAGACATAGCAGGGCGTGGTCCTCATCAGTGATGGGACCACCATCGGGGCATAAAATGCTGCCGCACAGTTGGGGCCGGAGGACACGAAAGGCGCCTGCGGGAAGTCCGAGGACGCAGAGGGGCAACTCACAGGAAATCGCGCCGAAGAGATTGATATTAGACCGGAAAGTGAGAAAAGAACAAAAAGCGAACTAAAAGGAGAGGCCTATGGGTCGCTACAAGTCCGTTCTCATGGCCGAAAAGGATGCGCGGGACTTCCCGCATCATGTCGAATTGCCAATCCCGCCCTTCGGCCTCGGTAAGCGCCTCGACATCATCGCCGTCTGGCTCAACACGCATATCGGTCCCGAATGGCGCTCGCATAGCCATCTGGAGAAAGGCGAGCACACGGCCAGCTACATGTTCAGGTCAGTGCAGGATGCCGCGGAGTTCCGGCAGGCACTGAAATCCGGCCAGCTCGACGCAGCTGCCTGAATGATCAGTTCCAGATGTGCGGGTTGGAGCGCTCGACGACGCGCTTGGTCAGCGCTTCGAGCTCGCTTCGCGCGCGCGCTGCATCTGCCGGAGTCTCGAGCGGGTTCTTGCCTGGGCGCTGTCTCAGCCATTCGAAAATGAACTCGATCAGCAGGTCCGTCTGGAAGGCAGTTCCGGTCTCAAGTTTCTCGATCTGGTCTTCGACCCGTTCCAGCCGCTGGATGATCGCGGCATCGGGCCGGTCTTCAGGCGGTGTGAACAATAGGGTCAGCGCCTCATCGATCAGCGTGCCGACGTGGACACCGTGCTCAGCAGAGAACTGCTTCGCCTTGCGATGGTTCGCCTCGGAGACGCGGATATGAAGCCGTGGATTGCGCGCCATCTCCTAAAGCTCCCGTCCGCCATTTTCCTGGACTTGAAGGTAGTAGCGCGTGATCTGGTCCTGAATGCCGCCGCGCTGCTGTGGCGCGTGCTCTTCCTCACTCGCAATATCCTGCGAGATTTCATCCTCATCGCCGATGTCAGGGCCAACCGATCGCGCCAGCCCGCCTGCATTACCGTCCGAGGGCGATGGTCCAGATCGATGATACCCGCCAAATCGCGATGTATCCGCACCGGCAGCGGCAATCGGCAGAGCGCCGACCCGCTCGGTAAAATTTAGATCTTCATAGTATCGGAGCTTTTTCGCGCGGATCGGCGGATGGCTCGCCAGGAAGATCAGAGCATCATCTGCAGGCATCTGCATCACCTCGCCGGGTGTGAGAAGAGGTCGTTGGGTTTCCTGCTGGGAGACCATGACATGACTGAGCCAGGGCGCGAGCCGGTGCCCGGTATAATTCTTCTGGTTTCGCTGCTCCGTCGTGGTGCCGAGCATGTCGGAAATGCGCTTGGCTGTGCGTTCGTCATTCGTCGCGAACGCGATCCGGACATGGCAATTGTCGAGGATTGAATTGTTCTGCCCATAGGCCTTCTCGACCTGGTTCAGAGACTGAGCAATCAGGAAGGCGCGGACTCCATAGCCCGCCATGAAAGCGAGAGAGCTCTCGAAGAAATCAAGCCGTCCCAGTGCTGGAAACTCATCAAGCATCAACAGGGTCTGTCGGCGGTCTTTTCCATCTGGCAGCTCTTCGCAAAGCCGCCGCGCAATCTGATTAAGGATCAACCGCATCAAGGGTTTTGTCCGTGACAGATCAGACGGCGGAACCACCAGATACAACGACGCAGGACTCTCGCCGCGAAACAAATCCTCGATGCGCCAATCCGAACCGGATGTCGCCCGCTGCACCACAGGATCGCGGTAGAGCCCTAGAAATGAAATCGCGGTCGACACGACCGAAGACTTTTCATTCTCAGACTTGTTCAGGAGCTCCCGCGCCGCTTCTGCCACAACCGGATGCGTCAATGGCTGGTCACGGCTCCCGAGATGGTTCGCCTCAAGCATACGCTCCAGCGTGTCATCGATCGGCCGGGCTGGATCAGAGAGCAGTGTCGCCACGCCTGCGAGTGACTTGTCATCTTCGGCGTAAAGGACATGCAGGATGGCGCCAACGAGCAGTGAATGTGCCGTCTTGTCCCAATGGCTACGCCGCTCCAGGGATCCATCCGGATCGACCAGAATGTCTGCCACATTCTGCGCATCCCGGACCTCATGCGTGCCAAGCCGCACTTCTAGCAGGGGATTGAACTTTGAACTCGACAAATCCGTCGGATCGAAACGGACACAGCGAGAGAAGCCCGATCGCCACTTTGAGGTCAGCGCCCAGTTTTCTCCCTTTATGTCATGTACGATCGCGTTTCCGGTCCAGGATAGCAGGGTAGGGATCACCAGCCCGACACCCTTGCCGGACCGGGTCGGCGCGAAGGCCATAACATGTTCTGCGCCAGCGTGCCGGAGATAGCGCCCTTTGAACCGTCCCAGCACCAAACCTGACGAACCAAGCAGACCAGATTGCCGAACATCCCGAACCGATGACCAGCGCGCCGAGCCGTAAGTCGTCGCATTTTTCTCGCGTCTTGCTCGCCAGAGCGACGCGATGATCGCCATCACAATTCCGGCGATGCCGCCCAGCGATGCAATCAAACCCGCGCGAGCAAACACGTTGGGAGCGTACGCATCATAGGCATACCACCACTGGAACAGCCGCCAAGGTTTGTAGATAGGCTGACCCGCAAGCTCGAACCACGGCCCACCTAAACGAGGCTGATGGTCCAGAACACCAGCGGCCCACTGCGTCGCAATCCACACCGAACAGATGATCAGCAAAAGTGTCAGCAGAAACTGGCCAAGAAGGAATTTTGTAGGAGTAATATTTTGGTACCTCCGCTGCCGCGCTCCTCAATGATGCCATTAAGGCTCGGAAAAACGATGGGATTTCGGGGGAGTTATACGTAAGTGAAAACGGCATTAACGCTGCCCCGCTCGTTTCTGAATTCGAACATGCATTGACTATTTATCCGGGCGTGCGGTCATTAAATCGCCTGATTGATTCGTGGCCTCGAATCGCTGAACCTAGAGAATCAAAACGAGATCAAACTTTGAGGTGGGTACCCTTTTTCAGGTACTGTTGAACCTGACAAATGGAACCGCAATGCCTGGGACAGAAAAACAAGAATTGTCAGCGGACCTGACGCTCGATCTTCCAACATTTCTTCGAAAGTTCGAGCAACGCGCTGAGGGCGTCATGTGGTTGCTTGGTGCCGGCGCTTCGAGAGCGTCCAACATCAAAACTGCCGACGACATGATTTGGGACTTCAAGTCGCGACTGTATCGGTCTGCCAAGCAGATACCTGCGAGCGCAATCTCAAATCTCAGCGATACTCGAACGCAGGAAATTCTGCAGAAGTTCTGTGACGATACGGGACGATACCCAAGACTTTGGGACGAGGCGGAATATGCCGAATATTTCGAAGCGACGTATCCTGATGCACAAGATCGTCGTCGTTACATTGACGGAATGATTAGAGGTGCCAAGCCGAGCTATGGTCATATGGCTCTTGCGCATTTGATGAAGCGAGACCGTGCGCGCGTGATCTGGACGACCAATTTCGACCGGGTCATGGAAGATGCGGTCGCGAATGTTTGGGGTACTACGACTGAATTGACTGTTGGAGATTTGGGCGAGCCTGAACGGATTTCGACAGCTTACGCTCAACAAAGGTGGCCCATCTACGCCAAACTCCATGGAGATTTTCAATCTGAGAAACTGAAAAATACTTCCGGAGAGTTGGCTATCCAAGACAAACAAATGCGGGACATCTTGTTGGACACGTGCCGAAATCTTGGATTGGCCGTTTCAGGATATAGCGGGCGGGATTCGTCAATCATGGCTGTGCTGAGAGAAGCAATTAATGGCGGTAAGGGCTTTCCCAATGGGTTGTTTTGGTTTGTGCGTGAGACCGACCATCAGTATCCGGAGCTGGTTGGCTTAATTAGTGATGCCAAGGCTGCGGGCGTCGACGCATGTTTCGTAAAAGCAGAAAGTTTCGACGAGCTTTTTTCTGACATTATCCGCTATTTGCCGGATACCGAAGACCTTACGATCCAGCTTGATGACAAGGGAAAGATAGCACCGAGGAAACTGGATTTGTCGAGCAGATCTCCGTCAGTACCATTTGTTCGAACAAATGCACTTCCGATCACGGACTACCCGAAAACAGTGCGACTCGTAGATTGCGAAATAGGCGGCGCTCGCGAAATTCAGGAGCGCCTCAATGAATTGGACTCGTCGCTAATCGCATCACGAATCAAGAAAGGGGTGTTGGCATTTGGCGATGATGGGGAAATAAGGCGCGTGTTTGGTGATGCAAACCTTCGCTCGTTAGATACACATAGCGTAATAGCGGAGAGGTTAGCGTTCGAGTCTGGCGAACGTTCACTTCTGAGGGATGCACTGTTTAGATCGCTGTCGATGCACAGCGGATTTGAATTGCACAGAGCGGGACATCGCCACTACTTTCGAGCGGATGGCGGTCAACCGAGCTTCGACTTAAGCGCGTTGCAAACCGCAGTACAGCTGCTTAACGGGACTACAAGCGCAGGCTTGCCTTGGAGTGAAGCTTGCCAGTTGCGGCTCGACTATAAGATGGATCGGCTTTGGCTGCTTGTAAGTCCTGTCGTGCTCGTGGATTTCGACGATGGTACGCCAGATGACGCGAAAGCTGACGCAAAGGAGTTTCAACGCGAACGTCGTGTGCGCAGGTACAACCTCCAGAGTAACTCAATTTTGGATGGGTGGATCCAGGCGATATTTGGCACAACCCGGGATGCGGTCACTCTAGGCATTGAAGGTGGGACAGGAATTGGCGCGAGGTTTGAAGTGCTGCCAGTGACCGCGTTCAGCGGGCTCCAATCATGACCAAGTCAGTCAATCCGTTCAATCTCCCCCGCCACAAGAGACTAGCCGAACCCTTGCTAAAATTTGGCAACGCAGATCCTGAAACATTTGGTCTGCATCCACTGCAGGGGCTTCTGGACAACGGTCCCTTTGGAAAGCTCCGCCTCGCCAGTGTTTCCAACCCTATTCGTATTGCTTTTGTCGGCCAGCAGTCCATGCTTGGACGTCTGAGGCATTTGGTCAACGAATTGAACAGCCGCCATCAGCCCAAGGAACGCAAAAACTATCTTCCAGAATATCCCGGTTTCGATCGCATTTTTGAAGTTTCAATCGCAAAAGCTCGCGACGATGCGGCAATCATTTTACCTGATGCTCTAGATAGCCGTGTTGAATCCTCAAGCGCGCCACACAGAGTGCTTGCAGAAGCCCTTACCGGTGCACTGTCGAGCTTAAGGTCTCAGCGTCACGATTTTGATGTCGTTTTCATGGGCGTCCCCGCGAAATGGCACCAGGGATTCGGTGGAACCGATGAAGACGATTTCGACCTGCACGACCACCTAAAAGCATATTCGGCATCAGCAGGTATGCCGCTTCAGATTATCAGAGACGACCGAGCCCTCGACTACTACTGCCGTTGCAGCGTGATGTGGCGGTTGGCGATCGCGACTTACACAAAAGCTGGAGGTGTTCCCTGGGCGCTGGCCAATACCAGGCCGAAAACAGCATACGTGGGTATAGACTACGCTCTCCGGTCGAGCACTGACGCGCCATCCCGTTTTGCCATATGTTGCGCGCAGGTTTTCGATTCAGATGGCGCAGGTCTGGATTTCATAGCTTATGAGGCGGAGGATGTGTCTGTCTTCAGGCGCAATCCGTTCATGCATAAGGAGCAGATGCTGAAGGTAATGGCGCGTAGCCTTTCCATATACCAGTCTTGTCATGCCGGCGATCTTCCACAGCGTGTCGTCGTATTCAAAAATACCGAATTCCGGAAGCCTGAGATTGAAGGTTGTTTAGCCGCGTTCAGGAATGTGCAGGATGTTGAACTGCTACAGGTTCAAGAAAGCCACGGCTGGCAAGGTATGCTGTTTAGTCAGCCGAAGTCCGCAGAGAGACATCCATGCCATCGAGGGCAAATTTTGCCGTTGGGTGATCACGAAGCGTTGCTATGGACGCAAGGGAATATCCCGGAAATGGCCGGAAACCGTGGATATTTTTATAAAGAGGGAAAAGGCATTCCTTCGCCGTTGTTGATTACGAGATTTGCTGGCAGGGGCGACTTCTTCGACGTCTGCGAGGAGGCGCTGGCGCTAACAAAAATGAACTGGAACAATGACGGTCCCTACACGCGTCTTCCAGTGACGCTAGAGTATGCCGATGTGCTTGCCCAAGTGATCAAGCGTATGCCGAAGTTGGAAGCAAAGCCTTACCCGGTACGGTTATTTATGTGAGGGATGAGTGGTCTAACTTGGCCGATCCAGTGAGATCGCCAGAGACCGGATTACTATTTCTCAAAATAGAATAGGAGTTGGTTTGCCTTACTTGTCTCTGGGTCGACGCTAACAACGCGATGAATTTTTTTGCTGTCGAAGCTAGCCCTTAGGATTTCATCCTCTGTAAGACCCACATGGCGGATGAGATGTAACGCCGTCCGATGTCCACTCTTATTAAGTTTTAGGTCTTCTTGACGTACGCGTTTCAAATAGGCTTTGAGCTTTGAAGTTTTCGACCATCGTTCGAGCTTGTAATTCAACCAAGCCAAAAGCGCTCCGAGAAAGGTCAGGATTGCGCAAACATTAGCGACTGTTGAAAGCATTTCCTTTTGGGCACTATCCAACATCTGCAGTCTCGCCCCCTGTGAGTAAACTCAACCAGAAAGCACGAGTTTGTCCACCAGCGCCAGTACAATCGGGATCCTCAGGAAACACCAATTCTGGACCGACCCAACGTCCACTGGATTGAGCTACGCGAACGGCTGAGCGTAACTTTGCGGCCAAGCCAGACTAAATTCCTAGCGGATACTGGAACAAGCGTGTAGCGATCTCGACCAGTAATCACAGCAAATTGGCCTTGAGCCATCTCGACGTGCCGCGAATAGGTCCCGGAAAAGTCTCTCCAGTCCTCCCGAGATACAAACTGCCGCCGTTCGCGAATGCTTTCCGTCCTTGTTGCAGCTTGAAGCTCCTCTTTCCTGAGGCGCTCCGCGACTTCTCGTGTCAGCTGGCCGTTCTGATCCAGCGCGTAGCCTTCGCTTCGCAGCCAAGCCCTCCGGATGTTGAGCGATTTTCGTAGCTCGTCCGCGAATGGACCTGCTGCGCCATCCAACACATCGGCGTCTATCCGATCCAGCCACGTCTCTGCTTGTCGCTCAACAAGCGCTCCAATCGGCAGCCAGGACCTAACATCGACAGCCAGACCTTGCTTTCTTGCATCGGCCTGCAACGCACGCTCCTCGAAATTTCTCGGGACGTTCCAGCTTCCATCGGTATTTCTATCAACTGCACCAAGCCTTCTCAGCGCCTCCAGGCGACGCTTGTGAGCAAGCCTGAATGCCGACGAACTGGATGGATCAGTCGCCTCATGCAATGCCTCAGAATAGACCCCACTATTCCGGTCGGCGATTGCGGCAATCGTCCGGTCGGCAGGCTTCGGCTCGATTGCCTTTCGCCCAACCGAAACAATCCCACCCGGCGTCGGCAATTGAACCGCTTCCTGCTCGGTCATTTCTATTGACCAGACTCGCCCATCGAGCCCTTCGATCAGTGCCGTGGTTCCGTTCCGCAATTCATCGCCCGGCAAAGTGGCAACAAGCCGCCCCAGGATTTCGCCAGCGGAGTTCAAATCACGGGGCAGGGCATGCAGACGCGACGTATCGATCTTCCTGCCTTCAAGGTTGGCCAGCGTTCGGATTATGTCACCACGCCTGCCCAGCACCCGCAGCGTATCCTGCCAACCCTCTTTCAACGTCCACCGGCCGTCTTCCTGCCGTGAGGCGAGATCGAGCGTTTCCAGGAACCGCAAGCGGCGGTTCACGACCGTACTGTCAAACCTCGACACCCCCCCGCGCTCACTCTCTAGCGTGTAACTTCCATCGACCAGCGACCGCGCAATGTCATGATCAACCGCCGTCAGCGCCTCTCGCTCGGTCTCCTTCGACCTCGCCGCCGCCATCTCCCGTAGGCGCCTCTGACCGAGTTCGCGCGTCACCAGCTCCTGCGCCCGCGCCCGGAACCCATGCGTGATGTACTTGCGGTCAATCAGCAGCTCACCATTCCGCGTATTGCCGCCGCGGATCACGATATGGACATGCGGCTGGCCCGTGTCGTGATGGTTGGCCGCGACCCAGTCGAGCCGGCGCCCGAGATCCTTCTCGACCTGGCTCATGAATTCCCGCGTGAACTGCGTCAGATCCTTCATCTGCTCGGCATCTTCCGGGGAGACGATCAGCCGGAACTGTCTCGTGTCTTCCTCAGCCCGATCATTGAATGCTTTCGCATCCGCTTCATCGACGCTCCGGTCATAGAGCTTGCCGCGCTCGCCCTCGCGCCCGACACCTTCGCGGCGGATGTAGGCGACATGCTTTGCAAAACTCGGCGCGCCGGTCGGACCCGCCCACGCAATATGTACCTTAACAATGACGCGCCTGGCCCGCTGGCTGGACCAGTGCCGGGCAAAGGCAGCCTGTACCTTTCCACGCCCTGCATGACGCACCGCTCCCGGTGCCAGAAACTTGCGGTTGCGCGTCCCGAGCCGCCCCTTCGCGACGACGCGTTTCAGCCGCTTCAGCTGGGTCGTTGCATTGCCCTGCGACCTGATCTTTCCGAGGCGCGGAACAAAGTCGAAATCGTCGTTCACGGTTCCAAGCGCGCAGCGGATTGCAAATCCGTGCACCCGCCTTCCGGAGCGGAGTCACATAAAAAAGGATGTGCAGACAATGGGTTAAGTGTCGCCGGGTGACACTCCCTTAATCTTGCCCTCCGGGACCCTGATGCCTTTCCTGACCCGCTTTCCACCGCTTTGTCGTCCGCCTGATACTCAGCCGGCCGATTGCTGTAGGTCCAGATGGGCCTTGCGATACCCAATATGCGCGCGCGAAGCTGCGCGCCGAAGTATCGTCCATCCACCGAACGAGGATGGTCATTCAGCAGAAAGACCTCTCCGGACTGAAGCATCCGGCAGCCCTGCCAGGCGGGCAGGGCGCCGGACCCGGTTGTTTCGAGAGCGTCGGCGACGTGCGATCCGTTGATGAATATCTCCACCCCGCACCGGCAAATCTCATCCCCTTCAAGAGCTGAAACATGCTTCAGAAGCGGCCAGCCGGAGCCGACAATTCCCTCCTGATCGAGCCATTTCCGCACCTCATCTGATGGCTCGAAAGCGACCAGATCACCCTTCGAAACCGGGGTTGACCGGTCGACAAAATAGAGTCCTCTGGGAACACTTTCTGTCCGGTTCCAGACAAAATCCGAGCGGTCAATAACGCTCGCTCCGAGCATCAAACTCAGTCCACATCCCATCGCAAGAAGCGCGTCTCTACGAGTCATCGCGCATCCCCGTACCCATGAACCTGCGGCCATTCGTGTAGGCGATAATGTCCTTGCCGCGATACCAGACCTTTGCACCGATCTTGTGATAGACGGGGCCTGTTCCCAGCGAGCGCATATTGATTAGCGTCTTCGGCTTGAGACCGAGATGATCGGCGGTTTCATCCGTATTCAGCCATTCAGTCGGGGCAGGGAGGTTTGATTTTGGCCGAAGCGCATCTCCATTATTGATAGGTTCTGTCATGGCGTTGCTTCTCCTTTCTCTTACGCAACTCGAAGCCCTGACAGACTGACAGCTCATCCTCAGATTAAGAGTGTCGAACTCGCGCGCAGCGCTCGCGACACCCCTGAAGGCACACAAAAATCCCGCGCCCAAACTGAGCGCTGATTGATCCATCAGCGCTTCCAGTCGAACTGTTCTTGAACAGCAAAAGCCGCCCCGGAGATGTCTCCGGAGCGGTTCGTTGAGAGGACGATTGAACCCTAGTCGCGCGGGTTCCAGAGGATCACGTGCCGGCCTTTCTTGCCCTTGACCGGGGCGAGGTTTGCGAAGATCCGGCGGGGACCGATCTGGGGGTCTGCGAGGGTGAGCGAGACATAATCGCGTCCCGATGCTTTCGCCTTGCGCATCCAGCCGCCGCCGATTTCGGTCGAGGTTTCACCGGCATAGATGCGGTAGTCCGGTTGGCCTTCTTCGGATTTCTCCGCATTCTTCTCGATGCGGATCGCGGCTGAGAGGTTCATCATTGCGAGGGTGCCTTCGAAGCCGGACTTGGTCTCGCTGACATATCCGAGTGCGTTTGCCATGGGGTTCTCCTTTTCGTTCCTTGGCTTGTCTCCGGGGACCCCTTGTCCCCGTCGACGCCGGACCGTGAGGACGCGCTGAGCCGGGCCTGAACCGCTAGCGGGCGTAGCAAAGCGGAGCACCGGACGGGCGGGGAATTTTGCTGCGCGAGGAAGGCGCGAAAGCGCCAGGGAAAATTCTTCGTCCGTCCGGTTTCAGGGCCGGTTCAGCGCGTCCAGGTCATACGGCAAGAGACGGGAACAAGGGGTTTGGAGCAGGATCAGCAGGAATAATCGGAGCCGGACTGGCATAGGCGGGGGGCTTGTCCGCCGCAATCAAATTTGTGCGACGCGAGGTGCTATGCGGTATCATGAGCTTTGCCTCTGATCACCAGCGCGTGTTAGAAGCGTGACATGCATCATATGGTTTCCATTGACGTCCCGAACCTTGAACAGGGAATTCGATTCTATTGCGCGGCATTCGGCTTTGAAGAAATAGCGCGGCCTGTCGAAAGCTACGCTATCCTTGCACGGGGCGATTCCCGGATTGGAGTCATTGAAAAGGCTCCCGGATCAAAACCCGCCAAAGAAACGCAGGATGTCCGGCGCTATGACCGGCACTGGACTCCTGTACACATCGACTTTCACGTGGATAATTTTGAAGAAGTTCTTTCCCTTGCCATTGAGGCAGGCGCGACGTGCGAAGAGAGATTTGATGCTGGAAAACACCCACCTGTAGCGTTTTGTAGTGATCCATTCGGCAATGGCTTTTGTCTGATTGGTACCAAGGTTAACGAGGCCTGAAGGCTGTTTTCAAACAGGAAGCCGCCCGATGGCATGCACCGGGCGGCCCCTTATACTGGCTGAACAGGAGACGAGAGTTCAGGCAGCGTCCTGTTGCGTCTCAGGCGTCTCATCAGAAGTGGCTTCTGCCTCCGCTTCAAACAGGCCCGCGATCCGTGTCCACGCATCGGCAGGCGGTGACCCGGCCCCCTCGACAAGGCGGGTCGGAGGCACCTGCATCCAGCCCGGTCGCCAGTCAGGATTGGCCTCGCAACCTTCGCCGCTGATCCGGTTTGCCAGCACCTGCTTCTGCGCTTTACCCGTTTTGGTGCGGCAGGAGTCTGCGAGCGATGCGGTGGCAATATCCCCGATCATCGCATTGATAGCGCGCTTGTCCTTGGCGAGATCGAAGAAGACATCATCCGGCTTCCAAGCATCCGACAGGTCGGTGCCGCAGACGTGAAGGACCGCCTCGACGATGCCGTTCCCGGCCTCGAGCGTGCGGGCCATGACGTTTGCTAGCACCTGCATCACTTCCTCGTCAGACATGGCGAGCAGCGCCGAGAATATCTCGCACAAACGGTAGTCATCGCCATTCCGGCGAAGGGTCGGACTTACGTTCAACGCCTTGAGCAGGGCGTCGGTTTGTGCGGTCGCTTCGGCCAGCGCAGCGACAGATTTCGAGCTTTCCACGCTCGCCTGTGTCTCATCCTTGCGGGCACGAAGCTCGAACGGGCGGACATCCCAGAGGGCGCTCCCAGCCATCCCATGTGCGACCATCAGGCGGAGCGCAATGGCGGGCGAGGCAGTAAGGTTCGCCTGCGCGGCGGCATGGCGATGGAGCAGGATATATTCCGCGAGCGGGCCGGACATTTCAGGGCGGATTGCTGCCGGAACAGCGTCGCCGCAGCCCTTCGCGGACTGCTGCCGCTTGCGGGCCTCGGCGGAGGTCAGCTGTCCCTCATGGAACAGAACCGTGCCGTCATGGCGGGTTTCGATGAAGACTTTCCCGCCATCTTCTTTGGCGCACTGGACATGATCCCAACGATGGAAGTACGCCCCGCGTTCAAGGCAGATGACATCGCTCCAGCCGTCTTCCTTGTAGGCTTCGATCCGTTCGGCTATCGCGGCAGATTGTGCTTCCCAGAACTGGTCCACATCAGCAAATACGCCGTGTTCGCCAAACAGGTCAGCCGTCACCTGTCCCTCATAGGTCTCAAGATCGAACAGCGCCTTGTCGGTCGTGATCGTGGTGCCACCCGTGATCCAAGCCTTGCAGGACCGGCCCATCGGGGCGCGTTCGGATTCGCTCTCGTAGAGGCGAAGCCATTCGGCCTGTTGGTCTGGCGTGGCGAGCGTCAGCGCGCGGATTGTTTCGCGGTCCAGCTCGTCCTCGGCGTAGAGTTTGCGGATCGGATCGGCGAGCGAAGCAAGCGCGAGCACACGGCGCACCAGAAGCTCTGTCACGCCAAAGAAGGAGGCGATATCCTCCACTGCCTTGCCTTCATCGTGCAGGCGCTTGAATGCTTCATATTGCTCCATTTCGGTCGCAGGCAGGCGTCCGACATTCTCGATGACGGAGGCGGCAATCGCCGAGGCTGAATCCTTCTCGGTCATGATTGCGCAGGGAACCAACGGCGTCTCGCCCGTCTCCTTGGCAATCTCTTTCAGCGCAAAGAAGCGGCGGCGTCCGGCGATCACGCCATAATATTTGCCCTCTCGGCGGACCAGCAGGGTCTGGCGCAAACCGCTCTCGCGGATGGACGGCAATATGTCGGACACGTCCGGCTTCTTCCTTCCATGCCGCATGTTGAGTTTTGATATCCGAAGCTCGTCGAGCGGGATGTGTTTGAGGTTGGGCTGTGCCATGGAGGTCTCCTTTTCTGGCGGGTAAAGCGAGAGACCCAGCGCCCATGCCGGGTCTCTCCAGTGGATTTTCGTGAAGGGAAAGCCGTCGCCGTCACGGCAGGGTTCGGGGTCGGTTTCGCCCCAGTCATAGTCGCGGATCGTGATCAGCGGCGCGCGACCCTCGACCCAGATTTCGGCGACCTGGGCCTCGGCAATGACCAGCGTCATCCGGGGCCGTGGGCCAAGTAAGTCAGTGAGGGAGCGGGCAGCGCTCATGTCGCGGCCCAGCCCGTCACGGTCGCCGCTAGCCGCGAGGCAGCTGCGCGGCCTGCGCCCAGAGCCTCCGGCAGAAGCTCATTCGCTACAGTGGTGAGATAACTATTGTCCGTGCCGGGATAATTGCACTCAACGCCCCAGAGGCTCGCGGCGTGGCTATCCATCTCAATGCCGTCGCGCTCGACGGAGAGCACGATGCCGCAATAGAACCACTCACCCTTGCGCCACGCTTCCATAACGGCTTCGGCCTTGGCCTGCGCCTCAGCGAAGCGCTGACGAAAGCCATTCCCCGGCCCGATAAAGCCCGGCGCATCCTTGTAGAGCGAAGGCCAGAATCCGTTCTGCCGTTGGTCCGGCGCATCGGGGCAATCATGGGCGACAATCTGGGCCGTGATGGTGAAGCCCTCGGCCTCACAGCGGATTGTATCGCCTTCGCAAGCGAAGCTATCGAAGCGCTCGGCAAAGCTCATGACGCCCTCCGAAGCTCGAAGCCCTCACGGTCGCAGAGTGCGCGCAGCTCGCGCGCCTCTGCCTCGTCGATTTCGTCACCGGACTGGTGATAGATCGTACCTTGTGCGAACCCTTGCGCGGTCTTGACGACATGCGCCCAGCGATAGGGGCCACGGCCATCTTCGCGTGGTCGAACCTGAAATCTTGCCATGGCGCTCACCGCGTCCAGAAGACGTGAACGTCTTCGAACCCAGTCTCGAACACCATGATGTCGCCATTGAGCTCCATGTCGCGGGCGAGCGCTGACCAGTCGATATAGTATTCGAGGGCTGCGGGGATTTCGGTGCCCGTGTCGCGGTGCAGTTCCTCGGCGAAGTCTGCCCGGCTGGCATAAGTGCCTGCATAATCGTCGAAGGCCGCCTCGGCCCGCTCAAGGTCATCGCCGAAATGGCGATGGACCAGCGCGCCGAGCCTGCCATGTTCGGCAATGAACTCGGCCAGATTGCAGACCGTCTCGAAGCTTGCATATTCGGAAAGCTGCGCGCCTTCGAAGCCTTCATAGTCATGAATCGCCCATTCCTCGGCGTCCGGTAGCGGCGAGTCCACCAGCATGGCGCGAACTTCGTTCATCACCTCGTCCGGCGTGGTGGCCTCGATCCAGCACCCGTGCAGGCAGCCATTATTGTAGGCGGCAAGGCAGGCGACATAGATGCGGGGGCGGTCTGCTGGTGTGGGTGCAGCGTCTGCCGCAAGGGGGGCTGAAGGCTCAGGTGTAGTCATGGCGTCAGTCTCGTCTCCCCGCCCAAATGTCCCTCCCGCATCAGGCGGGGGTGGGCGGCGAGAAGGCCGGCAGGCCGGACCCGTTAGCCGGTTGCGCAAGGCGGAAAGGTAGGATGCTCCAAGCGCTCCGAGACGCCTTTCAAACCCGCCCGCCTTGCGCAAGCGGCGGGTCCGGGCAGACCGGTCGTCCGCCCACCTCCGTCTGATAGGGGGACTGTCCTGGACGCCGGGGGGACGAATACAGGCAGGGGCGCGCCAACCGCACCGAATCCCGCAAGACAGGCTGTATGAGCCTTCATATCCGCACCTATCGCGAGCAGGACCGGGACGCTGTGATTGCGCTCTGGGAGCGCTGTGGCCTGACGCGGCCGTGGAACGACCCTGCGGCCGATATCGAACTGTGTGTACGGAGCCGCGAAGCGAGCCTGATGGTGGGCTACAAGGAAGATGAATTGATCGCATCCGTCATGGTCGGCCATGACGGACACAGGGGCTGGATCTATTATCTCGCCGTTCAGCCTGGCCATCAGGGCCACGGTCATGGGCGTGAAATGATGACTGAGGCTGAGCTCTGGCTCACAAGCCGCGGGATCCCGAAAGTCCAGCTCATGGTGCGCACGGGCAATCAGAGTGCCGAAGCCTTCTACGGCGCGCTCGGCTATGAAGCTCAGGATGTGACCGTGTTCGGTAAATGGCTGAACGACACGAGCACCTCCTGAGCCAGCGTCCTCATGATACTCATGGAGGCCGAGCAGCCTGCGACCCCTCTGCTTGTCAGTGGGAAGCGCAGGCTGGCGCGATCACCGGCGAGACACCCGCATGCCGCTGGACTGCCCGGAAGGGCAGGCCAGGGGTCCGGAGACGAGCCGGGCCGCTGGCGCTAAGCCGCCAGCGAAGCAGCCCCCTCGCTCCCGCGAGGGGTGATCGCCGGATCAAGGACAGATACCTTATCAGGTCTGTGCGGTCAGGAGATCCCTGTAGCCGCCATCGCGCAGCTCACGGCCTCGCGCGAGGGCGCGGCGCATTTCATCTTTCATGGCGCGGCTGGCGCTTTGCCAGGCCTCATTCGCGCGATCTTCGCCATAGATGATGGCGGCGGTTTCGAAATAGGTAAGACCGGCCTCATGCGCATCAAGCGCGATGAGCGCGTTGCGAAACGCAAGCGATGATCGGGTCCAGGTTTCGCTGAAGCTCGGATCTTCCTTGCCGAGAATGCGCTGTGCGCGGCCGATGACTTTGAGCGTTTCGTCCATGCTCGAGATATTGTCGATTATCAGTTTCATGCGGACCGGCTCAACGCTGAGCAGTGAAAGCCCGGAACAGGCAACCTGAATACTGTGGCCATGCCCACGGATCATCAGATATTCCCGGCCAACGCGGTCTGTGAGGTGGGTCACTTCACACACATTGATCGTCTGATCGAATATATCGTCCCGTTCGCTCTGATGACGCGGTACGACCTGCATGGTCAGGGCGCGGGCGTAAAGTGCAGGGATCCAGAAGACGTCGGCGTCATAGCCATTCGCATCTATGTCGGGGAAAAAGACCAGGCCAAATTTCTCAGCGTCGATCTGGTCGCATAGTGGCCGAAGCAGCCGGATGCCGTGACAGGCTGGCTTTTCAGAAATGTGGGACTGGTCGGTCGACAGGGCCGCTTGCCGGAATTCCGCGTTTCGGCGCAGAAACTCCCAGGCCCAGCGGCTACGAGACAGCCGACAGGTGTATTCATAGTCGTCCAGGGATATCTGGACGTATTCTGCGTCGGTGAGTGCCATGACTGCATCCTCCGCCAGCAGGTGCTGCAAGCAGGGTGCCAGTTTCAACTTCAGGCTAATTCAAGCGCATTCTGTACAGGACCGAGCAGGGACGCATAGCCACCATCGCGGAGCTCGCGACCGCGAGCTAGGGCGCGCTTCATTTCGTCCTTCATGGCGCGGCTCGGACTGTCCCAGGCCTCCCTAGCTCTCGCTTCCCCATAAGTGAACGCCGCCGTATCGAAGTACGACTTGCCAGCATCGTGGCAGTCCAGAGCGACTAAGGCATTGCGGAGTGCGAGGGAGTGCCGCGTCCATTCTGGAATCTCGGCTTCAGCTTGCGGGTCATAGACGCGCTGGGCTCGCTGCAGCGTTTTAAGCTTGGCCTGGAATTCATCGAGGCTGTCGATCACGAAGCTCAGCTTCACAGGCTCGCGCGCCAGTAGCGACATTCCGGTGCAGAGTACCTGGATAACGCACCCATTACCTTTCAGCAACAGATGTTCTCGTCCTGCCATATCGGTAAAGTGAGTGATACGGCAGATACCAACCGTGCGATCATAGATCTCGCAGACCTCATTCTGACCGCGTGGTGTGATGTGAGTATGAACCCGCCGGGGGTAGAGGCCGCCGGACCAGAAGACGTCGGCCTCGAGGCCATCGGCATTAGCATCCGGAAAGAATGCGAGACCCCAGCGTTCCGCCAATGTTTGTGCTGTTCGTGGCCGGACGAGCGTTATCTGATGGCACGCCGGCATGAAGCTCAGATCATCTGGTTGCCGCTGCTGCCAATCGAGCCGGAACTTTTCATTTCGCCTTAGGAACTCCCACGCCCATCGGCTGTCGGAGAGGAGCCAGCAATAGTCGTAGGCGCTGATATGATCAGGTAGTTTGCTCAAGGAAATAAGTATACAGTTTAGCCCATGTGCTGGCATCGCAAGGTTTATGCCAGAACACGTCTGTACACAGAGGACAAAAGTTAAATAAAGCGCTGGCCGTCCGAGCCACCATCAGCTGGCGGCAGCAACCACTCAAATGATGAAGCAAAGTTCGAGAGGCAGACTAATTGCTCGACCGGCGGGAGGGGGCATTCTCCCGCTTCCTGAGACAAATTTTCGATGCTTACGAAATTTGCCAGGAGACCAATCGATCCTCTACCGTCAGAGTGTCAGAATTCTTTTGCACATCGCCTGGTGGCGTCGCACCTGCTGGAAGGCATCCCGCGTATCGTATGCGTGTCCTTCCCATTCGGAAACAATAGTGCCGTTGAAGCCTCCGTCCCGGAACAGTGGCAGAATTGTCTCGTAGTCGATTGCCTCTTCCACGCCGGTGTCGTCCACGCCGTAAAACTTGCCGTGAATGTGAATGGTGCGATCAACCATCGCTGCCCAGCTTTCGGCGGGATTGTTGGCCAGAATGAAAAAGGCGAGGCTCGCAGCTTGGACATGAACGGGGGCATGGCCATTGCTGAGCGCCCACTCCTTGAGCCGGTTCGCCTTTTCGTGACTCATGCCGTCTTCGAGCCAGACGTCCTTTAGCTTGTCGAGCAGACTTTCGGCTGCCCCAGCTTTGCGCGCCGCCACAAGCATAGATTC
Organism: Hyphomonas sp. CY54-11-8; assembly: GCF_000682735.1. Lineage (GTDB taxonomy): Bacteria > Pseudomonadota > Alphaproteobacteria > Caulobacterales > Hyphomonadaceae > Hyphomonas. Next base: position 53,141 of record NZ_AWFD01000036.1, on the reverse strand, counting down.
CGGGATACGCTTGGCCGTGCCACCAAAATCCGGTATCCGAGCGACGAGTGCGGACGGGCAGTGTTATAGTGCTGGCGCCAGGTCTCGATCAGGATCTGCGCCTCGCGGAGATCGTAGAAGATTTCCCTCGCCAGCAGTTCGTCGCGGAGCTTGGAGTTGAAGCTCTCGCAGTAGCCGTTTTCCCAGGGGCTTCCCGGTTCGATGTAGAGCGTCTTCACGCCGATGCGCTGAAGCCAGTCCCGAAGCGATGTCGCGATGAACTCGGGGCCGTTATCGGAACGTATATGCTCAGGCGCTCCATGCCGGACGAACAGCTCACCCAACGTGTCGAGGACATCCCGCGAGTTGAGCTTACGCTTGACCCTTATGGTGAGACACTCCCGTGTATACTCATCGATCACGCACAGCATACGGAACACCCGGCCATCATGCGTCCGGTCCTGCACGAAGTCATAGGACCAGACATGCCCCTTGTGCGCCGGCCGGAGCCGCACGCAAGAGCCGTCGTTCAGCCAGAGACGGCCACGTTTTGGTTGTTTCATCGGCACTTTCAGCCCCTCTCGCCGCCAGATGCGATAGACCCGCTTCTGGTTCACATGCCAGCCCTCGTTCCTCAGGAGCGCCGTGATCCGGCGATAGCCATGCCGGCCGAACTGTTCGGCCAGGCGGATGATCGCACGCGTCAGGGCGTCCTCGTCATCGCGGTGGATGAGGTCCTTGCGCTGGGTCGAGCGGTGCTGGCCGATCACACGGCAGGCCCGGCGTTCGGAGACGCCAAGAACCTTCACCACATGACCGACCGCATCGCGCTTGCGGGAGGGGCTCAGAACTTTCCCTGGGCAACCTCTTTTAGGATCTGGTTGTCGAGGGTGAGATCGGAGACCGCCCGGCGCAGACGCTGGTTCTCCTTCTCCAATTCCTTCATCCGCTTGGCCTGGTCGACCTGCAGGCCGCCATACTCCTTGCGCCTGCGATAGTAGGTCTGTTCCGTCACCCCGATCGCACGCACGGCCTGTCCCGTCGTCTCGCCACGGGAAAGGCGAACCTCCACCTCCCGCAGTTTCGCAATGACTTCTTCAGGTTTGGCTCTCTTGCCCATTCCTCAGCTCCATAATCGAAGCCGGGACTAACTCAAATAACGGACCACTTTTTCGGGTGCAGACCATTCTCATTTCCGGCCGCCGATCAGGTTTTCGAGTTTAGTTGCATCAAGCCGTGCGCAAACCATTCCTTCGTTTGTGAGTGCGGCCGGCCCAGCCGAGCACAAGCCAAGGCAATAGACCGGCTCGATGGCATCAAGAAATTCATTCCCAACTTGGGCAAGCAGCGCGTTCAGGCCACGCGCCTGGCAGGCTTCGGAGTGACAAACCTTGACGCGGTTCTTTTTATCAGGCTGCAGGCGGAAGTCATGGTAGAAGGTGACGACGCCGTAGATTTCGGCCCGCGTCAAATTCAGGTGTTCAGCAATTTCGCGCATTGCGTCTTCGCTGATATGGCCAAATCGGCGCTGAACATCGTGAAGTATCGGGAGAAGATCTCTCTGCCGGTTCCGATGACGGTCAAGAATTTCTTTCATGGTGCTCATCGACTTCACCTCGGAATTGATTGCGATCATTGTAGTGCGCCGTACTGTTATATCCCGCCAGCTAGTGTTGGCTATCCGGTGTGGTGACCTCCAGACCGTCAAGATCGTCCCAAACAATGTTCTGGCAGGATGGCCTAAACATTCTTAGCGAAATCGAGCCTGGACTGTTCCATGTCTACCGGCCGGTCAACCTTTTCCATGAATGCTTCATCGACATTGACGTGGCAGGTTGCGCAGGCACAGCCACCGGGTACCGACTGCGAGCCGGTCGCGTTGATCAGTGCGCCACAGGAAAGAGTGTCACCATATTCAATTTCGACCTGACGACGAAAGCTGACGGTTTCGAGATTCTGAAGGATCCGAAGTCTCAAGAAACTCACTTCAATCCATTCGTCTGAAAACACCCGGGTGGGCACAATCGATCTCAGCTCGGGCCATCTTTTTTCCAAACTAGACACGCCCGACAACTGGTAAAAGTGCGCCGGTAACTCCACTCGCCTTCGGAGATAGGAGAAAGCCGATTGCCTCGGCGATTTCTTGAGGTCGAACCCAGGAAGCGAAATCGGCGTCGGGCATGTCTTTTCGATTAGCTGGCGTATCAATGATGGATGGAAGGATAGCGTTTACGCGAATTCGATCTGCCTTGAGTTCTTCAGACAGCGCCTCTGTAAGCTTCGCAACGGCAGCTTTAGAGGCAGTATAAGGTCCCATTCCTGTGCCAGCCCTCAACGCGGCGAATGCACCGATATTCACGATGGATCCTCGCCCGGGTTTAAGCCTGGGCAAAACGGCACGGGTCATATTCAATGTGGTCTGAAAATTCATGGCGTGCATTTTGGCCCAAGTCTCCGTGTCTGCATCGCGCGTTGGGATCCAGACAAAGCCACCGGCAATGTTCACCAGACCGTCGATCTCTTCGTCTGGGGAAATGTGTCGAGCAATGGCGGCCTCAACCGCTTCGGTCTTTGTCAGGTCGACGCCAACGATGATCGATTTGAGCCCCTTAAGATCATTCCCTGGAGCCACAAGATCCACCCCAATAACCTGCTGCTTCTGCGTCGTGAGGTGTTTGCACACCGCACCGCCTAGAACACCTGCAGCGCCCGTCACAATTACTGTCATTGAATACTCCTGTTCGACAGCGACCTTTGACTCCCGTTGGCGGTCGGGCCGAGCTTAAACTCGCTCAATGATGCAGGCAGTGCCCATTCCGCCATTGCAGCAGAAAGTTTGCATTCCGAATGTCAGGTCTCGTCTTTCGAGCTCATGCAGCAAGGTGGTCATGACGCGGGCCCCGGATGCTCCCAAGGGATGGCCGAGCGCGATCGCGCCGCCATTCACGTTCAGTTTTTCATGAGAAATGCCGAATTCTCTCATCCACATGATCGGAACCGAGGCAAACGCTTCATTCACTTCGAACAGATCAATGTCCTCAAGCGTAAGGCTTGCCTTCTCGAGAACGGAGCGTGTAGCATTTAGTGGCCCGGTGAGCACGAGTTTTGGGTCGGAGCCGACAGATGTGAACGCCCTGATGCGGGCGCGGGGCGTCAATCCGTGAGTCTGAATTGCTATCTCCGAGGCAATCAGAATGCCGGCCGCACCGTCGGAAATCTGGGAGGAATTGCCGGCGGTGATCCTTCCGTCTTCCCGGAAACTGGTTTTCAGGGACGCGAGTTTTTCCACGCTCGTGTCGACACGGATCGTTTCGTCGACCTTGAGCCGGGAAAGCCCTGTCAGGTCTGCGTCTTTTTCGGCCCACTGGGCGAGGTCTACCGGAACGATTTCGCGATCAAACCATCCGTTTGCGGCCGCCGCGCCAGCGCGCTTCTGGCTTTCGACAGAAAACGCATCGAGCTCGTGTCTGCTGATTGCCCATTTGTCCGCAATCCGCTCGGCCGCTTCGCCCTGATTCACGATGTCGTACTGGTCGAGAATCTTGAAGCCGATGGCATCGCCATGAAGGTCTCGGTTTGAGCCCATGGGTACCCGGGTCATATTCTCAACGCCACCTGCGACCATCAGGTTGCCGCTTCCGGCCGCAATGAAGCCCGCTGCGATGTGGACCGCGACTTCTGCAGAGCCGCATTTGCGATCAATGGTCAGGCCCGGCACAGATGCGGGCCAAGCCGCCGATAGAAGAGCGGTTCTCGCCACATTGGCTGATTGCTCTCCGATTTGCGTGACATTGCCGAAGATGACATCATCGATCCTGCCAGCGTCAATGCCTGTCTCGGACACCAGGCTCTGAAGCACCACGGCTCCGAGATGATCGCCTCGCACTGACGAGAAGCTTCCTCTCCGGCGCCCGGACGGGGTTCGTTTGGCGTCCACAATATATGCGGGCGTCATGGAAGCATGCTCCCCTTGAGGCCGGATCCTGATACTTTCTGTCCGTTCTCATACTTGTACACGCCGTGCCCGACCTTCCGGCCAAAGCGGCCGGCGGCGACCATCTTGATGATAAGCGGACAGGGACGGAACTTGTCGCCGAGAGTTGAGTGTAGGTACCGAAGCGCCGACAGACGCGTGTCCCATCCTGTCAGATCTCCGAGTTCGAGGGGGCCCATGGGGTGGTTGAGGCCGAGCTTGAGCGCTGTGTCGATGTCTTCAGCGGAGGCTGTACCTTCCTGCAGCATCCACATGGCCTCATTGCCGAGCATGGCAGACATCCGGCTCGTTGTCAGACCAGGCGCTTCATTGACAAGTATCGACGACTTGCTGATCGCATCTGAAAAAGCCCGCGTTCTGGAAATGGTTTCTTGAGAGGTCGAAATCCCGACGACAATCTCCACCAGTTTCATGATGTGAACGGGATTGAAAAAATGCATTCCGATAACGCGCGAAGGGTCTGATGTCGCGGTGCCGATTTCTGTCACTGACAAGGCAGAAGTGTTGGTGGCAAGCGGAGCATCCGGCCGGACGACTTTCTCTGCCTCACAGATTATGGATTGTTTGAGATCAAGCTTTTCCGCAACCGTTTCAATGAACAGGGCTGCATCCTTCGCCGCATTGGTAAGGCCGTCATGCAGTGAGATGTTTTCGAGCGCCTTTTGCGCCGTCGCTTCGTCAAGTTTGCCGCGTTTAACGCCGCCTGCCAGGTTCTTCTCGATATTGTCCCGGGCTTTTTCCAGGGCCGACTTTGAAATGTCGAAAAGGTGGGTCTTGTATCCGGCCTGCGCGAAGACATGCGCTATCCCGGTTCCCATGAGGCCGGCTCCTGCAACGGTGACCGTCGTGCCCGCGGTGTCAGTCATTTGATGTATTCCTCTCCTATTCCGTAGCCATCGATTGTCCTTGCAGGAATCAACTGAAATTCGGCTTTCGTTTTTCCTTGAATGCGAGGGCGGCTTCCCTGCGTTCGTCCGAATCCATGAGTAGGGCGAAAAGGTCCCGTTCCAGACCGAGGCCGGCCTTCAATGGAAGTTCGCCGCCCGAGCGTACGGTTTCTTTGACATAGGCGAGTGCCGTTGGCGGTTTTTCGGCAAGTTTTGCCGCCAGCGTCAGCGCGTCCGTGCGAAGGCTCTCTTGGTCTTCGCTGAGTCTCGTGACCAGACCGATCCGGTAGGCCTCTTCAGCTGAGATCCGGTCTCCGGTCATCAGGATATCGAGGGCGCGGCCGGCGCCGACAATGCGTGGCAGTCTTTGCGTGCCTCCCCCGCCGGGGATCAGTCCGAGATTGACTTCGGGCAAGGCAAAAATGGCGTCTTTCGATGCAATTCGAATATCGCAGGCGAGCGCGATCTCGATTCCGCCTCCGAAGCAGTATCCATGCAGGGCCGCGACTAGAGGTTTGGATACGGTGTCAAAGGATTCGATCCAGGCTGAGGCTTTCTGCCGTTTCCTGAAATCGATGGCACTTTCCTTTTCACGGAACTCCTTGATATCGGCTCCGACACAAAACCCGCGGGTTCCGCTTCCAGCGACGATAATCGCCCGAACATCCGGATCACTATCAAGGTCTCGCAAGGCCCTAGGCACGCCGGTCCGCATCGCATCGTTGATTGCGTTCATCTGATCCGGCCGGCGAAGTTCCAGAAGTGCGACCCCATCAAATCGCTCAATGCCTATTGTCATGTTCGAACCTGTTCTTCGGCTGTTCAAGGGGAAGAGGCCGGACGCGGCATGTTTGTCGCTCGTACCCTGTGGGAATCCGGCGCAAGGACTGCGCCGGGTTCCTCTCGTTTGCTCGTGGTACGAAAGTCCTAGAGTGCCGACTCTGCACTTGCTGCCGCAAACATCCTGTTGATATCACCAGAGGTGACGATCCGCTCTCCCTGACCTTCAGGCTTGGCGCCGCCAAGGCTTCGCGGTTCGATGATAACGTGCGCAGCTTTCCGACGCAGGGCACCGACCGTGCATTCCGCCCGTTCAAAAATGCTGAACGGATCATAGGAATACTCGCGCATGGTGTTCAGGTGAGTGACCTTGTTGATCTGCTCGTCTGTCAGGTGACTTACACTATCCCAAGCCGACTCTGGCGAATACGGCCAGGTACAGTCAGAGTGCGGATAGTCACACTCCCAACAAACCATATCTTCGTTCATGTATTCGAGATTATGCAGGCCAAACTTGTCCTCGATGAAACAGGTAATGATGTGACGTTTGAACACGTCACTCGGCTTTTCACCGTCAAAGCTGGCATGGGTCCAGGCTTCGTGGTGCGCCGTAGTGAAATCCGCGCGCTCCAACAGATAGGGAATCCAGCCGATGCTGCCTTCGGATAGGGCCATGCGCAGGTCCGGATATTTCTTCCACATCGGTCCCCAGATCCAGTCGGCCGCCGAATTGGCGATCGAAATCGGCATCGAAGTGATCCATGCGTCAATCGGCGATTCATCAGATGCGTGCGGCGCGTGTGTCCCGGTGCCGATATGGCAGTTGATCACGACCTTGTTGTCGGCGCAGACCTTCCAGAGCGGATCCCAGTATTCATTGTGGATGGACGGATAATCCAGCATGGCTGGATTGTCCGGGAAGGTGATGGCGTGAACACCATTTTTCACATGACGCTTCACTTCAGCAACGGCGGCCTGAATATCCCACATGGGCACCATAATCATCGGAATGAAGCGGCCCGGTGCGGCGCCGCACCAGTCCTCGACATGCCAGTCATTATAAGCTTGCAGCGCAGCGAGTGAGAGCTCGCGGTTGGGGTGGGCCTGAAATTTCTGGCCTGCGAAGCCAGGAAACGTCGGAAAACAGAGGGACCCGAGAATGCCATTGGCATTCATATCGTCCACGCGGTCCTTCACATTGTGTGTGCCTGACCGCATGTGGTCGTAGCTCAGAGGTTCCATTCCGTATTCTTCTTTTGGACGCCCCACGACTGAATTGAGCCCCATATAGCCCCAGGCCTTGCCGTCGAAGACCCAGACATCCCGGCCATCAATATTCTTGTTCTGGGGAGCCTGGCCTTTGAATTTTGCCGGCATGTGCCGGTCAAAGGCGCCTCGTGGCTCGATCGCATGATCGTCCACGCTCACAAGAATCATGTCTTCCATATTCATGTCTGTCTCCTCCAGAGGATTTTGTCCGGGTCCCTCGTCACGTTCACAATCGGATACTCAAAAACCTGTTGCGATCCGCGTGAGATGTCATATAGTTTTTTATACAAAAAAGCATATAGTGTTCAATACATATTTTCTGCTAACTTGTCAAAATCAGGTTTGATGGGTGCGGAAGACAGGGAGGAATATTATGGCGAACAGCCTTCTGGGGCGCGTGGCAGTTATAACCGGCGGGGCGGGCGGTATTGGCCGAGCATCAGCGCTAGCTCTTGGTGACATGGGCGCCAAGGTCGTGATTGCCGACATCAGTATTGATGCTGCGCGGAAGGTCGCAGAAGGCCTGAACTCCGACGGTCTTGAAGCGCACGCCGTACAGGTTGACGTGGTCGACGAGGCTTCGGTCAAGGCGATGGTCGATGAAGCGAAGGATGTTTTCGGCAGGGTCGATATTCTTTACGCGAATGCGGCCGCCCTTGATCTTGAAATGCAGCAGCACGACCGCGACGTTATCTCGATGGATCCTGAGATCTGGGACCGGGCGATGGCGGTCAATCTCAAGGGCGCGATGTTGTGCTGCAAGCATGTGCTCCCGGACATGCTGGAACGCAAAGCTGGAAGTATCGTGCTGGCTTCCTCGGGCATGGGCTTTCAGGGCGAAATTACCCGTTCGGCCTATGCAGCGTCGAAAGCTGCCCTGATGATGCTCGCCAAGTCGCTGGCTGCACAATATGGCAAGCGCGGTGTACGGGCGAATGCCGTCCAGATTGGCTATTTGCCGCCGCAGGACGCCTCCAAATCAACTCTGCCGGAAGTCGTCGATATTCTGGTGAGGCACAATCTCGTGCCCTACAAGCTCGAGCCCAGGCACATTGCTGATGTTGTCGCGTTTTTGGCAAGCGATGCCGCCTCTGCAATCACGGGACAAACGATCGTCGCCGATGGTGGTTTTTCCGCGCATACGCCGACCATGAACGACATGATCAACTTCATGTCCCGGTCCGGTCTCAACGAGATGTAAGCCCCGCAGGTGACGACAGACAATTTCTTCCAACATTGAGAACCTTGCCGAATGCCCGATTCGCGATGCACCCTGCCTGGAGATAGGCATGCGTGATCCCAAGATCAGTCAACAGCAATCCATGGAACCGAACGAGGCCTATCCATCCCAAGCCTATGGCTGGTTCGTCGTTGCCGTGCTGTTTGCCGTCACGCTGTTTTCCCAGCTCGACCGTCAATTGCCCGCGCTGCTCGTACAGCCTATTCGCGCCGAATTCGGTATTTCGGATACCGGATTTAGTTTTCTGCAGGGCTACGCGTTTGCCCTTGTTTATACATTGGCGGGCATACCGCTTGGTCGCCTGGTTGATCGCACGCACCGGCGCAACCTGATCGTATTTGGCCTGATTGTCTGGAGTGCGATGACGATCGCGTCCGGCTTCGCCGGCAGCTTCAGGGATCTGTTGATTTGTCGGGTCGGGGTCGGCATCGGCGAAGCCGTACTTGCACCGGCGGCCTATTCCATCATTTCGGACTATGTCGCGCCGGACAGGCGGGGGCGCGCGCTCGGTGTCTACTATGTCTCGTTAGCGATTGGTTCAGGCGCATCGCTTCTGCTCGGCGGGCTCATCTTCAAACTGGTTGATCCTTCCGGCGTCTTTTTGCCGGGGATTGGGCACATGGACCAATGGCGCGTCGCGTTCCTGGTTGCCGGTGCCCCCGGGTTTGTTCTTGTTGCGACGCTCCTGGCGGTCAAGGAACCGAAGCGGCGCGATGATGCGGCCCTTGAAATGAGAGCGAAGCAAGGATCAATCGCGGAGTTTGTCTCCTATCTGCGCCGAAACATTTCAACATATGCACGTGTACTGGTTTACCCGGCCACAATTGCCGTTGTCGGCTATGGTGCCTTGGCCTGGGCGCCGGCCCTGTTCGAACGCCGGTTCGACATGCAGCGCGTCGAGATCGGATTCACACTCGGTATGATGATTGCTGTGTCGGGCCTGATCGGAACCTTGATCAGCGCCTTTCTGTCTGATCGTTGGAGAGCCAGGAACGTCAAGGCCGCTCGCCTTCGTGTGACGCTGGTCGGCTGGGTTATCCTGTTGCCGATGGCTGCGCTGTGGCCGCTCGGGCCAACACCGCAAACGACACTTCTGATGCTTGGCTGTCTCGTCGGCGGAGCAGCGATTGCGCAGGCGGCTGCTCCCGCGGTGGTTCAGGAGATTACGCCAAACCGTATGCGCGGCCAGGCAATTGCGATTTATCTTCTGATTGGCGGACTGTTCGGCATTGGTCTGGGTCCGACAATTGTGGCGCTGGCGACAGACTTTGTCTTCAAGAGCGATGAGGCACTGCCCTATGCCTTGTCATTGGCCTGCACGCCCATCGCAGCGATTGGATTTGTCCTGTGCCTGACCGGCCTTGGACCTTATCAGCGAACGCTCGATGCATTCCGTGGTTCGGCAAGCTAGTCCATATTGAGAACAATGCGTCCGGTGCATGAGCCGGATGCGGCCAGGTTCATGGCAGCGGCGAAATCGGAAAGCGCGAACTGTCTGCCTATATGCGGCTTGATGCCATGTTGCTGGTGTAGGTCGAACAACCGAGCGATGTTTCGAGCTGCCGCGTCCGGCTCAAACAGCATGAATTGGCGGATATCGACACCGACAAGGGAGATGCCTTTGACAAGAGCAAGGTTGGTCGGGATTTTCGGAATCGATCCGCCCGCAAAACCGATAACCAGATGGCGACCGCGCCAGCCGAGAGAACGGAAGGCGGGTTCTGTTGCCTCACCGCCGACTGGATCGACGACAATGTCCAGCGCCTTGCCGTCGAGCACATGTTTCAGGTCGTCTCGCCAGGTCGCGGACCGGGAGTCGAGAACATGATCGGCACCAGCCGTTCGGACGAGCGCACGTTTTTCTTCTGTAGAGGCCGAAGCAACGACGTGTGCCCCGAGCGCCTTGGCTATCTGCACGGCAGCATGACCCACCCCACCAGCAGCCCCAAGCACCAGCACGGTGTCGCCCGGCTTGAGACCTGCTCGATCCACAAGTGCGAGGTAGGCGGTGGTGAAACTGACCTTGAATGTTGCGCCCTCCTCGAAACTCAACGTGTCTGGATAGGGAATCAGTTCTTCGGCTCGTGCAATTGATGCAGTGGCAAAGGCGCCGCCGCCCATTCGGCTCGTAAACACGCGGTCGCCGGGCGCTAGTCCTGTCACGCCTTCGCCGACGGCTTCGACTTCGCCTGCGCATTCGGCCCCCGGAATGAAGGGTGTCGGAGGTTTCACCTGATAGCGACCGCTGGCAACCAGGACATCGACAAAATTGACAGCCGCTGCCCTGATGCGGAACCGGACATTTCCTGGTCCCGGCATACCCGGATCGAAGGAAACGAGATCATAGTCTTCCGGGGCGCCCAGAGCGTCACCGCGAACCGCAACATGGTCAGTCATCGTTTGCCTTATGTTCGGGTGTTCACAACTGCATCCACATCAGATACCGGGCTGGCATAGTCATGTGTCCAATGCAGGCCCGGGCCGAACGATGGCAGGATTCCAGGCCCGGCGCGACAGACATGCGTGACCGCTTGCAGGCAAGGGGCGATGGTCGCGTGATAGCTCGGTTCGGATTTCATCGAACCAACGTCATAGAAAGGGGCTTCGCTTTCCAGTGAGGTCTTCAAGTCGATGCTGGCCCTGATTGAAGGGCGCCCTTCGATCTCGATCTGGTAATACTGCCCCGGCCGAACGGTTTGAGGCAGCATGACATCATCCATCAGCCAGTTGTACTCAACAGCGAAGAATGGTGCTGATGGTTTACTGGAAATGTATCCCTCGATCCGGTGCGCAATGCGGGCCACCTGGCCGGCCCGGATAGGCAAGGCAGTGGCGAGATCATGCGGCGCTCTGATGTATTCATGAACGAGCCGGATATCATCAAACGGTCGCCCGAGAACTTTTTCAGCTGTCGCGCCGATTGATCGCAGAAAATTCTCAGCAACTCTAGCCGGCAGCTCCTTGGACTCTGCCTGTTCCGGAGTGTCCCCGAACCCGACCATTTTGAGCGAATCGGGATTGGCGGATCCGCAATTCCAATATTCCTGCATGGTAATCGACTGAATGTCGGTACAAAGACCGGTCAGTGACATCAAAACCCTGTCGCTGACAACATCCGGATCAATCCCAGTGGCATGAAAGACCGATTGTCCCTTTCGGCACGCCGCGTGCAGTTTTTCGGTGAAGGCCTCTTCGCGAAACAGATGGGCGTTCTGGTACGGCAAAGGCGTAATGACATTATGGCCGTTTGCGAGCAATTCGAGGATTTCCTCGTCCGTGTGATAGGTGCCGCGATCATGCGCGGTGTAGATGATGCAATCGGCGTGTTCGCCCATCAGGCGCTTGCGGTCCGTGGTTGCAAGCAGTCCGATGTCGGGCAGTCCGAGCAGGGCGCCAACATCAACACCTTGCTTGCGGTCTGAATACGCGCCGACCCCGACCAGTTCAAATGCCGGGTTCTGGAGGATTTCCCAGATTGCTATACTGCCAAGCTTTCCTGGCCCCCAGACCATGACTTTGAGTCGTTGCGTCATGACTTAGTGGCCTTCCTGCCGAGCGGAGCGCGGCATCTATTGTTTTACGAAATATCTTATGGCGAGATCTTCGCCATTGAATGAATAGACTTCAATCGTTTCGATGGTCATATCGCGAGATGGCATGTGGTTGCGGTTGTGGCAGGCGACTTCGTTGCCGTTCGCAATCAGCACACATTCCTCGATGTTCACGATTGCGTTGGTATTCGTCCACATCTGCTCAAGCACCGCCCATCCATCCGTCGGGGGAGTCCGGCCAACATATTCGATTGTCAGCTTGCCCGGCGCAATTGATTTGTAGGCGGCCAGAAAGGCCTCTTTGTCCCCGTTGTTCCAGGCGCTCACCTGCGCATGAATGAAGCTGGTATAGGGGTCGTTATCCGGAGCGCTCATGGCATGTGTCCCGTTTACGTTGGTGTGTGGTGTTTGATCGCTCAGTCCCAGATGACATACACATCGCCTGCGCCTCGCAGGTGACCGCCCTTGATTTCCGGCGCCGGTTTGTCGGGGTCGAGACGGATATTGGGAAGCAGGTCGAAGACTGCGTTGATCGCAGCTTCGAGTTCCAGCTTGGCGATGAACTGGCCGATACACATGTGAGGACCGAAGCCAAATGTGAAACTCATCGGTGTCTTGCGGTCCGGGTCAAATTCATCTGGTCGTTCCATCACCGCTTCGTCGCGATTGGCTGAGGCCACGATGCACTGAACCATTGAGCCCGCGGGAATCTTGACCCCGCCGATCTCCGTGTCCACGGCGGCTTGGCGTACCTTGACCGTGGCGACAGGTTCGAACCGGATCGCTTCATTGATGATTGCAGGAATGAGGCTGCGTTCATTTCGGGCGCGGTCAAGGAGTTCGGGCCGCTGGAGGAGAAGTGTCATGGTCGAGCTAAAGGTGCGCGACGTCGTTTCGCCGCCGGCTGCCACCAGCGACCGAAGGAAGGTTGCAATCTCGTGATCGGTCAGTTGCTCGCCTTCATGGGCCGCGCGGACGAGCTGGGAAATGAGGTCATTGTTATCAGAGCCTTCAGCCCGACGCTGGGCCACCTGGTCGACAACAAGATCCAGCAATCCTCCTGAGACCGCGTTGGCTTCCTCGCGTGCCTTCTCGGCTTCGGCTGGGTCGAGCTTCTGCCCGGCCAGGATCTTCAGACCCATCGCCGCATAGTCATAAAACTTGCCTGTCGCCTCCTGCGGAAAGCCCATCAACTGGTAGATGATACGGACCGGATAATAGAGGCCGAAATTCATCAGATTGGCCTTCTTGTCGTCGACAATATGGTTCAGGAAGTCCTCGCGCGCGCAACGATCCATTTCCGCTTTGAACTTGTTCACATTTGCCGGCATGAAGACAGGCTGGAGAAGTGAGCGGGTCTTCTTGTGCTCTTCACCGTCCATGGCCAGGATGATGAGACCGTCGCCGCCGAAAAACGACCCGAGCCCATCCCGGATGAAACCGCTGGTGAACGTTTTAGCGTCTGCAAGGACCTTGCGATTGTCTTCATATTTGAACACGGCAAAGGTCTCGAACTTCTGACGAACGTCAGCATGCGTGGGCACCTTCAGCCAGCGCATGAAATCGCCTTTCATGACGGGCTCTGTCTGGCGCTTCTCCTTGCAGATCTCGTAGATGTCGACATCCATACCGCGATAGTTTGCGGACAGGTCCCTGTATGCTCTTTCGAGGGCATCTGAATGGTCGGCAAAGGGCATGATATGGATCTCCGTGGAGGCAGTTTGATTAGTGTTTCTTGAGGTGGCGGATGGCGCGGTTCGCCGCGATTGTACCGGGAACGCCCGAGACACCCCCTCCGCCCGGACCGCCGGCAGAGCCGAAAATTAGGCCGGATACTGGTAGGTCGCCGGCAAGGCCCGCTGCCGGACGCATTGAACCGGATCGCAGTAGGGTCACATCGGTATGCACGAAGCTGCCACCAGGCACGTTCAGGCGTCGCTCAAGTTCGTCGGCAGATTCAATCCGTATACCAATAACTTTTGAATCGATGTCCGGAAAAATGCTGCGTGCCCAGTCCATGCAAACCTCTGCCGATTTCGGTCGGGCAATGGCCCAGCCATCCCTCGGGCGAGCGGGCCAGGCGACGGGGTAGAAATAGAGGACGTCTTGCCCATCGGGAGCCTGGCTTGGGTCGGCGCCGGTTGTTGTCGTGAACCAGCTGTAGGGCTTGGATGGCAACTCGCCCCGGCTTGCCGCTTGGAAATTCCCGACCGCATCGTCGATGGTCCCGATCATAACTGTCGGCACACGAAGATCGATTCCATCCTTGCGCTCTTTCTGGTGGTGTTCCCATTTAACCCGGCCGTTCAGAGCGAGGTCCATGCGGAAAGGCGAGGAACCGTGAGCCGCCCGCGGAGCGTGACGCACCCGAGTCATGAGCTGAGGGTCCATTTCCCCCTCAGTGACAAGGTTCATGGTAACGAGAGGGTGGCAGGCACCAATGACCACCTTGCCCGAATAGATTTTGCCATCCGTTGTGCGGGCACCGCGAACGGTCTTACCTTCCGAGATGATTTCCTCGACCTTGGCATCCTTGATGATCGTCCCGCCAAGTTCTTCGAAGCGCGAAGCGAGCGCGTTCGACAATTGCTGCATACCGCCTTCGACCCGCCCAAATCCGGTTGAATGCAGAATGGCGAACAACAGAAAGCCGAGCGAGCTGGAATCCCTGTCGATCGGGCCAGCGCCGCCGGCAAACCCGGCGACAGCAGAACGGACAGCAATATGCTCAAAATACTCCTCGGCAACTTGGGCAGCTGAACCGGTCAAAAACGCCATCAGGTCACCTTTCAGCTTCCTGTTCTTCAGTGCGTTGCGGGCGGCGGTATAAACCGTCTTGAACCCCATCCGGGTCGGATCCGCTTTCATGATGGGGCCGACGATGCTGGCCAGCGCACCGAGGGTTTGTACGAAGCGGAAATAGGATTGGGCGTCTTTTTCCGAGTATTTTCGAATTTCGTCAGCCGTCCGTTGCACGTCACGGAAAAAGCAGAGCGATGATCCATCGGTGTGCAGGTAGGCGTAGGCCGGATCGCACTCAATCATCCTGAAGCCATGACGCTCGAGTTCCAGATCCTGAGGGATCGTCCCACCGCGAAGGGATGCCAGCTCGATTGCGCAAGGATGAATCAAATGTTGGGGCGCTTCCGGAATGGCATATTCCGATGATGCCATACCGCCGATCTTGTGACGTGCTTCGAGGATTACAGGTTTGTATCCTTCGCGGGCCAGAAAGCAGCCCGCAACGAGGCCGTTATGGCCGCCGCCTACGATGACCGCATCATATGACCCTGACGACGTATTCATTGTTCCTCCCGCCAATTTGACACTGGCTGTTATCTGAACTCGCGCGCGCTGTTCTGGAGGGCTACCGTATGGAATTCGTCGCCAATGCCAACGTGACGACGGGCTGTTTCGTTTGACTCGGGGTCAAACCCACCGGCACCGAAACGGCAAATCGCTAACGACTATTCCTTTTTGGGTGCCGTGCGAATAAGGCGTGCAAGGCGTCTTAGCTCCTGCGCCATATTCTTTCGATCCCGGTCGATCGGCACAAGTGTCGCGCTGAGGGCAAACCGGACGAAAAGCTCCGAGACGAGCTCTCGATCGATTTCCGCCCCAAGCTCACTTTCCCAGCTGTCATAGACAGGCTCGAGCGCGCGGGACAGTCGGTTCTTGAAATGAGAAAAATTCTCTCTGAAATATCTGAGGATGAATTCAGGCTCGGTATCGAGCAGCCGGGATGAACTCCGTGTGCCCGGATTGTCCAACGCAAAGTCGAGAAACTTCTGGAATCGCTCGATCGGGTCTTCGAGCCCCTCCACAGATGCATAAACGCCCGCATCCGTCTGATCGCGTAGATAGCGGGTTGCTGAATCCATAAGGTCTTCTTTGGATTCAAAATAGCGATAGAAGGTGCCGCGCGAAATCTCTGCCTCGTTGCAGACAGACCGGATTGTCAGTTTTTCGCTTCCGCCTTCGCGCAGTAGCTTGAACGTCGCTTGAAGAATATGCTCGACGGTTCGTTCCGATCGTGGGTCAGGCCGCGTCGGTTGGTCTTTGACGACATTTCTAACGCGAGCCTTGATTTCAGTATGATCGTCGGCGTTGGCTGCCGAAAAGCTGCCGCGTCCCGCATCGTCGTCAGATAAAGCGTCTGTCATAACTCAGGAAGCCTCATGAGTAGCCTGATGGCTTGAAATTGGAGGTATTCGGCTTGATATTAAAGCGGAAACTGGACCTTACGTGCAAGAATTCATAGTTTGCCCATGCATCTGTCATGCCGCTTCGACCTGACGTGCCCGGCCCATCTTGCTGACATCTATCCGCAGAAGCTCGGCAGCATTCTTCCAGCGGATCTTCTCCAGGTCTTCACTGGAAATCTTGAGGCCATCAGTTAGATCGTGCCGGACGGCGTCGGATCCACCAAAATTCGAGCCGTAGAGAAGCCGGTCGGCGCCGATCAGTTCAAGGACAGCCTGCCGCATGACCGGTTCATGCAATTCAAGGTCAAAATAAAAATTTGGCAGATAGTCCACCATGTCTTTCTTATTGTGATAGGTATCCAGATTGCGGTTCGTCGCGTTCAGCCGGCCCAGTTGGTAGGGCACGTATCCGCCGCCATGCGTGATGTACACTTTCAGGTTCGGAAATCTGTCGAAAACGCCGCCATTGATCATGTACCAGAAGCATTTGGTTTCGTCATACTGCATACCGACAATCGCAGTCGTTTCGTACCGGTCGGTATTGGCATCCTCGCCCCAGGTCACCGACTGATTGTAACCGTGGATGAACATCGGCAGATCGACATCACACAACGCTTCCCAAACAGGGTCCATGGCCGGGTCGTCAAACTCGAGGCCGCCGAAATTCGAGCCGCCGGCCACCAGGCCCTTCATGTCGAGTTCTGTGCAGGCTCGCCGGATCTCGGCAGCCGCAGCCACGGGATTCTGGAGCGGCGCCGTGCACCATCCGAACAGGCGATCAGGTTGCTGATCGCAATATTCTCGCGTGACGTCGTTGACCTTCCGCGCATACGGAATGGCAAATTCTTCTTCCGCCCAATACATGTAGCAATGCGACGGCACTGAAACGACCTGAGCGTCCTGTCCGGCTGCATCCATTTTCGCGAGGCGGTTTTCGGCATTGGCCCAGCCGGCAAAATACTCCTCAACTGACGGCGCCTTGCCAGCCTTGACCAACGCTCTGCGTTCCGGAGAGCCGAGCGTCAGAATCCAGTGACCAACCCGCAGTTTAACGTCTCCGTCCGGGTGCTTCTCGAAGAACGGTCCCCAGTGCGGATGCTGATTGTAGTAACCGGGCAGGGGCGCGTGCGCGTGAAGGTCGATAAGCATGATGATCTCCGTGACGAGGATAAGCGAAATTGATTAAGCGTATCGTGGCCCAATCGATAAAATTAGTCAATAAAGGCATAAGTGTTCAATAAATAGTTTGAACCTATGACCAGACGACATCGACACGCTCGGGTCCCCTGAGCTGCAGGCCCACCGCCTTGGGAGGTGGCTGGTTCGGATCGAGCCGCAGTCCCGGAAGGTGTTCGAGCAAGCTGTTGATCGCCGCGATGATTTCGGCTTTCGCTACGAACAATCCGATGCACATGTGCGGGCCGAATCCGAATCCGAAGGACGGTTTTTGCGGTCTGAAAGGATCGAAGAGGTTGGCATTCTCGAATACGTCCTCATCGCGGTTTGCAGATGAGACGATACAGGACACCATCGCACCCTTTTCGATGGTGACATCCCGGATTGTAACCTCCTCGGCGGCTTCCCGGACCTTGAAAGTTGCGGTCGGTTCGAAGCGAACAGCTTCATCAACAACTTTGGCTATCACCGACTGATCCTGTCTGGCTCGATCCAAAAGGTCAGGGTCGCCCAGCAGGCAGCTTATCGCAGTCCCGAATGTTCGCGTTGTCGTTTCGGCAGCTGCCGGCAGCAGGCCGCGCACGAATGTCGCAATCTGATTGTCAGTCAGACGGTTACCATCCTCTTCGGCGGCAATCAGCAGGCTGATCAAATCACTGCCGCTTTCGTCCATTGCACGCCTCTGTTCGATAATCGGAAGCGTCGCATCATAGATAGCCTTTGCAGCATGCATCGCTTTTTCGCGTGCTTGGGACGCTTTTGAAGGATCGACTTGCGGACCCGCCAGTATGTCGAGCCCCCAGGCAGCATATTGGGAAATGGCGTCCGGGTCGTTGTCCGGATATCCAATAAGGGAATAGATGACTCTTATTGGGAACCAGAGTCCAAAGTCAGCGATGAGGTCAGCGGATTTCTCGGGGCGGGCGGCAAGTGGCAGGACGAATTCGTCACGAATGATCGGATCGATACGTTCGGCCTTCAGCTGATTTACGACGCTGGGCGAAAACACTGGTGTCAGGAGTGCGCGCGCCGCCTTGTGTTCTTCGCCGTCCATTCCAGTGAGAATGAAATTGTCCATGAAGGCGCCCAGACCCTCAGCAATGAAGCCGCTCGTGAAACGGCGCGCATCGCGCAGTACAGCCATTACGTCATTGTGCTTGAACAGGGTGTAGACTGGCCGGCTCTCATCGGGACGAGCGATTGAGGGCACTCCCATCTCGGCCATGAAGTCACCCCGATAAACGGGGGCCTCTCGTCGCATCCTTGCATAAATCGGGTGTGGGTCCTCGACCGTGCCGCGGTAGTTTTGACTAACGCCCGCATAGGCTTTTGCCACGTCCTCCTGCGGCAACTCCATCGTCGGTATGTCCGCCATTTTTCTTCCTCCATTATTGAACAGAACTATTCGTCATGTTCATCGCCAGCAAACCTTTTCCGGCGTGGACAGTCCATTGCCCCTGCCATCACCACCATATAAATGGACATAAATCCAATATATGTCGAAAAAAGCATGGATTCACCAGCCCATTGCGTGCTAGGGGTTATTTATTACACGAATAAATCAAAAGTGTATAAAAAACTGTCTGCAAGGTCGGCCTGGGGAGAGAAATCGCCGAGGCACTCCAGTGTGATGAAGGAGATGACATGCCGTATTCAGGATCAAGCGCTGATCTTAGGTCTGAGCGTTTTGAGAGCCACGACGTGTCCATCCTGACATCAGGGGTCGATTCCCTTGTCCGCATGCTCCTTGAGCGCGCCCGGCTCGACCAGGCAAAGGGCTGGCGGACAGGCGGATTTGTGTCTGGCTACAGAGGCTCGCCGCTCGCAACGTTCGACATGAAACTTGAAAATGAGGCCCAACGTCTCTCGCGGGCAGGCATCGAAGTCCTTCCCGCCATCAATGAAGACCTCGGCGCGACGGCTGTGTGGGGATCTCAGCAAGTCGGACTGTTCAGCGGGGCGCAGGTCGAGGGTGTCTTCGGCCTCTGGTACGGAAAGGCGCCCGGCGTCGACCGCTCAGGCGATGCCTTCAAGCACGCCAACTATGCGGGCGTCTCCCGCAAGGGCGGGGTCCTTGCCATCGCCGGCGACGACCACGGCGCAAAATCCTCATCACTTCCGGCGCAGAGTGAGTACAATTTCATCGATGCCGAAATTCCGGTCCTTGCGCCGTCAACCATTCGCGAAGTCCTCGAATATGGCGTGAAGGCATTTGACCTGTCGCGCTATAGCGGGCTTTGGTCCGCGATGACGGTGGTTGCCGAACTGATGGACTCCACGGCGAACCTAACGGTGGATGCAGGCATGTTCGCAACGAACTATCCGGACTATCCGTTCAGCGGCGACCCGGATCTCTGGATTCGCGAAAAAGACACCCCCCTACAGCAAGAAGAAAGAGTTCGCCTGAAGCGGCTGCCCGCTGCCCTTGCTTTTGCCCGCGCCAATTCCTTTGACCAGACGCTCCTCGAAGCCCCTCATGCGAGATTTTGTCTTGTTACGCAGGGCAAGGCATATCGGGATGTCACGCAGGCGTTAAGCGATCTCGGGATCACGGCGGACGTGGCCAAATCGCTTGGCCTTCGGATCTACAAGCCGGGCCTCGTCTGGCCGTTGGAGCCCCAGCGCGCGCTTGATGCCATCCGGGGAACGCAATCCGTTCTAGTGGTGGAAGAACGCAGGAGCCTAGTCGAAAGCCAGCTGCGTAAAGTCGGTTACGGCCTCAAGGACAGCCAGCGACCAGCCCTTCTCGGAAAGTTCGACGATGAGGGGCGGCCCCTGATCAGCGAGTTCGGGGAGTTGTCGGCAGATGATGTCGCGCGCGCAATCGGCAAATGGCTGCCTGAATCATTACATACAGAGCAGATGCGTTCTCATCTGGCTCGTATCAAGGTTGCGCCTTCGAATACGCCCGCACTGGCGTCGCGTGCGCCATTCTATTGTCCAGGTTGTCCGCATAACAGCTCGACGGTTGTGCCGGAGGGCAGCCGGGCCAGCGCAGGTATCGGTTGTCATTACCTGGTTCAGTACATGCCACGGCAGACCTCGACCTTTACCCAGATGGGGGCTGAAGGCATCACTTGGGTCGGCCAGGCTCCGTTCACGAGCGAAAAGCACATCTTCACGAATCTGGGGGATGGTACATATTTCCATTCTGGCATCCTCGCGATCCGGCAAGCCGTCGCCGCCAAGGTGAACATTACCTATAAAGTCCTGTTCAACGATGCCGTCGCTATGACGGGTGGGCAGTCCGTTGATGGCCCGCTCAGCCCGGCGGCGATGGCAGCCCAGATCGCAGCAGAAGGCGTTTCGGAACTCGTTGTCGTGAGTGACGACCCCGCAAGCCACGAGACCGCCACCGGATTTCCGTCAGGCGTCAACTTTTACGATCGCAGCGAACTCGATACGGTTCAGAAGCGCCTTCGGGACGTGCCCGGGACTACGGTGATTATCTATGTCCAGACGTGCGCAACCGAACTCCGTCGCAAGCGAAAGCGTGGGCTGACCGCCGACCCAAGCAAGAAGATATTCATCAATGAGCGCGTCTGCGAAGGTTGTGGCGATTGCTCTGCCAAATCCAACTGCATGGCCGTCGAGCCGGTCGAAACCGATTTTGGACAGAAGCGTCGAATCGACCAGTCTGCCTGCAATGTTGATGCTGCGTGCACAGATGGCTTCTGCCCGAGCTTTGTAACACTCGAAGGTGCGGAACTTGCTCCGCCCAAAAAGAAAGACGCCACGCCTTCTGCTGACCTCGCCGCGCCAAGCCTTACCAAGCTGACAGGAGACTCCGTGTTCAACCTCGTCCTTGCAGGTGTTGGCGGGCAGGGCATCACCTCTCTCAGTGCCATGCTATGCATGGCAGGGCACTTTGAGGGCCTTGCTGTAAATGCTGTCGATGCCCTTGGTATGGCGCAAAAAGGCGGCGGTGTTTATTCCCATATCCGCATGTCTCCATCTCCGGAAGCTGTTGTAAGCGCGCGCGTTGGATCAGGTGGGGCAGACACAGTTCTGACGAATGACATTGTCCTTGCACACAGCGAAACAATTCTGCCTCTTATGTCTGCAGACAAGACGCGTGTTGTCGCAAATCACCGGATCCTGCCCACGGCAGACATGATTGGGGCGCGGGATGCTCGGCATGAACGGGCGTCCATGCAGAGACAGATTGAAACGAATTCCTCAAGCTTCACGGTGCTTGACGCTGATCGAGTAGTTCGCGAGGAACTCGGGGATCCGATTTTCGCGAACATGTGCCTGTTGGGATCAGCCTGGCAGAGAGGCCATATACCGATCGGGCTTGCGAGCATAGTTCGCGCGATGGAGGAGGTTGGTGTCAAGGTCAAGCAGAACCGGCGTGCCTTTGAGCTTGGGCGTCAGATGGCGCTGGATGAAGGCTGGGCGAGCGTGAAAACGATTTCCAGGAAACCTCTGTCGATCGACGAACTCATCGACAAGCGAACCGCTGAGCTGGTAGCCTATCAGGATCGGGCCTACGCCGAGCGTTTCCGGGCCGCGTTGCGTCCGTTGCAGACGGCAAATGCACAAGCAGAAGGTGACTTCGTCCGGATTGCAGCTGAGAATCTCTTCAAGCTGATGGCATACAAGGATGAGTACGAAGTGGCTCGCCTGTATGCGAGCGATGAATATCGGCAGACGCTTCGGTCGAATTTCTCCGGTCGTTACAAGGTCCGCCTACATATGGCGCCGCCTTTGATTGCGCGAAAAAAAGAAGATGGAACGCTCCAGAAAATGAAGCTTCCTTCCTTCTTTTTCAAGCTTATGCCACTTCTTGCCGCCGGAAAACGTCTGCGGGGCAGTTGGGCAGATCCTTTCGGCTGGACCGAGGAGCGTAAAATGGAACGGGCCCTGCGGGACGAATACATTGAGCAAATCGCTCGCCTTGCCGGAAACCTCAGCCAGGTCAACGAGGATGCCGCCAGAAGATTGCTAGCTGCACCCCGCCTCATCCGAGGTTATGGCCATATCAAGGCTGCTTCGGTTGAAGATTACAAAGTGGAAGTCCGAGAGGCGGAAACTGGGCTCGTCTCTCAGTGCGGCACACCAAAGAAGACGCGGTTGATCGCGCGCGGATAAAATTGGTCAGGGAGAATAACAGTCCATGCAGTTAGCGAGAGTCAGCAACGGCCGTGAAGAGTTCTGGTGCCGGCGCGAAGAGACCGGTACCTCGGTTCGCCGGATCGGGGCGTCATTCCGGGACTGGGCGCCGGCGATTACGTCTGGAGACGGTCTGGATGCCTTGCAGCTGACAGGTACACCGCTCGCAACCGATGAATTGCGTTTCCTGCCGCCCTTCGATCCTTGGGCTCGGGTTGTTGTAGCCGGAGCGAACTATTCCAAGCACCTGACCGAGTTCGGCGTTCCTCAGGTTCAGTCGCCTTTTGCCTTCCTGAAAGCGAACGGCGCGCTGATCGGAGCGCATGACGATATTCGCTATCCGCCGCTGACCGAAAAACTCGATTATGAAGTTGAACTTGTCGCGGTCATTGGAACTGATCGGGTTGACCTCAACAATCCATATAAGAGTGTTCTCGGGTGGACAGTCGGCAACGATGTCAGTGCACGCGACCTACAAAGATCCGGGCCGAAAGGGATTGGCATGGATCTCTTCGCTGCGAAAAGCCAGGACCGATCAACGCCGGTCGGACCTTGGATTGTGACGCGCGACGAGTTTCCGGCTGATGCCACGCCGGTCTGCCGTATGATGACGCGCGTGAATGGTGAGATCCGCCAGAATGCCAGTACGGGCGACATGACGTTCAAGGTCGACGAAATCATCCGGTTCGTTCAGCAACGATCAAGTTTCGGTATTGGCGATCTCCTCTTCACGGGCACGCCGGATGGAGTCGCTGACGGATCGGGAAAGTTTCTTAAAGCGGGGGATGTTGTGGAGGCTGAAATTGAAGGTGTCGGCCTCCTTCGCAACACCGTTTCGAAGGACTGATTGTCAGTCTGTTTATTGATTGGGCGAGACGTACTCTTCGAATTCAAACATCTGACCACGGAGTTCTGACGGGTCGACTTTGATCAGCGGGCGCCCTTCCGTGGCCTCAACGCCTTCAACCCATTCGAATGCGACGCCTTTTGCCTTGAGTTGTTCAGCGCGCGCCTTGAGATCGGTGACGGCGATGCGGATATAATAAAGGCCAGGCCCCCAATTGTGGAGGTACAGCCCAGGCGCGCTGTCCCATTGTGTCGGCTCGATGACGTCAAGAGTTGCGCTCTGCTTGGATCTGAAACCGAACCTGGCAAGTTTATAGCCATCGCGCTTGAAGTGCTTGACGGGGGCGCTTGGCTCAAGGTCGATGTTTTCCGCACAGCGGGCAAGCGTCCAGTCGAGGTCGCGGACCAGGAATCCTCTTCGTGTGACGCGAACCATATCGCCGGGCGCCAAGCCTACCGGTTCGGGACAGGGGTCGGCAAACGTTTCGGGCGGGAACATGGGAGCTTCGGTGGGAATGATTTCGATGCACAAGCCGCCATCCACGTCTGGCTTGTAGACCGGGTCTTCCGGTGTGGCCCCGAACCAAAGCCGGTCGAATGGCATTTCCTTTGTACGCTGAGCGAGCCGGAATCTGAGCTTGCGCTTGTGGAGACGGTCGATCAGCCCGCCAAGTTCCGAGTTTAGGCAAGTCAGCACGACGGCATGGGTGACCATGGGGCGATGCCGGCCCTGGAAATCCTTCAGGCTCTCAAGAAAATCATGGAAAAGCGGATCACCCGGATTGGGCTTGTCGAGATGCCATTGCGGTTCAATCCGCGTGGGGGACATTGCCAGTGATTTGTTAACACGCAGGAAGTGAGCGATGTAGGGGTGATTGTCGAAGGCTTGGCGCCAGTTCTTGTGCTGGTGGATACCGAGCTTGTCGGTCAATAGATCGGCCATTCCGTCCGGGTCTGGCAGCATCATGTCGCCGCTGAGCAGCAGATCGTATTGCATGTTGGGTTCCTCCTTTAGCTCGAGCATCTGATATCCGCCCTGATGTCAGGTGCGTGCTCACAAGCTTTTTATTGAACAATAACGAGAAAAGTGTCAATAATTTCGACGCCGCAAATGCGAACAGTCCGGAACAGGCTGTTGGGAGGACAAGCAATGCGTCAGGCGAATGACTTGAAAGACGGCGATCCCAGGATCCGACCCTTGCCAGAGGAACGTTTGCCGGCCGATCTCAAGGAGAAAGTCTACCGCCTGGAAGATCTTGGAATTCTTAGCTCAACAGTTCCCGCGCGGATCTGGGCACATCGTCCTGTGCAGGCAACGAACTGGCTCTCCCTGATAGAGAGCTTTTACAGCGAAAGTGTTCTGACCGAGCGCCTGCGCGAACTCATCCGTTTGCGTATTGCCGCGATAACCAATTGTGAAGCGTGCAAATTGGCCAGGAAAAGCGACACCGTTTCGGCAGAGGATGTTGCCTGCATTGCCGCCGGCGACGAACGCTTCAATCGCGCCGAGCACGCTGCCATGGACTTCGCCGCACGGCTCGCCGGGGACCATGACACGATTACCGACAAGACATTCGAACAACTCAGGACATATTTCAGCGACGAGCAGATTGTCGAGATCAATATGTTCGCCGCGCTCATGCTGGCTGGCGGGCGTATGACCCATGCCCAGAAAGCTTATTCGGGATCCTGAAGGCGGTCGGTGGAACGTTCCATGACCCACTACGAGCCGAAGCGCTGTCAAAGCCAAACCGGAATGAACACGAACGATACACTTGGAGGATGACGTGCTCAGCAAATATGATGAAATGCTCTGCCATCAGACACCGACCACATTCGACCATGTTGTCGATACGGGCGACAATTGGCGGGAAAATGTCTGGTGTTGCGCGCATGACCGGAGCGGGCAGTTCTTCCTGAGCTCCCATTTCGGTGTTTCAACAAACCGCAATGTGATGGATGCGTCAGGCCTGTTGATGGTCGATGGCAAGCGCCAGCACAATCTTCGCGCGTCCCGGGTGTTCCGACCGGTCACCGATGAGGTCCGTGTCGGGCCCTTGTCCTACCAGATCATTGAAGGGATGAAGCGGGTGACTTGGGCGCTTGAGGAAAACGAGCAGGGTCATAGCTGGGAAGTCGAGTTTGAGGCAGCCATGCCGCCGCAAGAGGAAATTCCACAATTTGCCCGAAATCGCGGCCGTGTGATTGAGAGTATTTCGCGCTATGCGCAGACCGGACGGGCCAAGGGTTGGCTCAAGGTGGACGGGAAAGTGCATGATATCCGGTCTGACGAATGGTACGCGCACCGGGACCATTCGTGGGGCGTACGCTGGCAACACAATCTCTATGCAGAAGCTCAAGGCTTTCAGCCCCCTGAACCCTTGCTCGGATTTCTGGGTGACTGGCACATCTTCCAGTTCGAGGACTGGGCGGTCTGTTCGAGCCTTCGAGAAGATCACAATGGCGAGGTTCTCGATTTCACAGGCAGCCTAGTGCGGTCTGCCGGCGGCCACGATGACGAAGTCCGGCTCGTCGGCGAGGAACATGATTTCAGATTGGTTGAGGGCACCCGTCTCCTGGCTGGCGCAACGATCACGGCAATAGCCGAAGATGGCACTCGGCGAACCATCGAGATCAGGCCAATCACGCTGATCTATCTGCAGGCGGCCGGCTACTGGCCATACAAGGGATTCAGGCTGGGCCGCTGGATGGGTGAGAACTGGTCGGACGGGGAGATACTCGACACCTCGGACCCGACTGCGATGCGTGATGTTTCGGCGGCGCCGACCTTTGTTGTCGAGTGCCGTTGCGGCGATCAGGCAGGCTACGGAATGATCCAGTTCGGGATCCATGGGCAGCACCCGAAATATGCGCCCGCAAGGTAAAGACATTCGCGATGACAATTGACATGGAGACTGCCCGCCACCGCCTGACCGGCTGGTTTGGAGCCCGAATCCCCGGCGCGCAAAAACTCGAGGTTTCGGCTCTGACCGCACCGGGAGCAGGCGCGTCGAACGAGACCTATTTTGTAAGTGTTGCCTACCAGCAGGGTTGTGAGCTGATCTCCAGGGAGCTGGTTATTCGCTGGCCGCCTTCCGGATTCCACGTCTTTCCGCCCGAGTCCTACGATATGCAGCAGCAGTATGAATTGCTGAAGCGCCTCCAGCAGACATCGGTGCCAAGTCCAGCCGTGTTTGGTGTCGAAACCGATCAGGCCGTCCTCGGCATGCCCTTCTACGTTATGGAAAGAGTGTCTGGCTGGATACCGGGGGATTTCCCCCCCTATCACAGCGCCGGGCGTTTGTTCGAATCCAGCGAAGCCGAGCGTGAAAAAGTCTGGTGGAGCGGTTTGAAGACTGTCGCCCAAGTTCATGCTGTTGATGCGGCTGGAACCGGTCTCGATATGCTTGGCGTTCCGGAACAAACGGGATTCATGGAAGGACAGATCAGGCTTTACGACGCCGTTCTGGCCCAGAATCACGATCCGGTTCCCGATACGTTAGTGGCAGCGCGGCGGTGGTTGATCGAAAATGCGTTTACACCGCCCTGCCAATGCCTGTGCTGGGGCGATGCCCGTATCGGAAATATGATATTTGATGATGATCTGTCCGTCGTAGCGGCGCTCGACTGGGAAATGGCAGCAATCGGCGATCCGATCGCCGACCTGGCATGGTTTATCCATGTCGACTGGGCGGCGAGCGAAGGACGCCCCAGATCCCCGACACCGCGTTTGAAGGGATTCCCAGATCGTGAGGCGACGATTGCTAAATATGAAGCCTTGACCGGAAGGACGGTCGAGAACTTCAACTACTACGACGTTCTCGCGGCTTATCGGCTAGCGGTTGTCTATACCCGAATTGAGCAGGATCAGAATTATCTCGACCGGTCTGGAAACACCAAGGGCATGCTCACCATCACGCATTTCGAAAAGCTTGACAGTCTTATTGGGCTTTGACCAGAGCCGCATCTCGGCAGGGCAGTGTGCCGGGCGAAAAAGTTCGCCCGGCACACGTGTTAAGGCTTATTGTCAGGCAGCCGAATGGCCGTCCTAGAAAGTCCGGGCAATGATTTCCTTCATGATTTCGGACGTGCCGCCATAGATTCGCGCTACGCGCGCATCTACCCAGGCTCTTGAGACCTTGTATTCGCTCATGAAGCCGTATCCGCCATGCAGCTGCAGGAACTGGTCGAGCAGTTCCCCCTGCATCTCCGCGCCAAGGAGTTTCGCCATGGCTGCGACATCTGGCGTAAGCTCATCGCGCAGCAGCTGACCCAGGCAGTCATCCACAAAGGATCGCAGCATGGTGGCCTTTGCCTTGCAATGTGCCAGCGTGAACCGGGTATTCTGGTATTCTGCCAGAGGTTGTCCAAAGGCTTTCCTGTTCTTCACATAGTCTAGAGTTTCCTCGAATAGCGCATCGACCGATGCTGCGGCGCGAATGGCAATGATGAGACGCTCCTTTGCCAGCTGTTGCGTCAGGCAGAAGAAACCTTTCTGAGGATCGCCCAGCATTTCTGTCTTAGGTACACGGACATTGTCGTAGAAGAGTTCGCTGGTGTCCTGACCCTTGAGGCCGATTTTTTCGAGTTTCCGTCCCTTTGAACAGCCCTCCCGCTCATGGTCCACGATGAACAGCGTGATTTCCCGGCCGCTCGGCGTGGGATCCAGCTTGGTTGCAACGATGGCGACGTCTGAATTCGCGCCGTTTGAGATGAATGTCTTCTGACCGGTGATGAGAACATCTTCGCTATCAGGCTTGGCCGTCGTTCTGATGGCGCGCAGGTCTGAACCGGTACCGGGTTCGGTGAGAGCAAGGGCGCAGATTTTCTCCCCGCTGGCCATTTTAGGTAACCAGTTCTGTTTCTGCTCCTCTGTACCATAAGCCAGAACGTAGGGGGCCGATATGTCGGAATGGGTTGTAAACCCGACGGCCGTTGCATTGGCGCGCGCCAGTTCCTCGATGAGAATGGAAGCGTGCCCGAAGTCACCGCCCGGACCGCCATATTCCTCGGGAATGGTCAGGCATAGCAGACCCTGCTCGCCTGCTTTGAGCCATATTTCCTTGGGAACGATGCCATTCGTTTCCCACTCGGCATGAAAGGGCACGATTTCCTTGTCGACAAATCGACGGACCTGGTCTCGAAACATTTCATGGTCATCACGATAGACGGTACGCATTCTTGGGTCTCCTCATTCGCCGGTGTCGGGTTGTTTGTCGTGTCGTTCAATTTGTGTTTGCGGGATCCATCCATGCGCGATCGGTTGCGCACAGTGCTGAATGGGTGTGCGAAAAATCGAGGGTCGAGCCAACGATCCGTCGCGCGTCGCGATGGCGTTCGGGTTGCTGTGAGTAGCAGTGTCCCGTCGCTGCTGCGTGGCGGGTCGCATCAAGGTTCTTCTGGCGCCCGATCGAGATCATCGCGCATCGGCGGGCAACGAGCGCAGCTTCGCTCATGACCGGATCAAGTTCCTCAATTACCCAACCTGCAAATCCGGCTTTGAGGCTCCGGCCTGAAAAGGGGGGTGGGGACAGAATAGTATCGCCACCCACCTGCCAATGCAGGCGTCGGGCGCCGTCCAAGGTCAGTTTGACCATATAGGCGTCGTTGGTCCGGTCAGAGACGTGAATGTCGTATTCTTTTAATGTCGCTCCGGTAGCGAGCATTGCACTGGAGAGGCCTGCAAGGTCCAGCATATGCGTGCATTGAAGCCGGGCGTCGATCTGCCGGTAGACTTCATGGGCAGTCGCGCTGATGGGTTTGCCAATCAGTCCCTTCAAGGCATTGCTGGCTGCTGGACATGTTGAGTAGGGAAATCGCAGGGCTTCCGCCGAGGTCCCTGTGATGTGGCCATCTCTCGCCATGATCTCCACCCGAAAATGATGAAAATCATCCTCGAGTACGGCCCTGGCGCGCGCGGCACCATCCGGTTCATGGCGCGCAGAAATGATAATTTTTCGGAAAAAGCCCTGCACCCGACAAGAATCCTTGCGTTTCAAACAAACTAAATATTATACACATAAGGCAAAAATGTATAGAATAATGCAAGGGTGAGCTGAAAATCAGCCGTGAAAGGGAGACAGATGGCAAATTCAGGTTGGAGCTTGGGTGAGCGTGACACGGTCATCGACGCGCTGCAGCGTGCCGTTGCCAAGACACCCGACAAGGTTCTCGCTGATTTCGAAGGTGAGACGTATTCCTATCTGGAAGTTGAAAGCCGGGCGACGCGCTTTGCGCATATGCTTGCGGGTCTCGGCATCAATCCGGGCGAGACCGTAGTCTCGATGCTCGACAACAACATCGATGCGATCGTCTGCTGGCTCGCAGCGAACAAGATCGGCGCGGTCTTCGTCCCGGTAAATACAGCGCTCAAAGGCGGATTTCTGCGCCACCAAGTCAGTGATGCCGGTGCAAAACTCGTCGTCTGCGAACAGGATTACGTCGACCGGTTCGCCGAGATATCCACCTCACTTCCCGAGGTTCAGTACCTGCTTCATCGTGGAGACTGGAAAGGCGCCAAAATGGCTGGTTTGAAAGTCGAGCCGCTCGATCGCCATCGCGGGTCCGACACCTCAGCCATCGAATTCCGGCCCATGCCGTCGGACCTGTCGGCTCTCATCTACACTTCCGGGACAACCGGTCCGTCCAAGGGCTGCATGTTGAGCTACAACTATATGTGCAATCTTGCTCGTCAGCAGACTCGGGCCGCGCCAATCACAGACAAGGATATTCTGTGGACGCCGCTACCCCTGTTCCACGCGAATGCGCTTTGTACCAGTTTCATCTCCGTCGTTCTTGCCAATGCTACTGTCGCTTACACACCTCGGTTTTCGGTTTCGAAATTCTGGCCAGAAATTGAGCGCAGTGGCGCAACCGCGATTTCGATCCTAGGTGCGATGGGAAATCTTCTGGCGCAGGCACCTGAGAATGACGCCCAGAAAAAATGCTTTGGCCAGATCCATACTGTAAAAGGAAACCCGTTCAGCGAAGAGATGAAATCCATCTGGCGGGACCGCTTTGGTGCCAAGCAGGTCGGGTCAAACGGGTATGGTCTGACGGAAGCAGCCGTTGTGACATCGCTATCGGCCGGGGAATATGCGGCACCCGGATCTTCGGGAAAACGCGTGCCTGAATTTGATGTGCGGATCGTTGATGAAAACGACGTCGAGCTGCCAGTGGGCGAGGCGGGCGAAATCATTGTTCGTCCCCTGCAGCCTGACATCATGTTCCAAGGGTATTGGAAACGACCGGAAGAGACTTTGAAGCTGATGAAAGATCTCTGGTTTCACACCGGCGATATTGGCAAGTTTGATGAGGACGGCTTTTTCTATTTTGTCGATCGTAAGAAAGACTATCTGCGCCGCCGAGGGGAAAACATTTCAAGCTTCGAGTTGGAACATACCTTCCTCACCCATCCGGACATCGAGCAGGTCGCGGTACATGCCGTTCCGTCCGAGGTTATCGAGGACGACGTCAAGCTAACGGCCATTCTCAAACCCGGCGCGACCCTTTCCGAAGAAGAACTGTGCCGATGGTCAATCGACAAGATGCCCTACTACGCCGTGCCACGGTACATCGAGTTTCGAGACGACATGCCGCGTAATCCGCAAGGGCGGGTTCTGAAGTACATCCTGCGCGAGGAAGGGGTCACTGCGAGTACATGGGATATCGAGTCTTCCGATATCCAGCTGGTCAAGCGATAGGAGGACACAATGACGGAGGATATTTTGCCTGATCCGTCTTATCGCGTGGTGATCATCGGTGGCGGGCATGCCGGCGGACTGGTCGCCGCGCAGCTCAAACAATTCAGCTTCCCCGGACAGATTACCATTGTCGGCGAAGAGCGGCACGCGCCTTATCAAAGACCGCCTTTGTCCAAGTCATGGCTTGTGTCTGATGCGACCGAAGCATCCGTGCTCCTCAAACCGGAAGATTGGTATGAGAAAAATGGGATTGATCTGCGCATCGGGCAGGTCGCAAGAAAAATTGACCGGACAAAGTGCGAGGTTGAACTCGAAGACGGAGAAACGCTTTCCTATGACTCACTGATCCTTGCGACAGGCGCACGCGCCCGAGTTCTCCCGATTGAAGGTGCCGAGAGCCAGAACGTCTTTTCCGTTCGTACGCCGGAAGATTCTCTGGCCCTCAGACGGGCGCTCGGCCCGGGCAAGACATTTGTATTGATTGGCGCCGGGTACATAGGTCTTGAGGTGGCAGCGGCCATTCAGAAGACCGGCGGTCGCGCGATCGTCATCGAACGCGAGGCGCGCGTGCTCGCAAGGGTGGCCAGTCCGACATTCGCCGCCTTCATTACCAAACGCCACGTCGAAGAAGGCGTGCAATTCGAGACCGGTGCGCACGTTTCGGCGGTCGACGCATCAGATGGGTTGGCAAAGGCAGTCGTCATGTCTGACGGCACCCGTATTGCTTGCGATGGCATTGTGGTGGGTGTCGGGGTCCTGGCCAATGATGAGCTTGCGCGGGCGGCCGGTCTTGATTGCGATCAGGGCGTATTCGTCGATGAGAATTCACGGACGGCCGACTCTTGCATCTTCGCTATCGGAGATGTTTCACGCCGGCCCGTGGTTGGATATGATCTCGTTCAGCGGCTGGAAAGCGTTCCAAGCGCAATCGAGCAAGCAAGGCAGGTAGCCATGCAGATATGTGGCAAGGACCCGGCAGCCTCTGACATACCCTGGTTCTGGTCAGACCAGTACGACATGAAGCTTCAGATAGCAGGGCTCTGGGCAGGCTGCGACCAACAGGTCGTGCGCAAGAGCGCAGCGTTGGACCGGTTCATGGTCTTTCACCTGACGGGAAACTGTGTTCGCGCCGTCGAAAGCTGCGGCTCAGTTCAGGATTTTATGGCCGCCAGGAAACTCATTGCGCGCGGGCAAACTGTTGACGCGTCGGCGTTAGCGAATTCCGAAACGGATTTAAAGACGCTAATGACTGCCGGTTGAAGTCGGCCAAAGAATCAACGGCCGCACCCTGAGGATGCGGCCGGCATGTTCAAATTCGATCTGAACAAACGTTAGAGGAAAATTCCAAGGTTGGGTGTCCCGAGAACGGCCTGATCGAGAATGACCTCGCGTCTGGCCAGCTTCCATTTTCCGTTCTCGCGGCGCAAAACATCATGACGCTTGCACGGGATAAGGTCGAACGCATCGGAATCAAACCGGCTGCGTGTCAGAAGCATGTAGCTGTCCACGCGATATTCGTTTGAATTGCTGGTGATGTATGCACGAATGTTAGACACTAGGCGTCTGCACCGGGATGGCGGGTCTTCCCCCCACGCACTATTTGTGTCGGTGAGGCGCATCAGGCGCAGGCGCATGGATGGATAGTCGTCATGCATGTGCTGTACAGTACGGATGACCGATTTGTCGGTTTCCCGCGATGGGCGGGTATGGCGCAACGGAACATTGTATTCAAGATCTTCTGCGAGAGTCTCCAGCCACTCTGAAAATCTGAGATCATCCAGCAGTTCGGCTTCGTCATACAGGTGCATGACGATTTCATTGTAGATGTCCGAACCCACTGGCAGGCGCTGGGTGCTGTCAACCGGCGGAACGGGCGTTGGTTCGAGTAGCTTGAGTTCGGCGAGCATGGCTTGGTTCATTGTCGTGTGTCCTGAAAGAGTATGTCGTTGCGCAGTCTGAATCAGTCAGGCGCCGTCATTAGTTCATGATAGTAACGCCACCACGCCCACTGCGTGTCATCCTTGGTGAACCCTTCACCGACATGACCCGGGCCAGGCCAGTTTTCTGGACCCTTGTTGTCGTAGCAGGCCTGATATTTCAGCGTGATGTCCTTGGAGACAGCACCTTTTGCAGCAAGTGTCTGGTGCGGCCAGGTGTCAGAATCGTCCTGTTCAACAAGGCCCGACGTGCCGAGCATTTGGATCGACAGGCGCAACATCTTGGCTTTCAGTTCGGGCGGCGTGTCCCGTTCGGCAAAGATGTAGTTGGTGAATTCCAGCTTGTCCGGGCCTTTCGGAACGTAGACGTGCAACGCCATTGCGCCGACGATCGTGCCGTCAGGCTGGGGAAGGTAGATGAATTCAAACAGGCCATTCGGGAAGAACCCGCCCACTTGGGGAGGTCGCCAGGCCATGATTTCGAGTTGCTCCTTGGAGAATCGTCTCAACAATTCCGGTACCATCTCGCGCGTAATGCCTGGAGGCGGTAGTGCGGTGAGCTTTTCCTCCACTGTAAGCGTGTCCGGGTCTTTCCCGGTGAGACGCGCGATCTTTCTGTCCAGTTCGATGCACCGCAGCGCATGGCCATGATCGGTCCACACCTCACAGCCATACATTTCGGGCGATAGGTCACCTCCTTTGCCTTCGGCGTCCGGCTTCTTCGCGTACGGACCGACTTCGGCGAGCCAGCGATGGAGTGTCAGCGTGTGAAATCCATCGGCCGCGGACTGTTCGCAAGCCGTTTTCCAGTTGGCGCGAATGTTGAAGCGCTGCGGCGGCCCGAGCAATTCCATGCCGGAATCGGTACGGTCGAACAGCGTGTCGAAGTACCATTTCGCATCGCCCATGAATTCTTCGAAACTCGGGCCATCCTGATCAAATGTTGCGAAGATGAGCCCTCCCCAGATGGCTACACGTGCTTTTCTAAGGCCAAGTTCTTCCTTGCTCCGCATCGTGCCGTGCATGCATTCGCTGGCGATCGGAGACCCGATGAAGTCCCCGTTCGGCTTGAAGGCCCAGCCGTGATAAATGCAGACATGGCTGCTGGCATTGCCCGACTCAAGGGTTGTGATCCGCATGCCGCGGTGTGGACACACATTCAGAGAGACGTGAATGTCACCCTTGGCATCCTTGGCCACTATGACCGAATCTGAACCCATATCGCGCTGAATGAAGTCGCCCTTGTTCGGGATTTCGCTTTCGTGACCGACAAGTAGCCAGCAGCGCGCGAAGATCTTCTTCATCTCAATTTCGTAGAGATCGGGGTCCGAAAGCACGCGCATTTTCACTTCGCGCATGTCCATGTCGATGAGATCGCTCAGATGCGTGCCATCCCGCAGCACAGGGTCACTCTGCAGCTTATCTGGGTGGAGCGTGTCAGCCATTGTTTCTTCCCTTCGATCACGCGGGTCTAAATGAATTCCGCCATTGAATTTTGAACAACTATGGCGTTTATGTATGAAAAATGCAATGCCAATCTTAAACCCAACCCAGAATGTCAGGCGATTCAGGAGGAAGAATGTCCAGCGAGAAGAAGTACCGGATCGAAATCGACCGTTCGCTCTGTTGCGGATACGGCGTGTGCAAGGAAATCTGTCCGTCAGTTTATGATTTGGACGAGGGTGGACTGGTCGTACTCAAATCTGAAACCGTAACCGGCGATCAGGCCGTCTCGGCGCAGGAAGGGGCTGACGCCTGTCCGCAGGCCGTCATCACCCTGACGGAAATCGACTAAGCGGGATCGCCAACAGCATGACCGACTTCCTGACTGGCAGAACAGTGCTGATCTCCGGCACCGGCGGCGGACTTGGCCGGGCGGCAGCCTTGCGGTTTGCCAGGGCTGGCGCTCAGGTTTTCGGCTCAGACATTGATACCCGGTCGAACGAAGAAACTCTGCGTTTGGTCGAAGCGGTGTCGGGAAAAATGATTGCCGATACCGTCGATGTCGGCGACGAACATGCGGTGTCCGAATGGGTCAGAACGAGCGTCGAACGTTCCGGGCGCCTGGATGTTCTGGTCAACAATGCATCGGCAGCCCGGTTTGCCCGCATGGACCAGATAACCGTTGAGGACTGGCGCTACACACTCCGCAACGAACTTGATTCAGTCTTCCTGCCCACGCTTGCCGCCTGGCCTCAACTGATCCGGAATGGAGGCGTGATCATCAATGTGGCGTCTGTTGCAGGACATCGGGGATCGAAGGCATCAGGCAATAGTGCGCATGCGGCGACCAAAGGAGCGATCCTTGCTCTGACTAAGCAGTGGGCTCTCGAAGGTGCGCGCCATGGTGTACGGGCTGTAAGCATTTCGCCCGGCTTCATTCTAACGCCGGGTACTTCATTCGTTATGGAGCAGCCCGGCATGGAAGCCGCGCTCACTCAGGCCATTCCCGCCGGTCGGCCGGGAGTCCCGGATGACATAGTTGGAATGATGGTCTTTGTCGCTTCTGACGAAGCTTTGTATTTGTCCGGCACGGATATCGTCATCGATGGTGCGATGACCGCAGGCTGACATAAGGCATATTGAAACAAGGAGGAAACGGAAATGGATTTATGCGGCATTGGCTATATCGGTTTTGAAACGCCCGCTATCGAAGCCTGGCGGGATTATGGTCCGTCTGTCATGGGATTTGGGATTGGCAAGAATCCGGAAAACGATCCGGACTCCTTGTATCTGCGGATGGACGATCGCCGTTGGCGGCTGGCTTTCCATCCCGGTGAAATCGACCGGGTTGCCTATTTTGGATGGGAAGCCGTCGGGCGCGAAGCTTTTGAAGGCTGCAAGGCCAAGCTGGACGAAGACAGTGTAGCCTACACCGCAGGCGATGACGATCTCAAGACCAGGCGCGGTGTGAGGGAGCTCATCTCCTTCAAGGATCCGGCAGGGTTCCGTCATGAGATTTTCTACGGCCATAAATGGAATCCGGGCACCTTTGTGCCAGGCCGTCCACACACAGGTTTCGAGACCGAAGAACGTGGCTTCGGACATGCAGTTGTCATGGTACCGGACTTCTCCAGGGAACTGGAAGATTTCTTCCTGAAGACTATGGGGATGAGCTGGTATGGCTGGGGTGCCGGCAAGGGGCGCACAGGGTTCTTCCGGACAAAACTGAACAACAAGACCAGCCATGATATCGGTATTGGTCATGCCCCGGGTAAGATGGGTATTCAGCATATCGGGCTGACGGTGAAGTCAATCCGCGACGTCGGAGAGACATTCGACCTGGTGAAGCAACGACAGCTGCAGATGCAAATGACGCTCGGGCAACATACCCAGGATCCGCACATGTCATTCTATCACTTCGGACCTTCAGGGTTTGCGGTAGAAACCATTGTCGAATTTGAACCCTGGCCGGGTGATACGTATACCGAGCTCAATCCTGAGAAACTGAGCGTGTGGGGCCATGAACTCGTGGGGCCAATTATTGGACCAAGTGTAAAAACGCCTGAGGAACTTCTGAAGTTCGATTAGAAGCTGTCGTGACAGCAGGAGCAAACAAATTGCAACACCTGACAAACAAGGCTGCTCTGATCACAGGCGGCGGCGCCGGGATCGGACGGGGCATAGCGCAACGCTTTGCCAAGGAGGGCGCGCGTCTCGTCATAGCCGAGATAAATAGCGCCAAGGGGGAAGAGGCGGTTGCTGAACTCTGCGCGGCCGGAGCCGAGGCGCATTTTATTCATACCGATGTTCGCGAGAAGACCCAGGTGGAAGCGGCCGTTGCTCATACAATCAATACACTCGGCGGTATTGATATTCTGGTGAACAATGCATTCGCCCTGTCGCCGAACGTGACTCTTGAAAAGAAGAGTGACGCCATGCTTGAGTCTACACTCAAATCCGGAGGGTGGGCGGCCTGGTGGGCCATGAGGGCCAGTCTTGAAAGTATGAAGGCCAGGGGAGGGGGAAAGATCATCAACTTCTTCTCGATCGATGCGGAAGTCGGTGCCTGGTTTCACGCTGATTACAACATGTCGAAGATGGCGATTCTCGGTCTGACACGAAGTGCGGCTGCCGAATGGGGGCGGTTCAACATCAACGTAAATGCCATCGCGCCGGCAGCCATGGGCGAGGTGTTCCACAAACTTGTCGAGGAAAATCCCGGTTTTGCAGAAGCGGCTGCTCAGAGAAAGCCGCTCGGCCGGAATGGTGAGCCGGAAGCCGATGTTGCGCCGGTCGTGGTGTTTCTGGCCTCATCCATGTCGGACTTCGTCACCGGTGAGTTGATCCATGTCGATGGCGGGCTGCATCTTCCGGGCTACAATTCGAAACCGGCCGATCTTGCCGGTCTTGATGAATAGAAAGGCCGGCGCGAGGTCGATGGTGTCCTACCAGACCTTGCCGCCGATCCATTCGCCGATGCCGGCACGAAACACCTTGATTTCCGTGTCAGCGTAGACGCCAGCCGACTCAAACGGATCCTGGTCTGCGAAGGCGCGAGCATCTTCGAGATTGTCTGCCTTGATGATCATGGCGCTGCCTTCTGCCGGGCCATCGGGATCGGTGCGCAGTGCGCCCCCGACGAGGAACCGGTGTGCATTGTCCTCCGAGAATTTGAGGTGTGCTGCCATCGTAGCCTTGCGACATTCCACGCTGCCGGGAGCATCACGCCGGATGATGAGGAAATAGTCTGCCATCGTGTCACCCGTTTTCCTGTTCTCGGCGTTTGCCTTCTTCGTGAAGCTCTAGCTTCAATTTGGGATAATAGTTGATCTGGCCCTGCATCCCGCCAGCGACATCGATCGAGGCGGCGCTGACAAAGCTCGCTAGGTCGCTGGCGAGGAACAGCACGATATTGGCCACTTCTTCCGGTGTCCCAAAACGACCGAGCGGAACGGGTTTCAAGACTGTCTCAATGAACTCCTCGCGAGTGATGGTCTGCGGCATTTCCTTGTAGTGGCGGTCCCACTGTCCGGTATCGATCCAGCCCATATTGAGGGAGTTGACGAGAATATTGTGCGGCGCCAGTGCCTGGCCGAGAGAGCGGGACAGGGCAATGCCGGCTGCACGGTTTGCGACTGTCGTGAACCCGCCGGGCGGCGCCTGAGTTCCGTTCAATGCATTGATATTGATGATACGGCCCCATTTCTGGGCTTGCATGTGAGGGGCGCATGCCTGGACGAAGCGGAAATGCGCAACCTGGAGAAAGTTCGCATGCTCAAGCATGTCTTCCGGCTCAAGCGTCTGTAGATTGCCGATCCGGCCCTGACCCGCATTGTTGACCAGTACATCGACACCGCCCCATTGACCCGCGACTTCGGAAACGAAGGCCCTGACTTCAGCACTGTTTCCAACATCGACAGGGCGTGCAATGACATCCTTGGCACCGAGTTCACGCAGCGCTTTCCCCTTTGACGAGATTACAGTCTCGGTCCGAGAGCAGATGGCAACCGAGGCGCCTTCACGTGCAAACGCTTCGGCAATTGCTGCGCCGATGCCGCGCGAGGCCCCGGTAACGATGACCCGTTTGCCTGAGAGATCGATATTCATTGGACAATCCGAAATTCGTTTCGTTCAGAAACAGAGCTGAGGTGCTCTTGATTTGGGACCGGACCGCATCAGGGAGTGAAACCGGAAATACACCGCCGATATCGCGTTCTGGTCATCAGCAGGAAGTTATACAAAAGTCGAAATAATGTCCAATAAATTCGACAGCTAATCCTTGGCTATGCGGATGGAATTGAGCAGGAAGTCAATCGCGAAGCTTCGCCATAGACCGGCCCCTTCTTCTGATCGCGTATCAAAGCCAAGTAGACTCGAAAGCATGTAGCTGTTGTAGAATCCGCCAAGCGTTACAAGGATCGCAAGGCCAGAAAACAGGTTCGGATCAATGTTCGATTTGAATTTGCCTGTATCGATACCGCGTTGAATGAGCGCTGCCATCTTTTCGTTCAGGGCTGGCGCCAGGGCGGCGAACCTGCCGTCTTCGGGGCCGACTTCATTGTGAAAGGCTATCGCCTCCTGTGCGAGCGCCGGAAGATAGGGGTCGTTCTTATACTGATCAAAAGCCAGTTCCAGGATGGCCCTCAGCGCAAAGGCCGGATCTCCACTCTGAAATTCATGGTTGCCGAGTGCGGACAGGATCGTTTCAGACTGCTGGTTGAGCACGGCTGAAAACAGATCATTTTTGCTCTGGTAGTAGTGATAGAGAAGTTGCTTGGTGACACCGGCATCTTCGGCAATCCCTGTCATGGTCGCGCGCTTCAGACCCGTAACTGCGAAGACCTTGCGGGCCGAGGCCATGATCCTGTCGAGCGTTTCAATCTTTGTGGACATTTTTCCGGCGATTCTTCAGCGAGTATTCAAGGCAAGGTCATCCACTCCGTTTGACTTGGAGTCAAACGATGCAAGCTCCTCTTCGCTTGGATCAGCGTGAACCGGGCGTATGGTCGTTCAACAAAGAGTGCAAGCGTCAGATTTGGAACAATCGGGAGGAGGATGGGCGTGATTGAATACGATACGATACCAGAGCGTGGTAATTTCAGCTACCAGACCCTCGCCGGACCGCATAAGGTTACGGGCAAAGCCCTGAACAATACGCGGGGTTTTTTTGGCCTCACCTATTCGAAAACCTCAGTATTTGGATGCCTCTACACCGATGATGAGGAGACATTTGCGACAGTTCGTTCCCTGCTGGGACCGGATGGCACACCTAATCCGGTGACCTTTCTGTTTCTGTCCACACTGATCGATGGCGAGAACATCCGTATCGACAAGGAAACGGCAGCCAAACAGGCCATGACACTAAGACCCGTAACAGCCCTCAATGGCGATACGGCGAGTTGGCAGAGCCAGCCCGACGATCAGGGAAATCCATGGAAAATCGAGGCGTCAGGCAAAGCTTTTTCCTGGAAGGAAGAAGGACTGTTCGATCTTTCTGGCAAGCTGCTCGGCAATGGTATGCAATGGTACCTGCCGGGGGTGGAGTGGGGGACATTCTACGTTTCACAAGTCTACAACGTCGCGGGGGTATGCCAGGGCCGCCCGGTCAAAGGCTGCTTGGCCGTCGACCAGATCTACATGGCCGAGGGCGGAGCCATCCACCACAAGAAGGATCTGATCGTTAACAACAACATGCATGTCCTTTGGTGGACATTCGCCAACATCTACAAGGATGGGTCTTATGATCTTGGGTCAATCATGGTGGGTCACGATAATCTCGGTTACGCGATCCTGACCGATGAGTCTGGCAAGGTTCGTTCAACAACAAATATCGAGGGCGAAGTGGTCCATAAACCGGGCAGCTATTTTGCCGAGTCTGCGAAAGTCATCATCGACGGCAATGAAGAATGGGTCTTCTATCCGGACAAGAAGGATGAAATGACAGATTTTGTGGGGGGCTTTCCGATCACGGCTCAACAGTGTGGGCAGTGGCGACGGGTTGGCGACACGCGCGAACTCGACCACTGGCTTGGTTGGGGAGAATCCGATCGGCGCAATGGAACCGCCCGGAACGTCAAAGGCAGCGACCTTTAGATCACCGACAGGGCGCTTCACTCAGGACTCGAGTTCAACCCTCAATCCGTACGGTCTGCCGACCGTCCTTGAGCGGAGTGACGTGGTAGAATCGCTCGGTGATCATGTGATCGGGTCCTGACCAGATGGCCGGATCTTACAATTGCAGTAGCGGTAAGACTCGAACCAGTTCGTCAACACGCCCGCGAAATTAGCTGGGCCCTTGAATTTCGAACCGTCCGGAACGAGAGGGTGGTAGGCTGTTTCGCTGGCAAAACGCTGCAGCATGCGATCAAAGCTAGGGTTATCTGCCTCATAAAGGCATCTAGGAGGCGGCACACGCTCATTTCCATGATCGACCCGATTTCAAGGAGGCGAGAAGCGTAGGGTCCGGGGATAGATCGCCGAAAAAGAAATCGATGATGTCGGTATTTCGGGCCACGCGTGTTCGGCGTGCTTGCGGAGAGGTGAGTGGATCCATGGAGTCAGGCGAAACGTCGAAGACTTGGGTTGGTCCGTTGGACAAATTGTCCATGACCCAGTGCGCGAGCATGTGGGGCTCAGCGAGATTGACGGCGTCTAGCGCTACGCTACGTGCTGTGAGAAGATTGCGAAGTTTAGGGGTGTCCGTTGTTCCGATCACGAAGTAGGTGGCATCCACGCCGGTATGCTGGAGTTCTGCCCAAAGTGACTCGACCAGGTTCAGGGCATAAGCCTTTGTAGCGCTGTATACACTGATCCGGCCCGCGCCATTGAGGGCGGAATCCGATCCGATGACGGCAAGGCCGCCGCGATCTCTGTCAATGAAATGCTTTGAGAATAGTCTTACTAAATGCGTGAGCAGCAGCACGTTGCGGGAGATCAACGCATCAATTGCATCTGGATCGGCATCTACGAGCCTTGCGCCGAGCGTGTCTCCGCCCGCGTTCAGGAAAACCGAGCCGATATCAAATTCCCCGATCAAGCCGACCAGTGTGTTCCTGGCGTTCGGTGATGTCAGATCGAGGGCCAACGCCTTTACGTCAACTTGATGGTCGTTTTGCAATTGCCGGGCCAGTGCGTCCAGCTTTTGCGCCCGCCTCGCCACGAGAATGCAGTTCAAGCCGCGTTGAGCCGCGACCTCTGCAAGTGCGGCCCCAATGCCGTCAGATGCGCCGACAATCAGCGCCCATTTGCCATAGCGTTCCTTGAACAGACTTTCACGATCGGACATGGGTGTTCTCTGAAAGTAAGAAGCGCGTCCCTACGGTGGAGGATAGGGACGCGCTCAACAGGTGCCGACAATGAGATCCTAGAAGCGGACAGTCGCTTCGGCACCCCAAACAGCCGGCGTTCCGCGATAGGCGGAGGTGTAGCCAAGGGAGTTGTTCAGATCGAGGATGTAGGTGTTGTATTCCTCGTCGGTGACGTTCTTTCCGAACACTGCAAATTCCCAGTTATTGTCGAACTGGAGCGCGGCCCGGAGGTTGAGCAGTCCATACCCCTTCTGGACATCCCGGTCGAGATCGACCGTGTCAAAGTAGATGTCGCCCTTGTAGCCATAATCAGCATGGAGGACGAGGTCGCCGAAGCTGAGCGGAGCGGTTGCTGTTGCGTAGATATTGTAGGTGTAGTCCGCCGTATAGGTGAAGGGCTCACCGCTGCGATCGCGGCCGCCGTCTTCAAATACGTCGTACTGCGGGTCCAGCCAGCCGACCGAGCCACCAAATGTGAAATAGTCATTGGCAACAATGTCGATTTCAGCCTCGAAGCCGGGAACTTTTGCTTCAGCTGCATTCGTGGTGGTAGCTGTCGGGGCCCCGTTCACGACGACAACGGCGGTTCGCTGCACATTCTTGTAGTCCATGTAGAATGCGGCAAGGTTTGCCCGCAAGCGGTGGTCGAAGAATTCACTCTTCAAACCGACTTCGTAATTCGTTACTTCTTCCGGCTCGTAGGCTGGTGAGAAGATGCGGTGCACGAAACCGCCGGCACGTGTCGCCCGGCTTGTCTTGGCATAGGCAAAGATGTCGTTGTTGACCCGATAGTTCAGGCCGAGATTGTACGACAGGTAGTCATAGTCGACGCTTCGCGTAATGGCACAGTCACCTGGTGCGTCGAGTTCCGCAACAGGCAAGGTGCAGGTCGCACCACCTGGCGAAAAAATGCTCATGACCAGATTGCGTTCATCCTGAGTGTACCTGAGACCTGCAGTCAGGGAGAGCGTGTCAGACAGCGTATAGTCACCCTCTGCATACACAGCGATTGAGTTGTTTTCGACTTCGCCCCCCGTCACGGCTGTCGAGCTCGTTGTCAGATCGTCATTGTGCTCAGTGAAATAGAAGGCACCGGCGATCCAGTTGATGTCGCCCAGAGTGCCGACCAGCTGGAATTCCTGTGTGAATTGCTCGTCCTGGTGGTTGTCCTGTTCAAACTCAATGCCGGTTGGGATGACGATTCCAGGCACAGGCAGGGGGGGTGATGGAAGGACAATCGCCGGACCAGCAATTTGCGGGTTAGGCGTTCCGTCCACATCGGCCAGAACCCTGTTCCGGACACTGCGCAGCGCGGTGATCGACTTAAGCCGAACGCCGCCGAGGTCCCAGTTCAGGGTTGCGGCGACGCCGTCCGCTTCAATGTTGGCGAACGTTTCTGTCGAGGTATAGTTGGTGTAGAAATCGGTCGGAATGTACTGGGCGTAACCGAGAAACGCACCAGACAGGCCGGCTGGGTTCACGTCGACCAAGGCTGCGATCGGGCCATTACCGTCACGTTCATAAGTGTCAGCAGACAACGTCAAGTCCCAGTTGGCCCCCTCGGGCGCGATGCGAAGTACACCTCGCAGGAAGTTGGAATCAAGATCGGCCAGCTCGCGGCCATTATAGGCGCTTTGTCCGTAACCAGAATGTTCGCCATGCTTAAAGCTGACGCGTGCTGCGATGTTGTCGCCGGCAATGGGAATATTGAGGTGCCCGAGAACTTCCCTGGTGTCGTACTCACCAAGGCGAGCTGTCAGACGACCGCCAAATTCGTCAGTTGGCGTCGGCGTTGTGATGTTGAGCGCACCGCCCGTCGTGTTGCGTCCGAACAGGGTTCCTTGCGGACCGCGCAGGACTTCGACGCGTTCCACGTCGACCAACTCGAGCAATCCGAGCGAGGATCGCGCGGAATAGACGCCGTCGACATAAATCCCGACTGCCGGGTCAGAGGCAGACGTGTTTTCAACGCCGGCCATACCGCGGATCGACACACTCGCACCGGAATCGCCGTTCACGGGCTCAATGGTCACATTGGGCGCGCTGTATTGAAGTGCGTTCACATCTGTTATCTGCCGGGTCTCAAGTGCGTCTGCTCCGAGTGCTGTCACCGCAACCGCGGTTGTTTGGAGATTGGTCTCGACGCGCCGCGCCGTGACGCTCACTGTTCCAAGCCGTTTGCTGCCCTCAGCCTCGGTTTCAGGCGCAGCTGTTTCTTCTTCCTGAGCAATCGCGGCAGGAACCACCAACGCATGAACCATGATCAGACCGCCTGCCAGAGCGGACGCAGTCAGTAGACGCACTTTTGATGTCTTTTCAGATTTCATGAAATCCTCCCAAAAACTCTGCATGCATGTTCATGCTAGATTTTGCACACATTTCGGGAAAGTGTACTAAATGTCAACAAGATATTTTCGCGGCCCAGGAATCCGCTGTCGTCATTGCGTAACTGGACTTTCCGCGTTTGCGTCGACGCTGAGTTTCAGACTTCAAAATCCTTGGGCGCTCGCCCTAGGGTCAGCATCAAAAGCCCGCCCATCGCAAAGCAAATCGTGCTGTAGACTTGTGTCGTGGTGTAGGTACCGGAATGGGCAACAAGGGCCGCGACAAGCAGGGGCGCTGCCGCAGCTGCGGCGGTAACCAGTCCAAGGTGGAAGCCGAACAGGCGCCCATAGTCACGCAGTCCAAAATGCCGTGAGACCAGGAAGGCAGCGATGTCG
This sequence comes from Hyphomonas sp. CY54-11-8, assembly GCF_000682735.1. Lineage (GTDB taxonomy): Bacteria > Pseudomonadota > Alphaproteobacteria > Caulobacterales > Hyphomonadaceae > Hyphomonas. The sequence goes on along the minus strand of NZ_AWFD01000036.1, from coordinate 8,989 downwards.
AACTCGGCGCCGGCACCAAATCCGATCAGGAAGGATCCAAGGATCAGAGCGGGCGTATACGTCCCGCCGCCGAGGATCAGAGCGCATCCTACAGCCGGAACGAGTATGGCAGCCGCTGCTACGCCGGCAGGCCAAACCCGATCAAGGAGGTATCCGACGACGATCCGGCCCGAGATCAGCGCGGCGCCAAAGGAACTGAATATCGATGCCGCCTCGATGGGCTCGAAACCGCGATCCTGAAGAAGAGGCACCGTGCTCGTGACCATGGCGATAACAGCCGAAACGACAAGTGAAAGCGCAATATTCAAGGTCCAGAATTTTCTCGATGCCATGGCGCGTCCATAGCGCCACCCAGGCTGATTGGCGGGAATTGGCGCTTCAGCAATTTTGCCACCGGATCTGTTAGCCTGCTTGTCAATCCAAATATAGGAGAGCGGAAAGGCGAGGGCGATGTTCAGGGCACCCATGATCCAAAAGACCGCTCGCCAATCGAGTGTTTTGATAGCCGTGGCCATCACAGGCGGCAGGACCGCCGCTGAGAGGCCCGTGCCCGATAGCCCGATGGCGAGCGCAAGGCCGCGATTCTTTTTGAACCAGATTGCAATCAGTTCTGTCCAGGTAACTGTCAGCGTGCCCGCGCCGGCGACCGGAAGCAGTGCAATCAGCAGGTAAAATGTCCAGATCGACCCGGTTATCGGCACAAGCAAGGTCAGGGCGAAATAGGTGGCCGTGATAAGGATCAAGGAAGTAAGGGTCACCGTCCTGATGCCAAATCTCATGTTGGCTCGCCCTGCGATCTGCAAGCCCACAATTGCGCCGAGATATAGAGCCGTGACGGAGGTTTGCACTTCAGCGCGCGTCCAGCCGAATGCTTCCTCGAGCGGAACGACGAGCGTCCCGAAGCTGTAAAGTAAGGCTGCGTTTGCGCTGATCGCAACACCGATCACACCGAGGATCAGGATCCGCCAGGCGAGTTTGAATTCTCCGAGATCAAGCGCTGCGTTGTGCATCTGGCGTCTCAGGCGACCGGGCTAGCAGCTTTGGCTATACGGTTCCGCAGCACACCAAGCTTTTCGACTTCAAGCTCGACAATGTCACCGGGTCTTAGACGTTTCATGTGTTCGACGGCTGATCCGTTTCCGACGGTTCCGGACCCCAGGAATTCGCCTGGATGAAGGGTTTCGGATCGGCTGAGGAATGCAATCACATCTTCGAAACGCCAAAGCATGTCACCTGTATTGCCGCGTCCCCATTCCTCTCCGTTTACGCGTGCGATCATCGTCAGGTTATAGGGATCGGGCACCTCATCGGCAGTTACGAGACAGGGCCCGAGAGGATTGCCGGTGTCGAAGTCCTTGGATTTCGCTGGCCCTAATTGCCCAGACATTTCAAGGACCTGGGCATCCCTTGCCGAGAAATCATTGAAGATGGAATAACCGAAAATATGCTTTGATGCGTTTTCGCGTGCGACGTCCTTTGCGTGCCCCTTTATGTAGCAGCCCCATTCGAGTTCGAAATCCATCGCCTTGGAATAGGACGGCCAGATCACGTCATCGTCACTGCCGTGGGCAGCAAATCGATTAGCCTTGTAATAAATCGGCTGGCGGCGAACCGTTTCCATGACCCGGTCTTGGTCTGCGGTGTTTGCAAGTTCCCGTTCGGCGGCCACCGGATCGTGCTTGAGGGCCATAGCCCGATATTTCCGGGCAGCTGCGAAGCTCTGTTCGAGATGCAGTTCGAAGCAGCTGAAGTCCCGCATTTGAGGCGGTGGCTGAATGGGCGCCCGCAGTCTGACTTCTTCCCGCGGGACCATGGAACTTTTCGGCGCGCGGCGAATCGTGTCGGTGGCCATGTCGAATGCGTTGTCGCCGCCCTCGATTATAGCTAAGACATTCAGGAGTGCATGAGGGGTGCTTCTGAACACTTGTTCGTGTGCGTCGGCCAGATCGACAATCATCGTGTCGTCCTCGACGAAAGCGCCGCTTCTGGTTTGTCCGGAGCGTTCAAAGGTCACTAGTCTCATCGAAAATTCTCCACGGTGTCTGAATGGGCTGAAGTGCGGGCGGGTTTTGAAGCGTACCGGAATGCCAGATAGTAATGCAGGGCCACCCACAGGCTGACGACGCAAAGGCCCGACAATCCGTATCGAATGGAGTTGGTTCCGCCGAACGCATCACTCACAACTCCAACGATAAAGGGACCGAAGCCGTAGCCGATCAAGTTTGCACAGACCTGAAGCGAGGACACCGCAAGGCCGCGCATTCCGGGATCCACCGTACTGACGATGAAGGCATAGGAAGGGGCCGAATACATCCGGCTCGCGACTTCGAATGCCGCAAACGCCGCCACTGCGATATACAGGCTCGAAGTCAATGCGAAAACGGCAACGCATAGTGCGGTCCCAATACTGGTTAGCATCGGACCAACCGGTATGAGGCGTGTGCCCCCCAATTTGTACAGCCGGTCACCAAGCCATCCACCGAGCAGCGACCCGGCTCCGCCGAACACTGCAATACAGGCTCCAATGACCAGTCCAGCATTCGCAATTGGCAAGTGCTGAACCCGTATGAGGTAGGAGCCTGCCCAGACCAGCACGCCCGATAGAACGGCTGCTTTCAAAGCGGTCGCAACGAAGGCATTGGCAAACGCGGGGTTGGATACGGTAAAGACAAATGCGTCCCGTAGAGAAGGTGGGTGATCAGAGGCGGTTGAGGTGGCCGGATCAGAGCTGCCCCGAACCGGTTCTTGAATTGTGAGCAGGAGGATAATCGCCAGAACCAGTCCTGGCGCGCCGGCGACAAGAAATGCCGCGCGCCAGCCATATTGTGCAGCGACCAGTCCACCGAGTGCGAAGCTCAGGGCCGTGCCGATCGCTGTGCTCAGCCAAAAGATGCTGATGGCCGTTGAGCGACGCTTTTCCGGAAAAAAATCGCTGATGAGGGATATGGCTGTTGGGGCTCCGCCCGCCTCAGCGGCGCCGACTGCAGCTCTCACCAATAGCAATTGTATGTAGTTCTGGGTGAATCCGCAAAGCGCAGTAAATCCGCTCCACACGACCACCAGTCCGGCCAGGAGGTTGCGGCGGTTCACACGGTCGATCAGGTATCCCAGCGGCAAACCGGCAACGGCGTAAAGCACCGCGTAGATAAGCCCACCTAATATACCGATCTGACTGTCACTGAGATTGAGTTCTGTCTTGATCGGTTCAATCACGATCGACATCACGGATCGGTCGATCGAGTGGCAGACATATATCAGGGTAAGCACTGCAAGAGCGCGCCAGGCAGACCCCGGAATTCTGGCGCTATCCGCCTCGTCGCTTCGCATTCAAACCTCCCCGCAAGCGCCCCTATATTTTATACACTTTTTGCATTTCTGTTTTGCGCGGCTCGTGGCAGTATGACAAGAGGAAGTTTTGCGCCGTCAGACTCGGAGGAGGACAATTCTGTGAGTGCCGAAGCTAAATTTGCCCGAAAGCTTCCTCAGCTAACCGCTGAAAACACCCCCTTCTGGCAAGGTGGTCGCGACGGACATTTGCTAATCTACAAATGCCGATCTTGTTCTGACCTGTTTCACCCGCCCCAGCCCGTCTGTCCCTCATGCCAGGGCATGGATGTTTCGTCAGAACCAGTGTCGGGGCGCGGGCGGGTCGTCAGTTTCACGATCAATCACCAGGCCTGGGCACCGGGCCTCGTTGTTCCTTTTGTCATTGCGATCGTCGAACTGGTCGAGCAGACCGGATTGAGATTTCTATCCAATATTGTGAACTGTGACCCCGACGATGTGTTGATCGGCATGGAGGTTGTGGTCGTATTCGAACAGATTGAGGATGTCTGGCTGCCCCTGTTCGAGGCTGCGCAATGAACTTCGATCGATTCTATGAAAAGGATGTTGCGATTACTGGCATTGGTCAGTCCGAAGTTGGACGACCATCCCAGAAAACCGCGTCACAGCTGACAGCCGATGCATGTCTCGAAGCGATCCGGGATGCAGGGCTGAACCCAACAGACATTGACGGGATTGCGTGCTGGCCCGGCGATCACAACAATGCAGGAGACAGTTTTTCTCCCATTGGTTCGCATGCCGCTGCGACCATGCTGGGACTGAAAGTAAACTGGTATGGCGGTGGCTATGAAGGGCCGGGGCCTCTGGCTGGTATCATCAATGGTGCGATGGCGATTGCGACCGGCCTATGCCGGCACGTCCTTGTGTTCAGGACCATCACGGAATCGAGTGCAAGGCTCGTGTCAAAAAGCGCATCGGCGCTCACCAACAAGACTCAAGGGCGCGATGGAAGCTACATGTGGCGATGGTACACACCATTTAATGTGTACTCCGCAATCAACCTGATAGCGATCTTCGCGCAGCGACATTTCCATGAGTACGGAACGACCAGTGAACAGCTTGCGCAGATTGCGCTGACGTGCCGAGCAAATGCGGCTTTGAACCCGAAGGCGGTCTTTCGCGACCCGATGACACTGGGCGACTATATGTCATCCAGGATGATCTCGACACCGCTTCGCATGTTTGACTGCGACGTTCATTGCGACGCCTCGACAGCCATCGTCCTGTCACGGAGTGATATCGCAAGAGATCAGCCAAACCCGCCGATACGCATCGAGGCCATCGGTTCGGCACTCAATGTGCCGTATTCGTGGGACCAGCTGCCGCTCACGGAAATGGCAACGCGGGGCGTTGGGGAAATGATGTGGGCCCGGACGGACCTGACACCGGAGGATGTCGATACGGCCCAGCTCTATGACGGGTTCAGCATTCTGACACTCATCTGGCTCGAGAATCTTGGCTTTTGTGAGCGCGGTGAAGGCGGCCGTTTCATCGAAGGTGGCGCGCGTATTTCCCGCGAGGGCACGCTTCCGATCAACACGAATGGCGGACAATTGTCCGGGGGGCGGACACATGGATTGGGGTATGTTCATGAGGCATGTAGCCAGTTGTGGAAGCGCGCCGGACAGCGGCAGCTGAAAAAGGCGGATATTGCCGTTGCAGCGGCCGGAGGCGGACCGCTTGGTGGTTCGCTCCTGCTCGTCCGAGACTGAGGTCTGCCGGCATCGGTGTTCAGTGCGGGTTAAATTGTATGTCGGTCTATTAGGGTACGGATCATAATGCGATCGCTGCAAATGAACCCTCAGAAACGGAGGTATTCTGTGTCGATGTGCTAGGTTTCTCCGTCGGGCCGCGCCCTGATTTCCCGCGCCCGGGGCCTCTGGCCATGCGTCAATGGCCTGCCGGTCAGCTGCGCTGATTGAATCTCCGTCCGACCATGGCTGCGGCAATGTTGGTCTTTTGGACATCTGTTGTGCCGCCGGCGATGCCCCAGGCAAAGCTGTCGCGCACACGCTGCTCCATCCTGTACTCCTTTGAATACCCATATCCGCCCATGATCTGAAGTCCGTTTGCCGCAACTTCACGCACCATTTCGTTGGAAAAGCATTTCGCCACGCTTGATTCAAAAACAGATGGCAGGCCTTTGCTCGCGCTGACTGCCGCGCGGTAGATCAACAGCCGAGCCGCCTCAACTTTCATGGCCATGTCCGCGAGCTTCATCTGGATCGCCTGGAACTCGACAATCGGTTTTCCAAATTGCTTTCGCTCCTGGGCATATTCTGTCGCGTCTTCGAGCGCAGCTGCCGCAATGCCCAGTCCCATGGTTGCGTTTCCACACCGTTCCAGGCTGAAGGCGCTCATCAGTTTTGCGAAGCCGCCGGCCGGTACAATCATATTGTCGAGTGGGACCCGCACATCGTCAAGAAAGATATCAGCAGACGGAATACCACGAAATCCCATTAGTTCTTCCGGGCGTCCGAAACTGATGCCATCGCGCTCTTTCTCGACGAGAACAGCGCCGATGCCCTTGGCGCCAGGTGTGTCCTCAAGGCGGCAATAGACGATGTAGATGTCAGAATGGGCGCCGCCCGAGCACCAGCGTTTCTGCCCCGAAATAACAATCTCGTTGCCTTCGATGCGTCCACGAGTTGTCAGGTCCGTCAGGGCTGTGCCGGCATTTGGTTCTGACATCGATACCGCAACGATCTTCTCCCCCTTGATTACGTCTGGAATGATGCGGGCCTTCAACGTGTCGGAGGCAAAGTGCTGGACCGTGCGCACAGGACCCGTCAGACTTTCGAAAATCGGCCAGGCGACAGCCGGAGAGACCATGGCAAATTGCTCCAGAACGAGCAGCGCTTCGAGGTGGCCGAGGCCGAGGCCACCATATTCGGTCGGCAGGTTGACCCCCAAGAAACCCATTTCGCCGTACTTGCGGCGCATGGCATCGGGCAGGGGCATCGCCTTTTCTTCCATGTCTCGCGAGAGATCCATCAACTCGGCGCGTGCAAATTTGCGCGCCATATCCTGGAGGTCCCTTTGGTCTTCTGTTAGTTGAAAATCCATTGTCTGCCCCTGTTGTTCTCAATCCAAGCTGGTCCGCCCCCATTTGCGCATTTCCGTTAAAAATTGAGCACAAATGACGTAAGTGTATAAAAAATCAATATTTCGTTCGGCTTTGTGGGTCAATCGTTTGTTGGATCTTGCCGCGCGCCGGAACTCCTCAAGGACTCGCCCGGCCGTCAAATGGCTTTCCCGCCTTTACGCTTCTTCGTCCAGCTGCACTGATTTTCATCAGCAACTTGCCTTCGAGCACCTGGTCATCTTGTTTTATCGAGAGCGCGGTGACTTCGCCGTCAAAAGGCGCGCGAAGCACATGCTCCATCTTCATGGCTTCGACAGTCACCAGCGCCTGGTCCGCTTTAACGAATTCACCTTCTGAAACGGCGACGGCAATGATCCGGCCAGGCATGGGCGAAAGAACGCTGCCATCTGATGCACCAGATCCTGCCATGTCCGTGTCGTGCCGAGGGAGCGACACATTAAATGCCCAACCTCGCTCAACAAGCAGAACACCGTCTTCGAGCGGCAAGAGGGTGATTGGCTTCGCGTCGACCAATTGCACTGTGGCGGTTCGGTTTTCGCCATCGACTGAAATCTGGGTTTCAAGATCAACGGGTCCGTTAAGGCGGAATCCGGTCAACCGGTCCCAGGGGCCAAGAACAGGGTTTCCGCTGCCGTGCGGCTTTCGCATTTCGCCAAGCATTTGGGTTGCCGCCGCAAGGCCTTGAGTTGAAGGCTCTGGACGACTTACCAACTGATCCAGATACTCACCGATATAGCCCGTGGTTGCGCCGCCAGCTGCAAAGGTTTCGTCGCGCAGTAGCCGGGACAGGAAGGCTGCATTGTTGTGAACCGGATAGGTGGCAACGCCATCACATGCCCTGGCAAGGGCTGTGCGGGCTTCGTCCCGGGTACCACCAGTGCAGATCAATTTTGCAATCATCGGATCATAGAAGGGAGAAACCTCGCCACCCTGGCTGACACCGCTCTCGATCCGTGCTGACCCGTGCGGCAGGGACAAGACACGAAGCGGACCGGTTGAGGGCAGAAATCCTGTGACCGGGTTTTCCGCATAGAGCCGCGCTTCCATCGACCAGCCCTTGATCTGGAGGTCCGATTGAGCGACCGGGATCGGCTCGCCGGATGCAACGCGCAGCTGCCATTCGACGAGGTCCACACCCGTTACCTCTTCAGTCACAGGATGTTCTACCTGCAGGCGTGTATTCATTTCCATGAACCAGATCCGGTCAGCGCTCAGCGACCCGGATCCGTCGGCGATGAACTCGACCGTACCAGCGCCAACATAGTTCACCGCGCGGGCGGCGTTGACGGCAGCTGTGCAGACGGCCTCACGCGTCTCCTCATTCATGCCGGGGGCCGGAGCTTCTTCAATGATCTTCTGGTGTCTGCGCTGAAGCGTGCAGTCGCGTTCGAAAAGATGGACGACATTGCCGTGAGTGTCGCCAAAGACCTGAACTTCGATATGGCGTGGATTGGTGATCCACTTTTCGAGAAGTACGGTCTGATCGCCAAACGACGCCTTGGCTTCGCGCTGGCAGGATGCAAGGGCCTCTTCAAAGTCCTTGGCCTGATCGACCTTTCGCATGCCCTTTCCGCCGCCGCCTGCAACAGCTTTGATCAGAACGGGATACCCAATCCGGGATGCCTGCTGTTTCAGGTGTTTGGGAGACTGATCTTCACCGATATAGCCCGGTGTCGTAGGGACGCCGGCGTCCTGCATGAGTTTCTTGGCAGCATCTTTCAGGCCCATAGCCCGTATGCTGTCCGGATGGGGGCCAACCCAAACGAGCCCGGCCTCTATGACCTGTGCTGCGAAACCGGCGTTCTCGGATAGAAATCCGTACCCCGGATGAATCGCCTCTGCACCGACCTGCTGTGCGGCCGCGATCATGTGGTCGCCGACAAGATAGCTTTCTGCAGCCGGGGAGGGCCCAATGTGAAGAGCCTCGTCGGCCAGGGTCACATGCGGCGCCATTGAGTCGGCATCTGAATAGACAGCGATGGTCCGGATGCCGAGTCGTCTGGCGGTTCGAATAACTCGGCAAGCAATCTCACCGCGATTGGCAACAAGCAGGGATTTGATCATGGCTCTACATCCTGAACACGCCAAACTGTGCCCGTTCGGCAATGGGAACGTTCAACGTTGCGGAAAATGCGAGGCCGAGAACATGACGGGTTTGGGCAGGATCAATGATGCCGTCGTCCCAGAGGCGGGCGCTTGCATACCAGGGATTGCCTTCGGTTTCGTATTTTTCCCGGATCGGGGCTTTGAACGCTTCGGCTTCTTCGGGCGTCCAGCTATCGGAATCGCGGTGGACCGTGGCGAGGACGCTGGCAGCCTGTTCGCCCCCCATCACCGAGATCCGGCTATTCGGCCACGTAAACAGAAATCTGGGCTGATAGGCCCGCCCGCACATGCCGTAATTGCCAGCACCGAAACTGCCGCCGATCACAACGGTGATCTTTGGTACTTGTGCAGTTGCCACAGCGGTTACGAGCTTCGCGCCGTGTTTGGCGATGCCTTCGGCTTCATATTTTCCCCCCACCATGAACCCGGAAA
>NZ_AWFD01000035.1 GCF_000682735.1 Hyphomonas sp. CY54-11-8 | reverse complement strand
ATTTAGCACATTCACTTGGTTGTGCGCAGTTCCCGCACCCCGGCGACGCCGACATCTTGCGCGCAGATTCAATAAGTCGCCGGGAGTAAATTGCGATGCGCCGCCTCAATACACGTCTCAAATTCGGAATATGCCTTGCCTCGCTGATCGCGGCATCGATGACGACTGCCGCGCACGCGCAGGAGGGCTCGCCGCCAGAAGAGCAAGCGACCATGAAAGCGGTTGTCGTTGAAGGCCGCCGCGTCTCAACCGCCGACACGGCCATTGGTCAGGACGAGGCGACCAACACGGTGGCAGTCACTCGCGAAGAACTCCTGTCAGCACCCGGCGGCATCTCGGGCCTGAAAATGCTGGAGTCCCTGCCGGGCTTCAACGTTCAGACGGACGGCGCGCTCGGCCTCTACGAGTTCGGCAACTCGGTTACCGTGCGGGCCTTTAACCTGCAGCAGATCGGCTTCGTGCTGGACGGCGTGCCGATGGGTCGCTCCGATGCCTTCGGCGGCAGCCCGATATTCCGTTATGTGGACAACGAAAACCTTGGCGCCGTGGTCGCATCCCCCGGTGCAGGCGATGTCTCTCTGCCAAGCTATGCGTCGCTTGGCCCACTCGTCTCTTACAATACGGTTGATACATCCGACACGCCCGGCGGCATGATCTCCTACACGATCGGTGATGATGACCTCGAACGTAGCTTCATCAAGCTGGAATCCGGAAACTGGAACGGCCTCTCAGCCTATGTCAGCCGCTCCAAGACTGACAGCAGCCTATGGCGCGGCCCCGGCACGATCGACCGCGAGCACATCGAAGGCAAGATCAAGTACGAGTTCGACGAAGATACGTTCGTGAAATTCGGATACGTCCATAACGACTTCTTCGACTATGACTCCCCGTCCGGGCCAGAATCCACGTTCGAAAACAACTATTTCTACGGCTACCAGCCGACGCTTCCGGAAAGCTGCATCAATCCGATGCCCGGCGTTTATGACTATAACGGCGATAATGTCATCGACGATGCGGACTTCACTCCGCTGAACACGGGTTCGAGCTGTACCAGCTACTACGAAGACCGCATTAACGTGCGCGATGACACGCTCTACTCCCTCAACTTCCAGACGGACCTCACCCCGGGCGTCATGCTGACGGCGACGGCCTATCAGGAAGAGAAAGACGGCTTTGGGGTCTCGCCGGACAGCTACTCCAACTCGCTGAACATCTATAACCGCCAGGTCGCAGCCGGCCTTGATGTCGTTCACCCGCGAGGTGTTCAATATGGCCTTTCGGAAGTCGGCGGCACGCGGACCGGCCTGGTGGCTGGTGTCGAATGGGAAGTCGGCAACCACACGATCGAGTTTGGCGGCTGGTACGAAGACGAAGACTACGACCGGACCCAGCAGCGCCTGAACAAGACCAATGGTTCAGCGGATGGCGATGTGATCTGGGACGAGGTGGCTTATTATCGCCGTGACTACACCTCGACCCGCAAGACGACGCAGTTCTACCTCAAAGACACGATCAGCCTGATGGATGACCGGCTCAATGTCGAAGTCGGCGTGAAAAGTCTCAATATCGACTACTCTCTCGACGGCTATCGGGATTATAACGACTATGAAGTGTTCGGCCCTCAGAAAGTCGGTGCCGAATACAGCGACAACTTCCTGCCGATGGTCGGGGCGGTCTATGACCTGAATGATACCGACCAGGTCTTTGCATCCTACTCGCAGAACTTTGCCTTGCCGCGCGGTGCAGACGACATCTTCTCCATCGCGACCACGGATCCCACGACGGATCCGCTCCCGGCGCCGGAAGGTGAGGAGTCGACCAACTACGAAGTCGGCATCCGTACCAATCGGTCCCAATTCTACGGGTCGGCAGCCCTGTTCTACACCACATTCGATAACCGCCTGGTGGCTGGCAGCGTGATCAACCCGGCGACTGAACAACCGGAAGCCTTTTACACCAGCGCCGGTGAGACTGAGGCCTATGGCTTCGAACTCTCCGGAGTGTACAAACCCGACTTCCTCGGCGGGAAGGTCTACTTCGATGGAAACCTGACCTACAACCACGCAGAGCTGAAAGACGATACGGATACCAATCTCGACGGAACGATCGACTATTTTGCTGGCACCGGCCTGCCTGACAGCCCGGAATGGCTCTTCACGGGCGGTGTGACGTATGAACCGACCGATTGGCTGGTCGCCAATATCTCCGGCAAATACACAGGGGAGCGGAACGCACAGTTCAACGACGGCTATGATATGGACAGCTTCACTGTCCTCAGCGGCTATCTCGATCTCGGTGGCCCGAACGACTTTGGCGTGCCTGAGAATGTCAGCCTGCGGTTCAACGTCGATAACCTGCTAGATGAGGAAGTCCCGACCGCGTTCGTCTTTGCCGGCTCAGCCTTCTTCCGCCCGCTGAACCCGCGCACATTCCAGGCGACCCTGACGGTCCGGTTCTGATCATGATCAACAGCAATCCTTTTTCCAATCTGAAACCGAGTGATTACAATGTTAGCTGATGCACTCCCGCTAATCCTGTCGATGCTGGTTGCCGGTGCTTTTGCCGGCCTTCTGGCGGGGCTGTTCGGAATCGGTGGCGGCTTTGTCGTCGTGCCGGCTCTCGCAGCCGTCTTCACCCTCCTCTCGACAACGGGACAGCCGATGTCTGAGGACAAGATCATGCACGTCGCCATCGGCACGTCGCTGGCCACGATCATCTTCACCTCGCTCCGGTCCGTGCAGGCACACGCAAAGCGAGGGGCTGTGGATTTCAATATCCTCAAGCAATGGGCGCCGTGGGTTGTCCTGGGCGTCGTGCTGGGCCTCAGCGTCGCACGCTTCCTGGACGGCAAATCCCTGAAGATCATCTTCGGCGTCGGCGTGTTCATCATGGCCTGGCACTTCCTTTTCCCGATCCTGTCCAAGCGCACCGTGTCGGATGAGATGCCGAAGGGCGTTGCCCGCGGCGGCCTTGGCAGCTTCCTCGGCGGCTTCTGCACCCTGCTGGGCATTGGGGGCGGCACACCGGCCATCCTGATCATGACCCTGTCTGGCCAGCCAGTGCACCGGGCCATCGCAACGGCGGCCGGCTTCGGCACAATCATCGCCGTGCCCGGCACGATCGGCTCGATCATCAGCGGCCTGGGTGAAACCGGCCTGCCATTCGGCTCAATCGGCTACGTGAACGTTGTCGCAATGCTGGCGATCATCTCGATGAGCATGATCACTGCGCCGATCGGTGCGGCACTTGCCCACAGCCTGGATTCCGCAAAGCTGAAAAAGGCACTGGGCGTCTACCTGCTCTGCACGTCGAGCCTGATGCTGTGGACCGCTTTCCACAAGGCGCCGGCAAAGAATCCTCTGACAACAGCTTCCGCGGTTCAGGTGACGACCGAGCTGCCGCATATGGGTGGACGCTAACACAGCAAGCTTCGAACACCGAAAGTGTCCGAAGCTACTGCCCGGCATTCTTGCCTGACGTAACGCAAGCCGCGCCATTCAGGCGCGGCTTTCTTTTTGGCCTGAAGGAACCTGTTCATGCGCTACTACGAAGACCTCGTGATCGGCACAGTCACGAAATCCGAACGGACTTATGACGTGACCCGCGAGGAAGTGATCGAGTTTGCCGGAAAGTACGATCCCCAACCCTTCCACCTGGATGACGAGGCAGCGGCGAAGACCCATTTCGGCCGCCTGTCCGCATCTGGCTGGCACACAGCGGCGATGGCCATGCGAATGATGGTTGAAGGATGGAGCACACAGGAACCGACAGCATCGCTGGGCTCACCCGGTGTTGACGAGCTGCGCTGGCGAAAGCCGGTCTATCCCGGAGATACGCTGCGCGTTGAATCAAAACTGATCGGTAAGCGCCGGATGAAAAGCCGCCCCGAAATGGGCCTGATGAAGACTGAACAGACCATCTACAATCAGAATGGCGACATCGTCATGAGCATGGTGTCGAACGGCCTGATACAGGTGCGAAACCCCGACAGCGACGCCGAATAGGACTTCCTATTCGGCAGGTACCATCGCTGGCTTTTCGTCCGATCGCACGGCCCGGCGAATGACATCGAAATAATCCTTCGAGATACACTCAAATCCATCATAATAGCCGCGTGACGCCAGCATCTGATGCAGCCGCTTCAATCGATAAGGCGGTATCGAAGCGAACATGTGATGCTCCAAATGGTAGTTCACGTCGTTCGGCGCGATCAGCACACGCTGCCAGAACGGAGCGGTCGTCGTCCCGGTGTTCAGCCGCGGATCAAGCTGGGTGCGATCCTTCGCTGTGCCGTGTTCGCCAATCTGACGAAGGCGAACGATCGCCGGATAAACGAACAGTTCCGCTGCCCACCACATCAGATAGGCCCATGGCGCCCCTGCCAATGTCAGCGTTCCCAACAACAACACGTGGAAAGTCAGCCACGGCCAGTTGCGCGACAATCTGAAGCTCCTGATCTTCCGCATCGTATCGCGAAACCCGGTGCGCCCTGTGAAATCCCGTACGAATTTCCGTCGCAAGCTTTCCTTTGAAACCGGGTAGTTCTTCACGAACACAATATCCGGATCATCCGGCGTGCCGGCGTACTTGTGGTGCTTGAGGTGATAGGCCCGGTAAGCTGGCAGAGAGATATTCATCGGTGCGCCGACCAGGTAGTGGCCGACAAACTCATCCACTTTCCGGTTCTTGAAGAACGCGTGATGGGCACAATCATGATTGATGATCCCGAGCCCCAACTGACGCCCGCCAAGAATGACAATCCCTGCCAGAATGGTCAGTGGATTGGGCCAGACAATCGCCACGGCAAAAGCCGCAGCGATCAGCCCCCAGTTCCAGCTCAACGTGACGAACGCCCTGAGGTTCGACTTCTTGCGTAAATCACGCAGCTCGTCTTTCGTCAGGACATCGGATAATTTGAGCTGGTTCGTCACGTCGGTTCTCTCCCATTGAACTCTTTCATCATTTATTACATACTTTATCATTATTGGTCAATCCGTGTATTATTTTAAGCCTCTCGATCCGAAGGACGTATCACCCCGCGCGCTTGTCCTGTCGCTGATGAGCAGCGCCTTTTCGGCGCCGCAATCGATCGGCCGGCTCATCGATGCCGCCGCCCTGTTCGATATAGAGCCAGCGACTCTCAGGGTCGCGGTCACCCGGCTTCTCAAAGAAGGCTTGCTGGAAAGTCCGGGCCGCGGCGTCTACCAGCCGGGCCCAAACTCGAGAGCACTGACACGGCGCGTCCAGGGCTGGAAAGATGTGTCCAGCCGCATTGTGCCATGGAAGGGGGACTGGCTCGTTGCAATGACAGGCCATCTTGGCCGGACCGATCGAAAACAGTTGCGCGCCCGTGAAAGAGCGCTTGGCCTGTCAGGCTATAAGGAAACAAAGTCAAGCTACTGGGTTCGACCTGCCAATCTGGCCCGCGAACTGGATGATCACCGCGCAGACCTCATCGGCATTGGAGCCGACGATGCCATCTCAATCCTTCGGGTCACTGAACGCGCGCTTCCGAACAGCGAGCGCTGGGAAACGCTCTGGCGCACGGAAGATCTCGCCCGGACCTATAAAGCGGCGACAGAAGCCATGACTGCCAGCCTTGAACGCTTGCCAAACCTGCCAAAGGATATTGCGGCGCGAGAGTCGCTCCTCATCGGTCAGGCGGTTATCCGCACCATCAACTTTGATCCAATGCTGCCGCCGGAGCTGAGCGATCAGGACGCCTTCCTTCGAATGGTCGACACAATGGTGCGCTACAACGAAACCGGCCGCAAATGCTGGCAAGCATATTATGCTTCCATGGAATCCAGCTGATCCACCTGCTGCCTCATTGAAATCGGCATCTTGAACACGGCGGCAATCCCTCCCACGATTGGTTGCTGAGATTCATCCCCGGACATCATGCCAGACACTTCCGCCCCACCGCCCTTTTCCATTCCGCTCTACAGGCGGATCTGGGTGGCGAATGTAGCGTCCCAATTCGGCAGTCTGATTCAGAGCGTCGGCGCGGCCTGGCTGATGGTGGAACTCGGGGGGACCAAGACGCAAATCGCCCTCGTGCAGGCGTCCGTCACCTTGCCCATCATGATCCTGGCGCTTCTCTCCGGCGCGATTGCAGACAATTATCCGCGGCGTCTTGTGATGCTCGCCTGCCAGAGCTGGATGTTCATTCTTTCGGTTGCGCTCTGTGTTTTCGCCTGGTTCGGGCACCTGACACCATGGGCCTTGCTCGGATTCACTTTTCTGATCGGGTGCGGCACTGCTATGAATGCGCCCTCCTGGCAGGCAACCGTCGGCGATATTGTGCCACGCGGCACAATTGCCGGTGCCGTCGCGATGAACTCCATGGGCTTCAATATGGCCCGGACGGCAGGTCCGGCACTTGGTGGCGCAATCGTAGCGGCCTTTGGGTCGGCCGCCGCATTCACGGTCAACGCCTTCAGTTATCTCGGGATCATCTGGGTCCTGTTCCGCTGGCGCCCGGAGAAACCGCCCCAGCCAAGTCTGCGCGAGGATCTGGGAGCTGCGATGACGGCCGGCGTCCGTTACGTCGTCCTGTCCCCGCCCATCCGCCGGGTCCTCTTCCGGGCGACGCTGTTTGGCTTTGCCGCGGCGAGCGTGCCGTCGCTCCTGCCGCTCGTGGCAAGTCACCTGGTGGGCGGCAGCGCTGTGACCTTCGGTATCCTGTCGGGCTCCTTCGGGGTCGGGGCCGTCATGGGCGCTCTATCAAACCGGCCAGTGCGGGCACGCCTCACGAATGAGGCGACGATCCGCCTGACGGTGTCGGCCATGATCGCAGGTGCCGTCGTGATCGCGCTCAGCCCCTGGCTCCTGCTCACCGTATTGGGACTGATCGTGTTTGGCTGGGGCTGGTTGCTCGCAATGGCAACCATGAACGTGACCGTACAGATGTCCGCACCACGCTGGGTGGTCGGACGCGCCCTGTCGCTCTACCAGATGTGCGTCTTCGGCACGATGGCTGCGGGAAGCTGGATGAGCGGCAGGCTCGCGGAGCTGCACGGAATTGCAGAAGCGATCCTGATGATGGCAGCCATTCAGGCTGTCGGCCTTGTTGTAGGCTTTTTCATGCGCCTGCCGGAAGTGCAGGACCTGAACCTCGAACTTGTCGGCCGCTGGAAGGTTCCGGACGTGGAAGTGCCGGTCGAACCGCGCGCAGGGCCGGTCCACATCGCTGTACACTATCGCATCCGTGAGGAAGACGTGCCGCGGTTCCTGGCGGCCATGAATGAAAGCCGCCGCGTACGCCTCCGGGATGGCGCCCGCAATTGGGCCCTGGTTCGGGATCTAAGCGATCCGGAGGTCTGGATCGAAAAGTACCGGTTCGGACGCTGGATGGACTATGTCCTTCATAATGAACGGCGCACGCATGCCGACAGGGAAAATCTGATCATCCTGCACACGCTTCATCAGGGCAGTTGGCCACCGCCCATTGTCCGAATGCTCGAGCGTCAGGTGACGGGCGTGACGGTTGACCCGGACTTGTCCACAGAGACAACAAACGATCCGACACGTAGCGACTAGAGCCCAAGTCAGGCCGGGTGCGGTTCCTGGATGCTTTCAAGATAGGTAATCAGCGCATCAATCTCATAAGGGCTGAGCACAAACATCGGCATGTCGGGGTGACCGACAACGATCCCTTCGGCGAGTGCTTCTTCGAGATTTCGCACCGGGTAGTTTTCGGACAATTGCCGGAAGGGTTTGGCATCTTGATGAGGGCTGTTACCGGTCGCCCCGATCGCGTGACAGGTGGAGCAGCGTGTTTCCGCGATCAGTTTGCCAACCTTGATCTTGCTGTCATAGGCAAACTGTTCTCCGTCCTCTTCTGGCTGAGGTGCAACAGCGACACTTTCTTCAGCATCATTTGCCGGCGTGGAATTACATGCCGTCAAAATGGCAAAGCCTGCAAAAAGGCCTGAAGCGAGGAGTCCGGAGCGCCGCAAATACATGTGAGTCCCTTTCATTCAGTCGAGGTACTTTAGTCCTGCTTCGGGTGAACGCCTAGCATCACATCATTACACCCTTGAAAGGCCAAGACGATCAGCAAGTGTCCGATGTACACCAGGCACCTTCATATACGGGCGTAAGAATGTCTTCTCCCCGGCTGCCTTGCCGATACACCGTGCATCCTTTGAGCCCGAGATCGTAGGCAGTTCGATATACTTTCTCAAACGCCTCAAAAGGCATCGCCGCGTTGGCATTGATGGTCTTGGATATCGCGTTGTCGACGAAATCCTGCGCTGTAGCCTGCATCGCCAGATGGGCATCTGGTGACAACTCGCCCGCAGTAACAAATGCAGGCGGCAGACCGTCTTCGCCCGTTTCCCGCCAGAGCCGGCAGGCAAAATCTTCTACAACTGTCGCATCAAACCCACCATCGTCCCGGCGCATGCGCCGACTGACCGATGACGCAAACACCGGCTCGATCCCGGCGGAAATATTGCCTGCCAGCAAACTGATTGATCCGGTCGGTGCGATCGCAAGCAAATGGCTGTTGCGGATCCCATTTTTCTGAATTCTGTTCCTTATGAAGTCGGGAAGGCGCCTGGTGAAAGGGCGATCCAGAAACTCCCCCTCTTTATACAGAGGGAAACTGCCCTTTTCTTCTGCAAGCCCTACAGACGCTTCATAAGCAGCATTGCGCATGGTTCCGAGGACACGCGCGGTGAACTCCCGCCCATCATTGCTATCATAGGCAAGCCCCAGCATAATCAATGCGTCCGCCAGCCCGGTGATGCCAAGCCCGACACGGCGCCCTTGATGAGCCTGCTGCGCCTGCTCCTCCAGAGGATAGTGCGAAACATCGAGCACGTTGTCCAGAAAGCGTACACCCAAGCGGGTGGTCTCCGCGGCGCCGCCAAAATCAAAATCTGCTTCCGGCGCAAAAGGCCGGTGAATGAAGCGCGTCAGATTTACCGAGCCCAGATCGCATGCGCCATGAGGCGGTAAAGGCACTTCCCCACAGGGATTGCAGGCATGAATCGTCTCCACATAATCGAGATTGTTTTCCCGGTTGATGCGATCGATGAACAATATCCCCGGCTCACCCGTCTCAAAAGCCGCACAGAGTATTTTTTCCCACAACGCCCTTGCCTTCAAAGTGCGGACGACCTTTCCTTCAAACAAAAGTGGCCACTCCGCATCTGCATCGATCGCACGAATGAAATTGTCGCTGACAAGCACAGACACATTGAAGCGAGATAGTGCACCGGCTTCTTTCTTTGCTTCGACAAAAGCCTCGATATCAGGGTGGTCACAGCGCAGCACAGCCATCATGGCCCCCCGGCGGGCGCGATCTGCCGTCATGGTCTCACACATCGCATCCCAGAGCTGCATGAAGGAAACCGGACCACTCGCAATGTTCCCGGTACGAACTGCAGCCGCCCCGGCCGGCCGGATCGGTGAAAAGTCGAGACCTATTCCGCCACCGGCCTGCAGCGTGATCGCACTTTCCCGCAGCGCCGAAAACAAACCATCGATGGAATCGTCCAACTCCCCCATGACGAAGCAATTCAGCAAGGTGGCGTTTCGACCCGTCCCTGCATTGGCGAGGATTCGCCCTCCCGGCAGGAACCGGTAGTCCGACAGCAGTGCCATAAACCGACCGGCCCAGTAATTCTGGTCACGAGGTTCAGCCGAAGCGACTGCGGTTGCAACGCGGCTCCAGGTATTTTCAATAGATGCTTCGTCGCGGAACCTGTACTTTTTCAGCCAGATTTCCCTTGAAATCGGCGCAAGCGGATTGGGAGGCGGCAATGAATCCATTCCTGCCAACCTCCCTTACGGCTTCAGGACAACTCGTCCGGCGGCGAATACCCCATCGCCTCCAGCGCATTCTCAATGTAGTCACTGCCCATCTGCAACTCTTCCAGATAGTCTGTTACATCAAAAGGCTCAGCCTCGCGGGCCGCACGGCGAGCCGATGCCCAGTCCCGGGCCTCATAGTCACCCCGCCCAACCCAAATGAGCGCAAGCAGGTCATGCTTGGCATCGACATTGAGTCCACGGATCAGCCCCTCAAGCTCATCATCGAGCAGGTTCGCATGAGGCTTCTCTGCCTCATCAGCGATAGCATCGACATCCGTGATCGGATCATCTCCGATATCACTATCGACCACATCGTCTTCTTCCATCGGCATGATGCCCTCGCCCTGATAGGACTGGACAAGCACCGCGATCCGGTATGCGACCTCCGGATCGATTGTCAGATCAAAGGCTCGATCGCCCTGCGCAACTTTTTTCATTCGAGCCCCCTCAGTGCGACAAGAGCAGAGGCACTTTAGCCTCGCGCAAAAGGGTGCGGGTCACGCCCGGCAGGAACGCCTGCTGCAGACGAGAGTGACGATATCCGCCCATTACGATCAAGTCCGCATCGAAGGAGGTCGCGACATCCATCAGCGCTTCAGCCGTGGATCGTCCAATGCTGTCCTCATTGCGGACTTCAACATCTCCGACATGCCGGGCAAGGTGTGCGCCGACATCCCAGGCTGGGCCAGCCCCGTGGCTGGTGTCGCCTGGCTTCGCATCAACTGTCGCAATGCAGACTTTGGCGTCGTCTTGCATAAGCAGCAGGCTGTCATGCATGGCCCGGGTTGCTTCCCGACTTGCATCCCATGCGATCATCGCCCGCTCACCGACTGTTGCGCGTGACCAATTCTCCGGCACGATCAGCACTGGGCGCCCACCGCCCAGCAACACGCCTTCCAGCATATCAGCATGAGGCTGTTCGTCGGATTTTCCCGGTGCGCGCACAATCACAATATCGGCGTGACGGGCATTCATTGCGGAGAGAGCTTCGACGCGGTTCGGAAACGCCTCGAAATGGCGCATTTCCACTGGTGGGTCCTGAGCGTTCAGACCTTCTTCGAATTTGGCCCAGGCACCGGACATCGTATCCCGCGTTTGCTGGAGTATTGACGCGTAGACCTCACCGGCTGATCCGTCTCCATAACCAAGGATCATCGGCGGCAATACTGTGAAAGCTGCGCAACTCAGATGCGCGTTGTGAGCCGAGGCGAGTGCCTGTGCGAAATCAAATGCGGCCTTGTCACCGTCAGGTGAGGCCATGCAGACGCTGATATCCTTGATATTCACTTGAAATCTCCATTTCTGGTAAATTCGGTATTCAGGCACACCATAGCGCAAAATCGTTCTGTTCAATACGCGTCCCTACGTAGCACAACCTTCTGCAATTGCTGGTTATAATAGAGGTGTCAGGGTAGAAATTCATTATGACCTCTTCCTCCTCCCACCAGCAAACGTCCGCCGATCCGGAAATTTTGCTTGAAGGTAAAGGACTGGAACGTACGTTCCTGACCGGTGAGGTGGCCGTTCGCGCATTGCGCGGGGTCGATATTTCCCTGACGCGCGGCGAACTGGTTGTCCTGCTCGGCCATTCAGGCAGCGGGAAATCCACCCTTCTGAATATCCTCGGCGGTCTGGACAGAGCCACAGCTGGCACACTCAGGTTTGAAGACAAGGACCTGTCCCATGCAACCGACGCAGAACTGACCCGGTACCGCCGCCGGTCTGTGGGATTTGTGTTCCAGTTCTACAATCTTGTTGCGGGCCTCACCGCCCGGGAAAATGTCGCGCTGGTCACCGAGATCGCCAATCACCCGATGCAACCGGATGAAGCGCTCGAGCTTGTTGGACTAGGCGACCGGGTAAAGCACTTTCCGGCGCAACTTTCCGGTGGCGAACAGCAACGTGTGGCGGTCGCACGGGCAATCGCCAAACGCCCGCAGATTCTGTTTTGCGACGAACCGACCGGTGCACTGGATAGCCAGACCGGCATCCGGGTTCTTGAGGCTCTAGACCGGGTCAACCGGGAATTGTCCACAACCATGCTGATCATTACCCACAATGTTGGCATCGGGGAGATCGCCGACAGGGTTCTGCGTATGCAGGATGGAGAAATCATCGAAGAGACCCGACCAAACCGCCGCCTGAAGCCTTCGGAGATCTCCTGGTGAAGGGCATGTCACCTCTCAATATCAAGCTGCTGCGCGATATATGGCACATGCGCGGACAGGCCATCGCGGTGGGTATTATCGTGGCCTGTGGCGTGGCGATCATGGTGATGGCGCTCGGCACACTCAGCACGCTCAGCGCCAGCCGCGATGCCTATTATGAACGCTACCGCTTCGCCGATGTGTTCGCATCAGTTCGCCGTGCCCCCGAAAGCGCTGCTGCACGCCTCCGCGAAATTGACGGTGTGCAGACGGTCGAAACGCGCATCGTTCGGCTTGTTATTCTTCGTATCGAAAATGTCGATGAGCCGGCGAATGCGCAGATCGTCTCCATTCCTGACGATAGCGACAGCATTTTGAACAAGATTGTGCTTTTCCACGGCCGCTATCCGGAGGCTCGCTCGCCGGATGAGATCATCATCTCCAATGCATTTGCCGAAGCAAACGAGCTCCAGCCTGGGGATGCGATTGAAGCGGTCATGAACGGACGCCTGCGCACTCTCACCATCGTCGGAATCGGCGATAGTCCAGAGTTCATTTATGCGCTTGGACCCGGCACCCTGCTGCCTGACGATCGCCTGTTCGGTATTTTCTGGATGCGCCGGCGGGCGCTGGAGGCCGCATTCGATCTTGATGGCGCGTTCAACAATGTCAGCCTGACGGTGGCGCCGGGCACCGACACAGCGACCGTGATTGATCAGGTGGATGACGTCCTCGCCCCATATGGCGGAACGGGAGCGTTCGACCGCCCGGACCAATTGTCGAATGCGTTCGTCGACTCCGAAATGAACCAGCTGAAAACCATGGCGCAAATCATTCCTGCCGTCTTCCTGGTCGTCTCCGCAGTCCTGATACACTCCATCCTCAATCGGTTGATCCAGACGGAACGCCAGCAGATCGGCCTGATCAAAGCGTTCGGTTATTCAAGAAGTGAAATTACATGGCATTACCTGAAATTTGCCATCGCCATCACGACCGGCGGCGTTCTGGCAGGATTTGCGCTGGGTTTTGTCCTTCAGAATCTGATCACAAATTTGTACGCCGAAACATTCCGTATTCCGGACCTTACCTGGCGTGTGGATGCATTTGCGCTTGTCGCCGGCTCGGTTGCAGCACTTGGATCGGCCATTGTCGGTTCCATGAGCGCAGCGCTTGGCGCAGCTAAGCTGTCTCCAGCCGAAGCTATGCAACCCGCACCACCCATAAATTACCAGCAAAGCTGGCTGCGCTATGTTTTGCAAATGCGCTGGCTGGATGAGCCGACCCGCCTGATCCTGCGCCACATCTTCAGATTCCCGGCCAGAACGGCAGCAAACCTGTTCGGGATCGCGGCGGCGGTGACCCTTCTGGTCGGGACACTCTTCAGCTTCGATGCAATCGACGACATGATTGACCAGATGTTCTTTCGCACGAACGCGCACGACGCGGCCGTCACCTTTTTCGAGGCGCGAAACGAATCTGCAGTTTCCGAGCTGTCGCGAATTCCCGGAGTTATGGCCGCAGAGGGCGTTCGTGATGTGCCGGCACGGCTGGTGTCTGGCTACCGCTCCGAGCGGGTCAGCATCACCGGTCTGGCCGCTGATGCACAATTGAGGCGCGTCCTGTCTTCAGACGGACGGTATGTCGACATGCCTTCCACCGGAATTGTCCTGTCTTCTCAATTGGCAGGTATGCTGGATGTAACCACTGGAGACACAATAACGGCCCATATCCTGGACGCGACGCGCCCTGTGGTCGATCTTCCTGTCACAGCAATCATAGATGAGTCCGTTGGAACCCCGGCCTTCATGGATATCGCCACAATGAATGCTCTATTGGATCAACCACCAACAGTGTCCGGCGCTTACCTGAAGCTGGATCCCCAGCGGCAAAATGAATTTGAAGACAGCGTCATCGAACGCCCGGGCATCGCCGGGGTCTCGCTTCGAGCGGCTGCCATAGCATCATTTGAAGAGACGCTTCAGGAAACGATTTACATCATGATGGGAATTTATGCCGTAATCGGTGGAGCGATCGCGGCGGGTGTTGTCTATAATGCCGCGCGCATCAGCCTTACCGAGCGGGGTCGGGAGTTGGCCAGCTTGCGGGTTCTCGGCTTCACCAACAATGAGGTGGGCTACATTCTGCTTGGAGAGCTGGCAATTGTGGCGTTGATCGGAATCCCCTTGGGATGCATCGGCGGGATCGCTCTCGCTCACCTAATAGCAACGGCCATGGCGACTGAACTCTACAGGATACCGGTGACCGTGAACCCATCCACACTCGGCATTACGGCTTTGATTGTCCTGGTGTCGTCTACCATCGCTGCACTGTTCGTTGTCCGCAGGGTCCGATCGTTGGATCTTATCGCTGTACTAAAGACGAGGGAATGAAGATGCCATCAGTCCGCATGCGTATCTGGTTCGGTCTGGCTGCATTGGCTGCCTTGGGTTTCGCCTGGGCATTTTCACCGCGTGCCATAGAAGTAGATGCCGCCTACGTCACACGGGACGACATGACTGTCACCGTCTCGGATGATGGTATGACGAGGGTACGCGATGTATTTATTCTTTCCGCGCCCCTCGACGGGACAATGTCCCGTGTGGAAGTTGAGCCGGGCGATTATGTAGAGGCAGGCGAAACTGTTGTCTCCACGATCCGGCCATTGCTTCCACCCTTGCTACCCGCTCGCACAACCGCCCAGCTCAAATCCAACGTGTCATCGGCAGAAGCAGCGCTGACTGCCGCACGCGCAGACGCAGAACGCCTTCGCGCGGAACACAATCGCCTGAAGCGGGACCTTGACCGTGCAAAGCGGCTATTGGAGTCTGCCACCGTTTCGCAACAGGCCGTCGACAATGCTGAAGCCGCTGAACGAGAGGGTTACCTTGCTCTTCGTTCAAGCGAAGCCGTGATCGGCGTTCGCCGTCAGGAACTAGCCGCAGCACGCGCAGCCCTGATGCCCAGCGAAACCCAGAACGGCAGCGACACAGTCGCAGTCATCGCTCCCCTGTCGGGACAGATCCTTGCCGTTGATCGCGAAAGCGAAGGCCCCATTGCTCAGGGCACCCCCATTGTCGAGATCGGGGATCTGAATTCCCTTGAATGCGTTGCCGACTTTCTTTCGGAAGAGGCCGTTCGTGTGAAACCGGGAGACCCGGTTATGTTTACCGACTGGGGAGGCCCGCCCCTGCCCGGCCGGGTGCGCCGTGTCGAACCAGCCGGCTTCACCAAGGTCTCCGCGCTTGGGATCGAAGAGCAGCGCGTCAACATTGTCATGGACCTGAATGATCCCGCTGCGCGGCAGAATCTAGGTCATGGCTACCGGTTCGTGGCAAACATAGCGGTTTGGGAAGGCGGCAACCGTTTGGTTGTCCCGATGTCGGCCTTGTTCCGTGACGCGGATGGCTGGGCGGTTTTTGTAGTCGCCAACGGCCGGGCGGAATGGCGAAGCGTCTCGGTCGGTCATACCAACCGGACATATGCAGAGATTCTTGACGGTCTGGAAGAAGGAACTCGTGTGGTTGTTCACCCACCAAGACAACTGGAGCGCGGCGCGAAAGTGAAAATTCGCACAGCCCCCAAAAGTAAACACCCCATAGACAATGCAATTGCCGCAACGGGCTGAAAGCCCTTCCGGAAAGTTACGCATCGCCTTCTCCAAGTGTGTGCAGTATTCTTCTGAATAGAAAGACTAAAAGGGAGAGGAAAATGCACCTCAGAAATGGAGATTGGGTCGTCGTCTGCGATGCAGGCAAATATGTTGTTTATGAAAACCAGGGTGATACGGACCGGCTGGATCTACGCATCATCAGTTTTGACGATCACATAAATCCGCCTACGCACGAACAGGGAACGGACAAGCCGGGGCGTATGCCCGGACCGGGTCGTCAGAGCTCTTCTGTCGGGAATACCGACTGGCACGAACAAGAGGAAAAACGCTTCATCGGAGCGCTGGCAACGCAGATGGATGGATGGGCAACGGCCGAGCCTGCACGACGTTTCGTGCTTGTGGCAGATCCACGGTCCATGGGAACGCTCCGCCAGAAGCTGAATGAACATACGCTGAGCCGGATTGAGCAATCAGTGACCGGCGATCATGCTCATCGCCCGGTTGCGGACATTGAGGCGTTGATCAATAAAACCTGACGGTCTCAGGCCCAACCAAGCGAGATCGCAGTGGTGATGGCCAGGATGCCGGAAGAAATCGTCAGCGCTCCGGTCAACAGGACCATATTGCGATACCGCTGAGCGCCTGCGCCAAGCGCGAGTACAACTTTGAAAGCTGTATTGACCAGGACCGCGATGACAATCGCGCGCGCCGCGACCTGGTCAGACAGTTCACCTGCACTCAGCCGCCCCATGGAGATAGTCACGGCATCAGCATCAAAGGCGCCGGCAATTGTGGCAACTCCGAACACGCCCCCCTCGCCCCAAGCGGCCTGAGCAAGGCGCGAGAGAACCAATGCCAATGTCAGCACCGCTGCAAATACGATCGCCGATTTCAAGTCGAGAGGATTAGGCAGGGCCAATTTTGCTTCGGTCTTCGACGGCTGGCGCCAAAGCAACAGTCCGGCAACCAGCAGAGTGGCTGCAAACATAGCCCCCAGTGGAAGCCACAGCATCGGCAACAGAGCAGGCCGGATTGCCGCGACGATCAAACCCGTTCGTATGACCATAACGGACCATGCCATTGCCACCCCGCCTGCATAGGCTGACGCCCTGCCACCTGCTTTGGACAATTGAGACAAGGAAAGCGTTGCCGCCGTCGACGAGGCAAGCCCGCCCGCAAGTGCAAGCAACCCGACCCCCGCGCGCTCCCCCAGCGCCTTCACTGCGACATAGCCAATGAAGCCAAGCCCGCTGATCAGGACAACCATCCACCAGATGTGGCGAGGATTGATCACCTCATATGGCCCCAGCCCGACATCCGGCATCGCTGGCAGAACCACGATCGAGATCAGCAGCAATCGCAAAAAAGCGCTCATTTCGCGCGCATCGATCCGATCCAACAGCTGGTGCATCGGCTCGCGGAGCCACAGAATGAACGCCGTCACGACGGCGCCCCCGCCTGCCAGTAGCGGCGAGATTTTCACCGAAACTGCCCCCAGACTGAAAGTGATGAGGGCCGCAATCATGGTCGTGGCACTTACGTTTCGGGTCTCGTCGATGTGGGCTTCAAATCCCTGACGCAACAATAGCGCAAGGCCGATGACACCCGCAGAAAGAATGAAACCATTTCCAGTATCAAGCGCGGCTGCCAATCCGCCGATCAGGCCAATCAGACCAAAAGTCCGGAACCCCGCGACACGGCTTCCTGTCGGATCGCCGCGTTCTTTCCAGCCGCGCTCCAGCCCGATTATCAAGCCTATAGCCAGCGCGGCGAACAGGGTCGCAGCAAGTGTCAGGACACTCTGTGGCGGTTCCAAATGCCTCCTCCCAGCTCACAAGCAGACTAGTGTAGCGCCAACAGGAGCCAAAGGGCCATCCGTATTCTCCACCAGCACTGGCGACGAATGAACAGCTTGTGAAACCGGTGCAGGTGCCTTTTGATGTCTGGATATCCGAAACACGGAAGAGCCCAGAAATGACCGACAAGATCACCTTCCTAGGCGGCGCCGGAACAGTCACCGGCTCCAAATATCTGATCGAGACGCAAGGCCGGCGTATCCTGGTCGACTGCGGGCTGTTCCAGGGCTTCAAGCAGTTGCGCAATCGCAACTGGAAGCCACTCCCGATCTCGCCATCTGAACTCGACGCTGTGGTTTTGACTCATGCGCACATTGATCATTCGGGATATCTGCCGCTTCTGGTACGCAACGGATTTCGAGGGCATATCCATGCCACCACTCCGACGCGTGACCTTTGCAACATTCTGCTGCCGGATAGCGGCTACCTACAGGAACACGAAGCAGACCTTGCAAACCGTGAAGGATTTTCGCGCCATCATCCGGCGCTGCCCCTCTACACCCAGGCCGACGCCGAGGCCTCACTCAAACACTTCCGCACGCACGGCTTTGGCGACACCGTCCCGCTGGGGGAAGGTATCGGTGCGACATTTGTAGAAGCGGGTCATATTCTCGGGGCAGCGTCGATCCTGCTTGATACAGGCGAGAACAAGATCGCATTTTCCGGTGACCTTGGCCGGTATGATAATCCGATCATGCACGATCCTACCCCGATCACAGAAGCGGACTATGTACTTGTCGAGTCGACCTATGGGGACACTGTACACCCGGACACGGACCCGGAGGACATTCTCGAAGCCATCATCAACCGCACTTTCCAACGTGGCGGGACAGTGATCATTCCATCTTTCGCCGTTGGCCGGTCGCAATCGCTGATGTTCCATATCAGCCGGCTCCGCGCAGCTGGGCGCATTCCTGAGATGCCCGTCTATCTGGACAGCCCAATGGCGATCAATGTCAGCGAACTATTTGTTCGACACGCTGCAGCCCACAAGCTTACCCAGGATGAGGCGCGTGCGGCCTGTGATGTCGCGACATATACTCGGCAGAGCGAAGATTCTCGCAAACTGGATACAGACCTGGTTCCAAAGATCATCATTTCGGCATCCGGCATGGCAACTGGCGGGCGGGTCCTCCACCATTTGAAAGTGTACGCTCCCGACGCGCGGAACACGATCCTCTTTGCCGGCTTCCAGGCAGGCGGCACACGCGGTGCAGCAATGTTGGGCGGTGTACGCAAGATCAAAATTCATGGTGGCTATTACGAGGTAAACGCAGAGGTTCAGAACCTTCACATGCTATCAGCGCATGCCGATGCTGACGAATTGATGCGCTGGCTCGGAAACTTCAGCATTCCTCCCAAAGAAACATTTGTGGTGCATGGAGAGGCAGCTGCATCCGACACGCTGCGCCACAGGATCAGCGAAGAACTGGACTGGTCCTGCAAGGTGCCCGAGCAAGGCGAGACTGTGCGGCTGAAATGAAGGACGATACCGTCAACCTGATGCGCGCACGACGCCTTGGCGTGCTGACGCAGCATGAAATGATCGCCCTCGTGCATGCAGACTGTCCCGTCTGCCGCTCTGAAGGCATGAGCGCCCACAGTCAGGTTACCCTGACCCATGGCGACAAGTCAGTGGTTGCAACGCTTTACCAGGTGACAGAGGACTGGTTCCCGATCGGATCTGTTGGCCTGACGGATCAGGCATGGGAACGCCTTGATCTTGAAGATGGCGCATTGGTGCGCGTTACGCATGCACCGCCCCTCGCCTCCTTGTCTTATGTGCGCGAACGAATTTTTCACGATGGCCTGACGGATGCTCAGATCCGCTCAGTCGTGAGTGATATTGTCAGAGGGGCGTATTCAGACATCCATCTTACAGCCTTCGTCACGGCAACAGCAGCGAAGCCGCTTGCCACCCGGGAAGTGATTTCTCTGACTCGCGCCATGATCGATACAGGAGACCAGATCGACTGGGGTGTGACACCCGTGGCCGACAAGCATTGTGTCGGCGGCCTGCCGGCAAACCGGACCACACCGATCGTGGTGTCCATTGTCGCTGCAAATGGCCTCCTCATTCCCAAGACGTCTTCCCGTGCGATCACCTCCCCGGCGGGCACCGCGGACACGATGGAAACACTGACGCGGGTAGACCTCGATCGAGACGAGTTGCGCCATGTGATAGAAAAAGAAGGCGGATGCTTCATCTGGGGTGATGCGGTCGATTTCTCACCAGCAGACACCGCGATCATTCGGGTCGAACGGGCATTGAACTTTGACTCCGCGGGCTCAATGGTAGCGTCGGTGCTGTCCAAAAAGATCGCGGCTGGCGCGACCCACGTCGTGATTGATATTCCGGTCGGCCCGACCGCAAAAATCCGCAATCGATTGCAGGCACGGGAACTTGCCGACCTCTTCCGAACAGTCGCTCTGACCTTTGGCCTGAAGCTGCGCATCGAAGTCACTGACGGGTCACAACCTATCGGGCGCGGGATCGGTCCAGCGCTTGAGGCTCGCGATGTCCGGGCAGTGCTGAAGCGATCTCCCGACGCCCCACAAGACCTCCGCGACAAATCCCTTGCTCTGGCGGGCGCCGTGCTGGAGCTCACAGGAAAGGTGCCTGAAGGCGACGGCATTGCACACGCCATCGAGACTTTGGACTCAGGGAAAGCCTGGGACAAGTTTCTTGCCATTTGCAAAGCGCAAGGCGGCGTATTTGACCCGCCCGTTGCCAAATTCCAGCGCCCTGTAAACGCGACACGCAATGGCCGTGTCGCCTCAATTGACAATCAGCGTCTTGCCCGTGTCGCCAAGCTTGCCGGCGCTCCAGACGACAAGGCGGCCGGACTCGATCTCCATGTGAAGATCGGTGACACCGTTTGCCAAGGCACCCCTCTGTATACGCTGCACACTGAAACAATCGGTGAGCTCTCCTATGTGCTTAACTATGTGAAATCCAACCCTGACATCATTGAGCTGACCAGATGACACGTTTCCTCCTTTATTTCCTCCCGGGCACGGGCCACATGGCTGCGCCCCTTGCCCATGAACTCGGCGCCGATATTGGTGAGATCGAATTTCACAAATTTCCGGATGGTGAAAGCTATCTCCGCTTTCTGACACCGCCGGACGGGCGCCATATTGCCCTGGTTGATTGTCTCGACCGTCCTGACCCAAAGCTTGTGCCACTTCTCTTCGCGGCAATGACGGCACAAGACCTTGGCGCCCGCTCCGTTGGCCTGATCGCCCCTTACATGCCCTACTTCCGCCAGGACGTCGCATTTAACCGCGGGGAGTCCATCAGTGCCCGGCATATTGGGTCACTACTCTCCGCCCATCTGTCCTGGGTGGTAACGCTCGACCCGCACCTGCACAGGCTGGCCAGCCTGGATGATGTATTCACTATTCCTGGCGAGCTCACTCACGCGACAGAACCGATGGCCAACTGGATAAAGGCTCATATCGAGAAACCGATCATTTATGGTCCTGACGAAGAAAGCGAACAATGGGTCCGAACGATCGCAGAAGCTTGCGATGCGCCATATGACGTATTCCGAAAGACACGCTTGGGCGACCGGAATGTGCAAATCGAGGTACCCGCTGGCATCGACTCCGGAGGCCATACGCCTGTCATCGTGGATGATATCATATCATCCGGCACGACGCTGGCCACGCTCATTCGCGCCCTTTGCGAAAGTGGGCAGCCGCGCCCGATATGCTGCGCTGTCCACGGAATTTTTGCAGAAGACGCCTATGAGCAACTGATCGCCGCCGGAGCTGCGCGTATTGTTACCACCAACGCCCTTCCCCACAAGACAAATGCGATCGACGTGACGAGAGTTCTTGCTGACGCTGCCCGCCACATCGCCTTGCCGCAGGATTGACGCCAAACCGAAGCGGTAGGACACTTTCCTTTTGGGAGGAAAGCCATGTTCGATATCGATACATTCGTGGCAGATTGCCGTGATGCCATTGCGGAGGATCCAACCCACCGAACTGTCCTGGAAGTGATGGAGGCTGCGTTTCATGATCCCGACGCAATACTCAAAGCCGTCGGCGAACCAAGCGGGGCGGGAATCGACGTGCTTCACAAGTCGGATAGACTCACAGTCTTGAATGTTGTCTGGGGCGCGCACTCAACGCTGATGCCACACAATCATGAAATGTGGGCCATTATCGGCATCTATACCGGACGTGAAGACAACATCTTCTGGCGCCGGGTGAAGGAAGACCCATTCCGAGTGGAAGCAGCGGGTGCCCGCACTCTGCTCACAGGGGACGTTGCGCCGCTCGGTAAAGACATCATCCACTCCGTGACAAACCCATTGGGTCGTCCCACGGGCGCGATCCATGTTTATGGCGGAGATTTCTTTTCTCAGCCTCGCAGCGAATGGGACGAAGAAACCCTATCAGAGCGCCCATACGACATTGAAAAAGTGAAAGCTTTTTTCAATGGCTGATTCCATCAGGCAAAATGCAGGCGGCGGTATTTGCCACGGAAATAGAGCAAGGGATCACGGCGCGGTTCGAACCGGGCACGAACCACTTCACCGACCAGGATGACATGGTCTCCGCCTTCATGCAGCGCATGCCGACGGCATTCAAAATTTGCCAGCGCCCCTGACAAAAGTGGAGCCCCATTGTGCCCGCGCCGCCATGGTGTGGCCGCAAAACGGTCCTCGCCCGATTTGGCAAACAGGTTGGACGTCGGCTGCTGACCGATGTGCAGCACGTTCACCGCAAAATTTTCAGCTGCTTCCATGGCGTTCAGACTGCCCGCCGATTTGGCGATACAGACCAGAAGGAGCGGCGGATCCAGAGAAACCGAAGTGAAAGAATTTGCGGTCAGCCCAACCGGTTGCCCTTCTTCGTCCAGTGTGGTCACCACCGTAACCCCGGTGGCAAAACAACCAAGCGCATCCCTCAGCGTTCGGGCATCCGACCCCTGACGATATTCCGGTGCAAATCGCGGAATCCTGCGTTCCAGGAAATCCAGGAGCGTCGCACTGAACATATCCGCCCGCTCAGCGGCCACCATCTGGCCAGCCTCCCGGATCTCGGCGTATTCAACATTTTCTAGTTTACCCAGGAAGCGATGGGCCTCGTCCACACCGGAGAGTTCACTCTTCGCGCCTCGGACGAAGAGGACCGGCATTTTGATCTGCGTCGCAGCGTCCGAGACTCGCGCCTCAGCGGTTTCAGGATCGAACGTTTCGGCAAATGCCGGATCAAAACATGGTTTTTCAGGCGCCGCGTTTTCTGGTCGGCAGGCAGCATCGAAATCCATATCCGGTACGGAATCGATAAGCACCAGCCCCGCGGCAAGATGTGCTCCTTCCTCGCCGAGCGCGGCGGTGGCCGCCCAGCCGCCCACAGATGCGGCAACGACCACCGGACGCGATGCCATCTGCGCGAGCACTGCGCGCAGATCCTCTACCAGGGCCTCAAAATCATAGCGCCGGTCTGAAGGCCAATCGCTTTCACCGTGACCTCGCAGGTCAATACGAATGACATAACGCCCCGCCTTTACCAGCGCGTCGGCAACATTATCCCATACAGCGCGCGTCTGCGCCCCGCCATGGATGAGCAATACAGCCGGATCATCTGGTGAGCCCAGCGCATCACCTTTCAGCGCTGCTCCGCCAAATCCTTTGAAACTGACCGGCTGCATACGGTCTCCTGTGTGAGTCGCTGTGTGACCTCACATATATGACTCCGCGCCCTTATAACCAAGGCAGGCGATGGAGCCCCGGACCATCGCCGGACCAATTCCACCAAGCTTCACGAACTCAGCAACTCACTGATCAGCGACTCCAATTCCGACGGTAAATCCGGGCTGAACTCCATTTCATCTATCGCGCGAACCGGAACCACCAAACGCAAGCTGTTCGTCAGAAAAACACCATCTGCGTTTGCAATATCGTCCAGCCGCAAACTTCGTTCGGAAACCTCAAATCCATACCGAATGGCGTTTTCCAGAAGCCAACCTCGCACCACACCTACCACCACGCCGTCGGATCGCGGCGGGGTAACCAGCGTCGATCCAGACCATGCCCAGATATTGGCAATCGAACTGCATGTTATGTGGCCGCCGGACGTTAGGAATAATGCGTCGTCATATCCATTCCGCTGAGCCTGCCGCTGCCCCATAACCGCGTCTCCATAGGAAAGCGTCTTGTACAAAGCCGACGGCGCGGTCGGATTGCGTTGAATGGTGCTGACGCCAAGGCAAAGGGGTGGCGACGGGTACATCAGCGGCATCGGCGTGAAGGATGCCATGAGCGTCGGGTTCGAAGCGGATGTTTCCGCAAGCCCCCGTCCACCCGGTCCCCGCGTCACAGTGAGACGCAATGCACCAGTCGCATCCTCCGGAACTGCGTCTTTCGCGAGCGCTTCGATTTCGGTTTTCGCGACTTCATGACCGAAAACGTCACACGCTTCCACCAAACGCCCGATATGACGCTCGCGAAGGATCATTCGGCCGTCTTTCACCAGAGACGTATCAAACACCCCGTCGCCGAGCAGCAATCCCCGGTCCGTTAAATCAAACGGGCGCACTGCATCGTTCGACGCAATCGTCTGGCGAAACTGAATTATGGGCATGTCACTGACCGGCAATGGCTAAGAAAATTTCTGATCAGACTGGCTCCATGGTCAGTCAGAATCGACTCTGGATGAAACTGCACGCCAAAAACAGGATTCTCTCGATGCGAAAGCGCCATGATCTCACCGTCAGGTGCTGTGGCATCGACCTGTAATCCGGTAGCACCTGACAGATCGACAGCGAGCGAATGGTAGAGCCCCACCGGCAGCGGCGAAGGCAGTTCAGCAAACAACCCTTCCGACGGATGGGTAATGCTGACGGTCCGTCCATGTGACGGCGAACGCGCGCGCCTGACCGATCCGCCATATGCGACTGCAATGGCTTGATGCCCCAGGCAAACACCAAGTATCGGCAGGTCTCCCCCGAATGTTTCAATGGCCTGAACAGAAATGCCGGCCTGCTCTGGCCGCGATGGCCCCGGCGAAATCACGATCGCCTCCGGACGCAGGCGCACGATGTCCTTGAGTGAGAGGCTCCTGCTGTCTTTCACTTCGACGTCTGCGCCAGCCAGCGTCAGATATCGCGCAAGATTAAAAACAAAGCTGTCCCTATTGTTCAGCATAAGGATCATATTTCGATCATCCCCGAAACCGGAGGGTCAATAATCCGCTCCGCCTTCAGCTGGACCTCTTCCCATTCAGCATGCGTGTCGGAGAGCAACGTAATCCCCGCCCCTGACCAATACCTGTCTCCGCCCGGAACATGATCAACTGTGCGGATCATGATATTGAAATCGCAGGTACCATCATGACCGATATACCCGAATGAACCGCAAAACGCACCGCGCGCGGAAGGCTCCAGCTCATCTATTATTTCCATGGCCCGCAGCTTGGGAGCGCCTGTTACCGACCCGCCGGGAAAAACCGCTCCCAGAAGATCAATGGCGTCCAGAGACGGCTTCAATTTTCCTTCAATCGACGAGACGAGATGAAAGAGATTGGGTAGCTGCTCGACGTCGCACAGGCCGCTAACAATAACCGACTCGGGCCGGCAGACCCTCGACAAATCATTCCGCAAGAGATCGACAATCATGATGTTCTCGGCGCGGTCCTTCTCGGAAGCTGCGAGCGCCTTCGCAATCTGCTGGTCCTGTTCCGGATTCGCAGATCGCCGTGCCGTGCCCTTGATGGGCTCAGTACGGACATCGCGCTCAGAATTCATGGTGACAAGACGCTCTGGCGACAAGCTCGCCAGCGTGCGGCTCGTGAAGGCGCCAAATGCGGAAAACGCGGCCCGCGTCTGGTTGCGGTTCACAAGATAGGTGAAAAACGCCTCATCATATGACTGAGGTGGCCGGGTCCAGAGGCTTGCAATATTCGCTTGATATATCTCTCCATCAAGAATGGCTTCGCGCACGGCGGAAACAAGATCTGTATACGGTGCCTGCGGCGATGCGCGCGTCCAGACTGCTCCCTCTCCAGCAGGCCGGGTGCGCGAAGCATTCTCCCGGGTACAAATCTCCGCGAGGCTGCTTATTCGCTGCCTGGCGAGCGCCTCATCAGGAAGACTGTCCGGCCCATTCAGACCAGCCGAATAGACAGTGAGGCTTTGCTGCTGGTGATCGAATGCCAGAACCGTATCGTAAAAAGCAAACTCGAGGATATCGCCTGCATCGCCTGAATGGCGCGAGCTGAAATCACTGACCCAGATTTCAGCTGCATCATAGGTGACATAACCGATCGCACCGCCCTGAAATGGCGCGCCATCGGCAATCATCCTTGTCGTGAACTGGCTTTGCCAGTCTCGAAAACCCCTATCGAATTCAGCCGAAGATTCTGCGGTTTGGCGACGAAACCTGGAAACGGGGTTGGACGCGATATAGGAGTACCGGTTCTTACCGCCGGTAGAGCCAGCACTATCCAGCCAAACAAACCCCGGCTCCCGATGCAGTTTCAGGGCAAGCACGGCCGGCTCTTGCCAAGGCAATTCCCGACTAAACACCTGACCACCCGCTCAATTTGATACCGTACGTCGGAGTAAGGCTGATCCAGATTGCCTTGGTCACGCAGACCCTCCAATTACGCTCTATTCCATACAGTGCCTTTGGCTCTGAATGGCAATAACACAGCAATTGTATGGAGAGCAGATCGAAGGTGGCAGTCCCTAGGGGAATCGAACCCCTCTTTCCAGGTTGAAAACCTGGCGTCCTAACCGATAGACGAAGGGACCGCACCGGTTCGAAGAAGAGGCCGTATAGCGAGGGACGGCGGCTTACGCAAGCCATGTTGGTGACGGTTGCTGCACATATTTTCAGGCGCTGGCGGCATCCATCACGTCCAACTGCACACGGCGCCGTCCGTTCCACTCATCTGCCTTGAGCCGCCCCGCAAGATGCACGCGGTTCCCGGGCATCAGCGCCTCGCCCAGCGGTGCCCCGACAGCGCGCCAGGCAATGCAATCGAGCCTGCCTGAAGCGTCCTCCGCAGTGAATTTCCAATGATTGGCGCCGACCTGCCGGGCATAGGAAACCTGCACCGACTGGATGGCAAATACTGGCTCCGGCGCGCCGGCACCGAAGGGTCCGATTTCCGCGACCCGGTCGACGAGTTCAGGCGATGCAGCGCCAGGCGCCAAGATAGCATCAATGGCCAGTTCCAATGCCGCGGCACGCTCTGCTGTGAACTGAGCCATGTGGGCGACCATCCAGTCGTCGAAAGCGTCCAGTTGCTCCGGCTCCAGGCTGAGCCCGCCCGCCATGGCATGCCCGCCGCCTGAAAGGATTATTCCTTCGCGGGCAGCGGCAGCAATTGCATCGCCGATGTTCACCCCGGTCACAGACCGGCCGGAGCCTTTTGCTACCGGTCCCAGGCCCTTGCCCCAGCCGATCACTATACTGGGCAGGTGAAACCGGTCTTTCAGCCGGCCGGCAACAATTCCGATCACGCCCGGGTGCCAGCCTTCGCCGGCCGCGACCAGAACACCGCGGTCCGGATTCTTTTCGAGCGCCTTCTCGGCCTGAAGAATCGCCTGATCTAGGATGGCTGCTTCAACCGCTTTACGCTCCTCATTGAGGGCGTGGAGTTGCTCTGCCAGTGCGATTGCCTGTGCCCGGTCGTCCGTTGCCAGCAGCTTCGCAGCGATCCACGGATCCCCAACCCGTCCGCCGGCGTTCAGCCGCGGTCCCAGCATGAATGTGGCATGGTAGACCGTCTCGATCTTCTGGATGCCCGAGACCTCGGCCAGAGCGCGCAGCCCCTCATTCTGCCCCCGAGAGAGCATATTGAGTCCCTGACGCACGAAGGCACGGTTTACGCCGTGCAGCGGAGCCATGTCGCACAGGGTGCCGAGCGCGGCGAGATCCAGATGCGCCATGATGTCTGGTAGGCCGTCCGGAGGCGCGATGCCCCGCTCTCGCGCCAGGCGGTTCAGGGCAGCGACGAAAACGAAGACGACCCCCGCTGCAGCCAGGTGCCCCTGTCCGGAAGTGTCGTCCGGACGGTTCGGGTTCACCAACGCCAGAGCAGGTGGATTGTGCCCGGACATCAGGTGATGATCGATCACAACGACTTGGAGGCCGATCCGTTGCGCTTCCTCCAGAGCACTGACGGCGGCAGCGCCGCAATCGACCGTGATGACAATATCAGACCCGGTCTGCTTCAGATGCCGGAAAGCCTCTGGCGACGGGCCGTAGCCTTCTTCCAGGCGGTCCGGCACGTAGAGACCAAGTTCCTGTCCCCAAGCCCGGAAATAACGCGCCAGGATCGCAGAGCTTGTTCCGCCATCGACATCATAGTCTGCGAAGACCGTAACGCGCTTTTTCTCGAGAATGGCGTCCAGCACGATCTCGGCGGCCTTGTCCATGTCAGCAAAACTGGATGGGTTCGGAAAGGTTTCCCGCAATGTCGGAGCGAGATAGGCGCCAGCCCTATCCGGATCGACGCCACGCTCAGCGAGAAGACGCGCCAGCAGGTCCGAACCGCCAACGGCAGGCGCGAGCCGGCGGACCAGAGCCTCATCGGCATCGGCCAACGTCCAGAAACGGCCCGTCGCGGAGCGGTCCACCGCGAACAAGCGATTATTGTCGGGTTTTCTGGCGGCTGCTGTCATGAGGCTTCCGGGAATCAGGATTTCCGGAAGCCTATCACAGGGTTGGAGCGAATGCCCCCGGACTTATGCCTTCCGGTTCGACCGGATGTAGCGGACCATGCCGTCAGTCGACGTCATGACCAGCGTGTGGGTGTGTACGCCGCCATCGCGGTGCTGCACGCCGCTGAGCATGGAGCCCTGCGTCACACCAGTAGCACAGAAAACCGTATCAGACGAAGCGAGCTCGTTTAGGGCGTATGTGCGGCCGAGATCGGTGATGCCAACGCGTGCGGCGCGTTTCTTCTCGTCA
This sequence comes from Hyphomonas sp. CY54-11-8, assembly GCF_000682735.1. Lineage (GTDB taxonomy): Bacteria > Pseudomonadota > Alphaproteobacteria > Caulobacterales > Hyphomonadaceae > Hyphomonas. The sequence goes on along the minus strand of NZ_AWFD01000035.1, from coordinate 203,433 downwards.
TCATTGCGGAAAACGAGACGGCCGAACATCTGGCCGCCGACGCATTTCAGGGCTGCAGCAGCAAGAACGCCTTCCGGTGCACCGCCGGAGCCCATGTAAAGGTCAATGCCAGTGTGAGGATTGGTCGTTGCAATCACGCCGGCGACGTCGCCATCGGTGATCAGGGCGACACGGGCGCCGACAGAGCGCAGGCTTTCGATGATGTCTTCGTGGCGCGGACGATCCAGAACGCAGGCCGTCATGTCTGTGACGTCAACGCCCTTGTGCTTGGCGAGGGCCGTGATGTTCTCGGCCGGGCTGGCGTCGAGGCTGATGATCCCTTCCGGATAGCCCGGGCCAATGGCGATCTTGTCCATATAGGTGTCCGGCGCGTACAGCAGGCCCCCCTTCGGGGCGATGGCCAGCACAGCGAGGGCGTTCGCCATGGCTTTCGCGGTCAGCGTCGTGCCTTCCAGCGGATCCAGCGCGATGTCGATCTCAGGGCCATTTCCGGTGCCGACTTCCTCGCCGATGTAGAGCATCGGGGCTTCATCGCGCTCACCTTCGCCAATAACGACACGGCCCTTGAAATCAACCCGGTTGAACGCCGTGCGCATGGCATCGACGGCGGCTGCATCGGCCTTTTTCTCATCGCCACGACCGACCAGTTTTGACGCAGCGATGGCTGCTTCTTCGGTCACGCGCACCATGGCATCCGCCAGGCTGGGCGTCAGAACGCTGTTTTCCATAATTTTTTTATCTCCGAACGCGGGATTTTTGTCTCTTACGCCTAGACGGTAAGCAATTAGCTTGCCGCCTCGATACGAATTAGCCGTGGCGCGTCAATCGGCTTTGCAATTTTTTCCAACCGCTCCAGCGCAGCCTGCATATTTGAACGCGGGCAGCGATGGGTCACGATAACCACCGGTGCGGCACCGGATTCCTCACCCGATTCCTGCAACAGCTTGTCTACTGAAACGCCCTCTTTGGCGAGCGCCTCTGTGAGGGCCGCAAGAGCACCCGGTTGGTCTGGCAAATAAACACGCAGGAAGAACGGCGCGACTTCCGTCGGCGCCCCCTGAACAAAAGGTCGGCCAGTATGGTGCGCGGCGCGGCCAAAGGCTGGCCGGATAGCCGGGCGGAACATCTTTGCGACATCGCCCATCACGGCGCTCGCGGTCGGCCCGGCGCCTGCTCCTGGGCCCGTCAGCGTGATCGCCCCAACCGGGTCGCCCTCGATCCGGACGGTGTTCAGGCTGCCATTCACGCGCGCCAGCGGATGCGTGGCCGGCAGGACCAGCGGCTCGACCCGGCACACGACGCCCTCATCGGTCAACAAGCCTTCAGCGATCAGCTTGATGCGATAGCCCAGACGGTCGGCCAGACGCAGATCCAGCAGGCTGACCTTGTCGATGCCTGAGACGCTGACCTTTGAGAAATCAAGGTCCGCCGAGAAAGCGATGGCTGACAGAATGGCCGCCTTATGCGCGGCGTCCATGCCCGACACGTCCAGCGTCGGATCGGCTTCCGCGTACCCAAGACGCTGCGCTTCTGCGAGCACGTCATCATATTCGCGGCCCTGCTCCAGCATCACCGTGGTGAGGTAGTTGCAGGTGCCGTTCAAGATACCTGTGATGCGTTTGACTTCAGTGCCGGCGAGGCTGTCTCGCAACACACGGACGACTGGGATACCGCCAGCGACGGCGGCTTCGAACAACAGATCGACCTGTTTTTCTTCCGCCAGACGGGCCAGCGCCATACCGTGCTTGGCAATCAGTGCCTTGTTGGCAGTGACAACGTGTTTTCCAGCCTTCAGTGCCGTTTCCACGGCGAACTTGGCGGGGCCATCGGATCCGCCCATCAGTTCCACAAAAACGTCCACGTCCGGGTCTTCTGCCAGTGTCGCAGCATCGTCGAACCAACGATAAGGGCTGATATCGACCGGACGGTTGCGCGACTGGCTACGAGCGCTGACACCAGTGATCTGCACTTCGCCTGGCAGGCGAAGGTTCTGCTGGCGCTCGACCAGTTCAATCAGGCCGCAGCCGACATGGCCAAGGCCGGCGATCCCTATCTTCAAAGGTGCCAAAAGGGCCCCCTGTTTGTTGCTGAATATCCCGGCAGGTGCCTAGCTGGTTTGGCGCGCCGGGGAAAGGGGGCGACCGCCCAAACCAGTGGCATTGCAGCGGATTGAAACCCGGTGCTTAATGCGCAGACAAAGAAACGAAGCGGGAGGGCCATACTATGCCAATCAATCAGGATGCCGTCGGATCGAAGGGAACGCCGCGAACATGGGCGTGGGATTCTCGAGATGCCTTGCTTTATGCACTTGGTGTCGGCGCCGGGGTGGCAGACCCTGTTGGGGCTGAGCTGGAATTCACCACCGAGAACACGATGGGCGTGGACCAGAAAGTGCTCCCCACTTTCGGCGTACTTGCTGGTTTCAATGCCAGAGGCGGGAAAAGCGCCATGGCCGATGCCGGGACCTATGATCCCCGCATGCTGGTTCACGGAGAACAGGGCATCCGCCTGCACCGACCCATCCCGGTCGAAGGTGAAATCACGCTCGTCGATGAAATCACCGGCATTTACGACAAAGGCAAAGGCGCCGTCGTCGCGACGAAAGCCGAGGCGACGCTGACGGCCGATGACAAGCCGCTCTTCGAACTGACCTCATCCGTCTTCATTGTTGGCGAAGGTGGTTTCGGCGGCGACAAGGGCCCGTCCGGCCAGACGAACGTTGCGCCAGAGCGGGCCCCGGATCTCGAAGTGACCTACCAGACCCGGCCGGATCAGGCCCTGCTCTACCGCCTCAGCGGCGACCGCAACCCCTTGCATTCAGACAAGAAATTCTCTGACGTTGGCGGTTTCCCGAAGCCGATCCTGCATGGCCTCTGCACATATGGCTTCACCGGACGCGCCCTGCTGGCCTCGCTGTGCGGGAATGAACCGGCCCGGTTCAAGGCCATGGATGGGCGCTTCTCGTCGCCCGTGCTGCCTGGCGAGGCACTGACCATTAAAATCTGGACTGGCGAAGGCGATAACAGCACGGCCATCTTCCAGACCATCGGTGGAGACGGCCGTGTCGTCATCAACAATGGGGGCTTTACCTACGCCTGATGGCGACGGCTATTCCGCCGCCGCGACCGCAGGCTTAATCTCTTTCACGCCGCGCTTCTCCAGGAATTTCCGGATGTTGCGGGCGGCCTGGCGGATACGCTGTTCGTTCTCGACGAGGGCGATGCGGACATGGCCGTCGCCATGCTCGCCGAAACCGGCGCCGGGCGCGACAGCGACATGGGCCTCATTGATCAGCTGCAAAGCAAACTCAAGACTGCCAAGGTGCTTCAGTTGCTCCGGAATCGGCGCCCACGCGAACATGGAGGCTGCCGGGCTTGGCACCGGCCAGCCGGCGCGGGTGAAGCTTTCCACCAGCACGTCGCGGCGTGATTTGTAGATTGCACGCGTCTCGTCCACGCAATCCTGCGGGCCATCGAGCGCCGCCACAGCGGCCACCTGGATCGGCGTGTAGGCGCCGTAGTCGAGATAGGATTTCACGCGAGCCAGCGCAGAGATCAAAGTCTCGTTCCCTGCGACGAAGCCCATGCGCCAGCCGGCCATGGAATAGGTCTTCGACATGGTCGTGAACTCGACTGCGATGTCCTTGGCGCCATCGACCTGAAGGATCGAGGGTGTCGGCTCGTCGAAATAAATCTCGTTGTAGGCAAGGTCAGACAGTACCCACAGCTCATGCTTTTTCGCGAACTTGATGGCGTCCTTGTAGAAATCGAGATCGCACACAGCGGCCGTCGGGTTGGACGGATAGCAAAGAACCATGGCTGTCGGCGGCGGCACGGAATAGTGCACGGCCTTGCCGAGGTTGGACAGGTACTGCTCCGGCGTCTGGGCGGGCACACCGCGGATCGACGCGCCAGCAATAATGAAGCCGAAATGGTGCAGCGGATAAGACGGGTCCGGCGCAAGGATCACATCGCCCGGCGCCGAAATGGCCTGAGCGAGGTTGGCAAAGCCTTCCTTGGAGCCGAGGGTGACGATCACCTCCCGGTCCTTGTCCAGTTTTACGTCGAAGCGGCGCTTGTAATAGTCGGTCAGCGCGCGGCGCAAGCCCGGAATGCCGCGCGACGCGGAATAGCCGTTAACGTCTGGCCGACGCGCCGTTTCGCACAGCTTGTCGACGATGTGTTTGGGGGTCGGCAGGTCCGGGTTGCCCATGCCGAGGTCGATGATATCCGCGCCGTCCGCACGCAGGGCCGCCTTGGTGCGGTTCACCTGTTCGAAAACGTAAGGGGGAAGTCGGCGGATCTTGTGAAAATCGGTATTCATTTGCGTCTGACCTTGAGGCCTTCAGTAACTCTTGGAACGTTGAACGCAGCCTGAATCTGAGCGATATCATCCTGCGTTAGGAAATCGGGATTAGCGGGCAGACCCGCAAATTCCGCTTCTACCCGCTTCAGCAGCACGGCCATCTGGCCTGCTACATCCACGGGTGGCTCCGCTCGTTCATTAGAGTCAAAATAGGCCTGCAATATGTCCACGCGGACAGCTGAGTCAGGCAAAGTCTTTCCGGGAAGCTGGTCCGCCGGGATTTCCTGCACTTCGGCCAGCTTCGGATACCCCTCCCCCCGGATTTCCTGACGGCGGGCATCATACCAGTCTGGCGCCTGATTAATTGCTTCGCGAACACGACCAAAAGAGTTCGAACAGCCCGCAATGAGCAGAATCGATACGCTTAAAAGGGGAATCGCCGTGTTTTTCATGATCGCACTCACTAAATCACAAATATTCAGGCGCATAGTAAAGGACAGCTAAAACAGGCATAAATTGTACGAATGAGTGGTAGCGAGCGAATCAAAGACACCCCAACGCCCCTGACTGAGCTCATGATGAGCCAGGATCCGGTGCGTATGCAGGTGCTGATGACGACGCTTGCGCTGGCGAACGTCGAGTCCCAGGGCCTGTTGGCGGATGTCATGATGGGCTCCGGCCCTCTGGGCACAGTGTCTCAAGGCGATCCAATGCGTGTCGGCGAGGCGTTCCGTGCCGTCGGCTGGAGTTTCGCCTCCAATCCCACCGCCATGTTCAACGCCAACCTGGAACTGATGACCGGCTGGATGAAGCTGTGGCAGGAAATGTCCATGGAGGCGATTTCCGGCAAGCCTGAGAAGGACAAGGACAAGCGCTTTTCTGACCCTGAATGGGCCAGCAATCCTGGCTTTCGCTTCATCCGCAAAGCCTATGAAGTGAACGCCAACTGGATGAACAGCCTGGCAGATCAGGCGCCAGGCCTGCCGGAAAACCTGCAACTTCGCGCGAAGTTCTTCACTCAGCTCCTCACCGACACCCTGTCACCAACCAACTATCTCGGCTCCAACCCAACGGCCCTTCGTGCCTTCTTCGAAACCGGAGGCCAGAGCGTTCTGGAAGGTCTCCGCCTTGCCCGCGCCGATGTGAAGAAGGGCGGCGGCAAGCTTTACATCAGCCAGACAGACGAGACTCCATTCAAGCTGGGTGAGAACATCGCCACAGCGCCGGGTCAGGTTGTCTTCCGAAATGACTTGATTGAGCTGATACACTACGCACCGACACAGGAAAAAACCTATTCCCGTCCGCTCCTGATCTTCCCGCCCTGGATCAACAAGTTCTACATCCTGGACCTGCAGGAAAAGAATTCGATGATCCGCTGGCTGGTCGATAAGGGCGTACCGGTCTTCGTGGTGTCCTGGCGCTCGGCTGACGAGGTGACGCAGGACTATGAATGGGACGACTACGTCCAGAAGGGCGCCTATGCCGCCGTCGAGGCGACGATGCAGGCTTCCGGGGCAACCGGCGTCAACACGGTCGGCTACTGTATCGGCGGAACGATGCTGTCCTCCGCCCTCGGTCACATGGCGAAGACCGGATATGACAAGATCAAGTCGGCAACCTTCTTCGCCTCGCAGTCAGACTTCGAACTCGCCGGCGACCTGAAAGTCTTCACTGACGGGCCGGGACGCGGCTACATCAACGGTATCATCGAAGAGAATGGCGGCGTCATGCCGGGCTCGATGATGTACGAAACCTTCAACTGGCTGCGCCCGATCGACCTGGTCTGGCGCTATGTCATCGACGAATACATGCTGGGCAAGGCACCCCGCCCATTCGACCTGCTCTACTGGAATGCTGACCAGACAAACATTCCGGGCAAGGTTCACCAGCGCTACCTCAAGGATTGCTACGCCGAGAACCGCCTGTCGACCGGCAGCTTCGAAGTGCTGGGCGAGACCGTGAACCTGAAAGACGTGAAGATCCCTGTCATGGTGCAGGCCAGCAAGGACGATCATATCTGCCCGTTCGAAAGCGTGTACCGCACGGCGCTCGTCTTCGGCGGCGATACGCAGTTTGTCTTGTCCGGGTCCGGACATATCGCCGGCGTGGTGAACCACCCGGACGCAAAGAAATACCAGCACTGGCTGAACCCGGACCTGACTGAAACGGGCGGCGAGTGGCTTGAAAACGCCGAGGAAGTCCCCGGCTCCTGGTGGCCGACCTGGTGGGACTGGCTGCGCCCGAAATCCGGCCGCAAGGTCGAGGCGAAACAGCCGAAGGACATGGGCCTCGGCGCCGCGCCGGGCAACTACGCCAAGGTACGCCTCGCGGACATCAAGCTGCCGGTCTAGGCGTCCAGCCCTGCCTCTTCATCAAGCCCCAGCGCAATATTAAGGTTCTGCACGGCAGCACCTGACGCTCCCTTGCCGAGATTGTCGAGGCGCGCGACGAGACGGACTTCCTCGTCCGAACCGAACACGAAAAGTTCCAGCCGGTTCGTACCGTTGCAGGCCTCAGGTTCCAATCCGGCCAGCGAATCACATTCGGCCAGCGATGGCACTTTTACAAAAGCCTCGCCCTCGTAGGCTTTGACCAGCGCCGCATGCAGGTCAGTCCGCTTCGACTTGCCCGGCAGCGCCCACAGTGGCAACGGAATCTGAGTCAACATACCCTGCGCGAACCGTCCGACAGACGGCAGGAACATCGGCGCGTGGTCCAGCCGGGCGAACCGCTTCATCTCTGGCAGGTGCTTGTGCTTCTGAGTCAGCGCGTAGATGCGATGATTTTCCTGCGTGCCGCCTTGCTCAAACTCGGCAATCATGGCCTTGCCACCACCGGAATAACCGGACACGGCGCTGACCGTCACCGGCAGGGAGGCTGGCACGAGACCTGCCCCGGTGAGCGGACGCAACAGTGCAATCATGCCCGTCGGGTAGCAGCCGGGATTGGCGATCCGCCGGGTAGCCCGGAGAGCAGACCGCTGGGCTTTGTCCATTTCCGGAAAGCCGTATGTCCAGCCTGGCGCCGTCCGGTGAGCAGAAGACGCATCGATGATGACGGTGTTCTGGCTCGTCACAAGGGACACACCCAGACGGGCAGCCTCATCCGGCAGGCACATGATCACGGCATCTGCCATGTTCATCAGACGCGCGCGTTCGTCATGATCCTTGCGCTTGTCCGGATCAATCGAGATCAGCTCAAGGTCCGTCCGGCTCCGCAGCCGGTCGGCAATCTGAAGCCCGGTCGTGCCGGCTTCGCCATCAATGAAAACTTTGGGCAGCATTGCGTTCTCGTCCCTTTGCAAACGCAAGACAAAAGAAAAGCGGGCGCTCCGTCACCGAAGCGCCCGCCCGAAAAGAATAAACCGGATGCGGCTTAGCGCTTCGAGAACTGGAAGCTGCGGCGGGCTTTCGCCTTACCGTACTTCTTACGCTCGACGACACGCGGGTCGCGGGTCATGAAGCCAAACGGCTTGAGCACTTTGCGCAGGCCCGGCTCGTAAGCGACGAGGGCACGCGAAATGCCGTGACGCACTGCGCCAGCCTGCCCCATGAGGCCGGAGCCTTTCACGGTGGCGATCACGTCAAACTCGGTCTCGCGGCCGGCTTCGATCAGCGGCTGGGCAATCACCATGCGCAGCACGGGGCGCGCAAAATACTGCTCCTGGTCACGGCCATTGATCGTGATCTTGCCGGAACCCGGCTTGATCCAGACGCGGGCGACGGCTTCCTTGCGGCGGCCGGTGCCGTAAGCACGGCCCTGAGCGTCGATTTTCGGTTCAGCGAGGGTCTCCGGAGCGGCGGTGACAGTTTCGTCACCAGTCATGGTGCCGAGGTCCTGGAGGGAGTTTGCAGTGTCGGTCATAATGATCAGGCCGTTTTGACGTTTTTGCGGTTCATCGACGCGAAGTCGACGGTTTCGGGGCTCTGGGCCGTGTGCGGGTGCTCAGCACCGGCATAGACGCGCAGCTTCGAGAACTGCTTGCGCGCCAGCGTGCTCTCTTTCGGCAGCATACGCTTAACGGCCAGTTCGATGGCGCGCTCCGGGAAGCGGCCGGAAAGTATCTTGCCGGCGGTGGTCGACTTGATGCCGCCCGGGTGGCCGGTGTGGCGGTAGTAGACCTTATCAGCCAGCTTGTTGCCGGTAAATTTGGCCTTTTCCGCATTGATCACGATGACATGGTCACCGGTATCGATGTGCGGAGTAAAGTCAGGGCGGTGCTTGCCGCGCAGGCGCTTGGCGACGTAAGAAGCAAGACGTCCGACAACGACATCAGTCGCGTCGATCACGACCCACTTATTCTCGACGTCCACAGGTGCGTTATAGGTTTTCATCGCTCTACTCAGAGCCTCTCGCTTTCGGAGTTCATGGAATGGAATTCAAGCGCTGGCGTTTAAGCGCCACATCCACCGTTGTCAACGCAGGGCTTGGACTTGCCCTGCTTTTTGCCGCGGCGGCCTGCAGCAAGCCGGAACAAGCGCCGGAATCCCCCCCGGAATCCTCTGCAATCACTGCAGATGTGGAGCTTCCGGCCGTCTGGTCGACCCGTACACTGGAATCACCCGTATCTGCAATCGCCCTTTCCGGCGGTTCAAGGGGGATTCTCGCCGTCGCCTACGAGACTGGCGGCCTGCAATTTTTCGACATGGAAGCCGAGCGGATCGGCGAACCGACCAATTTCCGCGTCAAAGCGCTGGCGGGTGGCCAATCCGCCAATATCGGCGGCAGCACATTGACCGTTTTCCCCGGTATCGACCGGGAGGGCACCGCCAAGGCCTATGTGTTCGGGGACGGCCTGATGGCCCCGGCACAGGTGGACCTGTCTGTCGACGGGGAGACCTTTATTGACGGTCTGTGCTCCGGGCCGGCCGGCACTGAGGGCATCATGCGCCTCGCCTTCTGGACGCTGGGCAACAATCGCGTCCTGCAGGCCGGTATTGTGAAGGAAAGCGGAGGCGAACTGACCTGGGAACGTGGCGATTCCACCTTCACTGACTTCCCGATTCAGTCCTGTGCCTACACCAGCGACACGCTGGTCGCCTCCCCGCGTGCCACGGCCGCCGCCCCGCTGATCCGCGGTCAGGTCTCAGCCCTGCTTTCGCTGGAGCCGGATTCGGGCCTGAAACTGTCCACTGACCTCGGCATGACCACGACCGACGTGAACATCCGGAATGGCCTCAGCGTCTTCGCACCGGAGAAGCCGGTCGCCATGGCCGCTATGGGTACGATGATGTCCGGCGGTTATCCGGGCGGCGTGATCGCGCTGGCGGGAGAGATCGAACCGGGCAAGAGCCAGGTCGTGTTCGTCGATCCGAGCCCGATCACCCTGCCGAATACACAAACGGGATCTAACTAGTCCGACGCTTCCGGGCGCGCCGTCTGCCATGCAAGGCGGACGGCCGCCAGCGTCACCACAACCCCGATCGCCTGATGCAGCAGGGCGAGGTTCATGGGCGCCGCGTGCAGCAGCGTCAGGATTCCCCACACGGCCTGCAAGCTGACCAACCCGGCGAAGACGATAAAGCTGCGCCCGTACGCGGTCTTCCGGAAGGCCAACGCCGCCACAAGGCTGGCCGCCCAGATCGCATAGGCGATGATGCGGTGATTGAACTGAGTTGCCGCGCGCCCCTCAAACAGGCTGCGGATACCGAGGTCGCCTTCCAGGTAATGTGAGGGGACCAGTTCACCCGCCATGAGCGGCCAGTCATTATAACTGCGCCCGGCGTCCAGTCCGGCGACGAGCGCACCGGCTGCCATTTGCACAAAAACCGCCAGCAGGAACAGTTTCGCCGTGACCCGCACCGCGCGGGATGCTGTACTGCGCGCCCGATTGCCGAGGTCCAGCCACAGCCAGGCAACAATGGCGATGATCAACAGTGCCAGGATAAAGTGGGTCATCAGCCGGTAAGGCGCGACATCCACCCGGGTCGTCTGCCCGATACCGCTCGACACCATCCACCAGCCGATCGCGCCCTGAAGTCCGCCCAGCGCCACAAGCCCGAACAGCTTCCACATAAGCGGACGCGTCAGCCACTTCCGGACGGCGAACACCGCGATGCCCAGCACAGCGACCAGGCCGATCATCCGGCCGAAGAAGCGGTGCCCCCACTCCCACCAGTAGATATGCTGGAACTCCGACATGGACATGCCGTGGTTGATGTACCGGTATTCCGCTGTGCTCTGGTATTTGGCGAAAGCCTCGCTCCAGGCCTCGGTAGAAAGCGGCGGAATGGCCCCTTTGATCGGATCCCATTCTGTAATCGACAGGCCGGAATCGGTGAGGCGCGTGGCGCCGCCGATCAGGATCATCGCATAGACCATCAGGCCCACCAGGATCAGCCAGCGGCGGATCCAGATGGCAGCAGCGGGGGGGATTGTGGTTTCGCTCATGCGCTTTAATTGACGTGAGGCTGGCGCCCCGCAAGGGTCTGCGGGGTCGCATCTGCACAAAGGACTGCATTCATGCGCAAGCCCCTCACCGCCCTGATCCTGCTGGTCTACCTGATTGTTTATATCGTTTTGGCGGCCACAATTGGCGGCATGACCTCGACGTGGCCGCGCTGGGCGGAGCTGGTTTTCTATGTCGTTGCCGGTATCTCATGGATATTCCCGCTGAAACCTTTGTTCGCCTGGATGAACCGCGGCACCCCGCCACCGGAAGACGAATAGGCGGATTGCCCGGAAAACGGTGAAATGGTATTTGGCGTTCACGGTCCGCAGTTCACCGAGGCGTCGCTGTCCCACCGGGAAGCTAAACCTGCATAATCAAACCGACAGTCACATGGTTATTGTCCAGTGCCCCGTCGTAAGTCAGCGACCAACGACCCTGATGCGGCACGCGATGGATGAATCATGCCCAGAGACTCAATTCCCCTCTCTATTGAGGACATCTCCAATTTTTCACGCGCACTGACGCAACAGCTGATGTCAGCGGAGGCACCGCCTTCGCACTTGACTCTGATGAACATGTTGGCGCGTGCGAACGGCTTCCGGAATTTCCAGCACCTGCGAGCTGCACATCAGGCTGGCGAGCGCCTGTCCGAACCCAGGATGATATCGAAACCAGTCGACCACACAATCGTCGAGCGGGCGCTGAACCTGTTCGATGCACAAGGCCGACTGACTCAGTGGTCATCGCGCAGGTCCATGCAAGAGCTCTGCTTGTGGGCCCTGTGGGCTCGTCTGCCTGCCAACAGTGTGCTCAACGACAAGCAGATCACTGCCCTACTGGATAGACTTCACCTGTTCGAGGATGCCGCGCTGATAAGGCGGGAGCTCGTCGATTTCAGACTGGTGAGCCGTAAAGCAGACGGATCTGATTACCGGCGTACCGAGAAACCTCCGACACCAGAAGCCCGCGCCCTGATCCGGCATCTTTCCAGCCGATCCTGATAACCGGTGTCCGGCCGGGCTTTTCGTGCCCGGCCGGGCACCAAAACGCTTCTCCAGCACATCGTTGTGAAGGCAGATGCATTTCCGTCAAATGGTTTAAATAAACCGGCACTATTTTTCGGCATACAAAACTGGCCAAATCGCCAAAATTCCATGCGTGGCAGAAAGCTGACAATTCGATGCCTGCTTCAGATACACCGAATAACCCCAATGATCCCGATGCCGCGCGCCAAGCCGCTTTCGAAGCGATGGACCGGATGCGGGACACGCTGATCAGCCGATTTTCCAGCGGCGTTTCCCCGGCCTCACTCGCACTCGCTTACATGGACTGGACGCTTCACCTTCAGTCCGCGCCAGGCAAGCAGCTGGAAATGGTCCAAAAGGCTTTCCGCAAAAGCAACCGCCTGTCGGCCTATCTGTTGTCCACAATGGGCCAGGAAGAAGCTGATTGCTGCATCGAGCCGCTGCCCGGCGACAACCGCTTCCGTGACCCGGCCTGGCGAAAGCAGCCTTTTGGCGTCTGGTCTCAATCCTTCCTGCTGACCCAGCAATGGTGGCACAACCTCACGCACGATGTTCCTGGCGTCAGTCCGCATCATGAGGAAGTCGTCTCTTTCGTCGCGCGCCAGATGCTGGACATCTTCTCCCCTTCGAACAATCCCTTCACCAATCCGGAAGTTCTGGAGCGGATGCGGGAGACGGGCGGACAGAACTTCATCCAGGGTTTCGAAAACTGGCGCGAAGACATTCGCCGCCAAATCCAGAAAAAACCTCCGGTCGGCACCGAAGACTTCATTCCAGGTGAAGACGTTGCCGTCACCCCCGGCCGGATCGTCTTCCGCAATCACCTGATCGAACTGATCCAGTACGCGCCCGCCACCAAGGAGGTTCACGCCGAACCGGTCCTGATCGTGCCGGCCTGGATCATGAAGTATTATATTCTCGACCTGTCGCCGCAGAACTCGATGGTGAAATACCTGACCGAACAGGGCTTCACCGTCTTCGCCATCTCGTGGCGCAACCCGTCCGCCGATGATCGTGACCTGTCCCTGAACGACTATCGTCGCATGGGCGTGATGGACGCGCTGGAAGCGATCAACGCGATCTGCCCGGATCGCAAGGTTCACGCGACCGGCTATTGCCTCGGCGGAACTTTGCTTTCCGTCGCAGCCTCCGCCATGGCGCGCGACGGCGATGACCGGCTCGCATCCGTCTCGCTGCTGGCGGCGCAAACTGACTTCAGCGAGCCCGGCGAACTCGCCCTCTTCATCGACCACAGCCAGATGCATTTCCTCGAAAGCATCATGTGGAACCGCGGCTTTCTTTCGGCAGACGAGATGGCCGGTGCGTTCCAGCTGCTCCGATCGAACGACCTGCTCTGGTCGCGTATGGTGAAGGAATACATGATGGGCGAACGCGCGCCGATGTTCGACCTCATGGCCTGGAACGCCGATACGACACGCATGCCTTACCGGATGCATTCGGAATATCTGAAGAAGCTTTACATCAACAACGACCTCGCCAATGGACGCTTCATGGTCGATGGCCGGCCGGTCGCCCTTCAGGGCCTGCGCGTGCCGGTCTTTGCCGTCGGCACCGAGCACGACCATGTCGCGCCATGGCGGTCGGTCTACAAGATCCACCAGCTGGCCGACACGGATATTACATTTGCTCTGGCCACTGGCGGACACAATGCCGGCATCGTCAGCGAGCCCGGCCACAATGGGCGTCATTACCGCATCGCCCATCACCGCCACCGCGACCAGATCCTCAGTCCCGACCAGTGGCTGGAAGCCGCGACGGAGAAATCCGGCTCCTGGTGGACCGGCTGGAGCGCCTGGCTGGCGAAGCATTCCTCGGCTGGTTTGATCCGCCCGCCACGAATGGGCGCGGCGCGCAAGGGTTATCCCGCGCTTGAAGAGGCGCCCGGAACCTATGTATTCCAGAGGTAGGAGTGCCCACCCATGATTGATGTCTTTCTCGAAAACCGCACCTATGACCAGATCAAGGTCGGCGACACCGCTTCGCTGGAACGCGCCGTCACCGAAAATGACATCGAACTGTTCGCGCTTGTTTCCGGCGACGTAAACCCGGCCCATCTCGATGCCGAGTTCGCGGCGAAGGATATCTTCGGCAAGCCGGTTGCCCATGGCATGTGGACCGCTTCGCTCATTTCCGCCGTTCTGGGCACCACCCTGCCCGGCCCCGGCTGTATCTATCTCGGCCAGACCATCGCCTTCACCAAGCCTGTGTTTCCGGGCGACACCGTCACCGCGACCGTGACAGTGCTGGAGAAGCAGGACAAGAAGCGTCTCGTCCGGCTGGAGACCGTTTGCACCAATCAAGATGGCGAGACCGTCCTGAAGGGCGAAGCGACCGTCATCGCTCCGAAAGACAGCGTCCGAGTCAAACGCAAGCACATGCCAGGCATTCGCCTTCGCCGCCATGACCGCTATGACGCCTTCATCGAACGGGCAAAAGCCTCGCCGACTGTTCAGGCGGCGATCGTTCATCCCTGTTCCCCCATCGCCATTCAGGGCGCTGTCGAGGTGCGGGACGAAGACCTTCTGGAACCCGTCCTGATCGGCCCCCGCGCCAAGATCGAAGCAGCCGCCGAAGAAGCCGGCGTCTCTCTGGACGGCTTCAACATTATCGACACCGAACACAGCCACGCGGCCGCCGCGAAAGCGGTGGAAATGGCTGTCAGCGGAGACGTCTCCGTTCTTGTGAAGGGAAGTCTCCATACGGATGAACTCCTCGGCGCGGTCATCGCCCGTGACTCAGGCCTGCGTACGGAGCGCCGTATCAGTCATGTCTACGCCATGGACATTCCGGCGTATGAAAAGCCGCTGATCGTGACCGATGCGGCCGTGAATATTCTTCCCTCCCTCGATCAGAAGCGCGACATCTGCCAGAACGCCGTCGATCTCATGCACCAGTTGGGCGTTGAGGAGCCGCTGGTTGCCGTGCTCGCGGCGGTCGAAACTGTGAACGCCGACATGCCTGCCACGCTAGACGCCGCGGCGCTCACCGTGATGGCAGCGCGGGGACAGATTTCCGGTGCCCGGGTCGATGGCCCGCTCGCCTATGACAATGCCATCAGCATGGCTGCCGCCAAGACCAAGGGCATCGTCTCTCCCGTTGCAGGGCAAGCAGACATCCTCCTCGTGCCGGATCTTGAAGCCGGCAACATGCTGGCCAAGCAGCTGATCTACTTCGCCGACGCCATTGCCGCCGGCCTGATCCTCGGCGCGCGGGTGCCGATCGTGCTGACCAGCCGGGCCGATCCGCTGACGGCCCGCATGGCGTCGGCAGCCCTCGCCCGCTTGAGTGTCGGCATGACCTACACCAAGTCAGGCAGCTGACATGTCCGGCCCTTTGCTGATGACGTTCAATGCCGGCTCTTCCTCCGTGAAGATCGGCCTTTTCAGTATTGAAGGCGAAAAGCCTGACCGGATCGCCGACGCGCTGATCGACTTCCGACGCAGCCCGCTGACCTTCCACCTTGTCGAGGGCAAGGCAGTGTTTGACGTCGCGCTGAAGGCCGATCACGCGGGCCACCTCACCGATGTGATGGTGGAAACGCTGGACTGGTTCTCCGAACATTATGACCTCAGCAAACTGAGCTGTGTGGGCCACCGCGTGGTGCATGGGGGGGATGAATTCGATGGGCCGGTTTTGATCGACGATGACTCCCTCGCCCGGATCGAGGCCCTCTCCATTCTTGCGCCGTTGCACCAGCCGCAGGCGCTCCGTCTGGTCCGCGCGATGCGGCAGGTCCGGCCGGAGCTTGTCCAGGTCGCCTCGTTCGACACGGTGTTTCACAGGACCAATCCGGAACTGATTCGGCGCTTCGCCTTGCCGCGCGATCTGCATGACCGCGGCATCAAGCGCTATGGCTTCCATGGCCTGTCCTACAAATTCATCGCCGCCGAACTTCGCCGCCAGTTTCCGGAGGCCGCAGCCGGTCGCGTGATCGCCGCCCATCTCGGCAGCGGGGCCAGCCTTTGCGCCATGCTGGATGGCAAGAGCAAGGACACGAGCATGGGCTTCTCCACCATCGACGGCGTACCGATGGCGACCCGGTGCGGCGCGCTCGACCCCGGCGTGATCCTTCACCTGCTGCAACAGGAACACCGGCCGACCGGCGAAGTGGAAGACATGCTCTACCACCAGTCCGGCCTGAAAGGCGTTTCGGGCGGGATCAGCGCTGACTGCCGGGAGCTTGAAGCGAGCGATGATCCGCGCGCGAAGGAAGCGCTGGACCTGTTCGCCCTGCGCATCGCCGGGGAAATCGGCCGCCTGACGATGAGCATTGGCGGCTTGGACGCCCTCGTTTTCACCGCTGGCATCGGCGAGAATGATGCCGCGATCCGGGCGGCGGTGGCTGACCATCTCGGCTGGATGGGGCTCCACCTGTCAGACGAAGCCAACCGGAAGAACGCCCTCTGCATTTCAATGGCGGACAGCCAGGTGAAGGCCTTCGTTATTCCGACCAATGAGGAACGCGTGATCGCCGAGGAAGCCTTCGGCGTGGTCAGCAAGGCCCAATAAATACCACGCCCAGCACCTTTACCCGGAAACGCGTCCGCGCTCCGGCAAGATTCCTGATTTTGGCTGGGATCAACCTCTATTGGGTACCGGCCAGTCTCGCAGCGCCTCGATCAGCTGGACGGTGAGCCCGCCCGAGACGAAGGCCACGGCGCGGTGCATGGCATGCGTTCCGGGGACGAGCACGATGTAGGGCTTCGGCTCGCCATTCGCTTTCCGGCGCTGGATCGTGCGGGCCAGGCATTTGGCGCGGCGGTTGGCGTGTTTCAGCGTGTCCAGCATGGCCTGCCAGCGGGCGATCAGGGACGCAGCGAGGCTGGGCTCGCGCTCCGGGACCGTGACCGGCCCGCGCAGGAAGTCCGGTGTTTCGTCTGCCTGTGTTGGGACAAGCGAGAAGGTGTACCTCGACTGCGTCTCGCCCTCCGCTTTCTCGAAATGGTTCGACCCAGGCCTCGGCGTCACTGGCGCCAACTCCACCCGAAAAGTCATCAGGAAGATCAGACGGCGGAGCAGCACGCCGAGCCGCTTCAGCTCTGCCGAGACGCGCCGCTTCACCGTTTTCGGAACCGTTTCCGGCGCCTTGAACAGGTCCGCATTCACGCCGGTTTCGGCGATGACGCGGGCAAGGGTCTTCCAGGTATGGGTGAGGACATCGCTGAGATCTGTCATGCCGGGAAGACTGGCATGAGCGCCTATGCGGGGAATTCACGCTTGCGATATGGCTCACACATCACGCGGAATCCCCAGCGCCCGCAGCGTATCGGACCGCTTGCCCCTGTCGGACAGGCCTGTCCGGATTCATCACCCGGTTCAGATCCGGCCCTGTACCCATTCGCGCGTGAGAAAGCCGTCGATCAGGTCGCAGACAAGCCCCAGTTCCGACAAGGCGGTCGAGAAGCGGCGCGGGTCGACCAGTGGTTTGAAGACGGAGCCGGCCTCAAACTGGTTGTCTGCTTCGAGTACCAGCGTCATGTGACCTCCGTCGAACAGGCCCCGCAGCTTGCCGCCCGAGAAGTGGCGTTCCAGCGCGATGAGACGTTCCATTCTGTCGGGCGAGAGCAAGGCGCGCGCCTCGACCTGATCGCTGGAATAGACTGTGAAAGCCTCATCCAGTTCGCGGGAGATGAGATCCACTTTTTTCAGGTCGCCAGCGCCCTTGCCGCGTTTCCACCAGCCCGACCGGGTCATCAGCGTCCGCCCGGAAAAGCGCTGGGGATATTCGATATGGATCAGGATGCCCTGAAACACGGTCTGGCTGTTCTTGCCGCCCGTATCGAGCTTCGCTTCGACAAGCGCGAACTTGGCGCCTGCCCGTTCGCCCTCGATCAGATCCTCGAACTTTCGCTGGCTATGCCCTGGCAGCAGCGCCGCATCCTTCAGGACCTGGTAGGCCGGGGTCGGCGCCGGCGCGCCGGCTGTATCATGCAGGGTGACCTGGATGTCGCCAAACACGGTGGAGACGGTGCGCTCTTTTCCAGTCTGCGGCCCGTTGATGGCTCCCATCAATTCCTTGCCGCGCGTTCTGAGCGACTGGAAATCCTCGATGCCGGAAAGGTCCGGGTGCAGGGTCTCATACCGGAAACCGAACGGCTTGCAGGCGGTCTTGAGAATGAGGTCCTTGGTCTGGGACTTCATCGAATAGACCTTCAGCCAGTCAAAGCCAGAAATGCCGACGACGATGATCACGCCGACGAAAAACGACAGCGGAAAGAAAATTCCAAATCCCCCCGACAGGAACAGCATGACGATCACGACCGGCAGCGCCGCGAGTCCACCGAGGAGGGTTCGGGACTTTGCGCGTGAAATTGTCTGCCTGCGGATCACTTCCCGTGCGCCGAGCTCCGGCGCGAGTTCGGTTTCCCAGATCCGCTCGACATCAGCGAATTCCGGCCTCTGGCTTGCCAGCAGGCTTAGCGGCCGCGCATTGCGGATCGCGGCGTCGATGTCCCTGGTATTGCCGATTTCCATGGCGTTTCCCCTTCACGCATTCATGCCGTGCGGAAAGGCGGGAATCCAGCCCGGACCGGTTAGGCCGTTGCGGCGAGGCGCGGTCCGGCATAGGTGACGCGGTTGCGGCCCGTCGTTTTGGAGACATAGAGCGCGCGGTCCGCCGATTCCAGAACGCGGTCGAGCGATGCGTCGGACGTCAGCATTTCGAAACCGAAGCTGGCGGTCACCGACAAGGTCTTCCCGTCATACTCGATCTCGGCGTGTTCCAGCCGCTCGCGTAGACGGTCACAAACGAGCCAGGCCTGATCGCGATTGACGTTGGACAGCAGCACCACGAATTCCTCCCCGCCCCAGCGGCCCAGCTTGTCGAACGGTCCGCGAAGTTCGGAATAGGCGATCTCGGCAATCCGCTTCAGCATCGCGTCGCCAGCCTGATGGCCATGACGGTCATTGATCTGCTTGAACTGGTCGAGGTCGAACAGGACAATTGCGGCCATGCCGCCCGCGCGGCGCTGGCGATGCATCTCGTCTTCAGCCGAAATGCGGAAGAAGCGGCGGTTCAGGAGGCCGGTCAGCGGATCGGTCGATGCGAGCGATTCAAGCTGGCGCTGATAGCGCTTCAGCTGGAATTCATGCTGCGAGGCGATGGTCGCCGTCGGAATGGCCACACAGGCCGCCGCAACGAGGTTCGCGACGAGGAAACGCTGCGGATCGTCCAGCACGCCCATCTGGTAAACAAAGACGGAGAAGGTGAACGACAGACAGAGCGCCGTCGTTGCAACAAAGACGAAGAACGTCAGAGAATCCTTGATATCACGTGCGTACGAGCTCATTCGCTGCCGTCTCCTAGCCTTGCGCCCGGTATCCTGCCGGGATGTGCGATGGTTATTACACATAATGGCTACCACCCCGACAAAGCGGGGACGCAAATTTGGCGACAGGGCTTCAGACTCTGGCAACAGGTTGATGACGCCTGATCGGCCCTCACCCTCTCGTTGAAACCGGTACCCCTTCCACGGCGCATGGCCACCGGCTGAGCTGGCCAGGAATGGCAAAAAAATTTTGCAATTATCCAGTTGACGCTACCCAGTCCGCGCCCTACGTCCGAGCCACCGCTAGCAGTCGGTATGGGTGAGTGCTAATTCGCCTTTACCGGTCGCTGGCTCCCGTGAGATCAATTCAAACTCGCAATCTGAAGACTAGAGGGCAAAAGCCATGAAACTTCGTCCCCTGCACGATCGCGTCGTCGTACGCCGCGTCAAGGAAGAGGAAAAGACCAAGGGCGGCATCATCATCCCCGACACGGCAAAAGAAAAGCCGCAGGAAGGTGAAGTCGTTGCAGTTGGTAAAGGTGCTGTCGGTGACGACGGAAAAGTCATCGCGCTGGACGTGAAAAAGGGCGACCGCGTCCTATTCGGCAAATGGTCCGGCACCGAAGTCAAAATCGACGGCGAAGACCTGCTCATCATGAAGGAGAGCGACATCATGGGTGTGCTGGAGAAGTAATCTCCGCCCCTGACCGCTTTCCAGAAAAACAGCAAATTCAAAGAGGAAACTCGAAATGGCTGCAAAACACGTAGTTTTTGGCGCTGACGCCCGCGAAAAGATGCTCAAGGGCGTCGATACGCTGGCCAACGCCGTGAAGGTCACCCTCGGCCCGAAAGGCCGTAACGTTGTGATCGAGAAATCCTTCGGCGCCCCGCGCACCACGAAGGACGGCGTCACCGTCGCAAAAGAGATCGAGCTGGAAGACAAGCTCGAGAATATGGGCGCACAGATGCTGCGCGAAGTCGCCTCCAAGGCCAACGACGTCGCTGGCGACGGCACCACGACCGCTACGGTCCTGGCCCAGGCCATCGTCCGCGAAGGCATGAAGCGCGTCGCCGCCGGCATGAACCCGATGGACCTGAAGCGCGGCATCGACAAGGCAGCTGCCGAAGTCGTCAAAGACCTCGCACACCACTCCAAAAAGGTGAAAACCAACGAAGAGATCGCCCAGGTCGGCACCATCTCCGCCAACGGCGAGACCGAAATCGGCGCGATGATCGCTGAAGCCATGGCGAAAGTCGGCAATGAAGGCGTCATTACGGTTGAAGAAGCCAAGTCGCTGGAAACCGAACTCGACGTCGTCGAAGGCATGCAGTTCGACCGCGGCTACCTGTCGCCGTACTTCATCACCAACCCGGACAAGATGATCGCCGAACTCGACGACGCGCTCATCCTGCTGCACGAGTCAAAACTGTCCAGCCTGCAGCCGATGCTGCCGATCCTGGAGCAGGTTGTTCAGTCGCAGAAGCCGCTCCTGATCATCGCTGAAGACGTCGATGGCGAAGCGCTGGCAACGCTGGTGGTCAACAAGCTGCGTGGCGGCCTGAAGATCGCTGCCGTGAAAGCTCCGGGCTTCGGCGACCGCCGCAAGGCCATGCTGCAGGACATCGCTGTCCTCACCGGCGGCCAGGTCATTTCCGAAGACCTCGGTATCAAGCTGGAAAACATCTCGATGGACATGCTGGGCAAAGCCAAGCGCGTTTCCATCGACAAGGACAACACGACCATCGTCGACGGCGCCGGTAAGAAGAAAGACATCGAAGCCCGCGTGTCCCAGATCCGCAAGCAAATCGACGACACCTCGTCCGACTATGACCGTGAGAAACTGCAGGAACGCCTGGCCAAGCTGGCTGGCGGTGTTGCCGTGATCAAGGTCGGCGGCGCAACCGAAGTCGAAGTGAAAGAGCGTAAGGACCGCGTCGACGACGCCCTGAACGCAACCCGCGCCGCTGTCGAAGAAGGCATCGTCCCGGGTGGTGGTACGGCCCTGCTCCGCGCCTCCAAGAACATCGACGTCGTTGGCGACAATGACGACGAGAAGGCCGGCATCGACATCGTCCGCAAGGCGCTCGAAGCCCCGGTCCGTCAGATCGCCGAAAACGCTGGTGTCGAAGGCTCTGTGGTCGTGAACACGATCCTGCAGAACAAGACCCGCTCGCACGGCTTCAACGCCCAGACCGAAGAGTATGGCGACCTGGTCGCCATGGGCGTCATCGACCCGGTGAAAGTTGTCCGCTCGGCTCTGCAGAACGCTGCCTCCGTGGCAGGCCTGCTGATCACGACGGAAGCCTCCATTGCCGAAGCTCCGAAGAAGGAAGGCGCCGGCGGCGGCATGCCTGACATGGGCGGTATGGGTGGCATGGGCGGCATGGGCTTCTAAGCCAATCTGCCCATTCCCTCGCGGAATGACCTTGGGACGGCCCTCCGAAATCGGAGGGCCGTCTTTGTTTTGGCCATTGATGACCGCAACGGCACTGATACGATCTTCCAGGAATCTGCCCCGGCAAGCCGGCAATAAGACCGGCGGCGCCTTCGCCTGAAGGTGACCTGCTGAGGGGCAGAACACGGAGGAAACCCATGACCGAGCTTAATTTCTGGAACCTTGGCGATATTCTGGATGCAGTGGGCGCCGCCCTCGGGCCGGAAGACATGGCGCTGATCCATGGCGAGCGCCGCATTTCGTGGCCTGACATGACGGCCCGATCGAACCGCCTGGCCCGCAACCTGCTGGCCCGCGGCGCGAAAGTCGGCGACAAGGCCGGCTTCTACATGCGTAACCAGCCGGAATACATGGAAGGCCTCGCCGCCTGTTTCAAAGGCCGGCTGACGCATGTGAACGTCAATTACCGCTATCTCGAAGACGAGCTGTTCTACATCTTCGACAATTCCGACTCGACCGTCGTGTTCTTCGATGTCGAATTCATGGACCAGGTGGAGAAAGTGCAGCCGCGCCTGCCGAACGTGGTCGCCTGGGTGCAGGTTGGCGGCGGTAAGACAGCGGACTTCGCTGTCGCTTATGAAGAACTCGCAACCACGGGTGATCCCTCCCCACTGGGTATTCCGCGCTCCGGCGACGACTTGCTGTTCCTCTACACCGGCGGCACGACCGGCATGCCGAAAGGTGTGATGTGGTCCCACCAGATCTGGCGCAGCGCAGGCATGGAGGGCGCGGAGGCTGCCGGCCTGCCCGTGCCGAAAAACATGGACGAGCAGGTGATGGCTGCGCAGGCACTGGGCCGCCATGTGCGCAACGTGCCCGCCTGCCCTCTTATGCATGGTACAGGCCTGTTCACAGCCATGGGCTCGATGATGGGCGGTGGCACCATTGTGACCCTGACCGAAAACAAGCATTTCGATCCGGAGAACCTTTTCGAAACGGTCGAGCGTGAGGGCGTGACCAACATGGCTATCGTGGGCGACGCCTTCGGCAAGCCGATGCTGGCTTATCTCGACGCCAATCCCGGCAAGCACAAGCTCGACTCCGTCGTGGGCATCATCTCCTCCGGGGTGATGTGGAGCACTGAGGTCAAGCGCGGCCTGCTGCGCCACATGCCGAATGCCGCCCTGACCGACAGTTTCGGCGCCTCTGAAGCGGTTGGTTTCGGCTCCTCCGTGATGACGGCGGATGGCGAAGTGAAGACGTCAAAATTCGAAATCGGCTCGAAGTGCAAAGTGTTCACCGAAGACGGCCGCGAAGTCGTGCCGGGCAGCGGCGAAGCCGGCTTCATTGCCCGCGGTGGCGCTGTGCCGCTCGGCTACTACAAGGATCCGGAGAAGTCCGAAAAGACGTTCAAGATGATCAATGGAGAGCGTTACTCGGTGCCTGGTGACTGGTGCACTGTGGAGACGGATGGCACGATCACGCTGCTCGGTCGCGGTTCCAACTGCATCAACACGGCCGGTGAGAAAGTCTATCCCGAAGAGGTCGAGGAAGCACTGAAGGCGCATGACGCCGTGAAGGATGCGCTCGTGGTCGGCGTGCCTGATGACAAATGGGGCCAGGCCATCACCGCGGTGGTCGCACTGGATGGACAGGCTGACGAAGCGTCTCTGCGGGAATTCGTGAAAACCAAGCTCGCCCACTACAAGGCACCCAAGCGCATCCTCTTCAAGGATGATCTGGGCCGCGCCGTGAATGGCAAGGCGGACTACAAATCCATCAAGGCGTTCGCGCTCTCTGAGCTCGGCATCAGCGCCTGACCGGCAATCAGGTCTTCCGGCGCCGCAGGGACCGGAAGACCGCATCGGCCCGTGCCACGAGCGTGCCATCTTCAATCTTCATGTCGGCCATGACGTGAACAAGATCACCGTCCACGCCCTTCACCTGCGGGTGGGCTTCCAGCCACGTCCCTTCCGGCACGATGCCCATGAATTCCATGGTCAGCTTTATGGTGACGGACATGCGCTCGGTCGCTGACCACACCGCCCAGGCGAGCGCACTGTCTGCGAAGGCGCAGATCATGCCGCCATGCATGAACCCCATGCCGTTACAGTGCCGGTCCAGCACCCAGATGCCGCTGCGCAGGTCTCCCTCGCCGGTCGCCAGATAGGACGGTCCGTTATGGATGGAGAACTTGCCGCGCGTGGGACGCGTGGCAAAGCCAGGCGGCGGCGGTCTGAGCGCGTTGCCGTCGCTCATTCGTCCGTATTGCCGAAAATTGGGTGAACTACTTCATCGCCCGGCTCGATGCCCAGCTCGGCCGCGCGACCGCCGTTCAGCTCCAGCACCGACTTCACCGGCACGCCCGGCGAGATCGTCCGCAGCGAGCCCGGCACCGTTTCGCGTGCGATCGCGATGATTTTCCCGTTCGGGTCCATGAACAGCATATCTAGCGGGATCAGCGTGTTCTTCATCCACATGGCCGCTTCGCGCGGCTGGCCGAAATCGAACAGCATGCCGGCATCGGCGTCCATGCTTTTGCGGTTCATGAGGCCGGTGGTGATTTCCTCCGGTTCATCAGCGATTTCCACGGTGAAGGTGTGGGCGCCGTTCGCGGATTCGATGGTAAGCGGGCTGGCTTCCAGCTCGGCCAACGCAGCCGGCGCAGAAAGGACGAGGGCGATGGCGGCCATGCCGCTGACGAGAAAGCGTTTCATGCGCCTTGGTTTAGCCGCCCGCCTGACCAGCGGCAAGCATTCGTGGCGGTTGGAAAATGCTATTCGCGCGGCTTCAGGCTGGTGACGTGCTCGCCCTTGGCGCCGTCTTCGATAATGGCTTCAAGCGGTGTGCCGGGTTCGATCTCTTCATACCCGGCTTTCCGCAGGACAACGGCGTGAACAAAGATGTCCACATCCTTACCTTCTCGCTGTACAAAACCGTAGCCGCGGCCACGATTGAACCATTTCAGTATCACCGGTTCATAGTCCGGCTGAACGCCCAACTCCCGGGCCACAACGGCCTTGGGGCGCTCCATCTCGATGATGCTGGCGGTTTGCCAACCGCGCTCTGTCCGCATTGCATTGCAGACAATACGGGCGCCTTCATCGGCATAGGTTTCGCCATAGGAGCGCAGGCAAGTGATATGAATCATCACATCGCCCGTCAGACTCGCATCCGAGGTCGATTCCGCCACGATGAAGCCGTAGCCCTTGACGCTGTCGAACCATTTGACGCGACCGATCACACGCACCGTTTCGGGCGTTGGGTCCGGCTCAGATTCAGATCTTGCAGCTATTCCCGTCATCAACCCATATTCCCCAATGACGTAACGTAAGAAATGTTAACGCGCTTGTCACGCGATCTTCACACGAAAATTCGTCTGACCGCGAGTTGAGCGCATAATGGTCAAATGTGGAGAAAATTGGTGGTGAATGTGCGCGGGCACAGCCGCAGACCAACAAAGCATTGTTCTTCATTGCGGCTGGATGATCACAGAACCAGGCGGAAGGTCGGATATTGGAAGGCCTGGTAGGGGAGGTTCAATTTGCGGTGTCGCTGCGCCTGAAAGAAAAT
This sequence comes from Hyphomonas sp. CY54-11-8, assembly GCF_000682735.1. Taxonomy (GTDB): domain Bacteria; phylum Pseudomonadota; class Alphaproteobacteria; order Caulobacterales; family Hyphomonadaceae; genus Hyphomonas. The sequence goes on along the minus strand of NZ_AWFD01000035.1, from coordinate 178,454 downwards.
CACTGCCAGCGGACTGTGCCCCTTGCGACACGATCCTGCCACGGCCAATTTCATCCACTGCCCGGCTCGCATCGAAGGTGCCTTTCAGCCCTGTATCCGGCGCCACGACTGTCAGGGTCATACTGCTGTCCCCTGCTGCATCGGCACCGGTGGAGTTGGGTTTGAGGTTCGAGCGGCATTGCTCGCTGTTCTCCAGATCGCCAAGACACGGGTCATCCACAACAATTGCGGACTGGAGAATGGCGTCTGTATCCGGAGCGGAAGGTATCTGGCTGATACGTGATTCAGTTTGTTTGACGTCCGGACGCTGATCGACCTGAACCGCCTGGATTCTGTCGCTGTTCTTTTCCGGTTCCTGCCGGACGGCTGCCGGTACCGGAGGCGGAGGTTCTTCAGGCTGTTGGTTGAGGGGAACCATGCCAAGCAATTCCTGAGGACTGATCTCAGTACTGCAGCCCGCCAGGCAAAAAGCAACGGATAGCGACGCAGCCTGGAAAGCCAATCGCCCTGTTTTCGCGTTACCCGTTCCTCTTCTCATTTGCGCTTCCGATGCACCCTGGAGAAATGGAGGCCCCGGACCGGAAACCGGCCCGGGGCGATCCGTACTACTGGTTGATCGTGGCCATATTGCCAGCACCGTTCTGCGTGATCGATGCTATACCACCGCCGGCAACCGTCTGATAGATGCCTGCGGTGTTGCTTGCACCTGCCTGAATGATGGTTGCGTCGTTGCCATCCGTCGACTGCACAATGGTCGCTTGAGACAGTTCGTTTACCGTCTGCTGGATCAAGGCGTCATTATCGTCACCCGACTGAGTGATTTCAGCAACCCGGTCCCGGCTGAAGTTTGCACTCGATCCGGTCTGCTGGATGTCGGCATCGTTTCCGTTTCCGCTCTGCGTGATCGTTGCGCTATCGCGCCCCGACCGCTGCAGCACATCGGCCGTGTTATAGTAGCCGGTTTGCGTGATCTGAGCGCCGTTACCATAACCCGACTGGTCAATGCTCGCCATGTTGAACGAAGCTCCGCCAATCTGATCGATCGTACCGGTATTGGACTTGCCAGTCTGGGTTACCTCAGCCTGGTTGTCATCACCGACCTGCGTAACATAAGCGTTCAACGTGTTGTCCTGCCAGACTCGGCCTTCCTGGGTCACGTCCGCAGAGTTTCCGCCACCATCCTGGTAGACATCCGCCGTCACACTGAAATCAGCCTGGATGCCGGCTTCAGGCACATTGTCATACTGATTGACATTGACCAGGTTTCCGTCTCCGAACTGATTGACCGTCGCCATGAAGTCCTTCGTGTTATCTTCATTGAAGGTCTGCGTCACATTGGTCGTGCTGGCACCATCCTGATTCACGATGGCCGCCATATTGCTTTCACCGTCCCCGTTCATTGTCTGCGTGACATTGGCGATTGCGCCGTTGTCCTGTGTGACATCTGCTGAAATACCGGTCGACCCGTTGCCGTAGATGGCCTGGGTCACGTTCGCAGTGGAGCCACCGTTCTGATTGACCACGGCGGACACATCGCCCGAAATGACAGAGCCTCCCCAGGTGGTCGATGGGTTGTCGACGGTCTGGGTCACGTAGGAAGTCGAACCACCATCCTGGGTAACATTCGCGGAGATACCAGCTGCCCGCAATCCGTCAGCTGTCTGGGTAACTTCGGAAATGGACGCACCAGACTGGTTGACCGTCGCGAAGACGTTCTTGGCGTCACCACCGGTAGCGGTCTGGGCCACACTCGAGTCGGAACCACCGGTTTGATTCACGATTGTACGAAGCGTGCCGGTGAAATTGGGGCCGGTACCCGTCTGCGCAACGTCTGATATGTTGGCATTGCCGTTCTGGGTGACGTTAGCCACTTGGTTGAAGCCTCCGCCGAGGTTCGACTGAACCACCTGTGAAGCGTTGTCATCGCCATATTGCAGGACGGTCGATTCCGGATCAGCATTGTAGGCGTTGTCGATACCGATGGAGCCGTTCGGCGAATCGTCGACCTGGGTGATGAGCGACGAGTTGTCATTACCTGTCTGAACGTTGTCGGCATAAGCGCCGATACCGTCCTGGCTCAGAACAGAGCTATTGTCGTTCCCTGTCTGCTCGATCGATGCAACTCCACCTTCACCTTCCTGATCTACGTCGGCGTTGTTGGATAGACCAGCCTGGGTGACGGTCGCATAATCGACCGTGCCGCCCTGTGTTACCGTGGCCAAGTTGTCAGAGCCTGTCTGCGCGACGGAAGCGACTTCCCCTCCTTCGTCCGCATCAAAGTCCTGCCCCTGCGCCACAGTGGCGGAGTTACCTTGTCCCCCCACTTGCGTTACGATCGCTGTCTGGGAAACGACGCCCGCGGTATACTGATCTACATCCGTCAGATTCGGCGCAGCGCCGGCACTGATGTCAGAGAACTGGGTCACATCCGCCACGTTCCCGACAGCCGAGCCCACCTCGCTCACCTGATCGATATCGGCTTCGTTTACAGCGATGGCAAAATCATCAATTCCAGGAGGCGTATGCCCCTGACGAACCGTCGCGTCATTCAGGTCCCCCGTCTGGTCCACCGTCGCGACGTTTTCATTGCTTACCAGCCCGGTCGTTACCAGGTCGGCATCCAGCGTCTGGTCGACGTCTGCTGTGTTGCCAGCACCGCTCTGATTGACGATCGCCTCTTCGGCTAACGCAGGACCTCCGAAACAGACTGCCGCGATTGCGACAGTTGCGAGTAGTTTCTTGCGCATGAGGTATCTCCTTGTCATTGCACAATCTGCCTGCCAGTTCGTTCTCGAACCGGCGTCTTTAAGGCCAATCTGGAAGATACATCCTGTCCCCCCACATGGCTTCTGCCACGCCCCGCCGTGATACAGCCTAAGGCATGTCTCCCCCAGACACGATGCGTCATGGTCCGCTTTGCGTCACACTGACTGCTCCGCAGCCTGATGATATGACGCACCCCGTCTGGTTAATCGTATACTCAAGCGCGGTACCGGTCTGAACCAATATCGCGGAAAGCCCCTCTCCATCCTGGAGAATCGCGCCCCTATTATCGTGCCCGTCCTGCTCAATGGTGGCGCTATTATCTGCACCAGTTTGTTCAATGAGGGCGGAGTTGTCGTCACCCGTTTGGGTGATGCCGGCAAAATTTTCGGCGGCAGCAAGCGTACCTGGCGCGACTGTCTGCGCGATCGTGCCGGAATTGCCGTTCCCCGTCTGGACGAGCATTGAGGTGTTGCCGAAGGTCGGACCGAAATCGTTCGTCTGCCGAATAGTTGAATCGTTGAAATCGCCTTTGACCGTGACATACGCCTTGTTTTGCCCAGGTCCGTCGGCCGCACTTTGGGATATGGAGAATGTGTTCTCGTCTCCAATGAGACTCACCTCAGCAACAGCTCCATCTCCGGTCTGGGTGATGGTGTTGGCCCTGTCACTGGCCCGGTTCATCTGACCTTGCACATAGGCATCAACAACCAGGTCCCGGCCGTCCTGAACGATCTTCACCTGATTGCCTGCGCCGGATTGCGCAAGCCGTGTCTGGGCGAGGCGGGTCCGGGCAAGGACATCGGAGATTTGTTCGATGTTGGCGAAGGACTGTTTCTGCCCCTGCTCCGCCGATGCTGGCAAAGCGCCTCCGCAAACAATAGCGCAACCGGTCAGTATGACCGCAGGCCGAAATCCGCCGGATGGCCTCTGTTGGCCGGACTTGGATTGTCTTCCACGTGGTAACATCCACGCACCTCCCGAGTTGCCCGCCAGCCCAACCGGCAGTATTCAATCGGGAGCAGCCGATTGGCTGCCCCCCGGGGAGAGACCGGTCCGAGCGCCAACTTGAAGTCGGCCTCTCCCCACCCTGGCGCATCGCGCCGGTTCATCCTTTATGGTTCGGGCAAGATCACTTACAGGGTGGTCGCCCCCGTGATCCGGCCTGAACGAAACGTCACTTACCCTGCCAATCCGGCTCTCCTTGCAGCAATTCCTTCGGAACGCTCTTCAGCGCACCTTTGGGAAATTCCGTGCGATAGTTTGCATCATAGAAGTCCAGCGCAGCTTGCCCCTGCTCCGGATCTTCGAAGCTCCACAGGCCCGATTTCACGCCCTCGATGATCATCCCGTAGACCGCCTTCTCCAACGCCTGCCGAACCGCCAGATGTCGGGGCTGGTTTAGCGTGATCCCCGCCTCAGCTTCGAGCAATTCGCGGTAGGCGACGTATTTGAAGGCGTTGGCATGCCAAGCGACGGAGGCGACCCGCTGCTCGGTTGAGACCGAGATGAGCACTTCACCCGTCTTCACGCTCACCGCGCGCAGGTAAACCGAGACGGCATCCTCCCGGTACTGTGTATCCATTCCGATGCCGAGGTATCGCGCCCCTGCTCCACCCGTCTGGGTATTTGTGTCATATCCCGTGATCGCGCCCTCGATCAGGGTGCCCGCGAACAAAAGCGCTGGCAACGCCATGGAGTCTTTCGCAGATTCACCGAGATACCGCTGGCGCATTTCGAGTATGATCTGGCGCTCCTTCAAAAGGTTATCCAGCTTTTCCCGTTCGACGACCTTGAACCAGCTCTGGTCGCCGGCATCCTGTAAAGCCTTGATAAGGATGGGGGTCGCACCCTGCGTCACCGCCCGTGAGAGCGTCTGCACAGTATCGCTTGGCTTGAATGCGCCCGTTTCGTCGCTCACGCCATAGACGGCCACCGGAATCTGCTCCGATGGCTTCGGCAGCCAGAGCAAAGCATATTCGGTTTGCGTCCTCGGATTGACCACCGGCTCGGCCATTTTCGTCTTCACCTTCGGTGGTGTGCCACAGGACGCCAGCACCATGGCCAGTGCAAACACAGGCGCCGTGACCGCCTTGAAACTACGCATCGACAATCTACTCCCCGCACATTTACGATCAGCCGCCGGTGGTGAAAATCGGAACGACAATCTCGGTAGTCGTACCGGTTGTGGCGTCGAAAATGGTCAATGTGATGGAATCCAGCCCCCGCTGAAATTCCACCGTCTGGTCGCCGAACACGACCCGCCCGTAGTCCTGTGGATTATCTCCGAAAATGGCATTCGCGACTTCCGAAGCGAGACCGGACAACAACCGGCTCTGCAGCTGGCGGATAAACAGGTCGGCCTGAGGATCGCTGGACGACGCGCTCTGTGGCGGCTCGGTGTCATCCTGTGCGTTGGCTACGCCCAACAGATGGGCCGAATTGAAGGGATTGCCGCCGAAAGAGGGGTTCACCGGCGTATACACCAACTCCTGCGCGGACGCGGACGGTGCGTTCATCCATATGGCCACCAGCATCAGCGCCGGAAGGAACAAACTCTGCCTACGGATTTTCATGAGCGAATTACCTATTGTCGACCTAGTCATTTACCGGTCCTTTCCAACGTTCTCCATCAACGATGAGCCGCCCGGCACGTGTCAGGTTGATCTCTCCAAGCGTGACCCCGTCATTTACATACGCCCTCGCCGCAGCCCCGATCGCGATCCGTGACGTTGAGGCAACGCCGTTCACATCCAGCTGGGACGCGCCGTCTAGTTCAGCGGTCAATTCGGACAAGTCGACATCTGCCAGGGTCGCCCGGCTGGTTCCGGACATGAACACTTGCGCAGCACCTGCCACCTTCTCCGAGGTCAGTTTCGACGTTCGTCCCAGGCATGCACTCAGCAGGCGACCGACATTGGTAACCCTGATCAGGCCGCCATTGCTCGCATCTATGTCCGCCCGCCGCGCATGTTCGACACTGAACCGCGCGGCACCCATGGTCGTCAGGCGGAGCGTGTCTTTCACACTTTTCGCGACGACGTTGGAGCAACCGCCGGCAAGGATTTCCAGATTTTCCGTTTCGGAAACTTCGGCATCCCCCGCACGTAGTACCAGCTTGACATCCGCCGTTTCAGGAACCGAAACCACGATGGAAGGAAAATCCGTAATCGGGTGCGTGGCACCGTCTTGGAATGAAATCAACAGATTGCCATTCGTCCGGACGCAGTTCATGGCGATAGGCGCAGGCATGCCGCGAATTCGCAGGCCAGTTGTCACACTTTCGTCCATGATCACCCGGCCAAAGTCTGATGCACCTTCTGTAATGGATACAACGCTGATCGCACTCTGATCGCTGCGTACGATCCGCACTGTACCGATAAAGTCATCTATCTGGAGTCCCACTTCATCCCCGATCCGGTCTGCCGGCAGACTTGCGTGCGCCGCCATGGAAAGGAGCGGAAGTGCGCAAAGTAGTGCAACCACCCGACTGAGGATCGCCTTCCACACGGAAACGTCCATCAGCACACCTCCTTTCCATGACATCCCCAACCCAGACCTCTTGTTTGAGAGACCCAAATCCTGGCGGCTCATGTCCCCGGCCAGTCAGGATTGTTTCCCTCGCCTATGCGGGTAACAAAGCGTTAATGTCGTGGAGGTGTCATCCCTCATTTGGGGGATGCGCGCTCCGGCAGACAAGATTTTCTTTCAGAGGATGAATGGTGCGGCGGTTGCGCCACGCTCAGTCATGGTAATCGAATGCGAACCGAGACAGTCTGATGACGATTTCTGCCTGACGCCGTGTGCCGGTTTTCATGAGTATCGACTTAAGAAGGGACTTGATCGTGCTGATTGCAACCTCTCTCCCTTCGGCAATCTCCGCAAGGGTATCACCCGCATAAAGGCGTTCACATACATCGCACTCGGCGTCAGTGAGAACGAAAGCCTGTCGAAGCAGATACCGGTCCAGCCTCTTGGGCTCGAGCAGCGGGTCCAGCACGAGAATGGCGTGGCCTGACCTTCCGCCAAAGTTTTTCAGGGGCGGCACGGGCGTAACTGTGCAGATAAAAGTTCGCTCGGGACGCAGCCGGGTGAAGGAAAAGCGCCCGCCAGCCTGGCCATTCGTTCCCCTCAAGGCGGCGGCAAGCGATAAATTCACTTCATCGGACAACGTATCGAGGCGGCCAAAATGATCTCGGCGGAGCAGGCCTGACGACAGCAGTTTCTCGAATTGCTCTGAATACCGGAGCAGGACACCTTCTTTGTCGAGGATCGCGACGTGCGCTTGCGGACCGAACAGATCCAACAAGGAGGACGCCCGTGTGTCCACGACTTGTTCCGCCAGCTGCACGACCGGCAAGGCGCTCTGGACAATATTGGCAAACTTTTCGAGGACGTCTTTTTCGAATGGTCCTTCCTCGTATGGGCGCGCAATCGCAAGTCCGACGATATGCTCATCACCTCTCGAGAGGATCGCTCCGGAAAACTGGCCAATTCGAGCCGGGATTAGGAACTCCTGATATACAGGATGCGTCCGAACCGTTTCGGCGTCCACCAGATCCGCATCGTGAAAGATTCGCCCGGTCGGCATGGTGTCGAAAACCTTTTTCCGAGGATTTTCGGTGAGGTATTCGGCTTCCTTTTTGAAAAGCTCGAAATCGACTGACCCGAAGATGGCCGAGTCGAGGATCAGGTTTGAATCGCTCACGGCAATCAGCTGCGCTGTCCCGGCGCCGCAATACTCCGTCAGCCACGCTAAAGCCTCTGGCAAGCTCTGGCTGTCACACATTCCTTCCAGCAACAATTCCTGGAATCGGCCAGGCGAACTGGTCGCCATCTACTGATCCTCTACTTGACTCCCACAAGTAGAAACATAGATTTTTTTTCCAGCATGGCAACATTAATCAAGGTAGCATGATCTGCGCGCTTGCGGGCTCATCGGCAACCAGGGGTCTCGTCAGGCCTCTTCGGAGTTTTCAGCTTCGAATGCCTTCATGGCCCGCAATTCGTCTCGCAGGCCGAGATACAAACTGAAACAGCAGGCCAGCAGAATAAACGTGAAGGGCAACGCCGCGGTGATGGTGCCCGCCTGAAGGGACTGAAGCACATCTGTTCCGCCGCCATACAAAAGGGCAGAGGCGGTCAGGCCGAGCATGCACGCCCAGAAGACGCGCTGCGCAACCGGCGCATCGGTCTTGCCGCCGCTGGTGATCGTATCAACGACAAGGGCACCGGAATCCGCCGATGTCACGATGAAGACGACAAGCAGGAAAATTGCGACGACGGACGTGATCTCCGCAAACGGAAGATCTTCCAGCATCTGAAACAGAACAAGCGACGCACTGCTCATGCCATCGGCGAGTTCACCTGCGCCGGATTGATTGAGCATCAGCGCCGTCTCACCGAACGCCGTGAACCAGATCACGCAGATCGTAAACGGGGCCAGCAGGACAACGGCGAAATATTCCCGCACAGTTCGGCCTTTGGAAATCCGCGCAATGAACATGCCGACGAAGGGTGACCAGGATATCCACCAGGCCCAATAGAATATGGTCCAGTCGTGGAACCAGACGATATCCGGGCGATCCACCCAGTTTGTAAGAGCTGGCGTATCAGTGATGTAAGCCAACAAATTCTCGCCGAAGCCGGCGAAGATGAGAATTGTCGGCCCGGCGATGACCACGAAGATCAGAAGGCCGAACGCAATGCTCATATTGACGTTGCTGAGGAACTTCACCCCGCCGTCCATCCCGCGCAGGACCGAAATGACTGCGAGCCCCGTCATGAAGGCAATCAAGCCAATCTGCACGTAGCGGTTCGGTTCAAACCCGAACAGGTAAGCGAGACCGCTGGTCGCCTGGGTCGCCCCGATTCCAATCGTTGTGGCGAGACCGAACACAGTCGAAACCACGGCAAACATATCAATGATATGGCCCGGCCATCCCCAGACGCGCTCGCCGAACACATGGTAGCAGGCCGACCGGATGCTGAGCGGCAGCCCTTTGTTGTGGGCAAAAAATCCGAGCGCCAGACCGACGATCGCGTAAATGGCCCACGGCGCGAGGCCCCAGTGGAAGATGGTTGCGCTGAACGCGAGCCGCTCGGCCGCCGGTGTTTCCGGAGGGACGTTCAACGGCGTGCCATACCAGTCCGTGTAATAGGCCAGGGGTTCGGCGGCACCATAAAACATGAAGCCTACCCCAACACCTGCCGCAAACAACATCGCCACCCAGGAATGCGTCCTGAATTCAGGCTCGGCAGCGGCGCCCCCAAGCCGGATCCGGCCCAGTGGGCTGAAGGTAAGGTAGAGCGCAAAGGCGAACACAATCACCGGCGTGATAGCAAAAAGCCAATCCGCGCGCTGGAGCGTCCAGGTTTTCGCTGCTGTGAGATAGTGGGTCGCCGCGGCGGGAAAAATCAGGCTCATCGCCGCAAAAAGGACGATCAAACCGGCGCTCAGGAAGAACACCGGATTGTGGACGTCCAATCCGGCGATTTCGACATTGTCCTGACCGACTTCATAGTCAGTCTCGTAAACAAAGAGGATTTCGTCTTCGGGGAGTTCTGCCTCGGGCGCTTCAGCGCCGGATGCGCTTGGGTCGAAATCTTGAGCCATATGCGGCTATTGCCGTAATTACGTCGATAGTCAAATGATTGCACTGCAGGTTTCGCCCGCCATTGGAGGCGTAATGTGGACTCTATGTAACAGTTTTCAGCCAATCCCCGGGATAAAGCAGCCGCAGCCCTTTAGATTATCGAAATAAACAAGTAGCCCAGACGCATCGAGCAGCCACGATTCTCATGCCGCGCGCCCGTTCGTTGTGCGTGCGACGGCTGGAGCTGACCCAAGGGGAAGAATATGAAGAAGTTAAAGTACGGCGCGTCGCTGATGGCGATCGCCGGCCTCGTCGTATCGCATGCGCAAGCACAGGAAACCGCACCGGCACAGCCGGCTGCGAAAGTGAAGCGCCTTCAGGCTGTCACCGTGACCGCCACCAAGCGCGCAGAAAGCGCCCAAAGCATTCCTGTCGCCGTGACTGCTCTTGGCCAGCAGGAGCTGGAAGCGCTCGGCGTGAAAAGCTTCAACGACTATCTGATCCAGCTGCCGGGCGTGACCGCAGGCGGCGCTGGCCCCGGCCAGAACACGATCTACATCCGCGGCCTCGCCTCGACGACGCCGAACCTGACAGTTGCCGGTGTCGCGGGTCTTGCACCGAATGTCAGCTTCTATCTCGACGAACAGCCGCTGGCTCAGCCGGGCCGCAACCTGGACGTCTACGCTGCCGACATTGAGCGCGTGGAAGTTCTTTCCGGTCCGCAGGGCACGCTCTTTGGCGCAAGCTCGCAGGCTGGTACCGTTCGCATGATCACCAACAAGCCGTCGCTGAACGGCTTCGATGCCGGCTTCAACGCGTCGACCTCTTTCACCGACGGCGGTGAGATGAGCAACAGCGTTGAAGCGATGATCAACCTCCCGGTCAATGACAAGCTGGCGATTCGCGGCGTCGTTTACTCCGATACGCAAGGCGGCTACATCGACAATGTCGGTGGCGTCCTGACGGCAGAAGAATCCGGCCGCTTCCGTCCGGCTGGCACGGTCAGGGCAAACGGTGTTCCGGTGAGCGCGCAGCGTGAAGGCTTCCAGGCCGGTGCTGACCTGTCCGGCGTGACCTTCATCCCTGCCAACAATGGCACGATTGCTGAAAACGACATCAACGACGTGACTTATCAGGGCTTCCGCCTGAGCGGCCTCTACGAGATCAACGAAGACTGGGACATCCTGCTCCAGCATTCGCAGCAGCAGATCGATGCAGAAGGCGTGTTCTCAGCCGATCCGGAACTGGACGATTACGATATCGTCCGCTTCACCCCGGAAAGCACCGAGGACAAGTTCCACAATACCGCCTGGACGGTGAACGGCCGCCTTGGTGCGCTGGAAGCTCTCTACACCGGTGCGTATACGGAACGTACGACGGATCAGATCGTCGATTATTCCGACTACCTCTTCGTCGGCCAGTACCTGCCCTACTATATCTGCGACTACTCGGTCACCTATCCGGCCGGCGCCCCGACGGGCACCTGCTACGCTCCAGACCTTTATGTGACGTCGCACAGCGAAACCAAGGTACAGACCCACGAACTTCGCTTCAACACGCCGGAACAGTATCGCTGGCGCGCCACGTTCGGCGGTTTCTTCAGCGACCTTGAACTGGCTGAGCGCAACGACTTTGTCTACCCGGGGTCGACCCAGGTTGCCTACACGGATGGTACGATCGGCTTTGCCCCGAACTATCCACTGACCAACACGGACGTCACCGGCGCCATCGGTAGCGCCGCACCTGGCTACTACAGCCAGCCGGGCCCATTCCCGGAAGGCGTGATCTTTCGCAACGACGTAAGGCGGACTGACAAACAGTTCGGTATCTTCGGGGAATCCAGCTTCGATATCACCGACCAGTTCTCGCTGACCCTCGGTGCCCGCTACTATGATGTGGAAGTCGATCTGGAAGGCAGCGCCAACTCGTCCTTCTACAACCTCTACACCGAGAGCGACCAACAGGTCTTCGGTACCAACATTTCCTACATCTACGGCCCGAATGGCCCGACAGGTGCGCCCGACAAGGCGGCAACGGATGGCTTCATCTACAAGGTTACGGGTGAATGGACCCCGACCGCAGACCTGCTGTTCTACGCCACCTATTCGGAAGGCTTCCGGGCTGGTCTGCTGAACCGTCCGGGCGGCACTGCAGGGCCCGGCGGATACGTCGTGCCTTACGCCGTCGATACCGATGAAGTGAAGAACTATGAAATCGGCTGGAAAACAGAGCTCTTCGACAACTCGCTGCGCTTCAATGGGTCGGCATTCTTTGTCGAAGTCGACGGCCTGCAGACCACGATCTTCGATCCGTCGATCGTGAACCTGTTCTTCTCCGACAACGCGGCGAACGCCGAGATCCAGGGCATTGAAGGTGACTTCACCTGGGCCCCGGCATCCATTGACGGCCTGACCGTTGCAGGTGCCTTCTCTTTCCTGGATACGGAAATCACGGAAGTTCTGGTTCCGACCAATGATGTGGTCAAAGGATCCGACCTGGCCTTCGCGCCGTCCTACCAGGGCAACCTTCGTGTCCGTTATGAGTGGGATCTGGAACAGCAGATCGCGGGTCAGAACCTGCGCGCGCACGTTATGCCGCAAGTCGTGATCTCGGATGACTCCTTCACTGACGTGATCGAGATCAACAAGATGAAACTTGACGGTTACACCACGCTCGGCGCGACAGCTGGCGTCACAGGTGACAACTGGACCGCCGAATTGTTCGCGTCCAATCTGACGAACGAATATGCGGCTCTCAGTGGCAGCTTCGTCTACGACCGCGAGCGCATTACACCGATGCGGCCGCGGACGATCGGCTTCCGGTTCTCCTACGACTACTAGGACAGCCCGAGACTTGAACCTGAAGCAGCGCCCTGACAGGTTCAGGGCGCTGTTTTCTTATTGAGGAATACCCAGACGCGATGACAGAAGTGGCCACACCAGATGCTGCCCTGCAGCAGGCGCAAATATCGATCCGGTCCGGCGACTTCCGGACCGCATCGAAGATTGCCGCAGATGTTCTGGCGCAGCAGCCACAGCACCGGGACGCCCTCTATATGGCTGCGGTCTGCGCACGTTATGAAAACCGGCATGACGACGCCTTCGCCCGCCTCGCCGAACTGAAAACAGCTGCACCGGATTACGGCCGCGCCTGGCAGGAAGAAGGTCATCTCCGGCGCAAACTGGGGGACAATGCCGGCGCGCTGACAGCGTTCGAGCGCGCCACACGTTACAACCCGTCCCTCATTGCCAGCTGGAAGGCCATGGCGGAACTGCACGCTGCGGCTGGCAATTCCGGCGCAGCCAACAATGCGCTCGCCCAGGCACAACGGCTTCAGTCCCTGCCACGCGAACTGCTGGCGGTGACCGACCACATCCATGAAGGCCGTATCTTCCGGGCAGAGGAAATCGCGCGTGCCTTCCTGCAGCGCAATCCCACGCATGTTGAAGGCATGCGCCTGCTCGCCGACATCGGCTCACGCCTCGGGGTTCAGGAGGATGCCGATTTTCTTCTGGAGAGCGCGGTCGAGCTGGATCCGGAAAACATTCAGCTCCGACTTGATTACATCCAGGTATTGCGCAAACGGCAGAAATTCGCTGCTGCGCTGGAACAGGCCAATTTCCTGATGTCCCGCGATCCGGACAATCCGGTCTTTCAATCCCACTACGCCATCGAGAGCATGCAGGCTGGGGACTATGAAACAGCGCTGGCGTATTTCGACCGTGTCTTGAAGGTCCTGCCGGATGATCCCGCGACGCTTGTGTCGCGCGGTCATGCCCTGAAGACCTATGGACGCACGGACGACGCCATCGCATCTTATCGGCGCGCAACCGAAGTCGCCCCCGGCCACGGTGATGCGTGGTACGGGCTCGCCAACCTGAAGACCTATCATTTCACCAACGACCAGCTCTCCGCCATGGAAGCGCAGGCCGCTTCGCCTGACCTTGATCACATGTCGCGTATCCACATCGCCTTTGCCCTCGGCAAGGCGCGGGAGGATCAGAAGAACTATGATGCCGCTTTTGCCGCTTATGCCAGCGGCAATGCACTGAAACACCAGACGATCCGCTACACGACCGAACAGATGCAGGCCGAGCTCAATGCGCAGAAAACGCACTGCTCGGCCGCCTTGTTCGAAAACCAGGGCGGAAAGGGCTGCCCCGCCCCGGATCCGATCTTCATTGTCGGCCTGCCCCGCGCGGGTTCGACACTGATCGAACAGATCCTCGCGTCTCACCCGGAAGTCGACGGCACGCTGGAATTGCCCAACATTCTCTCTCTGGCCCACCGTCTGCGCGGCCGCAGCCAGATAACCGACCGGGACCGTTACCCCCGTATCCTCCATGACATGACCGCCGAGGAGCTGAGCGCCCTGGGTGAGGAATACATCGAAAACACCCGGATCCACCGACAAGACGCCGCTTACTTCACCGACAAGATGCCGAACAATTTCAGGCATATCGGGCTGATCCACCTGATCCTGCCCAACGCGAAGATCATTGATGCGCGGCGCAATCCGATGGACTGCTGCTGGTCCGGCTTCAAGCAACTCTTCGCCGAAGGGCAGGAATTCACCTACAGCCTGGAAGATATCGGTGAATATTACCGGGCCTATGTCGACCTTATGGACCACTGGGACGCTGTGCTTCCGCCGGGGCGCATCCTGCGCGTACAGCATGAAGACGTCCTGGATGACCTCGAAGGACAAGTCCGCCGCTTGCTGGATTATTGCGGCCTGCCTTTCGATGAGCGCTGCGTGAACTTCCACCAGACGGAAAGAGCGGTCCGGACGGCGAGTTCCGAACAGGTCAGGCGCCCGATTAACAAAGGCGGGCTTGAACAATGGCGCCCTTATGAGGCACATCTTCAACCTCTGAAGTCCGCGTTGGGGACAGACCTCGCGCCAGCTTAGGTTCAAGATATTGAGCAAACGATCTGAAGACGCCCTGATTGCCCTGCGCCGGATACAGCGCGTGACAGAGATGGCCTCAAAGCGCCTCGCCCGGACGGCAGGATTGAACCCGTCACAGCTGAGCGTGCTGCGTATACTCACGGAGTATCCCGAAGTTTCAGCGGGCTATCTCGCCGAGGCCACCCAATTGAAACACGCGACCATCAGCAGCCTGATCGACAAGCTCGAGGCACGTGGCCTCATCTCTCGCCGCAGATGCGATGAAGACAAACGCCGCGTCTGGTTGCGCCTGCTCGACGCCGGCAAGGCCGCGCTGGCCAACGCGCCGGACCCGCTACACGAAACATTTTCGTCGCGGTTCGACGCCTTGCCAGACTGGCAACAGGCCATGCTCATCGCTTCTCTTGAGCAAGTGACCAGCTTGCTGGATGCGCAAAATATCGAAGCCGCCCCAGTTCTGGACATCGGCGAACTCGACAACCACGCCTTGTAAGCCACAAGCTATTATTGGGCGCCGCGGCCGATATATCCCATATTAGTCGCTATACGGACGGCTTGGGCCCGTCCGGACACGCCGAGCTTTCGACCTGCATTGGTGAGATGGAAACGCACAGTCGGGACAGACACGCCCACAATCTTGCTGATTTCATTATCCGTTTTGCCAAGCGCCGCCCACTTCAGGCACTGCACCTCGCGGCGGGTCAGGTCCACGACTTCCGTCAGCCTGTTGTGCGAAACGATCTCCCGGTAAGCTGACAGAAATTTGAGTGTCTTCAGGTGAAGGCTGGGCGCGTGCTCCATGAATATGCTCTTGATGCCCGAAATATCCTCGTTCGTTACCCAGGTAATGGCCCCAATGACGCCAAAGGGCATGTAACAAGGGCAGACAATCGCATTGGTAACGCCAAAGAATTCGTATTCAGCGTTATTGTTGAACACTTCCAGCGCCCGATTGGGGCGCCAGCTGTTCAGGGATTTGCCATCAAAATACATCGGCTCAGAACAAATCCGGGATGCGTGGATGAATCCGGATCGCAGGGCAAACGTCCTGTCATTCCAGTAATCCAGATCTGGATCGAACCACTTGAAAAGCGTTTCCGCATATGGCCGACCATCGGAGTCGGATATGGGAGACGGGTCGCTCACATCCGCAGCTGCGGCCATATAGGGGAGCCCGGCGCGCTTCCCGGCACTCACCAACTCCACCGCCATTTCATGCAAGTCTGACGTCATTTCGTCGGATCCGGTATCGGAGCGTGATGTGGAATTCATAACCTATTGGTTCTGGTAGCTTGATGGACAGGGCCTGAAGTCGCTAGCCTCTCGGCTTGCAGGGAGGTGCGTCATGAATCTTGAGCTATCTAAGGAAGATATCGCGTTCCGCGAGCAAGTGCGAGGGTTCCTTCGCGACAACCTGACCCCTTCCCTTGTGGCAGCCGGTCGAAAAGCGACAAGCGTCTTTGTTGAACCCGAATTTACCCTTCCATGGCAGAAAAAACTGCATGCAAAGGGCTGGGCCGCACCGCACTGGCCAAAGGAGTATGGCGGTCCCGGCTGGACGGAGATGCAACGCTATATCTTTGCATCGGAAAGCGCGATTGCGGGTGCCCCGCCGCTGGCACCGATGGGGCTCAACATGGTGGGCCCCTGCATCATCGGATATGGCACGCCGGAACAGAAAAACTTCTATCTGCCGCGTATCCTCGCTGGCGAAGATTACTGGTGCCAGGGTTATTCCGAACCACAGTCAGGCTCTGACCTTGCCTCCCTCATGTTGAAAGCCGAGCGCGACGGCGATGACTATGTGCTCAATGGGTCGAAGATCTGGACCACGCATGCCCATCACGCCAACCGGATGTTCTGCCTCGTCCGGACGCGTTTCGACGGAAAGCCTCAGCAAGGCATCACTTTCCTGCTGCTCGAAATGAAGACGCCGGGGATCACCGTCGATCCAATCATTTCGCTGGCTGGAGAGCATGAGCTGAATCAGGTTTTCTTCGAAGACGTTCGCGTTCCGGTGGCCAATCGGCTCGGCGAAGAAAACGATGGCTGGACCGTCGCCAAGTACCTTCTGGAATTCGAGCGCAGCGGCGGATCCTCCGCAGGGCTGGAAGCCGGGCTGAAACGCCTCCGCGAAACCATACTCAAGGATGGTTTGATCGAGGCGAGCCTTGTGGCCAAGCTGGAACAGGCATCCATCCTGCTCGACGCAATCCGGGTCACGGAACAGCGCATCGTGGCCTCGCTCAGCGCCGGGCGCCCGCCGGGGCCTGCGGCCTCCATGCTAAAAGTCCAGCGGACAGAAATGATGCAACGGATCGATGAGCTGGCGGTCGAAGCCTCCGGCATTCATTCGAACGTCTACGAACCGGCCACCTGGCATCCCGATTCCAATTTCGAACCGGTCGGCGCCGAGGCGCTTGTTGTCGCGACGGCGAAGTATCTGAACAACCGCGCGGGATCGATCTACGGCGGCTCCAACGAGGTTCAGCGCAACATCATGGCCAAGGCGGTGCTACGCCTCTAGGTCACCCTATCAACCTTGATAGCTTGTATCGGCAGGGCGTTTCCGGGGACTTTCCCACCAAGCTCCCACTTAAGGGGGTATCGGGAGGAAATTGTGAATCGTCGAACTACTATCTTGAAATCCGTGTGTCTGGGCGTCTCGCTGACTGCGATCGCCATCAACCTGCCGGCAATCGCCCAGGAAGCCGACACCGCTGCGCCTGAGGCTGATGCCGAACAGGACAATTCCATGAAACTCGGGTCGATCACCGTGACGGCCCAGCGCCGCGAAGAATCGGCAAATGACGTCCCGATGTCTATTCAGGCCTTCGGCGGCGAACAGCTCGACATTCTGAGGGTCAACGATGTTGACGATCTCCAAACCCTCGTCCCGAGCTTCTCTGTGTCCCAAAGCTACCAGGGCGTCCCGACCTACACGCTTCGCGGCATCGGCTTCAACACGATCAACGTCTCCGCGACCTCGACCGTCGGTACGTATGTCGACGAAGTTGCCTACCCCTATCCATTCATGAACTCAGGACCAATGTTCGATATCGAGCGCATCGAGGTCCTTAAAGGTCCACAGGGTACGCTCTTTGGCCGGAACACCACAGCTGGTCTGATCAACGTGGTCACGAACAAGCCAGTCGACGAGTTCCAGGCCAGTGTATCTGCAGATGTCGGCAACTATGACACCTGGAACCTAGAAGGCATGGTGAACCTGCCGATTTCGGAAAACGTCCAGGCGCGTTTCGCCATACGTAGCGAAAACAGCGACAAGGGCTGGCAGGAATCCGTCACACGGGGCGAAGACCGCGGCACGATCGACAAGCTTGGCTTCCGGGCCGCTCTGGCCATCCAGCCGACCGACGACCTTGAAATCGATCTCTCCTACAATGGCTGGATCAACAAGTCCGACACGATTGCCGGCCAGGGCTTTGCCTTCACGCCTCCGACCGATCCGGCGAACATGACCGCGACATCGGCATTCAATGAACCGGGGCTCGCCGACTATCTCGCCAATATCAATCTCAATAGTGCTGAGCAGGCGGACTGGGCGCCTTACGCGCTTCGCTCGGCGGATATCGGACCTGGCCAAGGGATTGATGGACCGACTGAGGAAGATTCGACCTTCGACGCGCTGAAGCTCGGTGTCAGCTACACGTTCGACAATGACATGCGCCTTGTCTCGCTGACCGGCTACAACAAGCTTGAGCGGGAAGCGGTTCTCGACTGGTCTGGTGTACCCTACCAGATCCTGCTGCAGGACGTCAGCGGTGACATCAAATCCTTCAGTCAGGAGCTTCGTCTCGAAGGCGAAACCGGAAAGGTCAACTGGCTGGTTGGTGGTTATTACGGCAAGGACGAAATCAAGGACGGCAACCGAACACTGCTGCGGGACAATGCGAACTCCAATTTCGTCAGCACAGCAGCCTACCTGCTGACGGTCGATCCAACCCAGCTCGGCTTTCCGGCTTCGGTTGCACCTCTTGTGAGCTTGGTGAACGTCGATCCGGAATCAGGACTGCCTTACTCTGCGGCTGACCTCCTGACGTCGTTCCAGACCTATTACGATACAGGTGATTTTGAATCGACGACCTGGAGCATCTTTGCGAATGCGGATTGGGAGATCACACCGGAACTCTCCGTGACGACCGGCCTTCGCTACACCGAAGACAATCAGGACTATGTCGGTTGCTCGGGCGATGTGAACGGCTCAATGCAGCCCAACGTCAACGTGTTCAACCGGGTGTTCTTCACGCTTCTGTATGGGCTGCAGGCGCCGCCTGCGCCATTGCTGGAAAATTCCTGCAACACGTACGATCAGGCCACCAATTCCTTTGGCGAAGTCGTTTCTGATACGAAGGAAGACAACGTGTCCTGGCGGGTTGTCGCAAATTGGACCCCAGACAAGCTTCCGAACACCCTGTTCTTCGCGTCTGTATCTCAGGGCTACAAGTCGGCCTCCACGCCAGTCAACGCGGCGTCCAAATCCGAGCAGAACGCTCCGGCCACGCAGGAAGACCTCCTCGCCTACGAGCTGGGCGTGAAGGCCAGCCTCTTCGATCAACGCATGCAGGCCAACGCGTCCGTGTTCTATTATGACTACACGGACAAGCAGGTGAATGCATTCTTCCCGGATCCGATCTACCGGGCGCTCGCTCGCCTTCAAAATGCTCCGGAAGGCGAAGCCTACGGCCTCGATGCCGAGCTCACCTGGTTGCTTTCGAGAGAACTGACCGCTGTGGGTGGCCTGACCCTGCTACACACGGAATACGGCAGCTTCGACACGACTGATGCGGCCGGCCTGCCAACGAACATTCAAGGTGATCCGTTCCTCTACAGCCCGGAAACAACGGCCAGCCTGTCGCTGATCTATGACAAGCCGATCACGACCGAACTGGGCTTGCGGGGCGCACTCAGCGGCCGCTGGCAAAGTGACTCGACAGCCGGTGACCCGGCCAACCCGCTCTATGATATCGACTCGTATGGTGTCCTGAACGGAACGATCGGCATCTATTCGCTGAACGACAGCTGGGAGTTCTCGATCTGGGGCCAGAACCTGACGGACGAGTATTACTGGCAGCAGATCACATCGAACGCGAACGTGATCCTTCGCTTCGCTGGCCGTCCCCGCACTTACGGGGCAACCCTCAGCTACAAGTTCTGAGTTCTTCCTCAAACGGGCCGCGTCTCCGGGTTTACCCGGGGGCGTGGCTTCTTTTTTGGAAGATTAGCATTCAGATATATAATGACGCCAACACCATAAAAAATATTGCCGGGAGGAACCGGCGAGTTTCACAGAGGATCTCATGAGCAACGACCGGGCACTGACCAAAGCCGATTTCGACAAGATGCCGACTTTGGGCGACATCGCGCGCTATCACGCACAGGAACGTCCGGATGCGATCGCCCTAAGCTTTGAAGGCCGCGACACGACCTACGCCGCCTTCAACAAAAACACCAACAAGGTCGCAAATGCCTTGCTGGCATCGGGGGTAAGGGCCGGTGAACGCGTTGCCTATGTGGGCAAGAACAGCGACCTCTATTTTGAACTCCTGTTCGGTGCCGCCAAGATGGGCGCTGTCACCCTGCCGATAGGCTGGCGTCTTGCTCCGGCGGAAATGGCCTACATCATCCAGGACGGGCAGGGCTCGCTCCTGTTTGTCGGCCCCGAAGTGGTCGAACAGGTGCAGACGGCGCTAACCGAGCTCGAAAAGCCGCCGAAGGTCATCCTTATGGAAGACGGCGGCCCGGAAGGGTTTGTCAGCTGGCGCGATGCCCAAGGCGATAACGATCCGGAAATTGAGATCTCGCCGAACGCCGTCGCGCTTCAACTCTATACCTCTGGCACAACCGGCCGCCCCAAAGGTGCCATGCTGAGCCACGACAACCTGCTCGGTGGTCGGCGGGAAGCGGCTGATACGGATCTTCCCTGGAACCAATGGGGCCCTGACGACGTCAGCCTCGTCGCCATGCCTGTCGGGCACATTGGCGGGACGGGCTGGGGCATCGTTGGCCTTTTCAATGGCGCCAAGGGCGTCATCGCGCGCGAATTCGATCCGTTCAAAGTCCTCGACTTCATCGAACAGGACCGGATCTCGAAAATGTTTATGGTTCCGGCAGCGCTACAGATCGTCGTCCGGCAACCGAATGCCCGCCAGGTCGATTATTCCCGGCTGAAATACATTCTGTATGGCGCCTCCCCGATCCCACTCGATCTGCTGCGCGAGTGTATGGACGTGTTTGGATGCGGCTTCTGCCAGCAATACGGCATGACAGAGACCTGCGGCACGATCGTCTACCTGCCGCCCGAAGATCATGATCCGGCGGGTAACCAGCGCATGCGCGCGGCCGGCATTCCAATGCCCGGCGTGGAAATCCGGATCGAGGACGATGAAGGCAATGTGTTGCCGCCCCACACAGTCGGTGAAGTCGTCACCCGGTCTCGCGCCAATATGAAGGGTTACTGGAACCTAGATGAGGCAACCCGCAACACGATTGCCGGCGATGGCTGGCTGCACACTGGCGACGCAGGATACCTGGATGAGGATGGCTATCTCTATATCCACGACCGCGTGAAAGACATGATCATCTCGGGCGGCGAGAATATCTACCCGGCTGAAGTCGAGAACGCCGTTTACGGTCACCCGGACATCGCGGAGGTCGCCATCATCGGTGTTCCGGACGAGAAATGGGGCGAAGCCGTCAAGGCCGTTGTTGCCCTGAAGCCTGGTGCACAACCTGACCCGGACTCAATCCTGAAGTTCGCACGTGACCGGATTGCGGCCTTCAAGGCTCCCAAAAGCGTGGAGTTCATCGAAGCCCTGCCCCGCAATGCCTCCGGGAAGATCCTGAAAAAGGACCTCCGCGCACCATATTGGCAAGGCAAGGACCGCGGCGTGAACTAAACTCAACTATCCGGTTCAGTCGCCCGCTTTAAGCGTGGACAGGTAATCAATGATGGCGGCTCGGCGTTCGGGTTTTCTTTCGCCCGGATATGCCATGTTCGTACCGTGCACTTTTTTACGGGGTGACTCTATAAAGGCGTCGATATCTTCGGCGGTCCAATCGAAGCCAGCTTCTTTCATGGCTGGCGAATAGCGGAATCCATCCACCGCCCCTGCCGGACGACCGACAATTCCTGCGAGGCTCGGCCCCATGAGGGTCTGTCCAGGAACAACCGAATGGCAGACGGCGCATTGGCGTTTGAAGAGAAGCTCGCCTTCAGATGTCTCGTCTGCACCAGCGGAACCGATGAACAAAGCGCCCATTGCTGCAGCCAGAATCAATTTCGTGCTTGCGAAAGGAGCGTTCATTTCAGTCTGTTTCCCTGCTGATCGAATTATGTGGCCGCCGGTCTATTGTGTTTGAATACCCGCCATTTCCTGAACCGGATATGAAAAATGCGAAGGTGTGTGCACAGTCCCGTTGCACACACAAGGGTGCCAACCTGCCTTCCTGGATATTCGTTGCACGATCAGCGAGCGCCACTGTTCGGTCGTAAGGCAATCCCCCTCACTTTACGGGGTATTGCCTGCTATTTTTAGGTGTAAGTGAGCCGGTCACACGCCGATCCGCACGAAAACATTCATTGCGACAAGGATCCTGCGCGATGTGTGGGCGTCTTCCCATACACTCAGGATTTTGATCAAAAAAAATCTGGATCGCATCTGATCCATCCAAATAACAATTGTGTTACAAAGAGTGGCTCGGGAGCCGGTCAGGTTCAGCGCTACAGAAAATCAGGGATGGGGACGACTTCCGGGGCAAGAGCATTTTTTTGACGCTTTGACGAGGAAGTTCACATGACTAAACACTGGTTCGGCGCATCGTTGGTCGCCTTGTCACTATCTGCTTCATGGGCAAACGCTCAAGAGGCCGCCATCCCTGACCCGATCGAACCGGAAGAACTGATCACTGAAACAGAGATCGCCCCGGGCCCAAACGTGTTCGTGGTTTCGCCTTCGTGGATTGGCGCCGGGGCCATCTCTATTCTGTCTGCGGAAGATCTCAGCTATAAAGGCAATTTCGCCACGGGCATGACCTCCCAATTCTTCCTCGGCCCAGATGCTGCAGTTGGATATACGGCGTCGGCGTTCCCTGAACGCATTACCTATGGGCCGGTCAAAGCCTACCTCCAGCAATTCGACGTCAAAACGCTGGAGACGACCCAGGAAGTCGAAATTCCACCGCAATTCGCCCAGACCATGGCCCAGCAACCGGGTATGGCGATCAGCGCAGACGGGAAATGGGGCCTTGTTCATAATGCAACCCCCGCGACATCGGTCACTGTGGTCAACATGAAGACCGGCGAAGTCGCCTCTGAAATCCCGAACCCGGGCTGCTGGGGCATCTATCTCGCCGAAAAGGGCCTGAAGTTCTCTAGCCTTTGCGGCGACGGCTCCATGCTGACAGTCGAATTGAATTCCAAAGGCAAGCTGAAGAGCCAAGCCTACAGCGACCCGATATTCAACGTCGATACGGACCCGCTGTTCGTTCATTCACAGCGCATCGATGGCGACCTCGTTTTCTCAACTTTTGGCGGCACGTTCGTGACTGTCTCCGACAAAGGCAAGAAAGCGACAGTGGTCGACAGATGGTCGTATACTGACGGTGTCGAGGGAAACTGGGCACCCGGCGGCTATGAAGTCCTCGCCTACAACAAACCGAACGGCATCATGTTTGTCCCGATGCACCCGGACGCCACGGACGGCAGTCACAAGGATGGCGCCGCGGAAGTCTGGGCCATCGACATGAAAGAAAAGAAGGTGCTCTACCGTTCCCACGTGGAGCACATGACCCATATCGCCGTCACTGACGATGCAGAAGCCCCCCTTCTGTTCGGTGTCGATGGGCATGGCGGATCGATCTACCGCTATGAAATCGACCCGACAGCCAAGTTCGCAGCGAAATACACAAATACGCTTCAGATCCAGGACGCCGGTTATCTGGTGGTGAAATAGGCATGTCGCAAAACATGCTCCTTCTCATGCAGACAACCTTCGCCTTCTTCCTGGCGTTGCTGCTCGTGCGGGCTGCCCTGCACAAGCTGGGAGACCGGTATCGCTTCCAGGGCATTCTGGCGGATTATGGGCTATTGCCAGAAGGTTCCCTCAGCAATGCGGCATTTTTCGTTCCGTTGGTCGAGCTGACAGCGGCGATTCTCCTGATCATGCCTTCCACGCGGCAGACCGGAGCAGCGCTCGCCGGCACATTGCTGACCGGATACGCGATTGTGATGGCAATCAGCCTGGCACGTGGCCAGTATCTGGTGGATTGCGGATGCGGCGGAGCGCCGGAACCCATCAGCTGGGCGCTGGTCTCACGGAACATCGGTCTCGTTGCCTTTATCGTACCGACCGCGACAGGCCTCATCATTCCGAGCACCCCAAACCTTGCAATGGATGCAACTTCGCTTGGGATAGCCACACTTCTCCTGCTTCTCTGGATGACTGCGGAAGCGATGCTGGCAAATGCCCGGCGGATAAATGAGGGCATGCCAGGCCCCGCAACGACATGGAGTACTTCGTGATGGTCAGCATTCTAAGTTTCGCGGTTGCCGCACTCTGGCTGATTGTTGTTGCCATGGCTCTGATGATGTGGGTCATGCTCCGCCAGATCGGTGTTCTTTATGAACGGGTGGCTCCAGTCGGGGCCCTGATGGATCAGGCCGGCCCTCAGGTCGGCGAAGCAAGCCCTGTGTTCCCGCTGCGGAGCCTGACCGGTGGCACCGTCCGGGTCGGCGCATCTGGCGCGAAAGCCATGCTGGTCTTCTTTCTGTCGCCTACCTGCCCCGTCTGCAAACAGCTGCTGCCCGCGCTTGCCGGTATCCAGTCCGCGGAGAAGGCATGGCTCGATGTCGTCCTCGCCAGCGACGGCAGTCAGGATAAGCATATCGACTTCATCAATCGTCAGAAGCTGTCGAGTTTTCCTTATGTGCTGTCGACTGACCTTGGCATGGCCTACCGGGTTCAACGCCTGCCTTTCGCAGTCCTCGTCGACCAGGCTGGCATCGTGCAGGCGAAAGGCCTGATCAACAACAGGGAGCAACTGGACAGCCTGTTCAACGCTCTGGATGCGGGCGTGGCCTCATTCCAGCAGCTGAAATCGATCCGGGAGGCAGGTTAATGCCCGGACACAAGTAGCTAAAAAACGGATCGCATTGAAACAGACGATGAAAATTCAGGAGAGATAAAAGTGTTGAAAGTCATTGAACGGATTCAGGACGCCCTCAGCGGCTTCGTTGAAAACACCGCCCGGCGCAGCGCCCGGCAGTTCGGACGCCGCAGCGCACTCGCCAAAATGGGCGGCGTAATGGTCGGCGGTGCGGCCTTTTCGGCCCTGCCATTCGACCGGGCCTGGGGCGCTACACCAGCTGCTGGGGATGGGACCTTTGACGATAAGAGCTGCGACTACTGGCGCTACTGCGCGCTGGACGGTTTTCTCTGCACGACAGCCGGCGGCAGTAAATCAAGCTGCCCGGTCGGCGCCGAAGCCTCGCTGGTCTCCTGGGTTGGCACATGCCACAACCCCGGCGACAAGCGGGATTATCTGATTTCATACTATGATTGCTGCGGCAAGACGGCGTTCTCCGGCGCCCAGTTCTGCCTCCGCAGTGAAGGCGAACGGCCGGCATATTCAATGGGCCTCCACAACGACATCAACTGGTGCATGTCCAACGCAAACAAGGGCTACCACTGTACGGTCGCTCTCGTGGTCGGAGTTGCCGAATAATGACCCTTCGGACGCTCTTTACCGGCATCAGCATCGCAACGCTGTTGGGCGTGACCATGCCATTGGTCACGTCAGCCGAACCACAAGCGTCCTACGGTCTCGACGACCATGACAAGGTCGTCCGTAAAATGACGTCGCCGAAATCTCTCTATATGCTGAAATGTTCGGGATGCCACCGGGTGGATGGCAAGGGAGCGCCAGAAGCCGGCATTCCACCATTCCCCGGTTTCATCGCGCCCCTCGCCCGAAATCCGGACGGTAGAGTGTATATCGCTCACGTGCCGGGTATTGTGGGATCGAGGCTGTCAAATGAACAGCTCGCCGATGTCCTGAACTACGTCATTGACGAGTGGGCGGGTGAAGACGCGTCTGACACACCAAGGTTCACGGTAGAAGAACTCGCAGAGCTTCGCGAGACACCTGTCACCAATATCGTCGAATACCGGCGAGACGTCGTGAACCAACTAATCGAGTCCGGTGATCCGGTTGCTGATTATCCATGGCCCTGATCCGGCGGGATCGGTCATGAACATCATTGTCCAGCCAACGGAGGCTGGAAAATAGACGGTACTCAGTCTGGGGCAGACTGAAGAGCCAATAACAAAAAGGGAGCGAGTATCTGAGCAGGCGCCTTCGCATCGCGGAGGGGCACAGGAAAGTTTTGTTCAAAATTGGGAAGATAGACATGCGTGATGAAGTAATTGGTATGTTTAAGCGGATATCTCTGCCGCGAGCCGGTAAACTGCTCCTCGGAACTTCAAGTTTGTCATTGGCAATGTCGTTGGCTTTCGCACCCGTTGCGCATGCGGACGACGAACCAGCGGGCGAAAACCTGATGTTCGAGAAGGTGACTGTGACCGCGCAAAAACGCGAACAGGATCCACAGGATGTCGGTATCGCCATCACGGCTCTGAATGGCGACCAGCTGGAAGCGCTGGGCTACACCAACGCTCAGGATATCGCAGCCTTCTCCCCCGGTGTCGTTTCGGTGCAGCCAAACGGCGAGGGCAGCTACTCCTTTGCCATTCGCGGCGTTGCCAACAACGACCTGTCAACGAATGTTGAAAGCCCTGTCGCTGTCTATGTCGACGAAGTCTACATCAGCCAGATGTCTGCAACCGGCTTTCTGCTATTCGACATCGACCAGGCGGAGGTTCTGCGTGGTCCCCAGGGCACACTTTTCGGCCGGAATGCCACGGGTGGTCTGGTCCAATACACCACAGTCAAACCGCAAAGAGAATTCGGCGGCTTCGGCAGCGTCTCATACGGTGAGTATGACGACCTGATGATGGAAGGCGGCATCAATATACCAATCAATGACTGGATCTTTGCGCGTATTTCAGCGGCCCAGCACACTTCGACCGGTTACATCACCAACCGCGAACACCCGGAGCAAAAGCTCAATAACAACGATGACTACGGCATCCGCTTCCAGCTTCTTATGGAACCGACTGACAGCCTCAGCATCCTACTGAATGCCCGGGTCGGTGGTCAGGAAATCCGCACTGGTTTCTTTGAATACAATTCCGCTGTGAATGGTGGTGGCCAGTATACTCCGGGCGTACTGAACGAACTCCTCGGCAACTACGAAGACACTGACAATGATGTCTGGGCTGGCGACTATGATACGCGCGGGCACAACATTTCTGATACCGAAGGCTACACCGCCACGATCAACTGGGATGTCGGTGACTGGAAGATCACATCGATCACAGACTACCAGACTAACTTCCGTGACTACATCGAGGACACGGACGCAACGCCTGTTCGCGCTTACGAATACTTCCAGACCAACGACGCGGAACAGTTCTCACAAGAACTGCGCGCAGCAACGCAAATCGGACCAGTCGATTTCGTGGCAGGCCTCTACTACATGGATCTACAGAGTAAGGACTCGACCGGAGGCATCGCGCCGCTTCTTTACACTGATCCTGACAATGGCATCGACGAAACTACGGTGATGACCGACCCGACGCTCGCGAATGGCGACCGAACGCCGTCGGAATCTTCCACCAAGTCTGCATCGATCTTTGCGCAAGGCGAATATGCCTGGAAGAATTTCACCTTCATCGGTGGCCTTCGCTATATTCAGGAGAAGCGAGACTTCATCTCTGCCCGGGAAGACGTACACTTCGACGAAAATGCGACCAGCGGCCTCGATCCGCGCACAAGCGTGGTCTACACCTACTCGACCTTCGATCCGGCTGAGCGTGACTTCGACATGTGGTCGTGGCGCCTACAGGCCAACTGGCAGCCTACGGAAGACTTGCTAACCTATATCAGCTACAATCGCGGCGTTAAATCCGGTGGCTTCAGCCAACCGCCTTACGACCCACAGGATCCACTGCTGACGTCTCCGGAACTTCTCTCCTATGAGCCTGAAGAACTGGACGCCTACGAGATTGGTGCGAAGTGGGATGCGATCCCAGGGAAGCTACGCATCAACGGTGCCGCTTATTTCTACGACTACGGCAACTACCAAGCCTACACGAACTTCCCGGGCAGTCTGGGCAGTGCCACCATCAATGCGCAGGCAGAGAACAAAGGCGCCGAAGTTGAAATCCAGGCGGCACCAATTGACGGTCTGACAACTCAACTGGGTATCGGATATGCCGACATCGCGGTGACGGACGTGCTCGGCTTCGAAGGTATGACTCTGACTTCGGTGAACTCACCGGAGTGGAACATCAACGGCCTCATCCGGTATGAATTTCCGGTCGGTTCCGCTGGCGACCTCGCCTTGCAAGCGGATGCGCAGTACCAGTCCGAACACTATTTCGGTCTCAACGTAACGCCGGCAACGACGGAAGATGGCTATACCGTCGCCAACATCTCTGCGACCTGGCTGCCAGCCGATGCGAACTGGAAGTTCGGCGTCTCAGTGGAGAACGTGTTCAACGAGGAATATCTCGTGCAGACCTTCGACCTCTCCGACTGGATTGGCATGATCGAGGAGTACTACGGCAAGCCACGCTGGGTGAGAGCAAAACTGAGCTGGGAGTTCTGAGGTCTCCCTGTGGATGGGGCGGGGCGGTTTTGCCTCCCCGTCAATTCCTGCTCCACCCCACCTGTCCCAGCCCCCTGACGAACGCCTCCGGCCCTCCATATCGCATGGATGGTCCGGGACGATCATTCAATGCTCAGATTGCCCCAGCGCACCTGTATTCGGGAGATGAGGCTTGACGCCGCCGCAAGGATGCCAAGTCTGCGGATTGTACCGCTCGGAGTCGCTGCCCCTTCATGCTCAACAAGCTTTTTGATCTGGAAAACCGGGGCACCACGGCCCGGACGGAAATCGTCGCTGGCATCACGACCTTCCTGGCTATGTCCTACATCATCTTTGTGAACCCGGATATTCTGGCAAACGCCGGAATGGACAGAGGGGCGGTGTTCGTTGCGACTTGCCTTTCTGCGGCCATCGGCTCCGCCATCATGGGGCTCTACGCCAACTACCCCATCGCGATTGCACCCGGTATGGGGCTCAATGCATATTTCACCTATGGTGTCGTCATTGGTATGGGGCTTTCCTGGCAGGTGGCGCTTGCAGCGGTTTTTCTGTCGGGTGTCATTTTTGTTGCTTTAAGTCTGCTGCCAATTCGCGAGTGGATCATCAACGCCATTCCGCTGGAGATGAAGATGGCCATCTCCGCAGGCATTGGCCTGTTCCTGATCATCATCGGGCTTACGGGTGTCGGTATCGTTGTCTCTCATCCGGCCACGATTGTGGGGCTCGGTGACCTCTCTCAGACGCCCGCCCTGCTGGCGATCTTTTGCTTCATCCTGATCGGCGTTCTTGAAGCACGCAAAGTGCCTGGCGGAATCTTGATTGGCATCCTCACCACAACCTTGATCGGTGTCATTGTTGGAGCTTCGCCGCCACCAGGACTGTTATCGATACCGCCTTCGATTGAGCCGACTCTGTTTGCCATGGACTGGTCCCAGGCACTGGAAATCGGAATTGCCGTCGTTGTGATCTCGTTCCTGTTTGTCGACATGTTCGATACTGCCGGAACACTCGTATCTGTGGCACATCGGGCCGGTCTGCTGGACGAGAAAGGACACGTTACAAACCTCCGGCGCGCTCTGGTCGCCGACAGCACGGCAACAGTTGTTGGCGCCGCGCTGGGAACGTCGTCCGCTACCAGCTATATTGAAAGCATCGCTGGCGTAAAAGCGGGTGGCCGGACTGGACTGACAGCTCTCACGGTGGCGGGACTTTTCTGCCTTGCCTTGTTCTTTGCGCCCCTAGCAGCGGCAATCCAACCTTACGCGACCATGCCAGCCCTGGTTTATGTGGGGTGCCTGATGGTTGGAGGTCTTACCCATGTGGACTGGCAGGAACCGACCTCGTTCATGCCCGCAGTCATCACCGCCGTCGCGATGCCCCTCACCTATTCCATCGCGAACGGCATCGGATTGGGCATCATTGCTTATGTTCTTCTGAAAGTCGGCGCAGGCAAATGGAAAGAAGTCGGCCCGGGAGCACTCGTACTCGCTGCGGCTTTCCTGATGAAGTTTGTGTTCCTGGATTCAGTCTGACCGGAAAGGCGGCCGCATAGCATGCAACGGATACTTCTTCGCGCGCTGACGCCTCTGTTGCTGTGTATGATGGCGGCATTTTCCAGCGCCTGCACAATGCCTCCGCCAGGAACAGCCATCCAGCCGTGCACTGACGAAGCAGCATACGGCGCGCGCCTATTCGATGAACGGCCCAGAATTGCGGTCGCCACGGCATATGCCCCCGAATTCTCCGTCCTCCTTCCTTCCCTCGAGGGTGCGGAAGAATACCAAATTCACGGCGTCTCATATTGGACCGGCGAGTTGGGCGGCCAGCCAGTGGTGCTGTTCATGACCGGCGTCAGCGTCGTCAACGCGACGATGAACACCCAGAGACTTCTCGATGATTTCAATATCACGGATATCGTGGTCAGCGGTGTTGCTGGAGGCGCGGACCCGAGCCTGTCGATTGGCGATGTCATCGTTCCCGCGCGATGGGCAAAGTATGATGAAACCACTTATTTACGGGAAACGGTGCCCGGTGTTTTTACCGCGCCTTTTCCGGGGGTCCGCCCTTTAGTTCCGCCCTACGGCTTCATCGGAACACGCGGTGTTCGGGTCACAACCACCAACGACCCCACGCCCGCCCCCAGACTCTGGTTTGAAGTAAATTCCGATCTGCTTGCGATTGCCAGTACAGCCTCGGCAAAAGCGGAGCTCAAACGTTGTGACACAGACAATCTCTGTTTACCCACCGAACCCAGCTTCCACTTTGGTGGGTCCGGTGTTTCTGGCTCTGTATTCATGGATAATGCCGATTACCGGAATTATCTCCATGAAACTTTTGACGCACAGGTCATAGAAATGGAGACCGCTGCCATCGCGATGGTCGCCTATTCAAATGATGTCCCGTTTATCGCGTTTCGCAGCGTCTCGGACCTTGCCGGTGGCGGAACAGCCACGCAAAATGAGATCCGGGCATTCGAGCATCTCGCAGCCAGGAACTCCGCCGCACTTGTGATCGCTTTCATGGAACACTTTCCAAAGTGATAGGCTTTGGAAAGTGTTTTGCCTTGCCAGCCCTAAAAGGCGCCGATTACCGGGCGCCTTGTCCGTCATCGACGCGAATGCACGTACCAGTCACAGCATCTGACGCCGGGCTCACAAGATAGAGCAATGTCGAGTCGAGTTGGGCAGGGTTGCCGATCCGCTTACGCGGAAAATGCTGGGCGATATCGCCCATCCGGCTCAACATTCCATCCATCATTTCTGATTCAAAGGCGCCCGGTGCAATCGCATTGACGTTGATGTTGTTGCGCGCCCATTCGACCGAAAGCGTCTCCGTTATCCGGACAACAGCTGCTTTCGACACGGAATAAAGCGCTGCACCTTCCCCGCGATAGCTATAAGCTGCAGAAGACGCGATATTGACGATACGTCCCGGATGTCCCGCAGCCATCAATCGCCGGGCGACTTCGCAGCTAAGGACGAATGGGGCACGCACGTTGATATCGAGCACACGATCGATCAGATCGATTTCCATCTTGTGCGCACGCTGTGCATCCGGAATGCCGGCATTGTTGACAAGTATTGTTACGAGCCCGAGTTCGGCCTCAGCCTTCGCGACGCTTGCGATCATCTGATCCGCATCGGTCGCGTCCATCTCGATGGCGACGGCGTCTCCACCATCTTTCCGTATTTCGTCAGCCAGCGCCTCCAGACGGTCGAGACGCCTGGCAGCCAGCGCGACCTTGGCCCCGCACTTCGCAAGGACCTTGGCAAAACGAAGACCAAGCCCGGACGATGCGCCAGTCACAAGCGCAGTTTGCCCTGACAGATCCGTCGAAGCGTTTGGAAGAGGATATTCCATTACTTACGTTTCCCACTTGTCGGTATTTCCTTGAACGGAACATTTTTGTCGACGCGAATGTCACCGGGCAGGCCGAGCACACGTTCCCCGATAATGTTGCGCAGGATTTCGTCTGATCCGCCCTCGATACGGGTCGCGGGCGATCGCATAAGCATGGATTGGAAGCGTCCATTCTGAGGACTACTCTCATCCCATAGAACGCCTGCCTGTCCCTGAAGATCCAGCGCATAGATCGAAAGGTCCTGCATCGTCGCACCCGCAACTAGCTTGCCGATCGAGTTCTCCGGTCCTGGCGTCTCGCCTTTCGACAGCGCCGTGATGGCACGCATGCCAGTATATTTAAGACCACTCTGACGCACAGCGAATTGAGCGAGTTTCGACCGAACGGATGAATCCTCAACCGCCGGGCGCCCATCCACTTCCGCCTCCATGCAGAACCGGAACAGTTCCGGGAAGCCAGCAGACATGCCGGAACCGATGGATAGGCGCTCGTTCATCAGTGTGGTCAACGAAACTTCCCATCCCTGCCCCACAGCGCCGAGGCGCTGCGTGTCTGGAATGCGAACATCTGTGAAATAGACCTCATTGAAACCGGAGGCACCATTTGCCTGTTTGATCGGCACGACCTCAACGCCCGGCGTCCTCATCGACAGGAAGAACATCGTCAGACCTTTGTGCTTCGGCACGTCCGGATCTGTCCGGGTAATCAGAAGCCCCCAGTCAGAATTCTGTGCCCCACTGGTCCAGATTTTCTGACCATTGATGATCCAGTCACCCGATCCGTCATCGGCTTTCACCGCACGGGTACGAAGGCCCGCCAGATCAGAACCGCCGGCCGGCTCCGAGAAGAGCTGGCACCAGATCTCCTCGCCGCTGGCGAGTGGCGGCAGGCGCTCGCGCTTCTGCTCTTCCGTCGCCCAGGCCATGACCGTCGGCCCACACATGCCGTGACCGATGGTGAACGGCCCCGACAGGGCAGCGTAAGGCCCTTCTTCCTGTCCCCAGATCACACGCTCAATCGGTGTGCGGGCAGCACCGCCATATTCCTTCGGCCAGTGGAGACAGGCCCAGCCTGCTTCGGCTTTTTTCTTCTGCCAGGCCTTGCCAGCGGCAATCGGGTCTTCGCTGACCACGCCGCTGGAACCAAAATTGGCGCGGCGCAGTTCAGCTTCCAGATGCTTCGGCGCATTGGCGTCGATCCAGGCCCGTACTTCCTTTCGGAAAGCTGCTTCTTCGGGTGTGTCTTCGAAATCCATGTCCCTGCCCTTTCCTTAAGCTGCTGTTTCGGCGTTGCCAGCGCTCATGCGCTCAATCAGTTCGCTTTCCCACGTGGAGAGCGATCCGAGGGCCAGCGCCAGACCATTGGACCGCCGGTAAAAGAGGTGGCAATCAAACGCCCAGGTGAAGCCCATGCCGCCATGCACCTGAATGTTATTCTTGGAGCAATGCTGGAAAGCCGTTGTTGCCGAGACCCGCGCCGTGGCTGCCGCGACAGGCAGCTCCGCCGGGCTCGAGCCGAGCGCCCAGGCACCATAGTAGCAGTTGGAACGCGCCAGCGTGGCAGACACATACATGTCCGCCAGCATGTGCTTGATCGCCTGGAAAGAGCCGATCGGGCGTCCGAAAGCCATACGCTCCAGCGCATAATCGCGCGCCATTTCCAGAGCCCGGTCAGCACCGCCCAATTGCTCGAACGCCATCAGGACCGCAGCACGATCGATCACTTGCGTCGCGATGTACCAGCCATCACCCGTCGCACCCAACGGCTCAACAGACACGTTTTCAAATGTGATGCGTGCCTGGCCACGGGTCGGGTCAATTGTCTCGAGCACCTCACGCGTAACGCCGTCACCTGCAAGAGAGGCAAGATACAGTGAAATGCCACCTGCCTCATCTCGTGCGGCAACAATAGCGAAGTCCGCGTCAAACCCATCGGCAACCGGCATTTTGGCGCCGGAGAGTTTCCCGCCTTTTACACTCGCAGCAATCTTGTCTGGTCGAACGCGTCCCTGGCCTTCGACCAGGGCGAAAGTCCCGACAGCTTCACCAGACGCCAGTTTTGGCAGCCATTCTGACTTCTGGTTCTCGGAACCTGCCAGCAGAAGAAACTCTGCCGCGAGATAGATTGAAGATGATACCGGCACGGGGGCGAGTACCCGGCCAAGTTCTTCCGCGACGACGCACAGTTCAAGATGGCCCAGACCAACGCCGCCATACTCCTCGGGAATGGCAGCGCCGAGCAGACCCATCTCGGCAAGTCCGGCGTAGAGCGATTTATCGTAACGCTCATCACCCTCAAGAATAGCCCGAACGGCTTCAGGTGGACATTTTTCGCTCAGGAAGCGGCGCACCTGATCGCGCAATTGCTTCTGCTCGTCGGAGAAGTCGAGGTTCAATTTACCCTCCCGGTTTTACGATTATCCGGAGTGTCCAAGTCCACCCGGCGCAGGTCAAGCCATGCCGCCAAGGCATCCTCTTTCTATTCCCGGTGCTCCCTATCAGGAGTAGTTTGGCTTCCGCTTTTCGAAGAACGCCGCAATGCCTTCCGCGAAATTGGGATCGTTGGCGGTCAGGATCTGATTACGATCTTCAATGGCCATTGCAGCTTCAAGACCTGCCACATCGACCGCAATATTCAGACCGTCTTTAGTGAGACGCAGTCCGAGCGGTGTTGCGTGAAGCATGTCTTCCACAAAGCCGTCCGCTTCTTTACGCATCTCACTGCCGTGAACGACCCGGTTAGCCAGACCAATATCCATTGCGCGCTGCGCCGAAATGAAACGCCCGGTCAGCATGTACTCGCTTGCCAGCGACATCCCGACCATACGCGGCAGGAAGTACGACACGCCCATGTCGCAGGAAGAGAGGCCAATCCGGATGAAGGCCGCATTCATGCGCGCATCTTCTGACAGGATCCGGATATCGGACGCCAGCGCCAGCGCGAATCCGCCGCCGCTCGCAGCGCCCTGAACAAGGCTGATAATCGGCTGCGGACATCGGCGCATTGCGACGTAGATCTCGGCAATGGAGCGTTGATTGTCGAGGCCCTGCTCGACGCTGCGTCTCCCGCGATTCTCGGAAGAGTCCTTGAGATCCAGACCTGCACAGAACGCCCGGCCAGCGCCTTCCAGCACGACGACGCGAACGGACCGGTCGAAATAGAGGGATTGAAAAACCTCTCGCAGCTCCGACACCATTTGAGGGTTCAAGGCATTCAGCCGATCAGGCCGGTTCATCTTGATATTAAGGACCTGGTCTTTCTGCTCCAGAATGAGCGCCTGATAATCTGACTTCATGGTGTCTGGCCTCCGTGTTTCCTCCTGCAGACTCTGAGGTGGAGAAGCACTTCAGCGCAAGGCCTTTCGTTGCGGAATGACGCTCCGTAGGCCTACGATCCCGCGCTGGAAACCAACAAACCAGCATTCCCCAAGGGCAAGCAAAAGTCACCCCATATTTGGTCCCAAGTACACGGAAAAAAGCTTGTGGAACCAACCAGACACCCCGTAACTTCACCCTCGGAAACGAAACGACAAATGCCCGCATTCGCGAGAAGCGCCAAAGAGCCACGAAGATCCCGATGACCATTGCGACAACCAAGTATCCCCACCTCTTTTCTCCGCTTCAGGTCGGAAAAACGACAATCAAGAACCGTGCGATCATGGGATCGATGCATACCGGTCTTGAGGAACAGGAGGATGGTCACATCCGCATGGCTGAGTTTTTCGCAGAACGGGCACGCGGTGGGATCGGCCTGATCATTACAGGCGGAATTTCCCCGAACGAAGAAGGTGGACTGGGCGCGAAACTCACAAACGCCGAGGAAGTCGCCCGGCACCGGGTCATTACGGATGCCGTTCATGAGGCCGCGCCAGACGCGCGGATATGTATGCAGATCCTGCATTCCGGTCCACTCGCGCCGCACGACAAATGCGTCGCCCCCTCACCCGTTAGGTCAAGGATCGCGCGCTTCGTTCCCAACGAACTTGACGAAGAAGGCATAGAAAAGCAGCTCTCCGATTTCGCCAACTGCGCCAAGTGCGCGAAGGACGCCGGCTATGACGGCGTTGAAATCATCGGATCCGCCGGATACCTGCTGTCGACCTTCCTGGTCCAGAAAACCAACCTTCGCACGGATCGCTGGGGCGGTTCATTCGAAAACCGCATGCGCTTTCCGCTGGAAGTGGTGCGCCGGGCCCGGGCGGCCGTTGGCGAAGACTTCATTATCATCTTCCGCATAGCTGCCATGGACATGCTGCAAGGTGGCATGTCGTGGGAAGAGATCGTGGAACTCGCCCACGAACTGGAAAAAGCGGGAGTTTCCATCATCTCCACGCATTTTACCTGGCATGAGTCAGCTGTCCCAACCATTGCCACGATGGTTCCCCGCGCAGCATTCACCAGCGTGACGGGGCGCCTTAAAAAAGCGGTCAACGTTCCAGTCATTACGAGCAATCGTATCAATATGCCGGATGTTGCAGAGGCTGTTCTGGAACGCGGGGATGCCGATCTGGTCTCCATGGCTCGCCCGATGCTCGCCGACTCCCAATTCATGAAGAAGGCGGCTGAAGGACGGGAAGACGAGATCAATACCTGCATCGCCTGCAACCAGGCGTGCCTGGATCACACGTTTGGCGGAAACCAGGAAGTCAGCTGTCTGGTCAATCCCCGCGCATGTCACGAGACCCAACTGGAGTACAAACCCACCAATGCACCGAAGCGCATTGCCGTTGTCGGCGCAGGCCCAGCGGGTCTCGCCTATTCTACAATTGCAGCGGAACGCGGACACGAAGTCGACCTGTTTGACCAATCCACCGAAATCGGCGGCCAATTCAATCTTGCGAAAAGAATTCCGGGTAAAGAGGAGTTTTACGAAACGCTACGGTACTTCAAGCGGCAGCTCGAAGTGACCGGCGTCAATGTGAAACTTGGGAAGCGTGTCGATTCCAACTTCCTCAAGTCGGGCGGCTATGACGAAATCATCTTCGCAACCGGCATCAGCCCGAGAACGCCAGCGATTGAAGGCATCGATCACCCAAGTGTTATCGGCTACATCGACGCGATCATGGGCAACAAGCCTATCGGAAAGCGCGTTGCGATTATCGGCGCTGGCGGTATCGGCTTCGACGTCGCCGAGCTCATCACGCATGTTGGCAAATCATCGGCGCTCGACATCGAAAAGTTTGCGAAAGAATGGGGCATCGACTTCAAGAACCACCCGCGAGGCGGCGTGACCGGCGTTGAGCCGATCGTCGAAGAATCTCCGCGGGAAGTCTGGCTGCTGCAGCGCAAGAACACGGCTGTTGGCCGAGGACTTGGCAAGACAACTGGTTGGACACACCGCCTGACGCTCAATCGCAAGGGCGTTCAGATGATACCGGGAGTCACATATGAACGGATCGACGACAAAGGCCTGCACTGCCTGATCGACGGACAACCCAAGACACTGGAAGTCGACACAATCATCCTGTGCGCCGGACAGGAGCCTCTGCGAGATGTGTACAGCGAGTTCGAAGGCGCAACGGACAATATAGCACTTGTCGGAGGCGCTTTCGAGGCCGCGGAACTCGATGCGAAGCGGGCTATCAACCAAGCCGCCCACATGGCGGCAGAAGTCTAAGCTCCCATAAGCAGCTGTCCGCTGCCTCATAATCTTATTGTGGCCATGCCAATTCTCGAGGGAATGGCATGGCCATTTTCGTTCTGAACACAAACATTGAACGACCGCCTCTCTCAGAATGCTCTGACCGATATCCGGACCGAGATCTGAGCTACCCCGACGTCACACCTATCG
This sequence comes from Hyphomonas sp. CY54-11-8, assembly GCF_000682735.1. Taxonomy (GTDB): domain Bacteria; phylum Pseudomonadota; class Alphaproteobacteria; order Caulobacterales; family Hyphomonadaceae; genus Hyphomonas. Next base: position 141,282 of record NZ_AWFD01000035.1, on the reverse strand, counting down.
GGGCTTATCCGGCGCTTGCTGAAAATATTGGAACATGTTCTAGTTTTATTGAAAAGGGAGACAACGACATGCCAACCAGTCAGCTTTCAAGAGTCCGCAAGTCCATTTTGCCGGCTGCCGGCGACACATGGCAAAGTATTGCCAGTCGCGAACTTTCGGACATGAAGACTGAAGAGGGCGTGTCCAGCCTGCAAAGCTGGAACCTGCATGTTTTCATGCGCTCATCGGGCGCGGTTGGCGGCCCCAAGTCGGGCAACCCCATCTTGCCGAGCGATGTCATCTTCGTCGAACCACCCATGAGCGATGCATGAACACCGCCAAGATCCGGGAAGTGCACATTGCCGCTGCCCATGATGGTGAAGCGGAACTTCTGGTGACACTGGAATACGCCAATGGCGGCCGGACGCAGGTGACGCTCGACGAGTTCGCCGCTCGCGCCCTGCTCTCGAGCTGCCAGGCCGAGAGACCGGATGATCTCATCGGAGCCGACTGGGTGCTCGTGCGTGATGCCCTCATCGCCTCTTCAGAACGATACGCAGACAACACAACAAACGAATAAATGGGAGATAGTTGACATGTATGACCTGATCATCAGGAACGGTACGGTCGTCGATGGGTCCGGGCTACCAGCCTACAAGGCCGATATTGCTGTGCGCGGGAGCAAGATCGAAAAGATCGGCCGTATCTCGAACGCAGCAGCAAAGGAAATTGACGCCGATGGACGGATCGTGGCCCCGGGATTCATCGATCCGCACACGCATTTTGATGCCCAGCTATTGTGGGATGGCTTTGCGAAGCCTGCACTTTCTCATGGCGTGACAACCATCGTACCGGGGAATTGCTCACTGTCCCTCGCACCGCTCAAGGCCGAACATCGGATGAAACTGGTCGGCATGTTCAACCAGATCGAAGAGATGCCGCTCAAAGCCTTTGAAGAGGGCGTCGTCTGGGACTGGGAAACCTTTTCCGAATACATCACACGTATTCGCAAGGGGCTTGCCATCAACGTTGCCCCCCTGGTCGGACACAGCGTCCTGCGCCTGTGGGTGATGGGTGACGCAGCGATGGAGCGCACGGCAACCGACGCAGAAATTGCCGACATGCAGTCTGTCCTGCGTGAATGCCTGGACGCCGGCGCCATCGGACTGTCGACCAGTTATGTTGACATGGACGAAAAATTGCAGCCGGTCCCGAGCCGCCATGCCGATGCCGGTGAAGTTGATGCATTGGCCAGCGTTCTCGGAGAGTATGGCCGCGTGCTCCAGATCGTTCCGGAATTCTACGATCCGGACCTGACGATCGCGCGACTGGACCAGCTGGCAGAGCTTTCCCTGAAGTATGGCATTCCGACGACCTTCTCGCCCCTCTTTGTGAACGCCGACAATATGGATGCCGTCGACAAGGTCATCCGCCGGGTGGACGAACAGTTCGCGCGCGGTGCGCGCGTCTGGCCGCAGGTACAGACGCGACCGATCGACATCAGCTTCTGCTTCGCTGTGCCAAGTCTGCTCTTCATCCGCCTGCCGAGCTGGTATGGGGTCATGCGCTTTGGTACGCACGATCAGATCATGGCGGCATTCCGTGACGCGGAAACTCGCAAGAAGCTGGTCACCGAAGCTGCGCAGCAGGGCAATATGTGGCCGCTTCTGCGGCTCCGTCACGTAAACACGGCAGACAACCAGAAATATGTCGGCAAGACACTGGCCGAAATCGCCGAAATGCGGGGAACGACTCCAATTGACGCGATGATCGACCTATCACTTGAGGAAGATCTCGATGCGCATTTCATCGCCGCAAGCATGGGGCACAATTCGGACGACAAAGTCTCCAGCATGCTGAAACATTCTCGCGTCCACATTGGCGCGAGCGATGGAGGGGCGCACATCCTCTCATTCTCGACCTATGGCGATACGGGTTACCTTTTCGGTCATTTCGTTCGTGATCTGAAGGCGATGAGCATCGAAGAGGCAGTCAAGAAAGTTACCCACGATACGGCAGCCATCTGGGGCATTCCGGACCGCGGCGTGCTTCAAACGGGCTACGTTGCTGACATTGTCATTTTCGATCCGGACGCAATCGACCGGGGAGAAGAGATCTACGTTCAGGACGTGCCAGGCGACGGCAGCCGCTATGTCCGCGAATCCCACGGAGTAGACACGGTCATCGTCGGCGGAGGCATCGCCTGGTCTGCGGACGATGGTTATCAGGACACCCGTGGTGCTATCCTTCCCGGTGCTCAGGTTGACACACATCCGATGGAGGCAGCATGAGCCGGCCCGGCGTCACGCGAAGGCGCGTTGGGACGAACGGCATAAATCTGAATATTGCAGAAGCAGGTGAAGGCCCTCTTGTCCTGCTTCTGCACGGGTTTCCCGAGTCCTGGTATTCCTGGCGCCACCAATTCGAACCCCTTGCAACCGCTGGGTATCACGTCGTCGCTCCGGACATGCGGGGTTATGGCAAAAGCGACAAGCCTGAAGAGATTACCGCCTATAATCAGGTTGAGGTAGTAAATGACATCATCGGCCTCATCCCCGCGCTCGGATATGATGAGGCCATCGTGATCGGTCATGACTGGGGTGCTCCGACTGCCTGGGCGACTGCTCTGTTTCACCCCGACAAAGTACGCGCCGTTGGCGGACTATCGGTGCCATTCATGCCACGCTCTCCCGTACAGCCGATGCCTTTGATGCGGGAGATGTTCAAAGGCCAGTTCTTCTATCAGCTTTATTTCCAGGAACCCGGTGTCGCTGAAGCGGAATTCGAAGCAGACCTGAAGACCAGCCTCCGCAAGTTCCTTTGCATGGCTGGTGGGGAAACGGACCTGACCGCACTTCCACAGAAAGCGGAAGATGACGATCTGCTGTCCGGCCTGCCTGACCCGAAAACACTGCCCCTATGGCTGACTGAAGCGGATCTTGATTTCTACACAAATGAGTTTGCCAACTCCACTATGCGTGGTCCAATCAACTACTACCGCAATCATGACCTGACATGGGAAATGACCGACGGTGCGCCGACAGAGATCCACCAACCCGCCATGTTCGTGGCCGGCACGAATGACGGGGTGGTGATGATGGCGGCCGAGGCCATCAAGATGATGCCGCACTTCGTGAAGGATCTTCGCATCAATCATATGATCGAAGGCATCGGGCACTGGACGCAACAAGAAGCCCCCGACGAGGTCAATGCCCAGATATTGGCGTTCCTGAAAAGCGTGGACACCGGAAAGTGAAGCAGACATGACCGAAAAAGTCATTGTAATCGGCGCGGGGATCGGCGGACTTTGTACTGCGCTGATGCTTCAGCCAACGGGACGCGACATCCTTGTGCTCGAAAGGGACGGTCCTATCGGAAAGATTGAACCCGACGACCTGTTTCGCACCTGGAAAAGAACCGGTGTCGGTCATGTCCGGCAGAGCCACGCCTTCCTGGCCCGTCTTCGCACCATTCTGAAGGATGAGCATCCGGCCTTGCTGGACAGTCTCATGACTCATGGTGTTCGTGAGCTCACTTTCGATATGATGCTCACCGAGCAGCAGCAACAAAATTACCGGCCACAGCCTGAAGACAGTGATCTGACGATCATCACCAGCCGGCGCACAACGCTGGAAATGGTTATCCGCAGATACGTCGAATCTCTGCCGAATGTAGAAGTGCGGACCGGATTCTTCGTCTGTAAACTCATCACTGCGAAAGGCGCTGATGGGGTCTTCACAGTCAGCGGCGTCGAGGGCGAACAGGACGACACGCAGACTTCCATCGAGGCAGAGCTTGTTGTTGACGCCTCTGGCAAGGGCGGCTTCACCATGGAACAGCTGATGCAAGAAGGCGCGAACATACGTGAAGAAAGTGAAACCGCCGGGATCCTCTACTTTACCCGGCACTACCGCCTTCTGCCTGGCTGCGCCGAACCGGATCGCAAATCGAACCCACCCGCCTCCGGGGATCTGGGTTATCTGAAGTTTGGCGTCTTCCCCGGAGACAACGGAAACTTCTCCATTACCATCGCTCTGCCGGAAATCGAGATGGAGTTGCGGAAAAACATCCTCAACCCGGATATATTCCACCGCATCACACTAATGCTGCCGGGCCTTCGGCCATGGACCAACGAGGACCGGTCTGAGGCGACCAGCAAAGTCTTCGGCATGGGGGACCTGAACAATCGCTGGCGCGATACGGTTGTAGACGGAAAGCCTGCCGCGCTCGGTTATTTTCCGCTCGGCGACACATTGGTCCGGACAAACCCGCTCTACGGCCGGGGCTGCTCCTTCGCTGCAGTCAGTGCACAGCTGCTTCGCCAGACGCTCGAAGAGTCCGCTGACCCGACCAAACGCGCCATTGCATATCATGAGCGCATCCAGAGTGACCTCCGCCCCTATTACCTCAACCAACGAAAACAGGACCGGAGCGCGATACGGCGGGCTCAACGGAACCTGATGCCTGATGCGGCACAATCAGTCCGTTCGCGCGTGCTTGAGAGTTTCGCGGAAGACGGCGTGCGGATTGCCCTTCGATCCGATACCCGCCTGTTGCGCGAAGCGATGCGGGGATTCCACATGCTGGAACATCCGGATAAGTGGCTTGGCAAACCAGGTAATCTTGCAAAAGTGCTCTACTTTTGGGCTCGCGGAAAAAAAGCAAACGCGACAGCATACCCACCACCGCCTGGTCCGGAGAGAGCCGACATGCTGTCGGCGCTTCAAATCGACCCCCAAGCCGATATCATCCGTCTCAAGCAGGATGAGCATCTCGCATCATGACAAGCACCGCAACACTACCGGACATAGGACGCCGTGAGCGCGCGAAAGAAGAACGCCGCCAAAGGATTGTGCGCGCTGTGCGCGACCTCATTCGGGAGACAGGTGATACCAATCCTTCAATGCGGCTGATCGCCAGCCGCGCAGGCGTAAGCATCGCGACCGCCTATAATCTTTTTGGATCGAAGCAAGCCGTCGTCCTGGCCGTTCTGGAAGACCGGCAGAACTTCATCGAGAGATTTGCTTCACTGAAAGCCAGGAACCCGCTCGATCTGGTGTTTGCTGCGCACGAACTTGCTGTCAGCTATTATACGCAAGACCCGGAATTCTATCGCCCCCTTTGGCGGGCGCTCCTTGACACAAGCGGCAAGAGCGACGCCAGCATTGTGCCACCCGAACGCCAGGCTGAAACTCGCGCCGCGTGGCGCACCATTCTTCTGCAAGCCCAGAATGAAGGCTATCTCGATCAGGCAGAATCAATTGAATGGCTGGAGCGCAGCCTGACCCACAGCGCGACAGGCGCCATGCTTTCCTGGGCCACCGAAGCACTTCCTACGGATGCCCTGCTGCCGTCTGCCGGTCTGGGCTACGCCTACATTTTGAATACCACCGCAACCGGAAAGGGTCGGCCAACACTCAAACAACGTATCGAGACATACAAAAAATCACTGCCGCAGACAGAACGCAAGTGAATTGGGCGATACACTTTTAGTCTCCACACGAACCTAATACGCGCGTGGCGCATTCACACAGAATATTGGTGGTCACTTTCAAACTTGCCAGAAGTCCGTTGGCGTCGCGTCGGACAGAAATACAGCGCAGACCGGACGAATGAGGGGTTGAGCCTCGCGAAAAACTGCCTATTGGAAGGTATCGTGATCGGATCGGGGGATCACACAGCCGGCGAATGAGAGACTTGGGGGACATGACCTACGTCGCGTCAATGTTTGTGAAGAAGATGATCGATCAGGCGCCAGAGTCGCTTGATCGAGCGGAGCTGTTCGCGGGCATGGGCATAACCGAAGAAGAAGCATCGAACCCAAATACGGTGGTTCTTGACACCCAGTATTATGCGCTGCTCGAAACCATTGCGGCGGCGGAAGCACCGGACATCAGCTTTCACCTTCGCACATCTGCAGCGATGACCTGCGCTGATTTCGGCGCTGTAGGCCTCGCCTGGAAGTGTGCTCCGACGCTGCGCCGTTCCTTTCAGCGGATGGACCGGTACGCGCGCGCTTACAACACAACAGCCACTTTTCGGCTTGTCGAAAAGGACGGTTTCAGCATGTGGACCCACCAGCGGCTCGAACCCAAGCGGCTGGGCATGTATCTATCAACTGAAGGCACCTTGGGAACCTATGTCGCCATGTGCCGGGAAACGACTTTCCCGGAAAACAAACCCCACGCAGTCCAGTTTCGTCACCCTGAACCTGCGGGATCCCTGGAGGCGCTGGAGGCCTACTTCAGATGCCCCGTGACGTTCGGTGCGGAAATTGATGCGATCGTTTTGCCAGAGGAGCGCCTCGATCGGAAAAATACCGTTGGGGATGAGAGTATCTGGCGCTTTCTGACGTCCCATATTGAGGAGACCATGCTCGATGATGATCATGAGGAAGCACTGGATCGTCAGGTTATCGTCCAGATCGCCAATACGCTGAGCGAAGGGATTCCCACGCTGGCAGATATCGCATCGGGAATGGGTATGAGCGCCCGGACCCTTCAGCGCCGCCTCGCCGATCAGGGGCACACATTTCAGTCTCTCGTTGACGAGGCGCGCTGGCAACTCGCCGAAAAGTTTCTGACCGACACCCGATACTCGATCGCCCAGGTCGCTTTCCTGACCGGATTTTCCGAGCAAAGCGCCTTCACCCGAGCGTTCAAACGATGGGCAGGAAAAACCCCTGGCTCGTATCGTGATGAAGCCCACGAAAATCGCCTGTGATTCGAGACAGGCGTTTCGCCTCTAAAACTTTATGCATTTTGCAGGAATCACGAGTTGGAGTTTTGGTAAGGCCCCAAAAGCCACTCAATCCAAACCCTGCATTCAGCCTTTATGGCCAGCACCCAAAAAATAAAAAGCACCGGGGCGTGCAATACGTTCGTGATTGGAATAGTGTTCACCTAGCGGAACTATCTCGAAAACTCGGAGCATTCAAATGGCAACACTCAAGGTCAATGGGCAGGTGATGACAGTTGATGTTGATGATTCAACGCCTCTGCTCTGGGTCATTCGCGAACAACTCGGGCTTACCGGCACGAAATACGGTTGCGGCATCGCCGAATGCGGCGCCTGCACGATCCATATCGACGGTCAGGCCGTCCGGTCCTGTGTTTATCCAGTAGGCGCGCTTGCGGGTGACGAGGAGATCACCACAATCGAAGGCCTGTCAGAAGATGGCAGTCATCCGGTCCAGCAAGCCTGGGTCGAGCTTGATGTGCCTCAGTGCGGCTTCTGCCAGCCGGGCATGATCATGGCCGCCGCCGGTCTGCTGAACGACAATCCAGATGCCTCGGATGAAGACATCGACGCTACGATCACAAATATTTGCCGGTGCGGAACGTTCACCCGCGTCCGCAAAGGCATTCACCTTGCCAAGACGAAGAAAGCCTGAGGAGGACTGAAAAAATGACTACTGTACCAGGTCTTTCCCGTCGCGGATTTATTGTCGGAACCGGAGCCACCGGCCTAACCATCGGCATTCTTGCTGCTTGTGGACCGGGCGGAAAAGACGCTCCGGCAGAAGCTGGCCCACCGCCACCGGAAGTGAATGCATGGGTCCATATCGGAACCGATGATATCGTCACCGTTCGCATCGCCCGCTCTGAAATGGGTCAGGGTACGCTGACCGGCCTCGCGCAATTGGTCGCCGAGGAATTGGAATGCGATTGGGACTATGTGAAAACGGAATACCCCACGCCTGGTCAAAACCTTGCCCGTGACCGCGTATGGGGCGACTTCCTTACGGGTGGCAGCCGGGGTATCCGCACCAGCCATGACTATGTCCGGGAAGGCGGCGCCGCCGCTCGTATGATGCTGGTGCAGGCGGCTGCAAATCGTTGGGGTGTGCCAGTCGAAGAATGCTCCGCAGCAAAGAGCATCATCACACACAGTCCATCCGGCAAGACTCTGCGCTTCGGAGAAGTCGTTGCCGACGCCGCAGAACTGCCGGCCCCCGAGAGCGTGACGCTGAAAGACCCGTCCGAATGGAAGATTGTCGGGCAATCGGTTCAGCGGCTGGATACGGTGGACAAAGTCACCGGCAAGCAACAGTACACGACCGACATGAAAATGGACGGCATGCTGAACGCCGCAGTGAAAGCCGCACCGAAACGTGGCGGATCACTCAAATCGTTCGATGCAGAAGCCGTCAGCTCCATGCCGGGCGTCAAAGCGGTCGTCCAGGTAGACGACACGTCCGTAGCCGTCGTTGCAGACTATTGGTGGCAGGCCAAGACAGCCCTGGATACTCTTCCTATCGAATGGGAAGATGGCGAAGGCTCCAACTTTTCAAGCTCTGCATTCGAAGCAGATCTCGATGCTGGCCTGACGGCCAGCGAGACTTTTGTCGGCAATCAGGCGGGCGACGTGGATGCCGCTTTTTCCAATGCCGCGCAGGTAATTGAAGCAAAATACAATGCACCCCATCAGAACCATGCCTGCATGGAGCCGATGAATGCCATTGCCGTCTGGACGCCAGAGAAGTGTGAGGTCTGGTGCCCCACGCAGAATGGTGAAGCCGCATTGGCCGCTACATCCGAAGCCGCGGATCTGCCTATCCAGAATTGTGAGGTTTACAAACAATTGCTGGGTGGCGGTTTTGGCCGCAAGGGGGCCTCGGACTATATTTCTCAGGCGGTGAAGATTGCCAAGCAAATGCCAGGTACACCGATCAAACTGCTCTGGTCTCGCGAAGAGGACATGGAACAGGGCTTCTTTCACCCGATCACCAAGGCTTACTGCCAGGGCGCGCTGGATGCCGACGGCAATTTGACTGGCCTGAAAATTCGCATTTCCGGTCAGTCCATCCTTGCCGGCATCATGCCGCAAGCCTTGACGGATGGTGCCGACATGATCGTGTTCCAGGGATTGCTTCCATCCGGTGTGGATGCGCGCGTCGAAGACCAGACGATCAAGTACACTTTCCCTAACCTGCTGGTTGACCACGCGATGCGTAACCCGCCTGTCCGGCCCGGTTTCTGGCGCGGGGTGAATGCGAACCAGAACGCCATCTATCTGGAATGCTTCATGGACGAGCTTGCCCATGCGGCCGGCCGGGATCCGCTGGAGTTCCGTCTGGCGCACCTGAAGGACAGTCCGAAAATGGCAACTGTCCTGCAGGCTGTTGCGGACAAGTCCGGATGGGGCGCCGATGACGGGCTCTCCCGCGGCCTTTGCTGCTTCTACTCCTTCGGGAGCTACACGGCTGCTTGTGCAGAAGTGACAGTCGGCGATGACGGTGAGCTGAAAATGCACCGAATCGTTGCCGCTACTGACCCAGGCTACGGCGTCAACCCGCAGCAGATCGATGCTCAGGTCGCAGGGTCGTTCGTTTACGGCCTTTCCGCCATGCTGCATCAGGAAATCACATTCGAAGACGGTGAAACGCAGCAGAAGAATTTCAATACCTACAATTCGATGCGGATCGCCGAGATGCCTGAAGTGGAAACGCTCGTGATGCCCTCCGGTGGTTTCTGGGGTGGCGTGGGTGAGCCAACCATCGCTGTTGCACCTCCTGCAGTTCTGAACGCCATTTTTGCCGCCACCGGAAAGCGCATCCGGCAACTTCCGATCAAGGATCAGGCACTGAGATAGTCATGACACGGCAGCTTGGCGCGCTGACGATCATTGCCCTGTTCGTGGGCGCATGCGGTTCGACACCGGTCGAAACAGATTCGATCGAACTCAGTCCGATGGCGGATACGAGTTCCGCGGCAGTGCTTTCTGTCGCGTGCTCGGGCTGTCACGGTCCCACTGGCGGAGCGATTACCAGTCTTGAAGGCCGCTCATCGGCGGAACTCCGCGAAGCATTGCTGCGCTATCGTTCCGATGCCGACGGTGGAAGCGTCATGCATCGGATGATGAGAGGGTATTCAGAAGCCGATATTGAGACGATCAGCGCCTATCTGGCCGAAGGTGTTTCGGAATGACTACCCTTGTTCCGAACCGTCGCGACCTGCTCCTTACCCTGTCGGGAACGGGTCTGCTGGCCGCATTACCTTTGGCAGCCCATGCGCAGGTCCGGGCACGTCTCGTCATCATTGGCGGAGGCTTCGGCGGTGCCACGGCCGCCCGGTTTCTGAAGCGACTGCTTCCGGAAGCCGCCATTACGCTCATTGAAGCGAATCCCGAATACTATGCCTGCCCGTTCAGCAACCTCGTCGTTGCGGGCCTGCGCGATCTCTCGGCCCAACGTTTCAGCTACGACAGCCTAAAGGCCGAGGGAATCGAATTTGTTCAGGAACGCGCGACCGATGTAGATCCGGTGAGCCGGACCGTCACAGTCGAATCCGGCCGCGCGCTGACTTATGACAAATTGATCCTGTCGCCCGGAATTGATTTCAGATGGAACGCGATCGATGGCTACGACGAAGCCGCGGCGGAGGTCTTGCCGCATGCCTGGAAAGCTGGCCCCCAAACCGGACTGCTGCAGCAACAAATCCAGGACATGAAGGATGGCGGCGTGGTGGTCATGTCCGTCCCGCCTGCGCCATTCCGTTGCCCGCCGGGTCCGTATGAACGCGCCAGCTTGATCGCGCACTATCTCAAGACCCATAAGCCGAAGTCAAAACTCATCATCCTGGATGCCCAGGAGAAATTTTCAAAGCAGCCCTTGTTTGAGGACGCCTGGTCCAGCCTCTATCCCGGCCTTATCGAACGCTACGGAGCAAATGAGTTTGGCCGGGTCATTGCCGTGTCCCCCTCTTCCCGCACCCTATCGACAGAATTTGAAGACGTCAGCGCTGACGTCGCCAATGTGATCCCGCCACAGCACGCCGGCGTCATCGCTCATCGTGCTGGCGTCGCAGACATGACGGGATGGTGTCCGATTGATCCGATTGATTTCCGTTCCACGCTCCAACCCGACATTCACGTCATCGGCGACGCTACCATTGCTTCGCCAATGCCGAAGTCTGCTTTCTCGGCGAACCTGCAAGCCAAGGTATGCGCGATGCAAATTGCCAGAGCCCTCTCGGGAGAAGCAGTTGAACCCACCACCCTGACGAACACTTGCTACTCGTACATCTCCGACAGGAAAGCCGTGTCGATCACGGGCGTCTACACAAATGACGGTGGTTCTTTGCACTCGGTGGAAGGTGCGGGCGGCTTGAGTCCTCTCAATGCTGATCCCATTGTTCGTGAGAATGAAGCACTGCAGGCCAAGACCTGGTTCCGTACAATCACCAAACAGACTTTCGGATGAAAATAGCGCGTTCTTCGGCATTGCTCTTTCTCATCTTTCTATCCGCCTGTGGGCAGGCTTCGGAGGACCGTCTGGCTGGGCCTGTCGAGATATCAGGTGATGCAATCATCGAACCATTGAACGGTAAGCAGGGTGATCCTGTTCGGGGGGAACAGATATTCACTTCACGCGAAGCAGGGCACTGTGTTCTGTGCCACCAGGTGGCCCGCCTGGATGCGGAATTCCAGGGAAATGTCGGCCCTGTGCTCACTGGCATCGGCGCGCGCCTGTCCGTCGGACAGATCCGTTATCGCATTGTTGACGCCCAAGGCATTTGGCCAGACACTGTGATGCCATCCTATTATCGCACAGGCGGCCTCCGTCAGGTTGATCATGAATATCAGGGGGCTCCTGCCCTCAGCGCTCAACAGATCGAAGACATTGTTGCGTTTCTGGAATTGCAGACAAACTGATGCCACACGACGATCATGCACCTACGACATACCGCTGGACACGTCGCGCCTTCCTGGCTTCAACTGGTATTGTGTCGATCGCGTCCGCGCTTTCTCCGTTGGCATCCGCAACACCGGAAGACGCCGACCAGGCGATCCACGACATTTTCGGGGATCGGCCAATCAACAAAGGCAAGGTGACTGTCACCCTGCCCCCGATCGCTGAAAACGGGAATTCGGTTCCGGTTGGCATAACCGTAGATAGTCCCATGACGGATGAAAGCTTCGTCGAACAAATTGTCGTTCTCTCACCGCGTAATCCCATCGCCACAATCGCGAGGTTCCATCTGGGGCCACATACCGGGCGCGCCGAGATTTCGACACGCGTCCGGATGGCAGGCACCCAGACCCTTCGCGTCGTCGCCGAGATGAACGATGGCACGCTCTGGTCCGGCACAGGCAGCACATATGTCACACTCGCGGCGTGCATTATCGGTTAAGGAGGCGCAGCTGTAATGATCCGCATTTCAGCCCCGGATACAGCCTTCGAAGGTGAGGTCATCGAGCTCAAGGCGATGATCCAGCACCCTATGGAAACGGGCTATCGCCGCGATTCCAAAGGGGAGATCATTCCAACAGACATCATCAAGAGCTTCCGCTGCACATATGATGGCAATGTCATATTTGAAGCCGAGTTCTTCCCCGGCATCGCCGCCAATCCGTTCCTGACTTTTCATGCCCGTGCCTCGCACACAGGCAAGATAGAGTTTTCGTGGACGGATCAGCATGGAGAGCGCTGGGCCGAAGAACGGATGCTGACTGTGTCATGAGACGAGCCTACCTGTTGGCGCTCATCCTTACGGGTTGCAGCGAAAACCATGAACGGATTGCAGAGCAAAGCCAGATATCCTCCGCGGACCTACGGTCCGGCTATGAGTTCCTTCAGCCGGAGACCCAGGCCCTTCAGGACGACGCATTCGCTAATCCAGGATATCTCTGGGTCGACAAGGGAAAAGCCCTGTTCAATCAAAGTCCGGAGCATGGCGAGCCTGCCTGTTCGTCCTGCCACAGTGACGATAGCCGCCCGGTCTCGAAAGCTGCAGCACATTACCCGGCCATTGACGAGCAATCAGGCAAACTCGTGAACCTCGAGTCGCGAATAAATCTCTGCCGCGAACGTTACCAGGGTCTAGCACCCCTGGAATATGAAAGTGACGATCTGCTGGGCCTGACAGCCTACCTCTCCCACCTGGCACAGGGAGAGCCAGTGTCGGTGACGATCGATGGCCAGGCCAGGAAATACTACGACGCCGGAGAAGACTATTTCTTTCTGCGCAAAGGTCAGTTCAATCTTGCCTGCAGCCAGTGTCATAATGAACACTGGGGTGACAAGTTGCGCGGCGATACGATCAGTCAGGGACATGGCAACGCCTTTCCGGCTTACCGGATGGAGTGGCAGACATTTGGTTCGCTGCATCGTCGGCTGCGGGATTGCGATTCCGGAATCCGGGCTGAACCGCTTGAGTACGGATCCGAGACCTATACGGCTGTTGAACTCTATCTGGCGAAACGCGCCGAAGGGTTGGCCATGGAATCCCCGGGTGTAAGACGATGAATAAGCTTGGCAAACCTCACCTCAGCATCCGGATCGATCTGCCTGGCGGCGGACGGTTCGGGCCGGGAAAGGCCGCTCTGCTGGACGCGATCGCGGATCTCGGCTCCATCAACAAAGCAGCCTCCCAATTGGGGATGTCATACCCACGCGCCAAGAAGCTCGTTGAAGCAATGAACCGGGACTTCGGTGTTCCTCTCGTCATTTCGGCTCAAGGCGGCGCGGATGGTGGTGGTTCCTACCTGACGGAAGCCGCTCAAGATATTCGGACGCATTATCGGGAACTGTGCAAACGATCACTTGCGCACAACAAAGAGCTCCTGACGAAGTTTGAGCCTTCAAAATCACGTCATTAGGGCTGTCGCATTATAAATCACCATTTATAATGCCTTCGATGGCCAACCCTTTGCACCCCTACGCAGAACACCCGCAGGATGTGCTGGGTCAGTGGCTGGCCTGGCGCCAGACCGGACCGGTTGCGCTCGTGGTGGTCACCTTTACTGCGGGCGGAAGTGTCCGCTCCCCAGGCGCATTGATGGCCGTTACAGAGGATGGACGCCGCTGCGGTTACATTTCCGGTGGCTGCGTCGACGCCGATGTGGTGCTGCATGCGCAAGAAGCTCTCGCAGAAAACAAGATTCTGTCATTGCGATACGGGGTTGGTTCTCCCTTTATCGACATGCCGCTTCCTTGTGGTGGCGCCATCGAAATATCGATCCTGCCCGACGCCAATGAAGAGAAACTGCAGCTTTGTCATGACGCCTTGAGCGCCCGCGCAAATGCGACGCTCTGCCTGCCGGAATTGTCGGCCTCATTCGCATACTGCCCAAAACTCCGTATCAGGATTGCAGGACGCGGCGCCGATGCGCTCGCGCTTGCCAGACTTGTCCGGGCGAGCGGCTATGAACTGACCCTCCAGCTGCGTGACGGGGAAGATATCGAAGAAGCCCAGCGCGACGGCTTCAATGATGTCACTGCCCTGAAAACTCCCCAGGATTTGCCACTCTCATCCGATGACGCCTGGACCGCATTCATTCTGATGTTCCATGATCCAGACTGGGAAGTAGCGCTCCTAAAGCAAGCCTTGCAAGGTCAGGCCTCTTACATTGGCGCGGTTGGCAGCCGAAAAACACAATCCCGCCGCCGGACGCGGCTGGAACAGGAAGGCGTCGAACCGGTACAAATCTCACGCGTGCGCGGCCCGGTTGGCCTCGTCCCCTCCATGCGGGATGCCTCGATGCTTGCCGTTTCGACGCTCGCTGAAATCATCGGCGCTTATCGGGAAGTACAAAACACTTCGCTCGCTGACACAGGCATCATCCTTCTGGCGGCCGGGAAATCCGAACGCTTTACGGAAGGTGACAAATTGCTTTCATCCCTCGCCGGCAAGCCGGTTCTTGGTCACGCGGCAGCCCTGCTGGAAGGTCAGCCGGTTGCAGCCCGTATCGCCGTGATTGGCCCCGGTCAAAGCGAGCGTCATGAGTTACTTCAATCCGCAGGGTGGCAGGTCATCGAAAACAGGGATGCCGCGGCGGGTCAGTCGACATCATTGAAAGCTGGCATCAAAGCAGCCGCCGCACTGCCGGACGTGGAGCACGCGCTGGTACTGCTCGCCGACATGCCTTTCATCACCAATGCGCACCTGAACAGACTTCGCCAAACGATGACGCCGGAAACGCAAGCCGTCATGTCGAGCGCGCGCGAGGCCAGTTGCCCGCCTGCAATCTTTTCAAGATCCACATTTGATCAGCTCACGAATTTAGCCGGTGATATGGGCGCCAGGCAGGTATTCATGTCTCTCGACCGAACGAAAACAGTGCGCCTGCCGGAAAGCGACGCACTCGATATCGACACAACCGAAGACCTGGCCCGGGCAACCGGCACGCTTTCAGCCTAGGAGTGCGAGGTCTTGGTTTATGTACTCCCGATCATCTTTTTCATCACGGCAGCGCTCTATGCCAGCGTCGGATTCGGAGGCGGGTCCACCTATAATGCGGTGCTGATCCTGTCCGGGGCTGATTTCAGAATTGTTCCGTTGATCGCTTTGGCTTGCAATATCCTGGTCGTTTCCGGCAATACGATCCGATACGGCATGACGGGAAACCTGAACTGGCGCGCACTTCTGCCGGCGTTGGCCCTGTCCGTACCGCTCGCCTGGCTAGGTGGGCGAATACCGGTGAGTGAGTTCGTGTTTTCCGCCTTGCTCGGGGTCACACTGCTGCTGACCGGCCTTTCGATGCTTTTCCAGAACCGTTGGAAACGCACAAATGAAGACGCATCTCCTCCAAGTGCGCTCATTCTGCTGCCAGTTGGCGCGGGGACCGGCTTCCTCGCGGGGCTTGTGGGCATAGGCGGTGGCATCTTTCTCGCGCCGGTGCTCTACTGGATCAGATGGAGCCACGAAAAGGCGATCGCCGCCGCTTGCAGCCTGTTCATCCTGTTGAACTCTCTTTCCGGACTTGCCGGGCAGGCCACAAAACTGAACAATGTCGGTACACTTCAACTGGCAACGCCCTACTTGCCGCTCCTGCCCGCTGTCCTGATCGGCGGATGGATTGGCAACAGGTTCGGTGTTCTTAAAATGTCACCGGCCCATCTGCGCCGCGGCACGGCTATCCTGATCCTGGTCGTTGCAGTGCGACTACTCTACAAAGTCTGGAGAACGGCATAGCCCCATGACCACATCTTCACCTTCTCCTCTTCTGGACAAGTTCGGACGGCAAGTGACCTATCTCCGCCTGTCGGTAACGGATCGCTGCGACCTTCGCTGCACGTACTGCATGGCCGAAGCGATGACTTTCCTTCCCAAAAAGGAGTTACTGACTCTCGAAGAACTCGAATTCGTTGCGAAGGCCTTCATCCGCCGCGGCGTCCGGAAGATCCGGATTACAGGCGGTGAGCCATTGGTTCGCAAAGACATTCCGAAACTGTTTCACCAACTCGGCGGAATGCTGGGTGACGGTCTTGAAGAACTGACCCTCACAACAAACGCGACACAGCTTTCGCAACACGCGAATGAACTTGCAAAAGCCGGGGTTCGCAAGGTCAACGTATCGCTCGATACATTGAACCCTGTCCGTTTCGTCGAGATCGCCCGCCGGAGCCAGCTGCCGCAAGTGCTTGAAGGCATTGATGCGGCCAAGGCGGCAGGCCTGAAAGTCAAGATCAACACCGTTGCGCTCAAGCATCAGAATGCTGATGAGATACCCGACATTATCTCGTGGGCCCACGAGGAAGGGCATGACATCTCCCTGATAGAAGTCATGCCCCTTGGTGAGACCGATGAAGACCGTTTTGATCAATACATACCTCTGGACCTTGTTCAGCAGAAGCTTGAAAGCAAGTGGGCGCTCGAACCGGAAGAAAAGAGCGACCCGCTCGCCGGGCCATCCCGCTACTTCCGCATCCGGGAGACAGGCGGCCGACTTGGTTTCATCACGCCACTGACGAACAATTTCTGCGCAGGGTGCAATCGGGTCCGCGTCACCTGCACAGGCCGAATTTACATGTGCCTTGGCCAAAACAATCACATCGACCTGCGCACACCGATCCGGGAGTCAGTCGATCCTGAGAAAGCGCTTGATGAGGCACTGGATGCCGCACTGTTCGCCAAACCCGAACGCCATGACTTCACGATCCGAAGCCCGGGCCAAGCCCCTGCCCTTGCGCGTCACATGTCCGTGACAGGAGGCTAGAGATGGCAACGATTCTTTACTTCGGAAAACTGTCCAGCATCTTTGGTGAGCTTTCAGAGCATACGCCCATTCCCGTGAAAATCGTGGATACCAAATCCCTGAGAGAGTGGCTCGATCAATCCAGAGGCTTTGACGGTGCGCTTCTGCACAAAAGTGTTCGGGTCGCCGTAAACAGTGAAATCGTGGACGATCCATTCCCGGTTTCTGATACCGATGAAATCGCATTCATGCCGCCGGTCGGAGGGGGATGATGATCCGCATCACAGACCATCCTTTTCAGATTGCCGATGCCGTAGCGGAATTTGAAAGACAATCCGCAGGCGCAGGCGCCATCGTGACTTTTTCAGGCCTGGTTCGTCCGCAGTCTGCAGAAGGAGACGTGCAGACGCTGCACCTCCAGGCCTATTCACCGATAACGGAGAATGGCATCCAACAAGCCGTCGATGCCGCTCAGGAAAAGTGGTCACTTTCGGCCGTCCGGGTCATCCACAGGATTGGAGACATGGCCCCTGGAGATCCCATCGTATTTGTCGCGACCGCAGCGCCCCATCGCCGGGCGGCGTTCGAAGCGGCCGACTTCCTGATGGATTACCTCAAGACCGAAGCCATCTTCTGGAAAAAGGAAATCACAGCATCGGAATCGCGCTGGATCGAACCCAGGGCCGAAGATTACCGCGACCGCACCAGATGGAATCAATAGGAAGAGAGCCAAACACATGCATGGCATCAATGAAAATCTCGAATTCAAGCCGGTCAGGATCGCGGTTCTGATTGTCAGCGACACGCGGACATTTGAAACAGACACATCGGGCGCAACGCTCGTTCAGCGGCTCGAATCGGCAGGCCATGTCCTGGCGGACAGGAAGATCCTGCCTGACGACAGGGCGGCCATCCGAGCCCAGGTTTCGGCCTGGATTGCGGACCCGGAAACGGATGTCGTGATCACCAGCGGCGGTACAGGTCTCACCGGCCGGGATGTGACACCGGAGGCTGTGACGCCGCTGTTCGACAAGACGATTGAAGGCTTCTCGGTCATTTTCCATCAGGTCAGCTTCCAGAGCGTCGGGCTGTCTACCCTGCAGTCCCGCGCTGTTGCAGGGCTTGCATCCGGCACCTTCATATTCTGCCTTCCGGGCTCGACCGGCGCCGTGAAGGATGGCTGGGACAAGGTCATCTCCTACCAGCTCGACAGCCGTCACAAGCCCTGCAACCTCGTCGAGCTGATGCCGCGCCTCATGGAGCATGAGGGATGAACGAGCTTTCCCATATCGGTCCGGATGGGCGTGCCCGGATGGTCGACATTGGCGCGAAACCCGTCACGGAGCGCGTGGCGGTCGCGCAGGGAAAGGTCAGCATGGCGGCAGCCACGCGCGAACTGGCCATGAACCGGGAGACCCGGAAAGGTGATCCCATCGCCATCGCGGAACTCGCCG
The DNA here is from genome assembly GCF_000682735.1 of Hyphomonas sp. CY54-11-8. Taxonomy (GTDB): domain Bacteria; phylum Pseudomonadota; class Alphaproteobacteria; order Caulobacterales; family Hyphomonadaceae; genus Hyphomonas. The sequence continues at coordinate 122,929 of NZ_AWFD01000035.1, read as the reverse complement.
GCATCATGGCGGCCAAGAAGACCGCTGACCTGATCCCCCTTTGCCACCCGCTCCCGCTCACCAATGTCGAAGTCAGCATCACCCCGCTGGACCCGGATGCGCTTCATGTGACTGCAACTGTGCGGACCACCGGCAAGACCGGCGTCGAGATGGAAGCACTGACCGCCGTCTCCGCCGCCTGCCTGACGCTCTACGACATGCTGAAGTCTGTCGATAAGGCGATGGTGATCTCGGGGATCGAACTGGTGAGCAAGACCGGCGGGAAATCCGGCGACTATCACAAGGAAGTATCGTGAGCGGCCTGATCAGTGTCGATGACGCGCTTCGGGCGCTGGCGCCGCATGTGCTGGATGCGGGAGAAGAGGCGATCCCGGTCGGTGATGCGCTTGGCCGGGTGTTGGCACGGGACGTTCTCGCTAGAACGACAACGCCGCCGGCGGATGTCTCGGCGATGGATGGATATGCCGTCCGCCTTTCCGATGTGCGCAAAGCCGGCAACCGGCTGAACGTGACCGGGGAAATTCCTGCCGGAACGCTGCCGCGCCATCCGGTTGGGCAAGGCGAAGCGATGCGGATCTTTACCGGAGCCCCCTTGCCGGAGGGTGCGGACCACATCCTGATCCAGGAAGAGGCCACGCGCACAGGCGACATGATCGAAGTCACGGTCGCCCAGGCAGACTCAAAACACATCCGCAAGGCAGGGCGGGATTTCTCCAGGGGTGACCTTCTCGTCACCGCCGGAGCATGTCTTTCGCCAGCCGACCTTGGCCTTGCTGCTGCTGGGAACAATGGCACCATCACCGTCCGGCGGAAGCCGAAAGTCGCAATTCTTCCGGGTGGAGATGAATTGCTCCCTCCCGGTAGCGATCTGGAACCCGGCAAGATCATCGACTCCAACTCCACGGCGCTTTCGGCGCTTGTCCGGAGTTGGGGCGGCGAACCGATCACGCCCGGCATTGCAGGCGACACCATCGAGCAGATCCGGGCACTCATCGATACATCCAGCGAGGCTGACCTGATCCTGCCGATCGGCGGCGCCTCCGTAGGCGACTATGACTATATGAAAGCCGCCTTCCAGGAGGCTGGCGCCGAGATCCTCTTTTCGGGCATTGCCGTCCGACCGGGAAAACCGACCTGGTTCGCCAGAATGGGACAACAGCGAATACTCGGCCTGCCCGGAAACCCTGCGTCTGCCTTTGTCTGCGCCAGACTGTTCCTGAAAGACCTGCTCGTGAACACAGCCGGTCCCTCCGCCCGCTTTATCGCGACGCTGGACGTGGAAATGGCACCCGGCGGCTTCCGAGAAACCTATTACCGCGCTGTGGCTCGCGTGGAGGATGGACGCCGCACCGTCATGCCACTGGTGGACCAGGACAGCTCCCTGCTCAGCCCACTGCAGATGTCAAATTGCCTGATCCGCCGGATGCCGAATGCGGCTGCCGCAATCGCGGGCGACACGGTTGAATGCCTAGGCCTCAGCGACAAATAGTAGGTTATGCGGTTCAGCCCAGCACCTTTACCCGGAAACGCGTCCGCGCTCCGGCGAGATTCCTGATTTTGGCTGGGATCAACCTCTATTGGGTACCGGCCAGTCTCGCAGCGCCTCGATCAGCTGGACGGTGAGCCCGCCCGAGACGAAGGCCACGGCGCGGTGCATGGCATGCGTTCCGGGGACGAGCACGATGTAGGGCTTCGGCTCGCCATTCGCTTTCCGGCGCTGGATCGTGCGGGCCAGGCATTTGGCGCGGCGGTTGGCGTGTTTCAGCGTGTCCAGCATGGCCTGCCAGCGGGCGATCAGGGACGCAGCGAGGCTGGGCTCGCGCTCCGGGACCGTGACCGGCCCGCGTAGGAAGTCCGGCGTTTCGTCTGCCTGTGTTGGGACAAGCGAGAAGGTGTACTTCGACTGCGTCTCGCCCTCCGCTTTCTCGAAATGGTTCGACCCAGGCCGCGGCGTCACTGGCGCCAACTCCACCCGAAAAGTCATCAGGAAGATCAGACGGCGGAGCAGCACGCCGAACCGCTTCAGCTCTGCCGAGACGCGCCGCTTCACCGTTTTCGGAACCGTTTCCGGCGCCTTGAACAGGTCCGCATTCACGCCGGTTTCGGCGATGACGCGGGCAAGGGTCTTCCAGGTATGGGTGAGGAATAAGCCCTTGCCTGTCCACGCGCAGCCTGATGCCCGCGGGGCGCACACCCGCTGAATGCTCCGGTATGTCTTTCTGCCGGAGAGGATCAGGGAAGCAGGGCGAGTTGTTGTTCCAGGTCAGAGGACAGGGACAGCAGGCGCGCTTCAGCGACCTGCAGCTGGGTGGCTGCGCGGTAACGGGCGATCTGGGCATCGCGGAATTCATTCTCCGCATCCAGAGCATCGACCAGCGTGCGGATGCCGGCCTCCTGTTCCTTCTGGGCTCCTTCAGCGGCGAGTTCAGCCGCCTTCTCGGCCCATTCCGCTGCCGCGAGCGACAGGCGGCGGGCTTCGATGTCGCCCCAGAGGCCGGCTACCGCTTCGTGCAGCTGCAGCTCTGCCGCGCGGACATCGGCCGTTGCGGCGCTGCGCCCGGCAATGGCTTCGCGTTTCGAAGCGTTCCGCAGGCCGCTGGTCAGCAGCGGCACTTCCACGCGCACAAAGGCACCGACATCGCTGATCTGGTCTTCAAAGAAGAAGTAGACGTCTTCCCCGGTGGTGGCGCGGGCGCGGACCGAAACCTTCGGACCGAACCGGCCTTTTGCCTCTGTCACGCGGTGTCCTGCGGAGATTTCCGCAGCACGGGCAGCGGCAAGATCGGGGTTCTTGGACATGACACGCGACAGGGCGGCCTGCATGTCGCCGCCGACGACTTCACCGAGTTCCGGTGTTTCCTGCGTCACGGCATGGTCAACCCCGGTCAGCCGGGCGAGGCGCGCCCACGCCCCGGACAAGGCGGCACGGGCCGCTTCGCGCTGGGCCTGCGCCGAGGCGAGACGCGCTTCTGTGAGGGCAATGTCTGTGCGGGTGACCTGACCCTGATCGAACCGGGCCTGCGTTTCGTCAAGGCGTATGCGGAAGGTGGCGACGCGGGCCTCGGCCACTTCGACCGTCCGCTCGGCGAGCCAGGCATTGGCGTAGGCTTCGAATGTATCGAGGACCAGTTTCTCGCGCGCACCGAGCATCTGGTAGCTGGCGGCGTCACGCTGGGCTTTGGCCGCATCGACTGCCGCCCCGAGCGCGCCGGACTGAAAGACGGTCCATTCGGCCTGAAGGCCGGCAGAGCGCGGGACCTGCGAAATGCGATCCTGCGTAAAGTCTGTCTCGACGGCGCCGACTTCGGCCTGCAGCCCGGCCTGAAGTCCGCGGCCAGCACGGGCCGCATCGACCCCGGCGCGGCTGCGCTCGACGTCGGCTTCGGCCCGTTCGAGCGACGGATCATGGCTGAGCGCCTGCTGTACGGCATCGCGCAGCGAGATCGGCTGGGCCAGCGCAGCCGGTGCGGCAAGCGCCAGCAGGCTGACAGAGAGCTGGCGAGCGAATTTCATGCTCATTTGAACGCGTTGCCCGGCTTCAGGCCAATGGCCTTGAAGATCATGGCCGCCGGGCAGAAGCCCGTGAACGCAGCCTGGAGCATGTTCAGCCCGGCAAAGGCCGTCAGCAGGAACCAGTATGGCGAGACAAAATAGCCAAGCGCGAGGCTCAGCGAAACGACAACGCCAGCAAAAGCGAAGACAGCACGATCGACATTCATCTTGAACATCCTTTTAGTTGGTTTCAGGCACTCAGCCCGAAGGTTGACTGGATCCACCGGGACAGGCCTTCGCCGGTCTGGGCCCCGGCCTGGTTGGCGATGAGCGCTCCATCCTTCCAGGCAATCAGGGTCGGGATGCCCCGGATGCCGAGCTTGCCGGCGGCTTCCTGGTTCTGGTCGGAGTTAAGCTTGAAGAAGCGGACCTGATCGGCGAACCGGCCGGCCGCCGCTTCATAGGCGGGAGCCATCATGCGGCACGGGCCGCACCAAGGCGCCCACACGTCCAGCACGAAGGCACCGGTGTCGCGGGCGACAAGGCGCTCCAGCATGGCGCCATCAATCTCCACCGGCTTCGGCGTCGCCAGTGGCTGGCTGCACTTGCCGCACTTGCCAGCCGACAGGGGCTTACCGGCCGCGACGCGGTTCGGGGCGCCGCAGCTGGTGCAGATAGCAATGCTGTCTCTGACAGTTGTGTCCACCATGACGGGCTCCTCTGCGGGCTACTTCAGCTTATGCGTTTTCAGCAGGTTCAGCGCGGCGTTCTCATAGAAGGTTTCAGAACGACCGGCCCTGATTTTGCCGAGGAAGTATTTCTCGAAACCGATCTTCGCCGTGTGCACCCAGCCGCCGGAGACGGACCAGTTCACATTGCGAGGCGGGATCTGAGGCTGTGCGATGAAGGCGACGCCGCCATCGCCGAAATCGGCGATACAGATGGCATTCCAGGTCGCCTCATGGGTCGGTTCCTTGCCGCGCACGATCTGGCCGAGGTTTTCGGCAATCGCGGTGACCATGGATTCGATCATGAAGCCCGTCTTTGGCACGCCCACCGGCACGGGTGTCTTGCCAACCGGCGGAATGGCGATGCAAACGCCGAGGCCCATGATTTCCGGATATTTCGGATTGCGCTGGTGCTTGTCGGTGATAACGAAGCCGCGCGGATTGACGAGGCCTTCGATGTCGCGCACCGCAGGCACGCCGCGGAATGGCGGCAGCATCATGGAAAATTTCATCGGAAGCTCGTGGATCTGCTTGGTGGAGCCGTCCTCGTTCACTTCCTCGACGATCATCTTGTCGGCTTCGACCTTCTGGACCTTTGCATTGCAGATCCACTTGATGTGGCGGTCGCGCATTTCGCTTTCGAGCAGGCCTTTTGTGTCGCCGACACCGTCGAGGCCGAGATGGCCGATATAGGGTTCGGAGGTCACGAAGGTCATCGGCACCTTGTCGCGGATCTTCCGCTTGCGGAGCTCGGTCTCGATGATCATGGCGGTTTCATAGGCCGGACCATAGCAGGAGGCGCCCTGAACGGCGCCAACGATCACCGGGCCAGGATCGGCGCAGAGGTCTTCGAACGCCTTGTAGCCGGCCTCGGCATGATCGATGTGGCAAACCGATTGGGTATGGCCATTCGGGCCAAGGCCTTCGATTTCGTCAAAGGCCAGTTCCGGACCGGTCGCGATGACGAGATAATCGTAATCGACAAAGGAGCCGTCCGCCATGCGCAGGCGCTTTTTGTCCGCCTCGACCTTTTCGGCAGCGCCCACGACCAGTTGGACGCGGCGCTTTTTCATCGGCTTTTCAAGGTCGACGACAATATCCTCACGGTCTCGCCAGCCGACCAGAACCCAAGGGTTCGATGGAACGAATTGATAGAAGTCCGTCTCGTTGACGGCGATCACTTCATCCTGCCGCCGGACATTCTTCCGAATCTCGTAGGCGGCAATGACACCGCCCAAACCTGCACCCAACACTACGATCTTAGCCATGGCTCTGCTCCCTGGGGGATTAATTCTTTGTCTGCGTTATCCCTTATATTCGTGTTTTATAAAATGCGCATTATGTCGCATGTTTAATCTGACCGGTCACATGTATCTCCGTTTTCAAACTACATGACGTGCGCCTGCGCGCACATAAGAGGAGTCCCTTATGGCTGATCCCCGCGACCTTTCTCCCGCCACCGTCTGTGAAGGCCTCAAAGCCAATGAGATCCTGCTCGTCGATGTGCGGGAACCGAACGAATTTGCGTTCGAGCGCATTCATGGCGCCCTGCTCCATCCGCTCTCGACCTTCGAACCGAAAGCCATCCCGACCGACCCTGGCCGCAAGATCGTATTCCAGTGCGGGTCCGGCAAACGCTCCCGCACGGCGCTCGATGCCTTCATGGCCGCAACCGGCGCCGAAGCGGCGCATATGGCGGGCGGTATCATGAAGTGGAAAGCGGACGGCTTTCCTTGTGTCCAGATCAATCCCGCAACCGGCAAGGTGGAAGACCATGGCCGCTACTAGATCGCTCCTGCCCAGATCGCTCCTGCTTGGCGCCGCTTTCGTGGCCCTCTCCCTTTCAGCCTCCGCTGAGGTCATGACCGTCGAGGAATCGGTGGTCATGGACTATCGCCCAGCCGTCGCCCGGATCGAAGCGGCAGACTCCGCCACGGCCCGTTCGCGGCTGCAGGGCGTCGTCTCGCGCTTGTCGATCGATGAGGGCGATGTGGTGGACGCTGGTGATGTCGTTGCCATCGTGACGGATGCGACCATCGCACCGAACCTTGCCGCACTCGCCTCCCGTATCCAGGGTCTGCAAGCCCAGATCCGTCAGGCCGAGGAAGACTTGACACGGAATGAAGCCCTGTTCGAACAAGGCTTCTTCCCGAAGGCGCGTCTCGATGAGCAGCGCACCAATCTGGACGTGCTGAAGCGCAACCTGTCTTCGGCCCAGTCGGAACGGAACGCGCTTGGCGCGCGTCAGGCTGAAGGCCGCATCCTTTCGCCGGCCGACGCCAAGGTGACCGGTGTGAACGTGGTCGAAGGCTCCGTCGTGTCGCCCGGCGAAGTGATCGCGACCTTCGCCACCGTGACCGGCGTCGTACGCCTCTCCCTGCCGGAACGCCATGCTGCCCAGATCAGCGAAGGCGAGACCTTTGCGTTGCGCCTGCCGACGCGCGGCGGCGACCTTCGCACAGCCACGATCGTCAAGATCTACCCGGAACTGCGCAATGGCGAACTGATCGCCGATGCCACAGTGCCGGGCGGATTGGACGCGCTGGTCGGTGAAAGGGTCGACGTGCTCGCCCCCGTCGGCGAACGCCGCACCATCCTCGTGCCAAAGGATTATGTCTCCACCCGTTACGGCGTGGACTTCGTACGTGTGCAGGTGGGTGACCGGTTTGTCGATGCACCCATCGTACTCGCTGCCCCGCTTGCCGACACCGAAGGCAAATATGAAGTGCTCACCGGCCTGAAGCCCGGGGACAAGATCGAAAAGCCGGAGTGATCGAATGAAACCGGATGTCTCGGGTTCCATTACGCGGTCGACCATCCGGTCGCCGCTGACCCCGCTCTTCCTGCTGACGGCACTGGCCGTCGGCCTCGTGGCGCTGCTCTCCATCCCGCGTGAGGAAGAGCCGCAGATCTCCGTGCCGATGGTCGACCTGATCGTCCAGGCGCCGGGCCTGAAAGCGCCGGACGTGGTCGAACAGGTCACCGAGCCGCTGGAAAACATCATCAAGGCCATTCCGGACGTCGAGCACGTCTATTCGCAAAGCCGCGATGATGGCGCGATGGTCACGGCCCGTTTCGAAGTCGGCACAGATGCCGACGACGCCATTCTGCGCGTGCACGAAAAGATCCGCGCAAACATGGACCGCATCCCGCCGGACGTCCCCATGCCGCTGGTCGTGGGCCGCGGCATCAATGACGTTTCGATCGTCACGCTGACCCTCTCGCCGGAAGAATGGACCGGGGATGTCTGGACCGACACGACCCTGCGCATGCTGGCTGAGGAACTACAGTCTGAACTCATCAAGATCGACGATGTCGGCCTGACGACCATAATCGGCGGGCGTCCGCTGGAACTGCGCGTGGAGCCCGACATCCAGGCCATGGCTGCCTATGGCGTGCCGCTGCAGACACTCGTGCAGTCTGTCGGACAGGCCGCCGCCGCCATGCCGGTCGGCACAGCCCGTCAGGACGGCAACACGCTGCTCGTTCAGGCTGGTGACCGCATCGATGCCGTCGGCGAACTGGAGCGGCTTGAAGTTCCGGGCGCCGATGGCCGCACCGTTTATCTCTCCGACGTCGCCACCATCCGCGTGACGGGTGAGGAAAGCGATTCTCGCGTCTGGACGCTTGACCGGCGCGAAGATGGTGAAGGCTTTGCTGTCCGCCCGGCCGTGACCCTGTCGCTGGCAAAACGTCCCGGCGCCAATGCCGTGAACGTGGGAGAAGCAATCCTCCACCGGGTGGACCTGCTGAAAGGCGGCTTGATCCCGGAAGGCGTGCGTGTCGAAGTCACCCGAGACTATGGCGAGACGGCAAACCACAAGGCCAACGAACTCCTGTTCCACCTAGGCCTTGCCACGATTTCCATCGTGATCCTGATCGCCTTCGCCATCGGCTGGCGCGAGGCACTGGTGACGCTGATTGTCATTCCGACGACCATCCTGCTGACGCTCTTTGCGTCTCTGATGATGGGCTACACGATCAACCGCGTCTCGCTGTTCGCGCTGATCTTCTCCATCGGTATCCTGGTGGACGATGCAATCGTCATCATCGAGAACATCGCTCGCCACTGGGCCATGAAGGATGGCCGCTCGCGCGTGGCGGCCGCCATCGATGCGGTCTCCGAAGTCGGTAACCCGACCATCATCGCCACGCTGACCGTAATCGCAGCCCTGCTGCCGATGATGTTCGTGTCCGGACTGATGGGCCCCTACATGGCGCCGATCCCGGCGAACGCTTCGGCGGCCATGCTGTTCTCCTTCTTCGTCGCCGTCGGCGTTGCGCCGTGGCTGATGATGAAGATTGCCGGCAAGGCCCCACTGCATGGCCATGGCGCCAGCGGTGAGGAGGATCATCTTGAAGGCGCAGAAGCGACGCGCCTTGCGGCCTTCTACACGAAAGTGGCCGGGCCGATCGTGGCTTCGCGCAAGAACTCGTGGATCTTCCTGATCGCCGTCGGCGTCGCCACGCTCGCTTCGCTCAGCCTGTTCTATTTCAAGGTTGTGCCGGTGAAGCTGCTGCCGTTCGACAACAAGTCGGAAATTCAGATCGTGGTCGACTTGCCGGAAGGCGCTTCGGTCGAAGACACCGAACGCGCTCTCTTCGCGCTGGCCGATGCCATCCGCGATGTGGAAGAGGTCGAGACCATCCAGGCCTATGCGGGCACCGCTGCGCCCTTCAATTTCAACGGCCTCGTGCGCCACTACTTCCTGCGCCGCTCGCCGGAGCTGGGCGACTTGCAGGTGAACCTCTCCGAGAAGTCCCATCGCAAGCGGGCGAGTCACCCGATTGCCCTCGATATCCGCGGACGCCTTCTGGCCCTGCCAATGCCGGAAGGCACCAGCGTGAAAGTCGTGGAAGTCCCGCCCGGACCGCCCGTCCTCTCCACGCTGCTGGCGGAGATCTACGGCCCGACGCCGGAAGCCCGCCGCGAGACCGCCGCTATTGTCGAGCAATTCTTCAAGGACACGGACTTCATCGTCGACGTGGACAATTCCATCGGCGATCCGGCCCCCCGCCTGACCGTCTCCGTGGATGAGCCGCGCGCCGCTGACTATGGCGTCCAGCAAAAGGACATCCTCGACACGATTGCGCTTGCCTTTGCGGGCCAGACGGTTGGTGTCAGCCCGCGCAGTGAAGGCCGCGACCCGCTCGACATCCGCATCCGTCTGCCGAAGTCGGAACGCAACTGGTCGCAGGAGATCGCCGCCATTCCGGTCCCTGCCCGCCTCGCCGGCCCGAACGCGGCACCGGTGGAACTCGGCGCACTGGTGGATGTGTCTGAAGAAAGCGGCTCGCCGGTCATTTTCCGCCGCGACGGCTATTTCGCAGACATGGTCATGGGTGAACTCGCCGGCCGGTTCGAAGCACCGATCTACGGCATGTTCGAAATCCAGGACAAGGTGAAGGCCTTCGACTGGACTGCTGCGGGCCTCACCGCTCCGGCTGTCCGCATGTATGGCCAGCCGGCCGATGACACCCAGCCGACCCTGCTGTGGGATGGCGAATGGGAGATCACCTATGTCACCTTCCGCGACATGGGCGCTGCATTCGCCGTGGCCTTGCTGGCGATCTACATCCTCGTCGTCGGCCAGTTCGGCACATTCCGCGTGCCGCTGATCATCCTGACGCCGGTGCCGCTGACCCTGATCGGCATCATGATCGGCCACTGGCTGTTCGGAGCGCCGTTCACCGCCACGTCGATGATTGGCTTCATCGCCCTTGCCGGGATTATCGTGCGCAACTCGATCCTGCTGGTGGACTTCGTCCGCCACCTTGAAGACGGCACGACACCGCTAAAGGATGTGCTGCTGCATGCAGGTGCCATCCGCTTCAAGCCGATCCTGCTGACCGCGCTGGCGGCCATGATCGGGGCAGCCGTGATCCTGACCGACCCGATCTTCCAGGGCCTGGCCATCTCGCTGCTGTTCGGGCTGGCCTCTTCAACGGCGCTGACAGTACTGGTGATCCCCGCGATTTACGTCGCCCTGCGCGGTCCGGACTGGCTGCCAGAGCAAAGAGGCACGGAACCTGCTGACACCGCAGGAACCGGACAGGAGGTACACAGCTGATGGCCGCGAGAAAGAAAGCCGCCAACGACACCTATGAAGTGGTTTCGGACAGCATTCATGAAGCGTCCGAAGTCATGAAGGCGATGTCGAGCGAAACCCGCCTGAAGATCCTGTGTGCCCTCAGTGAAGGCGGCGAGATGCCTGTGGGCGAGCTCGCGAGCCTGACCGAACAATCGCACTCGGCAGTCTCCCAGCACCTGGCAAAGCTGCGGGCGGCAAACCTGGTGGAATCACGCCGTGATGCGCAGACGATCTACTATCGCTGCAGCGGCGGCGTCGGCCGCGCCCTGATCAACACGCTGTGCGATTACTACCGCTAGGCTGATCAGGAAAATCCGGCCCTGAAACCAGAAAAGCCGCCCCGAGGGGCGGCTTTTTGTGGCTTGCGGCCATGTTCTGGAGAAAATGGCGCGAGTGACGGGGCTCGAACCCGCGACCTCCGGCGTGACAGGCCGGCACTCTAACCAGCTGAGCTACACCCGCGCATTTTCCGGGCCGCGTTGCGGCGAGCCGCCTCTTTATGCGCGGGCGAAGAGTGGGTCAAGCGGGGAACTTCATGCGGAATCAGCTATTTCGTTTTTTCAACAGCCATTCCTCCGACATAATGCCCATGTAGTATGTCGAGACACACTTCAAGGCAGCAGAAATGAAGCGCACAATCCTTATTCTGGCCGGTATTTTCGGCCTCCTCCTCGTTGCAGCCCTGACTGTTCCGTTTTTCGTGCCGAAGGCGGTCTACAAGGCCCAGATCGAAAAGGCTGCGACCGGTGCCCTGAACCGGGATGTGTCGCTGACCGGCGATGTCACCGTATCGGTCTTTCCCCGAATCTCCGCCAGCGTGGGCGGCGTGACTGTGGCGAACCCGGAAGGCTTCTCGGCGCCCAACATGATCGAAGCCGGCGAGCTGCGCGGCTCCGTGAAGTGGATGCCGCTGCTCTCCCGCCGAGTGGAAGTGCAGGAGCTCTCATTCGTCGACGCGAACGTCCAGCTGGAGAAGCTGGCCGACGGGCGAACCAATTGGGACTTCGGCACAAATTCCACAGAAGAAGCTGCTCCGTCCGGTGACGACGGCGGTGTCAGCGCGAGCATTGGCAAGGCGAGCCTGAAGAACGCCTCGCTGACCTATACCGACCGGGCTGCCGGCACCGAATATGCCCTGAAGGACCTGAACCTCGATGCTTCCATGCAGGGCTTCGACAAGCCGCTGAAAGCAAAGGCCGACGGCATTTTCCAGGACCAGGCCTTCGACATCGATCTGACCATCGACACGCCGGAGCAGCTGCAGTCCGGCACCCCGGCCACCATAGGTGCCAAATTCGATTCCAAGCTCGCAATCGGGATGTTCGACGGATCCGTCACGCTGGGCGATGCTCCTGCCCTGAACGGCGCCTTCAGCCTGAACGCGCCGAGCCTGGCTGAGGTCGCGAAGTTCGCCTCCGTGGAACTGCCAGTAAACATCGCCCCCCTCGGCGCCGGGAACATGAAGGGCAGCGTCTCCGGCCCGTTCGACGCGCTGAAAATCAATTTCGATGATCTCGACCTGAAAAGCGACCTGCTGGACCTTGGCTTCACGGGTACCATCGCGCTGGAGGACAGCCCGGCCGTGGACGGCCAGCTTCAGGCCACCGCTTCGAACACGGGCGAACTGCTGAAGCAGATGGGGATCGAGGTTCCAGCCGAAGACGCGCTGGAAAAGGTCAACATTGCCGGCAAGGTCACCGGCCCGGCCGATGCCCTGTCGCTGAAAGGACTCGACATCACGCATTCCGGTGCCCTGCTGAACGCCTCCTACAAGGGTGATGCGTCGCTCGCGGGTGACGGCAGCCTCAACGGCACACTCGACGCCTCCAGCGATGAACTCCGCGCACTCCTGAAAGCGGCGGATGCGGACATGCCGGAAGGCGACACGCTGAAATCCTTCTCGACTGCGGGAGCAGTTTCGGGATCGTTCAAGAAACTTGCTATCTCCAACCTCCATTTCGCGCTCGACGAAATCCGCGCCACCGGCACGGCCGGGCTGGACCTGTCGGGCACCAAGCCGCACCTGTCGGGCGACCTCGACATGGGCGAGCTGGACCTGTCACCCTTCCTCGCGGCGGAAGACCAGGAGAAGAAACCGCAACAGCCAATGGAAGGCTGGAGCAAGGAGCCGCTGGACCTTGCCGGCCTGAAAGCCGTCGATGCGGACCTGAAGATCAAGACGACCACGCTGACGCTCGGCAATGTTGTCCTGAAGGATGCGACGGTGAACGCCGTCCTTTGGAACGGGAGACTGAACGCAGACCTCCCCACCTTCAATGCCTTCGGCGGCAGCTGGGGCGGCAAGATGAGCCTCGATGCCTCCGCAGCGAAACCGGCCATCGCCCTGGACATGACGGGCGACAGCGTTGGTGTTTCTTCCCTGCTGGGCACGCTCGCCGGGTTCGACAAGCTGACGGGTACCGGCACGTTCGCCGTCTCGGCCACATCCACCGGCACTTCGATCGACGAGATCATGAAGGGCTTGAATGGTGAGCTCAGCACCAAGCTGAACGAAGGCGCCATCAAGGGCCTGAACGTGGCGCAGCTGGTCCGCAGCAAGGACTCTCTGTTGCAGGCGCTCTCTTCCGGCCAGCTGCAGAGCCTCGATTTCGCGTCCGCCCTTTCACCGGAAGCGGAGACGGACTTCTCCAGCTTCGACACGGTCCTGTCGGTCAAGAATGGCGTGGCGAATGTCGATCTGATGAAACTCCTCAGCCCCGTGCTGAGCATTGATGGCACCGGCAACATCAATCTCGGCGGACAGACGCTGGACCTGCGCCTAGCAACCAGCATCGACAAGAAAGGCGAGGGCTCCGGCAGCGTCGTTCAGCTGAACGGCATCCCAGTACCGATCCGATTGTCCGGCAGCTGGACCAAGCCGAAAGTGACCCCTGACCTGTCGGGCGTGACTAACCAATTGAAACAGGACCTGACCGGCCAGCTTCTGGAAGGCCTCACCGGAAAGTCGGGCAGCAGCGGCGTCAAACCGCTGGCGGACATTCTTGGTGCATCGAGCGGTTCCAGCCAGCCTGCAGCGGCGCCCACCGATCAGGACGCGGCACCGCCGGCCGAACAGGAAAGCCCTGAAGACCTGGCAGAAAAAGCCGCCAAGGAAGCCATCGGCAATCTTCTGTTCGGGAAGAAGAAGACCGAAGACAAGCCGGACGAATAATCAGGAAACCTTCGCGGCGCGGGCGGGTGTTTCGTCCGGCTCCACGATGCGAAGCTTCGGCCGGGGCGCAGGTGTTGAGTCTGCGTCCGGCACCTCTTTCAGCTCGATCAGGTGACTCAGCTTGTCCAGCGGCTGGGCCCGGCTGACGAAGAAGCCCTGAAGATTGTCGCAGCCATTCTCGCGCAGGAAGTCCGACTGGAACCCCGTCTCGACGCCTTCGGCTGTACAGCTCATGCCCAGCGAGCGGGCAAGCTCCAGCGTCGCAATTGCGATGGCGCGGTTGTCAGCGCGGCTCTCCAGATCAGACACGAAGCTCTTGTCGATCTTGATCTTGTCGAACGGGAAGCTGCGCAGATAGCTCAGCGATGAGAATCCTGTGCCGAAATCATCAAGCGCGATTCGTACACCGATCGACTTGATCTGGTGCAGGCGCTGGAGTGTGAACTCGGTGTCCGACATCAGCACGCTTTCGGTGATTTCCAGCTCCAGACGCTCCGGCGCGATATTGTTCGCCGCGATGGCCTGCATGATCGTCGGCACAAGGCTCTGCGAATGGATCTGAAGCGGCGAGATATTCACCGAGATACCTATATGGTCCGGCAAGCGGCGAGCCTCGGCCATGGCCGCGCGGATGACCCAGTCGCCGATCCGCGTGATGAGACCGATGTCTTCCGCATGTTCAATGAACTCTCCGGGATAGACGAGGCCGCGTTTCGGGTGCTCCCAGCGAAGCAGGGTCTCGAAACCGGTGACGTCCATGGTTGCGGCATCGACAACCGGCTGGAAGAAAACGCGCAGTTCATGATTGTCCAGCGCCCGGTGAAGGTCCGTCTCGATCTGCTGGCGCGCCCGGGCCCGCTCATCGAGCTCCTCGGTGAACATGCACCAATTGCCCTTGCCCAGTTTCTTGGCCTGATAAAGCGCAAGGTCGGCATGCTTCAGCAGGACCCGAACATCCTGGGTGAAGCTATCGAACAGGCGCACACCGATTGACGCCGAACAGTTCGCCGTGGACCCCCAGATGTCGTAAGGCTCGGACAGGAGCTCCACCAAATGGTCGAGGAAGTCTTCAAGCTTCTCCCGATCCGGGCGTTCGATGATGAGGGCAAACTCATCGCCGCTGATCCGGGACACAACATCCTCGTCATTGCAGGCGCCGGTCAGGCGGCCCGAAACCTGACGCAGCAACTCATCCCCCGCCGGGTGGCCGAGCGTGTCGTTGACCCATTTGAAATTGTCGAGATCCAGCCAGACCAGCGCACGGTTGGTCTTCGGATGCACAGCAAGGCGGGCCGCTTTCTCCAGATGCTCCTGCATCGTGATACGGTTGGGCAGGCCTGTCAGGCCATCATAGTGCGCCATGTAGGCAATGCGGTCTTCGATCTCTTTCGACTGGGTGATGTCGGTCGCAACACCGCGGAAACCGCGGAATTTGCCGGCCTCGAAAATCGGTTTACCGGTGACAGACCACCAGCGCTCATGACCGCCTTCCGGTGTCTTCACCTGAAGCGCCAGATCGCGGAAACCCTGACGGCGCATCAAGCTGGTTTTCAACACATGGTGCGCTTCATCCGGCACGAAAAGGTCCAGCAAGGGTTCGCCCTTGCGCATGACGCTGTCGGCTTCCTTCGCCCCCTCAAAGACGAGCGGGATGTCCTGCAGGTCTCCGTCGATATTGGTCTGCCACAACCAGTCTGACGTGCTCTCTTCGAAATCGCGCAGCAACAGGCCAATCAGCTGGGACTGCTCCTTCACGGCGCATTCGCTAAGATGTTGCTCGACAAACTGTTTGTAGGACCAGCTCACCGCCAGGACGAGCGCAACAACATACGCAAGCGTAAGCACAGCAATGAACTGGTAGGTCTGGTCGTTCTGAAACTGCATGGCGGCGACGACGCCCGCACCGACCGGCAGCAGGAACGAAATGGCCGCCGCGGGTGTCCGCGCCATCAGGAAGGTGCCGGCGAACATCATGCCGGCCATGATCACACCGAGGATCATCTGTCCCTGCGGGGCCGCGGCATGCATCACGATGAAGGGCACAACGCCCCACAGCATACCGTTCAGCAATGCGCCCCGCGTGAAATTGTCGAGCGCGGTTTGCGAGCGCCCATCCATCGGATCCATGTTGCGGGGGTTGAAGAACTGCGTCCCAACCGAAACGGTGCTCGATACCAGAATGGCTGCGCCCCAGATGTACAGAAAATCGCTGGAGGCCGTCCCAAGGAAGCAGAACATCACAATGCCGGCATTCAGCAGGTTCGCCAGGATCATCACGAACGTGATCCGGCGCACCATATCCAGCTGCCGTACACGCAGGCTCCCTGCATGCTTTTCAGGAACAGCAATGCTCTTCAAAAATCCGGTCAACGCATGATCCCCATCACATGATCCGGCTGGCCGGATGTCGCCCGAATCCCCATCCCACCGGGAGACCTCGGGTGGAATCATTTCTACAAAATACGAGTGAACGGGGAGGAAGCCGGATCGATGAAATTTAATCTATCTGCGCTCTCCAGCGCCAGTTTCGCTATCCTTCATCGCGCCAGTAAGGCGTCTCGAGAACATAGTCGATATCCTGGCCGCGTGCTGAAAACGACAGTTTCAGCCATCGCCCGGCATCATCATACCAGAGCGTCACGTCGATATCGGAATCGAGAAGAAATTTATTCGCTTCGACCGTCTCACCCGCGATTTCCAGCATTTCACGTCCTTCAGGACGGACTGAAACATCGATCAGCTGGCCGTTTTCGGACGACAGCAGCACGCTTGCCTGCGTCTGGGCGATGTTCCAGTGGCTCGCCGGAACAATGCCGGCGGGCGCCGTTCCATCAAAACCCGTGCCGTCTACGTCGATGCCATCGCCGTCCGCCTGCGCCGTCACGGAGCCTTCCTTGCCGTCCTTGTAGACCTCGCCCTCCAGGCCGATGAGACGGCCATCCTGCCACCGCTCGGTGGCCTGCAGATCATAGCGGTAGAGCGGGATCGGGCCGAAGCCCGCACGCAGCTTCACATTCGTATATGCTTTGATAGTCCCGTCGGGCAGAACGTCGAACCGGACCTCATGTGTGCCGAACGGCTTCCCCTGCCGCCGGACATCAAACCGGATGATATCTCCATCCCTCGGCGTCCAGACAAAGCCGCTCTCAGCCGGCACATTGTCCGCTGCCGCCGGCCCTGCCGCAGTCAGGCCCAGACCAAAAGCTATCGCCAGGATTCCACCAGAAAAGGTTCGCATATCCTGTTTACGCAACAGGTCAGATGATGGATCAGTTTAGGGGAAGCCCGGCCTGCGACGGTTGTCCTGCCACGCCGGGCACCCTAGCTTCCGGGCTCACCCCGGAAACCGACCTGGATACCGCACGCATGCAAACCTACCGATCCGTTATCGAGCTTATCGGAAACACACCGCTCCTCCGCCTGAACAAGGTCTCTGACGAAACAGGCTGCGAGATCCTTGGCAAATGTGAATTCCTGAACCCTGGCCAGTCGGTGAAGGACCGTCCGGCGCTTGGCATCGTCCGCGACGCCGAAGCCGCCGGAGACCTGAAACCCGGTGGCACCATCGTGGAAGGCACGGCCGGCAATACCGGAATCGGCCTGGCCCTCGTCGGTGCAGCCCTCGGCTACCGTGTGGTGATCGTGATGCCGCGCACGCAAAGCCAGGAAAAGAAGGACGCCATTCGCCTGCTCGGCGCTGAGCTGATCGAAGTGGACGCGGTGCCCTACGCAAATCCGAACAACTATCAGCACTATTCCCGCCGTCTGGCGGAAGACCTCGCCAAGAGCGAGCCCAACGGGGCGATCTGGGCCAACCAGTTCGACAATGTCTCGAACCGCAAAGCCCACTATGAAACAACGGGCCAGGAGATCTGGACCCAGACCGACGGCAAACTCGATGCATTCATCTGTGCCGTGGGCTCTGGCGGCACGCTGGGCGGCATTTCGATGGCCCTCAAGGAAAAGCGCGAGTCAGTCCAGATCGGTCTCGCCGATCCCGGCGGCGCGGCGATGTACGAGTATTTTACCAATGGCGTCCTGAAGTCCGAAGGCACCTCGATCACCGAGGGCATCGGACAGGGCCGGATCACCGCCAACCTGGAAGGCATCGTGGTGGACCGCGCCTATCGCTGCACGGATACCGAAGCGCTGAACGTGCTGTTCGACCTCGTCCAGCATGAGGGGCTCTGCCTTGGCGGGTCTTCGGGCATCAACATTGCCGGCGCAGTAAAAATGGCGAAGGATCTTGGCCCCGGCCACACGATCGTTACGATACTCTGCGACTACGGCAATCGCTATCAGTCGAAACTATTCAATCCGGAATTCCTGCGGTCGAAAGATTTGCCGGTTCCGCCATGGATCAAAGGGTAAGGAATGGAAACGGGCGACCCTCTCGTCACTGCAAGCTGGCTGAAACAGAATATCTCGGCGCCCGACATTCGCGTCGTTGACGCAACTTACTACGCCCCTTTCCTCAAGGCAGAGAAAACCGGCCGCGAAGACTGGGCCGAAGCCCATATTCCCGGCGCCGTCCATTTCGATATCGATGCCATCAAGGCCGGCGGAACCGACCTGCCGCACATGCTGCCCGATCCGATCATGTTCTCGTCCCGTGTTCGCAAGCTGGGCATCGGCGACGGCAATCGCGTGATCGTTTATGACAACAACAATTACTGCGCTGCCGCGCGTGTCTGGTGGATGCTGCGCGTCATGGGGCACAATGATGTGAAAGTGCTGGATGGCGGCCTGGCAGCATGGAAAGCCGAAGGTGGCGAGCTGGAAGACATGCCGCCGGTGGCCGTGGAACGCCACTTCACCGCCCGCGTCCGCAGCGATCTGGTCAAAGACGCCGAGCAGGTGGCTGCTGCTTCTGAAACGGGCTCCCACGCGATTGTCGACGCGCGGGCCGTCGGCCGGTTTACCGCTGAGGCGCCAGAGCCGCGCGAAGGCCTCCCTTCCGGACACATTCCAGGCAGCACATGCGTGCCATCCAGCAATCTGATCAATCCGGACGGTACGTTCAAATCGGTCAACGAACTGCAAGGCTTGCTGTCGAACCATAAAGCACCAACCATCACGACATGCGGTTCCGGCGTGACCGCCGCCATCCTCGCGCTCGGCTATGCCCGGCTCGGCAACTGGGACGTGGCGGTTTACGACGGATCCTGGACCGAGTGGGCGTCCGACCCGTCCCGCCCGGTGGCAACAGGCGCGGCATGAAACGGCCGGAAACGCGGATCATCCACACGCGCGGCGAGCGGCTTGGCAGCGTCACCGTGAACCCGCCCGTGGAGCGCGCCTCCACGGTCCTGTTCAAAACGGAAAAGGCGCTCTACGAGACAAAGCCCGGTTACGGCCGGATGGGTCTTGGCGTTCATCGCGAACTGGAAGCAGCGCTCTCTGAACTGGAAAGCGGCAGCCATGTACGCCTCACCGCGAACGGCCTGCAGGCCTGCGCCCTCGCCATCGCCTCCTGCGTGGAGACCGGCGGACACATCCTGTTCCCAGATAGCGCCTACGGCCCGACCGCACGTTTCTGCGAACGGCGTCTGAAATATATGGGCGTCTCCGCCACGCGGTACGATCCGCGGATCGGTGCGGGGATTGCCGACATGATCCGTCCGGAGACGCAGGCAATCTTTATCGAATCGCCCGGTTCCCTGACCTTTGAAGTTACCGATATTCCGGAGATCACCGCGGTGGCGCGCGAGCGTGGCGTAACCACAATCGCCGACAACACGTGGGGCGCTGGCTATTTCCTGAAGCCGCTGGACCTCGGCGCCGACATCGTCGTGCAGGCGATGACCAAATACATTGTGGGCCACGCAGATGGCTTCGGCGGCGCCGTGATCACATCGGACAGCCGGCTTTACAATCGCATTGCCATGGCGTCCGAGGATTTTGGCATCAGCCTCAGCGCAGATGAGGCCTATGTCTGCCTGCGCGGCATGCGCACCCTGCACACACGCCTCAGGGCGCATGAGGCGGGCGCGCTGGAACTCGCAAACTGGCTGGCAGACCGGCCGGAAGTGTCCGACGTGCTGCACCCGGCCCTGCCCTCCAGCCCGGACCACGCCTTGTGGAAACGGGACTTCACAGGCTCCAGCGGCCTGTTCGGCGTCGTGCTGGATGCCATCCCCGAAGGCGGAATGGACCGTTTTCTGGGCGCTTTGCACTTGTTTGGCATGGGTTTTTCTTGGGGTGGCTATGAAAGCCTACTCATTCCGTGTGACCACCAGCTGACCCGTTCCAAGGACAGCTGGACCGCATCCCGAGCCGGCCCGCTGCTTCGTATCCATGTCGGCCTGGAGGCCGTCTCAGACCTTAAGGCGGAGCTCGACTCCGCTTTCGCCGCCATGAAAGGCCCTGCATGACGCTCTCCCACCGGACGATCGGCCTCATCCTCGGGATTGTTCTTCCGGCGCTCATGCTCATCTTGGGACCGCCTGCCGGTTTGTCCTGGCCTGCCTGGCTGACAGGCTGTCTGTTGGTCCTGATGGCAACCTGGTGGGCCACCGAGGCGATCCCGATCCCGGCGACCTCTTTGCTCCCGCTGATCGTCCTGCCCTTTGGCGCAGCGATCATCGGTCATGGCGAACATGCCGACGCGATCGGCGTAGCGGCGCTGTCGCCCCGAGCGATCAGCAGCAGCTACATGGATCCGATCGTTCTCCTCCTGCTGGGCGGCTTCGTGATCGCGCTGGGGGTTGAGCGCTGGCACCTGCACAAGCGGATCGCCCTCAACATCGTCGACCGCGTCGGCACATCGCCCAAGGCGCTGATCTTCGGCTTCATGCTGGCGACCGCCGTTCTGTCCATGTGGATTTCCAACACAGCGACCTCGTTGATGATGGTGCCGATTGCGATTTCGGCGGCGGCCGCCCTGCAGGACAAGGAAGGCAAGTTTACCACCGCCATCCTGCTCGGTGTCTGTTATTCCGCTTCCATTGGCGGCGTGGCCACCCCCATCGGAACGCCGACCAATCTGATCGCCTTGAAATGGCTTCAGGAAGAGACCGGCGAAGGCATCGGCTTTGGCCAATGGATGACGTTCGGCATCCCCACCGCAGCGCTGCTGGTGCCGGCCGCCTGGTGGGCGGTCACGCGCGGGCTGCCGAAATACAAGCACGGGGAATCGATGGCCGCCTCCGTGCACCAAGACCTGCTCGAACTCGGCCCGATCAAAACGCCTGAGCAGCGGATCGCCATCGTGTTCGGAATCATCGCCTCGATGTGGGTGCTGCGTCTGCCAGTGACCAAGCTGCTTACCTCCATGGGCTATCCCCTGCTGGAAGCCTATGGCGGGCAGACGGACATGATGATCGCCTTGTTCGGCGCCGTGCTCGTCTTCCTCGTGCCCGCAGGTGGCGAGGAACGCCGCGCGCTGATGACCTGGGAAGAAGCGGTCAAACTGCCCTGGGGCGTGATCATCCTGTTTGGCGGGGGCATCTCGCTTGGCAAGGCGATGCACGCGACCGGACTGTCGGACTGGATCGGCACGCAGATGCAGATGCTGAGTATCTTCCCGCCGCTCATGATTGTGGCGATCATGGTGCTGCTGGTGATCTTCCTGACGGAAGTGACATCGAACGTCGCGACCATGACGACCCTGTCGCCGATCATCGGATCACTTGCCGTGGCCGTCGGCGCCGCGCCACAATCCCTGTTCGCGCCTGCCGCTGTTGCGGCCAGCTGTGCCTTCATGCTGCCAGTCGCGACGGCGCCAAACGCTGTGATTTACGCAACCGGCAGAGTGCCGATCAGCGAAATGATCAAGCAGGGTTTCCGCATCAATCTGATGGGCGTCGTGATCATCACGATCGTTGGCTTCTGGATTGCGCCCGCTGTGCTCTAGTCGTGATGTCCATGCCGCGGCGGGGCTTCATCCAGTGACGGTTCCCGCAGCCAGCAGTCGCAGCCGCCATCATACTGATAGGCCTCGCCGTAACCATTGACCCGCACAGGCGGCGTGACCGGCACGTAGGCAACCGGGGCGACATCATAGGAATCGCCATACCGGTCTGCGAACCCGTCTCCGGTGTCGTCGCAGACCAGGTAACCGTCGATATTGTAATCGCAGCCATAGCTGGGCACGGATGTCAGCGTGACGGACATCTCCTCAGAAGCCTCGGCCATCGCGTCAGCGAACATAGCCATGTCTTCGCTTGTGCAGCCGCCAAGCAGCATTAATCCGGTTCCGGCCAGGACCGCCCCGGCCAGTTTCAGCCGCCTTGAATGCGTCATGTCACCCCTCCAGCCAATTCACCAGCAATAACAAAGCAGTGTAATTGAATGAGGGATGAACAGCAAATCGATCAGGCGGGCGGCGGACTACATTCAACGACGAGTTTACCGAGGTTCTTGCCTTCGAAGAGCCGTGACAGGCTGGACGGGGCATTCTCGAACCCTTTGACCACATCCGTCTCGAACTTCAGTTTCCCTTCCATCAGCCACTGGGCCATTTGCTGGATGCCTTCCGGGAAGCGCGGGAAGTAGTCGATCACGATGAAGCCCTTCATGAGCGTCCGCCGCATCAGAAGATTCGAGAAATTGTACGGCCCCGGTACAGGGCCGGTCGCATTGTAAGTGCTGATCAGGCCGCAGAGTGGCATGCGGGAGAAGTCATTCAGGCGCGCGATCACCTCATCCATAATCTGCCCACCGACATTCTCGAAATTGATGTCGACACCGTCCGGGCAATGCTTGTCCAACGCGGCACCGACATCTTCGGTCTTGTAATTGATGGCCGCATCGAAGCCGGCCGTTTCCGTCAGCCATTTGCACTTGTCGTCGCTGCCCGCGATGCCGACGGCGCGGCAGCCCTGGATCTTCGCGATTTGCCCCACCATCGAGCCAACGGCACCCGCCGCAGCGGAGACCACAACGGTCTCGCCCGCTTTCGGCTTGCCGATATCCATCAGGCCGAAATAGGCCGTCATGCCGGTCGCGCCGAGCGGTCCCATATAAGCCGTCAGCGGTACGCCGGGCAGGATGGGCAGCTTGGCGAGGCCTTCACCCTGCAGCGTCGGATACATCGTCCATGTGCCGAGGCCGGTGTTCACGACATCGCCCTGCTGGAAGCCGTCATGCTTGCTTTCCACGACGACGGCGAGGCCGCCGCCCCGCATGGCATCGCCGATTCCGACGGGTGGCAGGTAAGCGTCGACATCGCTCATCCAGATGCGATTGGTCGGGTCCAGCGAGAGGTAGACCGTCTTCGCCCGGACCTCGCCGTCCTTCAGGGGCTCAAGCGGCGTCTCGACGAGTTCGAGATCGCCTTCCTTGATATCGCCCACCGGCCGCTGGCGCAGCACCCATGTCTGGTTCATCTCGCTCATGTGCTTCTCCCTTTTGCCGGGAGGCTAGAGCCTTCTGCCATCAGCGCAAGACTTCCCGGCGCGACAACCAGCGGGCGTACAGGGCGAGTATCAATGCGATCGCCAGAATGACGAGGCTCATGACCGCAATGCCTTCCACGGTGGGGGCATCCTTGTCGAGGTAACTCCGCCCCATGCTGACCAAGGCGCCCAGGAACGAAGCGGCGAACAGCGGATAGGCCAACTTGAGACGCAGCAGCAGCGCAAGACTGCCCAGCAAGCCACCGAACACCCCTATCGCCCAGATGATCCAGGTCCAGGTTGGCATGTTCAGCCAATAGTCCCTGAGTTCCTGCGGATATGGCTCAAGATAGGCGGCATTGTTGGTCGCCGTCATGGTAAAATCGTAACAGCCAAATGCGTTCCACAGCAGGCTGATCCCGCCCACGGCCCAAAGGTGCCATGGCGTTTTGATTGTCGTATCGCTCATGATTTGCCCTCCCCGACGTTCATTGCGGCAAAGCTTACCTTGGGTCATTTAATCCACAAGCAGAATCGTCCCCCGGATTACGGGCGGGTGACGCGCCCTTCTCTGGCGGCTAAACCAACGGGAACGAAGGATTCTCGCTTATGGCCACCGCCCCCGTCACCAAGGACAGCCACCTCTACCTGGTCGATGCCAGCGCCTACATTTTCCGGGCGTTCCACGCATTGCCACCGCTGACACGCTCGTCAGATGGCCTGCCCATCGGTGCAGTCAGCGGATTTTGCAACATGCTGTTCAAGCTGCTGGAAGACCTGAAGGGCGATGAGCGGCCGACGCACTTCGCCTGCATTTTCGACGCCTCGGCGCACACATTCCGGAACGAACTGTACGACCAGTACAAGGCAAACCGTGACGAGCCTCCGGAAGAGCTGCGCCCGCAATTCCCGCTGGTGCGCCGCGCCGCCGAAGCCTTCGCCGCCCATGCCATCGAGATGGATGGCTTCGAGGCCGACGATTTGATTGCGACCTATGCCCGCCAGGCCGAGGCGAAAGGCGCGCGCGTCACCATCGTCTCCTCCGACAAGGATCTGATGCAGCTCGTCACCGACAAGATCGTCATGCTCGACACGATGAAGAACAAGACGATGGGCCGGGACGAAGTGTTCGAGAAGTTCGGCGTCGGCCCGGATAAAGTGGTCGATGTCCAGTCGCTGGCCGGCGACAGCGTGGACAATGTGCCGGGCGCCCCCGGCATCGGCGTGAAAACGGCGGCGACGCTGCTCAGCGAGTATGGCGATCTCGACACGCTGCTCGCCCGCGCCGAGGAGATCAAGCAACCGAAACGCCGCGAAACGCTGATTAATTTCGCTGACCAGATCCGGCTCTCGCGAGACCTCGTCACCCTGAAGGATGACGTGCCGCTGGAGGTGAAGCTGGAAGATCTCGCCGTTCAGGATCCGGAACCGGAAACACTGCTCGGCTTCCTGGAGGAAATGGAATTCAAGACCATCACCCGCCGTGTGCGCGAGATGATGGAAAAGGAAGGCGCGTTGGAAGCTGCTCCGCCTGCAGAAGATCCGATCGACCGGACCAAATATGCCTGCGTCCGTGACTTCAAGGACCTCGAAGACTGGGTCGCCCGCGCAACGAAGCAGGGCTATGTCGCCGTCGACACGGAAACTGACAGCCTCGACTCTGTCACGGCGAACCTTGTCGGCGTGTCGCTAGCGCTCGCTCCGAACGAAGCCTGCTACATCCCGCTGGCGCATATCGATCCCAACGATGCAGGCGATGGCGACATGTTCGGTGCGGACCCGCCGCGGCAGATCCGGATGAAGGATGCCATCAAGGCGCTGAAGCCGATGTTGGAAAACGACGCTATCCTGAAGATCGGCCAGAACATCAAGTATGACCTGAACATCTTCGCCCAGCACGGCATCCAGGTCGCGCCGATCGACGATACGATGCTGCTGTCCTATGTGCTGAATGCCGGCAAGCACAGCCACGGCATGGATATGTTGTCGGAGAAATATCTCGGCCACACGCCGCTCTCCTACAAGGACGTGGCCGGCACCGGAAAATCCCAGGTCACCTTCGACCGTGTCGCGCTGGACAAGGCCACCGAATACGCCGCTGAAGACGCCGACGTCACGCTACGCCTGTGGCAGACATTCAAGCCACTTCTGCACACGGAGAAAGTCACCACGGTCTACGAGACCGAGGAACGCCCGCTGGTGCCGGTGCTTGCCGCCATGGAGCGCGAGGGCATCAAGGTCGACCGGGACAAACTCTCGCGCTTGTCCGCCGACTTCTCCCAACGCATGGCCGCGCTGGAAGCCGAAGCCTACGAGCAGGCCGGCGAGCAGTTCAATATTGGCAGCCCCAAACAGCTTGGCGAAATCCTGTTTGACAAGATGGGCATCGAAGGCGGCAAGAAAACGAAGACCGGCGCCTGGGTGACCGACGCGGACGTGCTCGAAGGCCTCGCTGCTGAAGGCCATGACCTGCCCCGCACCATCGTCGATTGGCGGACCCTCTCGAAGCTGCGATCGACCTATACCGAGGCCCTGCAGGCCGCGATCAACAAGGAAACCGGCCGGGTCCATACCAGCTTTTCCATGGCGGTGGCGCAGACCGGGCGCCTCTCCTCATCCGATCCGAACCTTCAGAACATCCCGGTGCGGACAGAAGAAGGCCGCAAGATCCGCGAAGCCTTCATTGCCGATGAAGGCAACGTGCTCGTCAGCGCGGACTACAGCCAGATCGAGCTGCGCGTACTGGCCCACATGGCCGACATCGATGCCCTGAAAACCGCCTTCAAGGAAGGTCTCGACATTCACGCCATGACGGCGAGCGAAATGTTCGGCGTGCCCATCGAAGGCATGGATCCGATGGTGCGCCGCCAGGCCAAAGCGATCAATTTCGGCATCATCTACGGCATTTCCGGCTTCGGTCTCGCCCGCCAGTTGGGCATCCCGCAATCGGAAGCCTCGGAATACATCAAGACCTATTTCAAACGCTTCCCCGGCATCCGCGCCTATATGGACGAAACCAAGGCCTTTGCGAAGGAGCACGGCTACGTTCAGACGGCCTTCGGCCGGAAAGTGCACCTCGCCGGGATCAAGTCGAAAGGCCCACAAAAGGCATTCGCCGAGCGTCAGGCCATCAATGCGCCGATCCAGGGGTCTGCCGCCGACATCATCAAGCGCGCCATGATCCGGATGCCGGAAGCGCTGGCCAAGGCAAAGCTGAAAGCCCGCATGCTGCTGCAGGTGCACGACGAACTCGTCTTCGAGTGTCCTGAGAAGGAAGCCGAAAAACTGATCAAGGTCGCCAAAGAGACCATGCAGTCGGCCGCCAGCCCCGCCATGGACCTGTCAGTTCCGCTGGAAGTGGACGCCCGCGCCGCCGCAAACTGGGCCGATGCCCACTAGGCTGTCTGGTTCTGAAGCGAGGTTGCTGCGCTGAAAGGCATACTAATTTGCAATGTTGCCAGACGCAGTTGTCACATTTGCGTGAGCGATTCGGCCTGCTAGCTATGTTGCATTGCGAAACGCAGACCGAGGCAGGCTCATGCCATTTTCTACCGCCGTCGCCAGCTGTCCCTTCAAAATCGGCCACACGCCCCTGACCGCCTACCAGGTCAAAATTGGCAATCTGACCCATGAATTGCTGGTGAAAGAGGAGCGCTGCAACGAGTTCGGCTCGGTCAAGGACCGCGTAGCGTGGTACATCCTGTCGAGAACGATCGAGAAGATCGGCCCGGTCAAATCCGTGGTGGATGCTTCCTCCGGCAATTACGGCAATGCGCTGGCCTGTATCTGCCAGCGGCTGGGCATAGATGCAACCATCGTGTCGTCCGCATCGATCAGTGCGCATAATGCCGCCCAGATCGAAGGCGCTGGCGCCAAATTGGTGATTGCCGAACCGAGGCCCGGCGAAACCTCCAATGCCGCCCGCATGCGCGTGGCCGGTGAGATTGCTGAGCAGGAAGGCTCGGTTTTCCTCGACCAGTATTCAAATCCGCTGAACCCGGCCTCGCACCAGAACTGGACGGCGCCGGAACTGTTTGCGGACGGGCCATTCGACGCGGTATTCATGACCTCGTCTTCTGGCGGCACGTCGCGCGGCTTTGCCGACTATCTGAAAGCCCATCCGGGCCAGACACAGCTTTGCCTCGTGGAACCGGAAAGCTCCTGCGCCTTCCTCGATGCTCCGTCGGGCTGCACAGACAAGCTGAAGATCCCCGCCTTCGGCAGCCAGCGGCGCTCCTCCTTTGCGGGCATGAAACCCGATCCCGGCATGATCCGGATGGACGAGGCTGCAACCATTGCGGCCTTCAACCTGCTGCACGAGCACGAGCTCTCCAAGGTTGGCCTGTCCAGCACCGGTGTCATTCTCGGTGCACTGGACTGGCTCGCCAGGCAGGACAAACCGGCCCGCGTGGCCTGTATCTGCGCCGACGGGGACGAGCGGTACCTGAACGAGATCCAGTCCCGCTACATTCCCACCGTGGGTGCGGACGCCTATCAGGCCGCTCATGCGCGGCTCGCGCCAGTGATTGCCGGAATACGCTGCCTCGGCCCGTTACAGCCTGCGGCCAGGGCCGCCGCGCAGTAGCCCTGCCAGCAGACCCGGCAACAGATGGGGGCTGGCCGTTCCCCCTTCGTCATGATTGATAATCGCCCGCCCGGCAGGTAATCCCCTGCCGAACACCGTAAAAGAGGCACAAAGTGGCAATTCTCTACCGTTCCCGCACTTCCACCCATGGCCGCAACATGGCCGGCGCCCGCGGCCTTTGGCGCGCGACAGGCATGAAGGACAGCGATTTCGGAAAGCCGATTATCGCGGTGGTGAACTCCTTTACCCAGTTCGTGCCCGGCCACGTGCACCTGAAAGACCTCGGCCAGATGGTCGCCAGCGAGATCGTCGCGGCGGGCGGCGTGGCCAAGGAATTCAACACGATCGCGGTCGATGACGGCATCGCGATGGGCCATGACGGCATGCTGTATTCCCTGCCGAGCCGCGAAGTGATCGCCGACAGTGTCGAGTACATGGTAAACGCCCACTGTGCCGATGCGATGGTCTGCATCTCCAATTGCGACAAGATCACGCCCGGCATGATGATGGCGGCGCTGCGCCTCGATATTCCGGTCGTCTTCATTTCCGGCGGCCCGATGGAGGCCGGCAAGGTCAATATCGACGGCGAACTGCGCGCGGTCGACCTGATCGACGCCATGATCGAAGCGGCGAACCCCGACCGGACCGACGAAGAAGTCGCCGAGTTCGAACAGAATGCCTGCCCGACCTGCGGCTCCTGCTCCGGCATGTTCACCGCAAACTCCATGAACTGCCTCGCCGAAGCCCTGGGCCTCGGCCTGCCGGGCAATGGCTCGACGCTAGCCACCCACGCCGACCGGGAGGCCCTCTTCCGCCGCGCTGGCCAGCGCATCGTGGAGCTGACCAAGCTCTATTATGAAGACGGCGACAAATCCGTTTCCGCCCGCGGCATCGCCACCAAGGCCGCGTTCGAAAACGCGATGACGCTCGACATCGCCATGGGCGGCTCGACCAATACGATCCTCCACCTTCTGGCCATCGCCCGCGAAGGCGAGGTCGATTTCACACTGGACGATATCGACCGGCTCAGCCGTTCGACGCCCTGCCTCTGCAAGGTCGCCCCGGCTGTGGCCAACGTCCACATGGAAGACGTCCACCGCGCCGGGGGCATCTTCGGCATCCTGGGTGAGCTCGACCGTGCCGGAAAGCTCGACACGTCCGTCCGTACCATCCACTCCGACACGCTGGCCGAGGCGATCACCAAATGGGACATAACCGTCACCAATGATCCGGCTGCACACGAGCTGTTCCTGGCTGCGCCGGGCGGCGTGCGCACGACCGAGGCCTTCAGCCAGTCGCGCCGCTACAAGGAACTCGACACAGACCGCGAGAAAGGCGTCATCCGCTCTGCCGAGCATGCCTTCTCGCAGGATGGCGGCCTCGCTGTCCTGTTCGGCAATCTCGCGGAACAAGGCTGCGTGGTGAAAACCGCTGGCGTCGACGACTCGATCCTCAAATTCTCCGGCCCGGCCGTTGTATGCGATAGCCAGGAAGACGCCTGCAAGCGCATCCTGAACAAGGGCGTGAAGGCAGGCGATGTGGTCATCATCCGCCATGAAGGCCCGCGCGGCGGGCCCGGCATGCAGGAGATGCTCTACCCGACCTCGTACCTGAAATCGATGAAGCTCGGAAAGGCCTGCGCCCTGATCACCGACGGGCGTTTCTCCGGCGGCACGTCAGGGCTTTCGATCGGCCATGTCAGTCCGGAGGCGGCGGAAGGCGGCCTGATCGGCCTGATCGAGGAAGGCGACATCATCGAGATCGACATCCCGAACCGCACGATCCATGCGAAACTTACGGACGAGGAAATCGCGTCCCGCCGCGCCGCGATGGAAGCCAGAGGCGACAAGGCCTGGAAGCCCGTCGAGGAGCGCCCCCGCAAGGTGAGCCGTGCCCTGAAGGTCTATGCGGCCCATGTCGGGAACGCGTCTCAAGGTGCCGTGCGCCTGGATCCGTAACGCTTCCAGAGCCTGCGACGCCCGTGAAGGCGCTTTGTGGGTGAACTGAATTTTCACGGTGAAAACCCGCGTCAGGTTTCCGGCAGGGGCAGGTTCAGGTTGCAGGCTTGCGTGCTGCGACGTGCGACAGGCGCACCCCCGACATCATGTGGCTCGGCGCACCGTGCCGCATAAGCGGGCGCAAAGGCCCGGCCATCGCAAGCCGCGGCAAGGCGGTCGGTGAAATACGCGCGCGGTATCAGCCACTCACGCGCTGCCTTGTCCTACAGCCTGAAGTGAATGCAGGTCAGGAAGACGCGCCCGTTCGGGGTGATGCTCCAGCGATAGGTCGCGTCCTTCCCATAGGTGGCCCGCACCGCTGCGCCGAGCAGCCGGAGCTGGACCCAGACGAGCGGCCAGAAGGCGACAAGATGCGGCGGGAAGCCTTCGGGTGGATGGAAGAGCGACATGCGCGCAATATACATCCGGCCACGGAGGTGTCGGATGGATTTGTTTTCGCGGCAATGAGTACGGCAGGTTTGGCGCCATTGGTTGGTGGATAACCCTCTACTTGCGTCATCCCCGGCCTCGGAGCGGTTTGGGGACCCATCTCTGATAAGCGCGTCAGGAACGTCATGTCATGACGCGCCCGTTGCTTCGTTCAGAGATGGGCGCCCAAATGACCGTTGGCCATCGGGCGTGACGCCTGAGGGGAATATGCATGACCAAACCGGACTGCGCCATGATCAGTCATGACTTGCCATGACCATACCGGACTATGGACGACTAAGACGGATCACCACCACTGCTGGCAACATTCAGGGCAATCCCGCCGCAATTGACCTCCAAAGCGCCTTAATGTGAGCAAGCGCTCGCCCGGATCACTGCCTTTCATTGCAAGACCACTGAAGGGAGGCTATTTCCATGACGCGAACCATGTTTCACTCCACAGCTGACCGGCCCCACACAGGGCCGAAACTGGCGGACAAGGACCGGACTATGACAACTCTCGCGCTTGTGGACGATGACGAGAACATCGTCGCCTCTCTCAAGATGTTCTTCGAGGCCGAAGGCTACAATGTCCGCACCTATCATGATGGTGAGGCCGCCCTGCCTGCGCTGACGGAGACCCCACCGGACATCGCCATCCTCGACGTGAAGATGCCGAAGATGGACGGCATGGAATTGCTGCGGCGCCTGCGCCAGACCAGCGAATTGCCGGTGATCTTCCTGACGTCGAAGGACGAGGAAATCGACGAGGTGATCGGCTTCAACATCGGCGCCGACGATTTCGTGCGCAAACCCTGCTCCAACCGCCTGCTGGCAGAGCGGGTGAAAGCCGTGCTGCGCCGCGCCCGCGGTGGACAGGCCGGCCCGGAAGAAGGCGACCACAAGCCGATCGTCCGCGGAAAGCTGACGCTGGACCCGAACCGCCACGCCTGTACCTGGGACGGACACCCGGTGCGCCTGACGGTGACGGAATTCCTGATCCTGCAGGCCCTCGCCCAGCGCCCGGGCTACGTGAAGAGCCGCGACCAGCTGATGGATGCGGCCTATGACGACCAGATCTATGTCGACGACCGCACCATCGACAGCCACATCAAGCGGCTTCGCAAGAAGTTCCGCGAAGTGTCTGAAGAGTTCGATGCGATCGAGACGCTCTACGGCGTTGGCTACCGCTACACCGAATAGGGTCTAGCCCAGCAAGCCCAGGCGCCAGCTCCAATGGGGCAGCGCCAGGGTCAGCAGCGCAAACCCGACGCCGATCAGGATGATCAGCGGGGAATAGAAGCGCCGGTTCAGCGTCAGGAATGGCTGTTCCGGCAGCGCCCGCTCGAACGCCGGCAATATGCCCACAACGCCCCGTCCCGTGAATACAAGCGCCGCCCCGGCCCCGGCCAAAGCGACCAGCCATTTCGATACCGGCAGGTGCACATGCTGGCCCAGCACCAGCGCCAGGAAGGCAAAGGCGAACAGGCTGACCGCCACGAACAGGCAGGCGGTCATGGACGGCATCTTGGTGATGCCGCGCTTTCCGACCACCATACGCGCCAATTGCTGTTCATTGGCGGCCGGAAAGGTCACGCCGAAGCCCCAAAGTGTGTGCAACAGGCCTGCAATCGACAGAATACAGGCCAGAATGACCGAAAGAGTGGGTGCGAGCATTAAGTCCTCAGCCGTGACGCGGCGCCCTCCCCGATTGGCATATTCCTGCCGCACGGGCTTGCCGCAATGGGCTTCATTCAATAGCCAGTCTCTAGATTAGCACAAGAAACAGGAACTCCCATGGCCGACCCTGAAAACACGATCCTCCTCGAAACCTCCAAAGGCAACGTTACCATCGAGCTGCGCCCGGACCTCGCCCCCGGGCATGTCGAGCGGATCAAGGAACTTGCCCGCGAGGGCTTCTATGACGGCATCGTCTTCCACCGCGTGATTCCGGGCTTCATGGCCCAGGTCGGCTGCCCGAAGGGCACCGGCATGGGCGGCTCCGACAAGCCCGACCTGAAAGCCGAGTTCAATGCAGAGCCGCATGTGCGCGGCACCTGCTCCATGGCCCGCACTTCGGCGCCTCACTCGGCTAACAGCCAGTTCTTCATTTGCTTCGACGATGCCAGCTTCCTCAATGGACAATACACCGTCTGGGGCAAGGTGACCGAAGGCATGGATGTGGTCGACCAGCTGGCCAAGGGCGAGCCGCCGCGCAATCCGGACAAGATCGTCTCCATGCGCGTCGCTGCTGACGCCTGATCTGGCTCAAGCCGGAAGGACCCGCATGGCCGGTAAGGACAAGAAACGGAAGACACCGCGCGCCGGACTGAACAGTTCGGTCGTGTTCGGTAGCCGTATCGCACGGCTGATCTTCGCGTCGAACCTTGCTGGCCTTGCCATCCTCATCATCGGGGCGATGGTCCTGAACGAAATGCGGGCCGGCTTCGTCGTCTCGAAGAAACAGGACCTCGTCGCCCAGGCGCAGATCTTCACCAGCCTGCTCGGCGACGATGCCACCACGCCCCAGCCCGCGCTCGACGTTGACGCCGCCCGGCAAACCATCGTCCGCCTGAACCTGCCCGAACGAGTGCGCGCGCGCATCTACCTGCCCGATGGCGAGATGGTGGGCGACAGCTTCTATCTCTCCGAACGGGTGGATGTGGATGCCCTGCCACCGCTGCGAGAGCCGGGCCGTGTGGCCCGCTGGGGCCGGGACCTGTCGGAATGGGCCGCCCATGTGTTCGGGCCGGTCATGCCGCGGCGCTCCTCCGATGCCGTCCGCACGCAAACCTTCGAGGAAGAGTTCGATACCGCCGTCGAAGGCGGGGAAGCCGCCAGCCAGCGCTTCAATGATCGCGGCCAGCGCATCATCTCGGTCTCCATGCCGATCCAGCGGGTCTCCGCCGTCGTGGGCGTGCTGACGCTGGAATCGAGCGACATCGACGAAATCATCCGCGCCGAGCGGGCGGCGCTACTGCCGTTCATCGGCGTGGCGGTGCTCGTGGCCTTCATCACATCGGTATTGCTGACACTCGGCATCGCGCGGCCATTGCGCCGTCTGGCCGTGGCGGCCGACCGGATCCGGGCCGGCGCTTCGGAACGGATCAATGTGCCTGCGCTCTCCGCCCGCAAGGACGAGATCGGCGACCTCGCCACCTCCATGGAGGGCATGACCGAGGCGCTGATCGAGCGCATCCAGGCCAACGAACAATTCGCCGCCGACGTGGCGCATGAGCTGAAAAACCCGCTCACCTCCATCCGCTCCGCTATCGAGACGCTGGACAGCGTGAAGGAAAACCCGGAGCTGACCGAAAAGCTGCGCGGCGTCATCGCGCAGGACGTGAAGCGCCTCGACCGCCTGATCACCGACATCTCCAACGCCTCGCGCCTCGAAGCAGAAATGACCCGCGTGCCGAACGAGCAGCTCGACATTGCCCGCTTCGTACACGACGTGGTCGGCACTT
This sequence comes from Hyphomonas sp. CY54-11-8, assembly GCF_000682735.1. Taxonomy (GTDB): domain Bacteria; phylum Pseudomonadota; class Alphaproteobacteria; order Caulobacterales; family Hyphomonadaceae; genus Hyphomonas. Next base: position 89,629 of record NZ_AWFD01000035.1, on the reverse strand, counting down.
ACGAGTCACTCGCGCTGGACGAAGGCGCGGTGACGGTGTCCTTTCACGATGCCACGATGGGCGGCCGCCTGCTGGTGCAGGGCCGTGAAGGGCCGCTGGGACAGGTGATCCGGAACCTGATCGACAATGCCCGCTCCTTCTCCCCGCCCGGCTCTGTGGTGGACGTGACGCTGGACCAGACCAATGACGGCCCTCAGACCATCGCCCGGATCAAAGTCGAGGATTGCGGCCCCGGTGTACCGCCGGACAAGCTGGACACAATCTTCAACCGTTTTTATACGGACCGCCCGAAAGGCACCGCCTTCGGCAACAATTCCGGTCTCGGCCTCTCTATCGTGAAACAGATCATCGCCACCCATCGCGGCAAGGTCTGGGCCGAGAACCGCGACGGCGGCGGCGCGAGATTCTGCGTGGACCTGCCGGCGATCTGAGGCAACAAAAAAGCCCCCGCGAATGCAGGGGCTATTTCTTTGTCCGGTCAGAGCCGCGTTAGCCGCGGTTCTGGCGGTTGTTGATCAAATCGTCGACGACTTCCGGTTCGGCCAGTGTGGACGTGTCGCCGAGGTTGCCGAATTCGTTCTCCGCGATCTTGCGCAGGATACGGCGCATGATCTTGCCGGAACGGGTCTTCGGCAGGCCCGGGGCGAACTGGATCAGGTCCGGCGAAGCGATCGGGCCGATCTCGGCGCGGACATGCTGGACGAGGTTCTTGCGCAACGCCTCGTCGGCCTCCACGCCCTGCACCAATGTGACATAGGCATAGATGCCCTGCCCCTTGATGTCGTGCGGATAACCGACCACGGCGGCTTCTGCCACGGCATCATGGCTGACGAGCGCGCTTTCGACTTCCGCCGTGCCCATCCGGTGGCCGGAGACGTTGATCACGTCATCCACGCGACCGGTGATCCAATAGAAGCCGTCTTCGTCGCGGCGGCAGCCGTCACCGGTGAAATAGTTGCCCGGATAGGCCGTGAAGTAGGTGTCGATGAAGCGCTGGTGGTCGCCATAGACGGTGCGCATCTGGCCCGGCCAGCTGTCGGTGATCAGGAGGTTGCCCTCGGTGGCGCCGGGCAGCTCCGTGCCGTCTGCATCCACCAAAACCGGCTTGATGCCGAAGAAGGGGTGGCTGGCCGCGCCGGGCTTCAGGTCCGTCGTGCCGGGCAGCGGCACCATCATGGTGGCGCCAGTCTCGGTCTGCCACCAGGTGTCGACGATCGGACAACGCGCGTCGCCGACGGTGTGGAAATACCATTCCCAGGCTTCCGGGTTGATCGGCTCGCCCACCGTGCCGAGCAGGCGGATGGACTTGCGGGACGTTGCATTAACGGGGCCTTCGCCTTCGCGCATCAGGGAGCGGATCGCCGTCGGTGCGGTGTAGAAGATGGTCACGCCATGCTTGTCGCATTCCTGCCAGAAGCGGCTCGCATCCGGATAGGTCGGGATGCCTTCGAACATCACGGTCGTCGTGCCATTCGCCAAAGGTCCGTACACGATATAGGAGTGGCCGGTCACCCAGCCCACATCCGCCGAACACCAGTAGACATCGTCTTCTTTCAGGTCGAACACGTATTCATGTGTGATTGAGGCCCAGACGAGATAGCCGCCGGTCGTGTGCAGCACACCCTTCGGCTTGCCGGTGGAACCGGACGTGTAGAGGATGAAGAGCGGGTCTTCGGCATTCATCGGCTCCGGCGGGCAGTCGGACGAAACGTCTTCAGCCGCTTCATGCAGCCAATGGTCCCGGCCTTCGACCATGTTGATCTCGGCGCCGGTGCGCTTGATCACCAGCATCGACTTCAGCATGCCGTTCGAAAGGTCGGCCGCCTTGTCGGCATTCACCTTCAGCGGCACCTTGCGGCCACCGCGCACACCTTCATCAGCGGTGATCAGCACGGTGGACTCACAATCGGTGATCCGGCCGGACAGGGCCTCCGGGCTGAAGCCGCCGAACACGACCGAGTGGACCGCACCGATGCGCGCACAAGCCAGCATCGCATAGGCCGCTTCGAGGATCATCGGCATATAGATCGTGACGCGATCGCCTTTCTTGACGCCGAGCTTCTTCAGGACGTTGGCGAAGCGGCAGACGGCGGCGTGCAGTTCCTTGTAGCTGACCTTGTGGCTCTCGTTCGGATCGTCGCCAATCCAGATAAAGGCCGTCTTGTCGCCGCGCGTGGCGAGATGGCGGTCGATACAGTTCGCGGTGACGTTCAGCTCACCATCGGCATACCATTTGATGTGCAGGTCGCCGGTCTCCCATGAGACATCCTTCACCTTGGTGTAGGGCTTGATCCAGTCGAGCCGTTTGCCCTGCTCACCCCAGAATGCTTCCGGGTCTGCGAGCGAGGCGTCGTACATCTCCTTGTACTTTTCCGGCGTCAGGTTCGCCTTCGCCGCGAATTCCTCGGGAACGGGGTAGATTTTTGCCTGATCGCTCATGGTTGTTTCCTCGTAGGGCATGAATTTTCGTCCTGATATCAGAATGCATATTTGGTGGAGAAGGTGAAGCGACTGATCGACCCATCCGCGCCGGATTCCAGTTCGCGAATGCCGTGAAGCAGCTCCACACCGACGGTCACTTTCGGGGCGACATCCCACAGAATTGCACCATAGGCGGACTGCACAGACTTGGTCGTCGCGTTCGCCGGGAGGTAGTTTGGATTGTCGACGAACAGGCCGGAATAACCGACATTGAAACGGGCGGTTTCTCCGAACGGATGGCGCCAGGCGATCAGGCCGCCATAGCTGGGAATGGCTTCCAGCTTGCCATTTGTGTCAAGCGCGGCGGAACGGCTGGCCGCAAGACCGACATAGCGCCCGATCCCTTCCCCGCCGACGAGATTGAAGCGGATGTCGTCCTTCTCGCCGGCCTTCACCTTGCCGGACACGCTGAGGCCGTAGCCGAAAGTTTCATCCTCCGATGCGCCGAAATCCGCGCGCAGCTGGCGGGCAATACCCGCGATCGAGACGTTGCCGTAGTCGCCGGTAAAATTGTACCGGGCGACGACATCCGGAATGAGGTTCTCATCCCTTGAGCCGGAGTTCAGCGTGGTCGTGTTCGGGTTCTCCAGAGCGAACATCCAGTTTCCCTTGGTGTACCGGATCTGGGGCTGGCGGATGAACACCATGCCGTCAGACAGGATCAGGAAGCTCGCACTCTCCGGAATGGCCGACGTGTTCTGGAAGGTCGACCATTCCTGACCTGCCAGCCAGCTACCGTACTTCACAAAGGCCCGGCGCAGGCGCGGCGAGTAAGAGTTGGAGACGAGTTCATTGCCCTGGCCGGAGCCGAGGAAGTCCATTTCGATATAGCCTTGCACCGTGTCTTCCCCGACCGGCTTTGAGGCGGAAAGGAAGAAGCGCGAAGATTCGGCTGTGAAGTCCGTGAAATCGGTCCCCTCCCCGCCAATCGGCGTCGCGCCCGGAATGTAGAAGTCCCGTGCAATTGACGTGGATGCGATGCCCCCATCGCTGAGGGAGGTTGCGTGGACGTCTAGGTCGACAATGCCACCGAATTTCAGCGTCGTGTCCCCGACAAGGAAACCGTCCGTCTTCGGCGCACCGGCTGCCGGCGCGGCCTGCTGGGCCACTGTCTCGATCCGGACGATGTCAGCGTCCGTGTCCGCCTTTTCGGCCGCAAGTTCGGACTTCAGCTCCGCAACCATTGCCTCAAGCGCAGCAATCCGCTCCTCGACAGACTGTTCTGCGTTTGCTGCCAGCGCCATGATCGCAACAGACGCCGTCAGCAGTAAACCTCTAATTGTCCGTGGCATCAGTTTCCTCCCGTGCCTTATTATTTTCAGGGAGTATCCTTCCGGCGGGGAAACGCCGCTATTGGCCATTGGTGCTAAGACAAAAGTCTAATGGTGCTCGACATCCCTTTCCGTGGGGGTATGGTTCCCCTAACAGGATGCAGACTGCAGGTCAGGGAACCCGCGGCGCTCGGGGAGGCAGATAGAATGGGGCTGGTTCCGACCGTCCTGATCGTGGACGATCATCCATTGTTCCGTGACGCGCTCGAAGCAGCGCTTGGCACGGCTTTTCCGGATGGCGCGACCGCGCAGCACGCCAGCAGCCTGGCGGAGGCGCTTTCCAAGGTAAAAGAGCAACGCTTCGACCTGATCTTGCTGGACCTCACCCTCGGCGATACGCAGGAATTCGACGGACTGACTCGGCTGATGGCGGCGGGCCCTGCTTGCCCGATTGTCGTGGTTTCCGCGACCGACGCGTCTCAGGCATTTGGCACGGCCCGGGCGCTTGGCGCGGCCGGATACCTGCCCAAGAGCATGTCGATGGAGGACCTCTCCGCCGCGCTCGCCACGGCACTGGACGGCGGGCAATGGTTCCCACCAGCGAATGATGCTGCCGATGCCAACCGGGAAGAACTCCTTGCCCGCGTGGCGGACCTGACACCCGCCCAGCGCAAGGTTCTGTCCGGTCTCAATGACGGCCTGCTGAACAAGCAGATTGCCTATGAGATGGATATTTCGGTCGCCACGGTGAAGGCGCACATGACGGCGATCTTCCGCAAGCTGGGCGCCAACAACCGCACGCAGGCGCTGCTCATCTACAAGGAAGCCACCTCGCTCTGATCCTGCCGTCAGGTGGTTACGTTTTGCGCGAGGTCTTCGAGGAAACGGCGGATATCGTCCGGCGCAGCCGGTTTGCGCAGCATGGCGATGCCGTCGATCTCTGCCTGCGTGCGCACCGCCTCATTCGCCGCCGCGGTCAGCAGCAGGACATTGCCAGGCGATGCGAGTTTTGGACGGCTCATGGCGATCAGGTCGAAGCCGTCGACGGCATCCTGCAGGTTCAGGTCAGCGATCATGGCATCGAAGCTTTCCGCCTCCAGCCAGCCCTGCGCCTCGGCCACGGAGCGGGCGCCGCGCACCTTGCAGCACCAGCCGGTCAGCAGCGCGGTCATTCCGTCAACAATGGCGGCCTCGTCATCGACCACCAGCACGTTCAGATCGGCGAGGCTCACGGGCTTTCGCGGGGCCGTTTTGGAGACAGAGCGTTTGCGTTTCCCTTGCTTGGCCGCCAGCGGTACCGCGACGGAGAAGACGCTGCCCCGGCCCGGCACCGAACGGATATTGATTTTGGCATCCATCAGATCTGCCAGGCGTTTCGAAACCGGCAAGCCGAGACCGGCGCCCCGGATGCCTGTATTGTCGGTGTCTTCAAACCGCCGGAACTCCTCGAAGATCAGCGGCAGGCTGTCGGCCGGAATGCCCGGCCCGGTATCCCAGACCTCGATCCGAGCCATGTCCCCGCGGCGCCGGGCGCCAACCAGCACGGCGCCTTCGCGCGTATATCGGCGGGCGTTCGAGATGAAGTTGCGCAGGATGCTTTTTAGGAAATCCGGATCGGCTTCCACCACAAGACTCGACGGCGCGATCCGCATTTCGATTCCGGCCTGTTCAGCCATGGGCATGGCCTCTTCCACCAGATCCTCTAGTAAGGGGCCGACAGGCAGCTGCACCGGTTTCGGTGCGATGCTTCCATGATCCAGCCGGGAGATATCCAGAAGGCCGCGGATCAGTTCATCCGCAGACTGAATGGCCTTGTCGGCCCGCGAGACCAGTCCCTGCCCCTGCTCGTCCGCACGGATGGATCCGAGGAACAGACGCGCCGCATTCAGCGGCTGCAACAGGTCATGGCTGGCTGCTGCGAGGAAGCGCGTCTTGGAGGCATTCGCGCCTTCCGCGTCGCGGCGGGCGAGGTCCAAGTCCTGCGCCATCTCTTCCAGATCGTGCGTGCGCTCGCGGACCCGCGTCTCCAGCGTTTCGTTTGCCTCGATCAGCGCCCGCTCGCGCAGCTTGTCCTCCGTGATGTCGGTGAAGGTCGTCACATAGCCGCCGCCCGGGGTCGGATTGCCGACAATGCGGAGATAGCGGCCGTCCGGATTGCGCCGCTCATAGGTGTGCTGGCGCCCGGACCGCATATGCGCGACTCGGCGGCGGGCCTCCTCGGCGGGATCACCCTCGATCCAGCCGGATTTCAGATTGTACTCGATCAGTTTCGCCACAGGCGTGCCAACCGCCACGAGATCGTTCGGATAATGGAACAGGTCGAGATAGGCCGAATTCCAGGCGACTAGCCGCTGGTCGGAATCCACAACGGAAATGCCTTGCGAGATATTCTCCAGCATGGACTGCAGCATATGCCTGTCGAAGCGTTCGGCCTGCGTCTTGTGGTCCAGCATGGACAGGACATCCCGCAGGGCCACCTGATTGCCACCGATGGCCGAAGCCAGCACGACCCGCGCAGAGGATGCTCCCAGCGCCGAGGCAAGCAGGCGTTCCGTCCGCTGAACGAGTTGCCAGTCCGCCGGGCCATCGCCCGATGCCGGAACTCCCGACACGCGCTCGAAGTCCGCAAAGGCGTGCTCGACCGCTTCCGGATTGAGGAAGCGGGAGGCGAGCGTTTTCAGCCCGTTCGGCGTCACGGAAGCCACTGTGTCTGACGTGCCGGTCTCGGTATGACCCAGCCTTTCAGCGTCACCCACAAAGACCGATGACTGGACCTTGTCCCGCAGACGCTCACGCGAGCGGAGCGACAGGATCACATAGGCTGCGATATTGGCGCCGAGGCTCCACACCACGCCATGGATCAGGCTGTCGTCGAACCGGGCGCCGAACAGGGCGTGAGGATCCAGCCAGCCCGGCACAGCGGCCGCCATCCGGTCCGGCTGCAGGATAGCCGGCAAGAACAGCGTGTAGGCCCAGAGGCCCATGCCGAGGGCCAGCCCCCACACGACGCCCGCCCGACGTCCGCTGCGCCAATAGACGGCACCGATCAGGGCCGGGGCGAACTGGGCCGCCGCCGCAAATGACAGGAGGCCGATCTGCGCCAGCGCTTCGCCCGTCCCGGCCAGCCGGTAATAGCCATAGGCGCACAACACGATGACGATGATCACACCGCGGCGGATCATGGTGAGGCGCGCGCCGGAATTGCCGCCAAGGCTGGCGAACCGGCCGGTCTGCATGACCGCCGGCACAATCAAATCATTCGTCACCATGGTCGACAGCGCCACGCTGGAGACGATGACCATGCCGGTCGCCGCCGAGAAGCCGCCGAGGAACACGAACAGGGCCAGCAGTCCGTTATCGCGGGCAAGCGGCAGGTCGAGCACGAACAGGTCCGGCGGCACATCCGCGCCCAGCGTCGACAGGCCGGCAATCGTGATCGGGATCACCACCGCGCTGGTCACGGCGAGGTACGCCACAAACACGATGCGCGCGGTCTGCACTTCCTGTGGATTGCGTCGCTCGATGACGGCGACATGGAACTGGCGCGGCAGGCAGATAATGGCGCACATGGACAGGAGCGTGGTCGTGATCATGCGCTGCGAGAGGAGCCCTCCGGCAAAGGGTTCCGTCGCCTGCGGCGGGACTTCAATGTCCGGCGACGTGATCAGCGAGAGGGACAAGGCCGCGACGGCGACCAGCGCCACGAGTTTGATCATCGCTTCCAGCGCCAGCACCTGCATCAGGCCGGCATTGCGGCGCGTTGCATCGGACTGTCGGGCGCCGAACAGGATGGCGAACACGCCCATGGCGAGCGCTGTAAACAGCACGGTCTGGCTGGCGGGCCGTCCGCCCGCATTCTCCGCGCCATAGGCCAGCGCCTGGAAGCTCATGCCGACGGATTTCAGCTGCAGCGCGATGTAAGGCAGGCTGCCAGCCACAGCTGCAAGCGCCGCCAGCGCGCCGACCCCGCGGCTCTTGCCGTACCGGGCCGACAGGAAGTCCGACAGGGACGAGATACTCTCGCGCTGGGCAACATTGCCGATGCGGCGGATCAGGTCCGGCAGGAACAGGAAAACCAGCGCCGGGCCGAGATAGATGGCGAGATAGTCCCACCCGTTCGTGGCGGACGTTCCGACCGCGCCGAAGAAGGTCCACGAGGTGCAATAGACGGCCAACGCCAGCGCGTAGGTGTACGGGCTATGCGTCGCCGCCGGGTCCCGCGCACGCCGGTCGCCCCGCCAGGCGATGGCGAACAGGCCGAACACATACAGCCCCGTTGCCCCGACGATCAGCCAGACTGGCATGGACGATTACTCCTTGAGAGCCGATCTTCACCCGGCGGGCGCCCATCTGGCAAGTTCGCCCAAAGTCTGGTCCAAGTCCGGAGCGGAAAGCCAAAAAGGGCGGTCCGCTGCCTCGGACCGCCCAGTTCAGGAAGGTTACAGGCTGCTGCCTTCTTAATCGGGCAGCATTTCCGCATCGGCGATGCCGTGTGGGGTACGGGTCCCCGGCACGCGGATGTCTTCCACAAGGTCCTGGATGTCCTGCGGCGGAGGTGCGGTCACCAGGGCAACCACGACGCCGACAGTCAGCGACAGGAACATGAACACAAAGCCGATCCCTTCAGGCGACACACCGAGCCACCAGTGCGAGGCATCCGTATCCACGAACTTAAAGTGGTAGATGTACCAGAAGGTGGTGATGAGACCGGTCAGCATGGACGCGATGGCGCCTTCACGGTTCATCCGCTTCCAGAAGATGCCGAGCACAATGACCGGGAACAGCGAGGCTGCCGCCAAGCCGAAGGCGAATGCCACCACCTGCGCCACGAAGCCAAGTGCAGAAGTGTTCATCCCCATGATCCCGGCCAGGACCACCGCACCTGCAGCTGCGCCGCGGGCCGTCAGCAGCTCCTGCTTGTCGGTCATGCCCTTGAAGAAGGTCCGCCGGCAGAGATCGTGGCTGACAGAGGACGAGATCACCATCAGGAGACCCGCCGCTGTCGACAGGGCCGCCGCAAGGCCGCCTGCCACGACGAGGCCGATCACCCAGGCCGGGAGGCCTGCGATGGACGGGTTGGCCGTCACGATGATGTCGCGGTCCAGCTTGGTGACTTCATTGTCCGCACCGGCCCGGTACTGGACGACGCCGTCGCCATTCTTGTCGGTCACCTCAAGCAAGCCTATCTTTTCCCAGTCCTTGAACCATTTCGGGATCGGCTTGCCGCCCTCGGCCACGATGGCGGCCGCTTCTGTGTCATAGTCGGCATCGGATGTGATATAGGTCGCCTCGTTCACCGTATCGATGAAGTTGAGACGGGCCAGCGATGCGACCGCCGGGGCCGTCGTGTAGAGCAGCGCAATGAACACCAGCGCCCAGCCGGCCGACACGCGGGCAGCGCCTGCGCTCGACACGGTGAAGAAGCGGATGATCACGTGCGGCAGACCTGCCGTGCCGAACATCAGCGCGCCGGTGATGGCGATCACGTCGAGCATGGACTTGTCAGTCTGCGTGTATTCCAGGAAGCCGAGATCCGTCACGACGGTGTTCAGCTTGCCAAGCATGGAGATGTCCTCACCCTTCACATTGGAGATGAAGCCAAGCTGCGGGATCGGGTTTCCGGTGACGATCAGTGAAATGAAGATCGCGGGCACCGTATAGGCGAAAATCAGCACGACATATTGTGCGACCTGCGTATAGGTGACGCCCTTCATGCCGCCGAGGACAGCATAGACGAACACGATCGCCATGCCGACCATGATGCCGGTGTTGAACTCGACGCCCAGGAAGCCCGAGAAGGCCACGCCCACGCCTTTCATCTGCCCGGCAATGTAAGTGAACGAAACGAACAGTGCACAGACGACTGCGATCAGGCGGGCCGTGGTCGAGTAATAGCGGTCCCCCACAAAGTCCGGCACGGTGAACTTTCCGAACTCACGCAAGAAGGGTGCCAGCAGCAGGGCCAGCAGGACGTAACCGCCGGTCCAGCCCATCAGGTAGACGGAGCCGCCATAACCCATGAAGGCAATCAGGCCCGCCATCGACAGGAAGGAGGCCGCCGACATCCAGTCAGCTGCCGTGGCCATGCCGTTGACGGTGGGGTGAACATCGTGTCCGGCGACATAGAAATCGTCGGTCGAACCGGCGCGCGCCCAGATGGCGATGCCGATATAGGTCCCGAAAGTCAGGACGACCCAGAAATAGGTCCAGAATTGCTCGTCCATCGTCTCAGGCCTCCACGCCGTATTTCTTCTCCAGGCGGTTCATCGCCCGGCAGTAATAGAAGATCAGCCCCACGAAGACGTAGATGGATCCGTTCTGTGCGAACCAGAACCCAAGGGGCGCGCCACCGATCGACACCTGGTCGAGCACGCTGCGGAACAGGATGCCTGCCCCGTACGACACGATGAACCAGATGGCGAGAAGGCTCAGGGTCAGCTTGACGACGTCGCGCCAGTACCCTTTCGCATCGATCTCTTTGATGTTGTGAGTCATTGTTTCCGTTTCCTCCCTTAGCCTATTTGGCCAATGCCTTATCCGGCTTCTTTGGCCGTTCTTGTTGTTTGGGTGCGGCAGCCGCAGGTTGTACGCTGACGCAAAGGGGCTGTCTCAGACAGCCCCACTTTGGTCTTAACTTTCCTGACGGATGCGCTTCGCGTGCCGGCGCTCTTTCCAGCCACTCCACAGCAGCGCCCCGGCTAGTCCCAACCCGCCGATCAGGTAGACCTCACCGAGATCCACCCCGTTCGACAAGCTGAAGCCTGACGCGAGACGCACCGCATAAATCGCGATCATCAGCAGGCCGAAAGCCATCATCACATGCGATTTCAGCATCTTTTCCTCCCGTATTCTTTTCAGCAGTTTACGCGATTTGTGCCCATCACCATCCCCGACCTTGGTCTGAGGGGAAATCCGAATGAATGTCAGCGAAAGGAAAGCGTTGCAGGCGCACCGGCGGAACCTGCCGTAAACCCTTGCCAATACAGGGCGTATGGGCTACCTGCGCGCCTTCAGAAACGACGGCGCAAGGCCGTTCGTGTCAGCTTCTCACCTCACCGCAAAGGCGGGGCGGAGTCGAGGGCGAAAGGAAAAACAATGTCAAAACAACAGATTACCTTCAATGTCGAACTGCGTGAGCGCGTCGGCACCGGCGGCGCCCGTGAAGCCCGCAAGCAAGGCCTCGTGCCCGGCGTCCTCTATGGCGGCGGCAAGGATCCGGTGGCGATCAGCCTGAAGCGGAATGAAGTTCAGAAGGCCATCGAAACCGGTCACTTCCTGTCTTCCACCGCAACGCTCGTTCACAATGGCGAAAAGCAGCTGGTGATCCCGCAGGCGATCCAGATGCACCCGGTCTCCGACCAGCCGATGCACGTGGACCTGTTCCGCGTCGACGCCAAGCAGAAGATCAAGGTCGAAGTGGTTGTGCACTTCGTGGGTGAGGAAGTCTCCCCGGGCCTCAAGAAGGGTGGCACGCTCAACGTGGTTCGCCACGCGGTCGAACTGCTCGTTCCGGCCGGCCACATTCCGGAATCGCTGGAAGCCGACGTTTCCAAACTGGAAATCGGCGACAACGTGAAAATCTCCGACATCGCCCTGCCGAGCGATGCCGAGCCGACCATCACCGACCGTGACTTCACCATCGCCACCATCGCCGGCCGCTCGGCCAAGGCCGATGACACCTCTGCCGAGGCTGGCGAAGAGGAAGCTGCTGAAGAAGAAGGCGGCGAAGAGAAAGAAGACTAAGTCTCTTCCCTTCCATCCTTTAACGTGCGGCCCGCCTGTCCTATGTTGCCAGGCGGGCCGCTCACTTTTTACCCCTAAGCCCCGGCAGGAGGCGCATTCCTCATGTTGATCCTATCCGGACAGGGAAACCCCACAGACCGCTACGCAAAGAACCGGCACAATGCCGGCTTCATCCTGCTGGATGAGCTGCATGCACGGTACAAATTCGGTCCGTGGCGCTCGAAATTCGAAAGCCTGATCGCCGAAGGCAATGTCGGCGGCCAGAAAGTGCTGCTGGTGAAACCGCAGACCTATTACAACGAGACTGGGCGCGCGCTTTCAAAAGTGCTGCAGTTCTACAAACGCCCGTCAGAGGATGTAACCGTCTTCTATGACGAGATTGATCTTGCGCCGGGGCGCCTGCGGGTGAAACGCGGCGGCGGGCATTCGGGCAATAATGGCGTGCGCTCGATGATGGCGCATCTTGGCGAGAATTTCCGCCGCGTGCGCATCGGCATCGGCCATCCGGGCGACAAGGCCATGGTCATGCCGCATGTCCTGTCGGACTTCACCAAGGCAGACCTTCAATGGTTCGAGCCGATGGTCGATGCCATCGGCAGCGCCCTGCCCTTCCTGCTGGATGGGGATGACGAGCGCTTCCAGACCGAAGTGATGCGTCTCGCCCCGGCGCCGAAGCATGATCCGAAACAGGCCGCCCGGCGCGGCGACGCCTGATCAGGCGTCGATCTTTGCCAGTACAGCTGCTTCGGCCGCTTCCGCCATCGCCACCGCGCCAACGGTCCCGTGTGCCGGAACCGGGCTGCGCGCGAGGCCAAGGCAGGCCGCGTAGAACCCCTCGTCCGCTGCGCCCAGCGGATCAGGCAGCTCGGCGGAAATGTCGACCTTGATCTCATAGGGGGTCGAGTTCTCGACCTTGCGGGTCAGGAAGTCGATGGCGATTTCGCCTGACGGGTAAACCACATGCATGGAGCGCTGGCGCTCGTTGGCCGCGCGGCTGGCGGTCAGCCGGGCCTTGCCGCCGCAGGCATAGGAGAATTCCGCCGTTGCTTCGTCGATATGGGCAGAATGTACCCGGCGCCCGGTGGCGGTCACGCCGGTGAACTCATTGCCCAGCATCATCGCGGCAAGGTCCAGGTCATGGATCATCAGATCCCAGATGACTGATACATCGCCCGCGCGATTGTCCGGCGCAGGCGGGCCGGCGCGGACCGATTCCAGCAGAAGCGGCTTCTCCTCGATGGCCAGAACGCCCATCGCCTTCGCGACGAAACGCTCCTGATGGCCGACCTGAAGGATGCGGCCATGCGCGGCGGCTTCGTCCGCCAGGAAGCGTGCCGCCTTGCCGGTAAGGGCCAGCGGCTTCTCGCACAGGACGTGACGGTGGGCCTCGATCGCCTGCCGGGCCAGCGGCTCATGCCAGGTGGCGGGCACGGCGATGACGACGGCGTCGCACGCATCGAGAAATGCCTTGTAGTCGTCGAAGCCTTTTGCGCCGAACTGTTCGGCGATGCGTGTCGCCCGGGCCAGATCGATGTCGTAGACGCCAATCAGGTCGGTCCTGACCGAAGCCGCCGCTTTTTGTGCATGGTAGTTACCGAACACCCCTGCGCCCGCGACGCCCACTTTCAGCTTCGTCATGTCCTAGCCCTCTGTCCTGACCGGAATGGCACCCAACTGCCATGGTATCAAGGCCGTGGCACAGCCCGGCCGCAGCGGGTTTCTTCCCGATTGCCCCTTCACAGCGCTCACCTTCGCGCCCAACTAGGGCGCAAGACAAACACAAGAAACCAAGCAGGAGGAATCACGAATGACTACACTTACATCGACTGAATGGGCACTGGCCCGCCGCCCCGTCGGCCTGCCGCAGCAGTCCGATTTCCAAAAGAAAACGGTCGAAATCGCCGAACCAGGCCCAGGCGAGATCCAGGTCCAGAATTCGTGGATGTCGGTCGACCCCTACATGCGCGGGAGGATGTATGACCGCGAAAGCTATGTCCCGCCCTTCGGCATCGGTGAGACGATGACGGGCGGCGCAGTGGGCCGTGTGACCGCGTCGAACAATCCGGATTTCCAGGTCGGCGACCTTGTCCAGTCCATGAATGGCTGGCGCACGGCATGGGTCGGCGATCCGGCGATCGCCATGGCGGTGAAGCTGCCGGGCGACACCGGCCTGCCAGACAGCGCGTTCCTGGGTGTCGCGGGCATGCCGGGCCTGACGGCCTATGCCGGTATTCTGCGCATCGCGGAACTGAAGGAAGGCGACGTGGTGTTCGTCTCTGGCGCAGCAGGCGCGGTGGGCTCCACCGTGGTCCAGATCGCCAAGATCAAGAACTGCACCGTCATCGGCTCCGCTGGCGGGCCGGACAAATGCGCCTTCGTGAAGTCGCTCGGCGCAGACCATGTCATCGACTACAAGAAAGCCAAAGGCTTTGACGGTCTCGTGGCCGCCCTGAAAGACGCTGCTCCGAAAGGCATCGACGTCTATTTCGACAATGTCGGCGGCGACCACCTGGCCGCGGCCATCGAAGTGGCCCGCCCGCTGGCTCGTTTCGCCGAATGCGGGATGATCGCCCAGTACAACGAAACCGGTACGCCCGTTGGCCCGCACAACATCATCCAGGTCGTCGGCAAGCAGCTGAAGATCCAGGGTTTCATCGTCTCCACCCATGCCGATATGCAGTCGGCCTTCCTTGCAGATATGGCCAAATGGATCGCCGCAGGGCAGATGAAATTCCAGGAAACCGTGATGGAGGGAATCGACAAGGCGCCGGACGCCTTTATCGGTCTCTTCAGCGGTGCAAACACTGGCAAGATGCTTGTTAAACTGGGATAGTCATGGCGACCCTTTTCGACGCGTACATCATGGTGGACTGGAGCGCGGCGTCCAAGCCTGTGACCGGGCCCAATTCGATCTGGATTGGGGTCCTGGCCAAGGACGCACGCCTGAAGCTGCAGTACCGCTCCGTGAATATCGAGACGCGTCTGAAAGCCCGCACTTTCCTTGAGGACATGGTCGGTAAGCTGACGAAGCGCGGCGACCGTGTTCTCTTGGGATTTGACTTCTCGCTTGGCTATCCGGCCGGCACGGCAGAGGCCCTCGGCCTCAAGCTGGACGGCAAGGCACCGTGGCAGGCAATGCATGAGCACCTCGCCGCGAAGCTGAAGGACAAGCCCGACAATTCCAATGCGCGTTACGCCATCGCCGCTGGCATGAACTATGCGATCTCCAAGGGGCCGTTTCCCTTCTGGGGCGCGCCGGTGCGCGATGTCGTCTCGACACTGGGCAGCACAAAACCCGATTTCACCGATGCGCCCCTGTCGGAATACCGCATCGCAGAAGCCTATCTCCGGGACAATAAAATCGGCCAGCCGAAGTCCGTCTGGCAGCTGGCCTATACCGGCAGTGTCGGCAGCCAGTCCCTGACCGGGATTCCGCATGTCCACGCCCTGCGCGAGGCCTGGCCCGATGCCCGGATCTGGCCGTTCGAATTCGATCCCGCAGAGCCCCTGACTGAGGAAGCGCTCACTGACGTGAAGGTCGTGATGACCGAGATTTACCCCTCATTGACCAAGGCAACCCCCGAATCCGGCGAAACACCGGATGCGGCCCAGGTCCGCGGAATCGCCCATTATTTCGCTTCCCTCGACGAAAAAGGGGCCCTTCCAGCTGCTTTTTCCACAGCCAAAAGCGTGGATACGGCAGAAAACACGAAAATTCAGGCCGAAGAGGGCTGGATTCCAGGCATATAGCCCGTGTTTATTGGGAATCCGGCGTGTTCAGGGTTTCCGAATCGTGGACTAGTCGAACCAACGGCGGGGCATCGCCGTTTAACTCAGAGGAGAACCCGTATGAACAAGGGTGAACTTACGAAGGCAGTGGCCGCTGCTTCGGGTCTGTCGCAAAGCGACGCCGGCAAGGCCGTTGATGCTGTATTCGACACGATCGCTGACGCGGTGAAATCGCGTAAGCAGGTCGCCATCGCAGGCTTCGGCACTTTCGCGCCGAAAACCCGCAATGCCCGCACCGGCCGTAACCCGGCAACCGGTGAACCGATCAAGATCCCGGAGAAGACATCGGCTTCCTTCAAGCCAGCCTCCGCAATGAAGGATCTCTAGGACCGGTCATCCGTTACCGGAACAATTAGAGTTTCAGGCGGCGTGTCCTTTCAAAGGACGCGCCGCTTTCAGTTCCAGCATCAGCGTCTGCAGCGTCCCCGCTACGAACACGCCAATCAGGGCGCCTTCCATCATGCCGTTTGCCCCATGCCCCTGCACGATGCCCAGCCAGTAGCAGGCCGGCAGCATCACCAGGAAGAACGAGCCGATATGGATCAGGCTTGGCGACCAGACGATTTCCTGTGCCCGCAGCGCGAAGGACGCCGTGGCCTGAATCCCGTCGAACACCGTCATGACCGATGCCAGGAACAACAGCGATGCAATGGCCGGCGCAATCCGGACACCGTCGATCACCGCTTCGCCATCGACCAGCAGCACCGAAAGCGGCCCACTGAAGATGACGAGGCCGAGCCCCAGCGTCACACCGGTCAGGATCGTCGCCGCCACGCCGAGGCGGCCGGCATTGACCACCTCTTCCTTGTTGCCACGGCCGAACGCTTCCGCCACCCGGACACTCGTTGCCGAGGCGATACCCATGTAGAACATGAAGCAGAAGCCGACGAGCTGGATCGTGTATCCATACACCGTATTTGCGGCCAGGCTGATCCAGGTCGCGATCGTGAAGGTGAGGTTGAACCCGCCCCATTCCGCCACATTGGAAATGGCCGAGCCGATACCAACTTCAAACTGGCGCCGCGCCTCGCCCGGTTCCGCCTTGGTCGACGCGCGGAAGGCCGGCGTCAGGAAGAGGACCGCCACGAACATGACGACCGCGATCGCATACCGCGAGCCGGTCGTCGCAATCGCGACGCCCTCTGCGCCCATCTGGGGCAGGCCCCAGAACCCGCCGACATAGGCAAGGTCCAGCACGATGTTCAGAAGCACACCGCCATAGCTGATGACGGCTACCAGTGTCGGCCGGCGCAGCGCCTCGAGATAAAGGCTGCACACAGTCGAAATGGTGAAGCCCGGCAAGGCCAGCGCCAGGATGCGCGTAACCGATGCTGTTGAGGCCGCGACATGTTCCGGATCGGCCAGCCCGACATCATTGGAGCGTGGCGCGATTTCGACGAATAGCCAGTAAAACAGCGGTTCCGCGATCAGGACCACAATACCCAGCAGGACCAGGCCCAGCCCGATGGCCGCGACCATCCCGCGCCGGAAGATACGACCCGACTGGGCGTGGTGACCGATGCCCAGCATCTCCGACGTCAGCACCTGCACCCCGATCAGGATGCCCATGCTGAAGCCCAGCGTCACGCCCATGGGAAGCCATGAGTTCAGAACGAACGGCAGCTCTCCGGGCGCAAACTGGCCGAGCACCACAGCGTCCGTCATGCTCATCAGCATCATCGCCATGCGCGAGATGGCAATCGGCACCGACAGGCGCAACAAATCAATAATGTCCCCAAGCCGGACCCAGGCCGGCCAGTTCATGCTCCGCATTGGAATACCCTCTGCCCGGCGTCATACGCCGGGCTGTGTGTCTTGTTGAATTATGTTGTGCGAAGCAAGGCCGGATCAGGTCCGGCCTTGTAAAGTTTCCGTGTCCTGACGGAGACGGATCTGGCTGTCGCACCCGGCCTGAAAGGCCGGTTTTAAAGCGTGCGTCAGCCGGCCTTGCGGGCCGCGTCCTTGCCGTTGCCGAGCGCCTGAAGCTTCTCTGCCACCAGGAAGGCCAGCTCCAGCGCCTGCTCACCGTTCAGTCGCGGGTCGCAGTGCGTGTGGTAGCGGCTGGAGAGGTCGTCCTCGGAGATGGCCTGCGCGCCGCCGATACATTCGGTGACATTCTGTCCGGTCATCTCGAAGTGAACCCCGCCTGGGTAACAGCCTTCGGCATTCATGACGTCGATGAACTGGCGCACCTCGGAGAGGATACGGTCCACCGGACGCGTCTTGAAGCCGGAGTCGGTCTTCAGCGTGTTGCCGTGCATCGGATCGCAGGACCACACCACCGTGCGGCCGCTTGCCTTGACGGCACGTGCCAGCGGCGGCAGTCCCTGCGCCACGCCATCGGAGCCAAAGCGCGTGATCAGCGTGATCCGGCCTGCCTCGTCTGTCGGGTTGATCGTCTCGATCAGGCGGACAAGCTCGTCCGGCTCCATGCCGGGGCCGCACTTGATGCCGATCGGGTTCTTGATCCCCTTGCAGAAATTGACATGGGCATGATCCACCTGACGGGTCCGGTGGCCGATCCACAGCATATGGGCCGACGTATCGTACCAGTCGCCAGACGTGGAATCGATGCGGGTCAGCGCTTCCTCATAGCCAAGCAGCAGGGCTTCGTGGCTGGTGTAGAACTCCACCTGCGCCATCTGAGGCACGGTTTCGGCGTTCAGGCCGACCGCTTCCATGAAGCGCAACGAGGCCGAGATCTGGTCCGCCAGCTTCTCATAGCGTTCGCCCTGAGAGCTGCGATCCACGAAGCCGAGCATCCAGCGGTGCACGTTGGCGAGGCTGGCATAGCCCCCCTGGCTGAAGGCGCGCAGCAGGTTCAGCGTCGCTGCCGACTGGGAGTAGGCCTGAATCAGGCGCTCCGGATCGGGCATGCGGGCTTCCGGCGTGAAATCCATTCCGTTGATGTTGTCGCCCCGGTAGGACGGCAGCGTCACGCCATCGATCGTCTCGATCGGAGCAGACCGCGGCTTGCCGAACTGGCCGGCAATACGGCCCACTTTCACCACCGGCTTGGCAGCGGCGAAGGTGAGCACGACGGCCATTTGCAGAATCACGCGGAACGTGTCGCGGATGTTGTCCGGATGGAATTCCTTGAAGCTTTCGGCACAGTCGCCGCCCTGCAGCAGGAAAGCATCGCCTGCGGCCACTTCGGCCAGACGTGTTTTCAGGCGTCGGGCTTCCCCGGCAAAAACAAGCGGTGGAAACGAGCGCAGACGGGCCTCTACTGCAGCAAGTGCTGCAGTATCCGGGTAATCTTCCGGGATGTGCTTCGCCGGCAGTTCGCGCCAGTCGGAAGGGGTCCAGTTGCTCATCTTACGCTCCATTGATGGCCGCATTAATCACATGGCAGGCGATCGCTCAAGTTTCACCACAATTTCACAGCAGAAAGCTGGCGGAATCACCCCGCCTCCCCTTACTTAGACAGGACCTGAGGCAAGCCTGAAGGGACCGCCGCGAGATCATGTCTCACGTCTACATCGCCCACTCGACGCTGGACCTCGACGACCTGCTGAAGCTTCACGAAGCGATGCGGGCCGCCTCCATTCCGGTCAAATTCGCGCCTGACGACGACAATGACCGTCAGCGCAACAATGAACACATCGACGATGCGTTCGCGATGATCGTGCTGGTCTCGGCCTCCTCGGTGCGTTCGAAGTCGGTTCGGCAGGATATCGAGCGCGCCAAGGCCCGCGGCCTGCCGCTGATCCCCTACCAGATCGACAAGGCCCGCCTGAACGGCTTCTTCAAGCAGGAAGTCCAGCCGCATCTGCGCCTGTCCAGCACCACGCCCGGCGGTCTGGAGCAGCTTGTCCAGCAGACCCAGGATGCCTACAAGAGGAAGTGCCCGGTCATCGCGGTGATGAACCTCAAGGGCGGGGTCGGCAAGACCACTGTCTCCGCGCAGGTGTTCGGCGCCTGGCACGCCATGGCGGGCGGACGCATCCTGCTGATCGATCTCGATCCGCAATACAATCTGACCCAGACTTTCTATGAGATGGACGTCGCCGACGAGAGCGCGGCAGCGGACCGGTCGGTCATTTCGCTGTTCGAACGCTCGCGCCTGCATACCCGCGACGCGGAAAGCCCGGCGGAGCACTGGCTGAACCTGTCGACGGAGCCCTTTGCCCCGGTTGCACGGGACTATCTCGTCCACGACCTCATGGCAGACGGCAACAGCCCGCCCGGCCGGTTCGACATCATTTCCGGCCAGTTCGAGATCTCGAAATACGCCTTCGCCACCGACAATGAGGCCCTGGAAAAGATCAAGCTCCACTTCCTGCGCCAGGTGGACTTCTATCGCAGCGAATATGACCTGATCGTGTTCGATACCAACCCAAACGCAACCTTCCTGACGCGCTGCGCGCTGGAAGCGGCAGACCGCGTTCTGGCGCCGATGCACACCGATATCTATTCCCTGCGCGGGGTGAAGCTGCTGAACCAGGTCGTGCGGACGCAAATCCCGGCAGCAAAGCGCCCGGCTCTTTCCGTGCTGTTCAACGCAGTCAGTCGCTCCGAGCAATCCACATTCGAGGCCGATGCCCGGAATGGAGCGTTCGATGACGTTGCCGGCTTCAAGCTGTCGGATGCCTTGCTGAAATCGGCCCTGCCGCGATCAAAGCACCTTGCCATCAAGCCGCCGCAGGAAGGGCAGCCGGCCTGGAAACAGCTGGTCATTCATTCGGGACGCGGCGGCGGGCTGAAGCAGATCCGCGAAAGCCTGAAGACGATTGCGCTGGAACTGAAGACGCTCTGCGACGAGACGCACTAAAGCACGTTCGGAGCAATCGGCTTCGATGGCGAACGGATACTTGCGCGAAACAATGACATGACGCGCGACCGCGTCAGGCGTTGCTCGTCACTTCCGGCACCCATTTCGTCCGCATGGTTACGAGCTCTTCCGAGACGGAGGGGTGTACGGCACAGGTGCGGTCAAAGTCCGGCTTGGTGACGCCCATCTTGATGGCGATGCCAACAGCCTGGATGATTTCAGCCGCATCGTCGCCCACCATGTGAACGCCGAGCACTTTTTCATCCGATGCACGCACGACCAGCTTCATCAGTACACGGCTGGCATCGCCATTGAGGGCGTTCTTCATCGGTTTGAAATTGGTCTTGTAGATATCGATATCCGCGCCATAGGCCTTGCGGGCATCGGCCTCGCTGAGGCCGACCGTGCCGACTTCCGGTTGGGAGAAGACGGCCGTCGCAATATCCGAATGATCGAAGTGCCAGGGGTTTCCGCCGAACTCGGTATCGGCAAAGGCGTGGCCTTCACGGATCGCAACCGGCGTCAGCGCCACACGGTCGGTGACGTCGCCAACAGCCCAGACGCTATCGACATTGGTCTTGGACCATTCGTCCACCTTGACGGCGCCATTGTCGTCCAGCTCAATCCCGGCGGCTTCGCAGCCGAGTCCTTCAGTATTCGGGCGGCGGCCAACGGCCATCAGCACGACATCGGCATCGATATGGCTGCCGCTCGAAAGTTTAATGTGAAGCGGAAGGTCCGCACCGTCCCGCTTCTCGATCTTGTCGAACACCGCGCCGGTCACAACCCGTACGCCGGCTTCTTTCAGGCCTTCATGCACCGCCGTACGTACATCGGCATCGAAGCCGCGCAGCACCTCCTCGCCGCGATAGACGAGGCAGGTCGGCACGCCGAGCCCGGCGAAAATGTGTGCGAACTCAACTGCGATGTAACCGCCGCCTGCGATCACGACATGCTTCGGCAGGTCTTCCAGATGAAACACCTCATTCGAAGTGATGGTGTGTTCCACGCCCGGCAGCTCTTCGCGGGACGGGCGCCAGGGCGCGCCGCCGACGGCGATCAGAATCTTCTCAGCGGTGATCGTCTTGCCACTGTTTTTCAGGCGAACCGTATGGGCATCCACGAACTCGGCACGTTCTTCGAAGATATCGACGCCCGCATTTTTGAGGTTGCGAAAATAGATGCCCGACAGGCGATCGACCTCGGCATGCATCGCGGCGGCGAATGTTCCGTGATCGTACGAGACGTCACCAACGCTCCAGCCATAGCCGGCAGACTTCTCGATGTCTTTCCCATACTGGCTGGCATAGACCATGAATTTCTTCGGCACACAGCCGCGGATCACGCAGGTACCGCCCATCCGGTATTCTTCTGCAAGTCCGACCCGCGCGCCGGCGATGGCTGCGATACGCGCCGCGCGCACCCCACCGGAGCCGCCTCCGATCACAAACAGGTCGAAGTCGTAAGCGTGCTCAGCCATGGGTCATGTCCTTGAAAATCTTGTGCGTGTCTGCGGGCGCATATGGGCGCGCCGTATCAGAATTCAAACACCGTCGCCCCGGCTTCATTGCCGATAATCACCGTCCGGGCGATGCCGATAAACAATCCGTGTTCGACGACACCTGGCACGCCGGAGAGGCGCGCAGCCAGGGATTCTGCATCCGGAATGCGCTGGCAATGGCAATCCAGGATGTAGTTTCCGCCATCCGTCACGACCAGCCGGCCGCCCGGTTGGGCCCGTAATTCCACGCGCGGACGGTCGATCCCGCTGGAGCAGAGCGCATCATAAACCTTCTTGGCGGTGATTGTGTAGCCGAAGGGGGTTACCTCCACCGGCAGAGGGAATTTTCCGAGGCGTTCGACCTGTTTGGAAGGGTCGGCAATCACAACCATGTGATCGCTGGCATTGGCGATAATCTTCTCGCGCAAGAGAGCCGCACCGCCGCCCTTGATCAGGAACCCATGCTCGTCCACCTCGTCAGCCCCGTCGACGGTTAGGTGGATACGCTCGATCTGTTCGGACGGGATAAGGGGGATACCCAGGCTCTCCGCCTGGCGGCGCGTCTGCTCGCTGGTCTCAATGCACCGGACGACGAGGCCGTCGGCAATCTCTTCCGCCAGCATTTCGACGAAGTATTTCGCAGTCGAGCCAGTGCCGAGACCGATGGTCATACCGTCTTCGACGAACTCCATCGCCGCGGCGGCCGCGTTCTGCTTTTCCAGCTCATTTGCCATCCTCAGCCCTTTTTCTTTTCGGCTTTCCTCGCCATCATCTTTTCCCGGAACGCCGTTGCCCAGCCCTTGCGTTCCACCTGCTTGCCACGCGCGACGGCCAGCGCTCCGGCTTCGACATCCTTGGTCACCACGCTGCCGCTGCCGACATAGGCGCCGTCGCCAATGTTGACAGGCGCCACGAGCGCAGAGTTCGACCCGATGAAAGCGCCGTCGCCGATGGTCGTGCGGTATTTGAAGAAGCCATCATAATTACAGAAGATCGTGCCCGCTCCGATGTTTGTACCGGCGCCGACTTCGCCATCGCCCAGATAGGACAGATGACTCGCCTTGGCGCCTTCGGCCATGCGCACATTCTTCACCTCGACGAAATTGCCCACAAACGCTGCCTGTTCCAGCACCGCACCCGGGCGAAGCCGCGCAAACGGGCCGACCGATGCAAACTGGCCGACATCCGCGCCTTCGAGATGGCTGAACGCCCGGATCTGCGCACCGGACCGGACCGTGACCCCCGGGCCGAACACAACATTCGGTTCGATCACCACATCCGGCTCCACCTTCGTGTCATAGGAAAAGAACACGGTTTCCGGCGCAATCAGGGTTACACCTCCATCCAGCGCCTGCTTGCGGCGGCGTGCCTGGAAGATGGCTTCGGCTTCGGCGAGATCCGCCTTGGAGTCACAGCCGATCAGATCCTCTTCATCGCAGCGGACCGCCTGGCATCGCTTGCCTGCTGCCCGGGCCAGACCGACGAGGTCGGTCAGGTAGTACTCGCCCTTGGCATTGTCGTTCGTCACTTTTTCCAGAAGCCGGAACATGTCCTCGGCGCCCGCCGCCATGACCCCGGAATTGCAGAGTGTGACCAGAAGCTGTTCAGGCGTTGCTTCACGCGCCTCGATGATCGCTTCCAGCTCGCCGTGGCCAGATGTGATCAGGCGGCCATAGAGCCCCGGCTCACGCGTGTCGAAGCCGAGCACGCCAACCGTGGCGCCCTCTTCCAGCGAACTGAACAGTTCTTCGATGGCGTCTGCCGGAACCAGCGGGGAGTCGCCGTAAAGCACGACAAGGTCACCTTTAAATCCACCAAGCGCATCGGCTGCGCATCGGACTGCATGGCCCGTACCCATCGGCGGGTCCTGAAAGGCGACCGGGATATCTCCTGGTAGGCTGGCGATATGCTCGATCAGCAGGCCCTGCGATGGATGGGCAACGACCACGATTTCCGAACAGCCGGCCTTGCGGGCCAGGTCCACAGACCAGTCCACCATGGGGCGGCCGCCGACCGGGTGCATCACCTTGGGCAGGCTCGACTTCATCCGCGTGCCCTTGCCGGCGGCGAGGATTACCGCGGCGCGGGGTCTGGCAGTCTGGCTCATGACAGGGACCTCTCGCTTTCTTCTGCCCATTCGCCTAGATCAAAGGCCGATTCAAGGCGAGGGGCGAGCGGGAATTGGAGCAAGCATGACAGGATGGCTGGACGGCTGGACCGTGGTGTTCGATCTCGACGGCACGCTCGTGGATACTGCGCCGGATCTGCTGAACGCGCTCAATCACGTTCTGGACCATGCCGGACTGGAAACCGTGGACCTTCAAACCGTTGCTGGCATGATCGGCCATGGCGCCAAGGCGATGATCCAGAAGGGCATGGCACATCAGGGCCTGACGCCCTCCGACGCCGAACTCGAAGGCCTCTTCGCACGCTTCCTTGTGTACTATGCAGACCACATCGCGATCGGCTCCCGCCCGTTTGACCAGGCGCCGGAAATTCTGGACGGTCTCGCCGCCGATGGCGCGATCCTGTCGGTCTGCACCAACAAGAAGCAGGATCTTTCCGACAAATTACTCGAGGCGCTGGGCCTCAGCCCCCGCTTTGCCGCCATTATCGGCGCCGACAGCGTTCCATCGAAAAAGCCGGACGGTGACCACATCGTGCGGACCGTTCAGGCCGCGGGCGGAAATCCTGCCCGTGCAATCATGGTGGGTGACAGCCGCACAGACGAAAGGGCAGCCCGGAATGCCGGACTGCCCTTCGTATTTGTGCCATTTGGCTATGAAGCCGAAACAGTGGAAGCGATTGGCGCGGACGCCGTCGTCTCTCACTATTCCCAACTGCCGGCGGCGCTCTCGCGCCTGATCAGTTAGGCAGTGGCTTCTGCGCGCGGGCGATAGCTCGGACGTGCGGCCGACGCATCCGGATTGATCCGGCGGCGGGGCATGCCGTTCACCATGTTGCTGCGCACATCTGTGCGGGCGCTGCGCATGGCAGGCACAAAGCCGGCGTCGATGAGGTCGACATCCACTTCGTAGCCACGCTCGGCCCAATAGGCAGCAATTTTCTCACGCAGGCGCTTTGCGCCTTCTTCGTCACACCAGTCTTTCATTTTCTCTCTCTCCAGGCGCTTTTGTTTTTCAGGGCCGAAGGGCCCCTGCCTGTCCTTCTTAGGGTCTACATTTCTGCGAGCCGTTCGCGGCCCGTCTCGTGTGACTGCAAAATGACAATGTTGGCGTTCAATCTCAAGACCTATTTCAAATGAAACCAACGTAATGTTCTAGGATGAACAAACGTTCAGAATGAACATTTGTTCATATAGTGGAAATATGACGGCAATGTTTACGGTGTTCCTGTAGAAAAGCGTAAATCCCTTATACCACGCCTGTCCCGCAGATAGGTGACAGCCTTGATTTCGCCGCAATCCCCCGCCGAAAATCCCGCTCCCAAACCATGCATTGCAGCATATCATTGCATAGCAGCTATGACTCGGGTGTCACACAACTCGCAGGAGAATGTAGCCTGATCGGGGGACAGAAAGCTGATACACACGCTTCAGCTTTCCCGCTTGACCTCGCGACTCAGTCAGATTAACCCCGCTCTCTTCCGGAACGGGCGATTAGCTCAGTGGTAGAGCACTGCCTTCACACGGCAGGGGTCACAAGTTCGAACCTTGTATCGCCCACCATTTCCGTTCCTCCCGTCTCCGTCGAGCAAGGCCACCTGACACAATGCGTGGTCCCTTCCGCAAAGCGCGCTATAAGCCGCGCGATGAAATCGCTGCTTCGCTCTTCCATCGTCGCCGCCATCCTGGGCCGCCTGATCTGGGCATGGATGGCGCTGGTGGCCCATACAGTCCGCTGGACCGTCGAAGTGGACCCTGCCGCCCGTCAGGCATGGCGGGACCACGATGGCATCGTGGTCGCGTCCTGGCACTCCCGGATCATGATCCTGCCGTCAGCCTGGATCCGCTTCATTCGCGGCTGGAAAGACCGGGTGAATCGCGCAGCAATGCTGATCTCGTTGTCGCCGGATGGTGAAGCTGTGGCCCGGGCGATCGATCATCTCGACCTTCACGCAATCCGCGGATCGGCGGCGAACAAGAAAAAGCGCAAGGACAAGGGCGGTGCCCGGGCCATCGCAGAGGCCACCCGTCTGCTGAAAAGCGGCAGCGCCGTATGCATTACGCCGGACGGGCCCCGTGGCCCCGCCGAACGCGTCAGCCCCGGTGCGATCATGATCGCGCAGCGGGCCGGGGCACCAATCGTGCCTTACGCGCTGTCCGTGAAGCCCTGCTGGCGCCTGGACACCTGGGACAGATTCATCATTCCCTTCCCTTTCTCCCGCGGCGCCATCATTCTGGGCGCGCCGGTCGAAGCGCCCCGCTCTGCAGACCCTGAAACACTGCGCGCCGAATTGCAGGTTCGACTTGATGAAGTGACCCGCCGGGCTGATATGCTGTGCGGCCGCATATCGGAAACAGAAACGGATCCCGCTTCCAGATGACCTTCGCGCTGCACGTGTATCGCGTTCTGACCAGCGCGCTGTCGCCTTTCCTGGGCTTTGTGCTGAGTGCGCGGGTCAAACAAGGCAAGGAAGACTTCTCACGCCGGAATGAGCGGATGGCGCGGCACCTACCCGTGCTGCGCAACAATGGTGTGCTGGTCTGGCTGCACGGGGCAAGCGTCGGCGAGAGCCGCCTCCTGCTGGAACTCGGAAACCGTCTTCTGGACGAGCGGCCTGACCTGATGCTGCTGTTCACCAGCCAGACGCAGACATCGGCCAAGCTGATGGGACCGATGCTGCCCGACAACGCCGTCTATACAATGGCCCCAATCGATACGCCGGCCGCTGCCCGGCGTTTCATACGGCACTGGAAGCCCAGCCTCTGCATCTTCGGCGAAGGCGAGATCTGGCCCAACCTGATCCTTGAAGCCGAAAAGGCCGGAGCAAAACGCGCTCTGGTCAACGCACGGATGACCGAGAAGTCCGCGCAGGGCTGGCAACGCTTCCACCAGACCTTCCGGGCGCTTGTCGGCCGGTTCGACGCCGTGCTGGCGGCGGATGAGGACACCGCCCGGCGGCTGGCCAACCTGATGGGGAAGCCTGTCGTCTGTGCCGGCAATCTGAAATCTGCCCTGCCGCCGCCGTCCGCCAATGATGTTGAGCTGCGCCGGATGCAGGAATCCTTCAAGGGCCTGCGCAAATGCTATCTCGCCGCCTCCACGCATAACGGCGAAGAAGCCCTGTTCCTGGATGCGATGAAAGCTGCGCCGGACGCAGCCCTCATCATTGCCCCGCGCCATCCGGAACGCGGCCCGTTGATTGAAGACCTCCTGCGTGCCCGGAACATTCCCTTCGCCCGGCGCTCACGCGGGGAAGCACCCAATACAAATACAAGAGTCCTGCTGGCCGACACGATGGGCGAGATGGGTATCTGGTTCCGGCTCGCCGATGCCGTCTATCTCGGCGGTGGGCACACGCCGGACGTCGGCGGACACAATCCGCTGGAACCGATCCGGCTCGGCAAGCCGGTGGTCTCCAGTCCGGATGTGTTCAACTTCGCCAATATGATGGAAGACCTGTCGGAGCGCGGTTTGATCCGCCTGCTCAAGACTCCCAAGGCCATCGGACGCGCGTTGGTGACCATGGCACCGCCATCCAGTTCCTCACTCGACCTTCTGGAATATGAGGCCGACGCGCCCATGCAGGCGACGCTGGGGGCCATTCTTCCGCTGCTCCCGGAAAAAGGGCTGCTGGAATGAAGGCGCCGCACTTCTGGTCGGCCGGCCTTGATCCGAGATCCCGCGAAGCTGCGCCGCTGACCCGTCTTCTGCTGACGCCTCTCGCAGCGCTTTACACCTTCGGCATCCGCCGGAAGCTGTCCCGCGCCAAACCGGAATCCATCCCGGTACGGATTGTCTGCGTCGGCAATCTGACGGTTGGCGGTGTGGGCAAAACCCCGGTCGTGGAAGCCATCCGCCGCAGGGCCAGCGAAGCCGGCCTGCGCACGGCAAGCCTTTCGCGGGGCTATGGCGGCAAGCTTGAAGGCCCGCTGAAAGTGGATCCGGACAAACACAATTCCGCCGACGTTGGCGATGAGCCGCTGATGCTCGCCGCCACAGGCGAAGCCTGGATCGGGAAAGACCGCGCCGAAGCGGCCCGCACCATGGCAGAAGACGGCGTCCAGCTGATCGTCATGGATGATGGGCACCAGAACCCGTCCGTCGCCAAAGACCTCTCCCTGATCGTGATCGACGCCGCCGCGCCCTTCGGCAATGGCCACGTTCTGCCCAAGGGGCCGCTGCGCGAACCGGTCGCCGACGGCCTGGCCCGCGCCGATGGCGTGATCCTGATGGGAGAAGGCAAGGAACTGACGGCGGTACAAAAGTCGCGATTGCCTGTGGTACGGGCCGGACTGGCCCCCGCAGGTGATGTGCCTGAAGGCCCACTGGTCGCGTTTGCCGGCATCGGCCGCCCGGTGAAATTCTTCGACAGCCTGACCGCAGCCGGCGCTGACCTACAGGACAGCGTGCCCTATGGCGACCATCACGCCTACACTGCAGGCGATTTGAACTTCCTGCATGACCTCGCCGCCGAGCGTGGGGCACGCCTGATTACAACGTCGAAAGACCATGTGCGCTTGCCTGCGGAAGAACGCGCGCGCATTCTTGTCTTTCCCGTCGAAGCCCGCTTTGAGGATGAGGCAGCGCTCGCCGCGCTCCTCGCCCCAATTCTCAAGCCAGTTCTCACGCCGGATAAAGCATGAGCGATCCGCAGCAGAAAACCGGATATGTCCGCCCGAAGGACATCGATAACCGTGCCAGCTTCTGGCAGCGGGTCCAGTGGCGGCTGGAAACGATCGCCTGGGACTGGATCTACTGGGCACCGGTCAAGGCGATGGGGCCGGAACGCGCGTCCAACTTTGGCGGCTGGCTGCTGCGCCAGATCGGCCCGCGACTGTCTCAGCACAAGACGATGCGGCGGAACCTGAAAATGGCATTTCCCGAATGGACGGAGGAGCAGGTGGAAGAAACCGCCCTCGCCGCCTGGGAATCTGCCGGGCGCACAGCGGGCGAGCTGCCGCACCTACCAAAGATCGATCCGTACACATCTGGACGAGTGGAAATCGTCGGCCTCGATATCCTGGACCGCATCCGCGACAGCGGGAAAGGCGCGGTGTTCATCTCCGGCCACTTCGCAAACTGGGAAATCATGCCGGCCGCAATCACCAAGCGGATCCCGCATGCGGTGATGACCTACCGGGCGCTCAACAATCCGCACATCGACCGGCGCATTTCGAAACTGCGTCATGACTACGGCACGGCGATCAACGCGCCGAAGGGCATCGGCACGCGGGAACTGATGCGGGCGCTTGCCAAGGGTTCCCCCATCGCGCTGATGAACGACCAGAAATTCAACGAAGGCGTGGCCGTCCCCTTCTTCGGCCGCGAGGCAATGACCGCACCGGGCCCGACGCGCCTCGCCTTGAAATACCAGGTGCCAATTGTACCTGTTTCAACCATCCGCACCGGCCCTGCCCGTTTCCGGATCGAGTTCCACGAGCCCTATGTGCCAGAAGATACCGGCGATTCAGATGCCGACATTCTGCGCTCGGTCACGCGGATCAACAAATTCCTGGAAGCGCAGGTCCGCGCCCATCCCGGCCAATGGTTCTGGCAACACCGCCGCTGGCCCAAGGAAGCCTGGAAGGAAGCCGGCGTCACCTGATGTGCCGAGCTTGTCCTAGCTCAACATGGTTTCCAAGTCGGCAACTCTCTTTTCCGAATTCCCCCGTTTCCGGCACCGCTTGCTTAAAAAAAGCTAATTATGTTTCCCGGGTAGCTGCCAGGACGGCAGGGGGATTTACTTTTTACCAGGCGCTCGCCGGGAGGGCACTGATGAACGCATTCCAACTCGACCCATCCATGTTGAAGGGGCCGTCGGATACATCGCCGCAGATCATCGAGTCTTCGCTGAGGGCAATCCGCGAACACCTGGACATGCCGGTGGCCTACCTCTCGCAATTCGTGAACGGCCGCGTCGTTTACCGCAATGTCGATGCGCCAGGTTATGAGCATCTGATCCGCGCCGGCGCCAGCCGCAGCATGGATGAAGGCTATTGCGGCCTGATCATCGCCGGCCGCCTGCCGCAAATGATCCCGGACACGTCTGAGAACCAGCTGGCTGCCTCCCTGCCGATCACCCGCACCCTTCCGATCGGGTCTCACATTGCCATTCCGATCCATCTGGAAGATGGCACGATCTACGGCATGTTCGCCTGCCTCAGCCCGAAACCAAATACGAGCCTGAACTCGCGCGACCTGGAAACGATGCGCCTGTTCGCCAATCTCGCGACGCAGCAGATTCATGCCAATCACCGCACCGAGCGCATCATGCGCGAGAAGCGCATCCGCATCGAGTCCGTGCTGGAAGAGAAAGCCTTCGAAATCGCCTACCAGCCGATTGTCGACCTGGGTGACATGCAGCCGAAAGGCTTCGAGGCGCTGTCCCGCTTCTCCGCTGAGCCTTACCGCACACCGGACATCTGGTTCGCTGAAGCTGCCGAAGTGGGCCTTGCCGCCGAACTGGAACTCGCGGCCATCCGGCATGCCGTGCGGGCGCTGAACGTCCTGCCGGCAGACCAGTATGTGTCCGTCAACGCCTCACCGCAGACCGTGATCAACCCGGCCTTTGCGCCAGCCTTCTCCGGCCTTCCGCTGTCGCGCATCGTACTTGAGATTACCGAACACGCGATCATCGAGGACTATGACCTGTTCACGAAGTGCCTGGCACCGCTGCGCAAGCGCGGCCTGCGCATCGCAGTCGATGATGCCGGCGCCGGTCATTCCTCGCTGCGCCACATCATCCAGCTGAGCCCGGATTTCGTGAAAGTGGACATCAGCCTGACGCGCAACGTCGACGCCGACCTTGCCCGCCGCGCACTGATTTCTGCCCTTCTGCACTATACTCGTGAGACGAGCGCCCAGATCGTTGCAGAAGGTATCGAAACCGAAGCCGAACTACGTACCCTGAAGCTGCTCGGCGTCCGCCGCGGCCAGGGCTACTTCCTCGGCCGCCCAAGCATCAACGCATTCGGTCCGCCGAAAGAAGAGCTACGTAAAGCGTAGGCATACTAACCCATCCCCTCTTGCAGCGCCGGTCCGAAACGACCGGCGCTTTTTTCTTGTCGTGGCCAACTGAACTGGCCGTTAGACACAGGCGCAAAGCAGCATAAAGTTCCTGCCGACTGAGAGGATGAATCGTCATGCATTATGGCCAGATCATTTCCTGTATCGCCCTTGCCTCCGGCGCGGTGATGGGGCTTGGCGCCCTGATCTCCCCGCGATGGGCGTCCGGTGTCGTGCGCCTCGTCGAAGATCCTGACCCGGCCCGCCCGGGCGGCTATTCGGAATTCCGCGCCACCTATGGCGGCCTGTTCCTGATGGCGCACCTGTCGGCGCTGCTGATCGCGATCTACCTGCCCGCCATCTATGCCGGATTTGCCGCCTTACCCCTCGCCCTCGGATGGATCGGCGCAGGCATTGGACGCTCGCTCTCTCTGCTGGTCGACAAGGACAAGAATCGCGCCCGCGGCCTCATCCCCGTCTGGATTCCGCTTGAAATTATCATCGGCCTGGCGATTGGATCCAACCTCATCCAGATTTACCAAACCATCCGGACCTTCATGCAATGACACAGAAACTCCTCACCAGCCTTGCGGCGCTCTTCCTCGTTGGCTGCGTGTCAACCCCAACTTTCGCCAACGCCGAGCAGGTCGATGTCGAGAAGGCAACCGAGATCCTCGGCAAATCGGTGGCGTACGACACGGTTGCAGGCCGCGGGCAGGTCCCGGCTTATGCCGAATACCTTGCAGGCGAACTGAAGGCTGGCGGCTTTCCGGAGGAGGACGTTGAAATCGTCCCATTGGGCGAGACCGCGACCCTGATCGCAACCTACCACGGCCGGAACTCCAACGCGCCGATCCTGCTGAACGCCCACATGGACGTGGTCGAGGCGAACCCGGCCGATTGGGAACGCGCGCCGTTCACAATGGAAACCGACGGCACCTATTATTATGGACGCGGCGTGCTGGACGACAAGTTCGGCCTCACCATGCTGGTCACCACACTGCTGCGCCTAAAGCGCGAAGGGTTCGAACCCGAAAACGACATCATCCTTATCCTGACAGGTGACGAAGAGACCGCGCAAAAGACAGCCGAGACGATTGCACCGCTCTACCGGGATGCACGTTACGTACTGAACGCCGATGGAGGTGGCGGCACCTTGAACGAGGATGGCAGCTTCGCCTTCTACAGCCTGCAGGCTGGCGAAAAGACCTATGCAGACTTCAAGATCACCATCACCAATCCCGGTGGCCACTCCAGCCGCCCGACCGCGCACAATGCAATCGTCGACATGGCGGGTGTTCTGGAACGGATCGGCACTTACCAGTTCCCTGTCCGCTCAAGTGAACTGACGCGCGCTTTCTTCGCCGAAACGGCCAAGCGCACGGAAGGCGGTTTGGGCGAGGCGATGGCGCGCTTCTCGACAAATCCGGACGACGCCGAAGCCGCAGCAGAGCTGTCGAAACATCCGGAATATGTCGGTCAGGTCCGCACCACGTGCGTGCCAACCGAGATTACCGGCGGCCATGCACCAAACGCCCTGCCGCAGAGCGTGGTGGCGAACATCAACTGCCGTATCTTCCCCGGCATTCCGCCGCTCGACGTGATGGCGAAGCTGCAGGAACTGGCGGGCGAGAGCGCACAGGTGACATTCCCGGAAGTCTTCCCGCAGTCTGAAACCTCACCGCTGCACCCGGAGGTCATGACCGCGCTGCGCAAGGCCGTCGATGCCCAGGCCCCCGGACTGCCGATTATCCCGTCCATGTCCGCCGGCACGACGGACGGCCTGTTCTTCCGCAAGGAAGGCATCGATACCTATGGCGTCACCGGCATCTTCATGAAGCCTTCGGACGAGTATGCTCACGGCCTGAACGAGCGTGTGCCGGTCGCCTCCATCCCCGGCGCACTGGACCATTGGTATGTGCTGATCACTGAACTGTCGAAGTAACCGGCAGTCAAAATCCCTTGCATCAACGGCCCGGATGACGGATTCGGGCCGCTGACATTGAAAGGAAGCCATCATGACGGAGCGTCGAGAGACGGGCCGCCTGCGCCGCAAGCCTGCTAGCGCGAGAGGCAAACCGGGCGACAAGCCCAACTACAAATCTGGCCCTCGGGGTAAATCCAGCGCACCACGCGGTCCGGCTGAAGAAACCGACTGGAGCGAAGGCGAGCGGATCGCGAAGTATCTCGCACGGGCTGGCGTTGCCTCCCGTCGCGAAGTCGAGCGCCTTATCGAGGAAGGCAAGGTCACGGTCGACGGCAAGAAGCTGGCGTCACCGGCCTTCAAGGTCACCGGCAAGGAACTGATCCGCGTCGGCCGGCGCACCATCTCCGCCCCGGAAGCAACGCGCGTCTGGCGCTATCACAAGCCCTCCGGCCTGATCACAACCAATGTGGACCCGGAAGGCCGCCGGACCATCTTTGACGAACTGCCCCGCACGCTGCCCCGCGTCGTCACGGTCGGCCGTCTCGACCTCACCACTGAAGGCTTGCTGCTGCTCACCAATGACGGCGCCCTCGCCCGGGCTCTGGAACTGCCTTCCAGCGGGTTGGAACGGACCTATCGCGTCCGTGCCCATGGCACCGTGACGCCGGAAAAGATCGAAAAGCTCGCCCAGGGCATCACGGTCGAGGGGGTGAAATACCAGCCGATCCGGGCGGTGCTGGATCGTGAGACCGGCGCCAACAACTGGCTGACGGTGACGCTGGCCGAAGGCAAGAAGCGGGAGGTACGCCGCGCGCTAGAGTCGCTGGATCTGATGGTCAACCGGCTGATCCGCGTCTCCTATGGCCCGTTCGAACTGGCGGAACTGAAACCGGGACAGGTGGACGAAGTCCCGCCTGACCTGCTCGTCCAAGCGGTTGGCGACTTGTACGAGGGCGTCAAGCACTCGGCGCCTGCCTGGACCGGCGGCGCACCTCCGCAGTCGAAACCGGCCGTCAGGAACAGCAAACCCGGCCCGAAGCCTGTCTCGAAACCGGCGGCGAAAACACGCGGCAAAAAAGGCCGGAAGCCAGAGGAAGAATGGTCAACCAGCCCCGATCGTACTTCCCCCAAGTCACGCCTTGGCACCAAGCCGCCTTCCGGTAATCTGTCAGGCAGCAGAAAACGCAGCAAGCCACGCTGAGACGGCGCATAAAATGCCGCCCGTGGTCATCGCCATAAGGGAGGCATTGCATGACGCTTCAGAACGTGACCGACACCTACCAGCAAGAGGTGCCGCCCCACGCGCCAGCCAACGAACCGGTCTACGACCTCGCCCCGCCGGTCGATCTGACCGATCCGGAAGTGTTTTCCAGTCATGGCGGCTACACGCACGAAGCCTTCGCCATGATGCGCCAGAAAGCGCCGGTCATGTGGCATCCGGAAAAGGCCGCCGCCGGCTTCTGGGCCGTCACGCCGTATGAACTGGTGAAGAAGGTCGAACTGGACCCGGCGACGTTCTCGTCCCAGCGCGGCGGCATCTTGATGACCTATGGCCTGCCGGATCAGCCGCGCCATCCGCTGCTGCATTCCTCCAGCTTGAACAGCCTGATCAATCTTGACCGACCCTATCACACGCCGCTGCGGATGGAGCACATGCACTTCTTCCGCCCCGGCTTCGTCGCCGAACTTCGCAAGCGCGTGGATGCCTATGTGACCGAGCTGCTCGACGCGATGGAGAAGCAAGGCCCCGTCGTGGACATGGTGGAGATGTTCTCCGCCGAACTGCCGCTGTTCACCCTATGCGAAATCCTCGGCGTTCCGGCGGCCGACCGGCCGAAGCTCGTCCACTGGATGCACTTCCTGGAGACATCGCAATACCGGGCCCAGCAGGAAGGCCTCGGCAATGTGACGCCGGAAGACATCATGGAGTTCGTCAACGAGATTCAGGCGATGTTCGACTTCGGCCGTCACCTGCTGGCCGAACGCCGCAAGGAGCCGAAAGAAGACCTGCTGTCAGCCATCGCCAACGTCGAGATCGACGGCCAACCGCTCAGCCCGGAATTCCTGGACGGATCCTGGCTGCTGATTGTCTTTGCCGGAAACGACACGACCCGGAACTCTCTTTCCGGAACGATGCGTCTGCTGACGGAATTCCCGGACCAGAAGGCGAAGCTGCAGGCCAATCCCGACCTGTTTCCCAACTTCGTCCACGAGGCGATCCGCATGGTCTCGCCGGTCACCTATATGCGCCGCACGGCAACGGCAGACACCGAACTCGGCGGCCAGCCCATCGCCGAGGGCGACAAGGTGGTCATGTACTATGCTGCGGCGAACCGCGACCCGGCGAAATTCCCGGACCCGAACCGGTTCGACATCACTCGGGAGAACGCGAAGGAGCATCTCGCCTTCGGGCATGGGCCTCATGTCTGCCTGGGCCAGCGCGTCGCCAACATGCAGCTTGAAGCGGCTTACCGGCAAATTCTGACGCGCTTCCCGGATGTGAAATGGACCGGCGAGCAGACCATCGCGCCGAACAATTTCGTTCACGCCATCTCCAGCCTCATGGTGGATCTCGGATCATGACAGATACACTCGTTACCCGGCAGGACAATGATGGCTGCGCCATCCTGACCCTGAACCGCCCGGACAAGCTGAATGCGCTGACGGTCGGCATGTTCCGGGAGCTCCGCTCGCACGTGTCCGATCTCTACAAGGACGACTCCATTGGCTGTGTCGTCCTGCGCGGTGCCGGCAAGTGCTTCTCCGCCGGGCACGATCTGGCAGACATTGCCGAGGGCGAAGCCGTGCCGTCCCGCGGCTGGCATTCGGAAACGCTACGCCTGATGGAGCGCCTGCCGAAGCCTGTGATCGCTGCCGTGCACGGGCACTGTTACACCGGCGCGCTGGAAGTCGCGCTGGCGGCGGACTTCATCATCGCCGCCGAGAGTGCGCGTTTTGGCGACACACACGCCAAATGGGCCCTGACGCCGATCTGGGGCATGAGCCAGCGCCTGCCCCGCCGCGTCGGCATCGCGACCGCAAAGCGCCTGATGTTTACCGCCGAAATGATCCGCGCAGACGAAGCCTTCCGCATCGGACTCGCCGAAATGGTCGTACCGGACGCCGAGTTCGACGCGGCAATTGAAAAACTGGCCGGACAGATCACGGAAAACTCTGCCTTTTCTCATGCGGCCAACAAGCGGCTTCTGGAAGCCACCGATGCACGCGATATGGACAGCGGCCTGCAATGGGAGATACTTAACAATGAGGGCGTGGGGCCTGACATGCAGGCTCGAATCGGGGCCTTTACAGGAAAGTCACCGAAAGCAAAGACATGAGCGATTTTCTCATCCGGCGCGACGACCTGCGCGACGTCAAATGGACCGACCGGCTCGCAACACCGCTGGCCGATGGTTGCGCGCGGCTCAAGATCGAAGCCTTCGCCCTGACCGCCAACAATGTCACATACGCCACCTTTGGCGATGCGATGAAATACTGGGACTTCTTCCCGGCGGCTGACCCGGCTTACGGGCGCGTCCCGGTCTGGGGCTTTGCGACGGTTGAAGAGTCCAAGGCCGAAGGCGTGACGGCTGGCCAGCGGGTCTACGGATACCTTCCGATCTCGGATCGCTTCGATGTCGAGCCCTCGAAAGTGAGCAAAGCCAGCTTCGTGGACGGCGCTGCGCACCGCCAGCCCATGGCCGCCATCTACAACACCTATATCTTCACAGCCGCGGACCCTTCCTACGACGCTGAGTCCGAGGCACAACAGATGCTGTTCCGGCCGCTGTTCACCACCGGATGGATGATCGACGACTCGCTGATGGAAACCGGTGATCCGATCCCGGAAACGGTTGTGATATCTTCGGCCTCTTCTAAGACCGCTCTCGCCCTCGCGCATTGCCTGAAACAGCGTGGCAATGTGGACACCGTGGGGCTGACCTCCAAAGGCAACAAATCCTTCGTGGAATCTACCGGGCTGTATGGCCGGGTGAGAACCTATGGCGATGTAGACCGTCTGCATGCACGCGGACTGACCGCCTTTGTCGACTTTCTCGGCCGCCCCACCCTGACGGCAGACGTGCACAATGCGCTGAAAGACCGGCTCGTGCGCAGCCTTGTCATTGGTGTAACGGACTGGGAAGGCAATCGCACCCCGATCCAGCTGCCCGATCCGCAGCCGGAGTTCTTCTTCGTACCGACCTATGCGGCGGAGCGTACCAAGCAACTCGGGGCCAACACGCTCAATGCGAAGCTCGGCCAGTCGCTCCTGAGTTTCTACAAGGCGTCACGCAAGTTCGTGAAACCGAAACAAGCCAAGGGACACGAAGCCATCTCTGCCGCCTGGCAGAAAACGCTGGATGCGGATGTGAGCCCCTCCTCCGGTCTTATCCTCACGCCGTGAGGCCGGCATGAAAAGCGCAAAGCAACTGCTTGCCGAGTTGAGGGACGCCGCAAACGGCGCGCCGCGTATTTATGTGCCCGGCGGCCCGGCGGAACCTGCCTGCGTAGCGGACGCCCTGCGCGAAACACCCGACCTGGCGGACGGCACCACCTTGGTGGGTCACTGGCTGCCAGGTATCAACCGGACAGCCTGGACCGATTTTCACCCGAACGCGTCTGCTGAAGGGACATTCCTCTATTCGGAATACCGCACCGCATTCGAGGAAGGTCGTTACAGGCTGTGCCCCATCCATTATTCGGAAGCCTATGAATGGCTGAAGTCGGTTCCGTTGGATGCCGCTTTCATTCCTGTCTCTGCCCCGAACGAGCAGGGAGACGTCTCACTCAGCCTCGGCACTGATATGTCGCCGGCACTCGCGGATCGCAGATATATCCGCCGGATTGCTGTAGTCCGGCCGGACATGCCGTTCCCGGCAAGTGCCCCCCGCCTGCCTCTTTCGGACTTTACGGATGTTCTGGAAGACACCGCGCCGCTCATCACGCTCACCGATCCGCCTCTCTCGGATGAATCAAAAGCGAT
Source organism: Hyphomonas sp. CY54-11-8 (assembly GCF_000682735.1). GTDB lineage: Bacteria > Pseudomonadota > Alphaproteobacteria > Caulobacterales > Hyphomonadaceae > Hyphomonas. The sequence continues at coordinate 52,028 of NZ_AWFD01000035.1, read as the reverse complement.
CGCGGCACATGTCGCAACTTTGCTGGATGAAGGGTTCACCATCCAGTCCGGCATCGGCAGCGTGCAGCAGATCGCGATGACTGCGGCAGCGCACCATCGAAATATCCGTATTCATACAGGCATGATCACTGACGCGACGATGGAAGCGCTGAATGCCGGGTCGATCGCACCAGAGCCCGGCACGATCCTGACGGGTACGGCCATTGGTACACCGCCGCTCTACACGACAGCCGGAAAGGATGCGCGCTTCAATTTTCAGCCTGTGAGTGTCACCCATTCCGTGCCTGTGCTGGCCGCCATCCCCCGCCTTGCCGCCATTAATGGCGGCGTGGAAGTCGACTTGTTCGGACAGCTGAACTCCGAATGGGTCAAGGGACGTCAGGTTGCCTCCACCGGCGGGCTCGGCAACTTCGTGCGCGGGGCGCAATTGTCCGAAGGCGGGCGCAGCATCATTGCCCTGCCGGCCACCGCCCGTGGCGGCAGCCTGTCCCGGATTGTCGTGCAGCTTGCCTCACCCACAGTGACGCTCAGCCGGGCAGAAGCCGGCTATGTCGTCACCGAATACGGAGTTGCGGACCTTACCACGGCCGACATCGACCAGCGCGCGGAACGGCTGATCGCCATTTCCGCGCCTGACTTCCGGGACGAGCTCGCCAACCAATGGGCCAAGCTGCGCGCCAGCCTCTAGCCGCGCGCACCTTCCAGTTTCCGCTTCTTGCCACCGCGGCTACGGCTGCCCGGCTTACCACCGGCCTTGCCTGTGCCTTGAGTCTTTCCCTTGCCCTGCGGGCGGGAAGAATTCGGCGGACGGCGCTGGCCACCACGTCCACCAGTACCGCGCGCCGGGCCTTTTGGCTTGTAGAGACGCTCGTTCGGGTCAGGCGTCGGCAACAGATCGACTTTGGTGCCTTCCGGCGCCTTCAGCACATCGATTTGCATATCGATCGTCTTCTCGATGTCGCGCAGGAAATAGCGCTCGTCTTCCGCGACGAAGGAGACGGCAAGACCTGTCCGGCCGGCGCGAGCCGTCCTTCCGATACGGTGCACATATTGCTCAGGCACGTTCGGGACTTCGAAGTTCACGACATGGCTGATGCCGTCGATGTCGATGCCGCGGGCGGCAATGTCGGTTGCCACCAGCACCTTGCAGGTGCCGTTTTTGAAAGCATCCAGCGCCTTCATGCGTTGGGGCTGGGATTTGTTGCCGTGAATTGCGCGCGCATCCAGGCCCTTGGCCAGAAGCTTTCGGACAACCTTGTCGGCACCGTGTTTCGTCCGGGTAAAGACGAGGGCCCGGTCGATTTCCGGATTGTTCAGGACATCAAACAGAAGTTCGAGCTTGTCATTGTTGGACACGTGATACACGCCCTGGTCCACACGCTCTGCCGTGGTGGAAGGCGGCGTCACCGAGACGCGTACCGGCTTATCCAGAAATTGCTGGGCAAGATCGGAGATCAGCTTCGGCATGGTGGCCGAAAACAGCAGCGTCTGCCGGTCTTTCGGCACCTGCGCCACGATCTTCTTCAGGTCGTGGATAAAGCCCATATCGAGCATCTGGTCGGCTTCGTCGAGGATCAGGACTTCGATTTCCTGAAGGCTGACTGCCTTCTGTCCGACAAGGTCCAGCAAGCGGCCCGGTGTTGCCACCAGAATGTCGGCACCGCCCTGAAGGGCGCGGCGCTGAGCATTGATGTTCACGCCGCCAAATACGGTCTGCACGTTGCAGTCCATGTGGCGGGAATAGGTACGGAAGCTCTCTGCGATCTGTCCGGCAAGCTCGCGTGTCGGCGCCAGCACAAGGACACGGGCACTCCGTGCCCGGCGCTTCTGCGGAAACTCAAGCATGAAGTCGAGCGTCGGCAGCGCGAAGGCTGCCGTCTTGCCGGTGCCGGTCTGCGCGATGCCGAGAAGATCCTTGTCTTCCAGAAGCAGCGGAATGGCCTGTGCCTGGATCGGGGTCGGCGTTTCATAGCCTTCTTCCGTAATTGCCCGCATCAGCAGCGGATTCAGGCCGAGGTCTGAAAACTTGGTCATGTAGTGTCTTTCATTCGAGCGGGCGCGCGGCATGCCTGCGCGCTGCCAGCCCTGGAGGGTTTAATTTTGTGGAAGCCCCGCGCGATCAGGGGCAACGGCATTGATTGAATGCCTGAAGGGGCTGGCCGGTCGCGGCGGGAATGCCCGCTGCACGTTTCACGCTGCCTGCCCCATGCACCGGTTCCGGCGCGTCGACATGGGCCACATGGCCCTGTTTGTATGAACAGTCAATGAAGCGGATGAGAAAACCCGCCGGCGTCTCCCCGGTCAGCGCGCCGTGACGATGAACTCTGTCCGCTCATTCCGGTCGCGGGCCGCTGCGGAATTGCCGCTGTCGATCGGCCGGGATTCGCCATAGCCTTCGGCCGTCAGGACAGCTTCATCCACACCATGTTCAATCATGTAGTCGCGGATTGCATCGGCGCGCTGACGCGACAGCTGGAGATTGTAGCTGTCGGATCCACGCGAGTCCGTGTGCTCGGCAATCTCGATATTGTAGGCGGAACAAAGTCGGGCGATGCCGGTCGCTGTATCCACCACCGGCAGCTCAGCCGCATTCAGCGCGGCCATATTCACCGGGAAATCGATGTCGTCGACCCGTAGGGTCTGATCAAAAGCATCCTGGCAATCGTCCAGCGACAGGTCGCTGTTCATGAGACGCGTAAGGCCTGCCCCCAGCGTGTCCTCCCGCCCTTCGACCGCCATCGCATTGACGATCAGGCTGACTTTTTCAGCGCCTTCCGGATCATTCTGGATCGCCGCTTTTGCCGTAAGGAAGCTGACGTCCCGGGCGGCCAGTCCCGGCGCTGTCCCAACGACGGCAGCAACGCCGTCACGGACCTGCAGCCCAAGCCAGGGATAGCCGGTGGTTTCGAAAGTCTGCTCCAGTTTCGCCGCCCAGCCGACCGGTTCTCCCGACATGTCGGTGATCGGGGCTGGTTCAGGACGGGACGATGCGTCCGCCCGCATGACCAGGATCTTGCCATTGCGGATCTGGTAGGTGCCGTCGGAGATCGGAATACAGTCCGCTTTGGCGACCGAGGCCGCCTTCTGTGCGGTTGGAGCGCTGTCCTGCCCCGAACAGGCGGCCAGCGCCAGGACTGCCGCAGCGCCGGTAACCATTCGTGTCGCCAGAGCCATCTTGTCTTTCCTTATGCCTTCAGGATCCGTGTTTCTCACGGAGCCCATGCATGATCCGGGCCGGTTGCGTCCGGATCCCCGAACAGCATCCGGCGTTCACCCCGCCTTGTCAAAACCCTTCGCGGGCCGGGCGAGGTGCCGCCGGTAAACGCGGTCAGTCTTCGTTCTTGTAGACCACGCCGCCTTTCATCACGAAGTCGACATCTTCGAGTTCCGTGATGTCCTTCAGCGGGTCGGCCGTGACCGCGATGATGTCGGCATACTTGCCCACCGTGATGGTGCCGATGTCGGCATCCATTTCGACATGTTCGGACGCGATCACCGTCGCGGACCGGATGGCCTCTTCCGGCGTGAAGCCCGCGCCCACCATCAGGGCAAATTCCTGCGCATTATCGCCATGCTTCGAGACGCCCGTATCCGTGCCGAAGGCCACGTTCACACCGCCCTCATGTGCCCGGCGCAACATGTCTTGCATCAGCGGGCCGACGATGGCTGCCTTCGCGCGGCTGGCTTCCGGCAGCCATGGCTCGTTCACCCAGCCTGTCACGGTTGCCCCGGCCAAAACGGTCGGCACCAGCGTGGCGTTGTGTTCCTTGAACAAGGCGATGGTTTCGTCGTCGGTGTAAGTCCCGTGCTCGATGGAATCGATGCCGGCACGCAGGGCGGATTCGATGCCGACCTTTCCGTGCGCGTGGGCCGTCACCTTGCGACCCATGGAGTGCGCCGTCTCGACGATGGCTTCCAGTTCAGCAGCGGTGAATTGCTGCTCAAGACCGGCCTTGGTGTTGGACAGGACACCGCCCGTCGCCGTGATCTTGATAACGTCAGCCCCTTCCTTCACCTGCTGGCGGACTGCCCGGCGGCAATCGTCCGCGCCGTTGCAGATATTCTTGCCGGTGAACAGCGCCATGACTTCCGGCGAATAGCCGTTGATGTCGCCATGTCCACCGGTCACGGACACGGCCTGTCCGGCGGCCCGCATGCGCGGCCCGGGCACCAGCCCTTTCGCGATGGCATCGCGCAGGCCGAACACGGCATCGTTTGAACCGCCCACGTCCTGCACGGTTGTGAAGCCGGCCAGCAGCGTCTTGTGCGCGTAGCCTGCGCCGTCGAAGGCCTGGTCGACCGTCGTGTCCTCGAACGTCTTGATCCGTTCGCCCGGTCCGTTCTCGCTGGTGATATGCACATGGCTGTCGATCAGACCCGGCAGCACATAGGCATTGCGCAAATTGATCACCGGCACACCTTTCGGTCCGGGCTTGTAACCTGCTTCGACAGAAACAATCCGTCCATCTTCGACGATGATTGTCTGCTTGCGCAGATAGCCATCCCCCGGCGTGGCCAGCAGGTAACCCGCATGGATCACCGCTTCCTGTGCGTTTGCCATGCCTGCAAATGCCAATGCCGCCGCCGCGACCAGTCCAAAGCGTTTCATGAGATAATCCCTCCAGTTGGGAGGAGCCTAGCCCCGTCCCCACAACACCGCAATCGGTGCACTACTCTTCTATCAGACGACCGTCCGAATCTCTTTTTTCCGGTCCATGCACCCGGGCGCGTCCATCGCCAAACGCGGCATCGCGGGCCCTCAACGTGGCTTTCAATCCCTTTTCAGCGACACTCGCCCTGAAGCCATCCGCCGCGCGCGTATTGTGCCCGCGTACATCGTTCTCGACCGCGAGCCGCTGGAGGGTGCGCGCCCCCATAAGCTCCATGGCGAGGTTCACGATCCGCTTGTTAGCGGACAGGAGGTCCGGGTCGATTTTCGCCATGCGGCTGGCAAGGCCGACGACCTCGTTTTCGAGGTCTTCGCCCGGGACGGCCTTCATGACCAGGCCAATGGCCTGCGCCTCCGTGCCAGTCACGGTGTCGCCGGTGAGAAGCAAGCGCTTCGCCCATTGCGGGCCGCAATTGTAGACCCAGAAATTGTTGGGCAGCGCGCCTAGATCCCGTGCAGGCGGAAAGCCGAAGGTCGCATCATCTGCGGCAATCACCATGTCGGCCAGCAGGGCAAGGTCACATCCGCCCGCCAGGCAATAACCATGCACTTTAGCAATCACCGGCTTGTGCATGTCGAACAGCGCCATCCGCCAGCGCTGCTGGCGCTCCAGTTGCCAGGCGTCGTCATCGATGCTTCGACCCCCGCGATAGGACTTGGTTTCCTTGTCCTCCACCGGGGACACGGGCACGTCTCCGTCGGCGCCGGAAAGGTCATAGCCGGCGCAGAAAGCCCGGCCGGCACCCTCGAGGATCACACAGTGTACGGACCGGTCATTGTCCGCTTCCCACAGGGCCGCGGACAGTTCGGACTGCATGACATAGGAGAGCGCGTTGAGCTTGTCGGGCCGGTTCAGCGTGATCCGTGCATGACCGTCCTGCGTGGAATAGAGAATTGTGTCGAATCCATTCATGGGCTGGCCTTCTTCCAGGACACATCCAGACGCGGCTGATCGCGGAATTCGTCCGTACTGTCGGGCTCCCACGGGAACAGGCCATCATCCCCCGGCCAGAAAATCTGGATCATCCCCCCGAGCGGCGGACGGTCCGTTTCGCGGCGGACCATGATGTTGATCGCACCGACTTCGCCAAGATGTTCCGGATGTACCGGGCGCAGCTCGACATCGGCTTCATTCAGCACACCATCCATGCGGAGCGGTTCACCGGTCCATTTCTTTTCTTTCACCAGTTTGGCGGCGACATTGTGCATCATGCCATCGGCCGTCTCACGGTTCAGGCCGAAGACCACCAGTTCCGGCAGGCCGAACTTTTCCTGCATGCCCACGGTCACGGTAAACAGGAGGCGCGAATTCGGATCCGCCGGGTTTTTCTGGACATAGACCTTTGTCCAGCCGTCACGGTCAACATTGTCGGCCACGGCCTGCAGTTCGGGGGAAAGTGCCATAGTGGTCTCCTCAGGCAGGCAGCTTGTCTGCTGGATAAGCGGGATAGCTGGCTTTCATCACACCGTGATTGAGCAGCATTTCCGCGATTTGCTTGTCTCCGGTCTTGTCGAAGAATTTCGTGCGGATCCAGTAATTCTCCACCCGGCGGCTTTCCGACAGGGCGACCACTTCGCGGCGCAGGATGTAAGTCTCCCCCACCAGAAGCGGGCCATTGACCATACGTACTTCGAGGTCCGCGAACAGGCCGATCGCCGGCTGCTTGACCGGGAACTTTGCTGTGCGGCTGGAGTAATTGCCCAGCACACTGACCATTTCCAGCGGCACAATCGGCTTGCCCCATGGTCCGGCGGAGGCATCGCTGTAAACCGCCATCGGCTCGGTGATGACTTTCAGTTTGTCGGCGAGTGAGAACGGGTAGAGGCTTCCCATATGCTGGTGCATGCCCATGGTCACGGTCTCGTCGGCGATGCCGGTCATGCCGACCTTCATGTCTTCCAGAATGACGAGATCGCCCGGCGGGCGCAACTTCTTCATCCGGCCTTCCAGAAGGGTCTCGCCATGATCCGGCCCGATGGAGGCGCTCGCCTCCAGCACGGGTGTGCCGTCTTCCTTGAAGGCGCGGCACAGGGTGCGGGTTTCGCCGGGCGCCGGACGGTCGACCTCAACGCGCACTTTCTCGCCTTCGAACACCATGTTCAGGAAGTGGCTGGAGAAGCAGCCGCGCTCGAACCAGTCATTGCCCCAGATGTCAGCCAGATAAGGCACAAACTGGGAAAAATGCGTCGGCCCTTCGATGGGGCCTGCCTTGATGCCGAGGCGTTCGGCTTCGCTGTCATCATGCAGGCTCTTGTGCCCGTCATAGGATTGTTCCTGCAGCATCTGCACGGGCGCTCGCAGCGGCCCCTTGATTGTCTCGGTCATGGCGTTTCCCTTTTTCTGAAGTCTGCCACCATCATGGCACGGCGTCACCCAGCGGTGACGCGGCCTCCATATCGATGGCGTGTTGAACTGCCTTGTAGAATGCCTTGCGGGCTTCCCATTCGCCGCCTGTGTCGCCCAATGCAGACGTCCAGCTGGCATTCGAGGCGATAACGAGGTTGCGGTTTGGATCGATAAAGATGCCCTGGCCAAAAATGCCATCAGCCTGGTACGATCCGTCATCCCACGTCCACCATTGATAGCCATAGCCTTCGCCGGGTGAGCCAATGTCGGCTTGCGTCACGGTGGCGGCTTCAATCCAGCCCTCAGGCAGCACATTCTGTCCGCCGGCTTTGCCGCCCTCAAGCATGAACTGGCCGAAGCGCGCAAAGTCCCGCACCGAGGCCTGGATGCAACAGCCGCTGATTTCATGCCCGTCATTGCCGAGCAGCCAGGTCGCGTCCTGCGCCATGCCATAGGGCGCCCATATCTTTTCGGAGAGATACCCGCCGAGGTTCCGGCCCGTGGCGCGGCTCACCAGCACACCGATCAGGTTGGTCTCGCCCGTGGAATAGTTCCACACCTCCCCAGCCGGATGCGCGCGCCCGAGGCCTGCCATATAGGTCGCCAGCGCGCTGCGCCCTGGCTCTGCCTCCTGCTGGTCAAACCGGGCAACATCGGACTGGGGGTCGCTGTAATCCTCGTTCCAGTCGATCCCAGACGTCATGGTCAGCACCTGACGGACCGTCACGCCATCATACGCCGAGCCCTTCAATTCATCGATATAGTCCGACACCGGATCATCCAGGCTGCGGATAGCTCCGTCCTTCACGGCAGCGCCGACCAACGTGGAGGTCAGGGATTTGGCGACGGAAAAACTGGTCCAGCGGCCATCCGGACGGAAGCCCATCTCATAGCGTTCCAGCCGGACTTTACCGTCCTGCAAAATAACCAGGCCTGCTGTCCGGTTCGCAGCAAGATAGGCATCCAGATCAAGGCCCAGGTCCAGCGGCTCGCCTTCGGGCAGGTCGCGCGCCGTATCGCCATGGGCAATGGCATGAGACTCGATGACGAAAGGAATACGGTCGATCATGCGGAAGCCCGCATCGCGCTGCGCCTGGTTCCAGAACAAGACGTCCCGACCATAGGGCTGGTGCGCCAGCAGCGCGCGCCATTCCGGCCCGATCAGGATCCAGCCTATCCCCGCCGCGACGATCAGCGCGGCGAACACCAGGCTCATGCGTTTCAGAATGACCATGTCCGCTTCCTCCTCACACCTTTCCACCACGCTCCGGACCAAACCGCCATCCCAGGAAAGACAAAGTCAGCAACAGGCCGGACAGGCAAAGCGTCAGCGTGGTCGTGCCATACCAGCCGGCATGTTCGTAAGCATAGGTAGCGCCCCAGCTGGCCATGCCTCCTCCGACGAACATCAGCACGATATAGGCCGTCATCAGGCGCGTCCGGACGCCGGGCGGCAGGCTGAGGAACGTCATCCGGCCGGTGATGTCGATCAGCGGGCCCACGACATTCATCATCATGATCGGAATCAGCAGCAACCAAAGGCTGTGCCCGAACAGGCCCAGAAGGCAGACAGCGCTGAACTGCAGCACGGCAATGTAGACCCGCGCCTTGCGTGGCCCGATCCGGTCGGCCCAGGCCCCCATGGGCGGTGTGGTCATCAGGTTCAGCAGCGACACCGCCGCCAGATAGCCAACCGTGTCGGCGCCATAGCCCATGGCCGGACTGGTCAGGTACAGGCCGAGGCCCAGCCAGACCGACAGGAAAATGCCGAAGCCCAGCCCCTGGATGGTGCCCGACAACAACACTTCCGGATGCTTCCGGATGATCGGAAAGACAGACAGGACAAGGCCGACATAATTATGCTTCGGCGCATCCTTGTCGGACTTTTCCCGCTCATCCATGATCCGTGGCAGCATGAAGGTCACCGTCGCCATTACCGCCGCCGCGATGAAGTAGACCGTGCGCCAGCCCAGATGTTCCCCCACCCAGCCGGCCCCGACACGGGCCAGCAGAATGCCGCCGATCACGCCGGTGGTTAGTGTCGCGGTTACCTGGCCGAGCCGCTCCGGCGCCACGCGCTTGGAGGCATAGGCCGGCAACAAATAGGGGGTGATGGTGGAGAAGCCGAGAAAGGTGGAGCCCGCCACGAAGACCCGGAAGTCGGTCGCCACAGCCATGACGATCAGTCCTGCCAGCTGGCCGGTGGCGAAGATGGTCGCCAGCTTGCGGTTCGAGACCCGGTCGCCCAGCGGCAGCAACAGCAGGATGCCCAGCGCCAGCGCAATCTGGTTCAGGGCCGGCACCAGTCCGATCTCGGAGGGCGACACGCCAAAATCCTTCGCCACCAGGGCGATGATCGGATGAATGTAATAAGCGTTGGCCGTGACAACAGCACCCGCCAGGGTCAGCAGGATCAGATCCCGCCGCCCCAGGCGCTGTGTGTGTTGAGCCGGGTGGTCCCCGTCACCGGATGGGTCGGGCGTCACCCCGGCATCCCGGCACGGCGGGCATAGCTGGCGGCAAATTGTGCCAGCGGCACGACCCGGGCGGCATTGCTTTCCGCATTCGCGCTGTTTGCCGTGCCGTCGCGCACACGGCCGATAATGCCCTGCAGGATGCCTGCCAGGCGGAAGCCGTTATAGGCGAAGTAGTAGTCGAGCTCCGGCAGGCCGTCGCGGCCCGTATGCTTGCAGTAGAGTTCGACATATTCTTCCATGGTCGGGATACCCCAGGCCTTGAGGTCCTTGATCGCCATGATCGAGCCGCGCGTGGAATCACCCGGCGGCATCACCCAGTTCATCAGGTGGTAGGAAAAGTCCGCCAGCGGATCTCCCAGCGTGCAAAGCTCCCAGTCGAGCACGGCAATGACTTTCGGCTCTGTCGGGTGCAGCACCATATTGTCGAGGCGGTAGTCACCATGGACGATGGTCGTCCTGTCACCCGGCGGGATGTTTTTCGGCAGCCATTCGATCAGCTGTTCCATTTCCGGAATATGCTGGGTTTCGGACGCCTTGTACTGCTTCGTCCAGCGGTGGATCTGGCGGGCAACATAGTCGCCTTCCTTGCCGAAGCCTTCGAGGCCGGCGGCGCGCCAGTCGACATTGTGCAGGTCGGCGAAGGTCTTCACCTTGGCCTCATAGATGGCTCGGCGCTCGGCGGGCTCATAGTCTGGCAGCGTGCCGTCCCACAGGATCCGGCCTTCGACCATGTCCATGACGTAGAACATCGTGCCGATGACCGAGTCGTCTGTGCAGAGGCCATAGGGACGGGCCACCGGATATCCGAGCGGGTAAAGCGCGGAAATCACGCGGAATTCCCGGTCCACGGCATGGGCGCTGGGCAGCAGCTTGCCCGGCGGCTTGCGGCGCAGCACATACTTCTTTTTCGGGGTCACCAGCTGGTAGGTCGGATTCGATTGGCCGCCCTTGAACTGGCGCACTTCCAGCGGGCCTTCATAGCCCTCGACATTTTCTTCCATCCAGGCGGCCAGGGCCGCCTCGTCGAACTTGTGCGTCTCAGCTACCTCTTTGGTGCCGCTGAACAGATCGTTTGCTGTTGGCGCGTCGGCCATTTTCCTGCCCTCATTTCCGCAATTTTTCAAAGGATACCATACTCACGGGCCACGCTGCGCCAAGGCCTTCCGCGACGTCCGCGTGACCTGCCCGGCAAGGAAAGGCACGCGACATGCTCCAGATCAAAACCCTGATCACAGCGATCACTATCATTTGCATCGCCAGCGTATGCGTGGCGGGGCTTGTCACGTTCATGATCTGGCGAGAAGCTGGCCGTATGCTGCATCATGGAAAGGCAGCTTCCCTAACGGCAAAGACAGCACAACTTGCTGCACCTGTGAGGAGTAAAAAGGCACCATGAGACGTTTTCTGACCTTCACCAGTGTGAGTCTCGCCGCCCTTTGCCTTTCTGCCCTGCCCGCGGCGGCGATTCCCGTGGATCCGCAGGGCCTCATCCGGCCGGAACTGCTCGGCCAGGCGCTGGCTTCCCTGAAAGCGCATAGCGACACAGCAGACCAGACCCACCTCGTCGTCGTGGACTATGCCCGCCGCTCTGACGAGAAGCGGGCCTATCTGGTCAATCTGGAGACCGGCCTTGTCGAAGCCGCTTTCCGCGCAGCCCATGGATCCGGCTCCGACCCGGACCATGACGGCTTCCTCGACCAGTTCTCCGACGTGCCCGGCTCCTCGGCGAGCCCTGAAGGCGCCTACCTGCTGGCCGAGCAATATGTCGGCAAGCATGGCAAGTCGCTCCGTCTCGACGGCCTCGACCCGACCAATGCCAATGCCCGCGCCCGGGCCATCGTCATCCACGCTGCCGATTACGCCGAGCCGACCTTCCTGCAGAAATGGGGCAAACTCGGCCGCTCGAATGGCTGCATCGTGTTCTCAAAGAAAGACCTGGCGACCTTCCTGAAAGACGTGCCCCGCCGCACGCTAATCTACGTCGGCAAGTGACACGCAACCTGACATTTTGTTGTCAGTCCGCCAAAACCGCTTAGGATGACCTCAAGCCATTGAGCTTGGGGGACAATCAGAATGCGGCTCATTCCATCCACGCCAGAGGATTCTTGATGATCCTCCAGCGCCTCGCCACTTCGATCCGCAAGCAGGACTGGTTCACCGTTTTCATCGAGACGATGATCGTGGTCTTCGGTGTGTTCATCGGTCTGCAGGTCAACAACTGGAATGAGGCGCGGCAGCACCGGATCGAGGCAGAGTCCTCGCGTGAGCGACTGATTGCCGATTTGCACGCTGATCTTGATGCCTTTGCGGTTCGCCGGCAGTGGTACGAGGAAGTCGTGGCAGCCGCCCTGCGCGTTGATGACGCCCTGCGGTCCGATCCGCCCGAAACGGAAGATGAGACGTGGTGGTTTGTCCTCGACAGCTGGATTGCCGGTGGCGAATGGCCGTTCGCACCGTCGGCGCAGATCTATAAAGAACTTCAGAATGCTGGCGATCTGGACCTCATCGCCAGCGGATCGATGCAACGCCGACTGCGCGACTATTATGAAGACTCTGCCAACGAGATTAAAATATCACTGACATTCAGATCCGCCTATACCGACCTGGCGCGCCAATTGATCGAAGGCCGCGTCGGCATGCACATCGCTGACTGTCTGTCAGCGGCCAGTTTCGAGCCCAGCCTGCCAGGTACAAACCCCACTTCATTCTACAAAGACTGTCCGCCGCCAGAAGATTTTAGGCTCGTTATGCGCTCAGCCGCAAACCTCCGGGAATCGGCAGCGCTCCGTTCCCATCTGAACGCGCGTCTAAGCAATCTTTCGGGGCTTCAGTCATTGCTTGAATACCTTGCTCGACAGGCGGCATCACTGGTGGCTGATCTGGAGACAACTCGATGATCCTGCAGCGCCTAGTTCGACTGGAAAATCCAAATGAGCCTTGAGCAGATTGCCTATATCGCCCAGATCGCAGGCGTCGTCGTGGTTGCCGCCACCCTGATTTTCCTGACCATACAGGTCCGTCAGGGCACCGTGCTGCTGCGCTCGGAGTCGCGGCAGACACAGCTCGCGAATGACCAGACCGGCGTCTACAAATTCGTCGAGTTTCCGGAACTCGGCCGGATATTGTCGCAAGTCGAAACGCCGAGTTTCGAAGAGAAGACCAAGGTGATCTTCTGGATGATCGGCCAGATGCGTGCGCGGGAATATGAGTGGCTGCAATACAAGTCCGGCGCCATGGACAAGGAGTCGTGGGAAACCTATCGCGGCGTGATCTACTTCGTGCTGGGCACCGAACGCGGCCGCGCACTTTGGGCCCTGACGTCCGGTTATTTCAATGCCGGCTTCACGGCCATGGTCGAAGAGATGATCCGCGACGTTCCGCCCATCGAATACTGGGACGATCTGCAAGCAATCAAATAGGCGGCAGCTTCGCTGCGTCCTTCGGATTAAACTTCCGCCACAATCGAGATTCCTGCGACGGGAACTGCAGCGCGCTGCGTTTGACTTTTAAGCGGTTCGCCGCAACCGGTCCCGTTCGCTGTTGTATCCTCCCTGAAATGACACAGCGAACCGCCCGCCATGCTGTCTGCCTTACCCCCTGAGCCCCAACAGACTGCATGGCGGGCACCTCCATTTTCAGGCCCCGATTCCTTACCGGAATTTCACCTCTCACGAACGCGTGAATACCATGGAAACGGCGCCTGCTTCTCCCATATGGAAAGGACGAGAGAGGTCCCGTTCGAAACGTTTCTTTCCCCCCTGGAAACCGAACGGCGAACCGCCCGCCATGTCGTCCCGTCCTCACCCCCCGCGATAGACGACATGGCGGGTTTTGTCTCGCTTTTCGGCCGATATGGATAATTCGCGCGGGCCGGTCGTCATGTTCAAAAGTCCCGTTCGCTATGACAGCCCTGAAACTGCCAGACGCGGACTGCCCGCCGGGCCGGAAATCCCAACCGGGACGGCGGGCTCCACTTTATTCTCAGGTCAGCGAAAAAATTCTGGATAAAGCGCCGGACCGAAACGTCGTGTCTGTGAAGCCCGCACTTTGGGCCTTCTTCGCTGTGGATACCATATCCCCATTCTCCCACCGCACTCGGGGACAGCGAACAGCCCGCCATGCCTGGTCCTGCCCCCCCGGATTGATAGGCATGGCGGGCCCCTTTTTCCGCCACTGCACAGATTTTCTTCAGTATCATTCCCGGCCTTGCTTTCACCACAGGCGCGGTTACACACCCACGCATGCTCACCATCACGAACCTCGATTTTCAGGTCGAAGCCCGGCCCCTGTTCGAGTCTGCTTCCGCGCAGATCTCGGCCGGCTGGAAAGTCGGGCTTGTCGGCCGCAATGGCACCGGCAAGTCGACCCTGCTGCGCCTGATCCGGGAGGATGTGGAACATCCGACCAATGACGCCGCGATCCGGCTGAACACCGGCGCCCGGCTTGGCTGGGTGGCACAGGAAGTCGCCCCGACCGACGAGACCGTGCTGGAGGTTGTCCTCGCCGCCGACACCGAGCGCCACGCCCTGATGCAGGAAGCCGAGACCGCGACGGATCCGAACCGGATCGGCGAGATCCACGAACGCCTGATGGACATCGACGCCTGGTCGGCAGAAGCCCGCGCCGCCGAAGTGCTCCACGGCCTCGGCTTTTCGGATGAAGACCTCACCCGTGCGACCAAGGAATTCTCCGGCGGCTGGCGTATGCGCGCGGCCATTGCCGGCGTGCTCTTCTCCCAGCCGGACTTCCTGCTGCTGGACGAGCCGACCAACTATCTTGACCTCGAAGGCGCCGCCTGGCTGGAAACCTATATCCGAAAATATCCGTATACGGTACTGATCGTCAGCCACGACCGGGAAATGCTGAACCGCTGCGTGACCCACACGATGGCGCTGGAACACAGGAAGCTGTCAATCACGCCTGGCGGCTATGATGACTGGCTGAAGCTTCGCGCCGCCAAGCTGGCACAGCTGGAATCCCAGCAGGCCAAACAGGCCAAGGAGCGCGCGCACCTGCAGAGCTTCGTCGACCGGTTCCGCGCCAAGGCCTCGAAGGCCCGGCAGGCCCAGTCGCGCATCAAGATGCTGGAGAAGATGCAGGACATCTCCATCCCCGTCGCCGACCGCACCACGCCGTTCCACTTCCCGCCGCCCGCCGACAAGCTGGCCCCGCCGATGTTGGAACTGAAGGATGCCGATCTCGGCTATGGCGAAGGCGCGCGTATCCTGTCGAAGGTCAACCTTCGTCTGGATCCGGACGACCGGATCGCCATCGTCGGCGCAAACGGACAGGGTAAGACCACGCTGGTCAAATCCATCGCCGAACGCCTCCCGCTCATGGCGGGCCAGCGCGTCACGCCGAAGGCTGTCCGCATTGGCTATTTCTCGCAGGACCAGCTGGACGAGCTGTCTGAGGGCGATAGCGTGCTGGACCATGTGCGCCGCCTGCTGCCGCCGGACACGCCACCCGCGAAAGTGCGCGCCGCCGCGGCCGCCATGGGCTTCTCGGCGGAGAAAGTGGAAACAAAGGTCGAGAAACTGTCGGGCGGCGAAAAAGTGCGCCTGCTACTAGGCCTCATGTCCCATTCGGCGCCGCACATCCTGATCCTCGACGAACCGACCTCTCACCTCGACATCGACAGCCGCGAGGCACTTATCTACGCGCTGAACGACTTCCCCGGCGCCGTCCTCCTGATCACGCACGACGTGTACCTCGCCGAAGCGACCGCTGACCGTCTGTGGCTGGTGAAAGACGGCCGCGCGACGACCTATGACGGCGACCTCGAAGACTACCGCGCCCTCGTCATGAAGGCTGACCGCGCCGAGGCGAAAGAGGCCAAGTCAAAAGACGCGAAGCCGAAATCATCCGCCCCGAAACCGGCCGCCTCGCCGGAGGACAAGAAACGCCTCACCGCCCTGAAGAAAAAAGCCCGCGAAGCCGAGGAGCGGATGGAAAAGGCGAACGCCGCCATCGCGAAGATTGACGCGAAACTTGCCGAAGGCACCCCTCCGCCGGAAGAGCTTGAAAAGCTCCTGAAAACCCGCGCCACCCACGCCGAAACGGCCGAAGAAGCCGAACACGCCTGGCTCGAAGCCGCCGAAGCGCTGGAAGCCGAAGCCTAAGACCTGTCACAAAACCGGGCGCTGTCTCGTCATGTCCCTGAAACAGGAGACATGACATGTGGAGACCGATCCTTCTGCTCATTGCGGCAGCCCATTTCGCCAACGCGCTGATCATGTGGTTCGCGCCGCACACTTGGTACGAGACCGTGCCCGGCGTTGCGATGATGGGCCCGTTCAATCTGCACTTCGTGCGGGACATCGCCCTTGCCTTCGGGATGAGTTCCGGCGCGCTGGCCTATGGCATCCTGAAGTTTGACCGGACCGCTGCCGTCTGCGGCGCAGCGTGGCCCGCCCTGCATGCGCTCTTTCACATCTGGATCTGGTTCGCGCGCGGTGTGCCGCTCGACCAGATCGCCTTCGTGAACCTCACCGGCATCCAGATCCCCGCCTGGCTGGCCCTCGCCGCCGCCCTCAATTTTACCCGCAAGGAGATCAGAACATGATCCGCAAGATCCTTCATTCCCAGATCCGCAAATTCGGCCGCGCCTTCCGCTATGACGTGACCTATATGCACGAAATCGCGGATGTTTCGCCCGGCGCGGCAATCTCGCTGTCTCGCCTGCCGAACTTTTACAAGTATCGCGGCCCTGCGAGCGGCCACCCGGTCTGGACCGGCGCGCTATTGGCATCCACGCTGGAAGGCGATTGCGGCCCGTGTGCCCAGCTTGTCGTCGACATGGCACTGGCGAACGGCGCCGATGCAGACGCCTTGCAGGCCTGCGTGGAAGGCCGCCCGAAAGATGCCGGCGCCATGGGGCTCGGCTTCCGCTTTGCCTGCGCCGCCATCGCCGGAGACATTGGCGCCGACGATCTGCGCCGCGAAATCGAAAGCGAGTTCGGCAAGAAAACCGCGCTCTCCTGCGCCTTTGCGGCGGCATCTGGCCGTATCTATCCGGTGCTGAAACGCGGCCTCGGCCACGGTCAGGCCTGCCACAGGCTGGACTTTGGTGGCAAGGTCGTGAAGCTCGCCGCATGAGCACCGCCGACACTGCCCTGTTCGAAGCCGAACGCCCGGCCCTGACGGCCCTGTGTTACCGCATGCTGGGCGAGCGCGCCGGTGCAGAGGATGCGGTGCAGGACACCTGGTTGCGCTGGGAGCGGGCCGATCACGACGCCATCGAAAACCCCCGCGCCTGGCTACGCCGCACGGCCACACGCATCGCCATCGATGCGCTGCGCTCCGCCCGGGCACGGCGGGAAACCTACCCCGGCCCGTGGCTGCCGGAGCCGCTGGTGGAGAGCGAAAGCCTGGGTATCGAGGAACGCTTTGCGCTAGCGCAGGAGTGCGAGCTCGCCCTGCTCTGGGCGATGGAACGCCTGTCGGAAACGGAGCGGGCCGCCTTCATCCTGCGCGAAGCCTTCGATGCCGGCTATGACGAGATCTCAGCGGCGACCGGCAAGTCGGAGGCGGCCTGCCGCCAGCTCGTCAGCCGGGCGCACACACGTTTGCAGGAAAGCGGCCCGCGCTTTGACGCCTCGCCGGACGAAGTGTCTTCGCTGCTGCAACGCTTCATGAGCGCCGCCGCGGCGCAGGACCACGAGACCGCCCTCTCCCTGTTCTCACCCGGTGCCATCGCTTATTCCGACGGAGGAAAGAAAGCGCGCGCGGCCCTCCGGCCACTGAACGGCGCGGCCGAAATCGTGCAAGTGCTTTTTGCGGTGACGGAAAAGTCCGCGAAGATGGCAGAGACGACGCCATGGACGCTGGAACTCGGCCATGCAAATGGCACCCCGGCCATCATGCGCCGCGTGAACGGGCAGGTCGATTTCGTCATCACGCTCGCCCCCGGCGCAGACGGCCGCATTGCCTGGCTCTATATCATGCGCAATCCGGACAAGCTTCCGACCTAGCCTGCCAGCACCCGGTCGCAGAAAACCTGGTGCGATGTGCGGATTTCCTCCAGCGCATGGTGGATGATCTGCCGGTCCGGGTCGAACATGAGTTCCAGCGTCATCCCGCGCAGCGACAGGATCAGCATACGCGCATGCACGACCAGCGCCTCGATGTCGTTGACGCCCGCTTCTTCGCCGCGCCGCCGCGTTTCGGCGTCCAGCTCGATCTCGATTTCCTTGGTGACCCGGCCCAGCATGGCCGCCAGATCGGTGTCCCAGCGCGCCGCCAGCAGCACTTCCGTCACCGCCGCTGACACCGGCAGGCGTTGCGTTTCCCAGTAGAGGTCG
Source organism: Hyphomonas sp. CY54-11-8 (assembly GCF_000682735.1). Classification (GTDB taxonomy): domain Bacteria; phylum Pseudomonadota; class Alphaproteobacteria; order Caulobacterales; family Hyphomonadaceae; genus Hyphomonas. The sequence goes on along the minus strand of NZ_AWFD01000035.1, from coordinate 34,232 downwards.
CACAGACGACGAAGGCGCTCGACCGGATCTGAAATCCGGGCGAACCGGGCGCTGGTGTCGGCCATCATGCCGCGCATCGCGGCCTCAATGGTCGCGGTCATCAGGTCCAGCCGGGTCGGGAACTGGTTCAGGACGGATCCGCGGCTGATCCCGGCTTTCGACATGACGGCCTCGATTGATGTGCCGGCATATCCGCGCTCGTTCAGGCAATCGATACAGGCTTCGATCAGCTGCCGGCGGGTTTCCTCGCCGCGGCGGGTTCGCCGGCGTCCTGAACGCTCTTTCGTGTCGGTCATTCCGTTCGCCGCTTCCTACCCTGCCCGGCGCCGATAATGGTCAGCGGCCCGCCCGCGTCAACCGCGCTCGCCCAATATTAGTCAGTGTTGACTATTTGAAATTTCCCGCTAGCCTAGTTCAGGCAGAGAGACACGGGCCCAAGCCCGGCACCTGCGATGATGGCCCGAACCCCATCGCGGCCTCTGGGAGGAATTTGAAGATGAGCGACGCACCCGTCACCGAAAAACCGGCCGCAACCGGCTACCAGATTTTCCGCACGTCGGAGGCGCCCTCGCTGGACGAGACCGCGCATATGGAAGTGGCCGACATGACGCCAGACCTCGAAGCCGGCATCGGCGCCGCGCTCGAAGCCGGCTTTGCCGAAGGCAATGTGGTCAAGACCCTCTTCTCCCAGCCGGGCTTCAGCCTCACCTATGCCTGGTTCAAGAGCGGCTTCCCGCTTCCTCTTCATACGCATAATTCCGATTGTCTCTATTATATCGTCGCTGGCAGCCTCCAACTGGGCACAGACATGCTGGGTCCAGGCGACGGTTTCTTCCTGGGTGCGGGCAAGGCCTATCGCTACACGCCCGGCCCCGACGGCGTGGAAGTGCTTGAATTCCGTACCCAGGAAGACTTCGACATCAAGTTCCTCGCGAAGACGCTGCCAGCCTGGCAGAAGATTTCGGGGGTTATCTCCGAGCGCCGCTCCGCATGGGCAGACGAGTCTCCTCCCAGCTCTGTCCTGTCCTGACGGAGTGGCCATCGGATGACAAAAAGATTTGAAGACAAGGTCGCCGTCATCACTGGTGCTGCCTCTGGCATCGGTGCGGCAACCGCACGATTGATGGCGGGTGAAGGTGCCAGAGTCGTGCTCGCCGACATCTCCGAAGACGCGGCAAATGCCCTTGCCGCGTCGCTTGGTCCGGATGCCATGGCGGTGACCTGCGATGTCTCGAAAGAGGCGGACGTCGGCGCCCTCATCAAGGCCGCCACCGACGCGCACGGACGGATCGACATACTCTTCAATAATGCCGGTATCGGCAGTTTCGCCAATTCGGTGGAATTGCCGCCCGACCAGTGGGAACAGGTGATCGCGGTAGACCTGCACAGCGTCTACTATGCCTGCCACCATGCCATTCCGCACATGCCGCGCGGCAGTGCCATCGTGAATACGGCATCCATTTCAGGCCTGGGTGGGGACTACAGGTTTGCCGCCTACAACGCCGCCAAGGGCGCGGTAATCAACTATACGCGGGCGCTCGCCATAGACCATGCCCGTGACGGCATTCGCGTGAATGCCCTCTGCCCGGGCCTTGTCGAAACGCCCATCACTGCGGGCATGAACGAGATGCCCGGCCTGCCGCAGGAATGGCACAAGCGCATTCCGATGGGCCGCGGCGCCCAGCCGGCAGAGATGGCGAAAGTTGTCGCTTTCCTCGCGTCGGATGACGCGTCCTACATGACCGGCTCCATCGTCGTGGCAGATGGTGGCACAACGGCGCATACCGGCCAGCCGGAAGTCGCCCTCTTTGCCGGCATATAGGAGGGCTCGATGCGCGCGCTCACCCTGCAGGGAAAATCCTTTCGCATCTCGGACCTTCCCGATCCGTCACCTGCTGCCGGCCAGTTTTTGGTCCAGCCCCTCTTCAACGGCATTTGCGGCAGCGATCTTAGCCTGCGCAAGCAGATGGCGGAGCTGGCCGACGCCACGCCGCCGGAAGCGCAGCACCAGTTGCCCATCATCGTCCCCGGCCATGAGTTCTCGGCAAAAATCGTTGGCATCGCTCCGGGCACGGAGACAGAACTCAAGATCGGCGACCGGGTGACCGGCCTGCCCTTCACGCACAGCCATGACGGCCCGGCCTGTATCGGCCTTTCGCCTTTCCACAGCGGCGGGCTCGCCACGCTCTCCTGCATCGATGCTGAGCGCACCTTCCGCGTGCCGGACGGCATTCCGGACGACCTCGCGGCGCTGACCGAGCCATTCTCGGTCGGCCTGCACGCCGTGAATCTCGCGAGCCGCAATGACGGGCCGAACATGGTGATCGGTTGCGGCCCGGTGGGGCTTGCCGTCATCCTGGCGCTGAAGATCGCCGGGCGGGGGCCCATCCTTGCGGCGGATTTCTCGGCCGAGCGCCGCGCCGTCGCTGCCAGCCTCGGCGCCGACATCGTGTTCGACCCGGCCAGTGACAGCCCCTACGAGCGCTGGAGCGATCTCGGCCACGAACCGGCCCAGATGTCACCGCTGCTGGCGCGGGACTTCCGCGGACAGCCGCACGGGCAGAACATTTTCGAATGCACCGGTGCACCCGGCGTCATGGGCCAGATCATCCAGTCGGCCCCGGCGCATGCCCACATCATCGTGGTCGGCGTCTGCCCGCATGAAGAGAAGATCACGCCGCTGGAGGGGATCACGCGCGAACTGACGCTGGAGTTCAGCTTCGCGTACCGGCCGGAGGAGTTCAGCACGGCGCTTCACCTGATCGAAGCCCATGCCGATCAGGCTGCCCGGCTGATTACCAGCCGCCAGCCGCTGGCCAGCACCGAAGCCGCCTTCGATGCGCTCGCCAAGGATCCTCATGAAATCAAGATCCTGATCGCCCCCCACGCCTGAGGGCCATGCGCTCGGAAAAAAAGTCGTCCGCCGGGCAAATTTCCGCGACGGATTTCCGGCGCTCATGCGTTTGAAATTCAGGACGCCTCACAGCGTCCCGCGTTTTGCCCGCCGCACTCCCCCCAAATCGCCTAGCGGCGGGCAAACCGCCATTTCTGGACCGCACATCCAAGGCATGGCGCACCTGCCGGTTTGCCTATTCGCCCGTCAGCGCGCTCAGATCGACACCATATTCGGCGAGCCCGCCAAACACGTTCGTCATCGTCCGTTCGGGATTCTGCTGCGCCGAAGACTGGCGCAGCCCATCCAGCGCCGCGCGGTCCAGCCAGGCCCCGCGATAAACGAGCCCGGCCGGTTCTGTGGCGCAGGCGATGTCCGCCAGGGGGTCGCAGGGCAGCAGGACCAGATCCGCCGCGCACCCGGCCTCGACACAGCCATCCTGCCCCGCCGTGCCCAGCACCATGGAGGGCGTGTGGGTCGCTGACCGAAGCACGTCATAAGGCGTCAGGCCTGCATCGGCCAGCAGGACAAGTTCCTCGCCCAGAGACTTGCCGGGAATATTGGTGAAGATGCCCGCATCCGTGCCGGCCAGCAGGGTCACGCCTTCTTCCTGGAAGATCTTTGCCACACGGGCATAGAAGGCGGCATCCTCTGCCGCCGGTGCCGGATCCTGCCCTGCCCAGAAAGTCTGGTGCTCCACCTCGGTCTGCTGCTCGACCGCATTCAGGAACTCTGTACCCGGACGGCTGACGGCAGCACCATCAGTCTCGGCCACCAGCACCAGATTGCGGTGCGCCAGAAGTGTGGACGTCACCGGCACGCCTTCTGCGGCGATCTTCCGGCCAAGTTCCCGGGCGGCGTCTTCATCATGCCGGTTGCGCAGGCCATGCCAGACAACGGATTCGATGTGTTCGATGGTCTCGAAATGATTGGCCAGGACTTCCTCGAATGAAATGTCGAAAGGCTTTTCGTCCGGCATGCCGTCTTCCCGCACGCTCTCCGGCGTGTGGCCCGAGACCGGCATGCTGCGCGCGGCGGCCTCTTCGATGATGGCTTCATAAGCCGGCCGGGTCAGGTTGGAGTAGACCTTGATCCTGTCAAAACCGGCCTCGGCCTGCCAGCGAACCGCGGCGCGGGCTTCGTCTGCCGTTTCGACGATCTGGTGATTGATCTGCGCATTTGCACCCTGGCTGTTCAGGATCGGTCCGGTTGTAACGAGATGCGGCCCCATCACCTCCCCCGCTTCGATCTGTTCCGCCAGAGGCAGGTGGAACGACAGGCCGGACATATTGCGCACCCGCGTCACGCCCCAGGAAAGGTAAGCGCCCAGCTCCGCCTGATCCCAGATATGGACATGCATGTCAGTCAGGCCCGGCACCATGGTCTGCCCGGCACCGTCCACCGTTTCCGGCGCCGACAGGCCGTCAACCGTGTCACGCACGGCGAGGATCTTCCCGTCCTTCACCAGCACATAGGCGTTCTCACGGATCGCCGGCGTCTCGCCATCGAACCCGATCGTGCGCACATCGCGGATCAGCAGGTCCCCGGATAGCGGTTCGGGTTCAGGCCCGGTCGCGCAGGCCGCGAGGGCCGCCATGGCCAGTGCGGCCCCTGATCTTTTGAGGGTATGCGCCATCTTTTTCTCCTGACTGCCGCAGCGCGGCCGGGATCCTTATCCCCGTTCCAGCGCGCGCCAGCCAATGTCGCCGCGGCAGAAGCCTTCCGGCCAATCGATCGCGTCGACCCCGGCATAGGCCCGGTCGATCGCCTCGCGCAGCGTGCTTCCGCTGGCCGTGACGTTCAGCACGCGCCCGCCATTGGCGGTCAGCATGCCCAGCTGGTTGCGGTCGGTCCCGGCATGAAAGACATGCACGCCCGGCAATTCGTTCGCCTTGCCGACATGCTTGATGACCGAGCCCTTCTCGACGGCACCGGGATACCCCGTCATGGCCATCACCACGGTTGCGGTCGGCTCGAACTGGTCCAGTTCCAGCAGCGCCTCAAAGGCCTCTTCATTGCCCTTCAGTCCGCCGGTCGCCGAGGCGAGCAGCACCGGGACGATGTCGCCCTTCAGGCCCTTCATCAAGACCTGGCATTCCGGATCGCCGAAGCGGGCGTTGAACTCCACAACCTTCGGGCCCTCGGCCGTCACCATGACGCCGATATAGAGCACGCCCTGATACGGCATGCCGTCCTTCGCCATGCCTTTCAGCATCGGCTCGGCAATCTCGCGCTTCACGCGGGCCATGATCTCGTCGGTCACGACCGGCGCCGGGGCATAGGCGCCCATGCCGCCGGTATTCTCACCCGTGTCACCATCGCCGACGCGCTTGTGGTCCTGCGCGGCAGGCAGGTAGATCGCGCCCTCGCCATCGGTGATCACGAAGATGCTGGCTTCCTCGCCATGCATGAACTCCTCGATCACCAGCGTGGCGGAGGCGTCGCCGAAGCGTCCGCCCAGCATTTCGTCCACGGCGGCATCCGCATCGTCCAGCGTTTCGGCGATCACGACGCCCTTGCCGCCTGCCAGTCCGTCGGCCTTCAGCACGTAAGGTGCCTGCATTTTGCGCAAAAAGGCTTTTGCCAGCCCAGCTTCCGTGAATTCGCCATAAGCGGCCGTCGGCACGCCATAGGCTGTCATCCGGCCCTTGGAAAAAGTTTTTGATGCTTCGAGTTGTGCCGCTTCCTGGCTCGGTCCAAAGACGTCGAATCCGCGCGCCCTCAGCACATCTGCTAGCCCCTCGGCCAGCGGCGCCTCAGGCCCCACGACAACCAGGTCCGGTTCCACCTGAAGTGTAAGTTTTACAAGGTTCTCGATATCTGTCGCGCCGACATCGAAGCACGGGCCGACCTCGTCCATACCGGGATTTCCCGGCGTCGAATGCACCACGTCAACCAGCGGCGACTGGGCCATTTTCCAAGCCAGCGCATGCTCGCGGCCACCCGATCCGATGAGAAGAATATTCATGAAGCGCTTGATGCTCGGCTCTGCGTCTGAGATCAAGTAGATATGAGCGGACAAAAAGACATGAGCGGCCTGTGGAGTGGAGAGTTCCGGTACGACGCCAATGGCGAGTGCGTAAACTTCACGGCCATGCTCACCGAAATCGACGGCAAACTGTGCGGCACGACACTGGAACCGGTGACGTTCGGCCCGCTGCTTGGCTACGAACCTGAATATGATGCGACTGTCCGGGGGGACCGCTGCGGCCAGCACGTTCTGCTCTCGAAACGCTATACGCCCGACACCGGCATCATCCAGCCGGACCTGATCTATTGCGGGGCGGTGGATGCGTCCTTTACCCGGTTTACAGGGCGCTGGTCCTTCTCCGAAGATGCGCGGATCTCCGGCACTTTCACACTCAGCCGCGTCTCCACCCGCACGGGCGCCTCGCTAGCGGTCCAGCTCGCCGCCGGGGCCTGATGTAGGACAGACGCGGCGGTTTCCGCGCCCTGTTGCCTTTGCTTGCAACTGATCCGGCTATGCCGATCCAACGGGATACCCGCCGCAGGCACTCTTGCGGGATGAGCTTTCCCGTCCCTGCCCGCACCCATGATCTGATCAGCCGCTGGTGGTACACCGTGCAGGACGCGGTACAGAACTTGTGGCGGCGCTGCAATCCTGCTGAAGGCACCGCGCACAATACCGGGAGCGATATGGCGGCTCCGCGCCTGCCGCGCATCGAGGCGGGCGCCATCTCGCTGACCCTCAGCATTTTCGAGGCGCTGGTCCGGCGTATGCTGGTTATCATGTGCGCAGAGTATGGCCCGATGGTCCCGCCACCGGAGGGCGGGCGCCTCCTCTTCTGCCTCGATGAATGCCTGCCCGTGCCCGTGATCCGCGCGCCCCGTGCGGGCGATCCGGACTATTGCCTGAAGGCCCCGGCGGCCGGGGTTCCCATGCCCGCATACAGGATGGTGGATGGACTGATGTCGTCTGCGCCTTTGCGGAAACGGATCGCGGCGCTGATCCATGTGTTCGAGCACGGCGAGCTTTACCTGCAGGCCATGAGCGCGCGTCTCCTTGCGCCGCCGAAGCCGCTACTGGCGCCCCAGCCGAAAGCCTTCCTCGATCCGACGCTGGACCCGGAAAAGGCCGACAACATGCAATACCTGCACGGAGTCGCGCTGGACGCGCAGAGCCACGACTCGTCCTGACGCTTTGCGCAAAATCAGGCCTGCCCGCTCCCTCACGCGCTGTGACGGGAGGCGAACGCGCTGGCGGAAACGCCTAGGCCGGCTTCCTCAGTACAAGGACGTCCTGGAAATCCTGTCCCGGCACGGGGGCTTCACCACTCCAGTGGCCGTATTTCACCGGCGGGACGAGATCCAGCCCCGCCCTGGCGACCCAGCCCATGAAGACCGTCTCGTCGAACGCGATCATCGCTTCCGGCACTTTCGTATCGCCGACATGCGCGACGTCGCCGAAACGATGGAATTTCACGAAAGCCTGCCCGCTTGTCGCCGGGGCTCGGCGCGCCTCCGTCATCAGAAAGGCGGTCACATAGGCCCGCCCGCCGGGCCGCAGGCTGCGCCCGATTTCGGCGATGTAGTTCTCGGCGTCTGCTGGCAACAGGTGCGTGAAGACGGAGGTGGCGAAGGCCACATCGACGCTGCCGTCACTGACGGGGAAGCGATAGGCTTCGGCCCGGCTGGCTGTCTTCTGGCGGTATTCGGTGTTGAACACGTCTGCCCGGACGATGCGGAACGGCGCCGCAGCTGGCGGGAGGTGCCGGATCATCCAGGCAAGTCCGCTGGGGGCCACGTCAAATCCGGTATAGCAGCCCTTGGGCGACAGATAGTCCGCCAAGGCAAAGGCAACGCGGCCTGTGCCGCAGCCAATGTCCAGCACATGATCGTCCCGCGTCAGGCCCGCTTCATTGATCAAATGGCTGAGGATCACGCGGCCAACCGTGTGAAATTCGCCGCCGCCGACATCGTGCAAACTGGACCATGGTGCCGGTTTCGCGCCCGGTTTCAGGCGGGCCCGAATGCTCGCCAGGTCCCGGCCCAGGCACAGCAATCGGCGCCGCACCGAACGCGGCAGCACGCCTGCCGCCGCTCGATACCACGGCCTGGAAGTCTGTTGGGTCATGAGGCAGGTCCGGCTGGCAGGAGAAGGAAACAGCCCCAAGCTGCTTAGGGAGTCGGCGACAGAGGTCAAGCCTTGCAGCCTCTGCTTGTTCTGGGCCTTGCCCCGGCCCGCAACCGCGTTCAGAAAAGGAGCATGTCAGATGCCCCCGTTTCCAACGATCCCGCTCTCAGCGTCTCCGACCTCGCCGCCAGCCTGAAGCGGACGATCGAAACGAATTACGACCATGTCGTCGTGCGCGGCGAGCTGGGCCGGGTCACCATCGCCCGCTCCGGCCACATGTATTGCGACCTGAAGGACGACAAGGCCGTGCTGAACACGGTGATGTGGAAAGGCCAGGTCGACCGCCTGCCCTTCCGGCCGGAAGAAGGCCTGGAAGTCATCGCGACGGGCAAGCTGTCGATCTATGCGGGCCGGTCGAACTATCAGATGATCGCCGCCTCCATGCGCCCGGCCGGCGCCGGAGCGCTGATGGCCCTCCTGGAAGAACGGAAGAAAAAGCTCGCCGCCGAAGGCCTGTTCGCGGCGGAGCACAAGAAACAGCTGCCCTTCCTGCCGCGCACCATCGGCGTGGTGACCAGCCCGACCGGCGCCGTCATCCGCGATATCCTGCACCGCATCCGTGACCGTTTCCCGGTCCGCGTGATCGTCTGGCCGGCCCTCGTGCAAGGCGACAGCGCCGCGGCTCAGATCACCGCCGGCATCAAGGGCTTCAACGCCATGACCGGCGCCGACCGCCCGGATGTACTGATCGTCGCCCGCGGCGGCGGCTCGATCGAGGACCTCTGGCCGTTCAACGAGGAAATCGTCGTCCGCGCCGCCTTCGAGAGCGAAATCCCGCTGATCTCCGCCGTGGGCCACGAGACCGACACGACGCTGATCGACTATGTCTCCGACGCCCGCGCACCGACGCCGACCGGCGCGGCCGAAATCGCCGTGCCGGTGCGCCAGGAGCTGCTGCTGCAGACCAGCGAGGCCGGCGAGCGCCTGAAACGCGCCCTCGCCCGCCGCACCGGACAGGCGAAGGACAAGCTGACCGCCGCGCGCCTGCCGCGCCCGGAGAGCCTGCTGCAGACCAAACGCCAGCGGCTGGACTATGCCGCCGCCACCTTGCCTCGCGCCGCCCTCGCCCTGACGCAGAAGGCCCGCGTCCGCCTCTCGCGCCTGACCATCAGCCCGGCCAGCCTGCGCAGCGAAATCCGCACCTCCAAACAGCGCTTGCGCGATGTTGCCGTGCGCGCCTGGCCTGCGCTGACCCGCCTGATGCAACAGCGCGAAACCGCACTCGCCACGCAGGGCAAGCTGCTGGAGACGCTGTCCTACCAGTCGACGCTGAAGCGCGGCTATGCGCTGGTGCGAGACGATGCCGGAAAGCTCGTCCGCTCCGCCGGCCCGGCCGCGAGCGCCGCCAGCCTGAAGATCAGTTTTGCAGATGGGGACGTGACCGCAGTGCCAACCGGGTCTTCCGGATCACCTCCGGCCCCTGCCTCGAAACCGACCAAGGCAAAACCAAAAGGCCAGCAAGGCTCGCTTTTCTAGGCCGCGTCTGCCTACGGACAAATACGGACTTGCCATCCTGCGAGGGAATGGCTACCCGGCCTGTATGCACAAACACGCGATCACCGTTCAGCAACAGACCCGGTTCATCCAGCCGGCGCGTGCTTGTGCCTGGCGACTGCCTGACTGACCGCGCGTCACGACAGCATTCGACCAAACAAGCCCCGCCACCCGGCGGGGCTTTTGTTTTGGTCCCGCCATGACTGAAGGAACGACAAGATGAGTTTTGAAACCGATACCGATATAGCCGACTTGCTAGATGGCTTCCGCAACCGGACACTGCCGAAGGAAAAATGGACCCATGCCGCGCATTGGGCCGCCGCCCTTGGCCTGATCGCGGAAGACGCCGCCGCCGCATATCGCGGCATGCCCGGCATGATCCGCAGCTACAATGAATCCGTGGGTGGCCGGAATACCGATACCGAAGGCTATCACGAAACGATCACCATCGCCTCGCTGAAAGCGGCCGAACACGCCTATCGCGCTGCGCCCGAAGGTTCGCCGCTGCACACCGTCCTGACCGGCCTGCTGGCCGGCCCGTGCGGAAAGCCGGACTGGGTTTTCGAGTATTGGCGGCGGGACACGCTGTTCAGCGTGAAAGCCCGGCGCGAATGGGTCGAGCCGGACATACGCGCCCTGCCTTATTAGGCAGGCCGCACACTGGCCGGTCAAACCAGCCTGAAACGGGACCGTTCCACCGACGGGACGATCCCGCGACGGCTTAGCCGTTGATGTCTTCTTCCAGCACGGTCATCTGGAACTGGTAGGAGGTCTCGCCCTCGTCGACGTCCTTATAGACGACGGCCAGGAACTCGGCGCCGAGATAGACTTCGACAGAATCGTCCGTCTTGTCGCGCGGCAGCAGGCGCAGGCCGGGATTCAGCTTTTCTTTGAGATAGGCTTCGAGGCGGAGCGTTTCTTCGCGGGTCATTATAAGTGTCCTTTTCTTCGCGAGGCGCAACCTAGTTGGTTTCTCTATGGGTTCAACAGCAAGGCTGCATCAAATTCCGCCCGATTCCACAAGGCAATGCGCCGCAAGCTCATCGACTTCGTCAGAATAGGTCTGCGGCAGCAGGCGCATCAGCTCTGCCTTGTCGATCTGGCCGCAGTCCATCAGGGACAGAACCATGGCCGTATCATTCTGGATACGCCGCATTTCCTGAACAGCCTCGCGGCTGGCACCGCCCCGCTTCAGCGCCTGTTCGTTTTCGCGCGCCGCGATGTTACGCACCGTCAGGTTCCAGGCCAGTGGCAGGATGTTGTCGATGCTCTCGGTATGGGACAGCGCGGCTGGCCAGTCTTCCTCAAGGATATAGATGAAACCCATGTTTTCTTCCGTATACGCCACGCCAACGCGGGTGGAGCCGCGATCGGCCCTTATCTTGGCCGCTGTGCGCAGTTCCGACAGGGCCTCCTGAAGGGCGACATTCTTGTCCTGGCCTTCCGGCAATTGCGACTGCGCGGCCAAGGCGATCAGCGTAGTGCCCACGCCATGATGCGCCATCTGGGATTGTTCCAGCGTGATATCCTCAGGGTCGGATTCCATCAGCTTCGCTGCCTGGCTGAAGGCTTCATAGGCCAGCAAGGCATCGCCGCGCTTGCGCAGGCATTGCCCCTTCCAGAGCAGCAGCATCGGCTCGTTCAGGCCCCGCGCAGCGGCCTGGTTCACATAGTCGACGACCGTGGAACAGCCCCGGTTCCAGCCAAGGGAGTTCCCGTTCGCCTTGCGGTATTCCAGCATGGCAAGACCCGCTGCGCCGACGCCCTGATCGGTCAGACTTGAACTGTCATCCAGCAGGGTCTGGAACTCGCTTCGCACTGTGGCGGATTCGACCTGCCCGCCCCAATCGTCCAGCGCCGCCTGCATCAGGACGCGCTCGCCATTTGTCAGCAGGCTGACGCTGCCTGCCTGATCCGCGCGCAGCACCATGGCGACGACTTGCGAGGTCACCTCGTTCATCGTCTTGCCGAGAATGTGCCCCCGCGCGATGGACACGGCGCGGTCCTTGTAGGAGGCGATCTGCCCTGGTGAGCCGGCCTGTTGCAGCTCCCGCGACAGCTCGGCCTGCCGGCGGGCGGCCTCGTTCTCTTCACGAATGGCAACCAGCTGCGCCTGTGTGGACTCCCTCTGCCGGCTTGCTTCGCCTGCCACAATGCGCAGGTTTACCTGATTCAGCTGTGCCTGCCGGGCATATTCCGCGCGCAGGCCCTGAAGCTCGAAATAGAAATAGATCACGCTGCCCACTGCGATCACCGCAGCCGTTGCCAGCAAGGCCGCCAGGGCACGCACGAGGAAGCGGAAAGACTGCTGCTCGCCCTGCAGCTCCATCAGCAGGTCCAGCGATGTGACCGGCGACCGGCTTGTCTCGTTTTCCGTGCTCACCACTCCGTTCCCCCTGAATCGTTCAGCTTCGTCCCGCGCCAGACATCCGGTCCGAACATCGGCTCCAGCAGCAGGCGCAGGCCCGTCTCGTCTTCATTTTCCCGCAGGAACGCCTCCGCGATCAGCAGCTTGATCCGCGTCTGACGCATCCGCCACATCCTGAGGGCTGCACCGATGGCGGTGGCCACAAAAAAGTTCGATGCGCCGAGAATCCGTTCCGGATTGCCGGAAAAGATGCGCTCGCCGACTGGCAGCGGATATTGCCCGAACAGGGTCAGCAGGAACACGCTGAACGCCGCCAGTGCCGCCAGCATCGCCCCGATCAGGAGTGTCCGGTTCAACCGGGACTCGGCTTTCAGCTGGTCCCGGTGATGGCTGATCAGGGGGCTGATGGACTGGATCATGACGGATCAGGATCCCTCGCCACACGGAAGCCTATGGCATCGTCCCGCCCGCCCGGCGGGAACGCGTCCCGCACGGCAGAGCGGACATAGGACGGAATCTTCTCCCAGCTACCGCCCCGCACCGAGCGCGAGCATTTCTCCGCGCCCGGTTCAGCCTCCGCCTTGCCGATGCGGCCCATATAATCGTGGCTCCAGCAATCGGCGACCCATTCAGCGGCATTGCCATGCATGTCATACAGGCCAAACGCATTCGGCGGATATGACCCGACCGGCATCGGCTGGCGCGGCCATTTCCCTTTCGGCCCGCCATTGTACTGGCGCCCGCCGGCATTGAAGTTTGCATCCTTATCGGTGAGATAGTCGCCGGTGCTGAACGCTGTCGTCGTACCCGCGCGGGCGGCATATTCCCACTCCGCCTCGTTCAGCAGGCGATAGGGCTCGCCCTCCACCTTTTCGTTCAGCCAGCGGACATAGTCCATCGCTTCCCACCAGGTGATGTTGATGGCGGGCATGGCGCCGCGTTTCCAGCGGTCAGACCGGGTTTCAGCTTTCGCCTCATTCCCGGCGCAGCCACCTGCGGCGATGCAGTCGTCGAGATCAGCCCAGCTGATTTCCTTTTCGGAGGCTGCAAAGAGGCCGACCTGCGGTTCCCATTGCGGGCCTTCGGTGTCCTTGCGCTCCGGCTCGCTCTCAGGCGAGCCCATAAGGAATGTGCCTGCCGGAATCGCAACCATCTGCGGGCAGTCCGTGCAATCCCTGAACTTGCGCGCCTCGACCGGGCCGCCATTGGCCGCCGCCGCGAAAGCACCTTGTCGCAAAAGGCCAGAGACCGCGCCCGTCGCGGGCGAAGCCGCCGGACCTGGCACGGGCGCCTCGCTGGTCGATGCCATCGACCGTGTTCCGGCTGGAAGGCGCGTCGAGAGCACCGAATCCGAAATCTCCGTGGGCGCAGAGGCGGGGGCACCGCTGCAGCCTGCGAAGCAAAAGTCTGCGCCGGTCAGGCCGGAATTATAGAACGGGGTCTGCAGCCCGCCGGTCGCCGCATTGACGCTGTCCGCGACGCGCTTGAACACTTGTTCGGCGATCAGGTTCTGCTGTTTCAGCGTCTGCGCCAAAGCGAGCGCGAAGGCGGAATTCGTACCGTCGCCGTCATAGGCGACGTAACCGGGCGCCGTAGAATAGGAGATCAGCAGGCCGCGGGCGGGTTTCACCTCGGCCAGTCCGCCCGCTGCACTGCGCGTTGCACTTGGCAGCGGATTGTCCCGGCAGGCATCCAGGATCACGAAGTTTACCGCATTGCCCGCATCCTCGACATAGCGCAGCGCATCGCCGAGGCGCGGCGCCTGGCGCCAGATGTCCTGTTCAGACCGGGCATTGGCATCCACCGGCACGAGATAGTTCAGGCCCTGAGACTGCACGCCGTGCCCGGCATAATATATCAGGCCCACGGCCTTGTTGCCACCGGCCTTCAGGCGCGCGCCATGGGCGGCGAACGCCTCCTCCATCCGGTCTTCCCCGGCATTCAGGACGAGATCAACCTCAAAGCCGACGTCGGCGAGGGATTCAGCCATCAGGCGGGCATCATTTGCGGGATTGGCCAGCTGCCATCCCCGTTGCTGATAGTCAGAATTCCCAATCACCAGCGCATAGCGCGCAGGCTGGACCGCTTGGGCCTCGGAGGCCAGCACGACAAAAAAACCTGCAATTCCAAGCAGGAATAGGCGAAGCATGGCACGTGTCCCCTTCCCTTGAGATCGTCACCGTCATCCCCAGCACTGGAACTCAGCTTAACCGCAATTCGGCGGAGGGGAAAAGGGGAAGATATGGACCGCTCAGGCAGAGTTGATCAGCTGGCCGGATGCTTCGCAGACGTCGGCAGTTTGGCCAGCTCCTTGGCTTGGCTGACCCATTCATCCCGCTCGATCCGGCCCTTGAAATGCTCCAGCTTGTTGTCGACCCATTCGATCTCCGCCGGGCCCCACTCGGCAATCTGCCAGAAATAATAGACGCCGATCTCGTTCAGCAGTTCCCCCAGCATCGGTCCAATGCCGTTTATCACTTCCAGATCGTCCTCGTTCCCGAAGGCAGGCTCGATCAGCAGATTGGCCTTGTCACCGGGCCGGAGCGCGATTTCCAGCGGGTGGGCCGTGCTTTCCGGCTTCACCTCCGGCTCTGGCTCTGGTTCCGGCTCGGCCGGGCGTTGCGGCGGCGGGGCTTTGGGAAACACCTGGTCGATCTTGGCGAAGGCGGACGTTTCCGGCCGCGGCGGCGATGCGACAGGCTGGCGGTAGACATACTCGCCCTCCCCGCGCAGATGACTGAAATCCCTTGCACGCAGGATGTGGTTCAGGGCGGCCAGCGTATACTCGATATTGGCCAGACGGCTGTCGACCACGCCCATGTCGAGCCGGGCATCCAGCTTGCGCATGGACGAAAGCACCGGCGACAGGTCCGGCTCGCGCATCGCCAGCATGGAATCCTGCAAGGCTGCGAGACGGCGCTCCATCGGGCCGAAGTCCGGCAGCGACTGCAGCTCGACCCGCAACGAGGCGAGCGCGGATTCGACATTCGACAGGCGCGTCTGCACCGGCGTCAGGTCCACACCCGACCGGGCCAGCATCGCCACGGTATGCTCCACGCCGGACAGTTTGGAGTGCAGCGACGCACTGCCGCCTTCGATATCGGCGAGCTTGGTGTGCATGACACGCATGTCTTCGGACGGCGCCCGCAGCATGCCTTCGATATTGCGGAACTCGTTGACCAGCGGCGTGAAGTCCGTCTCCGGCAACTCGATGTTGGCGACCGCATCCTCGATCTTCGACATGCGCTCCTTCACCGAGTCGAGATCCGGCACACGCAAGCCCGCCAGCGAGGAGGAAAGCGTCGACATGCGGATCATCAGCTCTTCGATGTCGGCCTTGCGGGCCGTATCGATCCGGTCGGCAAACTCGGCGAGCCGCGCTTCCATGGCCGCCATGTGCGTACGCACCGGCTCGAAGTCTACATCCGGGAACTCCATGTTCTCGATGGCCAGCTCCAGCCGCGTGAGACCGGAATGCACCGGGCCGAGATCGACCTCCGGCATGGTCTGGCCACGGATAAGCTCTTCCAGTTGAGCCAAGCGGATTTCAAGCGGATCGAGATCGGCATTCTGCAGGCTGGCCACTTCATTGGAGACAGACAGGAGCGAGCTTTCGATATCAGACAGGCGGCCCAGCACGCCTTCCAGCGCTTCGTCCGGCTGTTGCATCAGGGTTTCCATCCGGCTGAGCAGGCCGCGCGTTTCGGTGAACCGGTCATTGATCGCACCAAGGCCGGCACCACCGGTCAGCGACAGCGCGCTTTCAATCTTTGCCAGGCGTTCATGCAGGGGCGACAGGTCCGGCGGGGCCAGGCTGGCAAGGCTCTCCTTCAGTTCTTCCTTCGTTACCGGCGGTGGCTGGTCCTTGGCGCGCTCAGCGCCGGTCAGCAATTCCTCGTGATAGACGGTGACGTCCTCGAAGTTCCGGCGGAACCACCACCACGCAAGGCCCGCCCCGCACGCGGCGGCGAGGACCATCAGCAGGAAAATCTGGAGCAGCAGGAACAGCATGGATTTTACTCGTATCAGGGGCCGCAGCCCCCTGTTGGGTTAAACTTCATTCGGACGCCCGCACGACGCGGATCTCGATCCGGCGGTTGCGCGCGCGCCCCTCCGGCGTTGTGTTTGAGGAAACCGGCTGGGCCGCACCATACCCCTCTGCGATCAGGCGCTGATGGTCGACACCGCGGGCGACCAGCGCATTGCGCACGGCGAGCGCCCGGTTGCGGCTGAGGGTTTCGTTCTCGTCGTCCGGACCGGTGGAATCGGTGTGCCCTCCGATGCGGAGTGTGCCGGGGCATTTCTTTACCGCCGCCGCGACGGCATCCAGCAGGTCATTGCTGGAGGCGTCGATGACGGCACTGGAAGAGTCGAACTCGATCCGAGCCTCCTTCAGTAAATCGGTCAGTTCCGCCTCACAGCTGACGACCGCTTCGTGCGGCAGGATATCGATCTTGCCAATCGTGCCCAATGGCATGGAGGCAACAGCGGCATTGCGCACGTCGTCGGCTTCGGTGTCCGGCAGTTCGCAGCGCAGGTTGAATCGCCCGCGTTCGAATCCGGCCTGGCCCGTGTCGCATTGGGTGATTGTGTTCACGCCGCGCAGCGCCACTTCGACATAGCCCTCCGGCGGCACGAGGCCGGCAATGTCGAGATAGTCGTTCACGCCCGTGATGCGGGGCGGGTAAATCTTGTCAAAGGCGTGCCGGACAACCGTGTCCTTCGTGTCCTGGTCCGGCATCGTGCCGTTCAGGGTGAGGACGCCGTGGGTCAGGGTGAAGGTCCAGGAAGGCGCCGCGATGGCTTCGTCGGTCACATCCTGAAGCGGTGCAGCGGGATGCGGCGCCTCAACATCTTCTGCACTTGGCTGGTTGGTGTAGGGCCCCTGCGGAACGGTCACGCGCGTCGCCGGGCGGGCCAGGCCAAACGGCGTCGCCGAGACGGCGCGCTTCGCGATCATCCGGGCCTTGTGCGCTTCGGCGCCGGATGCCGCCGCTCCGGTAATGGTGACAGACTGTCCGCTGACGGACGTCTGCGCCCAGTCCACGCCATTCGCGGCCAGCGCCTCGGTCACGGCGCGCTTGGTCGCGCCCTGTACGCCCAAGGCAAACGGCACCAGCGCGATCAGGAACAACAGGCCCAGTCCGGCCAGCGGGATCAACCCGAACGGTACAAACGGCAGGTGACCCTCCCGGCGGACAAGCCGGCGCATGCGCACAACGCGCTCGCCCTCTTCCCCGTCGACGGTCTCAAAGCTCACCCGGCCGCCTCCTTCTGACGCGGAAAATTCTCATGGAATGCGAACGCATTAGCCGCCGAAGTTTAGTCGAAACGTTTCGGGGCAACAACATTGTGCATCCATAGCGGACGCGTCAGCCGTGTAGAAAAGCGGCTTCAGGGGCGCCGGGTTCGTGCGGCGCACGAATTCCCGCTCCGGCAGTCTCGCCGGGCGGGAAATGACCGGTGAAAGCAACGGCCGACCTGCGAATTGGTTATGGTCCCGCCGCAGAGGCGGAATCAGCGGACCGCCGAGGGAGAGTCACGACCAGACTTCCGGGAACGGATGTCCGGTCAGAACGGATTAGTTCTCTGCAGAATCGGGCAGCGACTGGTCCATCGTCTTGGCCGGCTGGCAGCAGGAAGGACCGGAAACGATCTTCGCCGGGACACCCGCAACCGTGCAGTGCGCCGGCACATCCTTCAGGACGACCGAACCGGCGGCGACCTTGGCCTCGTCGCCAACATGGATATTGCCCAGCACTTTCGCGCCAACGGACACCAGCACGCCGCGCCCGATCTTCGGGTGACGGTCGCCGACTTCCTTACCGGTACCGCCCAGGGTCACGCCCTGCAGGATCGAGCAGCCATCGCCGACGACGGTCGTTTCACCGATGGTGATATCTGTCGCATGGTCCAGCATGACACCCTTGCCGATCCGTGCGGCCGGGTGGATGTCGACGCCGAACAGTTCGGACGCCCGGGACTGGAAATGGAAGGCCAGCGTCTCGCGGCCTTCGCGCCACAGCACATTGGCAATGCGGTGGGTCTGAAGGGCCTGGAAGCCTTTGAAAAACAGGAAGGGCTGAAGCAGGCCGCGGCAGGCCGGGTCGCGCTCCAGAACGGCCATCATGTCGGCCTCCGCCTTTTCGACGAGTTCGTCGTGGGACTCGCAGGCATCCGACAGGATATCCCGCACCTGTTGGGTGCCGATGGTCGAGTCGCCGATCTTCTCAGCCAGGTGATAGGCCAGCGCATCGCAGAGGGAATCGTGGGCCAGGATCGCGGCATTGATATAGCCGGCCAGCGACGGCTCATCTGCAGCGGCAGCAGCAGCTTCAAAGCGCAGGCGCTTCCATGCGGGCGGCGGTGCGCCGATGTCGGGATTTTCTGGCATTCTCGTTCCCTCTTGCTCAGGGTGTGAAGCTCACATGGGGCAGCTTGCCGCAGGCATCAAGCCCCGGCGCGCTCACAATTGGGTTATTCGCCGGATGTCTCCGGAATGGCAGGACGATAGCCAAACAGGCGGCGCACGGGCTTGTAGGTCATGATCCGGAAGATGGCCGGCGTGAAATAAAGCGACAGCAGTGCCGATCCGGCCACGCCGCCGGAGATTCCCGCCGCCAGCGGCAGCCAGAAATTGTCCCCCGACAAGAGGATCGGAATGAAACCGCCCATTGTCGTCAGCGTCGTCGCCACGATGTGACGGGTGGCGTCCACGACGATCTCCCGCTGGCGGACGACATCATCGGCCATCGCCCATGGATCGGCCCGCAGCAAGCTGAGCACCACGATCGACGCGTTGATGGAAATGCCGAGCAGGCCAAGGCTGCCGACAATGGCGTTGAAGCCCATAGGCAGGTTGAACAGCCAGACGCCGAAGAAAGCGAGCCCGATGGACAGGAACCCCGTCGACAGGATCAACACCATCATCCGGAAGGAATTGAACACCAGCATGATCGCCCCGGCCATGACCAGGATCAGCGGCACGCCCACGCTGGCAAGGTCCGTCACGGCCTCGGCCGAATTCTCCGCCTCGCCGCCGATGACGACGCTGTAGCCCGCCGGAACAGTGAAGCCAGTCGCCTCAAGGCGCGCCTGGTAGTCGGCCAGCACGGGCGCCGGGATCGTGTAGGGTTCGAGATAAGCGAGGATCTGGTTCATCCGCTGGCCATCCCAGCGGGTGATGACCGCCGTCTCCGGATCGAGCGACAACTGCCCGAGGGCAGACAGCGGCGTACCGCTGGAGCCCGACCCGACCGTTGCCGAGCGCAGGTTCGACAATTCCCGCCGCCGGCTGTCCGGCGCAATCACCACGACGGGCAGCTCCTCCGTACCTTCCAGAACGGAGCCCGCCCGCACGCCTTCCAGTTCGGCATTCAGGTCTGCCGCGAGGTCTGTCAGACGCTCACCCGTCAGAGCCGCAGCCGTCTCGTCCGCATCGAGCTTCATGGTCGGCGCGCCAAGCTGCAGGGAGGCGACCGTGTAGGTCACACCCGGTGTCTGCGCGAGAACAGCGCGCGTCTCATTTCCAAGCCGGTTCAGCGTTTCGAAGTCGTCGCCGAGAATCCGGAACTCCACAGGCGCATCGGCAGGCGGGCCCTGCTCGTAGGGCAGCGCCAGGAAACGCGCGGACGGGAATTCAGCGCGCACCAGCTGCTGCACATCGGCCACGATCTGGCGTGTACGGAGATTGTTGTCCAGCTGCACCCACCCGGAGGCCAGCCCCTCAACCCCGCGCGTATTGTTGATGGCATTGTAATAGACCCGCGGCGCGGGTTCCCCGAGCACCCAGGTCACATCCTTCACACCTTCGATGGACTGGATCAGTTCGGTCGCCCGACGGGTCGCCGCTTCGGTATCGGCCAGGCTCGCTTCGGGCGGCAGCTCCAGGGTCAGCTGGAACTGGTCGCGCTCGGTCTGGGGGAAGAACTGGTTTGGCAACTGGCCGGCCAGCCAGAAGCCGAGGATCGCCGGGGCGATGCCCAGCACAATGCCGAGCGGCGGGAAGCGCAGCACGGCCTCCACCGTCGCGCGGTAACCGTCGGAGATGAAGTCGAACGTGATGCCGTCCCGCCACCAGCGGCGCGGGCGGGTTGCCTCGCCGCGTTCCCAGCCGCGCGTCCGGTCGAACCAGCCCGCCATGGCCGGGATCACCGTCATCGAAATGAGGAAGGAGGAGCATATGGCGAAGACGACCGACAGACCGATCATGCCGATGAATTCCCCTGCCGGGCCGGGCAGCATGGCGATCGGCGCAAAGGCCAGCGCCGTCGTCAGGGTCGAGGCGCCAAGCGGCGCAACCAGATGCTTCAGGCTGCGCTCGATGGCGTCCAGCCGGTTCAAGCCACGCACGCGCCACTGGTCGAAATCATCCACCACGACGATGGCATTATCGATCAGCAGGCCGAGCGAAATCACGAGGCCCGTCACCGACATCTGGTGCAGCGGATGCCCAAACACCTTGAACAGGATCAGTACCAGCGCCACGGTCAACGGCAGGGCCATGCCCACCACGAAAGCAGACCGCCAGCCCATCGTCAGGAACAGGACGCAAAACACGATCCCGGCTGAGATCAGCAGGTTCTGCGCAAGGCCGGTGAGGCGCGCATTTGTGTAGGTGCTCTGGTCGAATATCGTGGCGATGGTCATACCCGGCGGCGTGTTCCGCGCGAAGTCCTCAACGACCGCGTGGGCCGTATCCGCCCACTGGTCGACACGCTGGCCCGGCGAGATATAGACGCCAATCAGGATGGCCCGGTGCCCGTTCTCGAAGGCCATATTCACCGGCGGGTCGGCGAGGCCCTTGCGCACGTCCGCAATGTCGCCAAGGCGCACCGCTGTGCCGTCGCCTCTTTGAATGATGGGCACGGACCGCACCCGGGAAATCGAGTCGAACTCGCCGCTGATCTGGAAGCCTACATTGCCGCCTTCCGCCCGCAAGCGCCCGGCCGGGGCCTTGGAGTCCCCTGCTGCCAGCGCCGCAGCCGCCTGCCGGAAGGACAGCCCTGTCGCCGCCAGCGCGTCGGGATCCATGACTACGCGCACTTCTTCAGACGGCAGGCCGTAAGTCTGCGTTAGTTCCGTGCCCGGAAGACGTTCAAACCGGTCCTGCAGGTCCAGCGCCAGACGCCGCATCACCGCGATGGGCGGGTCTTCCTCGCTGTCCCATCTTATGCCGATCACCATCGTCGCCGCGCCGACATATTGCTGCGTGACTTCCGGCTGGGAGACCCCGGCTGGAAATTGTGCCTGCGCCTGGCTTACCTTCTGGCGGACCAGTGTCCAGGCATTGTCCACTTCCGTGCCGTTCAGATCCTCGCGTACATTCAGGGTGATTTGGGAGACACCGGCGCGCGAGGTAGAGTTCACCTCTTCCAACTCCGGCAATTCCATCAGCGCCGACTCCAGCGGCTCGGTCACGAGCGCTTCCATCCGCTCGGCATCTGCGCCGGGCAGGAACGCCACAACAGTCCCGTAGCGTTCGATCAGCGTCGGGTCTTCCTGCCGCCCCAGCGTGAACATCGCGCCGAGCCCGCCGATCAGCATGATCAGCATCGACAGCGCCGTCAGGCGCGGCAGGCGATAGAAGAGACTGAGCGCCTTCACCATGGCTCGTCAGTCGTCTGCGAGATTGGCCCGCTGGGACTCGCGGGGTGTCACCGGCATGCCGGGCGTGATGCGTTGCAGGCCGTCGACGATCACCCGTGCGCCCGGCTGGATAGGCCCGCGCACATAGGCGCGGTCGCCATCGCTGTGTACCATTTCGACCGGGCGCGGCACCGCCGTCCAGCCAGAGTCTGACGGGTCTGCCACATAGACCGTCCATAGTCCGCGGGACGCGGCGGAGAGCGCCTTCACCGGCACCCAGAAGCCCGCTTCGCCGACACTCCGGTCAAGCGCGAAGCGCACGACAGCGCCCGCAGCGATAGCGTCCGGATTTTCGATATCGAACACGGCACCCACGGTGCGCTGATTGGCATCGATCACACCGGTCACATTGCGCAGGCGGGCCGTCACTTCGCCGGTGTCGGCCACCAGCGTGTATTCCTTGCCCGGCTCCAGCAGTGCCGCGCTGGCGGCCGGCAGGCCGAGGCGGGCTTCGAGATGGCTCTTCTCGACTAGCTCAAGGATTGGCTGGCCAGCTGCTGCGATAGCGCCTTCATCGGTCAGGCGCTGTGTCACGACGCCATCGAATGGCGCCGTGATGGCGGCAAGGTCGATCTGGACACGGAGCGTATCGGCCTGCGCCTTGGCGGCCTCGACACGGGCCAGCGCGGTGTTCGCCTGCGCTTCGGCCTCATCGACACTCTGTTGCGAGATATGGCCCTGCAGTTTCAACTGGCGCTGGCGTTGCACGGTGCTGAGCGCCAGGTCATGTGCCGCGCGGGCTTCCTCGACCTGCGCATTCGCCGAGGCGAGCTGCGCCTGTAGGCTGCGCGTGTCGAGCTTTGCCAGCAGAGCGCCTGTCTTCACCTTGTCGCCGACATCGGCACGGATCTCGGCAATTCGCCCGCTGGACGCAAAACCCAGCATGCTGGTGCGGCGCGCTTCGGCAAGACCAGTATAGCTTTCCTTCAGGTCGAACGCGCTGGTCGGCTCCACGGTGACCACGGCCACCGTCAGCGGTGCCGGGGCCTCATGCGCCACTTTCGGCCCTTCGGCGCTGCGCAGGCGGGTCGCGGCGTAGAACATGCCGGCGCCGAACCCGATCAACAGGAGCAGGAAGACCAGCCCCTTCAGCGCAGTTGGCTTTTTCTCCCTGATCTCATTGCCCTCATAAGGGTGCGAGTGAGTCATCAGCGTGTTCCGTTCTTGTGCGGAGGGTCAGCGGGCACGGCCAGGCCGCGCATGACGATGTCTGCATGATACGCGACGAAGTCGCCGTCGGTTTGGGTCGGACAGGGCTGGACGTCCGGCAGGATGGGCATGTGGATCATCAGCAGCGCGAGGCCATGGGACGAGGCCCAGATCGACTTGGCTGACTTGATCGGTTCCAGCGCCGGATCAAACACGCCAAGCGCCTGCCCCTCTTCCACCAGATCGACCAGGATCTTGAAGGCCTGCCCCTTCGGCGTGGCGATGAAATCGTCCCAGCTGAGCTGCCGGCGCGCCGCCAGCTCCTCCCGCGTCGGGATCGACGAGAAGGCGGCGGCATAATGGTGCGGGCGGGCCGTCGCCGTGGAGACATAGGTCGTCACGCAGGCGCGGGCGCGGTCATGGAAATTCATGTTGGCGGCAGACACGCGGTCCACCTGGTCCAGCAGGCGCTCGAAGAAACTGTCCTTCAGCTCCTCCAGCAGCTCTTCCTTGGAACCGAAATATTTGTAGATGGCCGAGGGGGAGTAATCGATCTCTTCGGCCAGCCGCCGGATGGACAGGCCGCTCTCGCCCTCTTTCGCAAACATGCGCTCGGCAGCGGCGAGGATTGCCTCGCGCACCTTGTTGCGCCGCCGCGTCGCGGGGGTCTGCTCGAGAGTGTAGTCCGAATCCATGCCGCGGCCACGATCAACGTTCGAAAAGTGAACAGTGTTCACTAAAATAGACTGCCATCGCCCTCCCGGCAAGCACAGAGTCTGAAAGCCCGCTTTTCGCCCGGATCGGTTCACTGTAGGGACGGCGTATGACGAAAAGGTTTCCTCCCGCCCCGCCGCTCGGTGAACCGATGCTTTCTGTCAGGCCCAGCGCCGAGGCTCGCGCGATGCTCGCGCTGCGCCGGTCGGCCAACAAGCAGTTCATGGGTGCGCCCGGCCCCTCGCCCGCAGATCTGGATGAATTGTTGCAGATCGCAGCCCGCGTGCCGGACCACCGCAAGCTCGCCCCGTGGCGCTTTGTTGTGTTCGAAGGCGAGGCCCGCGCCCGCTTTGGCGCAGGCCTGGCGGATATCCGCGCCGGCCGCGGCGATCCGGAGCCGGAAGTCGAAAATTCCCGCAAACTGCTGCTGCGCGCGCCGGTCGTGGTGTGCGTGATATCTTCGCCGGTGAATGACGGACGGACGCCGGTCTGGGAGCAGGAACTCTCCGCCGGGGCGGTTTGCTACAATCTCCTGTTGGCCGCCAATGCGAGCGGCTGGGCGGGCAACTGGTTGTCGGAATGGCCAGCCTTCGACGCGGACGCCGGCAAGCTGCTGGGCCTCGAAGACGGCGAACGCGTCGCCGGCTTCATCTATCTCGGCACCGCCACGATGGCCCCGCCGGAACGCCCCCGCGCCGACATGGCCGAAAAGATCACCCGCTGGGAAGGCTGAAGAATGGTGCGTTGTGGCATCCTGCTCCTTCTGATCGGCACCTTCGCCATCTCACTGGAAGCCACAGCGCAGGGCGTTCTGACCCAGAAAGATGAGATCTATGAATTCATCGAGAACTGCGAACCCAGCCGGTCTCGTGAAGCCGTAGCTGCTGATCCGCACGAACCACTGACTGTGACGTGCCGGAACAAATGCATGGAAAGCAAGCTGAACGACTGGCTGTCCCAAAGCCCTGAAAATCGCGAACGCTATTTCGCATCGGGCGATGTTTACGAGATCGAACGTGCCGCCCGGCTGGCCAGCTGCCGGGAAGGCGGTGCGATTGTCGAGCAGACCCGCTGCATGGGCCAGTATGCGCCGGACATTCTCCGCAAAGCAGGCCCCATTCCCTGTGGTGAGGCCGTTATGTGCGACGTCCGCTTCGACATCGACGACAATGGGCGCCCGGAAGGGTTGTCAGCAGCATGCCAGCCCGGCCCTGCCCAGGCCGAATATGAACGCGAAGCGATCTGCCTGATCGGAACAATGTCCTATCCGTCCCATCGGGGACGGAAAAATGTTGTTCAGCCGTTTGAAATGAAGAGCGACCTGAGCTGCCCGATTTCCTGAAGCAGAGGGCTATCCCCGCCCGCGATATGGCGCGACGCCGGTGTCGGGCACGTATAGCCCCTTCGGCACTTCACCCGACTGCCAGAACACGTCGATCGGGATACCGCCGCGCGGATACCAGTAGCCGCTGATGCGCAGCCATTTGGCGTCGGTAAACTCGAAGATGCGCTTGCCGATGGAGACCGTGCAGTCCTCATGGAAGGCGCCATGATTGCGGAAGCTGGTGAGGTAGAGCTTCAGGCTCTTGGACTCCACCAGCCACTCGCCTGGCGCATAGTCGATCACGAGATGGGCAAAGTCCGGCTGGCCGGTGACCGGGCAGATGGAGGTGAATTCCGGCGCCACGAAGCGCGTTAGGTACAGTGTGCCGGTGTGCGGGTTCTGCACACGCTCCAACTGCGCCTCTTCCGGGCTTTGCGGCTGGGCGGTCTGTTGGCCGAGCTGGCCGAGGTTTTGGTAGATCGGATTATCAGACATTGGGAAGCAGCGCCGGGACAGGAATGATGTTGAACAGGAGCCCCATGTAAAGCGCATAGCCCGCCAGAAGAAGCCCCCCTTCCCAGCGCGCGATCTTCTTCCCGGTTATCCCGAAAAGGAACAGGAAGAACAGCGACAGGACCAGCGCGCCGATATCGGTGGAGCTGACGATGCTCTGGCCGCCCGCCTGCAAGGCCTCGCCTGCGATGTCCCCGGCATGGTTCTGCATCACGCTGAACGGGTGGATCAGCGCCGTCACGCCCAGGATGCCGAGGATGTTGAAGATGTTGGAGCCGATGATGTTGCCGAGCGCGACATCCGCCTTGCCGCTGCGGGCCGCCGCCAGCGAGGTCGCGAGTTCCGGCAGGCTGGTGCCGACGGCGACGATGGACATGCCGATCACCGCTTCGCTGACCCCAATATCACGGGCAATGCCCACAGCGCCGTCGACCATGAAGCGCGCGCCGAACACGATGCCCGCCAGCCCCGCCAGCGCGATCAGCAGGCCTTTCACGATGCCGTAGGGTGCCTCGACGATCTCACCCTCGCCGGCATGCATCTCGGCCTCTGGCGTGTCGCCCTTCTGGTCCGCCACCAGCGACAGGATGATGTAGAGGACGAGTGCGGTGACCAGCAGGAACCCGCTGAGCCGGGTAAACGCGTCCAGCCAGATCAGCCCGCACAGCGCCGCCGTGGCAACAATCACCACCGCCGCATCCCGCTTCAGCGCGCCGGGATTGGTCATGATCGGCTTCACCAGCGCCGCCGCACCCAGCACCAGCAGGATGTTCGCGACGTTGGACCCCATGACATTGCCGATGGAGATACCGACCGCGCCGGTATCGATGGCGCGAAGGCTGGTCACCAGTTCCGGCATGGAGGTGCCGCAGCCAACCAGGGTCAGCCCGATCACCAGTTCCGAGATGTTGAGCTTGCGCGCGACCGCGACCGATCCGCGGACAAGTCCCTCACCGCCAAAGATCAGGAGGCCGAGGCCCGCCAGCACCAGAAGATAGTCCATCAAAGGGCCTTTCGGAAAACCGGACAAACATAGTTTACGGGCGGTCCCGCACAATGGTTCCGTATCACTCATCAGCGGCCTAACAGGAAGTTACCGCAGTTCATGCAGGATTCAGGCAATCTGAGCTCCCATATTCATGAAATACCGATGAATTTGGTCCAGAACTCGCATGGTTAAATCGATGCCCGGCCGTGATATGCCTTCCCGCCCGCGTCAGAAGGGTGCGGGCCTTGCCCGTGGAGCCGCCAGCCTTGCGCTGGCCGGAACCCTTTCGGCATGCACGCTGCTGGGCGGAAACGGCGCGGATGGTGGCATCTCCGGCACGGTTTACGCTCCCGCGTCGCTTGACGGTGTGCCTGACAATCTCGCCTCTCGCGCGAACTCGGTTCTGCAAACCTACAAGGCGCCGCCCGCCTCCATTCTCGAAGCACGCCGCCGCGCCGACCGGGCCGCCGAAACGATTGAGGAATTCCTCTCCTCCGAAGGCTACCTTGCCGCCAGCGCGGTGCCCCAGCCCATCGACACCGCTGCCACAACGCCAAAGGTCGAGATCACGCCTGGCAAACGGTTCCGCATCGCCTCGGTCACCGTCTCCATCGACGGCGAGATAGACTCGGACACCGGTGCGGAAATCGAACGCGCGAAGAAGGGCCTGCTGATCGGCGGGCCCGCACACACGAGTTCCATCGAGCGGATGGACACGGTTCTGGTGAACCACCTGAAAGAGGCCGGCTATGCCTTCGCGGCGAGCGAAGATATCGACGTGCTTGCCTCCCGCACCGATGCGAGTGTCGAGATCACCTATACGCTGATCCCCGGGCCTCGGGTGAAGCTCGGCGAACTCATCCTGCCGGACGATATCACGACCCGGCCGCCCTCGGTCCGCGTGATGCAGACCTGGAAGACAGGCGACTATTACACGCCGGAGAAAATCCGGACGCTGAGGACACGTCTCCGCTCGTCCGGCCTCTATGACGGGATCGGGATTGAAGTATCCGAGACGCCAGACGCAGATGGCACCCACGCCGTCGAGCTTTTGCTGGCAGACGCGAAACCGCGCTCCATCGGTATCGGCGCATCCCTGTCCACGACCGAGGGCGCCGGGGTCGATGCCTTCTGGGAAAAGCGCAATATCACCGCCCGGGGTGACACGGTGCGCGTGGAAGGCGCCGTCGCCAATATCAGCCGCCACCTGACCGCCAGTTACGAACTGCCGAACATCGGCCGCTACGGCCGGACGCTGGATGCGGAAATCGGCGCCCGTCAGGAAGAAACCGACGCCTACGACCTGACCGGCCTGAAAACCGGCGCGACCCTGTCCCAGCCGTTCAACAAGAATTTCACCATCTCGGCCGGTGCCTATGTCGATGTAACCCGCACGGTCGAATACGAGCTGACGCGGTCTGGCCCCTCCGACCCGATCGACCAGGTCACCTTCTCCACCCCGCTGAGCGGCACCTACAATACCGTCAGGAACGCGCTGGACCCGCAGGATGGCAACCGCCTGTTCCTGACGCTTGAGCCCAGTATCTCCACCGGCACGGTGAATGCGGTCTATACCCGCTACCTCACCAACGCGACGACCTACCATTCGTTCACGGATAGCCTGATCGCTGCCGCACGCGTGGAAGCCGGCGGCTTCCTTGGCGACACGGACGTACCGGCAGACCGCCTGTTCTTCGCGGGCGGCGGCGGCACCGTGCGCGGCTATGCCTACCAGTCGCTGTCACCGACCAACGCTGACGGCGACTATGTCGGCGGCGAAGCACTGTTCGATGCGTCCCTTGAGCTGCGCTGGCGCAAATCGAAACGCTGGGGTTATGTCGCCTTTGTCGACTCCGGCGCTGCCGCAGCCGATTTCGGCGAAGTCTTCGGTGACCTGCGCAGCGCCTTCGGTGTCGGCGTGCGCTACTATCCGGGCTTCGGTCCGATCCGGCTCGACATCGCGACGCCGATCAGTCCGCGCGACGGCGACGATCCGGTACAGATCTACATTTCGATCGGGCAGGCATTCTGATGCCAGCCCTGAAGACGCTCATCGACCCGGTCCGGAAACACCCATGGCTCTCAGCGGCTGCAGCCTTGCTGTTGACCATTGTGATCGTGGTCATCTCGGCACGCGTGTGGATCGCCAGCGATGGCGGGCGGGCCTGGCTGCTCTCACAGATCGATGGCCGCAAGGCGGGCGCCTATGGCACGATTGACGCCGAAGGCCTGTCGGGCGACCCGCTCGGCAAGATGTACCTGCGGCGGCTGGCCGTACGCGATGCAAACGGAGACTGGGTCGTCGCGCAGAACATTTCGGTCGACTGGGCGCCCATGGCGCTCGTCTCCGGCCTCGTCGATGTGAAAGCGCTGTCGGCAGGCAAACTCAACTTCATCCGCCGCCCGGTGACGGAGAAGCAGCCGCCATCGAGTAGCGGTGGCAGCGACATCCGCATCAAGCTCCGTAGCCTGACTATTCCGGACCTTGCCTTCCAGGAAGGTTTCGCCGGGCCGGAGGCGCACTTCGACGTGAGTGGCCGCTACGACCAGGCCGGGCGGACCCTGGCGGCAAAGCTCGACGCGTCCCCGCGCGACGCAGGCACAGACCGGTTCCTGATCGACCTGCGCCGCGAGGCCACCGGCCCGTTCAGCCTGGACGCAGACATCAATGGCGCCCCCGGCGGCGTGATTGCAAACCTGATCGGCCTTGAGAACGCCACCGGCGTGACGCTGAAAGCTTCGGCCTCTGGCACGCCTGACACCGCCACAGGCGATGCAACACTGACGATCGGCGACCAGCCGGCCGCGACCGCGACGCTGAAGATCAAGGACAAGCGCCTCACCGCCGATGCCACGCTCGACGCGACACGCTTGCCCATGCTGGGCAGCCAGATCGTTTCGCTTGTCGGCGATGCCACCACCGTCCGTCTCGAAAGCACGACCGGGCTGCGGGAAGCGCCGTTCGGCATAGAGACCTCCTTGCGCGCAGGCACCCTGTCCGTTCGTGGCAAGGTTGATACACGCAGCTGGGCGCTGACCGGGGCGGCGGATCTCGATGTCGAGGTCACAGACCTGCAGCCCATTCTGGGCGAGCCGGGCAAGTTCTCCTTCATCGGCACAGCGGCAAAGGACCGGAAAGACTGGCTGCTGCAAGGCAAGGCCGGACTGAAAGTCAGCGGCGAGAACGCCATCCCGTTCGAACAGGCCGAAGGTCCGGTGAAAGTGTCCATCGGCCGACCGGACATCGCCTTCACCGGTGACCTGAAGATCACAAATTTGCTCGGCCGCATCAGTGCTGCAGCACCGCTGTTCGGCGAAACCACCGCCCTTCGTGCCGAAGGCCGCTACGACCGCGCCACCCAGCGTTTCATGCTGGAGCAGACCGATGCCGCCCTCTCGAAGGGCCGCGTCGGCGCCACTGGCACGATCGATCTCGCGGAAAGCAGGCTGGACCTCTCCGGCACGCTCACAACCGCGCTTGACCCGCTGCCCGGCGGCGCAAGCGGCCAGCTGAGCGGTCCCTTCTCGCTGAGCGGTGCCCTCGCCCGCCCGGCCATTGAATTCAGTCTCGCCGCAAAGGACCTTGCCGATCTGCCGGACCCGCTCCTGCAGCTGACCGGCACGGCGCCGACCCTGGACGTCTCACTTCAGGTGAAGTCCGGCTCGCTCGGCATTTCGTCTGCGCGGCTCTCCGGCCAGCGGGCCGTGGTCACCGCGGCCGGCGATTGGGCATGGTCTGGCAACAGCGACGTGCGGGCCGAACTGATACAGTCCGCACCGGTCACCGCAGGTGGCTGGGAAGTCTCCCTTGGTCATGCACAAGTCCGGCTTGGTGGCCGCTCAGGCGCCCTTCGTTATGACATCGACACCTCCGGCGGCACCGCAAATGGCGCCGGGCGGCAGGTCGACGACCTGGCCCTGACGGCAAAGTTGGCGGGCGCCCGTGGCCGTATTTCCGGCCCGCTCACACTCAGTGCCATTGCCGATGGGGAACCGGTGTCCGCCAATGCAAACCTCCTCCGGGCGGAGGGCGTCACGCAGCTCGCAGACATCACCGGCAGCCTTGGCCCCGGGAGGTTCACCGGCGCTGTATCCCTTGCAGATTCCGGCGACCTGACGGGCGATATCAATGTCGACGGCACGGCCCTTTCCTGGAGCAGCGGCGCCGCCCGCGAGGCCAAGGGCACCATCCATTTCGAGCGCAAGGGCGCCGACCCGTTCGCGCTGATGGCGGACCTGAATGTCACGGACCTCGCCCTCGGCCCCGGCCGCGCACTGGTCTTCGACAAGGCCAGCGCTACCCTGCGCAATGCGCCGGAAGGCTATGACATCCGCGCCCGGTTCATCTCCGACGTGCCGTCCTACCCGACCGACCTGACCTTCATCGCATCCGCCAGTTTCGGCGCGCCTGCCGCGACCGGCATGTTCGAACTTTCCGGCACCGCACTGGGAGAGCCCATAAACACGGCAGCTCCGGCGCATTGGCGGCTTGGCGATACCCCGGAACTCGATGCCGACGTTTCCCTGCTCAGCGGCCGCATCAAGGCCGGCCTGACGGGTGGCGGCGACGACACCCGCCTCATCTTTGACGCAACCGGCATCGACCTCAGCCCGGTGCTCGCGCTCTTCGAGACCACGACCAATCGCACCCGCATGGAAGGCCATGGCGACCTGCGCGTCTTCGGCGCGGACCCGTCCGGCACTATCCATGTCGTCGCGGCCAGCGACGTGCCGGGACTCGATTCCTCCTTCATGATGAACCTCGACGGGACGCTGACCCGCAGCGGCCTCACCATCGACCTGAGGAGCGATTATGGTGGCCGCCTGGTCCTGAGCGGCAGCTCGATCGTGCCAGTTTCAGCCAAGGCCGGGAAACTGGTTGCGCCGGACCGGACGGCTCCCCTGAAAGGCCAGGCCAGCCTGACCGGCGATCTCGCCGTGCTGCGCACCGCCGCCCTCGCCTATGGCCATGACGTCAGCGGCAAGATCGACGCTTCCGCAAACCTCAGCGGTACGCTGGAGGCCCCTGCCTATGACGCGCAGGCCAGCCTCCGGAACGGCACCTATGAACTGGGTAGCATGGGCTTCCAGCTGTCAGACATTACCGCTGATGCCGCTTATGACGGCGAAGCGCTCACCGTCACGGGCAAGGCAGGTGCGCCGGGCGGCGGCACTTTCTCTCTGGATGGCCGTCTCGCCGGCGAGGGCACAGACCTTGAGGCCGAATTCCGCAACCTGCTCCTGTTCAATCGCGATGGCGATCACGCAAGGGGCAGCGGCAAGCTTGTGCTGGCCGACAGCGCAGTCACGCGCAGCCTGACGGGCGAAGTAACGATCACACAGGCCCGCTATTCGCTGGACAACCTGCCTTCCTCGCGCCCGCACGCACTCGATGTGCGCTGGACCGATGACCCGCCGGCCGAGCCGGACGCCAGCCGGCTGCGCCGGACCCTGTCGCTGGATATCGACATCAATGCCGACCGCCGGGTCTATGTCACCGGCCGGGGTCTCGACAGCGAATGGCGGGCGGACCTGAAGCTGACCGGCACACCGGCCGCGCCTCGCCTTAACGGCACAACGACCCTGGTCCGAGGCGATCTGGATCTCGCCGGCCGGCCCTTCGTCTTCGACACTGGAACCATCACATTCGATGGCCCTGTGAACAGGGCCCAGATCAATCTCTCCGCCGAACGGTCGGTGAACGACTTTGATGTACAGGTGAATGTGACGGGCTCGCCAGTGAAGCCTGTGATCGAGCTCTCAAGCTCCCCTGACCTTCCCCAGGATGAAATCCTCTCCCGGCTGCTGTTCGGCCGTTCCTCGATGGACCTGTCCGCGCTGGAGGCTGCCCAGCTTGCCAACACCATTGCGCGGCTGTCGGGAAACTCCACCGGATTCGACCCGGCAAGCGAATTCCAGGCGGCGCTCGGGATCGACCGATTCTCTATCGGCACCTCTGAAACTGGCGGCGCGGAAATTGGTGTTGGCCAATATCTGAGTGATGACGTTTATCTGGAGCTGAAATCTGCAGGGGCCGAAGGTAGCTCAGTCGAGGTCGAGTGGAAGCCCAGACCCCAGATTTCCGTTACGTCAGAGACAAATGCGACGGGCGACAGCAAAGTCTCTATCCGGTGGAAAAGAGACTATTGATTGTCCTCCAAATGCCCCGGCAAGACAGCAACTTCTATAAGAATCGCTACAGAAAGTAGCGCATCGATATCCTTAGGAATAATCCCTGAATTTATAGGCGATTAGGGTCCCTATGCATACCAACCAAAAGAATGTAATATTCGCTATCGAATAGCGTCGGCAGGGTGGTGTTTCAAATTTGTTATAAGCACTCGATTTGCTTCTACACCCTAGGAGAGAAGAGTTTGCTAACCCATAATCCGTAAACTTCTGAGGATATTGGACGTGCCATCTCGCCGACAGACTACATCCCGCGCCCCCACCGCAATCGACCAGATGGTGGGCGAAAAAATCCGCAAACTTCGCCTCGACAGAAACATGACACTTGCCGAACTCGGATCCGAACTCGGCATCTCTCATCAGCAGCTGCAGAAATACGAAACCGGCACCAATCGCCTGAGCGCCGGCATGCTGTCGAACGTCGCTGATGTGCTGCGCGTCGAGATCACAGACCTGTTCGAAGATACCAATGCCAACAAGGGCAATGCGCCCGATCCGCTGGAGAAGGCCCGCAACGAGTGCCACTCCTGGATCAACCGGGCGAATTCCGTCGAAAAGCTCGGCGCCATGGCCCGCGTGCTGAAGGCCCTGTCGGCAGACTGATCCCTGCCCGCTCGCGAATATCCGGTCGTCCGGCTTTCAGGTCCGCCTAGAAAGTCCGGGCGATTTGCGATTCTGCGCCATACTTCACCTGATCCGGATGCACGAAGGCATCCCGGAACCAGGCGACCCGCCGCTCATCGAAAATGGTCCACAGCCAATCGAGCACAGCCT
The DNA here is from genome assembly GCF_000682735.1 of Hyphomonas sp. CY54-11-8. Lineage (GTDB taxonomy): Bacteria > Pseudomonadota > Alphaproteobacteria > Caulobacterales > Hyphomonadaceae > Hyphomonas. The sequence goes on along the minus strand of NZ_AWFD01000035.1, from coordinate 1,023 downwards.
GGCCATGAGGCAGGCGGCGCACCCGTTCGGTATAGGTCAGCCAGAACTGGATGGGTGCGATTTCCGGCAGGTTCAGCGGCTTCACCCGTTTGTCGATCTCGCCGATATAGGACGGCAGCACCGCAATGCCCCCGCCATGCGCGCAAACCTCAATCATGGCAGCGGCAGAATTGGTGACCAGCGAGTAGTCGATCATCTTTTTGAGTTCAGCGACGCGCGGCGCCCAGCGCTCGATCTGGTGCACATAGCCTTCATGAAGGATGGTCTTGTAGCGGTAGTATTCGAACAGGCTGTTGGGCAGTTCATCATACTCGGCCAGATACGCCTCGGACGCGAAACTCATATAATGAAGAACGCCCAGCTTCCGGCCGATGATTTCCGGAGATTTCGGTTCTGTAAACTGGATTGCGATGTCCGCTTCGCCTTCCAGAAGGTCCGGCACGGTATCGACGACTCTCAGACGTAGCTGGACACGCGGATTGGCGGCCTGGAACTCCGGCAGGCGCGGCGCAATCCAGTACGGCCCGAGGCCGTCGCCTGTGGCCAGCACGATGCGGCCCTCCACGTCCCGGTCGCGATTCCCTGCGTTTTCGAAGACCTCGCCGACCGATTCCGCCATGGCGTGAATATGGCTGAGCGCGATCCGGCCAGCATCTGTCAGTTCGACCCCGCGCGTCGTGCGCACGAGCAGGACCGTGTTCAGGTCCTTTTCCAGCTGGTCGATTTTGCGGCCGATCGTTGGCGCGGATTCCTGGAGGCGATGCGCTGCTGCATTCATGCTGCCAAGTTCCGCAACGATGCGGAACACACGCATATTATCCCAGTCCATCCGTTCGGTCATTATTATGCCATCCGGTTCGCTCACGCTTCTCACCTCTCCCGCGTCAGAGCGACGACTACACAGGCAACATGGCCCCAGCGCAATACTTTGCCGCAGGCATTAGGATATTTGGCCACAGGATGTCGGATATATTGAGCGGCTCGAGACATGGGTGACAGATTGTACCGGACACATGGGTAACA
>NZ_AWFD01000034.1 GCF_000682735.1 Hyphomonas sp. CY54-11-8 | reverse complement strand
CGGCGGCGCCAGGTTCCGGTGCCCGTGCAGGGCGCGTCGACGAAGACGAGGTCCATCTGGCCGGTCAGGTCTTCCAGCTGTGTCGACTCCGACGGGTGGACGAGCTGAACATTGTGGGCGCCCGAACGTTTGAGGCGCGGGATCAGGGCGGAAAGCCTCCGCCCGTCGATATCATAGGCGAAGACCTGCCCCTTCCCCTGCATCTGGGCGGCCAGCGCGAGCGTTTTGCCGCCGCCGCCGGCGCAATAGTCCAGCACCTGCTCACCAGGCTGCGCGTTGCCTGCCGCTGCCGCGATTTGGGATCCGGCGTCCTGAACTTCGACCCAGCCTTTCGAATAGGCCGGAATGCTTTCAAGGCTCGCCTCGCGCTGGGACGGATCACGGGCCGGAATATGGTAGGCATTGTGGAGCAGTTTTGACGGCTCGGCTTTCGCGCTTTTCAGCGGCGCGGCGGCCTTTTCGGTATCCACTTTCAGCGTGTTGACGCGCAAATCCACATCGGCGCGCACGGCCATGGCCTGCGCTTCAACGGCCGCTTCTTCTCCGAAAACACGCGCCAGGTGCGGCGCCAGCCATTCGGGATAGTCGCCCTGCACGTGCGGCGGCGCGGTCGGGTCCGGCGCCATAACGAGGCGTTCGCGCTCCTGCAGCGTCAGCTTCGAAGGCGCATGCTCCTCATCCATCGCCGCGTCGATTTCACGGATGTTCCAGCCCCAGGCATGGGCCAGCGCGCCGAGGATCAGGCCGCGGGGGCTGTCGTCGCCCATGGCATGCGCGATGGAATTCCGCTTGCGCAGCGCATCCAGCACAAGGCCGGAGACCCAGGCGCGGTCTTTCGCGCCGGCATAGCGGGCCCGTTTGCCCCAATCCCGCGCGGCAGATTTCACCGGCTGGTGGCGGTTCAGGACGTCTGAGAGTACGTCGATGGCTGCCGCGATACGTCCGCCGTTGCGCATGATTTTGGTGCTCCTTTTGGGGAGGGCTGTGTTAGCGTCTCAAAAAACAGAAAGAAACCGGAAAGGGCGGAAGATGCTGGAGATTAACCTGCCGGAGGGGCTTAGACAGGCCGCTGCCGCAGACTGGCGCCAAATGGGAAGCATCACGGGCGAAGCCTTTGAGACAGATCCGGTAAACCTCTGGATCTTCGGCCGGACCAAAGCGCTGAAGCCGACGTTTTCCCTGCTCGCACAAGCGATCTATCTCAAATACGGCATCTGCCACCTTGCCGGGGACGGCGGGGCGACGATGTGGATCGAGTCGCAGAACCGGCGGGAGTTGGGCCTGCTGCCGACCTTGCGCCTGATGCCGACCCTGTTGCTCAAGGGCTCGCAAGGGTCTGTTTTCCGGGCCCTCAATGCCGGCAAGGCCATGGATGCGCATCATCCGAAAGATCCCCACCTTTACCTTTTCACTATCGGCACCCGGAAGGGGGCACGCGGCACGGGTCTCGGCAAGCTGATGATGACGCCAATGAAAGCGGCCGCCGACAAGGCCCGCCTGCCCTGTTACCTCGAAAACTCGAACCCGCAGAACACCGGCTTCTACCGGAGTCACGGTTTTGAGCGGATGAAATTGTTCGAAGTCGGCCCGGGCAGTCCACCGATGGAGGCGATGTGGCGGGAGCCGCATGACCCCCAGCACGTGTGACCGGCGCAGGCGCTGCCTGTCCGGTGAATGGGTGTAGGATAAGGGGGTAGGATCAGCTGCTGTCATTCCATCTGCTGAAGGCGTCTGCCAGCAGCATGGGAAGCCCGGCCGCCGCCGCGCCGAGTTCAGGTTTCAGACGATAGGTCGGGATGGACGCGCCGAGCGGACGCGGCGCCCCTGCCCGGCGGCGGCGTTCCATGACGCGCGCGACGCGCAGGGCATATTTTTCCGGATGGCGCAGGATACGCCCCGAGCACCTCGAACCGCCGCATGAGACTGGCGACCGGCACCGGACCGGACGCGGACGATGCGCCTTCCGGGAAGCCGTGGCCGTCCAGCGCGTAGACCTGCGTTTGCCCGCTGAGCGCGATACTGAAAGAGATCTGCGCTTTCGTGATGACAGGATCATCATCTTCCGGGCCCTCCGGCCTCTTACGCGCCCTGATCGGATCCAGCGTCAAGCTGAGCGCCATCAGCATGGTCAGACGGCGGAGGATGATCGCCAGCTGCTTTACATGCGCCCGCAACCGCCTCGCCGTGATTAGCGGAACAGTGTCCGGGCTGCGTGTCAGCCCCGCATCATAGGTGGCTTCCGCCAGGTTGATGCAGACCTGCTGAAGGGTGAAGGTGATGAAATCCGTGCTCATGCGCGGAAATTACTGCGAGAGCGAATCCGGTTGGCTTGGGTGGTGGATAACTGGCCGGGTGGGCCTCTTCATTCGCCTGCCGAGGCGTTCTCCTGCTGGCGGATCGCTTCGAGATTGGCGTCGTGGTCTGCGCGCCTGAGCTGGTAGAAGTACAGGAAGCAGGCCCCGCCAATATACAGGGCCATCAGGATTGGAATGTACCAGATCGCCAGTGCGTTGATCACGTCCTGCGATACCTGGCCCGGCCTCGCCTTTTCGGGAAAGCCAACCAAAGAGAGCAGCAGGCCGGCAGCGAAGACGCCGATGCCTGATACACTCTTCTGCATGAAACTGTTGGCGGAATAGAACAAGCCTTCGGCGCGCCGCCCGGTGCGCAGGCTGCTGTCGTCGACAACGTCGCCGATCATCGCATGGACGAGAATCGCCGAAGAAACACCGCACAAAGAGTACACCGCGCCGATCGCAAACACCGCCGGCAGGAGGCGCGGATCACCATTCTCAAAGAAGAGCCCGTTGAGACGCAGGATGAATGGCAGCGCGCCCATTATCACGGCGAGTACGGCCAGCAAGAACGCCGCGTTTCGCTTGCCCATCAAACGGGACGCAAAGGGTGCAAATGCCAGGGCCAGGGTCGCGGCGACGATGTATTCAAGTGTCAGGATGGCCAACTGGAAATTGGTGAAGCCCCAGAAGAAGGTGCCGAAATACAGCGCCAATGCGGAGGTCAGGCCGATCGCCGAGTATTTCAGGATGCCGAAGCTGAGGATGGCGAGGAAGTTCCGGTTTGAAAAAGTGCGCGCCATCATCGCAAGGGTCTGGAACGCGCTTTTCCGCTCGTCACGATTCGGCTGCAGCCGAAGGTATTTGATGCGGTGGTGCGTCCCCACTGTGGATGCCACGACAGATGTGAACATCAGGGCGCCACCGAAGAGGCCGAAAGCGAGATAGGCATCGGGGTTCAGCTGACCGACCGGATAGGCCTCTGTCGGCTGCATAAAATAGAACAATGTAATGAAGGAAAGGCCGATACCGCCAAGGTATCCGAAGAAATATCGATAGCTGGCGATGGCGGTTCGATCATCATAACCGGGTGCAAGTTCAGGTGCGAGCGCCGAACTCGGGATCTCATATAGCGTGATGAAGGTACGCACCGCGGTGGACAGGACGACGAGGTAAACGAAGAGCGTCGCGCCCTCCAGGCCTGGTGGTGGAAACCAGAGCAGGATGAACGACAATGAAGCCGGGATGGCGGACGCGTACATCAAGGGATGGCGCCTGCCCCAGCGCGTGCGGAGCTGGTCGGAAATCTGGCCGACGACCGGGTCGGATATGGCATCGAAGATCAGGGCAACCATGATGGCAGCCGAGACGAGCGCCGGCGGCGCGCCAATGATGTAGTTGTAATACCAGAGCAGGTAGGTCCTGAACGCGATATCCTTGACGCCATAGGCGATCGAGCCGAAGCCGTAAAAGAAACGCGTGGCAAATCCGAGTTTTGGCGGGGCGGCCGGACTGGCAACCGTCATCGGCCACCTGCCTTTGTGACTGCCAACATGGCGGCATTTCCAAGGCGCAGCAGAATTGCGTCCATCGAGTATCTGACCTCCCTTTTTTTGGAGGACTATGGGAAATGCTGGCCTTGAGGTCCAGCATTTCCGGTTCAGAACTGCCTACTGCCGTTGCGAAACGTGCAAGCGCCAAATGGCGAATTTATGCCGTCTACACCCTATCCCCGTGACAGCGAGTAGTTCGGGCTTTCCCGGGTCATCTGGACGTCGTGGACGTGGCTTTCGTGCAGGCCGGCACCCGTGATCTGGACGAACTCCGCCTTCTTGTGCAGCTCGTCAATATCCTTGGCGCCGACATACCCCATCGCTGCGCGCAGGCCGCCCACCATCTGGTGGATGATCGGCGCGAGCGGGCCCTTGAACGGCACCTGCCCTTCGATGCCTTCCGGGACGAGCTTGTCGGCGGCAGCGTCCTTCTGGAAGTAACGATCGGCTGAACCGCGCGCCATGGCGCCGAGGCTGCCCATACCGCGATAGGCCTTGTAGGAGCGGCCCTGGTAGAGGAACACCTCGCCGGGCGCCTCTTCGGTCCCTGCGAACATGGAACCCATCATGGCAGTCGCTGCACCGGCCGCGAGGGCCTTGGCGAAGTCACCCGAGAATTTGATCCCGCCATCGGCGATGACCGGCACGCCGCTCGACTGGGCGGCGTTCGCGCAGGCTTCGATGGCGGTCAGCTGAGGTACGCCGACGCCCGCGACGATGCGCGTCGTACAGATCGAGCCTGGGCCGATGCCGACTTTCACCGCGTCGGCGCCTGCGTCGATCAGCGCTTTAGTGGCTTCGCCGGTGGCGACGTTGCCGGCAATGATCTGCACGGCATTGGAAATCTTCTTGGCGCGCGTGACAGCCTCTGCCACCGCCTTGGAGTGTCCATGCGCCGTGTCGATGATAACCGCGTCCGCGCCCGCCTCGATCAGCGCGGCGGTACGCTCAAAGCCCGCGTCGCCGACCGTAGAGGCAGCAGCGACACGCAGGCGGCCTGCAGCGTCCTTCGCGGCATTCGGGTTCACCGCGGCCTTGTCCATGTCTTTCACGGTCAGGAGACCCAGGCACTTATTGTCCTTGTCGACGATAACGAGGCGCTCAATCCGGTGCTTGTGCAGTAGGCGGCGGGCCTCTTCCGACGAGGTCTCCATTTCCACCGTGACGACGTCGCGAGTCATCAGATTCGCGACCTTCTCATTCATGTCTTCGGCAAACCGGGTGTCGCGGTTCGTGATGATACCGACGACCTTGCCATTGTCCTCAACCACCGGAATGCCAGAGAAACCAGTGCGTTGCTTGAGTTCGTTCAGCTCACCCAGTGTCGCTGTGGGCGCGATGGTGATGGGGTTCATCACGACGCCACTTTCGTATTTCTTGACCATGGCAACTTCACCGGCCTGCTCCTCGACGGACAGGTTACGGTGAATGACGCCAATGCCGCCGGCCTGCGCCATGGCGATGGCGAGGCGCGCCTCAGTCACCGTGTCCATGGCCGCCGAAATCAGCGGAATGTTCAGCGGAATGGTTTTCGTCAGGAAGGTCGAGACATTGACGTCGGCGGGAAGAACCTCGCTCGCGCCGGGCTGGAGAAGCACGTCGTCAAAGGTGATCGCTTGTCGGATTTTCATGTGGGGAGCTCCCTTTTCGGCCCAATAAGGGAGTCGCGCGGGCTTGTGAAGGGGGCAGTTTCGCCTGAATGCATTCATCTTTTCGTCAACCTCGGCGAGTATCTGTTTTCGCCATGGGACAAAGCCGACGAAACTGGATGTGTGCGGGGCTGGCGGCGGCCACCTTTGCCGCGAGCGCGGTGGCCGATCCGGCAACCTTCTGCGACGGGCGCTATGCAGAAGAGGCAAAGGCAATCGATTCCGCCTATCAGCGCTTCGGTACGCTCTATTCTGGTGGTGGTCATCATTCCCACGTGGATTCCGTTAGTGGCACGGTGCAACTCTATCGCATCATGTCCGGATTCGAGGTAATCCCGCCCAGCGCAGGACGGCAGCAGATCAATCTTTATGCCGCCGAGCACCAGCCAGGAAACTGGAACGACGAAACGATCGGGCAGGATCTCGCGGTGATGACGCAAGCTGACCCGGCACCGCTCGCAGCGGGTTTCTTCGCATCAGCCGCTCATCTCGACTTGATGACCAGCGCCGGGCCGGCCGCTGACTGGTGGCTGCGGCCGGAGGCATTTGACGATGCCAAAGGCTATTCGCGGCGCAAGGCCCACCTTATGGGCCTCACGCCACTGCAACGGCGCGTCGCGAACCTGGCCCGGCGCGAACCGGCTCTCGACTGGCTGCAGGCTGCGCTGTCCCTGTCGGCAGAACCTTACGAGCTCTACCCTGCCCTGCGCCCGGCATGGACGGCGGATGATAACCGGCTCTACGCACATATCCTGGCTAAGGCGGAAGCCGAGGCACGGCCCGGCCCATGGCTGGCGCTGGCGGTTCTGGCAACCCGGGAGGAGCGCCAGTTACCCGACGCTCTGGAGCGAACCGTCAGCGGGATATCCCGCGCCATTGAGCGGTGTGAGGCGGATGCAGCGGTCTACACAATCCTGGCCGCAAGCGTGCAGCCCCGGGGCCAGGATTGGCTTCCCGTACGCCGCAATGACGCCGAATTTCTGCGCCAGGCCCGGCAAATCGCCATCAGTTACAGCCTGACATACCCATTTACCCAGTGGAATCATGAGCGCTGGCAGGCACTTTCCAAACGGATCAGCGATCCGGGCGCGCTGACGCTGCCCCTGATGCTGTCGGCGCCGGGTGCCGATGCTGCCGCCGCTTATGCACAAGGCCCTTACGCGCCGGATGCTTTCCGTATGCTGCCGATCCGCGCGCTGGAGACGATAAAGCCCAACATGGCGCTGGCCCGGACCATTGCACTGGGACGAACCGAGGATGCGGAGCGGCAGATTGATACGTTTCTTCAGCGCTATTCGTGGCACAAGAATGCCATGGAGGGACTGAATGGGTTGCCCGCTCCTGTGCGGCAGGCTGTCTTTGCCCTGCGGGTGGATTGTCTGTCGACACGGCATGAAAGCGATTGCGCGGAAACTGATCCAAAACCGCAGCATCTGCACAGGGACCTGTCGAAAGACTGGACCTGGGCGGCGGCGGTTGATCAGGATTTCAGAACCTGGATGTACGACATTTCGAGAGATTCCTATTTTCGAGCCCGCACACGCGGCAATCTTCAGGGCTATCGTGCATATTTTTCGTCAAGATTTTATCTGAGTGACCTACCCTATCCGGACCTCCTGCCGGGCCCGTATGAAACGATCCGGAGGAGCGACGAGGGCTTCGCCCACTGGGCAGCCTGGGACGAGATCGCACCGCTGACCCGAGACAAGCGGATGACGCGGACCCTGTCGCTGACGGTGATTGACTGGGTCGACAGGAACACCAACACACGATGGAAGCGCGCCTTCAATCCTCACAAGGACCTGATGGCCGAAGCGTTGCACCGCGTCGTATTTATGCTGGAACATGAACCAGCGGGCGACATTGACGGCGAACCCGTCGCCAAGCGCGCGTTCGAACTACTGCACTATCGTTTCCGGGACTCAGACTGGGCAGAGCAGACGCCCTATTGGTGGGAGCCCGATCACCGCCATTAGCCCCTTGCCGGAACTTCCAAAACGGAATTAGTTTCATATGTAATAATATGCCCTGGGAGGAGCGGTTTATGAAACTTTCCGATTATGGACTGACCCGGAATCGGGGATTTCTTGCGTCATTTGATCCGGCAATGGTGGAATTACCCGCTTTACTGCAACCGGCCCGGCAGATGGCGCTGGACATACCCAAGCTGATCTGCACCGGCCGCGTGCGGGCTTTGCTGGAACGGTTGCCGGCCATCGATCTCACCGATTTCTGCGCCATCGCCAGCGAAGCCGAGCAGCGGATTGCCATGTTGCACTATTCCTTCATGGTACAGACATATGTCTGGGGAGAGCCCGAGGCGCCCCGTGCCCTGCCCGCTTGCCTCGCCGTACCGATCTGGCAGCTCAGCCAGCGCCTCGGCCAGCCGCCGCTGCTGCCGTACTCCTCCTACACGCTGGAGAACTGGGCTCTGATTGACGAAGGCGGCCCGATCGATCTTTCCAATGTTCGCGTCCTCCAGCACTTTGACGGAGGAATGGACGAAGCCTGGTTCATTCTCGTCCATGTCGCCATCGAGGCACGGGCTGGTGAAATGCTGGACGAAGGGTTGACACTGATCGCGGCGGCCGAAACCGGTGGTGTTCCGGAAGCTGCACGCTGCCTGTCGGTCATGTCCACCGTGTGGGACGATGTGAACGCCATTTTCGACCGGATGCCGGAGCGGTGCGATCCTTATTGCTATTTCCACCGCGTCCGCCCGTGGATTCATGGCTGGAAGGACAATCCGGCCCTTGGCGATGGCTTGATTTATGAGGGCGTCGAGGAAACCGGAGGCAGGCCCCAAGCCTTCCGAGGACAGACGGGATCGCAATCTTCAATCGTCCCCGCGATGGATGCGCTGTTCAGCGTCGGCCATGCTGCAGACCCGCTACGCAGCTTCCTGGATGAGCTTCACGCTTATCGCCCGCCTGCGCACCGGCGCCTGATCGAGGATATTCGTGCGTCGAGCCGCGTCCGCGTCTTTGTCGAACAGTCTGGCGATGCAGACCTGAAGCGCCTCTACAATGAGAACGTCTCGAAGCTGGCGCGTTTCCGGACGCGGCATCTTGAATATGCGGCAAGCTATATCAACAAGCAGGCAAGCCAGAGCGCGGGCAATGACCCGGACATCGGCACCGGCGGAACGCCCTTCATGAAATATTTGAAGAAGCACCGCGACGAGGCCGAGGCGCATCTATTGCCTGTCTAGATCTCAGTCGACACAGATCGACATGCCGGCTTTGCCATTCTCGACGGTCGTGTAGCAGCCGAAAGGCGCATCATTGGCCTGGCAAGTTCCCTGGACCGGCGTGCCAGGCGCGACCGATCCGGGGTCGCCGGCCAAACGGCATTGCCCGAGACAGTCGTCGCTGCCGGTACATGCCTTGCCAGCGTCGGCGAAACTCTGAACGCAGTGCTGCCAGCCTAACCGTCCGGCTTTCTGGACGACTCCTCCTGCCGCTTCACATCGCGCGCGTTCTGCAGGCGTCGCAAACTGAGACGCGAACTGAATGCGCTCATAAGGCGGCAAGGAGCTGCCAAAGTCCGGATTGGCGGCGTGATAGTCCCTGAGCGCACTACAGGCGGCGACCGTTGCGATCGCCGCCCCTATCAAGATCAGCCTCTCAGGCTTCATCCGGGGAATCTTTCAAACGACGGAATGCCTTCCGGAATGTGGTGGAAACTCGGTGCATCGGCTGTCTGCATGACGACCTGCGGCTGGCCAAAGAGGCTGGTATCATCCAGCGATCCGACTTTCAGGATAACGGCATCAGGCAGTGCTGGAGACCGTGTCAGAATATGCGTCCCACAGGTGCCGCAGAATTCGCGCGTGACCGCATGGTCGAGGTCGCTTCGCTTGAACTTCTTTGGCTCACCCTTGGTGTAACGGAAGCCGGCAGTGGGCATTGCCATGAAGTCATTGGCCTGACCGCCTGTAAGGTACTGGCATTCGCGGCAATGACATTCGCCTTTCATCACCGGCTCCCCGTCCGCCTCATATCGGATTTCGCCGCAATAGCAGCCGCCTGTCGTGGTCATGATTGTTCCTCCCAATGTGTCGCCATCATTGTGAAACGTCAGCATTCACGGTGCAAGCGACAGTTAATTGGAACCAAACACGGCTATAGCGCATAGGTTCAATGGAGGGAGTTGTAGCGAAAGAACGGGAAAGCCTGCTCGTATGCCTGCTGCCAGCTCATTTAGCCGACAGATTACCGGAATATCCGATATCTCCGTGGATGACGCGATTGCCAGAACGCTTGCTGTGGCGCGCGATGGATACGGCGAACCTGACTGGTTTGATGTCATGACGGCACGCGGCTTCATCTCGAATGGCCGGGTGACCCATTACCAGGTGACGCTGAATCTGGGCTACGAGGCGGTTAATCAGGGCGCCTCTGACGACTTCTATTTCCAGCGTGCGTGCCGCGGCGCCCGAAACATGACCGGCTATCATACAATAGAAGCGCGCCTGTGATTTCCTTTAATAGTTGTAATTCAACGACTTTTTGAATTGTACCACATCTGGAAGCCGCAGGATCTCACGGCCCTGATGTTAGAACCGGCCTCGATCACCCAAATCCGCATTTCTGCAGTATTTATTATAATCCCAGCGCTCCAAACAATCATCTGGTCCATAAATTGCCAGTCACCAGGCAGTACATGTGCATTCCAGATTCAGGTAGAAAACGTGCGCGGCTTGGGACGACTGAAACTCACCTCTATCGCTCTGATGGATTACATCAGCGCGTCGAACTTGAGTGATACTTTGCTCATCAACGGCTTCTGGCGAAGCGGGACGACCTGGCTGCAGCAAACATTCGTCGACGCGATGGATGCAAAGTCGCTCTTCGAGCCCTTTTCTCCTTCCGCCGGCCATAATTGGGGACAACTAAGTAAAGGGGCAAATACGGCAAGCCGGAACGTGTATATGCCCCTGTCCGCAAATTGCTTGACTCCCCGCGACCGGATCAAACTCCATCTCGCGTTCAAGGGTGTCGGGACGCACGGGTACACGCATTTCCTTCGGAAGGAAGAATCCCGGACCTGGTCCAAGAACCTGGTCGTCAAATCCACCCGGCTTGGGTTCATTCTCGATGAAATCTCCGACCAGTATCAGGTTCCCGTTATCCACATCCGGAGAAATCCAGCCGCTATTTATGCCAGCTTCAAAGATACAGATTGGGCTTGGCGTTTTCAGGATTTCAGGCTGAGCCAGAACTACAACATGGAGGACTTCATCAAGGGAACGCGTGAATACGACCTTGCTGACATCCTGCTTCGCTATGACAAGACGCCGGTCGAACGTTTGGCCGCTTTGTGGAGTTTAAGCGAACGGACAGCGCAAAAAAGCGTCGTTACGGGCCGGGCGCACCTGGTGCGATATGAAGACGTTGTCGCGCAGGGCCCGAGCATCCTGAACCAACTGAATATTGCGTCCGTGAACTTCGCCTCCAATGACGCGGCCAGCCCGGTGACAAACGCTGGACGAGAAAAACTGACGCCCTTTGAGCGTCAGAACGATTGGCAGACGCGTCTGTCCAGGTCCGAGATCGAATGCATCCGGTCCATTGCAATCGATCTTTTCCCGGACAACGGATACTTTCAGAGGGACGATTCTCCGTTTGGCGAAGGTGTCGTGAATATCAGGTAAGCCCGCGCCTCTCGCAGCCAGCCTATCCTTTGAAACCCTTTGCCACGACGAAGATTTCCGGACTCCCTGCCCGGCTTGCAGGTGGCTTGATATGCTTCACGCTTGTGAAGTTCGCTTTGAGCAGATCCAGGACTTCTTTCGTCGCGCCGCCCTGGAAGACCTTTGAACAGAAGCTGCCGCCCGGTGCGAGATGCTCCACGGCGAACGCTGCTGCCATTTCCACGAGTGCGACCGTGCGCAGATGGTCGGTTTGCTTGTGACCGGTTGTGTTTGCCGCCATGTCAGACAGGACAAGGTCGGGTGCGCCGGTCAGTCCCTTGAGGAGCTCAGCCACATCATCTGGATTGTTGATGTCACCCTGCACGATGTGGACACCTGCCAACGGTTCGACCGGCAAGAGGTCGATCCCGGCGATTTCACTGGCGCCCTTGATCTGGGCGACCTGCAGCCAGCCGCCTGGCGCACAGCCAAGGTCGACCACGCGCTGGCCACGGCGGAACAGGTTCAGCTTTTCATCGATTTCCAGCAGCTTGTAAGCAGCCCGCGCCCGATAGCCTTCTGACTTCGCTTTCTGGACATAAGGGTCCTGCAGTTGGCGTTCGATCCAGCGTTTGGAACTTTCGTTCTTTGCCCGGTGCGCAATGATTTTGCGTTCGCCCATCCGCCGCCCGGATGTTCCGCGCTTTTCCGACGGGCCTTTCCAGCGGCGTTTTTCATCATCCGTCATGGGGACACTTCCGCTGTCGGGTTGTTGTCTTTCGGAGGCCCAGATGCGCCGTCCGGTAATTTGGCCTTGCCGGAGCGCCGGCGAGTGCCGCGCTTTCTCGGGCCTTTGCCACCATACATCATGGACAGCAACAGGCCCTCCCGCAGGCCCCTGTCTCCAACGCGCAACCGGTCGCCCGGGAAGGCATCCCAGATCGACTGCATGATTGCGCAGCCAGACAACATGAGGCCAGCCCGTTCTTCTCCGATGGTCGGCAGCGTGGCGCGTCCTTCCAGCCCGAGATCGCGCAGCAGTTTTACCGCCGCGTCCGCCTCTTCGCGGCTCATCCAGCTGCCATCAACCTTGTCGCGCCTGTAGCGGTCAAGTTTGAGGTGAACCCCTGCAAGACAGGTAACCGTGCCGGACGTACCGATCAGATGGGAGCCATCCTGCCCCATGGCCCGGCTGACGCGTTCCGTTCCCTTCCAGGCGCGGATCACTTCGCCGCAATAGTCGAGCATGGCAGGGAACGCCTCTTCCTCCGGTAAGTGTCCGAACCGCTCATGCAGCGTGACCACGCCAAGTGGCAAACTGGTCCAGTCCTGGATCGGCGCACGTTTGACGAGACCATGAGAACCGCCTTCGCGGGCGACCTTGGCGTTGACCCAGGACAGTTCCGTCGATCCGCCGCCGATATCGACGACGAGAACCGTCTTGGCGTCGTCTGCCATCAGGTCGTGGCAACCAATTGTCGCCAGACGTGCCTCTTCCTTGGCATTGATGATCTTGAAGGTGAGTCCTGTTTCTTCGTGGACGCGCCGGATGAAATCCGGCCCATTTTCCGCCTGCCGGCAGGCTTCGGTCGCGATGCAGCGCACCCGCCCCACGCCATGGTTCTTCAGTTTCCGGCGAATAGCCTTCAAGGCGTCCAGCGCTCGCTCAATGGCGGCGTCAGACAGCCGGCCGGTTTCGTGCAGCCCCTCGCCCAGACGTGCTATCTGGGAATGCGAATCAACGACGCGGAAGGATTTCCCCCACGGCTCCGCCACGAGCAGGCGGCAGTTATTTGTTCCAAGGTCAACAGCCGCATAAAGCGGTCCATTGCGCCCTTTGCGCGAACCACGCCGGTTTCCCCGACGGTTCGCCGCTTTTTTGTCAGCCATGATGTGGCCCAAACTGAGTTCTTGGGGCAATCTCTACCACAGGAGACGTAAATGACCAGTAGACGTAGCCTGTTGGGATGGTTGACCGGGGGACGCGGCCGCAAGCGCAAGCCGTCCGCCGATGCGCCGTATGTGCTAGACCGTCCGGTTGACCGGAACGTCAGCTACAATGCTGTTTCCACCTTTACGGCGAAATACCAGATCGGCCAGGTCGTCCGTCACCGCCACTTCCCGTTCCGCGGAATCATTTTCGATGTGGACCCGCAATTCGCGAACACAGACGAATGGTACGAGGCGATTCCGGAAGAAGTGCGGCCTCGCAAGGACCAGCCCTTCTACCACCTCTTCGCGGAGAATGAGCGCACACACTACATTGCCTATGTGTCCGAGCAAAACCTCGTGCCGGATGACTCGGCACAGCCGCTCAGTCATCCTGATATCCAGGAATGGTTCAATGTGACGTCCCGCGGCACATATGAGCTTAAAAAGGGCGTAGCGAACTAGAGGTCAGTTTGCCGGGGCGGCGTCGGGTCTGTCCCCGTTCTCCAGAATGATAATCACCTCATCCCAGTGTGCCAGCGCCTCGGTATCCCCCTGAGCGGCCACTTCGGCAGCGCGCAACGTCGCGATCACAGCCGCATCTTCGCCGTACTGGGCGGACAGTTGGGCGGCAATGCGCGCGGCTTCACTCATGTTTCGCCTGCCCTGGCCCGTGCAATCGCTGCCGTTGTGGACTGGCCATCCAGCGTTGGCACAATGTGGACGGTTCCGCCGCGCGCGAGCACCACATCCGCCCCGACGATCGTGTCCAGCGTGTAGTCACCGCCTTTGACGAGAAGATCCGGCTGCAAGGCTTCGATCAATGCGGCGGGCGTGTCTTCGTCAAAGACAACAACGGCGTCCACAACTGTCAGCCCTGAAAGGACACGCGCACGGGATTCCGCATCATTGACCGGCCGCGTGGGCCCCTTGAGGCGCTTGACCGAGGCATCGGAATTCAAGCCGACGATCAGGCGGCCGCAGCGGTTCTTGGCCTCTTCCAGCACTTTCAGGTGCCCGGGATGAAGGATGTCGAAACAGCCATTGGTGAAGCCGACCGTCAGACCTGCGTCGCGCCATATCGAGACCTGCGAAAGCGCTGTTTCTAGGGGGATATGGCTGACCCCGCCATGGTCCAGACCCATTTCGAGCGCGCCGCGCAACTCGTCTGCCGACACTGTCGCCGTGCCGGATTTGCCGACGGCGATACCGGAGGCCGCGATTGCCAGATCAACGGCCTGACCGAGCGTGCCTCCGCCGGCCAGTCCGAGGGCAAGTGCGGCAATGGACGTATCCCCCGCCCCCGACACGTCATAGACCTCACGTGCCTTCCCGGCCTTGTGGACCACGTCGCCATCTTTCGTAATGAACGACATGCCTTTGGCCGCACGGGTCACGACAACGGCCTTTGCTGGCAGGGTTTTGCTCGCCGCTGCGAGGGCGGCTGCTGCATCCTGATCAGTCTCCGTCGGCATGCCGAACGCGTGGGCGAGTTCGTGGCCGTTCGGCTTGATCAGATCGACCGCGCCATAGCGGCGGAAGTCTCGCCCTTTCGGATCGGCAATCACGGGAATGCCGAACGCTTCTCCGGCATCGAGTGCCGCCTTGATGACGCCATCCGTCATCGCCCCCTTGGCATAGTCCGACAGGATGATGAGGGCAGCATCCGAGGACACTTGATGGATCGCTGAAACGAGCTGGTTCTCTGTGTCTTGGCTTATGCCGGCGACCTCTTCCGCGTCCACTCGCAACAATTGCTGAGAACCAGCTACAAAGCGCGTCTTGAGCGTCGTGGGGCGGCCGCGCATTGCGATCAGGTCGGCTTCGACATTCTGTAACTTGCCCAGAAGAGCGGCCAATTCCCGCCCCTCGGGATCGTCGCCCACAACGCCAATAAGAGCCGTATGCAGCCCGAGCGAGGCAAGGTTTCGAGCGACATTCCCGGCACCGCCCGGCATGGAGGCTTCCCGCGTCCGGCGCATGATTGGCACCGGGGCCTCGGGCGAGATGCGGGAGACGTCGCCATAAACAAAGCGATCGAGCATCACGTCGCCGACGCAAACGATTTTCCGCCCGGCCGCCTTCGCGATCAGGTCTATCAGGGAAGCGCGCGCCATCAGCCGCTTACCGTTCCGGCCAAAAGGGAATCGGACATGCTCTACTCCGGTTTTTCTGAGGATATAGCCGCTGACATAGTCTCGTAAAAGGCGAAGCCGCATGATGGATGGATCCAAACGAACTTGCGGTACGTATCTTTCTCGAACGTCAACGCTTCAGGAAGATCGACCTGCCTGCTTCATCTGCCCCCATTATTGTCTGGTTTCGGGAGGATCTTCGGCTTTCCGATAACCCGGCAGTGCACGCAGCAGCCAAACAAGGCCGGCCGATCATCTGCCTGTTCATCCACATGGATGGGAAGAACGGCGAACGCAGTCTCGGCGGCGCTTCGCGTTGGTGGCTCGACAAGTCCCTCAAAGCACTCTCGCGCGATATCGAACAGCTGGGTGGACAGCTGACAGTCCGGGCAGGCGATGGCAGCGCCTGCCTGGACAAGGTGATCAACGAGACCGGAGCCGACACGGTGTACTGGAGTCGCCGCTATGGCGCCGCCGAACGTGAGACGGATGCGGAAGTCAAAGCGCACCTGAAGGATCAGGGCATTGATGCCAAAAGCTTCAATGCCCGCCTGCTTGTGGAACCCTGGGTCCTGAAAACGGGATCGGGTGGCTTCTACAAGGTATTCACGCCATACTGGAAAGCGCTGCGTGCCTGTTATGAAGCGCCCGAGGCCCTGCCCAGACCGAAGGACTTGTCAGGTCCAAAGGTGTATTCGCTGGCAATTGATGAGTTGGGCCTGCATCCCGAAAAACCAGACTGGTCGACCGGCTTTGATGCCATGTGGTCGCCGGGGGAAGCCGGGGCTTCAAAGCGCCTCAAAGCATTCCTGGATGCCCCGATCGATACTTATCCTGAAGAACGGAATCTTCCGGGCAAGGACGACGGAACCTCGGGCCTGTCGCCTCATCTTCGGTTCGGAGAGATTGGCCCGGCACAGATATGGCGCACAGTGACATCCGCGATGGAAGCAGGACACATCGGCGAAGACGGTGGCTGGAAATTCCTGTCGGAAATAGCGTGGCGGGAATTTTCCTATGTCCTGCTCTATCACGAACCTGATCTGGCTGAAGCGAATTACAACTCAGATTTCGATTACATGCCATGGCGGACCGACAAGGACGCATTAAAAGCATGGCAGACCGGGCAAACGGGATACCCGATCGTTGACGCCGGCATGCGGCAATTGTGGAAAACCGGCTGGATGCACAACCGTGTCCGGATGATCGTTGCCTCTTTCCTGACCAAACATCTGTTGCTGCACTGGCGAGATGGCGAAGAATGGTTTTGGGATACTCTGGTAGACGCTGACCCTGCATCCAACCCGGCGAGCTGGCAGTGGACGGCAGGGTCCGGTGCAGACGCGGCGCCCTATTTCCGTGTGTTCAATCCGATCACGCAGGGCGAGAAATTCGATACAGATGGCGCTTACGTCCGGTGCTGGTGCCCGGAGATTGCTGCGCTGCCAGACAAATATCTCCACTCGCCTTGGACGGCTGATGAACATACGCTGTCGCAGGCCGGAATTAAGCTTGGCGCGGATTATCCGAACCCGCTTGTCCAACATAAACCCGCTCGCGAGCGGGCCCTTAACGCCTATGAAACCCTTAAATCTCAACGCTCAAACGCCTGATACTGGATGTCAATGAAACAGGAATTTCCGGAAATAGTTGGATTCGATGGACCATTCTGGCAAAGTGGGGCGAGTTCCCTACTGCCAGAGGGAGATGAAATGACCGGGACGATAACAGCTTCGCCCAACACGATCCGGACCCTTAAAAACGTTCCGGCCAGTTTCAGGATTGCCTGTCTTGCTCTCCTGAACACACAGCATGGAACGCTGGAATTCAGATTACCCGATGACCGGCAGCTCGTATTCCGGAATAGTCATCCGGGCCCACATGCAATAATATCCGTACACGACTACAATTTTGTCAAACGCGCCATGGCGGGCGGCGATGTCGGCTTCGCGGAAGCCTACATGGATGGCGAATGGTCGACACCCGACCTTACAGAAGTCCTGCGTTTCTTCTCGGCGAATTTTGAGGCCACTGGAAGACTTGCGGTCGGCGGCGCGGTTGTGCGCTGGGTCAACATGGTCCGCCACGTCTTTTCCAGCCGGAACACGCGAGAGGGCGCGAAGAAGAACATCAAGGCCCACTACGACCTTGGTAATGATTTTTATTCCCTTTGGCTCGATCCCTCCATGACATATTCGTCGTCCGTGTTCGAAAGTCCGAACATGACGATGGAACAGGGCCAGCAGGCGAAGTACCGGAACATCTGTGACCGGATCGGCGCAGGCCCATCCAGCGAAATCCTCGAAATCGGATGCGGCTGGGGCGGCTTCGCGGAATTCGCCGCAAAACAACGCGGATCGAAAGTGACCTGCCTCACTATCTCCCCCTCTCAACGCGACTATGCGATGGAGCGGATGCAGCGCGAAGGCCTGAGTGAGCGCGTAGAGATCCGTCTGGAAGACTATCGAGACCACACCGGCAAGTATGACGGCGTCGCCTCCATCGAAATGTTCGAAGCCGTCGGCGAGTCTTACTGGCCAAGCTACTTCGCCAAGATCTTTGAAACCCTGAAAGACAGCGGCAAGGCGGCGCTTCAGATCATCACGATCGATGATGACCTGTTCCCGAAATACCGCAAACGCGTCGACTTCATTCAGCGTCACATCTTTCCGGGCGGCATGCTGCCGAGCGAGAAAGCCCTGAAGGAACAGTTCCAGCTGGCCGGTTTGCGTCATGACGGTGTGACCTATTTCGGTCAGGACTATGCCCGCACCTGCCGTGAATGGTCGCGCGCCTTCAATGACGCCTGGGACCAGATCGCTAAACTCGGCTTTGATGAACCTTTCCGCCGCATGTGGAACTTCTACCTCGCCTATTGCGAGGCAGGGTTCTCGGATGGGCGCATCAATGTCGGCCAGTTCCAGCTCTCAAAAGCTTGAACAATTCTGGGACCGCCAACTCATGCAAGCGATAGTATTCGGCGCCTCTGGCGGTCTCGGCGCTGAGCTTGTTGCCCGGTTATCCGAGCGGCCGGAAATCCGTCGGGTTCATGCGATATCCCGCAGTGGCCCAGCTGCGACCGGCAAGGTCACGCCTCACGCCGTGGATATCACCGTAGAATCTGACTTGGCCCGCCTGTCAGACACGTTGAAATACGAAGATGATATCCGTCTGGTTATTATCGCGACTGGCATTCTCTCGGATGGCAATGCACTTCAGCCCGAAAAATCCTATCGACAGCAGTCCCTGCAGGCTTTTGAACGTGTATTCCGTGTAAATACATTTGGGCCTGCGCTGGTCGCTCGGTATTTTTTGCCTCTGATGCCAAGGAGCGGACGGGCTGTGTTTACAGCGTTGTCTGCGCGTGTTGGATCTATTGGAGATAATCGTCTCGGCGGCTGGCATGCCTATCGTGCATCCAAGGCGGCTCTGAACATGCTCCTTCGCAATTATGCGATCGAACAGGCTCGCCTGAATTCAGATTTCATTGTTGCGGGCCTGCACCCCGGGACCGTGGATACCCGCCTGTCCAAACCATTCCAAGGAAACCTGCCGGACGGGCAACTGTTCACGCCACCAAACGCGGTTTCCCACCTGCTTCGAGTGATCTACGGTTTGACGCCCGCCGACACCGGAAAATGTTTCGACTGGGCTGGAAAGGAAATTCCAGCTTAGACCAGACGGCTCTGCTTCACCGCCGCATCGATAAAGCTGGCAAACAGCGGATGCGGCTGGAACGGACGGGATTTCAGCTCCGGGTGGTACTGAACACCGATGAACCATGGGTGCGCCGGGATCTCGAAGATTTCAGGCAAAGTGCCGTCGGGCGACATGCCGGAGAATAGTCCGCCGGCCTTTTCGAGCGCCTCGATATAGGCCGCGTTGACCTCATACCGGTGGCGGTGACGTTCCGAGATGTCGAGGGTGCCGTAGATTTCCGCGACCTTGCTGCCTTCCTTCAGGCGGGCCGGGTAAGCCCCGAGGCGCATCGTGCCTCCCTTGTCGCTATCTGCGGTGCGGACCTGCTTCTCGTTGCCCTGTGTCCACTCTTCCATCAGGCCGACAAGCGGGTTCGGTGTCGAGGGATTGTTCTCGGTCGTGTTGGCGTCTTCGATACCGGCCATGTGGCGCGCGGCTTCGATCACCGACATCTGCATGCCGTAGCAGATGCCGAAGCACGGTACTTTGCGCTCGCGCGCAAAACGGGCCGCCCGCATCTTACCGTGGGCGCCACGTTCGCCGAAGCCGCCCGGCAGGATGATGCCATGAACGCCTTCGAGAATGTCGAGCGGGCGATGCTCGTCATCGAATTCCTCGGAATTGATGAGCTTCACCGACACTTTGACATTGTTGGCCAGACCACCATGACTGAGCGCCTCGGCAACGGATTTGTAGGCGTCCGGTACATCGGTGTATTTGCCAACAAGTCCAATGCAGACTTCACCGTCCGGGTTGTGGATCGTCGTGGCGATTTTCTGCCAGCCAGACAGGTCAGGTTCTGGCGCATTGTCGATACGGAAGTGCGCGAGCACTTCTTTGTCCAGCCCCTGCTCGTGATAAGCTTCCGGCACGTCGTAGATATGCCGTACATCACGGGCCTCGATCACGCTGGACGGTCGGACGTTACAGAAGCTGGCGATTTTGCCTTTTTCATTTTCCGGGATGGGCCGGTCGCAGCGGCACAGCAAGACCTGCGGCTGGATACCGATGGATCGGAGTTCCTTCACCGAGTGCTGGGTCGGTTTTGTCTTCATCTCGCCGGCCGCTGGAATGTAGGGCAGCAAGGTCAGATGGATGAAGCAGGCACGGTCTGGCCCCAATTCCTGGCCCAGCTGCCGAATGGCCTCGAAGAATGGCAGGCCTTCGATGTCACCTACCGTGCCACCGATTTCGCACAACACGAAGTCCACGCCCTCCCCCGGATCGGAGAGGACGAAGTCTTTAATTTCATTGGTTACGTGCGGAATGACCTGGATCGTCGCGCCGAGATAGTCGCCACGCCGTTCTTTCTCGATGATGTGCTTGTAGATCCGCCCGGTTGTGATGTTGTCCGACTGGCGCGCCGAGACGCCAGTGAAGCGCTCATAATGGCCGAGATCAAGGTCGGTCTCCGCCCCATCATCGGTCACAAAAACCTCGCCATGCTGGCGGGGGCTCATCGTGCCCGGATCGACGTTCAGGTATGGATCAAGTTTGCGCAAACGGACGCCATAGCCGCGTGACTGCAGCAATGCGCCGAGGGCGGCGGAAGCGATACCCTTTCCAAGGGAGGACACCACGCCGCCTGTAATGAAAATATAGCGGATCATGGGAACACCCTGATGCCGTGATTCGGTTTTAGCTGGCGCGCCAAAAACAGAGGCGCAGGCGATTTATTGGGGATTACCACTTTCAGGCGCAGGCGCAGGCGTTTCCGGTTCAGCTGCGGCCTCGCCCGTTCCTTCTGCTGGTTCCATTGCAGCATCCGGTGTCGTGACACTCTCGTCCGAAAGGCCGGACTGCCCGGAAAGCAGCGGAGCCGACGGATCGAAAAGATCGGTGGGTGTGCTCGGCGCAGGTGAAGTGTCCTCTGGCGCCAGCACGCGCTCAATGTCCGACCGTGTATCGGTTTCACGGTTGGCCAGAGTGGTCAGCGCGAGACTGGTGATGAAAAAGATCGCACCAAAAATGATGGTCGAACGCACGACAGCGCCCGCGGCTCCGCGGCCAGACAGCAGCGAGTTTGCACCACCGCCACCACCGCCGCCGATCCCAAGACCGCCGCCTTCCGACTTCTGAACCAACACCAGCCCGATCATGACCAGGCAAGCGAGGATGTGGATCACCAGGATAACGTTCTGCATGACAAATCCGATACGTTTCGTCCAAGGCGCCCGCATATAGGCAATGCGCGCGCAGGCCAAGTGCTGCCTTCAGTCAGAATGGTAAATCAGGCTTTTGCGTAAATGGCGAGAAAGTCGGTCGCCTTCAAGCTTGCACCGCCAATCAGGCCGCCATTGACGTTTTCCACCGCCAGCAAATCGCCAGCATTGTCCGGTTTCATGCTGCCGCCGTAAAGGATCGGGATGAGGTCCGCCTCAGAACCGAACACATCTGCGAGACAGGCCCGCAGGGCATTGTGCATTTCGTCGACCGCCTCGACAGTGGCGACATTGCCGGTACCGATTGCCCAGACAGGCTCGTAGGCGATGACCAGGCTGGCTGCGGCAGCGCCCTCAGGAATCGATGCGCGCAGCATGCCCGTGACGACCTCAATCGCTTTCCCGCTGTCCCGTTCTGCGGCTGTCTCGCCGACACAAATGATGGGGGTGATGCCCGCGCGAAGCGCTGCTGCAGCTTGTGAAGCCACAGCTTCACTCGTTTCACCATGGTCTGCGCGGCGCTCTGAATGCCCAACAATCACATAGGACGCACCAGCGTCGGCGAGCATTTCAGCGGAAACATCACCGGTATGAGCTCCGCTCTCATTGGTGTGGCAGGTTTCTCCGCCAATCTTGAGTGCCGAGTCCCGAGTCTGTTCGGCAGCCTGCATGAGAAGCGTTGCCGGAACGCAGATCAGCGCCTCGATATTTTCCTTTGCCGGGGTCACGCCACCCGCAATCGCGACGATTTCCACCAACGAGGCGCGAAGCCCGTTCATCTTCCAGTTCCCGGCAATAAGTGTCCGTGCCATCAGCGTTACCTATCTTGATTGACTTTGCCGGGTCGCCTAGCAAGCACTGAGCCATCCTGCAAATAGTTGAAAGTACCAGCCTCATGCTCGCGCTGATGAAACGCCTGACCCAATCGATTCTTGGCAAGT
This sequence comes from Hyphomonas sp. CY54-11-8, assembly GCF_000682735.1. GTDB lineage: Bacteria > Pseudomonadota > Alphaproteobacteria > Caulobacterales > Hyphomonadaceae > Hyphomonas. The sequence goes on along the minus strand of NZ_AWFD01000034.1, from coordinate 214,017 downwards.
TCATTGCCATGATCATCATTGCAGGCATGGCGTTCTGGGGCGTCGACCAGATTTTCAACCAGGTCCGCAACGGCCTCGGCTCCGACCTTATGGCTGCCGGAAAGTCTTCCGTTACTGTCGAGGACTTTGACCGGCGTATCGAAGTTATGCTGCGGAACGTGAACCTGCAGAACGACGACCCGATCACCAAGGATGAAGCGCTCGAGCGCGGTATGGTGGATCAGGTTTTCCAGCTCGAACAGTCCCAGACGACCATTCTTGGCTTTGCGTCCAAAATCGGCGTCGCGCCCTCTGCAGATGCCGTGGTGGCGGAACTCCGGAAGCAGGATGCCTTCAAGAACCCGCTGACGGGCGAACTGGATCTTGCGACATACCAGCGCGTTCTGGCGCAAAACCGGTTCTCGCAGGAGGAGTATGAGGCCCAGGTAAAGAGCGATCTGACCCTTCAGACTCTCCAGACAGCGACAATCGCAGGTCTGATGGCACCAGACGTGATGAAGGCCGTCCAGTCGCGTTACCTAGCTGAATCCAGGGATGTGGCCTGGTTCATCCTCGATGCGGCCGATGTGCCGAAACCGGAAGCACCCACAGAAGAAGAAGTTCTTGCCTTCTACAATGAAAATCTCGACGCGCTGAAACAGCCGGAGCGGCGCGGGATTGATCTGGCAAAGGTGTCTGCTGACGATTTCCTGAGCCAGGTCGAAGTCACCGAGCAGGAAGTCGCAACCATCTATGAAGCTGGCAAGTCGGAACGCTTTTCCGAACCTGAGCAGCGAACATATGTCGAGATGATGTTCGACTCCCGGGATGCCGCCCGAAACGCTTTCGGCGCCCTTGCCGGTGGCGCCGATCCCTCTACCCTTCAGGGGGTTGTATCCCGCGAGTCCAAAACCTCCTTGGCCGAAGAAGTGGAAGACCAGCTGCTTCGCGACGCAATGTTCGGCCCGGGCAAGCAAAGTGGCGCGCTTTTCGGACCGAAGGATATGGGCGATGGCCGGTGGCTGATTGCGCGTCTCGTGTCGATCCAGCCGGGCGCTGTTTTTCCGATTGAATCCGTAGCTGAAGAAATCCGTACAGGCCTGGCACGCGAACGGGCGACGCTGCTTCTGTATGATAAACTTGAAGCCCTCGATCGCTCTATCAATGCGGGATTCGATCTGAACCAGATCGCGGACGAACTCGGAGTTCCGGTGATATCATTCGAGCCGGTCGACAAAAACGGATATACTGAAGATGGCTTGCCAATGATCGGCTTGCTTGATGCGGGCGATGCTTTCCAGCAAGCCTTCACCATGAATGTGAACGACACGTCGAGCCAGTTCACAAAAAATGATGCGACTTATGTCATCTCCACCCGCAAGATTGTTCCGCCTTCCACACCGGACTTTGAAGAGGTGAAGGACGATGTGCGTCAAGCTCTCGTCATGCGCAATGAGGGCGAAGCGGCCCAAAAGGCGGTCCAGGCCATCAAGGACAAGATCGAAAGCGGAACCTCAACGCTCGAAGCCGAAGCGCGCACTGTGAATGCCGAGATCGAGACACCCCCTGCTTCGGTGACCCGGATGAACGCTGAAGACAGCGGACTGCCGAATTCAGCGATTGGTGGCATCTTTTCCGGAAAGCCCGGTGAAGTCTTCACCTATCCCAATCGCGCAGGCGACAAGTACATGATCGTTCAGCTCAAGTCTGTAAATGATCCGTCTGCAGCGGACCTGAGCGCCGCAGCTCCGAACGCTTCAAGCGTCCTGATCTCCACACTCGATTCAGACCTGGCAGAAGCAATGGAAGCTGAAATGGCGGGTGCCGTGAAGCTCCGGGTCAACAACGCAGCTTACAACGCCTACAAGGCGTCGATCTCGACAGACCAATGAGCCAGGCCAAACTGATCGTTCGCCGGCGGATCGGGGATGTCGAAACGCCAGTAGGTGCCATGTTGAAACTGGGTGTCGACACACCTGGCAGTTTCCTGTTCGAGTCCATCGCCGGCGGGGAGCGGCTTGGCCGTTATTCTTTCATCGGCGGTGCACCGCAGATCTGGTTTCGGATTCTGGATGGCGTGGCTGAGACCGCTACTCAGGCGGACTTCTCCGACGCGAAGCGTTTTGAGGGTACGCCCGTGGAGGCTTTGCGTGCGTTTGTGACCTCTGCCCGGGCTGAAACTGAAGAAGACCTGCCGCCCATGGCTTCTGGCGCATTTGGATATGTCGGTTACGACATGATCCAGCATGTCGAACCGGTCACAATAACCAAACCTGCAGCGCTCAATGTGCCTGAGGCGCTATTGGTTATTCCGAAAGTCGTCATTGTGTTTGATCACATCTATCAGGAATTGCTGCTGATTGGACGGATCGAAAATGGCAATGAGGATGAAATCAATCGGCAGCTCGACGAAATAGAACAGCAGCTCCAGTCGCTGCCCGTCCTGCCCCCAGCGGACCAATCGGCAGAGCCGGTCGAACTGACTTCTAACACAAGCAAGGAGCGCTATTTCGAGATCGTCGACCAATGCCGGGAGTACATCAAGGCAGGCGATATCTTCCAGGTAGTCCCCAGCCAGCGCTTCTCGACACCGTTCAACAAGAAGTCGATCAGCTTCTATCGTGCCCTCCGGAGGCTAAACCCCTCGGCATTCATGTTTCACATGAACCTCGGCGACGTCCGCCTTGTCGGCTCCAGCCCTGAAATTCTTGTTCGTGTCCGGAACGGACGCGTCGCCATCCGGCCAATCGCCGGAACTCGTCCGCGTTCCGGCGATCCGCTGGAAGACGCGAAACGGGCTGAAAGCCTGCTGAATGATCCTAAGGAAATTGCCGAACACCTCATGCTGCTAGATCTCGGCCGCAACGATGTCGGCCGTGTCGCTGCATACGGAAGTGTTCAGGTGACGGAACAGTTCATCGTCGAGCGCTACAGTCACGTGATGCACATCGTTAGCCATGTCGAAGGCGACCTACGGGAAGGCTTAGACGCGGTCGATGCGCTGTTTGCAGGCTTCCCTGCCGGGACGGTCTCCGGGGCACCAAAGATCCGCGCCATGCAGATCATCGACGAAATGGAAACAAACGCCCGCGAGATTTATGGCGGCGCGGTGGGTTATTTCGGCTGGAACGGTGATCTGGATACCTGCATCGCTCTGCGGACTGCTGTCCTGAAAGATGGCAAGCTTCATATTCAGGCGGGAGGCGGCGTCGTGCTCGATTCCGTTCCGCAGTACGAATATGACGAGACCCAGCACAAGGCCGGAGCCTTAAAACGCGCCGCCGAACTGGCTGCAGCTTACGAGTTCGACCAATGAGCCGGAAGAAAATCCTCGTCATAGACAACTATGACAGCTTCACCTGGAACCTCGTCCACTATCTGGAAGAGCTGGGCGCAGACACGACGGTTGTCCGCAACGATGAAATGACAGTCGAAGACGCGCTGGCGAGTGGAGCCGATGGCGTACTCCTCTCCCCTGGTCCGTGCACACCAAATGAAGCCGGGATCTGCGTCGACTTTATCCGGCAAGCGCCGGACGATCTGCCCATTCTCGGCGTCTGCCTTGGGCATCAGTCCATCGGGCAGGCTTTTGGCGGGAAAGTGATCACCGCCCGGGAAATCCGGCACGGCAAGTTATCGGACATTCACCAGAGCGGCGGTGACCTTTTTGAAGGGCTGCCAGAAACGTTCCGCGTGGTTCGCTACCACTCCCTAGCCGTCCGTCCGGAAGACCTTCCAGAGGATCTGGTCGCGGATGCCTACACTGACGATGGCGAAATCATGGCTCTGCATCACAAGACCCGTCCGGTCTATGGGGTGCAATTCCACCCGGAGAGCATCCTGACAGAGCACGGTCACGCGCTCCTAAAGAACTGGCTCGACAAACTCTGAGCCATGCCTGGGTCAGCTATTGAGCGACGGGACCAAGACCGCTATCGGTTGCGGCCCATGACTGACACTTCTCTCTCTATTGCGCTCAAAGCGCTCGCGCGTCGCGAACCGCTCGAAGACGACATGCTGAAAGGCGCGTTCGATACGCTCCTGTCAGGAGATGCAGCGCCTGAAGAAATCGGCGCATTCCTGATGGGTCTGGCGGTGCGCGGTGAAACCGCTGATGAACTGACAGCCGGCGCCACCATCATGCGACAGCACGCACGCAAGGTTGCGACGGACGGGCCCCTGCTCGACACCTGCGGTACCGGCGGTCTCCCCTGGAAAAGCCTCAACACCTCCACCGCCAGCGCGATCGTTATCGCTGCGGCGGGTGGCCGTGTCGCCAAGCATGGAAACCGCTCCGTACCACCTAAGACGGGCTCAGCGGACGTGCTGGAGTCGCTTGGAGTAAATCTGGAGATCAGTGAGGAAGAATTCCTCAATTGCCTTGACGGCGCAGGCGTCGCCTTCCTGTTTGCCCGCAGTCATCACAGCGCTATGCGCCATGTTGCGCCTGTTCGGGCCAAGCTCGGGATCCGCACCATCTTCAACCTGCTTGGTCCGCTGACCAATCCCGCAGGCGCCTGTCACCAGGTACTTGGCGTTTTCGGTCCGGAATGGGTGCACCCGATGGCTGAGACTCTTGGCCGCCTCGGGACTGAACGAGCCTGGGTGGTACACGGGCTCGACGGAATTGACGAACTCTCGATCGCCGGACCGAGCAAAGTCTGCGAGGTGACGGAAGACGGATCACTGAAAGACTTCGAGATTCATCCCTCGGATGCCGGATTGGACACTCATCCCCTTTCGGCCCTGGAGAGTGAAGACGTCGCCGGCAACGCGCTGGCAATAACCGAGCTGCTGGATGGACATGAAACTCCCTTCCGCGCGACAGTATTGCTGAACGCCGCGGCGGGCCTGCATGTTCATGGCAAGGCAGCAGACCTGAAGGAAGGCGCTGGCATGGCGGCCGAGGCCATCGATTCAGGAAATGCAAAACAGACGCTTCGCAAGCTCGTGGCGCTTTCTCGGGGCGAACCGCTCGAATGACAACGGCGCTGGACAAAATCATTGAGTACAAGCGCGATGAGGTCGCGGCTCTGAAGCGCGAGACCCGTTTCTCCGACCTGGATAACAAAGCCCGGTCCGCGGGTTCACCGCGTGGGTTCGCCAAAGCCCTTTCGGCCGTTACCGACACGGATCAGAATGCATTGATCTGCGAACTGAAGCGCAAAAGCCCTTCCGCAGGTGAAATCCTGCCTGGCGCCGATCCTGTCGGAATCGCGACGGAGTACGAAGCGGGTGGCGCGGCATGCCTGTCGGTTCTGACGGATGGCCCAAGCTTTGGCGGCAGCCTTCAGGACTTTGCCGCGATCCGGAGGGCCGTCAGCATTCCCATGCTACGCAAGGACTTCATGATCGATCCGATACAGGTTGCCGAAGCCCGTGCCTGGGGGGCGGATTGCGTGTTGGTCATCATGGCAAGCCTGGACGACGGACAGGCAGCCGAACTGACAAGTTGCGCGATCGACTATGGAATGGACGTCCTTGTGGAGACGCACAATGAAGCTGAGCTCGAACGTGGTTTGCGCTTGCCGTCGCAGCTGATTGGCGTGAACAATCGCGATCTGAAATGCATGGTGACCGAACTGTCGACCACTGAGCGGCTGGCGCCTCTCATACCTCAGGACCGGCAACTGGTGGCGGAAAGCGGCATTTCCACACCGGAACATATCGTTCGACTGCGGAAGTGCGGGGCACGACGCTTCCTGATTGGTGAAAGCCTGATGAAGCGTGGATCGCTCCGGCAGTCCGCTGTCGCAGCGCTCCGCGCCGCCGGGAGCGATTGACCCGAACGGTGAACACATGTAGAACACATGTGAACAAAGATTCGGACCCAAGGCGGCTCAACATGTTGACTAGCAAGCAAAAAGAGCTCCTGCTCTTCATCAATGAACGTATCAAGGAAACGGGTGTCTCCCCATCCTTTGACGAGATGAAAGAAGCGCTCGATCTGGCATCGAAATCCGGCATCCACCGTTTGATTACCGCGCTCGAAGAGCGCGGCTTCATTCGCCGTCTCGCGCACCGGGCTCGCGCTCTGGAAGTCCTGAAACTGCCAGAGTCTGCGGTGGCGAGTTCCACACCCCGCGGCCGGAAGGATTTCCGCCCTGCTCTTGTCTCTGCAGGTCGCCCAGCTGCAGAAGCTTCGCCCCGTACTGTGCCGTTGATCGGACGGATTGCAGCGGGTCTGCCGATCTCAGCCATCCAGCAGGACAATGGTCATGTGAATGCGCCCGATGGCCTGTCTGATAGTGAGGAGCATTTTGCTCTGGAGGTTCAGGGGGATTCGATGATCGACGCCGGCATTCTGGAGGGTGACATCGTGATCTGCCGCCGGACGGAATCGGCGAGCACCGGCGATATCGTTGTGGCACTGATCGATGGTGAGGAAGCCACACTGAAGCGTTTGCGCCGGAAAGGTGCCTCTGTGGCGCTTGAGGCTGCCAACCCAGCCTATGAGACCCGTATCTTTGGCCCGGACCGTGTCGCCGTACAGGGTCGCCTGGTTGCGCTTGTTCGCCGCTACGACTAGGGGCACGCCCGCCAGGGTCGCTTCCCGCATTTTGGTGCTCTCTGAAATATGAGCCCCTCTCCACCGGCCTTGACGGTGATACCACCCGATTGCAGCACGTCGGGCCACCGCAAATTCGTGACCCACCCTTCCAGCATGACGGGATCTGCATCGGACTTGATGACAGGTGCAGCGACCATAGCGGTCCGGACTGCACCAGCAGTGAACCCGCCGGATATCCCCAGCAGAACCAATGCAGCAAGGCTCAGCAGAGACATCCTCTATGTCAGACGGCAGGTCATTCAAAAGGCGCCAGCGATGATTGTGGCAACGACACAGGGCCAGATCAGAGGCTCAGTCTTCCGCGAGAAATAGACAATTACTCCCGCACAAAGGGAAAAGCCGAGCAGCAGCGGGCGAGTATCGATTTCCGTTATCGACCAAAGGCTGGCCCACAGTGCTGCAATAGCTTGCGCCAGCCCCTTGCCTTCAGGAGCAACCTTGTGTTTCTGCCAGCCGGGACGCCTCATTTGTAGCATCAATCGGAGCCCTCACGAGACATGGACATCGTCACGCGATTTGCCCCCTCTCCCACCGGCATGCTCCATATTGGCGGTGCCCGTACGGCACTTTTCAACTACCTGTTCGCGAAACACAACAACGGGAAGTTTCTTCTCCGTATCGAGGACACCGACCGCGAACGCTCTACGCCAGAAGCAACCGCAGCGATCCTTGAGGGCATGGAGTGGCTCGGACTGACACCGGATGAGCCCCCGATAATGCAGTTCGAACGCGCAGGACGCCATGCTGAGGTGGCTGAAGAGATGATACGGCGTGGCACGGCATTCCGCTGCTACACGACGCAGGAAGAGCTGCAGGCGCGGCGAGAGCTTGGTGAAGAAAAGCGCCAGGCGGCCAAGGCTGAAGGGCTTTCTGAAGATGAAAAAGCTTCGCTACTGGCCGAGGCACATGCCCTGTTGGCCCCTTACCGCTCTCCGTGGCGTGATGGCGCCCCGCCGCCAGCCCAGGATGCCCCATTCACCGTACGACTGAGAGCTCCCGATGGCGGAGAGCGTGTTCTGGAAGATGGCGTACAAGGGACCGTCCGCATCCTGGCGGGTGAACTTGATGACCTCATCCTGCTCCGCGCCGACGGCACCCCAACCTATATGCTGGCGGTCGTCGTCGATGACCATGACATGGGCATCACCCATATTATCCGAGGCGATGACCATTTGCGGAACGCCTTCCGCCAGATCCCGATCTATGAGTCGATGGGCTGGAATATTCCGAAGATGGCGCATGTTCCGATGATTCATGGTGCCGATGGCGCCAAACTATCCAAGCGCCATGGCGCACTCTCGACACTCGCCTATCGCGAGATGGGCTACTTGCCGGAAGCGATGCGGGCCTATCTTCTGAGGATCGGATGGAGCCACGGCGACCAGGAAATCTTCACCGATGAAGAGGCCATCGCTGCTTTCGACATCTCAGGAATCAACCGAGCACCGGGCCGCCTAGACCTGGACAAACTCGGCCAGGTCAATTCGCACTTCCTGAGGCTCGCTGACAATGACCGCCTTTTCACGCTGCTAAGGCCATACTGGGAAGCCGCGGGCACTATCGACGACGCAGAACCGCGTCTGAGAGCAGCCCTTCCTCACATGAAGGATCGAGGCACGACCCTGCCTGAACTGGCGCAATCTTTTGCATTCCTGCTGGCCAAAAGGCCTTTGGAATTGAACAAGAAAGCGCGCAAAGCTGTCTCCGGGGAGGGGCTTGACCGTTTGCGCGGGTTGCGCGACGTACTGCAGCAACTGCCGGAATGGACGGCAGATCATATTTCGGTGACGATATCTAATTATTGCACTGCACAAGGTCTATCTATGGGGCAGATAGGCCAACCGCTACGCGCTGCACTCACAGGCGGCCTACCAGCACCGGATATTGCGCCGGTACTGGAGTGGCTCGGCCGCGAAGAAGCGCTTGGACGAATTGAGGATCAACTGGCGCCGGAAAGTTCTCCGGGCGCCTGAGAAACAAGAAGGGTTTGAAGGTAAGGCTGATGGAAAATAAAACGAAACCGAACGGCACTGCTAAACTGGATGTGGCCGGAAATTCCTATGACCTTCCGGTGCTTTCCGGAACACACGGTCCGGACGTAATCGATATCCGCCGCGTTTATGCCGAAACGAACCATTTCACGTTCGATCCGGGTTTCACATCGACGGCCAGTTGTGAAAGCCAAATCACTTTCATCGATGGAGATGAAGGCGTTCTCCTGCACCGCGGCTACCCGATCGGACAACTCGCCGAACAATCCACCTTCCCGGAAGTCTGCCATCTGATCCTGTACGGTGAGCTGCCTACGACGTCGGAACTGGAAGTGTTCAACGACACCATCAAGCAGCACACCCTGTTGCACACCCAGATGGACCGGTTCTTCGAGGGCTTCCGCCGTGACAGCCACCCGATGGCCATGCTGACGGCAACCGTGGGCGGTCTTGCCTCCTTCTATCCGGGCGCCATGGATAGCGAGGACCCTGCCGAGCGCCGTCTCAACTCGATCCGCCTTCTTGCAAAGATGCCTACCCTTTGCGCCCGCATCCTGAAATACAATCTCGGCCAGAAATTCGTCGATCCGCGGAACGAGTACTCCTACGCTGAAAACTTCCTGAACATGTGCTTCTCGGTTTCGGCTGAAGACTACAAAGTGGACCCGGCCATCGCAAAAGCCATGGACCGCTTCTTCATCCTTCACGCGGACCACGAGCAAAACGCTTCGACCTCGACAGTTCGCTTGGCAGGCTCTTCCGGCGCACACCCGTTTGCCGCGGTCGCTGCCGGCGTTGCCTGTCTCTGGGGACCAAGCCACGGCGGCGCCAACGAAGCTTGCCTCAACATGCTGCACGAAATTGGTTCGGTGGAGCGGATCCCGGAATTCATCGAGAAAGCCAAGGACAAGAATGACCCCTTCCGCCTGATGGGCTTCGGACACCGCGTTTACAAGAATTACGACCCGCGCGCCAAAGTGATGCGGGAATCGGCCCACGAAGTGCTCGATCTCCTGGGCCTCAAGGACACGCCAATCCTGAAGGTCGCGATGGAGCTGGAGCGGATCGCGCTTGAGGACGAATACTTCATCGAGAAGAAACTCTATCCGAATGTCGATTTCTATTCGGGCATCATTCTCGACGCGATCGGTTTCCCGAAGCAGATGTTCACTGTGCTGTTCTCTCTCGCCCGCACCGTTGGCTGGGTCGCACAGCTGAATGAAATGATCGACGATCCGACCCAGCGCATCGGCCGCCCGCGCCAGATCTATACCGGCGCAGCGAAGCGGGACTATGTTCCGATCGAAAAGCGCTGAGACGCAGCAGAATGATGCTGAAAGCGCCACCTGCCACAGTCGGGTGGCGTTTTTATTTCTGCTTCCTGAGAGGAATTACCCCGTTCCCTTCCGCCCCGACTCCTTGCTAAAGGCTGCGCCATGAAAACCGCTGTGATTGTCTTTCCAGGTTCGAACTGTGATCGTGATGCTCACGACGCACTCCTCAAGGTGACCGGCAAGGCACCGGCCATGGTCTGGCACAAGGACGGGACGATCCCCGACGGAACGGATTTTGTCATGGTCCCCGGTGGCTTCTCTTACGGGGATTACCTGCGTTGCGGCGCAATTGCGGGCAATTCTCCTGTCATCTCTCAGCTAAAGGCCCATGCCGAGCGCGGCGGATATGTTCTGGGCGTGTGCAATGGCTTCCAGATCCTTTGCGAAACGGGTCTTCTGCCGGGTGCCCTCATGCGCAACGCGTCGCTACATTTCGTCTGCAAGCCGCAGCCTCTGACCGTGGAAACCGCCAACACGGCATTCACCAGCGCCTACCAGGGACGCGATGATGTGGTTATTCCCATCGCGCACCATGACGGCAACTACTACGCCGATGACGCCACCCTCGACCGGATTGAAGGTGAAGGTCATGTCGCTTTCCGTTATGCCAAAGGCAGCAATCCGAACGGGTCCGCCCGGGATATTGCCGGCATTCTGAGCACAAACGGCCGCGTGCTAGGCCTGATGCCGCATCCGGAACGAGCTATCGGCGGCCACGAAGGTGGCGAAGACGGTCTTGCCCTGTTTGAGAGCCTGCTGACTGCGGCCTGAAGCGCTGGCCAGTCTCTTTCCGCCCCGGTATGAGGCGGTATGACTTCTTCTGTTGATCAGAACGTGCTGTCGGCCCGCCTTTCCGAAGCGTCTTCGCTTCGCAATGCCGGGCGCATTCCCGAAGCCATCACCGCTTACCAGGAAGTTCTGGCGATCGAGCCCGACCTTCCGGACAGCTGGTACAATCTGGCCTGGCTGCTGCGTCGCAGTGGGCAGCCAGTAGCCGCCCTGAAAGCCTATGATCAAGCGCTCGCTAGGCATATCTCCGGCCCGGAAGAAGTCTGGCTCAACAAGGGCGTCATTCAGGCTGATGATCTGCTAAATCCGGAAGCGGCAATCCAGGCGTACGAGACAGCTTTGGCGTTCAAAGAAGACTACGTCCCTGCCATCTTCAATCTGGCGAATACCCACGAAGATCTCGGTCATGCTGAACAAGCGATGGAACTCTACCAAAGGGCCCTCGATATCGCGCCCACGGACGCCGAGCCACTGGCAAGGATCGCGAATATGAGCCGACCAGAATCGACGGCTGCCCCCATTTTGAAGCAGGTTCAGGACGCCCTCAAACGTGACAACATCCCTGCGACATCGCGGGCGAACCTGGAGTTCTCCCTCGGCAAGATGCTCGATGTCATTGGTGAGTACGATTCAGCATTTGCCGCTTATGAGAGGGCGAACAAAGCCGCGGAAGCGGATCGACCACAGAATTTTCCGGCATTCGATTCCAGAAAGAACGACGCAATCATCGATTTTCTGATGGCGATGCCGACACCGGAAAAAATCGACCTACCCCACTCGCCCGTGCAGCCAGTGTTTATTCTTGGGCAATTCAGATCTGGCTCTACGCTGCTGGAACAGATCCTGTCGGGTCATAGCCAGGTTTCGACGATGGGTGAGCTTCCCTTGCTCGCGCAGATCGGCGCGGAATATTTTTCACCCTACCCCGCAAAACTCGCTGACGCGTCAAACGCAGAGATAGCTAAGGCTCGGAAGGAATATATTGCGAGGCTTGATACACGCCTGCCCGGCGTCACCGGCATTGTTACCGACAAACGCCCAGATAACTATTTTCATATCGGCATGATCCTTCGCCTCTTCCCGGAGGCGAAGATCCTCCACACCGTTCGCGACGCCAGAGACGTATGTCTGTCGACGTATTTCACGCACCTTGACCCTCATCAGATCCACGCGACGGATCTGAAAAACATCGGCTATCACTATCGGGCGTATGAGAAACTCATGTCGCACTGGAAGACGGCCGCACCGGACCAGATTCTCGATGTCCCCTATGATGCGCTTGTCAGGAATCCCGAACAGATCTTGCAGAAAGTGCTCGACTTTATCGGTCTGCCTTTTGAACAGGCCTGCCTAGAATTCCATAAATCAGCAGCACCAGTGAAAACAGCCAGCGTGTGGCAAGTGCGTGAGCCGCTCTACACGCGATCATCGGGACGCTGGCGGAACTATGAAAAACATCTCGGCCCACTTCTGGAGGTTCTGAATGGCGAAACACGCTGAATTGATCGCAAGCCTGCCAAAGGCGGAACTGCACCTTCATATTGAGGGAAGTTTCGAGCCGGAAATGATGATGGCACTCGCCGAAAGGAACAGGATCGACATCCCGTTCAAGACACTTGAAGAAGCAAAGGCCGCCTACGATTTTGCCAACCTTCAGGAATTTTTGGACCTGTATTATCAGGGCATGAATGTGCTGCGCACCGAGCAGGACTTCCATGATCTGACCTGGGCGTACCTCAAGCGCGCCAAAACTGACAATGTGCGCCATGTCGAGATGTTCTACGATCCCCAAGCCCACACAGAGCGTGGTGTCGCGTTCGGCACGGTGACGGAGGGCATCCTGGCCGCGCTGGAGCGTGGGAAAAAAGAACTCGGAATCACGTCGGAACTGATCATGAGCTTCCTGAGGCATCTCTCGGAAGAGGATGGCTTCGCGCTACTGGAAGAGTCAAAACCCTGGCACGACAAGTTCATCGGCGTGGGCCTCGACAGCTCGGAAGTTGGCCACCCGCCTCTGAAATTCGAACGACTGTTCGCCAAATGCAGGGAACTTGGTTTCAAACTGTGCCTGCATGCAGGAGAAGAAGGTCCGCCGTCCTATGTCCGCGAAGCATTACTCGACATCGGCGCGGATCGGATCGACCATGGAAATCGCGCCATGGAAGACCCGGCTTTGATCAAGATCCTGCATGATACGCAAACCCCGCTGACCAACTGTCCTCTCTCGAATCTTGCCCTTTGCGTGATCGATGACCTCAAAGACAGCCCGGTGAAGGCGCAGCTGGAGGCCGGCCTGCTGGTCACCGTCAACTCTGATGATCCGGCCTATTTCGGCGGCTATATCGGCCGCAACTATGAAGCCATCGAGGAAGCACTCGACCTGACGGACAAGCAACTGGTTCAACTGGCGAAGAATAGTTTTGCTGCATCCTTTCTGCCGGAAGAAGACAAGATCAAGCTGATCCTGGAAGTTGATAGCGTCTGACACGCTCCCTCGGGAAAACGGCCTGGAGCCGCAGATCTACTGACTCCAACCGGCATCCAGAGATAGTTTTTGCAGCTGCTAAGCACGTTTTTAGATCAGCTAAAGTGTGATGGATCCGTCACACTTTTGCAATGATATAAGCTATTCAGGCAAGAATCTTCCAATTCCATCTGTTTTGGCGCTCCAATCAGCATTAACTGGCCTCGTGAGGTTAAAAAACAGACAGGAGCATAGAATAATGACCCTTTTGAAGTCATTGCTTGTCACGGCGTCTTCCATCGCCGTCGCAACTACACTTTCGGTCGCTTCAGCTCAGGAGAGCGATGAAGCAGGTTCCAATGAGCTGCGTCAGGGCCAAGTCGTTGTGACCGGCACGCGCACAGCCAACCGGACAGCCCTCGAAACGGCCGTTCCGGTTGACGTGTTCCCCGTTGAAGAGCTTACGGAAACCGGCCGCGTTGAACTGAACCAGATCCTCAGCACGACGGTGCCGAGCTTCAACTTCAACCAAACCGCCATCAATGACGGCACGGACATCATCCGCCCGGCGACGCTTCGCGGTCTCTCCCCTGACCAGACGCTCGTTCTTGTGAACGGCAAGCGCCGCCATTCCTCTTCCCTGGTCAACATCAATGGTTCGGTTGGCCGCGGCTCTGCAGCTGTCGACCTCAACTCGATCCCGACCAGCGCCATTGGCAACGTCCAGGTCCTGCGAGACGGCGCATCGGCACAGTACGGTTCCGACGCAATCGCCGGCGTTATCAACGTTATCCTCCGTGAAGACGATCATGGCGGTGGCCTGAATGTCCGTTACGGCGCCAACGTCACCGATCCAGAAGGCCTGAACCGCAGTGAGATTGACGGTCAGACAACCACGATCGGCGGCTGGACCGGCTTTGGCCTCGGCGACAACGGCTTCCTGACGGTGTCGGGCGAGTATTCCCTTCGCCAGGCATCGAACCGGGCCGGTCTCGACCCGCGCCAGCAATTCCCGGATGATCCGGCTTATGCCGAAGTCGAGCGTAATTTCGATCGCCTGAACCACCGCTACGGCAACGGCCGTGCGGAGAACGTGAGCTTCTTCTTCAATTCCGGCTACACGCTGGAGAGCGGTGTCGAACTCTACGCTTTCGGTGGCGTTCAGGATCGTGAGGGTGAAAGCCCCGGCTTCTACCGTCGCGCAAATGATTCCCGGAACGTGCCGGAAATCTATCCGGGCGGCTTCCTGCCGGTTATCGGCGGTGATGTGACCGACTACTCTCTGGGTGGTGGTGTTCGCGGCGTCGCAGGCGGCTGGGACTATGACGTGAGCGCTGTGTATGGCTCCAACGAGTTGGACTACTCGGTCAACAATTCTCTCAACGCTTCTATCGGACCGACCAGCCAAACGTCGTTCAATGCCGGCGCCCTGGCCTTTGACCAGGTCACTGTGAACGCCGACATCGTCAAAACCTTCGACAACCTTTTGCCGGGCGAAACCTCGCTGGCATTTGGTGCCGAATACCGCGATGAGAGCTTCGAAATCACCGCGGGTGAAGAAGCGTCCTACATTCAGGGCCCCCTCCCGGCCGCCGCAGGCAGCCAGGTCTTCCCGGGCTTCACGCCTGAATCGGAAGTCGATGTCAGCCGGGATGCCGCCAGCATCTACGCTGAAGTCGAATGGGTGCCGAACGACCAGACGCTCATCTCTGCAGCGGTTCGCTACGAAGACTACTCCGACTTTGGTGATGCTGTGACCGGCAAGCTTGCCGGCCGTTACGACTTCACCGATCAGGTTGCTGTCCGTGGTGCCATCTCGACCGGCTTCCGCGCACCGAGCCTGCAACAGCAGTACTTTACGGCCATCTCCACCAACTTCATTGATGGTGTGCCGTTCGAAGTCGGTACGTTCCCGGCGACTTCCGCTGCTGCGGTCGCACTTGGCGGTGGCCAGCTGGATGCAGAAGAATCGACCAGCTACTCGCTGGGCCTGGTTCTGACACCAACTCCGGATTGGTTCGTCACGATCGATGCCTATCAGATCAACATCGACGACCAGATCTTCCTGACGGAGAACCTGGGCGGTGATGATGTTGATGCCGTGCTCGCCGCAGCCGGCGTGACCGGTGTGCAGCGCGTTCGCTTCTTCCAGAACGGTATCGAAACCGAATCCAAGGGCGTCGATATCGTGACCAAATACGGGTTCGACTTCGGGAACCTGGGCACCCTGGACGCTTCAGCAGCGTTCAACTACTCGAAAACGGAAGTCACGCACGTGCCGGACAATACGGTCATTCCGAACCTGACGCTGTTCAGCCGTTCCAACACGCTGACCCTGGAAGAGAGTGCGCCTGAGACGAAATTCATCCTCGCAGGCAACTACACCTACCAGCAGGCTGATTTCGTCCTTCGCGCAACGCGCTTTGGCGAAGTCCTGGTGCCGTCGAACAATCCGGACAACGACTTCACCCTGGATGCTGATTGGGTCATCGATGCGTCTGTGAACTTCAATGTCACCGACAAGTTCAGCGTTGGCGTCGGCGCAGACAACCTGCTCGACGAATATCCGACGATGACGCCGGATGGCTTGAACTTCAACGGCATCTTCCCGTATTCGAGCCGCAGCCCCTACGGCTTCTCGGGCCGCTTCGTTTACGCACGCGCCAGCTACAACTGGTAAGTGCCTCGGCCCGTCTTCAAGACGGAATGAGCTGAAAACAGGACGGGCCCGCCTTTCATGAGGCGGGCCCGTTTTCGTATCCGCGCCTTATGTCAGGGATGCAGGTGCTTTGATGGCAATAGACGCTGGCGACTCGTGGAATTTGCCGCTAAAGCCCGGCCATGACCGATACAACTGCGATCCTCGACCATCTCACCGCCGAGCAGGACGAAGCTGCCGGCTTGGAACACGGCATCAAGGCAGACGAATGGGACCGGCTCATTACTCGCCTGAACCGCAAGCCCAACCTCGTCGAACTCGGCATTTATTCGGTGATGTGGTCAGAGCACTGCTCCTACAAGTCATCCCGGCGGCACCTGTCCAAATTTCCCACGAAGAACGCCCGTGTTATCCAGGGACCAGGCGAGAACGCCGGCGTGATCGATATCGGCGATGGGCAGGCCGCCATCTTCAAGATGGAGAGCCACAACCACCCCTCTTACATCGAACCGTATCAGGGCGCGGCGACCGGGGTCGGCGGGATCCTGCGCGACGTATTCACCATGGGGGCTCGTCCGATCGCGCTGGTCAACGCCCTGCGCTTTGGTTCGCCGGATCATCCGAAGACCCGTAATCTGGTGGCCGGCGTCGTGGCAGGCATCGGCGGATACGGGAACTGCGTCGGCGTCCCGACCGTGGCAGGCGAGACCCAGTTTGACGAAGGATATAACGGCAATATCCTCGTCAATGCGATGGCGGTCGGTCTGGCCGATCAGGACAAGATCTTCTACGCGCGCGGCGCAACGCCAGGTAATCCGATTTTCTATGTCGGCTCCAAGACCGGCCGCGACGGCATCCATGGTGCAACGATGGCGTCGGCCGAATTCTCTGAAGGCGATGAAGAGAAGCGTCCCACAGTTCAGGTCGGCGACCCGTTCACGGAAAAGCTGTTGATCGAAGCCTGCCTTGAGTTGATGGCGACCGATGCCATTCAGGCCATTCAGGACATGGGCGCAGCAGGTCTCACCTCTTCATCCGTCGAGATGGCTGCCAGCGGCGGCGAGAATGGCGAAGGCATCGGCGTGGTCATGGACCTCGACAAGGTGCCTCAGCGCGAAGAAGGCATGACCGCCTATGAAATCATGTTGTCAGAAAGCCAGGAGCGCATGCTCATGGTTCTCTACCCCGACAAGATCGACGTCGCCAAACAGATCTTCAACAAATACGACCTCGATGCCGAAGTCATAGGCGAGACGACAGACAGCGGCCATCTCGTGCTGAAACAGTTTGGCCAGGTGGTATGCGATATCCCCGTCGCGCCGCTGGCTGACGACGCGCCGAACTATGACCGCCCCTGGAACGAGCCACCGAAGCGCGCACCGCTGGATATTACAAAATACCCGGAACCTGCAGACTATGGCGAAACCCTTCTGAAGCTGATGTCTTCACCTGACATGGCATCCAAGCGCTGGGTTTGGGAACAGTATGACCGGCATGTGATGGGCGACACAATCGACAGCTCACAATCTGGCGGTGATGCAGCTATCGTCCGTATACACAATACCAACAAGGCGCTCGCGATCTGTTCGGACTGCAATCCGCACTATGTGGCCGCTGACCCGTATGAAGGCGGCAAGGCTGTGGTGGCCGAAGCCTACCGCAATCTGACCGCCGTCGGTGCATCGCCCATCGCTATCACTGACAATCTGAATTTCGGGAACCCCGAAAAGCCGAACACGATGGGCTATATCGTGAAGGCCATTGAAGGCATGGCTGAAGCCTGTCGTGAACTTGATTTTCCGGTCGTGTCCGGCAATGTCTCGCTCTATAACGAGACTGACGGCGTCGCAATTCCGCCAACGCCCGTTGTCGGTGGTGTGGGGCTAATCGAGGACCTTGCCAAGACCGCGACACTGAAGGGTGCGCAGCCCGGAGACATGCTGTATGTCATTGGCGAAACTGCTGGTGCACTTGGCGCTTCGCTCTATGCCCGTGTTGTGCTTGGACTAAAGGGCGAAGATGCTGGTGCGCCCCCTCCCGTCAATCTTGCAGAAGAAGTCCGGATTGGCGGATTTGTCCGCAGCCTGATCGAGCGAGGCCTCGTCAATGCTGTGCACGACGTCAGCGATGGTGGCATCGCCTGCGCCGCTGCGGAAATGGCATTGGCCTCCGGCTGCGGCGTGACACTCGTGCCCGACCGCGATCCGGAAGAGACGCGTTCGGAGCCGGGTCTCTTCGGCGAGGACCAGGGACGGTATCTGATTGCGGCAACCGAAGACCAGTGTCGTGAGTGGGAATCACACGGCTTCCTGCCGGCGGTGTTGGGAAATTTTGGCGGCGACAGTATCGTACTGCGAACGGGAACAGGCAAGGATGGCACAGAGTACACCGTGCCCCTGAAGACGCTTCGTGACGCACACGAAGGTTGGCTGCCGACTTATATGAACTCAGTGGACTAATTGAGTGCGCCCTCCCCGCAATACTGCGAGAAGGGCACAGTTGGATACGGCCAGTTTAGAATTTGTAGCCGACTCCAAGCATGATACCGTTCGTGTCGGTGTCCTCGAAGGAGTAGTAAGTGTAGTCGCCTTTCAGGTAGACATTTTCGGTCAGGTCATAGCTGAGGCCAGCACCGAACGCCGGGCCCTCCTCGGAATCTTCGATTGTTGTGAGGGTTGCGCTACCCGGCGTCTGGATTGATGCATCCAGATCGATATAGGCGTAGCCAGCCCGCGCATAGGCATCGAGACGATCCGTCAGCGGAACTTCTGCCTTACCATACAGGCCGACCAGATAGTTCAGGCCAATATCGCCGAAAGCAGCGATCAGGTCATTGAAGTCGCCGTCATTGTTGTCGTCAAGATCGAACGAGTCTTCATCAACATTGTAGTCGAATTCACCATCGTCGATACCGGAAGCAAGCTCACCTTCGATACTGAAGATCGAGTTGAACTGGTAACCGAGACGTGAGCCGATTGCATTGGTGTCGACCCCGCTGTCTGCACCATCCGGCTCGATTTCAAGATACTGGTAACCGCCTTCCACATAGAGGCACATTGTCCTGTGCGGCCGCAGCCCCTGCGATACCCGTGGCAACCGTTGCGGCGAGAATATACTTCAGCATGGTCCTAAATCCTTCCAGAAACTGTTCTAGCTCTTGACCCCCGCCAGAGAGCAGCGGAGACGCCTGCCCAACGGAGCGCCCGGAGAAGCAGTTCCTGCTGGATTTCAGGAATCTGCACATGTTGCGGCAGAAGCACGGTTCCCGTCCTCATTCACGGAACGGAAAAACATCAATATGTCTCGTGAGATACGGCTGCATTTTAAGGCCAGAACAATGCTGCGCCACTCGGCGTCACACATATAAAAATGCCAGGTTAAGACGTGCCTGATGTCACTCGGCCGTTGGCGATGCGAACGGCTTTTTCAGCGAGAAGTCCAGCGTGTCGAGTGCATTGTCGGCGGCGATAGCCGCCATGACCAGCGTGTCGGCAGAGTGCACAAAGAATTCCGCAGGGATCAGATCAAAGTCATCTGTAGGCTTATGATAGTCGGCATAGTCCTCGACTCCGAAATAGAGAAACGGGATACCGGCTTCGAAGAAGGCTGCCTGGTCTGACAGCATTGTCCAGTCATCGGGGCCCTGCTCCGGCCGGTCGTGCCCCATGAGCAACTTGACAGGCGTCTTTTCAGCAAGGCCTTCGACGAGCGGAACCAGGCCGGGACTGTGATATGTCCCCGATACATAAAGTTCGTTCACGTCGGACCGGCTGACCATGTCGAAGTTGATATTCAGCGCGATCCGGTCCAGATCTATTTCTCCAGACCGGATCAAGTTGCGGGCGCCCAGCGCCCCGGGCTCTTCTCCATCAACGAGCGCAAAAAGAATATCGTGTTCCGGCGGGTGGTCCGTGAACCATGCGGCCACCGCGATCAGAGCAGCGGAGCCCGAGGCATTGTCGTCTGCGCCGTTGTATATTTCACCATCAATGACTCCGAGATGATCAAAATGCGCGGTGATCGCCAACATTTTCCCTTTACCAGGCGTCTTTCCCTCGATGAGGCCAATCAGATTTGTTCCCTGAACCGGCTGGGCATTTTCTGCACCCGGCTCCGGTAAAACCGTGAACGTGTGTTCGTAAGAGTCTCCGATTTTGGTGAGGCGCAGTGTTTCAAAACGCTTTCTCAGAAATCCACGCGCCGCTTCGTTGCCCGGCGTACCGATCGCGCGGCCTTCAAGTGCGTCGTTCGAAAGAACTTCGGTCTGGTGCAGCAATTCACCTGCATCAACATACTCTCCCTCAGGAAGTGGTACAGATACGTCATGGGTCGGCTGTGGTGTATTCAGGAACCAGAAAAGGCCCAGTATCAGAAACGCCATCAAGCCTGCTGCCACCGTCCAGATCTGTCTCTTCATGAGGACCTCTCGCTTCGTCGTGCCAGACGGTAGGAGGTCGCCGGTTGAGGTGCAAGGCGTCCGCTGCCAAGCTTGACGGGGCTGCCCTTGCAGCCCAATTGAGCCCGGAGATCGAGGAGAATCCCATGGGTATGTCACGCGAAATTCTGATGGAGCATTTGACGGACGCTTTTCCCGAAGCGGAGATCGTGCTGACCGACCTCGCTGGCGATAATGACCATTGGCAAGCCGAGATCATCAGTCCTCAATTTGCTGGCATCCCCCGCGTGAAACAGCACCAGCTCGTCTATGCGGCACTCAAGGGCAAAATGGGTGGAGAGCTGCACGCATTGGCCCTCAAAACACGCGCGCCCTGAGGCGCAGCCACCCGATTGACCTTACGGAGGGTTCACGGTTTTCTCCCGTTCAACCGGAGGAGACCATCCATGAAAAGATTCACCCTTTCCGCCAGTGTCATAGCGCTTTGCGCCGCGTTGGCTTCCTGTGCCGCAGACACCACGCCGGCAATCGACGGCGCATTGGTTGAAACACCCGAAATCGATGAAACCGCAGCCGAAATCGCGGAAGCAACCGCTTTTGTGACGCGCGCCGAGACAGAACTGGCTGCGCTAAGCAAGGTCACAGCCCTCGCCTACTGGGCCAACGCGACAAACATCACCGACGAGACAGATGCGGCCGCCGCAGAAGCTGGTGCGAAGATGACCAAGCTTTCTGTTTCGCTCGCCAATGAATCCAAGAAATACAATGTCGACATCATGCCGTACGATGTCGCCCGCAAGATCCGCATCCTGCGCAGCGGCATCACGATCCCCGCCCCCTCCCGCGAAGGTGCGGCAGAGGAACTTTCGGCGATTACGACCGACCTCAGCTCAACCTATGGCAAAGGCAAGTTTGAATACAAAGGCGAGATGATCAATCTGGACCAGGCATCCACGATCATCGAGACGTCCCGCGATCCTGAAGAACTGAAAGCTGTCTGGGAGGGCTGGCGCACCGTGTCGCCGCCGATGAAGGCTAACTACGCCAAGATGGTCTCGCTTGCCAATGAAGGCGCGCAGGAACTCGGCTATCCGACATTGGATAAGATGTGGTTGTCCAATTACGACATGCCGCCGGAAGAGATGGAAGCTGAAGTTCAGCGTCTCTGGGGTCAGGTTGAGCCGCTGTACAAGGATCTCCACTGCTACGCGCGTACGAAGCTGAATGCGACCTATGGCGATGACGTTCAGCCGAAGACCGGCCCGATCCGCGCTGACTTGCTTGGCAACATGTGGGCCCAGCAATGGTCGTCCATCTATGACATCGTCAAGCCGGACACGACGCCCGTCAGCTACGACCTCACCACGCGCCTGAACGAGCGCGGTTACACACCCGTCAAGATGGTCGAGACAGGCGAAGGCTTCTTTACGTCGCTTGGCCTGGATCCGCTTCCGGAAACATTCTGGGAGCGCTCGATGATCACACGGCCGGAAGGCAAGGAAGTGGTCTGCCACGCATCGGCATGGGACCTCGACGATGAAGAAGATGTCCGCATCAAGATGTGTACGGAGATCAACTCCGAGGACTTCTTCACGGTCCACCACGAACTCGGGCACAATTTTTACCAGCGCGCCTACAAGGACCAGCCTTATCTCTATAAAAATGGCGCCCATGACGGCTTCCATGAGGCAATCGGTGATTTCGTCGCCTTGTCGATCACGCCAGAATACCTGGAGCAGATCGGCCTGATCTCTGAAGATGAAAAACCTGGCCCGGACGCCGATACGGCGCTGCTGATGCAGACGGCGCTCGACAAGATCGCCTTCCTGCCCTTCGCTCTGACCGTCGATAGCTGGCGCTGGGATGTCCTGAATGGCACGACGGCGCCGGAAGACTACAACAAGGCCTGGTGGGACCTGCGCCTGAAGAACCAGGGCATTGTGCCCCCAGAGCCGCGACCGGCTGACGCCTTCGACCCCGGCGCCAAGTATCACATTCCGGGCAATACGCCTTACCTGCGCTATTTCCTGTCCTTCGTGATGCAGTTCCAGTTCCATAAGGCGGCCTGTGAACAGGCAGGCTGGGAAGGCCCACTGCACCGCTGCTCGATCTACGGCAACAAGGAAGTTGGTGAGCGCTTCAATGAGATGCTGGAGGCCGGCATGTCCCGACCGTGGCCGGAAACACTGGAGAAATTCACCGGTACCCGCGAAATGGATGCGAGCGCCATGGTCGAGTATTTCGAGCCCCTGACCGAGTACCTGGAAGAGCAGAATGAGGGCCAGTCCTGCGGTTGGGACTAGGTTTTACGCGAACCGGATGGGGCGGCACGCTTGACGCCGCCCCTTATCCACCACACATCACGGGAAATCCGGAGATAACACCATGACCGACCAAGCCACGCTCGACGCCATCAAACAGGCAGTAGAAAGCAACGATGTCGTCCTTTTCATGAAAGGCACACCGACCTTCCCGCAGTGCGGTTTCTCATCCGTCGTGGTGCAGGTGCTGGATTATCTGGGCGTGGAATACGTTGCGACGAACGTTCTGGAGAACCAGGCCGTCCGCGAAGGTATCAAGGTCTACTCCGAATGGCCGACCATTCCTCAGCTCTATGTGAAGGGCGAGTTCGTCGGCGGCTGCGACATCGTCAAAGAGATGTTTGAAAGCGGCGAACTGCGAGATTTCCTGAAGGAAAAAGGCATCGAGCTCGAAGACGCCTGATTGTCTAAGCAAAGAAGTAAAGACCGATCAGAATCAGGATCGGGACCAGCGACAATCCGAACAAGTTGCGCGTAAAGGCATATGTCCCGATCCATTTGTCGATTTCGGGATCGCCGCTTTCTGCCGTGGTCGTGACCATATCGACATTGCCGCCTTTGATGACCGTATCGTCTGACAGGATGTATTTCTGCAGCGAACCTTCCAGCAGCAAAGCTCCAAAATAGAAAAGCCCACTGAAGCTGATACTGGCAAAGGCAAACGCCATGACGATCGGGGCCAGTTCCGGTTTCCGGAACTGGCCCATCAGCCAGAGCGCTCCAATGAGCACGATGGCGCCGACGATTACGGCGACGATCTGGATCAGTCTGAGGCGCTTGAAGTCCGGCTTGTCAGCCATGCGATGCGTCCTCCCGCTTTCCTGTCCCACACTTTCAATATAGCAGAACGGACATGGACACGACCACCCGCCCCGCCCCGATCCGCCCGACGCAGCCGAAAGTCGGCATCGTCTCGCTTGGCTGCCCCAAAGCGCTCGTTGATTCTGAGCGGATCATCACGCGTCTGCGGGCCGAGGGCTATCAGATCGCTCCGGACTATTCGGGCGCAGACCTGGTGCTGGTGAACACGTGTGGCTTCCTCGACAGCGCACGGGACGAAAGCCTTGATGCCATCGGCGAAGCCATCGAGGCGAACGGCAAGGTTATCGTGACCGGATGCCTGGGCGCAGAGCCGGAAGTCATCGAAAAGGCGCATCCCAAAGTGCTGGCGATCACGGGTCCGCATCAGTACGAAGCGGTCATGGAGGCAGTCCACACGCACCTGACGCCACCGCACAATCCGCATCTGGACCTCGTGCCGGAAGCGGGCCTGCGCCTCACACCGCGCCACTACGCTTATCTGAAGATCTCTGAAGGCTGCAACAACCGCTGCAGCTTCTGCATCATTCCCAAGCTTCGCGGCGATCTCGTCTCCCGGCCGATCCACCACGTGCTGACCGAAGCCGAACAGCTCGTAAAAGCGGGCGTCAAAGAGCTCCTCGTCATCAGCCAGGATACGTCCGCCTACGGTCTCGATGTCCGCTACAAGCCAGAAACCTGGCATGGCACGGAATATGAAACCCGCTTCCTGGACCTCGCGAAGGGCCTGGGCAGCCTCGGCGTGTGGACTCGGATGCACTATGTCTATCCTTACCCACACGTGGATGCCGTCATCCCGATGATGGCGGAAGGGCTGATCACGCCGTATCTGGACATTCCGTTCCAACACGCATCCGCGAATGTGCTGAAAGCGATGAAGCGCCCGGCAAAACAGGACAAGGTGCTGGAACGCATCCAGCAATGGCGCCGCGATGTGCCGGATCTTGCGATCCGGTCTACCTTCATCGTCGGCTTCCCGGGTGAGACCGAAGAAGACTTCGAAATCCTGCTGGATTTCATTCGCGAAGCGAAGATCGATCGCGCCGGCTGCTTCCAGTACGAGAACGTCGCCCACGCAGACAGCCGCGCCCTGCCCGGTCATGTGCCGGATAAAGTGAAGGAAGAGCGCTGGCACCGCTTCATGCAGGTTCAGGCCGAGGTTTCGGCGGGTCGCGCGGAAGCACAGGTCGGTACCGTCCAGGACGTCATCGTCGATGGCGCTGATGAAGAGCCCGGCATGATGATTGCCCGAACCAAAGCCGATGCGCCGGAAGTCGACGCGGTGGTCTACCTCGAAAACGCAACGCAACTGAAGCCGGGTGACATCGTGGCGGCGAAAATCACCGGCGCCGACGATTACGACCTCTACGCGACGCCTGCCTGAGCGCGCATCCGCTCACCCGCTTCGCGTGCTTCGGCCCTGCGCTGATCCATCACCTTTGCCATCATCCGGTTGTAAGCTGCGACTGTTTCTGGCTCAGCCAGTTCCGGCCGACCGCCGGGAAATGGCGGCGCCGGGGCATATTCATAACCGAGTGTCAGGGCCTTGGCGTAGGCCTCTCCGGCGATCTTCGCGACCATGGTCAGGGCGAAATCGATCCCGGCCGTAACACCCCCACCCGTGAACGTATTCCCGTCCCGCACCACGCGGCCGGTATCTATGGTGGCACCGAACTCCGTCAACAGTTCACGCCACGCCCAGTGACAGGCCGCCCGCTTACCCTGAAGCAAGCCAGCTGCTCCCAGAATGAGTGAGCCCGTGCAAACCGACGTGACATAGGTGGAGCGCGCTCCGAGGCGACGGATCTCGCTGACGAAGTCTTCGTCCAGAGCCACCTGCGTTGCCGTGACGCCGCCGGGTACGCAGAGAAGATCACAGCGCTCGATCTCCGACAGCTTCGCTGTGCGCCCGACGACCAGATTGCCTTCGGCAACCACGTCTCCACCATCTCGGCTCGCGATCACGGTTTGCGCATCGGGTAGTCGGCACAAGACCTGGTGTGGTCCAGTAAAGTCCAGATGAGTCATGTTATCATAGACGGCAAACACGGTGGTGAACGGCTGGGTCATGGTGGCCTCCTTGCTGACCGTTCTTTTCTGAACTAAATCCTTTATGGCAGAAAGGACATTGTTCCCATGTTTTCAGCCACCACCAAGACCCGTGACATCGGAGTGCTGATCTTCGAGGGTTTTCAGTTGCTGGACGCCGCCGGACCGATTTCTGTCTTTGAAATGCCGATCCGCGGCATGTCTCCTCCGCCTTACAATCTGACAGTCTACTCCATGACCGGCGGCCCTGTTCGGGCCTCCAGTGGTGTTTGCCTGTGTTCCCAGAAACTCCCGGCAGACCTGACTCTGGACACGTTGATTGTATCTGGCGGCGAAGGCACTCGCGAGGTGATGCGCGACAAGGAACTCCTGAATGCAATCAAGGACCTGTCCAGTCGCACTCGGCGAACAACATCTGTCTGTTCCGGCTCCATACTGCTCGCCGCAGCAGGGCTTCTGAACGGCCGGCGCGCTACCACGCACTGGCGGCGTTGCCCGGATATGGCACGGCACTTCCCCGCAGTGACCATCGAAGCTGACCGTATCTACGTCCAGGATGGCAAGTTCTGGACTTCTGCAGGTATCACCGCCGGGATCGATCTTGCCCTGGCGCTCGTTGAAGATGATCTGGGACCTGAAGTTGCGCGCCGCTCCGCGCGCGAGCTGGTGGTTCACCACCGCAGGCATGGGGGGCAATCCCAGTTCTCGGTTATGCAGGATGTGAAGCTGGTATCCGGCCGCTTCGATGCGCTCATTGACTGGATCCGGACCCATTTATCCAGTGATCTCAAGGTTGAACAAATCGCGGAACAGGCTGGAATGAGCCCGAGAAATTTCGCTCGGGTTTTCCGTTCAGAGACTGGCACGACACCGGCTCGCTTCGTCGAAAAACTACGGCTTGAGTCGGCAAGGCAGTATGTAGAGACAACCAGCAGTTCCCTGCAGCAGATTGCCAAAGATACCGGATTTGTGGACGCTGAACGGATGCGCACTGCCTTCATCCGGGCCTACGGGCAACCACCGATGGTCTTGCGCCGTCAGGTGCGTTCTTGAGCGGCATAAAGCACAGACCCAACCAATATTATCGTTATTCGACGATTGACATATCGTATTTCGATAATTCATAGTGCTTCTATCAAGGAGATCACTCATGAAACGTACAGCCACATGCCTCGCCGCGCTGCTCGCTTTGACTGCACCGGCCGCACTCGCTGAATCCAAAACCTTCAGCGCACAATCATTCTCCCAGATCGAAGCCGCGGGACCGATCGATGTGATCTATCAAGCAGCGGCGACACCGTCGATTGTTGTGGAGCAAGCTGAAAACGACTTCAGCGACATCTACCTGGACTTTGAAGGCGACACACTGGTCGTTTCCCGTAACAGTGTCCGGAACCGTTCTGGTTGGTTCAACAACGTGTCGATCAATACCAAGAATGACCGCAAGGTCATCAAGGTCAATGGCAAGCGGGTGCCCTACTATGTCGTGCGCGTGTCCGGACCGGATCTCGACGGCGTGCTGGTGAAGCGTTCAGCCAAACTAACCGCCACCGGAGTCGACAGCGACAATTTCGACGCCCGCGCGTCTTCCAGCGGAGATCTCGAACTCGCAGGTTCAGCTAGGATTGCCAGCCTCCATGCGTCGTCCAGCGGAGATATTTTCGCGTCCGATTTCCGTGCGGAGACACTCGACCTTCATTCGTCATCAAGTGGAGACATCAAAGCAATAATGGTCGGGACCGGACAGGTTCGGATTGAAGCTTCCTCAAGTGGGGACCTGGAATTGAAGTCGCTCGACGCCGCCGAATTTCTGGTTGAGGCATCTTCCAGTGCAGATGTCGAGCTTTCCGGCCAGTGCACAAGCATCAAGGTTGAAGCATCCTCCAGCGCCGATGTTGATGCCAACGGTTTGACCTGCCTGAGTGCAAAAATCATGGCGTCCAGCAGCGCCGACATAAGTGTTTCCGCTTCTGAATCTGTAGAAGCGCGCGCCTCCAGCGGCGGGGATATCTACATCTCCGGTTCACCGGAAATCCGCGATGTTTCCCTGTCGAGCGGTGGTGACATCGAGTTCGGCAGCTGACCTGGGGGAAAAAAAGATGATGAAGTCCCTGATCGTTTCCACCGTCTTCGCGGCATCAGCGTGTGCGGCATGGGCAGACACGTCCAAAACGTATGACTTCTTCGGCTTCGACGAACTCGATATCTCGGCGGGCGTCGAAGTCAAATACGAAACAGCAGACACCTATAGCGTCATTGCTGATTTCCAGCGCGGCGGTCCGGAAGACATGAAGATCCGCCAGGACGGCGGCCGGCTGTATATTTCCCGGAAAATGAAATCCGGTTGGGGAAACAATCTCAGCGTCACCGTTCGGGTTACATCTCCGGAACTGAACGCAGTTGAAGCAAGTTCGGGGTCTTGGATCGACGCAACCGGAATCGATGCGGAAGGTTTTAGTCTCAGTGTATCGAGCGGTGCATCTGCAGAGCTTTCCGGCACCTGCAATGCGCTGGTGCTAAGGGTCAGCTCAGGCGGGAACGCGGATGCCAAGGATCTCCATTGTCATCGACTAATCGCCAAAGCCAGCAGCGGAGGCTCGGCGACTGCCTATGCCACCGAAAGCGCGACTGGAAAAACCTCAAGCGGCGGCAGCATTGATATCTGGGGCGATCCACCGGATCGCACGTCCAACCACTCCATTAGTGGCGGTAGCACCGACTTTCATTAGGAAAAATCAAAATCCTCGAGCCGGTAATCTGACTCAGGCCAGCTGAGGTTCATCTCCTCCAGCGCACCACGCACCAGCCGCGCGATCATGGCATTGCGGCGCGTTCGGCTATCTGCCGGGATCACGTACCATGGGGAATGTTCCGTGGAGCACCGCTGCACCGCGGTTTCGTATGCCGCCATGAATTCCTTCCACAGCGCCCGGTCGTCCAGGTCCGCTGGATTGAATTTCCAGTACTTGTGTTGTTCTTCGAGGCGCTCACGAAGCCGGACGCCTTGCTCTGCGTATCCAATGTTGAGCATGCATTTGATGATGGTCACACCGTTCTCGGACAGGTGCTTTTCAAATGAATTGATTTGATCATACCGCTGCTCCACGTCCTCCGGACTCGCGAAGCCTCTCACTTTTGCGACCAGGACATCTTCATAGTGCGAGCGGTCGAATATTCCGACATGCCCTTTCTTCGGAATCGCGTTGTGGATCCGCCATAGATAGTCGCGCGCGAGTTCATTGGAGCTGGGAGCCTTAAACGCCTTCACTTCCATGCCGAGCGGCGTGGTATCAGCGAAGACCGATTTGATCGTGCCCGATTTCCCGGCCGTATCCATGCCCTGGAGCACCACCAGTATGGAACGTTTTCTTTCGGCGTAAAGAATGTCCTTCAATTCATTGATGACGGCAGCATCCTTTTTGAGGCTGGTCTTCGCGAGAGACTTATCTTCGAAGAGGCTCCGGTCGCCACTGTCGCGCTTCGAGAGATCGAAAGGCTTTCCCGGTTCCGCAATAAGATGTTCGCGGACGTCGGAAATGCTGGGAATGCTCATGGGATTGAATCTCCAAAGAAAAAGGCCGCACCAGTCTGGCGCGGCCTTTTACGTAGTTCAAGAAACTGGCTGTCTTACGAGGAGTAGAATTCGACCACCTGGGCCGGTTCCATCTTCACCGGATATGGCACATCAGCCAGTTCCGGAACGCGCGTGAAAGTCGCGCTCATCGCTTTCGGATCGACTTCCACGTAGTCCGGCAGATCACGCTCCGGGCTGCCCAGTGCTTCGAGCACGAGCGCCATGTTGCGGGATTTCTCACGGATCTGGACGACATCGCCCGGCTTCAGGCGAACTGAACCGATGTTGCAGCGGCGGCCGTTGACCATGACGTGGCCGTGATTGACGAACTGGCGTGCAGCAAAGATCGTCGGAACGAATTTGGCGCGGTAAACAACAGCGTCGAGGCGCGATTCCAGAAGGCCGATCAGGTTCTCGGCTGTGTTACCCTTGATCCGGGCCGCTTCTTCATAGATCCGCGCGAATTGTTTCTCGGTGAGATCGCCGTAGTAGCCTTTCAGCTTCTGCTTCGCCATCAGCTGCATGCCGAAATCGGACGTCTTGCTGCGGCGGTTCTGGCCGTGCTGTCCGGGCTTGTAGTTGCGCTTGTTGACGGGGGACTTCGGGCGGCCCCAGATGTTTTCACCGACGCGACGGTCGATCTTGTACTTCGCGCTATGGCGACGAGACATTGTAGTACCTCATTGGCGACGCGGACCGGTGGGCAAGCTCATCTTGCCCACGATTTCAACGGCGGTTCCGCACCATCCCGTTCTGAAGCGGCGGGTAAAACACCAAACCGACCCTTCCGTCAAGCTCCGTACCTGCTACAGCTACTGCAATCACAAGGGAGGAATACATGGGAATACTGGATGGCCGCGTGGCCGTGATAACGGGGGCTGGAAGCGGCATCGGACGGGCAGCAGCAGAAGCTATGGCAGCAGAAGGCGCTGCCGTCTTCGCAACCGACATCGACAAAGCAGGTCTGGAGACCACCGCAGCCAACATATCCGCTGCCGGCGGCACAGTGGCAACACTGGTTCAAGATGTCATCGACGAAGCGCTTTGGGACACAGTGATGGACGAAGCAGAGACGAAACTCGGCACGCCATCCATTCTCGTCAACAATGCCGGCATCGCGATTGGCGGCGCCATTCCCGAATTTTCACTGGACGACTGGAAAACGCAAATGGCTGTGAATGTGGACAGCGTCTTCCTGGGCACCCGCGCGGCCATTCGCAAGATGCAGAAAAGCGGCGGGTCGATCATCAACATTTCATCGGTTGCAGGTCTCCGCGGCGCAGCGGGGCTCAGCGCTTATTGCGCGTCAAAAGGCGCGGTTCGCCTCTTCACCAAGGCTGCAGCCGTGGAATGCGCCCGCGCCGGTTGGCCGATAAGGGTCAATTCGGTCCATCCCGGGATCATCGATACTCCGATCTGGCAGAAATCCATCACGCGTCTGGGTGAAGGGATGCCGATTATTCCCGATGTTCCTGCTGGTGCGAATGCGCTAGATGCCGACACATTGGGTGCTCAGGCTTCACCAATGGGAAGACCGGGACGCCCTGATGAGGTGGCCGATCTGATCGTTTATCTTGCTTCGGACAAATCCAGTTACATCAATGGACAGGAACATGTCGTTGATGGCGCCATGACCGCCGGTGGCTAACCTGTTCAAGTTCGCAACCTAAGCGAACTCTCAGAATAAGAACGAGACATAGAGGGTGTCATGCCGAACCGAACCGGCATGACACCTTCTAGTTTCAGGGAATGAACACCAGAAACCGGCAATCCGAACGCTCCGGCCGGGTCGGTTCCAGCGAAGCCTCATTTTGCACGAATCACCTGTCTTCCTGTCGGAGGGCGGCGACTCAGGATCAATTTCTGAACGGAATTCATTCATCACAGCCAGAACGATATGCTTAATCTTCGCGAATCTGTCGTTCTGACGTCTAATCTTTCACGTATTGAATGAAATACTTTGCATCTTCCTAGAGTGAGCTGATAGGTCTGATGTGTTGGGAATACTGCAGATCCGGAGAGCGGGTGCGAAAGCACATACATTTCCTTAACTGTGAAAGACGGGTTTTCGACAGCGGGTGTATTCCGTTCGTATAGTTTTAAATAGCGACTGCGTAGAATTGTGCAGTGAGATGGCAAGAAGTGTCCTGGATGATGAACGTGTGCACCACGATCATTGAGAACCCGCGCCTCCCGGTCAGCCTAGAGCTTTCCGCGGATGAGGTGAAAGCCGTTGCCATCACCGAAGGCACCTCAACCGGCGCAGCGATACTCCCACCAATTTACCCCGAATGGCTGGGTGACCGAGCCTTTTCTGCGACCCACGGGAGCAGATTCAACTATGTCGTTGGGGAAATGGCACGCGGTATCGCCACGCCACGTATGGTTGTCGAAGCCGTGCGCGCCGGCTGCTTGGGATTCTACGGTAGCGCCGGACTTGCTCTTGATGAAATCGAGCTAGGACTGCTCCAGATCAAATCGGAATTGTCTTCTGATCAGATCTGCTGGGGCGCCAACCTGATTCACACACCCCAGCAGCCTGGTTATGAGGCCGCCGTCGTTGACCTGTTTCTTCATGAGAAAGTCAGGCGCGTTTCCGCGTCGGCCTACATGCGCCTATCTCCCGAAATCGTGCGATATACGGCGCTCGGGCTTGCACGACGTCCCGATGGTCAGATCATCCGGACGAACCATGTATTCGCGAAAGTGTCCCGCGCAGAAGTCGCCGAGCAGTTCCTGTCGCCTGCACCGGATGCCATTCTGAACTCCCTGGTCGATTCTGGTGCGATTTCCTCAGCGCAGGCTGAACTCGCCAGACAAGTTCCCGTCGCAGCAGAAATCACAGCAGAGGCGGATTCCGGGGGGCATACAGACCGGAGGTCAGCAGCCCCCCTCTTTTCCTCGATATCCGCAGCCCGGGATCGGGTTGCCTCAAAATTCGGAATTGACCCCAACGCCATCCGGATCGGTCTGGCTGGCGGCATCGCCACACCGCACGCTGTGGCGGCAGCATTCGGCATGGGTGCGGCCTATGTGCTGACGGGTTCCATCAATCAGGCAGCCGTAGAATCCGGCCTGTCCCTGCCCGGTCGCCAATTGCTGGCCAAAGCCGGGCCGGCCGACGTTGCGATGGCGCCGGCTGCGGACATGTTCGAGCAAGGCGTGGAAGTTCAGGTTCTGAAGCGCGGTACCCTTTTCGCGATGCGCGGAAAGAGACTGTTTCAGCTCTATCGTTCCGGCGCGTCGTTCGAAACGCTGGATCCAAAAGACCAGGTTTGGATCGAAGATATTCTTGGCGAGCCGTTCGAAGCCGCCTGGCAGGCGACACGCAGCTACATCAGGGACGTGAACCCGAAAGAAGCTGAACGGGCGGAATCCGACGGCAACAAGCGTCTCGCTCTCGTCGCAAGGCGCTACCTGTTCTCCGGCGCACAATTCGCCCGTGACGGCGATCCTGAACATCTAGCTGACTACCAGATCTGGTGCGGCCCCGCGCAGGGGGCGTTTAACGAATGGGCCGCGGGCACTTTCCTGGAGGACATATCCAACCGGACGGTCCGCCAGATTGCCTGGAACCTCATGGAAGGCGCAGCCCGCATAACTAGAGCTTCTCAACTGCGCGCCGTCGGTGTCGCTGTGCCTCCAACGGCCTTCGATTACACCCCGCATCAATTCGCTGAAACGGAGGCCGCGTGATGGCCAAACAAACCGCCGCTCCTGTCGCGATCGTCGGCCTGGGGGCCGTCTATCCGGGACGGGGTGATGTTACGGGTTTCTGGCGTGACCTGTTTGAAGGCCGGGACCTGATCAGCGATGTACCACCAAGTCATTGGCTGATTGAAGACTACTATGATGAAGATCCCAAAACGAAAGACCGGACGTACGGACGTCGTGGCGGGTTCATCAATCCTCTCGCTTTTGATCCGCTCTATTTCGGCATTCCCCCCAAAGCGATGGAGGGCACCGACACAGCTCAGCTTCTGGCTCTGATCGCCGCACAAATGACGCTGGAAGACATTGAACAAGACTCCAGCGGAATGATCGATAAATCTCGCACGAGCATCATTCTCGGCGTCGCATCGGCAACGGAGATGACCGCCCACATGGCGGGTCGGCTTCAGCGTCCTGCATGGGTGGATGCGATGCGTCAGGCCGGGCTGCCAGAAAGCCAGGTTCAGGACATCACCCGGCGGATTGAAGATCACTATGTCGATTGGCAGGAAGCCACCTTCCCCGGTTTGCTTGGCAACGTTATCGCCGGAAGGATCGCAAACCGATTTGATCTGACCGGCAGCAATTACGTAACCGATGCCGCCTGCGCCTCCAGCCTCTCGGCACTACAAATCGCCCTGCATGAGCTGAGGTCCGGAGACAGCGACACAGTTCTGACAGGCGGCGTGGACGCCCTGAACGACATTCTGATGTATATGTGCTTCTCCAAGACACCGGCCTTGTCGCCGTCCGGAGACTGCCGGCCATTTTCCACGCGAGCGGATGGCACCATGCTGGGCGAAGGTATTGGCATGCTCGCTTTGCGCCGACTAGATGACGCCGAGCGGGATGGTAACAAGATCTATGCCGTCATCAGAGGACTTGGCGGGGCTTCAGATGGCAAAGGAACCGCAATCTACAGCCCGGTTCCACACGGCCAAGCCCGAGCGCTGAAGCGCGCATACGATCAGGCTGGATATGATCCGTCTACAGTAGACCTGGTAGAAGCTCATGGTACTGGTACAAAAGCTGGCGACAAGGCCGAAATCGAAGGGCTCCATCTCGTTTTTGGAGAGCACAACCAGGACGAACCCTGGTGCGCCATTGGTTCAGTCAAGGCACAGATCGGCCATACAAAAGCAGCGGCCGGTTCTGCCAGCCTGATTAAAGTCACGCATGCTTTAAGCCGGAAGACATTGCCACCGACCATCAAAGTGGAAGAACCGGCAGACGCCATCAAGAACAGCCCGGTTTTTTATCTGAACACCGAGGCCCGCCCCTGGATTTCTCCAAAAAAACGGCCTCGCAGAGCCTCTGTGAGTTCGTTCGGTTTCGGGGGCAGCAACTTCCACGTCACTTTGGAAGAATATACCGGCCCTAATGCAGTCAGACCTTGGAGATCATTGCCCGCAGAGCTCTTCCTGTTTTCGGCAGAGTCTCCCGCGACACTCTCTTCCAGAATTGCGGCGTTCAAGACCGGTCTCACAGAAAAGGAATTCGCTTTCCGAGCATCAGAAAGCCAGGAGGCATTTGATGCCACGGCACCCGCTCGCGCGGCCATTGTGGCACAATCTCCGGAAGACCTCACCGTTAAAGTCAACAGCGTCATCGATGCCCTGAATAGCAATGAAATTGGTAACCGCCCCCTAAAAATGGGTTGCCATGTATCTCTCGATCAGCCGGCAGATGAAAAAGTCGCCTTCATGTTTTCAGGGCAAGGCAGCCAATATGTGGGTATGGGCGCTGATCTGGCCATGGCATTCCCGGCCGCAAGAGCAGTCTGGGATGAAGCCGCAAGTCACAAACGTGCGGGTGAGCTGAAACTCCATAAACTGGCATTTCCGCCAGCAGCATTCGATCAGGTCGAACATGGCGATCAAACTGATCACCTGAAAGCCATGGAGCATGCCCAGCCTGCAATCGCTACCGTAACCCTGTCGCACCTCGCCTTGCTGTCGCAAGCCGGGATCCAGGGTGAGATGGCGGCCGGACACAGCTTCGGTGAGATCATGGCGTTGCACTATGCAGGCGCTATGAACGCTTCCGGTGCTCTTTCAGCGTCTGTCGATCGTGGTGCCTTGATGGCCGAAGCCGCAAAGTCCAGTTCCGGATCCATGATGGCCGTTCAGGCCGCATCAGAGGATATTGGTCACATCCTGGGCGAATTCGCTCCAGATCTGGTACTCGCCAACGACAATGGGCCGAGCCAGGTCGTGCTGTCCGGTCCCACCAAAGTTGTGAACGATGCTCTGGAGCTATGTACACAGGAAGGACTGAAGGCCCGCCTTCTTCCCGTCGCTACCGCTTTTCATTCGAAGATTGTTGCGTCTGCTGTTGAACCATTTGAAACGGCACTCAGGAAACTACGCCTGCGCAAACCTTCTCTGCCGGTATATGCTAATGCAACAGCAGAGCCTTACGCCTGCACCGGCACACAGATGCCCGTGGAAGTCGCAAGCCAACTCGCCTCTCCTGTCCGGTTCAGGGAACTGGTCGAGCGGATGTACGCCGACGGTGCGCGCGTGTTCATTGAGATAGGCCCAGGGTCGGTCGTCACCGGGCTGGTTGATGACGTCCTTCGTGACCGTCCGCACAAATCCTATTCGCTCGACAACAAGCGAATGAATGGTGTTACACAATTTCTGTCAGTACTTGGCGCAATCAGCGTTGCGGGCATTCCCGTCGATTTTGCAACCCTGTTCGAAGACTTGCCTGCGGAACCTCCTCGCCCGGCTCCGCCCAAGCACGCTGTCATGATTTCCGGGGCGAATTTCGGCAAACCTTATCCGCCACCGGACGGTGCGGCGGGCAAAGCTGCGCCGAATCCCGATCGCACACCAGCTTCTACCCCGCAAAATAACCGTACGATGGCCGATCGCCTTCCTCAGGCAGGCCCAACTCAATCCTCTTCTGCCTCTAATCCCCAGGAACCTGCCATGCCGGATTCATCCTACTCGTCGTTTCCTTCCATGCCATCCTATGACCCTTCCGGGTCCGGGGGCGAAACCCCAGTTGAACGGGTGTTGATGGAGGTATCTCGCCGTCATTCGGAGTTCATGAGCATGGCCTCTTCGGCTCATGCCGCGTATTTGAATACTGTATCGCAAGTCATGAATGGCGCCGCGGTATCATTACCTGAACCGGCAAAAGCACTACCTCAACCCGCTCCGGCTCCAATCGCGCCGGTCGCCCCAGCACCACGACATCCCGAGCCTGCGACTGCAGACGCGCCTGCTGTACCTGGTCCGGCAAAAACACCCGCAAGACGCTCAGCACACGCTCAACCAGCCGCATCAACGGCAACCACCCCACCAGTCCAACCTGTCACGGAAACTGCTGCTCGCGCTATCAGCACTCAAGGTGTGGATGCCGTCGCCCTGGTACGTGGCATTATTGCAGATAAAACCGGTTACCCAGAAGACATGCTGGATGTGGATATGGATCTGGAGGGAGAGCTGGGCGTCGACTCCATCAAACAGGTCGAAATCCTGTCGACGATCCGCGAGCAGCTGCCGGAACTTCCTGAGATAGACCCAGAACGCCTCGTGGAATTGCGCACGATCGCAGCAATTGCCGACATGGTGACAGGATCAAATGGTGTCTCGCCCGCTCCGGCGGTCAAGAAAATCGCTCCCATCACCGTTGAAGTTTCTTCTGCACCGGCCGCGTCTACCCCTGGTAAGTTAAATGGCTCAATCACACCGGATGTCGTCCGGGAGCTGATTGCTGACAAAACAGGATATCCGAGTGATATGCTGGAAGACGACATGGATCTTGAGGGTGAGTTGGGCGTCGATTCCATCAAACAGGTTGAAATCCTTTCGGCCCTTCGTGAACAGCATCCAAACCTCCCGGAAGTGGACCCGGAAGTCCTCGTTGAACTCCGCACGATCAGGGCGATCGCTGATTTTTTTGCCTAGGGGACGGTACGCCTCCTGAGGCGGTCCGTCCCGGCGCGACAGACGCAGGGAATGCTCCATATCTGAACGCCGTGCGGGTACTCGAGACTGTACAAGTGGCTTCATATGACCAAACTGTATCGTTCGACGAGTCCGACGCGATCGAGATAACAAATGCTGCTCCAGCCTTTGCCGAAGCGATCAAACAAGAGATTGAAAGTCGCGGTGGAGAGGCCAGCATCGTCAGCAAGCCTCAAAGCGCAAGGACGTGTCTTCTTACGGAAGGGTTGACCGAGGAACGACAGGCAAAAAGACACCATGACGTTCTCAAGGCGATCCTGTCGGCGCACGAAGGGGTGCATGTCGTTGCGCTGGACCGCACGTCAGCCCGCTCCTTGTCAGCGATCGGAGGTGTTTCAGGCCTTTGTCGTTCGCTTCGGATTGAACGCCCCGAAATACGCGTAAGTGCCTCGTCTCTCAAAATTTCTGGAGATATCCAGGATGAAGCATCTCGCATTGCGATGTCTCTGATCCTGTCTGAAGGTACCTATACACTGAGTAACGACGGAATTTATCAAGATGTTCCCGGCGAAATTGTCCGGCCGCCGTCAACCGCATCGGTTGTTCCTGAATCACCAGTCTGGCTGATAACCGGTGGCGGCCGGGGTGTGACTGCCGATTGCGCGATTGAACTCGCAAAAAGAACAGGGGGTAGTTTCATTCTGCTCGGTCGGTCCGATCTCGTTGCCTGGCCTGCCTGGCTTGAGCGAGAAACCGATCTCAAAGCGCTGCGTGGTGCCCTGGCAAAGAATTCTGGTCGTGCCGATGCTCCCAAGACGCCGGTAGAGATTGACCGCTTCGCCCGCATACTTCTGGCCGGGGCGGAAATCGTCTCTACCCTGAAAGCCATCGAGTCTGGCGGGGCCAAAGCCCGTTACGTACAGGCAGACATTGGGGATCAGGCAAGCCTTCGTACCACCCTTTCCAGACTCATAAATGAAGAAGGCCCGGTCACAGGCCTGGTTCATGGCGCAGGTGTTCTGTCAGATGGTTTCGCCGAAGCGCTCGGTCTGAAGAATTTTGAGAAGGTTTTTTCGCCCAAAGTCACCGGACTTGAAACGATCTTGTCTTGTATCAAGCCTTCTGCCCTTCGTTATATTGGTCTTTTTTCTTCAGCATCCGCTGTATTTGGAAACGAAGGGCAATCTAACTATGCCGCAGCCAATGAGTGGCTGAACAATGTGGCCGTTCACCTCGCCGGGAAAATACCGGATACACAAGTGAAGGCCTTTTGCTGGGGCCCCTGGCAAGGTGGAATGGTCGATGAATCCCTGGCGCGAATGTTTACCGAGCGGGGCATAGGCCTAATCTCAAAGCAAGAAGGCGCCCGTATTTTCGCAGATCAACTTCTGAATTCTTCTCACGATCAGGTTCGGTTCGTCGTTGGTGACGAATGGGGCAGTGCATGACCTATTTCGAACCTGTCGCTATCGTTGGACAGGGATGTGTTCTTCCGGGCGCACACACGCCTGAGGAGCTTACTGATATTGTGATGGAGCGACGGGTCGTTTACGCCCCTGTCTCTCCTGTCGAACTTGGGCTCCCCAGCGACATAGCCAGCTCCCGGTCGTTCGTGTCCGGACGCGTAAGGGGTTTTGATGCGCTCTTCGCACCAGACCGATTTCGCCTGAAATCCGTTCGCGTCGGGGAACTAGATCCTGTCTGCAGCTGGTCCCTGCAAGCAGCGTTTGATGCTTGGGAAGATGCCACCAATCCCAGAGTTAACCCTTCCGCCATAGGCGTGTTTGCCGCGAACCTGTCTTATCCTTCGGCCGGGCATGTCGAATTCGCCTCGAGATTGTGGCGCGATGAACCTACACCACCTGCTCATCTGACACTGAATTCTGCACTTCCATCAAGATTGATTGCCGAAGCACTAGGCGCCTCCGGACCTTGTCTTTCACTCGATGCGGCATGTGCATCTTCCCTCTATGCTGTTGATATTGCGTGCCGGAAGCTGCAATCGAGACAAATAGACTGCGCGCTCGTTGCGGCAGTCAATGCCGCTGACAATCTGATCCTTCACATTGGTTTCGACGCATTAAATGCACTGAGTCCCACCGGCCGTTCCCGGCCGTTTGTGAAGGGCGCCGACGGCCTAGTGCCTTCGGAAGGCGCCGCTGCAATCGTCCTGAAGCGACTGAGTGACGTTGAACCAGGGGAAAAAGTTTACGGATTAATTCGCGCAAGCGGCCTGTCGAATGACGGCCGCCGGAAAGGTCTGCTGGCACCGTCTGCCGAAGGGCAAGCCGATGCGATGCGTGATGCGTTGAAGCGCAACGAAATAGATCCGCTCACGATCCAATACCTCGAATGCCACGCGACCGGCACACCCGTTGGAGATGGCGTGGAGGTATCATCGGCAAAGTCTGTCTATGGCGCTGTGGAGCAATTACCGGTCGGATCTCTCAAAGCGAATACCGGTCACCTCATTACCGTCGCCGGTCTTGCAAGCATCCTGAAGCTTACGGGTGCGATGTCTCGGGAAAGCCTGCCTCCGACACCGATCGATGGCGACGTACTGGAGTCTCTCGCACATTCAAACCTCATCGTACAAGCGAAGCAGGAACCTTGGAGAAATGATCATGGAGCAAGGCGCGCTGCGATCAGTAACTTCGGATTTGGCGGCAACAATGCGCACCTGATAATGGAGCAGCACCAGCCGATCGTCCGCAGAGGCCGCAACACCAGTTTCAAACAATCACATACTCCTGAAATTGTCGTCTGCGCCGCGGCCGTTATGGCCGGCTCGGACCGGACGACAGATGCGGTGTTGAGACGGTTGATGAACTGGCCAATCGCTCCTCCGGCGCAACTGGAAGAAATCGGGGCCAATGCTGCGAATGCCAGAACACCTCCCAAAGACCTGACACAGGCCGAGCCGCAACAATTGGCGATCCTGTCTACGGTGAGTGAAGCTCTGGACAGGGTTTCCCCTGTTGAAAGTCACGAGACGGGAGTCTTTGCCGGTATGGCTTGCGCGGCAGATTCTGCGCGCTGGGCTCTCAGGGAGCGCATTTCTTCTTCCTCCTCGCAATCACCAGAAGATATCGCTCCGAAACTCGATGCCGCGATGGTGCTCGGTGCAATGGCGAACATGACCGCAAACCGGATCACGTTCGGGCGCGACATGCAGGGCATGGGATAC
Source organism: Hyphomonas sp. CY54-11-8 (assembly GCF_000682735.1). Classification (GTDB taxonomy): domain Bacteria; phylum Pseudomonadota; class Alphaproteobacteria; order Caulobacterales; family Hyphomonadaceae; genus Hyphomonas. Next base: position 174,253 of record NZ_AWFD01000034.1, on the reverse strand, counting down.
TCGGTATCCGCTGGTGCCGCGAGCGGTCCTGCCGCGCTGGATCTCGCGGTTGATGCCTTGGCTTCTGAGCGCCTGTCGATGGCCATTGTCGCAGCAGCTGATTTTGCGTCGGAACCGGTTCGGGCCAAGGCCCTTCGCGAGTTGGGTCAAACAAAAAACCCAGGCGACGCGGCAGCTGCACTGGTTCTCAAACGTCGTGAGGATGCTGAGGCCGCTGGCGATCCGATACTTGGATCGGTTGCGTCAGTGGAATGGAAAAACTCGAAAAGCAGGCACGTCGAGAACCTGTTTTCCGATGTTTACGGAACCGCTCCGGATGCTGATGCTTTAGTCCAGGCAGCTATCGAACTGCTGCTGAATGCCCACAGTCATCACCTGACACCAGACGGCGCTGTTCCGAAGTTGTCCTGGCCACGAAAAAAAAGCCGGATAAATGTACCGGCTGGAGCAGCGAATGTTGGCACATCGATTTCACTTGAATTGGCGCCGCCTCTGGTGATGCCGGATCCACTAAGGCCAACGCCGTCCATCTTCTTCACTGCAGCAGCCAGCAAGCAGAAGCTCGCGGAGAACGTGAAATCGGGACGCCAAGGCGGCCGGGGCAGATGCCGGATCGCCTTGTTGGCTGCAGGCGCAGATGCCATCCAAAACCTGCGTGCGTGTGTTGCGCGGCAACTCTCGAAAGATCGGGTGCCGTCAGGCGACGGCATTTATTATGGCGAAGGCCAACCGGAAGGCGAGTTGGCCTTCATGTTTACCGGATCGGCTGCAGTCTACCCCCGGATGGCGAGGCGCCTTCTGATGGCGTTCCCGGAGGTCCGGAAGAAACTTTCAAAATTGTCCCGGGCAGAAGAGATTGCCGCCCTGCTGTCACGTGCCAGCCTTTCTGAATTCGAGCAGCTTTGCGCCGGTACGCTGGTCAGCCAAGCACATGCGATCCTCTGGCTGGACATCCTCAAGGTGAAGCCCGATGCTGCTATCGGTCTTTCACTCGGGGAATCCAATGCTCTGTTTTCTTTTGGCTATTGGAAGGATCCCGGTGCGCTTCTGGACGAGATATCAGAAGCTGCAATGTACGAACGGCACATCGGCGGTGAATTCGAAACGGCGAAACAGGCGTGGGGGCCAAACGTCCCATCCGACTGGACCAACTGGCGCCTGCAAGCGCCTGTTGCTGACGTAAAGGCCGCACTCTCACGTCATCCCGGCGTGGAAATCACGATCATCTACACGGATGAGGACTGTATGATCGGCGGACCTGCCGAGGCTTGCCGTGCGCTGTGTGAAGAGTTCGGCAGGCGCGCTGGCGTGAAGATGAACCAGCACCTGATTGTCCATGCCAAGGCCATGCGGCCATTCGCGGATACCTGGCGGCGCCTGCATACGCGGCCGGTACATCGGGGGTCTAATGTCCGGCTGTACGCCAATGCAATTCACGGGGCCTACGAGCCTGAAACGGACGTTGTCGCGGACATGCTGACCCGGCAGGCAGTCGATACGGTGGATTTTCCTAAAACGGTGCGTCAGGCTTGGGCGGATGGTGTGCGGACTTTCCTCGAACTGGGCCCACGCGATACGTTGACGACCAGCCTCTCCAACACATTGAAAGATAAGCCTTTCAAGGCCATCGCCACTGACAGGATCGAAACCTCGGACCTTGGCCAGATCGCGAACGCAGCGGCATTTCTTTATGCCGATGGACGGGAAATCGACCTGAACCCCCTGCTCGAAACGCTCGCCGCCGCCCAAAAAAACGAGGCCGCCCCAGCCGGCCAATGGAACGCTACAAGACCGGTGCCTTACCCCATGCCCAAGATTGTCAAAAACCGACCACGCCCTGCCCAGTGCGGACTGCCGCCTGCGCCCAAGCTGCGCATACCGGACTATGCCATGACTATACCGTGCCAGCAGGTGACGATGCCGAGACGACCTCCGGAGCCCGTTCCCGGAAAATGTGCTGAGCCTCCGCAGAAAGTGGTGAGCGGGACGACCGCGCTCGACCGCCGTTCGCCGTCTGGTCCGACCCGCGACCGAGGAGAGGTTGAGGCTTCCTCACGAGGCAAGATGTCAGCTTTCTTCGGACCGGCCTTCGCAGCCCAGGACCGCTTCGACCGGCAGGTACGCCTTCCGGCACCACCACTTCTTCTTGTTGACCGGGTCACCGGTATCGATGCCGCCCCAACCGAAGAAGCCGGCGGTGTGATCTGGACCGAAACAGATCTCTCCAATCATACGGACTTCATCCATGACGGTCGCATCCGCCCGGGTCCGCTGATCGAATGCGGTCAGGCTGATCTGACGCTGATCGGCTGGATGGGTGCGGACTTGCGCAACAAAAACGAACGGGTCTACCGATTGCTGGGGTGCGAGATCACCTTCCACGAGGGGGGGCTCCCGTCGGTCGACGATACGTTGGGCTTCCAGATCGAAATTACCGGGCACGCTGAATTGGGCGGTGTACGGATGTTCTTCTTCCAGTATGATTGCAGAGCGAACGACCGTTTGGCGTTCTCTGTCCGCAACGGGCAAGCCGGCTTCTTTACCGACGAGGAACTCGCCAACAGCAAAGGCGTCATCTGGGATGCCGCCAAAAATGCCCCCCCGACTTCAGACCCTGCCGGCTTCGAACCACAGCGTGTCAGCAACAAGCGGACGTTTTCTGAGGATGATATAAACGCGTTCCGGAACGGTGATGCCTTTGCTTGTTTCGGCGAGGGTTTTGAGCTCTGTGCCGCCCATTCCAATCCACCACATATTCCCGGCGGAAAGCTATCGCTGTTCGATGATGTCATTGCATTCGATCCGCAAGGTGGGCCTTGGAAACGCGGCTACCTTCGGGCACGCGCGGCAACGCCAGCGTCCACATGGTTCTATGACGGACACTTTCACAACGACCCCTGCATGCCCGGCACACTCATGGCGGAAGCCGCCGTGCAGGCGCTGGAATTCTATGCCGCTGCCGTGGGCCTGACTGTCGAGCGGGATGGATACGTCTTCGAACCCATTCCCGAACACACAGCGAAATTCGTATGCCGCGGTCAAGTGATCCCGGATAAGGATCATCAGGTTACCTATGAAGTCTTCATCGACGAAATCATCGATGGGGAGACGCCGGAAATATACGCCTCCCTGCTTGCCCGGTGCGACGGCCACAAGGTGTTCCATTGCCCGCGCTTTGGAATCCGGCTTCGCCGCAACTGGCCGGCGCCGAGAATAGATGCCAAGCCTTTGCGGATCGGACCAGAGCGCGAAAGCCGAGGGGATCACGCCGCGTTGCTGGATTGCGCCAATGGCGCGCCTTCTGCCGCATTCGGAGACATGTACCGGCGTTATGACGATCAGGGGAATGTTCCGCGCCTTCCTCAACCGCCGTATCATTTCATATCCCGCGTGACGTCAGTTACGACGCGTCCGGCCGAGGAAACGCTCGGCGCGACGATGACAGCGGAATACGACATTCCTGCAGATGCATGGTATTTTGACGACAATGTGAATGGCACCATGCCGTTTGCAGTTCTCTGCGAAATCGCGCTTCAGCCGTGCGGCTGGCTGGCCAGTCATTCAGGCTTCGCACTTGTGGGCACGCTTCGCTTCCGAAACCTTGAAGGTGATGGCTTCCTGCACATGGAAGTTGGCCGGAATGACGGCATTTTGAAAATCCGCAGTACTCTAACGAATATTGCCAAAGTCGGACCGATGACACTCGTCTCCTTCGATGTCGAGGTCGTCACGGGTGACGGAAGGCAGGTGCTGGATCTGAAAACTCAATTCGGATTCTTCCCGCCCTCCTCTCTCGTCCGACAGGCAGGGCTTCCAGCGAAGCCTCACTTTACCCAGGCGTTCGACCTGCGGCCGGCTTCAATGCAGATTTCCATGCAGGAACCGCGCGCCTTGGGCAGAATGCAAATGATCGACGAGATCGATTTCTGCGATCCGGATGGCGGAGAGGCAGGGCTCGGGCTGATCCGAGCGCAACAGCACGTCGACCCGTATGCTTGGTATTTCAAGGCGCACTTTTATCAGGACCCTGTTCAGCCAGGATCCCTCGGGCTGGACGCATTGATCCAGGCGCTGACACAGCTTGTCTGGAAGAAGGGTCTCCACAAGGGCATGACCCAGCCGCACCTGACCACGCTTGCCCCAAATGCTCCGATGAAATGGAGCTATCGCGGACAGGTGACGCCTGAGCGGAAGACTGTAACGAGCGTGATGGAGATCCTGAAGATCGAGGATCGCGGTGAGGATATTCTGATCACCGCGCGGGGCAGCCTGTGGCGCGACGGCCTTCGTGTCTACGAGGTGGGGCCGATGAGCGTATCGCTGACAGATCTGGGTTAGACGGCTAATGCCCGGCTCAAGATAAGTCGGTCTTCCGGAAAAGTGTCGATTGCCAGGTTGAGTCCATCATGCTCGATGGTGAAGTGGTCCGTGTCGCTGGAAATAAAGGCGAAAGGCAACCGGATGCGGCGCGCACCGCCTTTCAAGCCTGTGCCAGCAGCTTTCAGGATCGCTTCCTTGGCTGTCCAGCAACGGAAGAAAGTGTCCAACTCGGCTCGATCCGCCAGTATCGCACGAATATCGTCAGCCTCATCGTCTTCCGCCAGCATGTTCAGCATCGGCTCCCAGAGGACAGGCCGGACAAGCTCCACATCGATGCCCACAGGGCGATCCCGGAATAACGCGAGCCCGTTCCAATCCTCACTATCCGAAAAGCTGATAGAGATGTCGGGATAGTCGGGCAGCCCGGGTTTCCCCTGATCGTCATGCGCAATTCGAAGACCGGCCGGTTCACAGCCGAGCAATCCCGCAAGCAGGTGGCGGCGTTCCGCGAGACTGGCGGAGAGCAAGTCACGTTTCTCAGGCAAAAGAAGCCTCGAAACACGCGCGTTCTCGGGTTCAGACAGCACCTTTGTCCCCGCTTCCAGAGGGTTGGTTTGCCAGAACCACACCCCTTCCGCGCCGGTTTCGGGCGGGTTCAGTCCGTTTATGATCTTGTTTGGGCGCAGCATCGTTTTGCGTTCTAGGGCGTTCTTCAAATCGACACCAGCGACATTGGCCAACGCGAAGCTCTGCTGGGCGGGACATGCGCAGCCCTGCTCTGGAATTCCCTAATCAATTCAGAAAGAAAAAGTGGCGGAGAGGAAGGGATTCGAACCCTCGATACGCGTTAACGTATACGCCCTTAGCAGGGGCGCGCCTTCAGCCACTCGGCCACCTCTCCACAGCCCGAAATCCCTAGAGTTATTGGGCATTTGGGGCAAGGCTCAATTGCATCGGATTGCATCGGATTGCCGTGAACAGACGTGGAACGTGGGGGATATATGGGGGAAGAATGGGGGAAGAAAATGTATTGGAAATTTTCGGATTAACTCCTCCTACCCTAAAAGTTTTTGAGATTTTCGGATTTGCTCCGCTGAATTTGCCATTGAATCATGCCATATCGATGCGTATATAAATACACACCAGTTGAGGGCTAAAATGGAACGCGATAGCCGCAAACTCATTAAGTTGCTTGAGGATGACGGCTTCGAATTTGTTAGCTCACGGGGCTCGCATCACAAATATCGTAAGGGCGACCTTACAGTGATTGTGCCCCACCCAAGGAAGGACATACCAACTGGAACTGTGCGGAGCATTTATCGTCACGCTGGGTGGGCGGACTAGGTGTGCTTTGCGGCCATTAGCAAGGAGGCGATGATATGGCCCACTATGTAGCAATCGTACACGCCGAAGACGGCGCCTACGGTGCGTATTTTCCAGACGTCCCAGGCTGCATCACGTCTGCCGACACTTTGGAAGAACTTAAGGCTTCAGCTAACGAAGCTCTGGCGCTCTGGGTAGAGGACCAAGCCCTTCCGGAAGCGCGCAGTTTGGACGAAATCCATGACGATCCCGACATTAGAGCAGATTTAACAAGCGGCGCTTTTCTCATGATCGTTCCACTTGTTGATCTCGACGCTCGAACCGTTCGAGCTAATATCACTATGGAAGCGGGTCTTTTAAGAAGTATCGATGAGATTGCTAAAGAACGAGGCCTAACAAGATCCGGTCTACTCGCACAAGCTGCGCGTAAAGAGCTATTGGGGGCAACTACTCAAGAACCAGATGCTGTACTTTTAGCTATCCAAAACTTGAACGCGAACTTCGAAGCTTTTTCGATTTCAGAATATGAGCCCACAACAATTTCAGGACAGGCATTTAAAGTCAAAAAAAGGCGTTCGTCTTCTCATCCAAAGACCAAATTGGCGAAGCTGATAGGAGAGCGGCCGGCTAAGGGGTGACGCTGAAATCGCGTCACGCAAAGGCGTGGGCGCAATCGCCCTCTCTTAATTGGTGCTTGTTGCAGTAGAAAGTAGAAAGCTTCAACGGTCTCCGGGCGGGAATTCGTCTATTGAGTTCTCATAGTCACCACGTCGAATTTTTTCTTGCGCAATAGCAAAATATTTTTCTGGTGGTGAAACGCCATACTTTCTAGCGCCCGCCAAGTCCTCGACAGCGAATTGGAACTCCCGCTCAAGGACCTTCAGTCCTTTAGTCGCCTCGATATTTTTTATTCGTCTGAAACGATCACGCAACTCAACAAATAGAGATGCATGACGCGAGACCACTTCGAGCTGTCCATCTAGCTGCAAAGAACCCCACACAATTGGCGACAACCCCGCAATTGAACCAAATGCGCCCGCAGCCAAAGCATGACCTGCTACAGCGAATGCGGCAGCACACACGCTAAAAACAACTTGCCCAAATATAAATACCCTCCGCCACCGCCTTAGGGACCGCAGCCAAACCATCAGTACCGTGAACGTATAAAGGCAATTTTCTTCTTGCCTTTCACATTCTTTCAAAATTTCCGTCTCTGTGTCAGTCAAGCTGCGTACTCCGGAATCTTATCACCAAATATTCTTTGCCAACACTCGCCCGCAGACCAAATAGAATCCTCTCGCTCGAACTCACAAGCCGACACAGCCCGTTCCCACGCTGTGATCGATCTAGAATGCCAGTCAGATCCAACATTTATAATTTCTTCTGTATAGGGAACAGAAACAATCTTCTCAGGTGAATTCACGAGAAATTGGAAAAAGTCCCTCACGATCCAATCATAGTAGTAAAGCGATTGCTCTCGCCATTCGCAACTCCGCATATATTCTGTCGCAAGCAACTCAATGTAGAATGACTTAATAGGAACATTGCAGTGGCGCTTCCACTGTTTCGCCATCTGAACCAGCGGACGAAGGTTATTATTTGAAATTGAATCCACGTAATTGAGCTGACTGATTTCAGATCGAGGCTCTGCAACCATCCAGGCTCCGCCTTGATTGCTGTTCGGTATAAGAAACGAACCATTCTGCCTTTCAAGACACGGCGCGACCTCGATGGTCAAGGAATTGAAATCGATTACAACAACCTGACCATCACCTCTTATTCTTGTTTGCGGATATCGATCGAGAAGAGTTTCCCTGACGCTGGCTAACAAACCCGACTGTCCGTTCCCAGCGTATCTGTCAAACCGCTCAAACTCTTCGATGGGCACGCGATAATACATATCGACGTCATAAGGAGGAGAAATCGCGGTACCTTTTCCCCATGACCCATAGACATAGTAGCCCAATCCTAGATCTGGGTCCCCAAAATACTCGCTATTGAGCTTGCGGGCGACATTGCGAGCTTTTGATAACCCATCAAAGCGTTGAGCTTCGGATAGTTGAAGATTGGTTATAAAGCGTCGGAACCGAGGTGTTACCGCAGACCACATTTACCCACCTTTAGTTGTGGGTAATGCTATCCCCGATTTGCAGGAAAAGCACAACAATCACTCTACAAAAATCCCGCATTCACCCCCGAATTTGCAATGGGGGAAATATGGGGGAATCAAAAGCAACGCCCCTCTTTATTTACAATAAAATCATGGCTTTGATTTTCCCCACGCTCGCCTTAGCAGGGGCGCGCCTTCAGCCACTCGGCCACCTCTCCAGCGCGGACTGCCGGTCTATTGAATGGATGAGATAACCGCAAGCCCCCATCGTCTTATAGGCTGCGGTTGTTGGGGTTTCGCCCTGATCGCCCGGCACCTGGAGGTGCCTTTGCCTGTATCAAGTCACCCGTCCTGTGGTAGTTACCTATTCCAGCATGAATCCAGCCGGTTAGGCAGAACAAATGACCGAATATTTCAAACCCGTCCCGTTCCCCCTGTGGGCAGAAGACAAGCTCGCATTCGCTGATGCACTTGGACGTTCGTTCCGCGAAACCGGCTTTGCTGTTATTTCCGAACATCCGGTTTCCCAAACCGTGATTGATGCAAACCTCAAGGCGACCAAAGACTTCTTTGCCTTGCCGGAGGAGACGAAGCTGAAATATGACGGTCGCGCCGGTGGCGGCCAGCGTGGTTATACTGCGTTTGGAACCGAGAATGCCAAAGGCAAAGCCGAAGCCGATCTCAAAGAGTTCTGGCACACCGGCCGGGCCCTTCCAGCCGACTCCCCCTACCGGGAAACCATGGCAGATACTCCGTCTGTTCCGGAGGTACCTTCGTTCGATACGGCAACCCGCGGGCTGTATGATGCGCTCGACACATTCGGCCGCCAGTTGCTGCGCGCGGTCGCGCTTCATCTCAAGCTGGAGGAATCCTGGTTCGAAGACAAAGTGAATGTCGGAAACTCGATCCTTCGTCTGCTCCATTATCCGCCCCAGACCAACCCACCGCCGGAAGGTTCCGTGCGGGCTGGCGCGCACGAAGACATCAATGTCATCACTTTGCTGCTGGGCGCCGAAGAAGCCGGCCTCGAGGTCAAGCATCGCTCCGGAAAGTGGCTTGCCGTCAGCCCGCCGCCGAATGCGCTGGTGATCAATTGTGGAGACATGCTGCAGAGGCTGACAGCGGGCGTGCTGCCATCGACAACCCACCGGGTCGTGAATCCGTCGCCGGAACGCTCCCGGTTCCCACGCTACTCAACGCCCTTCTTCCTGCACTTCAATCAGGATGTCATGATCGAAGCATTGCCCGGCTGTGTCGCGGAAGGCGGCAAGGCCGAACCGCCGGTCACCGCGCAGGACTACCTGATGGAACGCCTCCGCGAGATCGGACTCGTTAAGGCCTGACTGGCCTGGTAGTTCGCAAACTGAACTTGTCTCAGATGAGGCCGGCGAGCGGTGAGCTCGGATCGGCATACATTTTCTTCGGCATGCGTCCGGCGAGGCAGGCTTCACGGCCAGCGATAACGGCATGCTTCATGGCGGACGCCATCAGGATAGGATCCTTGGCCGCGGCAATGGCCGTGTTCATCAGAACGCCATCGCAGCCGAGCTCCATCGCGATCGCAGCATCAGACGCCGTGCCGACACCGGCATCGACGATCACCGGTACACGGCTCTGCTCTACGATGAGCCGGATGTTGACCGGGTTCATGATGCCCAGTCCTGAACCGATGAGGGAGCCAAGCGGCATGATCGCGCAGCACCCTGCCTCTTCCAGCATTTTTGCGTAAACCGGATCATCGGAACAGTAGACCATGACCTCGAACCCATCCGCGATGAGCGCCTCGGCAGCTTTCAGCGTCTCCGGCATGTTCGGATAGAGCGTTTTCTGGTCCGCCAGCACTTCCAGCTTCACCAGATTCCAGCCGCCCGCCTCACGCGCGAGCCGTAGGGTGCGTACGGCTTCATCCGCGGTAAAGCAGCCCGCCGTGTTGGGCAGGTAGGTAAATTCGTCAGGCTTCACAAAATCGGTAAGGCGTTCCTCATTCGGATTCGACAGGTTTACCCGCCGAAGCGCGACCGTGACGATCTCTGCGCCGGCCGCACGAGCGGCGTCCGCATTCTGCTGGTAGGAGGCGTATTTCCCGGTGCCCACGATAAGGCGCGAGGCATAGGATTTTCCGGCAATGATCAGTGGGTCGTTCAAGAGACTGTTCCAATTCTGCAGAGGGGCCTTTCGTACAGGACAGCCTTGTCAGCCGCCACCAACAAACTGCACCACTTCGATGCGGTCGCCGTCTTCAATGACGGTCGAGGCGTGCTCGGATTTGGGAACAATTTCAAGGTTCCGCTCGATGGCGACACCGCGCGAATCCCGACCGTCGTCCGCTGACACCATGGCGACAAGCATCGCCACAGTCGTACCGGCGTCAATTTCGCAGGCTTCCCCGTTCAGCGTTATATTCATCCACTGCAACTCCGCGCATCAGCAGGCCTTGCCTTGCCCGGCGTTACAGCGCAAGACAACACCCCATGGTGAAGCCGATATATGTCCTCGGGGGCCCGAACCTCAACCTGCTCGGAACGCGGGAACCGGATATTTATGGCCGTGACACACTTGAAGATATCCACAATCGCCTGAAGGCACGGTCTGGTGATACGCCGATCGAGGCGCGTCAGACCAATTCTGAAGGCGAATTGGTGACCTGGATACAAGAGGCGTCCCGAGAGGCTTCGGCCGTAATCCTCAACGCCGGTGCCTATACGCACACATCCGTCGCGCTTCATGACGCGCTGCGGGCCTGTAGCGTGCCGGTTGTCGAAGTACACTTGTCGAATCCCGCCGCGCGCGAGTCATTCCGGCATGTGAATTATGTCGCGCCTGCAGTGAACGCATCGATTGCGGGCCTTGGCGCCTATGGTTATGAGCTTGCCCTGATGGCCGCGCTAAAGCTGTCGGGAACATAAGGGACGATAGAATCCATGAGCACTGGCAAGAACAAGCTTGATACCGGACTTGTCCGGGAACTCGCCGCCATCCTGCGTGAGGCAGATCTTGGTGAAATTGAAGTTGAACATGAGGGCCTGCGGGTCCGCGTGAGTAAACCCGCACCAACCGTGGTGCAGGCCGCTGTTGCCGCTCCGGCGCCCGTGGCCACAGCAGCCGCGCCTGCAGCGGCTGCTCCCGCTGCTGCAGCCCCTGCTGAAGCTGCCGTGGAAACGCCCGACAATGCCATCAAATCGCCGATGGTGGGCACCGCTTACCTCTCTCCGGAACCCGGCGCCAAAGCGTTCGTTTCAATTGGTGACAAGGTGAAAAAGGGCGACACGCTGATGCTGGTCGAGGCCATGAAGACCTTCAATCCAGTCGAAGCAGACCGGGCCGGCACGGTGAAGGCAATTTATGTCACCGATTCCCAGCCCGTAGAATTTGGCGAGCCGCTCATTCTGATCGAATAGCATGACCGAACAACGCACCATCCAGAAGGTCCTCATCGCAAACCGCGGTGAGATCGCACTGCGCATTCACCGCGCCTGTAAAGAAATGGGCCTGTCCACCGTTGTCGTGCACTCCGAGGCCGACCGGGACGCCATGGCAGTCCGGCTGGCTGACGAAAGCGTCTGCATTGGACCTGCGCCCTCCTCACAGAGCTATCTGAAGAAGTCTCAGATCCTGGCCGCGGCGGAAATTACGGGCGCTGATGCCATTCATCCCGGCTATGGCTTCCTTTCGGAAAATGCCCAGTTCGCCGAAATGGTGGAAGCACATGGCCTCGCCTTCATTGGACCAACGGCTGCGCATATCCGGATCATGGGCGACAAGATCGCTGCCAAACAGGCCATGATCGATGCGGGCGTGCCCTGCGTGCCCGGCTCGGACGGCGCCATCACGTCCATCGCTGACGCCAAGAAATCTGCCAAAAAGATCGGCTTCCCCGTGCTGGTGAAAGCGTCAGCCGGCGGCGGTGGCCGAGGCATGAAGCTGGCCAAGACCGAGGCGGATCTCGAAAACGCTGTCCGCACCGCAAAGACAGAGGCGAAAGCCGCCTTCGGTGATGATGCGGTCTATCTGGAAAAATACCTTCAGGGTCCGCGCCACATCGAAGTTCAGGTGATCGCGGATACGCACGGCAATGTCGCCCATCTCTGGGAACGTGATTGTTCTTTGCAGCGCCGGAATCAGAAAGTCTTCGAGGAAGCCCCCTCACCGGAGCTCAATCAGGCCCAGCGCGAAGAGATCGGCATGATCTGCGCCAAGGCCATGGAAAAGCTGGGCTATCGCGGCGCCGGCACGATTGAATTCCTTTACGAAGATGGCCGGTTCTATTTCATCGAGATGAACACGCGTCTTCAAGTGGAGCATCCCGTCACGGAGATGATCACCGGGATTGACCTCGTCCGCGAACAAATCCGCATTGCCGAAGGCAAGAAGCTTTCCTTCAGCCAGGAAGATGTCCTGCTCGTCGGTCACGCGATCGAGTGCCGTATCAACGCCGAGCATCCGGAAACCTTCGTGCCCTCACCCGGCCTGATCTCTGACTTCCATGCCCCCGGCGGCCCGGACGTGCGTCTCGACAGTGCCGCCTATGCCGGATACCGCATCCCGCCGCATTACGACTCCCTGATCGGTAAACTGATCGTGCATGGCCGCACGCGCCGGGAATGCCTGATGCGCCTTAGACGTGCGTTGTCCGAAATGGTTGTTGGCGGCGTGCACACCACCCTCGACCTGCACCGGCGACTGGTAGAGAACGAAGACGTCCAGAACGGCAACTACAACATTCACTGGCTGGAAAAATTCCTCGCGGACAACAAGATCGTCGAGGAAGACGCAGCTGACGAAAAAGCCTGACGCGGCGCACCGTCCAATAGACAGCCGACCTGCTCCGTCTCCATATAGGGGCCATGTCTGCACGGTTCGGTACAAATGATCTTCTTGCCTGCTATCGCCGGGGTGTATTCCCCATGGGCGATGCGCGGGATGATCCGAACCTGTTCCTGGTTGACCCCGACATGCGGGGCATCCTGCCTCTGGATGACTTCCACATACCAAAACGGCTGAGACGCAGGGTGAAGCAGGAGCCGTATCGCGTATCCGCCGACACGGCTTTCACACGCGTCATGGAGATGTGTGCGGAGAGTTCCGATGGGCGTGAGACCACCTGGATCAATTCGACAATCCTGAACCTCTACAGCGCGCTTCACCGCGAAGGATACGCACATTCGATTGAATGCTGGGACGAAACTGGAGCCCTGGTGGGCGGACTGTACGGTGTCGCCCTTGGTGGGGCGTTCTTTGGCGAAAGCATGTTCTCCCGCGCGACCGACGCTTCAAAAATTGCGCTTGTGCACTTGGTGGCAAGATTGATCGAGGGCGGCTTTACCCTGCTGGACGCGCAGTTTCATAACCCGCACCTGGAACAATTCGGCCTGATCGAAATCCCACGGGCTGACTTCAAGCGCCGCCTCAAGGCCGCACTGGAAGTGAAAGCGGACTTTTACTGCGGGCGTTCCGGGCCGTCTGGCAGCTTCACCGGGTCTGGTGCGGTGCACCGGATCACCCAGATGTCGTAAACGGGGTGCTCAAGCGCGCTCAACCCCGGCGACGAGGCGAACATCCAGCCGGAGAACAGTTCCGGGTTTTCCTCGCTCACCGTGTCCACATCATTCGCGTCCACCGCAGCATCCATGGTTTCAACGGCGACGGGTTGGGTGGAGAATATCTTGAGGAAAGCAGCGCTTTCGGGGGCCTCTTCAGGGGGCGTCTGGTAGCAGACTTCCAGCTCTACCTTGAGCGATCCGAATACAACCGGCTGCCCTACGAAGACTTCAATATCAGTAGACCGGCCGGTGATCTTGTCGAGCGCGCGCAGGGTCGCCTTGTCTTTCTGGACATAGGTCGCAGCATGCGCCGCCCCTACCAGTCCGGCAACAAGGGCAACCGCAGCAAGCGCTCGAAACATCACTGATCTCCATCCAGAGGGTATGCATCCTCCGCGGCGGTATCGGGCTCAGACGCCGCTGCGGCATCTCCAACACCATTGCCACCGCCGGAGGCGAAGGACGCGAACAGAGTCAGCAGGTCCACGCTACCGCGTGTATACTGGATCTCACCTGAACCATCTTGCGGAATGTTGTCGAAGCTACCGCCTGGTTCCAGGGCCACATAGGCACCACCGAGCAAGCCGTCCGTCGAGATGCGCGCATCCGTATCATCCGGCAGTTGCCACTTTTTGTCGAGGCTCATGGTCATGACCGCTTCGAAGCGCTGAGGGTCCCCCTCTATCGCTTTGACGACGCCGGCCTTCACACCTGCGATACGGACATCGGACCCACGCTCAATACCACTGATATTGTTGAAACGGGCTTTCAGTTCATACCTGTCAGGTCCGGCGGATGCTTCCCCGCCGCGCGCGATCGCGAACCAGAGGAAAACACCGGCAACGGCAACGACAAGCGCGCCAACCAGGGTTTCAAACATCGACTCACGCATCAGGAGACCACGCCTCATAGTCGCCTGCCGCTTTCTGGCGATGGCTGTGACCTGAAAGGCTTCCCTTGGGCTTGGTGGCCCAAGGCGTCCCGGTCATGTTCGGCTTGTGATCGGTTTCCCATTCCCGCCGAGTGAGCGGGGATTTGGTCGGTGGCTCATCGACCGTGTGATGCAGCCACCCGTGCCAGTCGGCCGGTACCTTGGACGGTTCTGCGAGGCCTTTGTACATAACATAGCGGCGGCGGCGGCCTTCGATCGACGGTTTCCGTTCCTCGAAGTAACGGTTGCCGTATTCATCCGTGCCGACGAACGTGGAGCGCCGTCCGATATCGAACGCCGCGCCGAGCGTGTGGCCGCTCCACCAGGTAAAAAGTGTCTTCAGCATCGTAAGGCCTGTCCTGCCGTGTGTTGGTGGCCGCAATATGGCGGCTCAGGGGCAACTAATCCATAGCCCCGCCGCAGGCAATGCGCCGCAATTTCCCTTATGCGCAAAGGACCGCAATTGCTTCGCACCGCTTGCCCCAAACGGGTTCAAAGGTCACGCTTGTTCAAGTGATTCGCTGGGGAGACACGGCATGGATAAGACGCGGGCAACCGAAATCCTGACTGCGGCCGAATCGGATGGCCTTTTTTCGGAGCAGACCACACTGTCCGAGCTGTTCCGGGGCGCTGGCAGGAAAGCCCGGCCAATGACACCGGAATCACTAAAGGCCACAGCAGCTGCCTGTTCGGCTGCAGCACTGGTTAGCGTGTCACAACTCGCGTCTGCGGAGATTCTTGAGCGATTCGGCGATGCCCCTCGTAATGCCGATCTGGCTGAAGCACTTGCAGCTGGATTGCCTCAAGATGTGCTGGAGGAGGCTTTGAGGCAGCCGGGCGGTTTCCAGCGGACAGCGGATGCCCTGCGCGCAGCAGCAGTGGGTGGCGCAGCGCCCGCGCCCGCCGTGTTCCACCCCCAAACGCTTGATCCGGTGCTGGAACAGCTCATGGTTGAAGCGCTTTTGGAGGGGGCGGAGATCATTCTCACGGAAGAAGCGCCCCTTCCGACCGGCACTGCAGCCCGAATTGTCGATGTCGCCATGGCCGTCGGTCCAGACGGAATTGAAGCGGACTATCTCTGTGAAGCACTGGAAGCGGCTGCTGAGGAGATGCCGGATGGTGCGGTCATCATTGCCGGCTTGTCTGCCGCAATCATGTCGCTGGGGGTCGATTACGCCTCTTCCGACGGCGCCGCCATTGCGGCAGCACTCTGCGGACTGGTCCGTTCTGGTGTGACCGGAGCGGCTTTCACGGCCGCTCATGCGAAGGCTCTGAACCTCGCGGCACGAAAGGCATCGGGCAAGCGAACCTGCAATGTCCTGCTGTTGCCTGTCGCGGATCTTGGCGCGTTTCTGCCCGATTGCGAAAGTCATGGCACAGCACCCTTGGCGACGGTGCTCGCCTATGGTGACGAAACCCCAACCCTGTCACGCGCCGCACGTCTTGGTATTGCGCATCATGCTCCCGAACGCCTGCCGATGGCCTTGCAGCGTATCGCGGCTTCGGCCGAGTCTGATCTCGACCGCGCGCTCGGACTCGACCGGCTGCGTGATCGCGGTTTCACCGATGACGCGCTCGACAAAGTCTCCCGGGCATTGGGTGAAGGCCTGCCGCTGAACGCTGCTTTTTCACGCTGGGTACTGGGTGATGAGATCATATCGAGCGATTTGAAGCTCGCGCCGGAAGAGTTTGACGCCGATGGTGGCGGCCTCCTCTCGGCCATCGGCTTTTCGCGCAAGGACATCCTGGCAGCCGAGACAACCATTTCTGGAGAGAACGGAGATGCCACCGCCGAAATCATGGCAGATTGCGGCCTTCAAGTAGGCGCATCTCCGGAAGCGGAAGTCGCTTTGGCTGCTGCATGCGCCAAAGCGCTTGGCGGACATGTCATGATCTCGGTGGACGGCCGGGGTGGACTGGACATGGCTGAAGCCGCGCTGTCTGCAGGGCTTTCGGTTCAACTGATCGGACACCGCGCGCCGCCGGACGATGACGTGCAGGACCGCATGGAGCATATTACGGCTCTGGCGGAAGAAATTGCAGCAGAGGCAGATGCACCCCCGGTCCCCACTCAAAACATCATGTCCGGGGATGGCGCTGCCCGAACCCGCCTGCCCGATCGCCGGAAAGGTTACATCCAGAAAGCGTCAGTCGGTGGCCATAAGGTCTATCTGCACACGGGCGAATTCGAAGACGGATCGCTGGGCGAGATTTTCATCGACATGCACAAGGAAGGCGCCGCTTTCCGGAGCCTGATGAACAATTTCGCAATCGCGACCTCCATCGGCCTGCAATACGGCGTGCCGTTGGAGGAATTCGTCGATGCATTTGTGTTCACCCGGTTTGAACCAGCTGGGGCTGTCACCGGGAATGACCGCATTACACGCGCCACTTCGATTCTCGACTATATTTTCCGCGAATTGGCCGTCTCCTATTTGGGACGCGACGATCTGGCCGAAGTCGATGTGACTCATGACGGCCTTGGCCGGGGCGCAGCTGATGGAACCCGAACCGAACCCGCTCCCTTCACCGAAGAAGCTGCTCAGATCATTTCTCGCGGTTTTTCCAGGGGGCAATTGCCGGACAATATCGTGATCCTGGACAGGAAACGGGCTCAAAAACTTGCGGACGAAGAAGCCGAAGCCGCGGAAGCCGCAGCGGAATCAGAGGAAACAGAAGAGCTCAACGCCCCCGACTATCTCGGCGATGCGTGTCCCGTTTGCGGGAGTTTCACCCTATTCGAGATCAGCGACGATGGTGACATCGAGTGCGATACTTGTGGCGAAGAAGGTCGAAAACAGAAGTAACTACGACAGATCCCGTGCCTTCTGCGCTCATGGCAATTCTGCAACACCTGTGACTTTGAAACAGTCGTTACAGCTTGTTCAGTTTTGGCACGCGAAACAAAACGGTATCCAAAATGCCATGAACCGAGTTTTGCTCAGCCTTGCCACGCTTGCTTCTGCGACTGCCTTTGATGCATTCGCGCAGGAGCAAACCCAGCCGAGTCAACCGGTTGCCTGGGCACCGAGCTATGTCGGATCGTGCGGCGGCTGTAATCTTTCAGGCCGTAATCTGACCGGATGGACGCTCAGCGGCGCCAACTACCGTGAAGCGAACCTCGAATACGCGTTCATGCGCGGAGCGCAGGCGAAGGAAACCAACTTCGAAGGCATTCAGGCCACTGGCGCAGACATGCGCTTAGCTGTCCTGACGTCCGCAAAATTGTCCGGCGCCAATCTCGTAAACGCCCGTTTGCAGGCCATTCAGGCGTCTGGAGCCGAGTTCAAGCAGAGTGTTCTCGTCGGCACAAATCTTCAAAGAGCCATGCTGGTCGGCGCGAATTTCGCAGCTGCAAATCTTGCCACTGCATCCCTTGAAGGGGCGGACTTTTCCGGTGCCAATCTGACAAGTGCCGACCTGAGCGGGACAATCTTGATGTCCACCATATTCAATGGCGCCAACCTGACGATGTCAAAGTTTGATGGCGCGAATGCTCAAGGCGCCTCCTTCAAAGATGCAAGGTTCGTCGACGCCAATCTGACTGGCCTTCGCGGCTGGCGGGAAGCCGACTTTGAAGGCGCATGTGTGTCTCAGAGCACGCTACTCCCCAGCGGACTTCACCTGCCAGATTGCGAATAAGTCCGATGGTTTTGATGACAGAAAAGCCCCGGGATCATGAACCCGGGGCTTTCTGATTCAGGATTTCACCTGAGGCGCGAGCCGGATATTCAGTTCACGCAGCTGGCGGTCGTCAACAGGGCTGGGCGCGCCCATCATCAGGTCGCGCGCCTGACCGTTCATCGGGAAGAGCGTCACGTCGCGAATATTCTCCGCATCCGCAAGAAGCATCACGATGCGATCCACCCCCGGCGCGATTCCCCCGTGCGGCGGTGCGCCGTGACGGAAAGCGTTCAACATGCCCCCAAACTCGGCCTCCACCACTTCCGGACCATAACCGGCGATTTCGAATGCTTTCAGCATCAGTTCGGGGCGGTGGTTCCGGATAGCGCCAGATGACAGCTCGATACCATTGCAGACGATGTCGTACTGGAACGCCTTTATATCGAGGACCTCCTCATCCGTCTTGGCGGCCTCCAGCGCCTCCATCCCCCCCTGAGGCATCGAGAACGGGTTGTGGCTGAAGTCGATTTTCTTGTTGTCCTCATCCCATTCATACATCGGGAAGTCCACGATCCAGCAAAAGCGGAACACGTCCTTTTCGATCAGATCCAGTTCGGCGCCAATCTTGTTTCGGGCGGCGCCGGCCAGCTTGTAGGCATCGCCTTTCTTGCCGGCCGAGAAGAACACGCCGTCACCAGCCCCAAGGCCCAGTTTTTCCAGCAAGGCGGCCAGATGATCCGGGGCGAAACCTTTCAAGGCAGGGTCCTGGCTATCGACGCCACCGGCATCGGACTCCTTCAATCGCGCATAGCCAAGGCCGGGCGCCTGCATTTCCTTCTTTGCCCATTTGTCCATGTCGTCGAAGAATTTGCGGGACTTCTCAGCCGTTGCTTTCGGAGCCGGAATGGCGATCACCTTGCCGCCACCCTTGATGATCTTGGCGAAGATCCCAAAGCCGGTCTTTTCTTCGTCGACAAAGAATTCAGTAACGTCGACAAGCTCCAGCGGGTTGCGCAGGTCCGGCTTGTCAGACCCGTATTTCTCCATCGCTTCGGCGTAGGGAATGTGCGGGAACGGCTCCGATGGCACTGCCCGGCCTTTCCCATCCCAGTCAGCAAATTCCTCAAACACGCCGCGCATGACCGGCTCGATCGCGTTAAATACGTCGTCCTGGGTCACAAAGCTCATCTCGATATCGAGCTGGTAGAATTCCCCCGGCGAACGGTCTGCCCGGGCATCTTCGTCGCGGAAGCAGGGCGCAATCTGGAAGTAGCGGTCGAAGCCGGACACCATAAGCAGCTGTTTGAACTGCTGTGGGGCCTGCGGCAGAGCATAGAACTCACCTGGGTGCAGTCGAGACGGGACCAGAAAGTCCCGCGCGCCTTCCGGACTCGAAGCCGTCAGAATCGGCGTCTGGTATTCGGTGAAGCCCTGCGCGACCATCCTGCTGCGCAGGCTCGCTATGACGTCGCTGCGCAAAGTCATGTTCTTGTGGAGCGTTTCCCGGCGCAGGTCGAGATAGCGGTATTTCAGACGAATGTCTTCCGGATAGTCCGGTTCGGCGAAGACCGGCAGAGGCAGCTTTTCGGCCGCGCTTTCGATCACGAGCGACTCAGCCGGGAGTTCAACTTCACCTGTCGGAAGGTCGGGGTTCACCGCCTCGGCATCCCGGGCAATAAGCTTGCCCGTCACCGTCATCACGCTCTCGGCGGAGGCACGCTTCGCGTCCTCGTAGAAAGCCGCGTTCGGATACACGACGACCTGCGTCAGACCGTAGTGATCGCGCAGGTCAATAAACAGGGCACCAGCATGCTCACGGCGGCGGTGCAGCCAGCCGGAAAGCTTGACGGTTTCACCAACGTGGGATTTGCGAAGCTCCCCACAGGTATGGGTGCGATAGGCGTGCATCGGATCAGTCTCCGGAAAGGTCGGTCCAGTAAATGTTTGCGGGAGGTAATAGACTCTCGCATTTGTTCTGGCGATGCGATACGCAAGCCCGCGATGACTGACAACACCCTGACTCCCATTACTGAGCAGTCGGCCCTCGAAGATTTCTGCGGGAAGCTGGCCGAAAGCGACTTTATCTGCGTCGACACCGAGTTTCATCGGGAAACGACTTATTGGCCGGAACTCTGCCTCGTGCAGGCGTCTTCCCCTGATGTGGAAGGCCTGATCGATCCACTCGCCGAAGATCTGGACATCGGTCCGTTCCTTAATCTCATCGCCGCGGACAACCGCGTAAAAGTCTTTCATGCGGCCCGACAGGACATCGAGATCTTCAATCGCCTGATCGGCCACCCCCCCGGCCCGATATTCGATACCCAGGTGGCAGCCATGGCGCTTGGCTATGGGGACTCAATTTCCTACGACAATCTGGTCCAGCGGGTCCTCAGGCGCCAGATCGACAAGTCGAGCCAGTTCACAGACTGGATGCGCCGTCCCCTGTCTCAGAAGCAGCTGGTTTACGCGCTTGGCGATGTCACGCACTTGCGCGACGCCTACCTCATCATGCGGGAAAAGCTTGAATCGAGTGGCCGGCTCACATGGGTTCAGGAGGAAATGGCGGATCTGGAAGATCCGGCGAAATACGACACGGACCCAGACAAGGCCTGGCAACGCCTGAAGCTTCGGAATCAGAAGAAGGATTATGCAGCGCTCGTTGTTGCTGTAGCGGCCTGGCGCGAACAGCTCGCTCAGGAGCTCGACAAACCGCGCCGCCGGATCCTTAAGGACGACGCCATTCAGGAAATCGCCAGCCAGAAGCCTCGCAGCGAGAATGACTACAATCAGCTTCGTGCCGTCCCGAACGGATTCATCCGCTCAAAGCACGGACAAGGACTGATGGATGCCGTGCAGGCCGCGCTCGACAATCCGGGCGAATTCGCACCGGAGCTGGAACCACGCCGTCAGAATGCACAAATCCCGGCTGGCGCGCCTGAACTGCTGAAAGTCCTGCTGAAGCACGTTTCAGAAGAAAATGATGTCGTTCCGCGCCTGATCGCCAATGCTGCAGATATCGACCGGATTGCCCGCGGCGAGACATCAGAAGATATCGCGGCCATGAATGGCTGGCGCTACGAAATGTTCGGCCGAAAGGCACAGGCTCTGCTGTCGGGCAAACTGGCAGTCTCGTTTGAAGGCGGCCAGGTTCGTCTGTTCGACGTCTGATCTAACCGACAAGGATTTCCGGCTGCAGCCTCAGGGCATTCGCCGTCTGCGCAAGGCGCCGCGAAACCGTTTCAGAGATCATCGCCTGATCAGCTTTTCCGACGCTGAGACAAAGCTTGTCGCCATCTCTCGATAACTTGGCTCTGCGCAGGATCGGACCGGACCGTCCTGAAAATACCGCGCCCAAGCGCATGGCGCTGCCGAGTTGCTTGGCGCGCTCGGCCTGAGGCTCGGAGGTGAGGGCGACATATTCGCTCGGGCGCTTGAAGTCCTTCTGATAGCGGCATCCGACAGCATAGGCGATCATCGCCCGCTCCGCATGTGTCACACCGGCATACGGCGCACGCAACGCCTGATCATAAGCCATTTGCGCGCGGTGATCCGGATGGAAGCGACCGGCACTGTCCGACATCATGCAAGCGGCCTGCTCTATTCGAACATCAGCCGCAGGCGAGCCGAATAGATCCTCTTCCGGAGCAAAGGCTGGCGCAATGAATTCGTGGAGCGCCTGTCCGAAGGCGATCTGGTTGTGATCCAGACGGACAAATGCGATCACGCCATCCAGCAACGGATCGGACACCGCGGCGCCCGTAAGATCCGTCAACACACCTTCTCTCAATCCGGCTGACGATATCGATACGCCATCAAGCTTGCTGACCGACAGCAGCTCTTCCAACACGATCGCAGCAATCGGCATGTGCTTCGCCCGGCGCTTGTCGATCGACTCCAGCATGGAACGGGATGTCGAATTCGTGAGGGAGTCTATGCAAAGCTTTGCGGTCCGGGCGATCTGCCCCTGGTTCATCTGGTAGCCGTGCAGGACCTGAAGCGCATAGTTTTCCATCTCCATGTTCACTTTTGCGAAGGTTCGCCAGGCGCCACCCACGGCAAAGAAGCGCCCCTTCGCGCCAGAAAGCACTTCGGATTTCTTCAGCTCAGAGCGAATGGCCTTGCGGAGTTCCTTGGCGTCGCTTGCCACCTCCATCAAAGATAATGGACCGAGCATCAGGCTTTCACCTTTGCCCTTGCCTTTGCCCACCTGCATGAACTCAAGGCTGGAGCCGCCGAGATCGCCGATGACCCCCTGTGGTTCATGGAAGCTGGATTCGACGCCGAGGGCTGAAAGACGCGCTTCATCTTCGCCGGAAAGAACCGAAATCGGCCGACCG
Organism: Hyphomonas sp. CY54-11-8; assembly: GCF_000682735.1. Classification (GTDB taxonomy): domain Bacteria; phylum Pseudomonadota; class Alphaproteobacteria; order Caulobacterales; family Hyphomonadaceae; genus Hyphomonas. The sequence continues at coordinate 152,068 of NZ_AWFD01000034.1, read as the reverse complement.
AGAACCCGATTGGCCTTGCGGATAAACTCAGGTCCGTCTTCTGCAGCCCGCACAGCAGCGGTTGCCACAGCCACGAAATTCCTGAGATTCAATGCTTTCAGGATTGCCCGGTACCGCGCCAGTGCTGACAATGCGGATTCACGCCCTGGACCTGAAAGCTTGCCTGTTTTGGAGAGTCCGACGCCTAGGCCAGCCATCACCTTCTCATTAAAGGTTGGCAGGATCGAAGCGCCCAACACATCAAAAATGACAAGGCGCACCGAATTGGAACCAATATCGATGATCGCAGCCCGATGCGTGTTCGGGAACGGCATCAGCCCTTGCTCCCCTTGGGCTGCAGCCGCGGAGGCAGACTGACTTCAAGCGCGCTGCCCCGCCCTGACAGGCTGGGATTGTCCATGAAGTAGCGGTGGGCCGAGAATCCGTTTCCGTCTCCTTCAGGTTTCGCCCGCACATAAGAACCGTCTTCCCGCATCAGCCAGCTCTGCAATTCGTCGTTCAGGTTGGCGACCATGATCTGATTCAGAACCTGACGGTGTACCGTTGGGTTTTCGACAGGCACCAGCGCCTCGACCCGCCTATCCAGATTACGGGGCATCCAGTCAGCGGAAGAAATGAATACTTTCGCATTCGGCGACGGCAGCGCTTCTCCATTTGCGCAGCAAAGAATTCGTGAATGCTCAAGGAAACGACCTACGATACTTTTTACACTGATGTTTTCCGATATTCCAGCCACTCCAGGCCGCAGGCAGCATATGCCGCGAACAACAAGGTCGATTGGAACTCCGGCCTGACTGGCTTTGTAGAGCGCATCGATCACATCCCCGTCCACCAGCGAATTCATCTTGGCCCAGATGCCGCTCGGCCTACCTTTCTTGGCTGCAGCCGCCTCTGCCTCGATCAACTTAATGAGATTTGATTTCAAATTCAGGGGAGACATCGAAATCTTTTCGAGTTCCGGCCCGACTTCAGGCGGTTCCCGATACGCCGTGACGAAATTGAACAGGCGGTTCGCATCGCGCCCAAGCGCGGGATCAGCCGTGAACAAGGACAAGTCGGTGTATATCTTCGCATTGACCGGGTGATAGTTACCCGTTCCGAAATGCGTATAGGTTCGCAGCTCACTCCCTTCGCGCCGAACCACAAGCGATACCTTCGCGTGTGTTTTGTATTCAATAAATCCGTATACGACCTGTACTCCAGCGCGTTCCAGATCACGAGCCAGCCTCAGATTGGCCTCCTCATCAAAGCGGGCCTTGATCTCCACTAGCGCAGTGACGTTCTTGCCATTTTCAGCCGCCTCAACAAGCGCCGCAACGATTGGGGAATTGTTCGTGGTGCGGTAAAGCGTTTGCTTGATCGCAACCACCTGCGGGTCCGCAGCGGCCTGCCGGATAAATTCAACAACGACATCGAAACTTTCAAATGGATGGTGGACCAGTATGTCCTTCATCCGGACGGCAGCAAAGCAGTCTCCACCCATTTCCCGAATCCGCTCGGGATACCGAGGATCATATGGCGGGAACTTCAGGTCGGGCCGGTCATCAACGATCAGTTCCGAAAGCTGGGCCATACCCAGAATACCGTCATACAGAACGACATCTGCATTCTCGGTACCAATTTCACGGGTGATGAATTCCCGAAGATGCTTTGGTGCGCTCGATTGCATACGCAGCCTGACAATACGGCCACGCCGGCGTTGCTTCAGCAGCACTTCGAACTCACGAATGAGGTCTTCTGCTTCTTCCTCAATCTCAATATCGCTGTCACGGACGATGCGGAAAAGGCAGCGGCTTTTCTCCTTGTAACCGGGGAACAGATCCCCGATGAACAGGCCGATCACATCTTCAAGAGGGATGAACCTTAGCACCCCCTTCTGCTTGCTCGGCAGACGGATGAAGCGACGCACAAAGGCTGGTAATGGAACAATGCCGATATGGCCTTCGTCGCCATACTTGGAAACAAGGTCGAGTGCGACAGAAAAACCAAGGTTCGGAATGAATGGAAACGGATGCGCCGGATCGACGGCGAGCGGCGTGAGAACCGGAAAGATGTGGCTGCGGAAAAAATCGTCCAGATCTGACAAGTCTTTCTTGCTGAGGTCTCCTGCCGCAAGCACATGAATATTTTCAGATTCGAGCTCATCTTTGAGCTGCCGCCAACGCATCTGTTGTTCGGCGATCAGCTTCAGCGACAGTTCTTCAATTTGCTCGACCTGCACAGCAGGTGTCAGGCCTTCCTGGCTCGTTTTGGTCACCCCAGCACGAACCTGCTCCCTCAGCCCCGCATAGCGAACCATTTCGAATTCATCGAGATTGCTTGCAGAAATCGACAGAAACCGCAGGCGTTCGAGCAGTGGATGGTTCGGATTGGCCGCCTCTTCCAGAACGCGGCGATTGAATTCCAGCCAGGACAGCTCCCGGTTCAGGAATCGTTCCGGTGACGCCATCAATTGTTTCGCCGTTCTGGCGACTCCATCAGCCATGGACATCCCCTTTGTTGGCCCCGGTCGTATCAACTCGATGACGGCTCATCAGGGGCCGCCAGCCCCATTGCCTCCAATACCTCTTTTGCCAGAGGAACAGAAGGTGCGCGTCCTGTCGTTGTGACACCGTGACTTAGCTTCTCCGCGAACGCCTCAATGGCTTCGTAAGTAAGGTCAAGGCGCGGTGCGAGATAAGAGACCAATTCCGGCTCAAGCTTGAGATAATGCCTCGCAGCAGAAGCCCTGAGCCGCCCGGTCAGCATCGCCTCATCTGGTGGCAAGATTTCCACGATGGACATGGAGTTGAGGCGCGATTTCAGGTCCGCCGATTTCACGGGCCACTGAGACGGACTGCTCGAGGACGAAAGAAGCAACCGGCCCTCTTCCTTGGAGATCTGATTGATGAGGGTGAGTAACTTTTCGTTCGCTGCAACTTTGTCTGCGTTGTCGACCGCAACGAATTTCCCGGCAAGTTCGTCCAGCTGAGCGGATTTCAATTTGGTAAATCGGTTCGCGTCGAAATAAACGCCACCGGTTTCCTCGCACCATGCCTGCAACAACGTAGTCAATCCGCAACGGAGTGGCCCGGTCACGCAGAACACAGGCGTGGGCCACTTGGACGGCTGGCGAACAATGCTGACGGCGGCCTGATTGGCAGGAGTAACAACAAGTTGTCCAAACCGCAGCGGCCCTGCCGGAAAGGCGAAGCTCATCTGGTCTGGTTGTCCGGTCGATAGGGGTGGCCGCTTGCTCACGGAACTCCTGCAGCTGAAACGGCCGAACGGAGCACCCAGCCCGCGCGCGGCTCATCTCCAAGTGCCACACCCCGCTGCAACAGGTCGTTCTGCAAACGCTGCGGATCGCCCAGATATGCAAATGTCACGACGGCACCATCGCGAGCGACTGCCGTCGTCCGGAAGTCGGAAACGAGTGGTGACCTGGCGAGGGCGCCACGCAACGTGTTCCACTCCGCCAGCGATGTGTAGCGAACCGTTGCCTTGGCCTGTGTCCGGTCGCCGCCACGGATGATGGACGCGCGCTTCCAGTTTTCCTCAAGCAGTTTGACGGTCGCATTCACAGCCCCCTCAAGTGTGGGCGCCGGGAGCGTAATCCCAACCACTTCCGTTCCGGCTGTTGTGACAATGGAAACGCTGACGCGCCATGCACCTTCCCGGCCGATCAGTTCTGCCAGAATTGCACGGCGGGCGCGCAGGCTGCCCGCTTCCGGCGAAAGCGCATACCAGTCGCTATAGCTGGTATAACCCGTCAGGTTTGAAGTCACATAAGGCGCTAGGGCACCGGGGTTTTCGGCTCCCAAGGCTTCATGCCAGTCTTCCTCCAATTGTGCGGAAGACGCCAATGGGACCATCAGGCTCAGAGGGGCTTGCGTATCAACATACGGCACTTTCAGCGCATCCAGATGCGCCCGCACCATCAGGGGATTGTAGACCACCCGCAGGATTCCCCTATAGCGGCCCGCACCGGCCGTTTCTTCCTGCACATCGACTGCGGCAGACAGCCTGTTTGCCAATTCGCCATCTATCGGAACGCCTCCCGCAGCAATGCGGTCCTCTGCCAGCGTAATCTTGTCGATCAGTTGCCGGGCGCCATCAAGCCGGGCGGCAGCCATGGCCTGCTCACGCGCCTGGATCAGGGTTGGCGCAACTTCATCCACCTCAAGGTTTGGGATCGTGTAGACATCCTGCGTATCCGCGGCAGCACTGAAAACCGCAAACATGGCTGCGAGCGTGGAAGCAAGAAGCATACGAATCATGGTCAGAGACCTCCTCGGTTGGCGACCTTGTAGCAAGTCCGGTGCGGGGCTGGAACCGCGCTCGGCACTGGCAGAGTCGAATTCCCCATGCTAACGCGCGAGTCATCATGAGCGACCCTTCCAAGACTTCTCTTTCTTACCGCGACGCTGGTGTCGATATTGAGGCAGGCGAGCGTCTCGTTGACGCGATTGGCCCCCTCGCCAAAGCGACCCGTCGCGCTGGCGTCATGGGAGGTCTGGGCGGCTTCGGCGCCCTGTTTGACCTCAAGGCCGCAGGCTATTCAGACCCGATCCTAGTCTCCGGCACAGACGGTGTCGGCACCAAGCTTATGCTGGCTTTTGAAACCGGCATCCATAACACGGTGGGTATCGACCTTGTGGCGATGTGCGCCAATGACGTTCTGGCACAAGGCGCTGAACCCCTGTTTTTCCTGGACTATTTCGCAACGGGCAAGCTTGAAGAAGGCATTGCTGAAGCGGTTGTCTCCGGTATTGCAGAAGGCTGCCGCCAGTCCGGCTGCGCGCTGGTGGGCGGTGAAACGGCCGAAATGCCGGGTATGTACCCGCCGGGACATTACGACCTTGCAGGTTTTGTCGTGGGCGCAGTTGATCGGGATAAAGTGCTGCCTCGCATGGACACGATGGCGGCAGGCGACCTGCTTATTGGCATTGGCTCGTCCGGTCCGCACTCGAATGGCTATTCACTGATCCGCCGGATCGTGGAACGAGAAGGCTTGTCCTATGACAGTGCTTCGCCGTTTTCGAACGTTACCCTTGGCGAAGCACTGCTGAAACCTACCCGGTTGTACGCAAGCGTTGCCTTGCCGCTGATCCGCAAAGGGCTCGTAAAAGGCCTCGCTCACATTACCGGCGGCGGCCTGACCGAGAACACGCCGCGCATGTGCCCGGACCATCTGGTACCCGTCATCGAGCGGAAGGCCTGGACGCCTCCGCCGGTGTTCGAATGGCTGCAATCTGCAGGTAATGTTACAGAAGACGAAATGCACCGGACGTTCAATATGGGCATCGGCGTCGTCTTCGCCGTCGCGCTTGAGGACGCAGATACGGTCTGCGCCGCACTACAAACAGCAGGTGAAGCGCCGGTCATTCTGGGGCGCCTTGCCGACGCATGAGACGCCTGAAACTTGCCATCCTGATCTCCGGACGCGGCTCGAACATGGAAGCGTTGCTGGAGGCAGCGGCCGACCCATCCTACCCAGCCGAGCCCGTTCTGGTGGCCTCCAATCGGCCGGATGCCAAGGGGCTCGAAACGGCGGCTTCTGCTGGCATTTCTACAGCATCCGTCGATCACAAGCTCTACGGCAAGGACCGGGAATCCTTTGAACGAGCCCTGAATGCCGAACTCGAAAAGGCCGGAACCGAGATCATAGCCCTTGCCGGCTTCATGCGCGTGCTGACGCCCTGGTTCGTGACCAGGTGGAAAGGCCGGATGATCAATATTCACCCCTCACTTCTCCCTAAATACAAGGGGTTACACACGCATCTGCGGGCCATCGAGGCGGGCGATGCCGAGGGCGGTTGCTCGGTTCATTGGGTTTCGGCCGGGGTGGACGAGGGCAAGGTCATCGCTCAAGCGGCGGTGCCCATCCTGCCGGGCGATACCGAGGACAGCCTCGCGGCGAGGGTCCTGGTTGAGGAACACAAGCTCTACCCGCGCGCTTTGGCGCTGGCCTGCGAGCAGGTGTTGTCATCCAATCGATAGTGAATGGGCATGAACGCCCATACTGCTGACCCGCTATCTCGCTTGACGAGAACTCAGTTTCAACCTGCTCTTCTCGTTTTGAGAATTCGGGTTCATTTTGCGCTGTTTTCTACAAGTAAACATCGCTCACGAGAACTCAGAACCAATCGGGGGATCAGATGACGTCCATCCATGACCTCGCGAAGCGAGCCTGCGAAACCTATCAATTTCATGCCTCCATCGGGATGGATGTAATTGAAGAGAACTTCTGTTCGTCGCTGCAGGATACGGAAAGAGCCGAAGTTTGGGATCGCAACCGAATTATTGATATGACAGCCCGGACTGCTGCTGAGATTGATCAGATGATGGAGTTTGCCTCGTCTAGAACGAAGCTGGTGGGCTACTCTTACATCTTCGCAACACCGTTCACGTCACCTGCCATCATCGCCCGACTTTTGCTTGATGACTATCAGGAACAGACGCCCATCATTCAGATGGTGCTCCAAAGTGAGGTCTCCGTGAGGCGTCCCGCCGGCTTTAGAATTAAGCCGGTTTCAACAGATGGCGATTGGCGATATCTGCATGATCTCGTTCGTGCAGATCACACAGAGGGCGCTCGAACGCAGGGACATATCCTTGATGCCGAGGTCACCCGAGGAATTGTAGAAGGATACCGTGGAAAGTCAGGCCCTTGTCAGTTCTTCCTGGGTTTTCTCGATGATGCACTTTGCGCTTATGGCTCAGCCACCATAGCTCCAAATGGCATGGGAATGATCGAAGATCTGTTTACGCTACCTGCATTCAGACGGCGAGGGATCGCTACAGCCTTGATTTCCGCGTTTGCTGAACGCCTCCGGCAAGCATCCTGTGAGGAGATTCTCATTGGTAGTATGGCGACAGAACCTCCCAAAGTGCTCTATCAAAAGATCGGCTTTCATCCGGTCTGCGTTACGAGGTCCTTCCTAAAGCGCAGCGAATAGGGTGCGCCATTTTGCAGCGCAGGCAACCAATAAAAAGGGCCCAACCATCTGGCTGGACCCCTATTATTTCTTCACTGCCAAGAAGGGCTTGTTGCCAGCCTTAGCCGGCGATGTCGGCTTCGGAGAAGAATTGCGCGATTTCGATCGCAGCGTTTTCTTCGGAGTCAGAGCCGTGAACCGAGTTCTCGCCGATCGATTTTGCGTAGAGCTTGCGGATGGTGCCTTCAGCAGCGTCTGCCGGGTTCGTGGCGCCCATCACTTCGCGGTATTTTGCGACAGCGTTCTCGCCTTCGAGCACCTGGACGACGACCGGGCCGGAGGTCATGAATTCGACCAGCTCACCAAAGAAAGGACGCTCGCTGTGGACAGCGTAGAAACGCTCGGCCTGTTCCTGGGTCATCTTGATGCGGCGCTGGCCGATGATGCGCAGGCCGGCCTTCTCGATGACGGCGTTGACGGCGCCGGTCAGGTTACGCTCGGTCGCGTCGGGCTTGATGATGGAAAAAGTGCGCTGGACAGCCATGGGAGGGTTCCTGTTGTGCGGAAATTGGAGTGTTGGCGGGCCTATAGCGGCGCCCGCCCGCAGGGGCAAGGACAGAGCGCCGCGCTTGCGCACACTTTCATCAGGGCGTAGGGCCGGACAGGTCCTTCAACCGGAAAGTTGCCCCAATGAGCACCCTGCCACCTTGTCCGAAATGCCAGTCCGAATTCACATATGAGGACGGCGCCCTGCTGATCTGCCCGGAATGCGGACATGAATGGTCAGCGGATGCGGAAGCCAATTCGGACGAAAAAGTGGTGAAGGATTCCAATGGCAATCCGTTGGCGGATGGTGACACGGTCACCGTGATCAAGGACCTGAAGATCAAAGGCAGTTCGCAGGTCGTGAAGCGCGGCACCAAGGTCAAGAATATCCGCCTCGTCGATGGTGATCACGATATCGACTGCAAGATCGATGGCATTGGCCAGATGGGCCTGAAGTCCGAGTTCGTGAAGAAGGCCTAGGCGCCTGCCTCTTTCCAACCGCCGCTGCTGGTTTGCTGGAAATAGCGAGTGACGAGACCCCCGTCCTTGGCGGCCTTGAATGCTTCGCGAGCGGCGCCGCGTGCATCCATATCGCCATCGTCGAACATCATCATGCAGCGCGTGTAAGGCGCATCGACGGGGGCCTTCACGCCATCCATCAGGAACAAGGCTGCTGCACCATTCACATTGTCCGCCTTGCCTGAAATGAGCACAGGCTGGCGTGACGCTTCGAGGCCCGGCGCTTCGGCCTGGCCATGCGGCAGGAAAGACTGGTCATCGAAGGTCCAGAGGGCCGCATCGAGCGCGGCCCGCCGGTCTGCATTCGGGCTGACTGCGAGCACACGCCACCCGACTTCAAGGCATTTGGACATGAGAGGCGCCGCCGCCTGCTCCAGCGTGGTGCGGGAGAGGTGGTAAAACCACCATTCCGGCTTCGGCGCCTCGCTCAAATCCTAACCCTCGTAATTGTCGGCGATCCAGCGATCCAGCAGGCGCGGACCAAAGCCGGATGCCCAGCTCACATCCAGTGCCGGCTTCTCGCTTTCAAGCCAGGCAGCCCCGGCAATGTCGAGGTGAGCCCATTTCACACCGTCCTTCACGAAGCGCTTCAGGAACTGCGCCGCCGTGATGGAGCCTGCTGCCCGGCCACCGATATTGCGCATGTCGGCGAATTTTGACTTCAGCAGCGCGTCGTATTCCGGCCCCATCGGCAGGCGCCAGACGCGCTCGCCTTCGGTCAGGCCCGCCTTGGTCAGCTCCTCGGAGAGCTCGTCGCTGTTGGTGAACAGGCCGGCATGATGGTGGCCAAGCGAAATCACGATGGCGCCGGTCAGTGTGGCGAGGTCCACGATGGCCTTCGGCTTGAAATGCTCCTGCGCATACCAGAGCACGTCACAGAGGACGAGGCGGCCCTCAGCATCAGTATTCTGGACTTCGATCGTCTGCCCCGACGCCGACTTGAGGATGTCGCCCGGGCGGATGGCGTTGCCGTCCGGCATGTTTTCGACAAGGCCGATCAGGCCAACGACATTCACCTTGGCCTTGCGCTCAGCCAGCGCCTTGATCGTGCCGGTCACAGCGGCTGCGCCGCCCATATCGCCACGCATGTCTTCCATGCCCGGGCCCGGCTTCAGCGAGATGCCGCCAGTGTCGAAGCAGACACCCTTGCCGACAAGGATCACCGGATCCTCACCTTCCTTGCCGCCGTTCCATTTCATGATGCCAAGCTGGCTTTCGCGGACAGAGCCCTGCCCGACGCCCAGCATGGAATTCATGCCGAGCTTGGCCAGTTGCTTCTCACCGAGAACTTCAACCTCGACGCCGATCTCGGCCAGTTCCTTGATTTTTGCCGCAAAGCTTTCGGGGTGAAGATCGTTCGGCGGCATGTTGACCAGGTCGCGCGCCAGCATCGTGCCTTCGGCGGCGGCACCCAGCGGTGCGAAGGCCGCCTTGGCGGCTCTGGTGTCGTCCACAACGAAGGAAACCGCGGTGAGGCTCGGCTTCTGGTCTGGCTTGAGTTTGGTGAAATAGGTGTCGAACCGATAGGCAGCGAGTTTTGCGCCGAGGCCCATGCGCGCTGCATCCTCGGCAGAACCGGCATGGATCGCCATGGATTTGAAGCCGCTCGTGTTGAACGCCTTCACCAGATTGGCACCCAGGCCTTCCAGGACACGGGCATCTCGCTTCTTCGGCTTGCCGCCGCCGATCAGCACGGCACGGCGCGCTTCGGCGCCTTTCGGCAGCACAATCACGGCCTGCTGGTCTTTCTTACCGGTGAACCGGCCATCAATGGCGGCCGAAAGCAGCCCGCCGGTCGATTCGTCTAAAGAGGCCGCTGCCGTAGGCAGGCCGCCGTCTTCGTCGACGATGAATGCAAATACGTCAGCCTTGGCGGCGTCAGTGAAGGTGATTTTCATGTGAGGAATCTCCGTTTGAGACGGAAACTAAGCATCGACGCGCGCAGCGCAACTCGTTAGGCAGGGAAAATATGCCCGTTAACTGCCAGTTTCTGCTTTATTTCCCGGCACGTGACACACGATGACGAAAGTCCAGTCGTACCTGTTTTATGAAGTCTTGCGCGCGGTCCTGATTATCGTCGGGGGGCTCGCATTGCTTGCGCTTCTGGCACAAGGCCTTTCTCGCACTGACCTGATCCTTGAAAATCGACAGTCTGCGCTGACTTATTTCTACATCGTCATGCTGGGTTCCCCCCAGATCATCGCGCTACTGATGCCTCTAGCCCTGTTCGTGGCAGGGGTCTGGTCGCTCAACCGGATCCACAAGGACAGTGAGATTGTCGTGGCGCAGGCCGCCGGCATGACGCGTTGGCAGATCGCTTCGCCCATCATGCGGCTGGCGGTGCTCTGCGCTATTGCGCATCTCGGTGTGAATTTGTGGGTGCAGCCGCTGGCCCAGCGAGCCATGCGAGAGACTGTTGCTGTGGCACGGGCCGATCTTGCCGCCGCCCTGATCCGCCCAGGCCAGTTCACCACCAATGGCGAGCGGCTGACCTTCTATGCCCGCGAACAGGTCGCTGGTGAACTGCGCGGGGTCCTCATCTCGGACATGACAGACCCGGTCTATCCGACGGACATCCTCGCCCGCAGCGCCGCCCTAGTGCAGATCGATGACAAGCCGACCCTGCTGCTGCGAGACGCGATCAGCATGCAGCTGGACGAAAACCAGCAACTTTCCATTCTTGAATTCGCGCAATATCCGTTCGACCTGAGTGAATACATGAAGGAAGATTCCGACCTCGCCTTGAAGGCATCGGACAAATTCCTGCATGAGCTCTTCTTCGTTGACAGGACGAACTACTTTGAACTGAAGGATGCAGACACTTTGCTGGCCGAAGCGAACACGCGCCTGACCTCTCCGCTGCTGAATATCGTGATGGCGCTGATTGCCATCGTCGCGGTGTTGGGCGGGGATTTCAGCCGGAAAGGCTATGCCAAGCGGATCGCCATCTCCTCCAGCGCAGCCATTACGGTCCTGATCGTGCAACTGACCGCTCAATCCGCCGCGGCGGACGATCCGGCCATGAATGTGCTCCAATGGGTCCTGCCGATCAGCATCATGGTGGGCCTCAGCTATGTCTACTTCTCCCGCGGACGACACCTCGGCGCCATAGAGCGTCCCCAGATCGACCTGTTCCGCGGCGCAGGGGGAGCGAGCGCCTGATGCCGTTCGGATCCCGTATCCAGTTCTATATCCTGCGCGAATGCCTGTCCGGCCTGGCGCTGGTATTGGGCATTCTGCTGATCGCAATCCTGATGATCGACGTAGTGGAACAGCTCCGCACCGTCGGCGGCGATGTCAGCCTAAGCCTGCTTGGCGCGCTGCAGCTCTCCCTGATGAAACTGCCGCAGATCATGGAACAGACGCTGCCATTTGCGCTGCTGGTAGCGTCGATGATGGCCTTCACCCGGCTCAATCGCCGGTCAGAACTTTCGATCATCCGCGCCAGCGGGATCTCGGCCTGGCGCTTCCTGACGCCGGTCATCGTCCTCGGCCTGGTCGTAGGGATCGCCACCACAACGCTGCTCAATCCTATATCGGCGAGACTCACCGAGTCTTTCGAAGTCACCCGTGCCCAGATCCTGGACAAGGGCCGCACGGCGATGGCCGTTTCGGATACGGGCGTCTGGCTACGCCAGGGTGACGATACCAGCCAGATCGTGATCCACGCCCAGCATGTCGATCAGGGCGGCGTCGTGCTGCGGAACGTCAAAATGATCGAGGAAGAGCGCCTCTATTCCGGCAGCCAGCCGACCAGCGATTTCGCCTTCGCCCGGCGCATCGATGCCGAGCGCGCAACATTGCGCGACGGGTTCTGGCAGCTGGAAAACGTCATTGAAAACATCCCGAACCAGCCACCGGAGCGGAAACCAAACCTCGCCATTCCTTCTCCGCTGGACGCTGTCACACTGTTCGACAAATTTGCCTCCCCCAACACGATTGGCTTTTGGCGCCTGCCCCGCTTCATCCGCCAGACTCAAGCGGCTGGCCTTGATGCATCGCGCTACCGGATGCGCTGGCACGCATTGATGGCCACGCCGGCCCTGTTTGTTGCCATGGGCCTCATTGGCGCCGTTGTGTGCCTGCGGCTTCAACGGATGGGCGGCACATCGCAGCTGCTGGCGATCGGTGCCCTGGCGGCCATCGGCCTCTATTTCTTCACCCAGTTTTCGACCAGCCTAGGAGCCACAGGTGCAGCACCGCCTATAGTTGCAGCCTGGAGTCCACCGCTTTTTGTGCTCTTCTGCACATTGTCTTACATCGCCTACCGGGAAGACGGCTGACACGCATCCAGCCTTGACATGGCCTCGTCGACGCGGCCATCACTCGCGCCCTTGGAGAGGTACCCCGCATGAAACTTGTCGTCGTCGAGTCGCCCGCGAAGGCCAAAACGATCAACAAATACCTCGGCAAGGACTATAAAGTCCTGGCCTCCTACGGTCATATCCGGGACCTACCTTCGAAGAATGGTTCGGTCGATCCCGACAATGATTTCGAAATGGTCTGGGAGGCTGACTCGAAATCCTCCAAGCGTATTTCAGACATCGCCAACGCGCTGAAAGAAGCTGACACGCTGATCCTCGCGACCGACCCGGATCGCGAAGGCGAGGCCATCTCCTGGCACCTGATCGAAGCGCTGAAGAAGCGCCGCGCCCTCAAAAAGGATGTCGCCGTCGAACGTGTGGTCTTCAACGCCATCACAAAGAGTGCCGTTACTTCGGCCATGGAGCAGCCACGCCAGATCGACGCCGAACTGGTCGATGCCTACCTCGCCCGCCGGGCGCTGGATTATCTCGTGGGGTTCAATCTCTCTCCCGTCCTTTGGCGCAAGCTGCCGGGCTCCCGCTCAGCCGGCCGCGTGCAGTCGGTTGCCCTGCGCATCATCTGCGACCGCGAGAACGAGATCGAGATGTTCAAGCCGCAGGAATACTGGACAGTCGCAGCTGACTTGCGAGCACCTGACGGCACGGACTTCCAGGCGCGCCTCCATGCCCTGGACGGCAAGACGCTCAAGAAATTCACGCTGGGCGACAAGGGCGACGCCGACAAGGCGCTCGAAGCGGTTCGCGTCGGCGGCTATTCCGTCAGCTCGGTCGAAGCCAAACCGGTCAAGCGGAACCCCGCCCCACCCTTCATAACCTCGACGCTACAGCAGGAAGCCTCCCGCAAGCTAGGCTTCACGGCCAAGCGCACCATGCAGGCCGCCCAGAAGCTCTACGAAGAAGGCCGCATCACCTATATGCGTACCGACGGCGTCAATATGGCCGAGGAGGCCTATGTCGCGGCGCGCTCGATGATCCAGTCGAACTATGGCGCCCGCTACCTGCCTGAAAAGACCCGCTATTATTCCTCCAAAGCGAAGAACGCCCAGGAAGCGCACGAAGCTATCCGCCCGACGGACTTCAATCTGCGTCCGGAGCAGTACAGCGGCGATGACGATCTGCGGAAGCTCTACACGCTGGTGTGGCGCCGGGCCGTCGCCTCCCAGATGGAAGCTGCCATCTTTGAGCGTACCACTATCGACATGTTGTCCAAGGACCAGCGCGCCCAACTCCGGGCCAGCGGCCAGGTTCTCGTCTTCGACGGCTTCATCAAGCTCTACACCGAAGGCCATGATGCCGGGGACGATGATGACGATTCCGAAAATCGCCTGCCGAAAATGGCGGAAGGTCAGCATGCAGACCTTCTGAAAGCGGACTCGACCCAGCACTTCACCACGCCGCCACCGCGCTATACCGAGGCCTCCCTCGTCAAGCGGCTTGAAGAACTGGGCATTGGCCGCCCGTCCACTTACGCCTCAACGCTTTCGACGCTGGAAGACCGCGGTTATGTGCGCCTCGAGAACAAGGCTCTGATCCCGGAAGACAAGGGCCGCCTCGTTACGGCGTTCCTGGAGAACTTCTTCCAGCGCTATGTGGAATATGACTTCACGGCTGGCCTTGAGGAAAAGCTGGACATCATTTCCGACGGCAAGCTCGACTGGAAAAGCTTCCTGCGGGAATTCTGGCAACAGTTCGCAAGCGATATTGGCGAGACGAAAGACCTGCGCGTCAGCGAAGTACTAGACGCCCTCAACGAAGCCCTCGCAGCACACGTCTTTCCGGACCATGATTCCGACGGAAACGTGATTGAACAGCCCCGCTTATGCCCGCTCTGCAAGGAAGGCGAATTGTCCATCAAGGTCGGCCGGTTCGGCGCCTTTGTCGGTTGTTCGCGCCACCCGGATTGCAAATATACTCGACAGTTCTCGTCCGATGGTGAGGAAGCCGGCTTTATCGATCCGGACGGGAACGAACTCGGCGTGCACCCGGAAACGGGCGAAACCATCTGGCTGAAGAGCGGGCGTTTCGGCCCTTATGTCGAGATGGCCAATGGCGAGAAGCCGAAACGCTCATCATTGACCAAGAATGACACGCCGCAGACGCTGACGCTGGAGCGCGCTGTCGAGCTTCTTTCCCTGCCCCGCGAAGTCGGTCCGCACCCGGAAGACGGCGAGATGATCTATGCGAACTTCGGCCGCTTCGGGCCTTATGTTCAGCATCACAAGACGTATGCGAACCTGAAAGATCCTGCCGATGTTTTCAATATTGGCCTCAACCGCGCTGTGGCGCTGATCGAAGACAAGAAAGCCCGCGGCTCCAAACGGGGTGGCGCGACGCCGCTGAAAACGCTGGGCGACCACCCGGACGGCGGCGCCATCGAAGTCTATGAAGGCCGCTACGGCCCTTATGTGAAGCATGCCAAGACCAATGCGACCCTTCCAAAGGATGTCACACCGGATGCCGTGACGCTGGAACAGGCCATTGAGCTGATCAACGCCAAGGCGACGAAAGGCGGCAAGAAGAAAGCTCCGGCCAAGAAAAAGGCGCCGGCGAAGAAGAAGGCGCCTGCCAAGAAGGCTGCAAAGTCGGACGAAGGCTAACCGCACCTCACATAAACTTCGCGTTTGCGCCCCTTGCGGCCCCTTCGTTTCGGTAGCTCAATAATCCGTGTTGTCAAAACACGGACGCTTGGCATGTCCGGAACGGAAAAATTCTTGTTTCTTGGCGCGGTGACGCTGGCCTCTCTCGTGATGTCGCAGGCAGCGCAGGACAGCGCCGTGCTGGCGTCGAACACGGCAATAACGCTCACCAACGATGCGCCTTTGGCTGAAGCTGTCACAACGCCCCCGGTCATCCTGGCCATCACGCCTTCCCGCTCCGGCTTCCTCGATCACCTGTCCGCCTGCCCCGGCCTTTCCACGGCAACAGCATCAGACGTCGGGCCGGATCTTCAAGTCCAGGACTACAAGCCTTTCGTACTGGTGAACAACAAGGTGCGCCTCGCCACGGCGCCTGTCGGCGGCGGCTGCTGGTCATCCGCCTTCGGCATGCGGAACGGCCGCCTGCACAAGGGCGTCGACTATTACAGCGACAGCCCGGTGCCTGTTTACGCCGCTGCAGCAGGCCGGGTCCGTACCCGCTCCTATCGTAGCGATTATGGCAACATGCTCGTCATCGACCATGGCGATGGCGTCTATACGCGCTATGCCCACCTTGAGTCCTTCGCCGGGCCGGACGTTGGCGACCTTGTGGGCTCCGGCGACGTGCTCGGGATCATGGGCAACACGGCAGATCACACCATCCCGCGCCACCTGCATTACGAAGTGCTGACAGGCATGTGGAAGCCTCGCCTTGGCTCGTTCGCGTTGACGCCAATCGATTTAATGACCCTGCCCGCGGCGAACGACTAAAAGGCGGGAACCGTAAATCCCACGCGCAATCCGGCGCGATTCGTTCTATATGGCAGTCATGACTTTCCCTGACCGCCAGACTGTTCTGGACTTTCTTCGCGAAAACCCAAGCGCTACCACCAAGCAGGAAATCGCCCGCGGCTTGAAGCTGAAGGGCAAGGAACGCACCACCTTGCGCGAAATCCTCAAGGAAATGGAGGCTGATGGCACGCTGGCGCGTACCGGCAAGCGCGCCTGGGCGCAGGCTGACCGGCCGCCGCCCACGGGCGTTGTTGAATTCACCCATCTGGATGACGATGGCGAGCTGATCGGCAAATCTGTCGGCGACAATGGCCTGTTCGGGCCGGAGATCCGCTATGCGGGCCCATCCGGCAAGCCAAAGGCCAAGGCGCCCGCCGTGGGTGATCGCGCGCTCTGCAAGATCTCCGAGCGCGACGATGAATGGCTAGCCCGCGCCATCACCGTGTTCGAGAAGAAGCTCTCCGACAAGTTGGTCGGCCTCTACAGTCAGACTACGCGCGGCGGGAAGGTCGTTCCCTCCTCCCGGAAGGAAAAGCGCGAATTCGTCATTCAGGAAGCTGACCGGAACGGCGCAGAAGAAGGCGATCTCGTCATCGCCGAGCCGAAGCCCGTCAGCCGACGGCAATACGGCCCGGCCTATGGCATCGTTACCGAAGTCATCGGCCACATCACTGATCCGCGGTCTGCCAGCCTTCTGGCCATCCATGCCCACGATATTCCGACAGAATTCCCCGAAGAGGCACTGGAACAAGCGCGGGACCCGAAACCGGCTGCAGCAGAACGCGAAGACCTGACAGCCGTCCAACTGATCACCATCGACCCGCACGATGCGCGCGACCATGACGACGCCGTCTGGGCCGAACAGCTGGACGATGGCTGGCGCGTGATCGTCGCCATCGCGGACGTGGCGGCTTACGTCACCGAAGGCTCCCCGCTTGACAAGGAAGCGCTGAAGCGCGGCAACTCCACCTATTTCCCGGACCGCGTCGTGCCGATGCTGCCGTTCGAACTGTCGGCGGACGAGTGTTCCCTGCGCGAAAATGAGTTGCGCCGCTGCATGGCGGTAGAGATGATCTTCGACAAATCTGGCACCAAGCGCTCGCACCGCTTCATCCGTGGCATGATGAAATCGGCTGCGAAGCTCTCTTATGAGGATGCACAGGCCGCCATCGATGGCAAACCGGGCGGCAAGGCTGAAGAACTGCTGGAAAGCGTCCTGAAGCCGCTTTGGGGCGCCTATGCAGCGCTCTCGAAGGCGCGCGACAAACGCAGTCCGCTGGATCTGGACCTGCCCGAACGCCGGATCGTCTTCGATGCGGAAGGCGAGATTCAGGGCATCATCGCCAAGGAGCGGCTGGACGCTCACCGCCTGATCGAAGAATTCATGATCCAAGCGAACGTGGCCGCCGCGGAGACGCTGGAGAAGGCCAACAGCCCGCTTGTCTACCGCGTCCACGACGTGCCGACGGAAGCCAAGATTGCCGCCTTTGCAGAGTTCCTGCAGACCCTCGACATCAAATGGCACATCGGTGAACGCCCACAGACACACAAATTCAACAAGCTGCTGGAGGACATTCGCGGCGGCGTCTATGACGAGATGGTCACCCAGATGGTACTGCGCTCCCAGGCGCAGGCGATCTATTCCGAGGAAAATCTAGGACACTTCGGCCTGAACCTGGCCAAGTATGCGCACTTCACCTCCCCGATCCGGCGGTATGCCGACCTGATCGTCCATCGCGCCCTGATCCGCGCGTTGAAGCTAGGACCGGACGGCCTGAGCGACCAGAATGCTGTTCGGCTAGAAGAGATTGCGGAGCACATCACAACGACTGAGCGCCGCTCCATGGCAGCTGAGCGCGAAGCAACGGACCGCTATCTGGCCATCTTCCTGGCAGACCGTGTGGGCGCCGAGTTCGAAGGCCGGATCATGGGCGTCACCGGCTCAGGCCTGTTCGTGGCCCTGGCCGGCTCTGGTGCAGACGGCTTCGTCCCGATCTCGTCCATCTCGGATGACTATTGGGTTCTCGATCAGGCGGCGATGGAGATTTACGCGCGCGGCAGCGGCAAGACCTATTCCATGGGTCAGACAGTGCGGGTGCGCCTGAAAGAGGTGACGCCGCTTCAGGGCGGCCTCTTGCTGGAAATGCTATCGGAGCCCGCACCCGCGCCGAAAGGCCGCGCCGCGGCTCGCAAGGCAGCAGATGCCAGCTCTCGTTCACCTCGCGGCAGGGGTGGACCTCCCCGCCGGGGCAAGCCCAAATTCAATAAAAAAACGCTGCCCAAGCATAAGCGGAGGAGCCGGAAGTGATCCCTGACGGCGAAAAACACAGTTCCGACAAAGGCAATCAGCTGATCGGTACGGCTTTCGACAAGGAAAGCGACGACGAAGTCATTCTGAAGAATCAGCGCTCCCCGCGCCCTAAGGATGCGGCGACGCTGATTCTGATCCGGCGCGATGCTGCGAAGCCACGAGTCCTGATGGGCAAGCGTTCCGGCGGGCATGTCTTCATGCCGGATAAATACGTCTTCCCCGGCGGCCGTGTGGACCCTGATGACGGCCGGGCCGTGTCATGGTGTGAACTGAAGCCGGACGTCGAAGCGAAACTCCGCATCAACGCGCGGCGCCAGCCGAGGGCTTTCGCCCTCACCGCCATCCGCGAAACCTTTGAAGAAACGGGTCTTCTGGTGGCAAGGCCCGCCGAAATGCCAGTCTCCGCGCCAAAAGGCTGGGACCGGTTCCACGAACTGGATGCCGCCCCGCACCTTTCTCCGCTCACCTTTATTGGCCGGGCCGTCACGCCGCCCTACCGTCCGCGCCGCTTCGACGCGCGATTCTTCATGGCAGACGCTGAAGAAGCCCTGATTGACGAGCGCCCGCCAGTGGACGGCGCCGAGCTCTCCGACCTTCAATGGGTGACGCTGGACGATGCTCAGGCACTCGACCTACCGAGCGTGACACGCTTCATGCTGGGTGAGATTGATGCCCGTCTGAAAGCAAGAGATTACAAGGAAGGCCCGCCTTTCCTGCGCTGGACCCGTTCCGGCCACAGCACCGAGCGGCTGTAGTACAGCAACGGGTGCTTGACTTGAGCCTCGCACCCCGCCATTAAGCCGCTTTCCGATTTCAGACGCTAGCACAAGCGAGCCCGCGCCATGGCAAAACCAGCCACCATCAAGATCCGCCTCAACTCGACGGCTGACACCGGCTTCTTCTATGTGACCAAGAAGAACCCGCGCAACATGACCGAGAAAATGGTCAAGCGGAAGTACGATCCGATTGCCAAGAAGCACGTCGAGTTCAAGGAAGGAAAAATCAAGTAATTACTTGATCCTTTTGAACTTTTGAAGAGCCCGCCCCTCACGGAGCGGGCTTTTTCATTGGATCTCATCCCGGTGCAGGTAGCGCGTTCTTCGGATCGCAGGAAACAGGAATGACCAGGCCGCTGCCACCCCGATTGCAGCTGCGCCACCCGCCACCACGGTGAATACGGCGCCGTAGAAATGCGCCATGAAACCGGCTCTTGCTTCGCCGAGTTCGTTCGACGCGCCAAGGAACACTGAATTCACTGCATTCACGCGGCCGCGGACATCATCGGGCGTCCATAGCTGCAGTAGAATCTCGCGGATATAGACCGACACCATGTCGAATGCGCCAACGAGCGCAAGGGCCAGGATCGACAGCCAGGCAAGCGTCGACGCGCCGAACACTATGGTCGCAAGGCCGAACAGCGCCACGCAGACGAAAAGGATGATTCCGGCATGGTTTCGTATCGGAAATGCCGTGATGATTCCGATCATGATCACGGCGCCGACACCGGGTGCCGCCCGAAGCAGGCCGAGGCCGGATGGCCCAAGTTCCAGGATGTCCCGCGCATAGATCGGCAACAGTGCGACTGCTCCGCCCAGAAGGACAGCGAACAGATCGAGTGAGATGGCCCCCAGAACGACCTTCTCTTTCCAGACATAGGAGAAGCCACCCAGCAGAGTTTTGAGCGTCGTCGGCTCTTTGGAGCTTTTCTGGGCAGGCTTCGGGATGGTGAGAATGATCGATCCGGACAGCAGGAACAGGGAAACCGCCGTGCCATAGGCAATCGGAGCTCCAATCCCATAGATCAGGCCGCCGAGCACCGGTCCGAGAATGGAAGCGAGCTGCCAAGACGCCGTGATCCACCCCACAGCATTGGCGAAGTCTTCCTTGGGCACGAGATTGACCGCGAGACTGGAGGAAGCAGGAGAGTAGAACGCCCGCGCAACGCCGAAGATCGTCAGCGTTCCCAGCACCAGGATCGGATCAAAATGGCCGGAGAGCGCGAGAGCAAGAATGGCCAGCGCGCAGGCCATTTCGACGAACACGGCCAGCCCCATAACATTTCTGCGCCCGAACCGGTCTGCGGTGACACCGGTGACCACCACCAGCACCAATGCCGGAAGGAACTGCACCAGTCCGATCCAGCCCAGCAGGGCCGCATTTTGTGTCTGGTCATAGATCTGCCAGCCGACCGAGACCGAAACGATCTGCACGCCGAGCGACGTGCAGAACCGCGAGAAGAAATAGCGGCTATAGGCTGAATGCCGGAACGCGGAAAACCTGTCGGTCACGCCTTATCCCCTGAGCTGAGCGCCGTCTGTGCGGACAGCCGACGGCCAAGTCAATCAGGCGGCTGTGCTCTCGACCCTGTTCCGGCCAGTTGTCTTGGCCTGGTACAATGCCTGGTCGGCTCGTTTCGTCAGGTCTGCGATCGTGTCCTGTTCACCAGCAATCGTGGAGACCCCCACGCTGACGGTGATCTGGATTCTGAGCCCGGCCTTACCCACAATAAAGGGCGCGACCGCAATAGCGCGGCGAATCCGTTCAGCGGCTGCACAGGCCAGATCACCTGGTGTTTCAGGCATGATGACCAGGAATTCCTCGCCACCTGGACGACAGACAATGTCCATCGGGCGAACATTCTCGCGCAGGCGGTTTGCGATTTCCTGAAGCACCTCATCCCCGGCATCGTGACCATAGGTGTCGTTCACGGATTTGAAGTGATCGACATCCGCCATCATGACAGACACAGGGCGCCCGCCCATGACCGAGCGCTGCATGAACTGGTGCAGCTGGCTCATCATGTAGCGGCGATTGTAGAGGCCGGTCAGCTGGTCGATGACTGACAGCTCCAGCCCTTTGTCCACACGGTTACGGAGCATCTCGATATAGCGCGCCCGGCGTGCCTGCGTACGCACGCGCACCAGCAGCTCCTGCTTGTCGACAGGCGTCAGGATCACGTCGCTCGCGCCGATCTCGAGGCCCTTGGCGGCCCGGGCGCGATCGTCAGGATCACAGATCAAAAGGATAGAAACTGCGCGTGTGGACTCGGTCACTTTGAAATGCGCGCAGAGCTTCAGCGCATCGAAGGACTTGCTAGGCAGCGACAGGATCATCAGGTCCACGCCAAGACGGGACAGATTGCTCATCGTGCCGGCTTCAGCCAGTGTCACGACCGTATGGCCTGCCTCACGGAGCACTGCCGCCAACCTTGCAGATGCCCGGGGATTGTCATCCACGATGAAGATGCGGGCGGGCTGGTCGGATTCTTCTTTTGCGGTCTCCAGATCGAGTCCGCCTCCGAGACCGTTGGCTTGCCTCTGGCGCAGTTCCGAGGCGACCGCGTTGTAGCGCATCAGCGCGCCGACGCGCGACATGAGCGCAAAATCATCCACCGGTTTGGTAAGGAAGTCCTCGGCGCCAGCCTCAAGCCCTCGGACGCGGTCTTCCGTGTCGCTCAGCGCCGTGACCATGACGACGGGAATGAAAGCTGTCGCCGGATCTTCCTTGAGTCGACGGCAAACCTCATAGCCATCCATGCCTGGCATCATTACGTCCAGCAGGATGATGTCCGGCAATTCATTCTTCGCGACCTCAAGCGCCTGAGGTCCGTTCTCCGCCTGGATGACCGTGTAATATTGAGCTTCCAGCTTGGCTTGCAGAAGCCGTCGGTTGGCTTCGATGTCGTCTACAACCAGGATGCGCGCGCTCATGCTGCCTCCTTCGGCATGAGCGACTCCACGGCCTTGATGAAGGTCATGATCTGAATCGGCTTCGAGAGGTAGCCCTCACACCCGGCTTCCCGCACGCGCTGCTCGTCAGCGCGCATGGCAAAAGCAGTGACAGCAAGCACAGGAATGTGGGCGACTTTCTCGTCATCCTTCAGCCAGCGCGTGATATCGAGGCCGGAAACTTCCGGCAGCTGGATGTCCATGATGATGAGGTCGGGCTGTTCCCTGCGGGCGATCTCAACCGCCTTGGCGCCATCCCGGCACTGGTAAGTTTCATAACCGTAAGCGTCCAACAGGTCGCAAAACAGGCGCATGTTGAGTTCATTGTCCTCAACAACCAGTACTTTTCTGGCTTTTGCGTCTGTCATTTTTCCCCACGATTACGAGCGATTCGCGACGGACCTTACCGTACTAGACCAGCTATACGGCAAAAGCTTAACGGGTGTTTACGGGTCACTTCAGATTGCCGCCAACCCCGGAACATGGCATGAACGTATGACTATGAGCCTGTTGTGCCGGGACTGTTTTCATTTCGATCAGACGGATGGTGATTCCTGCCCCAGCTGCAGCAGCCGCCGTATTGTCAGCCACCCGGCACTCCACCGGCTGGGCGTCGCACACATCGATTGTGACGCCTTCTTCGCGGCGATCGAAAAAAGAGACAACCCAGACCTGAAGGATAAGCCCATCATCGTCGGCGGAGGCGAACGCGGCGTGGTCCTGACTTGCTGCTATATCGCCCGCCTGTATGGTGTGCGGTCGGCCATGCCCATGTTCCAGGCCCTGAAGCTGTGCCCGGAAGCGACCGTAGTGAAGCCTAGCCGCAACAAATATTCAGAAGCTGCGGCTATTGTCCGGGAAAAGATGGAGGCGCTCACGCCGCTTGTGCAGCCCGTATCGATTGATGAGGCCTATCTGGATCTCACGGGAACCGAAGCGATCCACAAAGCGCCCCCCGCCGCTTCCCTCGCCCGCCTCGCAGCCGAAATCGAAGACGAACTCCAGATCACCGTTTCGGTCGGCCTGTCGTCCAACAAGTTCCTCGCGAAAACCGCCAGCGAGCTCGACAAGCCGAGGGGGTTTGCGATCATCGCTCCGGAAGAAGCTGAAACACTTCTGGCACCTCGCCCCGTGGGTTTCCTGCATGGTGTTGGGCCGAAATTCGCGGCCAAGCTGGAACGGGACGGTTTTGAAACGGTCGGAGACCTCCAGAAAGCCGACCTCAAAGCGTTGCTTGGCCGGTATGGCGAGACCGGCATGTGGCTGAAGCGCGTCGCACACGGTCAGGACAATCGCCCTGTCCGCACCGATGAAGAACGCAAATCCGTCTCAACTGAAACGACCTTCCGATCAGATATCGCAGACCATGCAGCGCTTGAAGACCAACTCTGGAAGCTGTGCGTGAAAACGTCTGACCGGGCCAAGCAGATCGGTGTGGTCGGCGCCGTTATCACGCTGAAACTCAAGACATCCGACTTTAAGCCCCTCACCCGTCGCGTCTCCCTGCCCGAGCCCACCCAGATCGCGCAATCGATCTTCCGGGCTGCCCGCCCGCTCCTGGCCCGGGAAACTGATGGGCGCCGGAAATACCGGTTGATCGGTATTGGACTTTCCGAACTTTCAGATCACCGCGCAGACGAAGTAGACCTGCTGGACCCTCGTATCGCCCGGCGTGCCGCCGCTGAACGCGCCTCGGATGCCGCGCGGGCGAAGTTCGGAAAAGACGCAGTCATGACCGGCCGCGCGGCCCGCATGGATCATGAACCGAAGGAATAGGTGCACAACGCTTGCGGCCAGACGCTGTGTGCGGCAAGTCTTCGACAGCTGATACCAATCCGGAGCCAAATACATGAGTACCCCAGAAGCCCGCCTTGACGCCCTCGGCATCGCCCTTCCGGAACCGATGAAACCGGTCGCCACCTATGTTCCCTATGTCATCACAGGAAATCTGCTCTTCATCTCCGGCCAGGTCAGCGCGACTGCGGAAGGCCGGATGCTGGGCCGCCTCGGCGAGAACATGGAACTCTCCGCCGGCCAGCAGGCTGCGCGGCAGTGTGGGATCAATATCATTTCCCAGTGCAAGGCAGCCCTGGGAGACCTTTCACGTGTAAAGCAAGTCGTGAAACTGGGCGGCTTCGTAAATGCGCATCCCGATTTCAAGGACATCCCGCAAGTGATCAATGGATGCTCCGACCTGATGGTCGAAGTCTTTGGCGATGCCGGCCGTCACGCCCGCTCTGCCGTCGCATGCCCCGTGCTTCCACTTGGTGTCGCTGTTGAAGTGGACGCCGTCATCGAGTTTACCGACTAGTCATGGCCACGCCGTTCGACCCCCGCAAGTTCCGCTATGCGCACCGCGGTCTGTGGTCGGCGAACGGCCCGCCTGAAAACTCGCTTGAGGCCTTTCGGCAAGCCCGCGCAGCCGGACTGGGAGTCGAATTCGATGTCCGCCCGGCACGTGATGGCACGCCAGTCGTCTTTCACGACGACACACTCGACCGAATGACAAAACGGTCCGGAAAGACCGAAGAGCTGAACGCAAAAGAGTTGGGCCGGCTTTCGCTTGCCGGCTCATCGGAACACCTTCCGACATTTCTCGAACTCCTGCGCATCTGGCCTTATCAGCTTCCTCTGCTGACCGAGCTGAAGATCGATGGGAAAACTGATCCAGAGGCGTTTGCCCGGCGAGTCGGTGATCGACTGGCGCACTGGAAAGGCTTCGCTGCTGCGATGAGCTTTTCCGAAAAAGCCGTCCGCGCCTTGCCGATGGGATTGATGCGCGGCCAGCTGATCGGGTCGACGGCAAAGGTTGGTGAAAACGCGTTCGACTCAGTGCTTGAACGCGCGGTAACGGACGGGGTTGATTATCTCGCCGTGCATACATCCGACATCGAACGCGCGGCGCTGAAGTCCCAGGGCAGCAATCTCCCCATCGTTATCTGGACCGTCCGCAGTGAGGATGAACTCGACCGCTGCAAGGACCATGAGGCCGCGGTCATCTTCGAACATATGGACCCGGAGCTGGTTTCACGGCGCCTTAGCACCTAGATTGGGAGCCATGGACGAAACGAATTTCCGCGTCGATATCGTCACAGGGCTCGAAAACGTCGCCCCGGATGAGTGGAATGGCGTTGCCAACCCGCCGGGGTTTCGCAGGGATCCGTTCCTGAGCTGGGAGTTCCTGGAGGCTCTGGAAAGTTCAGGCGCCGCAACGCCGGAAACAGGCTGGATCCCGCGGCACATCCTCGTGAAAGATGCGAACGACGTGCTGCGCGGGGCGATGCCGCTCTACGGCAAGACGCATTCGCGCGGAGAGTTCGTCTTCGATCATTCCTGGGCCGATGCGTTCGAACGTGCAGGCGGATCATACTATCCAAAGCTTCTGAGCGCTGTGCCGTTCACGCCCGTTACCGGCCGGCGGCGCCTTGCCGCGCCTGGACCGGACGAGGCCCGGATCAAGTCTCTGCTGCTCAGCGCGGCGGTAGGCTTCGCTGAACAAAACAAGCTTTCCTCCCTTCACATCAATTTTCTCGAAGAAGAGGATTCCCAGTCCCTCATGCTCAACGGCATGCTGACCCGAACGGATCAACAATTCCATTGGTTCAATGATGGGTATGGAGACTTCGGCGACTTCCTGGCGGCCTTGTCATCTTCGAAACGCAAGAACCTGCGTAAGGAACGCGCCAGAGCACAAGAAGGGCTCGACTTCGTCCATGTGCGCGGCGACGAGATTACCGAAGACCATCTGGATCGGTTCTTCGAATTCTACATGGATACAGGCAGCCGCAAATGGGGCTCCCCCTACCTCAATCGTAAGACCTTCTCGCTTCTACGTGAGCGGATGGCGGACGATATGCTGTTCGTATTCGCGATGGAAAGTGGCGAAGCGATTGCAGGCGCGCTGAACATGATCGGCTCTGATACCCTTTACGGCCGCTACTGGGGGACGATTGATCCGCGCCCGATGCTGCATTTCGAAACCTGTTACTATCAGGCCATCGACTATGCGATTGCGAACGGCCTCAGCGTCGTCGAAGCGGGTGCCCAGGGCGGGCACAAGCTGGCGCGAGGTTACGTCCCGGTACTGACGTATTCAGCACACTGGATTGCCCACCCCGGTCTGCGGGATGCCGTCGCAGACTATCTGGAACGCGAACGCGCCGCTGTGGAGCACGATAAAGACTACCTGACCGAACGGACCCCCTTTAAAAAGGGTGAGCAGACCTAATCTCTTTCAGCATCATCAATTCCAAAGAACGAAGAATTCAACATGACCCTCCACGACAGCTATGATCCCAACAACATCTTCGCGAAAATTGTTCGCGGCGAGATGCCAAGCATCAAAGTCTACGAGGACGACATCGCACTCGCCTTTATGGATGTTTTTCCGCAGAGCGAAGGCCACACGCTGGTCATTCCGAAACTGGTAAAAGCGCGGAACTTTCTCGACATGCCGTCCGACTATCTCGGCCTATATATGCTGAAAGTGCAGAAAGTGGCACGCGCCGTTGAGAAAGCCCTTAAGCCTGAGGGCTTGATGGTCAGCCAGTTCAACGGTGCACCGGCGGGGCAGACCGTTTATCACCTGCACTTCCACATCATCCCGCGATGGGAAGGCAAGCCTCTCGGCCGCCATGCCGAAGGTGGCATGGCGAAGCCAGAAGAACTCGAGCCGATCGCAGAAAAAATCCGCGCAGCGCTCTGACGCTTAAAGGCCGAGTTTTGCTTTCAGGATATCGTTGACGGCTTTCGGGTTGGCCTTGCCGCCCGAAGCCTTCATCACCTGCCCGACGAACCAACCCATGGTCTTCGGCTTTTCCTTCACCTGAGCCACCTGTTCGGGGTTTGCGGCGATGATATCGTCGACGACCTTTTCGATAGCGCTGGTATCGGTCACCTGCTTCAGGCCGTGTTTCTCGACGATATCGGCCGGCTTGCCTTCACCGGAAATCATCCGCCCAAAGACATCCTTGGCGATCTTGCCGCTGATCGTATCATTGGAAATGAGCTCGATCAGACCGCCTAGGTCAGCGGCAGAGACCGGGCTGTCTGCCAGCTCCAGGCCTTCCTTGTTCAAGTAACCGAACAGTTCCTGCGTCACCCAGTTCGCGGCAAGCTTTGCATCACGTCCATTGGCGACTTCCTCGAAGAAGGCGGCCTTGTCGGCTTCCGCCGTCAACACGCCCGCATCGTAGCGTGAGAGGCCATAGTCCGCCTCAAAACGCGCGCGCTTTTCGTCCGGTAGTTCCGGCAGGGTAGACCGGATTTCCTCAATCCAGGCTTCTTCCACTTCCAGCGGCAGAAGATCCGGGTCCGGGAAATAGCGATAGTCATGCGCATCTTCCTTGGAACGCATGGACCGCGTCTCGCCCTTGTTCGGATCGAACAGACGGGTCTCCTGATCGACCTTGCCACCAGCTTCGATAATTTCGATCTGGCGGCGGGCTTCGTACTCGATGGCCTGCTGGATGAAGCGGAACGAGTTCATATTCTTGATCTCGCAACGCGTGCCGAGATGGCCGAAGTCACCAGTCTCGCGGTACTTCTCGTACTGCCCCGGCCGGCAGACCGATACGTTCACGTCAGCGCGAAGGTTGCCCTTCTCCATGTCGCCGTCGCAGGTGCCGAGCGCGATCACGATGGCACGCAGCTTCTTCACATAAGCCGCCGCCTCCGCCGGCGTGCGTACATCCGGCCGAGACACGATTTCCATCAGCGCCACGCCGGATCGGTTCAGGTCCACATAGGTGGAATTCGGATCCATGTCGTGGATGGATTTGCCGGCATCCTGTTCCAAGTGCAGGCGCTCGATCCGGCACGGAAAGGTATAAGCTTCACCACCGTGAGCTGGTTCCACGTCCACCTCGATCTCACCCTCGCCCACAATCGGGTGCGCGAACTGGCTGATCTGATAGCCCTGCGGCAGGTCAGGATAGAAATAGTTCTTCCGGTCAAACCGGCTGTAGTGATTGATCTGCGCCTTTAGGCCCAGTCCCGTCCGGATCGCCTGTTCCACGCAGAACTTGTTGATGACCGGCAGCATCCCGGGCATGGCCGCGTCGACCAGCGAAACATTGCAATTCGGATCGGCGCCAAAAACCGTGGCAGCCCCGGAAAACAGTTTCGCGTTGGAAGAAACCTGAGCGTGGACTTCGAGGCCCATCACCAGTTCCCAGTCACCTGTGTCGCCCTTGATCGTGTAGGGGGTACGTACAGACATGCTTTCCTCGATTGGTCACAGCAGAATCCGGACCTTTTACCCCCCAGCGGATGGCCCTGTCGAGCCGCGCTGACACCGCATAGCGCACTGAAATATCCGGTTTTATGGACTTACCGAAAACTATGGGGTTTTCCTTAGTCGCGATGTGCGGCAAATTTGCACGACTGCTTCGGGAGGAAGCGCGAAGGGGAAAACAAAGAAAATGCTCTTCAAAATGATCCTTGATGGCGCAAGCGACGATGAACGCCACATCGCGCAAGGCTTTCTGCGTCACATCATAGCCGGGTTTGCCATCGGCCTCATCTTCGGCGGCACCATGTTTGGCGCCCTGTTCCTGACGCTTGGCAATCTGGATATGAACATTCCGATCCTGTTCATTCTCGCCATGCTGCTTCAGTTCGGTCCAATCGGCGGACTGATCGGCGCCGGCGTCCATGTGACCCGGATTGCGGATCGCGGTGAAAAAGCAGCGGATGACGAGGATGGGCCGCGCGGTGGCACGAAAGCCCCAGCAGTCAGCGCGACGGACGTGTCGCCTTCCAGCAAACGCAAGAAAGCCCCTAAAGCTTCCCCTGTTCCTTCGCTTGCCTGACACGCTCTGCCCGGGCGGCCATGCGATCCTTGATCGGGGCAGCCTGGGAGACACGCGTGAACGGGGCTTCATTCTCAGCCTCCGGCTTGGCCTCTGGTTCGGGTTCCGCTTCCAGCTTGCCTTCAGCAATAAGCTTTTTGCGGCGCGCCGCGACGCGTGAGGCCCTTGCCGATTGCGCAGGTGAGACTTTCGCTTTCAGGAAGCTGCGCCCCCCACTGACGGATGCATCCTGTCGCCGCTCACGGCGTTTCAGCACGCCATTGATACGCCAAGCGACATATGCCGCCACTGCCACAGCTGCGAGCCAAAGCGGGGTGGCTTTCGAATCCAGAAGACTGAAATCAGCCTGCATCGTTGCAGTCGCGATCATCCCGATCGAGATGACGAGCATGATGCCAAACAATACAAGAAAGCGGTTCATGGCGTGGAGCCTACCACCACTTCTCCGGTCTGGCCACGAATCCGGCTGCACGTTCCAGTTCACCACCAACGCGGAAACAGGCTGACTCGTCCAGCGCCTTGCCGATTACCTGCAAGCCCAGTGGCAAGCCATCGGATGAAAGACCAGCGGGTATGGAAATGCCCGGAAGGCCAGCAAGGTTCGTCGTCACCGTGAACACGTCGTTGAGATACATCTCGACCGGATCACCGCTCTTTTCGCCGAATGCGAAGGCCGGCGACGGGCAAGTCGGTGTCAGGATCGCATCGCAGCTTTCGAACGCATTGACGAAGTCGTTCAGGATCTTGGTACGAACCTTCTGGGCGCGCAGGTAGTAGGCGTCATAGTAGCCTGATGACAGAACATACGTCCCGATCATGAGGCGACGCTGAACTTCCCGGCCAAAACCGTTGGCGCGGGTTGCTTCGTAAGTTTGGGTCAGATTGTTGCCATCCACCCGGGTTCCGTAGCGCATGCCGTCATAGCGCGCGAGATTAGAAGACGCTTCGGCTGGAGCAACGATGTAATATGCCGGCAAGGCGTACTTCGTATGCGGCAGGCTGATGTCGACGATCTTGGCGCCAGCGGCCTTCAGCCACTCGATACCCTGGTTCCAGAGGGCATCGATCTCTTCGGACATGCCATCCATCCGGTACTCCTTGGGAATACCGATGCGCATGCCTTTGACACCTCTGGAAACGTCTGCGCGCCAGTCAGGCTGATCGACCTGAAGCGATGTGGAATCCTTCGGGTCATGACTGCACATGACGTCCAGAAGAATCGCAGAGTCTTCAACCGTCTTCGCGATCGGGCCAGCCTGGTCCAGCGACGACGCAAATGCCACCATGCCCCAGCGGCTTGCGCGGCCGTAGGTTGGCTTGATGCCGACTGTGCCAGTGAACGCCGCAGGCTGGCGAATCGAGCCTCCCGTATCGGATGCCGTCGCTGCGAGGCAAAGGTCGCCCGAAACAGCGGTAGCTGATCCACCAGACGAACCGCCCGGTGTCAGGCCGGCATTGTCGCCCTTTCGGCGCCACGGGTTAATCGGCGGACCGAACCGGGACGTCTCGTTTGAGGAGCCCATGGCGAATTCGTCCATGTTAAGCTTGCCGAGCATAACGGCGCCTTCGTCCCACAAATTCTGCGTGACGGTCGACTCGTAAGTCGGCGTGAATTCGCCGAGGATATTGCTGCAGGCCGTCGTGCGAACGCCCTTGGTGCAATAGAGATCCTTCACCCCAAGGGGAGCGCCTTCTAGCTTGCCGCCCTCGCCTTTTGCGAGACGCACATCGGCATTGTCTGCCATTTCCAACGCCTTCTCCGGCGTTTCAACGACATAGGCATTAAGGACCCGCGAGCCCTCAATGGTCTGAATAAACTCCTGCGTGATCTCCCGGGACGAGAATTTCTTCGCCTTCAGGCCATCCAGGGCGTCTGCAAGGGTCAGCTTCGTCAGATCGGTCATCGTAGCGGGTCTCCGGCTATTCTGCTCGCCTGCTATGACGGCTTGTGCTGAAAGTTCAAGTCTCTGTGAGAGTGCTTGTCAGGCAGATATCAGTTCGTCACACCATTGTGAGACTGGATTTGCCCAGAAGGAGATTGTCATGCGCCCTAGTCTCACCCTTGCCACCGCCATGATTGCCCTGGCCGGCTGCGCCTCCACCGAAGGTTCGGAACGAGACCCTACTGGCGTCGCGAAATATGCTGACGATCCTCGCCTCGGCGAAAAAGTCGACCGGATCTGTTTTGCCGGCAACATCGACAGTTTCGGGGACAATACCCGGGACACGTTCACCGTGAGAGAAGGTCGGGATCACTACCTGATCGAAGTGTTCGGCACATGTACACCGCTTGAACATGCCGTCACAATGAAGATCGACGCATCCACCAGCTGCCTGACCAATGGCGACAGAATCGTTGTTTCCGACTCGCTGATGCCTCAACGTAACCAGCCTTTCAGCACAGCCCGTTGCGTGGTGAAATCCATGTACAAGTGGGATCCCAAAGCAGAAAATTCTGATGGTGACCCGGAAGAGGATTCAATGGAATCAGAAGTTTCTTCCGAAGAATCCTGATGCCGGGTTTTGCCGGTCATGGTATGTGACCGGCATGTCCCCCAACAATCAGGCCTCGTTGGTCGAAGTGAAGCAATCTCCCCTGCACGGCCGCGGCTTGTACGCGGCCGTCGAAATTGCTGTAGGAACCAAGATTGGCACTTGGCCTGCGCTTATACTCAGCACTGAAGACACCGCGCACGTGAAGGCGACGCGCCTGTACCACTACATATTCTACGTGGATGAAAATGCTGAAGGCGCGATGCGCGCCGCAGTCGCATTTGGCCCCATCTCCATGTGCAACCATTCCCCTGACGCTAATGCGACCTTCAATGTCGATGCCACAACGGCAACCGTCACGCTTTGCGCCTCGCGCGACATAGCCGCTGGCGAAGAAGTCCTGATCGATTATGGAGATTTTGCCGCCGAAGCGGTGTGAAGCCTACTCGACCGACTTCGGCACCACGAAGAACCCGTCCTCGGTCCGAGGTGCGTTAGCCAGTACCTGATCCGGAATGTTGCCGTCTGTGACAACATCTTCCCGCATCGGCAATTTGGTCTCGACCACGGAAGTAAGCGGTTCCACATCCGAGATGTCGACTTCGTTCAGCTGGTCGATCCAGCCGAGAATGCTGTTCAATTCACCCGCCAGCTCCTCCAGGTGAGCTTCATCAACGGCGATCCGCGACAAACGCGCGACCTTGCGAACATCATCCTTGGTGACACTCATGGAAATTCTCCGGAACTGCTGCCGCCCGAATACGCCATAGGCAACGCCCCATCAAGGCGCTATGTGGGCAGCCTATGCCTGTCGTTGACGTCGCCGATTTCCCTTCCACCGGTCCTCTCCTCGGGCTCGACCCCGGGACGAAGACCGTGGGTGTGGCTTCCTGCGATGCCCTTCGCATGATTGCCAGTCCTGTCGAGACCATTCCAAAAGGACGGAAACTGGCTCCCGTCCTGGACCGCCTGTTCCACCTGTATGATGATCGCAAGGCAGTGGGACTGGTCGTTGGCCTGCCGCTGAACATGGATGGCAGCGAAGGCCCTAGGGCGCAGTCGGTCCGGGCATTCGCCTGGAACATCCTGAAATATCGCGATGTGCCGATTCTTTTCCAGGATGAGCGTCTCTCCACCGCTGAAGCCGAATGGGCGATGCTGGAGGCGGATTTGTCCAGGAAGAAGCGCGCAGAACGGATCGACGCCTCTGCGGCAGCAATCATTCTCAAATCGGCACTGGAACGCCTGGAGCGAGACGCATGAGCGGATTTCTGTATGCCCTGCTTCCGGTCATCGCCATCGTCACGCTCGGCCATGTCCTGTCGGTCCGCAAATGGATCCCCACCGAGAGCTGGCGAGCCATTGAGCGCCTTTCTTATGTCGTGCTGTTTCCGGCGCTGATCATTCGGACTCTGGCGAACGCACCTTTTGAGACGGCGCCATGGCGTCTGGCTGGCGCGTTGATCCTGGCGCAGTTTGCTCTTGCCGGTGTTGGCCTGCTGGGACGTTTCCTACCCGGTATGCCCGGCCCGGCCGTCGGATCCGTCATCCAGTCGAACGTGCGCTGGAACACGATGATTGGCCTTTCGATCGGTAGCCTCCTGTTCGGGCAGGAAGGCCTCGCCCTTGTGACCATTGCAGCTGCCGCCATGATCCCGACGGCAAATGTACTCTCCGTCTATGCATTGATTGCCCACGCGGAACGGCCGCATGGACCCGCCCCCAAGCCACTGCTGGCTTTGGTCAAAAACCCGATCGTCATCGCGTGTGTGGCAGGGCTCGGTCTGGCAACGGCGAATATCGAGCTGCCGGAACTGCTGGATGACAGCCTCGGAATTCTGGGCGACGCGGCACTCGCACTGGGTCTCCTGTCTGCAGGCGCCGGTGTGGATCTGTCCGCCCTCCGCCGCGCCGGCCCGCGCACCTTCGGCTGGTCGCTGGTAAGGTTGGTGGGCCTTCCGGCATTCGCGGTTGGATTTGGCCTACTCCTTGGAATTTCGGGCATACCCCTCACGATTGCGGTAATCTGTGCGGCCACACCGACGGCCACATCATCCTACATCCTCGCTCGCGAACTCGGCGGAGACGCGCCACTCGCGGCGAACCTGATTGCAGTCGAGACGGTCCTGGCCATGCTCACCATGCCCCTGCTCTACCTCGCGGTTACACAGCTTCCCGTCGTCTGAGGGCTTGAAGCCCGACGGAATCGGGCCTAAACCGCCAAAAATCGAAAGGGCCTCCATGACCCGGGCGGCATATCACTACAGCTTCGATCATGAGCACTTGCTCAGTATTGAAGGGCTTTCTCCTCTCGATATCACCCACATCCTGGACCTCGCAGACAGATATGCCGAGGCAACACGCGCTGGCATCCGGCCCGACCCGGTGCTGAAGGGCAAAGTGGTCGTGAACCTGTTCTTCGAGAACTCCACACGGACAATGAGCAGCTTCGAAATCGCAGCCCGCCGCCTCGGAGCTGACGTCATCTCGATGCCGGTCGCCGCCTCCAGCGTGAAAAAGGGCGAGACGCTGATCGACACAGCAATGACGCTGAACGCGATGAAGCCGGATGCGCTGATCGTGCGCCACTCTGCCTCTGGCGGACCGAAACTGCTGTCGCGCAAAGTCGATTGCGCCGTGATAAATGCAGGTGACGGAACGCACCAGCATCCCACCCAGGGCCTGCTCGACACCTTGACTATCCGCCGCGCCAAAGGCCGGATCGAGGGCCTGAAAGTCGTGATTTGCGGTGACATTGCGCATTCCCGCGTCGCCCGCTCGACAACGCAAGCGCTGCACCTGATGGGGGCTGAAGTGCATCTTTGTGCCCCGCGCACACTGCTACCCTCTGGCACCGAAACCTGGGGCGCAGCCAGCGCGACCACCGACTTCGACAAAGCACTGAAAGGCGCAGACATCGTCATGATGCTGCGCTTGCAACTGGAGCGCATGGATGGGGCTTTTTTGCCCAGCCGGCGCGAATATTTCAGCTTCTTCGGCCTCACCAAGGATCGGCTGGCCCTCGCCAAGCCGGACGCCACTGTCATGCATCCCGGTCCGATGAACCGGGGCATCGAAATCGAAAGCGCCATTGCAGACGGCGAACAATCCGTCATCACGGAACAGGTCGAAATGGGTGTCGCTGTGCGTGAAGCTGTGCTCCATCTTCTTGCGGGAGGCCGCACATGAGCCTCAGCATTTACAATGCCCGCCTGCTCGACCCGGCGAGCAATCTCGACGAGGTCGGCGCGATCTATGTCGATCGCGGCAAGTTCAAAGAGATCTCCGCGGGGCAGACCACGCCTCACGAGGACGCCAAGGCGTCGATCGACGCAGGCGGCTTGTGTCTTGCGCCTGGCCTTGTTGATCTGCGTGTCAAAACCGGAGAGCCCGGCATTGAACAGAAAGAAACTCTGGCCACAGCATCGCGCTCAGCCGTGGCGGGCGGCATCACAAGTCTTGTGGTGATGCCGGACACAAAGCCGGTCATCGATGACATGGCGCTTGTCCGTTTCATCACCGAGCGGGCCAAATCGAGTGCCGCCGCCCGGATTTATCCGGCTGGTGCTCTGACAACCGGTCTGAAAGGCGAAGCGATGGCTGAGATTGGCCTCATGGCCAATTCCGGCGCAATCATATTCACAAACGGTGATCTTCCTGTCACCAATGCCTCGATCCTGAAGCGCGCCATGGCATACGCAGGCAGCCTCGGCGCGACGATCATGTCCCGGCCGGACGAGCGGGCACTGTCAGGATCAGGTGTCATGAATGCTGGTAAGTTGGCCGGACGTATGGGGCTTTCAGGTATTCCGGTCGAAGCAGAATGGATCGGCGCCATGCGGGATACCGTACTTGCCGAGGCAACCGGCTGTACGCTGATCATGGATCAGGTTTCGACAACGCGGACGATCGAAATCGCGAAGGCTGCACGTGCACGCGGCGCAACGATCTTCACCACCGCCGCCGCTCACAGCTTCTTCTTCAACGAATTGGATGTCGGCGACTACCTGACCTATTGCAAAGTCAATCCGCCCTTCCGGGACGAGGAAACGAGGCTCGGTCTGATCGACGCCCTGAAGCGTGGCGAAATCGATGCGGTTGTATCCGCACACGACCCTCAGCCACCTGAAGAAAAACGCCTGCCGTTCGGTGAAGCTGCCTTCGGTGCGGCGGGACTTGAAACCGTCCTGCCCGCCATGCTCAGCCTCGTCCATGATGGTCCGCTCAGCTTGCTGGAAGCGCTTGCGCCTGTCACCTGCCGACCAGCGGACATGCTCGGACTTCCGCAAGGCCGTCTCGCGGAAAATGCCCCGGCAGACCTGATCCTGTTTGATCCTGGCAAGCCGTGGCTGTGCGAACGCGAGCATTTGCGTTCCCGTTCGACCAACTCCCCATTCGATGGCCGCCGGCTGCAGGGCCGTGTCCTGCGGACGTTCGTTGGCGGGGAAGAAGTCTTCACGCACGAAAGCATCTCCTGAGAAGGCTTGCCCGCGCGCCGATCCCTGCCTACCACTTAAACGTGTTTTACGGAGTTGCGCATGGTCGCATATCTCGCTTTTCCGCTTGCCGCACTGATTGGTTACCTGGCCGGATCCATCCCATTCGGGCTGCTGCTCACCCGTGCTGCCGGTCTGGGCGACATTCGCGCAATCGGTTCCGGCAATATTGGCGCGACCAATGTGTTGCGGACCGGCCGGAAGGATCTCGCGCTGGCAACGCTGCTGCTGGACAGTCTCAAGGCCGGTCTCGTTGCCCTGGGGTTTGGTGCATTCGGCGGGCCTGAAATGGGGCTCGTCGCCGGAGCCTCTGCTTTCGTTGGGCATTGCTACCCGATCTGGCTGGGCTTCAAGGGTGGCAAAGGCGTTGCAACCTTCGCTGGCCTGCTGCCATTTGTTTCGCTTCCCGCTTTCTATGTTGCTGCGCCGGTCTGGTTCGGGATTTTCGCCCTCACACGCATTTCATCTCTTGCGGCGCTGACCGCTGCTGTCCTCGTTGCACCTGGCGCGTGGCTCGTGGAGGAGCTCCAGCACCGGCCTCACAACTGGTTCATCCTCTGCGGGCTGGCGGCACTGTCAGCTTTCGTCTTCTGGACCCACCGGGCCAATCTTGGCCGCTTGTTCAAGGGCACTGAGCCACGGTTTGGCAGCTCCAAAGCGAAACCTGATGCATGATATCTGACAGAGAACGGCATATCTTACGGAGAACGGCTGGACTGGATCCGCTTTGACTATCTGAGCGAAGGCCTGGCTGTGGCCTGACTGCACCGGATTGGCGCTGAAACGGCGCTCAGACGCGCTCTGTGGCTGGACGATGCCGGGGACAGCCTCTAAGCCTCAGAATCCGAGACAGAATTCCGTATTCCGCAGCCAGTGCTGGCGGGGGTAACACCGAGGTAGCCCGATTTGGCCAATTGGTATCACTACGCTGCAGCCCTGGCACTTGCCGCAACGCCTTCCTTCGTGGCGATGGCGCAGGACAACACCACAGCCACAGATACCGCGACGACCTCGGAACAGGTGGTCCTGGAGGCTGACTATGTCTACGAGCTGCGGGATGAGAACTCCATCGTTGCCGAAGGCAATGTCGAAGCCCTTTATGACGGGCGTATCCTTCGGGCTGACCGGCTGATCTACAACCGCACGACGGAGCGTGTGCGCGCCACCGGCAATGTCGTCATCATTGAACAGGATGGCACACAGCAGTTCTCCGACGAAGTTGAAGTCGGTTCCAACCTGTCGGACGGTTATGCGATCGGCTACTCAGCCCGGTTACCAGACGGGTCAACGATTGTTGCCAATTCCGCCATCCGTCAGCCCGACGGTATCAATGCCATGGACCAGGTCATCTATACGGCCTGCCCGATTTGCGAAGCCAAGGGTCAGACTCCGACCTGGTCGCTGCGCGCCCGGCGCGCGGTACTCGATCAGGAATCCCAGATGATTTCCTACCGCGATGCGGTGCTGGAAGTGATGGGTATCCCGGTCTTCTATTTTCCATATCTGGCCCACCCGGATCCGACGTCCGAACGCCGGTCAGGTCTGATGATCCCGTCGGCGGGCTTCTCGTCCAAGCTCGG
Organism: Hyphomonas sp. CY54-11-8; assembly: GCF_000682735.1. Lineage (GTDB taxonomy): Bacteria > Pseudomonadota > Alphaproteobacteria > Caulobacterales > Hyphomonadaceae > Hyphomonas. The sequence continues at coordinate 114,910 of NZ_AWFD01000034.1, read as the reverse complement.
CGCGTTCTATCAGCAACCCTATTATTGGGCGATTTCAGAATCTTCGGATTTGACCATCGCGCCCATGATCTCCGAAAACGTCAATCCGATGCTGGAACTCGACTACCGGAAACGGTTCTATTCCGGGGCCATCAACATCAATACCAGCATCACGCAAGAACAGGACTTTGACAGCGACGGCGTGAAGTTCGGCGATGAAAAATGGCGCGGTCACCTCTATGGCAGCGGCCGGTTTGCCCTGACGAGCCAGTGGCAATGGGGCTTCGGGGTCGAGACCCAGACGGACGACCTCTACGATCGCCGCTACGACATCGATGGACAGGGCGACGAGCGTGGCATCTATCTGAGCCAGCCGCGGCGCCTGTTGTCGCAGCTTTATGCCGTGGGACAGGGCGATACCTACTACACCGACGTGGCCCTGCTCTCCATTCAGGGCCTGCGCGCAGGTGACTCGGACGGCAGTCTTCCCACAGTTACCCCGCTGATGTTCAGCGAGAAATACTGGGATCTCGGTGACTACGGATTTGCCAGTGTAAACGCCTCAACCGCTATCCTGCGCCGCGATGTGGGGTCTGACAGCCAGCGCGTAAGTGTCGGCACCGACTGGTCAGCCTACAAGATCCTGCCTGGGGGATTCACATTCGAGCCGTTCGCCGAACTGCGCGGTGATTACTACCAGCTCGACGCGGCTTCCGCCGGCGACGACAACGCAACCCGTCTGGTTGGCAATGCCGGTACACGTATCGCTTATCCCCTGATCCGGCCCGGTAAAAACTTCGACATCATGCTTGAACCGGAAATCATGGCTTCCTGGGGCACTTCCAATTCGAACGACCCGGTTATTCCGAATGAAGACGCCTTGCTCTTCGAAATGGATGAGACCGTGTTGTTCGATGCAAACAGCGTTGCCGGCTACGATCTCTATGAAGGCGACGGCAAGGTGTCTGCCGGCCTGACCGCCAGAGCTGTTTGGAAAGATGGGCCAGATCTGTCAGCAACCTTTGGCCGCCGCTGGCGGTCCCGGACAGATACATCGTTCAATACCGCCTCTAACCTTGATGGCACGACATCCGACTGGATGGCCGCCGCAACCGCCGATTTTGGGCGTGCCTTGCGAATCGACACACGGGTTCGGCTGGACGACGATGGCATGAAGCTGAATCGGATCGATACCCGGCTGACCTCTCAAATGAAGCGCTGGCGGGCGACAGGCCAGTACTACAAGCTGAGCGAGCGGCTGAACCCGAGCCGGGGTGAAGAAGAAGGCATCTATCTCACCGGCGAATTCCGCGTAACCGACCGCTACTCGCTCCTGTTCGGCCAGTTGCGGGATATTTCTGATAATCTGAACGTCCGGAGAGACTACGGCATCGCCTATGAAGACGATTGCTCCCGTCTCGAATTGATCTACAGCCGAACCGAGCTGCAGGACCGGACGCAAGGACCGTCGGAGAATATCCAGATCCGCTTCTCGCTTAAAACACTCGGTCAGTTCGGCTCAAGCGATTTCGATTGATTCGTTGCAGCCGCCCTGAAATCGCCGCGAACCCTAAATATCCGTAAGTTATCAGGGCGGACTGCGGGCCCGCGTTGCGCCATACAGCAGGATTTGTATGGTCAAGTTGAATACCTGCCTGCTAACCCGCAGGCATGAATTGGAGACCACTGATGGTTCGCAAACTCGTCGCCGCCGCTGTATTTCTGGCCCTTCCCTTCGCCGGAACCGCAAGTGCGCAGGACGCTGCCCCAAGCGATGGCAGCCTGACGCTGGAAGGCGTTGCCGCTGTCGTCAACGATCAGCCGATCTCCTTCACTGATGTTCGCGACCGGGCTCGCATGCTGCTCCTCAGCCTTGGAGGCCAGCAGCCGACTCAGGAACAGGTTCAGCAGATCACCGGTCAGGCACTTGAACAGCTGATTGATGAACACCTTCAACTCGACAAAGCCGCCGAGTTCGATCTGGAAATCAGCAAGGATGAAATCGACGGCGCCGTTGAAGGCATGGCGGCTCAGTCCGGTCTCACGGGCTCGGACCTGAAATCGCAATTGCTCGCAGCCGGGATTGATCCATCGAGCCTTGAAGAGCAGATGCGCGCAGAAATCGCCTGGAACCGGGTGATGAGCGGCCTCTACGGCTCCCGCATCCGTATTTCTGACAATCAGGTGGACGATCAGATCGAACAACTCCGCGCGGCCGCCAAGAAAACCCAATACCGCATCTCGGAGATATTCCTTTTCGCACCGGATCCTGAAACCCGGGTCCAGGCGGAAGAAGCGGCGCGGTCAATCCTGGAACAGTTGAAAGCCGGCGCAGACTTCCGCGTCGCTGCACAAAGGCTGTCATCCGCCCCTACAGCGGCCACGGGCGGCGATATGGGCTGGGTCTCCACCTCAGATCTGTCTCCGGAACTCGTTCCTGCCATCGAAGAAGCGGATGGCCCCGGAGTATTGGGTCCGATCGTCGTCGATAATGGCGTCTATATTCTGTTTATTCAGAACAAGCGTGAACCCGCTGAAGCGACCACAAAAGTCGACCTGATCCGCCTGATCACGCAGGATTCGACGGACGAGAACCTGAAAGCCGCCATGGAACGCATCCAATCCTGTGACGACGTTCAGAGCGTTGCCAACACGACGCAGGGTCTGCGTGCCCAACCGCTTGAGGACATCAACATCGAAGAACTGGGGCCCGAAGGGAAGTCCATGGTTGAAAGCGCCGAGATCGGCAAGCCAACCGATATCTTCGCTGTCAGCGGCGGACTTGGCACCATGTATGTCTGCCGCCGCGAAGAAGGTGCAGAGGCGCTGCCTTCGCGGGATGACCTCAAGAGCAGCCTCAAGGGTCGTGAACTGAACATGATTTCAGAGCGCGAACTGCGGAACCTGCGCCGCGACGCAACGATTATCTATCGCTAAGACTTGCGCGCGAGCCCGTTTGGCGCGACATCCCGCGCGTGAGCGAACCAATTCCCCTTCTTCCTCTGGTCCTGTCGATGGGTGACCCCGCCGGTGTCGGCCCGATGATAACGGCTGCTGCCTGGGGCGCCTTGAAAGATGATCCATCCCTGGCGTTTTACGTGATCGGCGCGCCTGCACTGTATCGCGAACGCTGCGCAGTTCAGGCGATCTCGTCACCGGAAGAGGCCGTCGCAACATTCGGGACTGCCCTGCCTGTCCTTTCCGTGGGCGACTTGCCGGCGATCACACCTGGCAAACCGGATCCATCTGTTGCCCCAGCCATTGTCTCGGCGATCGAAACCGGCGTTGCCCATGTTCGTGCAGGCAAAGCGGCCGGTCTGGTCACCAATCCGATCAATAAGGCCCTGCTCTATGGCGCGGGCTTTCGTCATCCAGGGCACACGGAATTCGTTGCGGAACTCTGCCGTCCGGAGGGCGGCGAACCACTGCGTCCCGTAATGATGCTCACCGGTGGGGGGCTCAGAGTTGCCCTGGCGACCATTCACCAATCCCTCGCCAGCGTGCCGGGCAGCCTGACTCACGAAAACCTGGTGGAATTGGGTACGATCGTACACGCTGCACTGAAGACTGACTTTGGAATTGAGAAGCCCCGCATCGCATTCACCGGCCTCAACCCTCATGCTGGTGAAGCTGGCGCGATCGGGCGGGAAGAAATCGAAATCATCAATCCGGCCGCGGCAACGCTCCGGTCCCGGAACATTGACATTTCGGACGCAAGGCCGGGAGACACCGTATTCGCCGAAGCCCTCTCCGGCGCTTATGACGCCGTGATCGCCATGACACACGATCAGGGCCTGATCCCGGTGAAGACGCTGGACTTCTGGGGCGGCGTAAACATGACTCTCGGCCTTCCAATTGTCCGCACCAGCCCGGACCATGGAACAGGCTATGACGCGGCAGCGGCGGGCACGGCTCGGCCGGACAGCCTGATCGCCGCCATCCGGTCCGCGGCAATGGTGGCAAGAAACAGAATAGGCAAATGAGCGAACAGAACGATCCTGAACTGACACAGGCCCCGGCGCGCAAGGCGCTGGGCCAGCACTTCCTGTTCGATCCAAGTATCCTGCACCGGGCGGCGACGGCGGCCGGCCCGCTTGAAGGGCGCACAGTGATAGAGGTTGGTCCTGGTCCGGGCGGACTGACGCGCGCTATCCTGAAGGAAGGGGCAGCAAAGCTGATCGCCGTCGAAACAGACCCACGTTTTGCTTCCGCCCTGCAGGAATGGCCTGAAACGCAGGAAGGTCGCCTGACAGTCATCGAGAAGGACGCCCGGAAGGTAAAATGGGAAAATGTTCTGCAGGAACTGGATGCAGAAACGCCCGCAATGATTGTTGCCAACCTTCCCTACAATGTCGGCACCGTCCTGCTCATCGATTGGCTGAAAGCTGGCACCTGGCGCGGTGAGATGGCGCTGATGTTCCAGAAGGAAGTTGCGCAGCGTATCTGTGCCGATCCGGGAACGGAGCATTATGGACGCCTTGCCGTGCTTGCCCACGCAGTCACCAAACCGCACATTGCTTTCACCCTGCCACCGGGCGCCTTCAAGCCGCCGCCAAAGGTGGACAGTGCTGTCGCCGTCCTTGTGCCACTGCCGGAAAGCGAACGCTTCCCGCACCTGGACAAGCTGGAACAGGTCGCAGGTGCGGCTTTCGGTCAGCGCAGGAAGATGCTGCGGGCGGCCCTGAAGCCATTCGCAAAGAAGCATGGGCTCAAGGCAGATGAGTGGCTGAAAGAACTCGGTATTGATCCGACGGCCCGCGCAGAGACCCTCACTCAGGAAGAGTTCCGCCTCATGGCGGCATCACTGGTCAAATAGAAACGGCGCCCCGGCTTCCCGGAGCGCCGCAAGTGTTCAGTCCGTATTGGCCTAGTTCATTAGGTCGAAGCGGTCAGCGTTCATCACCTTCGTCCAGGCGGCAACGAAGTCCTGCACGAACTTCTCCTTGTTGTCGTCCTGGGCGTAGACTTCCGCATAGGCCCGCAGGATCGAGTTCGAACCGAACACGAGGTCCGCACGCGTCGCGGTGAACACGGTCTTGCCGCTCTTGCGGTCGACGATGTCGTAGAGGTTGGAGCCTTTCGGTACCCACTTGTACGACATGTCAGTCAGGTTGACGAAGAAGTCGTTCGTCAGTGCACCGACCTTGTCCGTGAATACGCCGTGTTTCGTGCCGCCATGGTTGGTGCCGATCACGCGCATACCGCCAAGAAGCACCGTCATCTCAGGCCCGGTGAGGCCCATCAGCTGCGCCCGGTCGAGCAGCAGCTCTTCCGCAGTCACGGCATAGTCCTGCTTCATCCAGTTGCGGAAGCCATCGGCCAGCGGCTCGAGGACGTCGAAGGAATCGGCATCCGTCTGTGCGTCGGTCGCGTCGCCGCGGCCAGGAGCGAACGGAACCGTCACCTCGATGCCAGCCGCCTTCGCGGCCATCTCGACACCAACATTGCCGGCGAGCACGATCACGTCAGCCACGCTTGCGCCCGTCTCCTTCGCGATGCCTTCCAACACGTCCAGCACCTTGCCGAGGCGAACCGGCTCGTTGCCTTCCCAGTCCTTCTGCGGTGCGAGCCGGATGCGGGCACCATTGGCACCACCACGCATGTCGGACCCACGGTACGTCCGGGCGCTGTCCCATGCCGTCGCCACCAGATCACTGACGGAGAGGCCGCTTGAGGAAATCTTCGCCTTCACGGCAGCCACATCGTACTTGGTGTTGCCGGCCGGAACCGGATCCTGCCAGATCAGATCCTCCTTCGGCACGTCCGGGCCAACCCAGCGCGCTTTCGGGCCCATATCGCGGTGCGTTAGTTTGAACCAGGCGCGGGCAAAGGTGTCAGAGAAATAGTCCGGATCGGCCATGAACTTCTGGCAGATCGCGTTGTAGATCGGGTCGACTTTCATCGCCATATCGGCATCGGTCATCACCGGCATGCGACGCACCGACGGATCGGAGGCGTCGACCGGCATATCTTCTTCCTTGATACCGATTGGCTGCCACTGGTTCGCGCCGGCGGGCGACTTGGTCTTCTCCCACTCATAGCCGAACAGCAGCTTGAAGTATCCCATGTCCCACTTGGTTGGGTTGGTTGTCCACGCGCCTTCGACACCAGAGGTGACAGCGAGGTCTGCCTTGCCCTGCATGTTCGGGTTCAGCCAGCCGAAGCCCTGGTCCTCAATCTTGCCGCCTTCCGGCGCCGGGCTCAGCACGCTCGCGTCGCCATTGCCATGTGCCTTGCCGACGGTATGGCCACCGCAGGTGAGTGCCGCGGTTTCCTCGTCGTCCATCGCCATACGGGCAAAGGTCTCGCGCACTTCAAGCGCCGTCTTCGCCGGGTCGAGCGTGCCCTGCACACCTTCCGGGTTGACGTAGATAAGTCCCATCTGAACGGCAGCCAGAGGGTTTTGGAGCGAATCCGCCTTGGTGTTGTCGTCATAGCGGTCGCGGCCCAGCCACTCTTTCTCGGCACCCCAGTAGGTATCGATTTCGGGATGCCAGATATCCGGACGGCCAAAAGCAAAACCATATGTCTTCAGTCCCATGGACTCATAAGCGATCGTCCCCGAGAGAAGGATCAGGTCGGCCCAGGAGAGCTTGTTGCCGTACTTCTTCTTGACTGGCCACAGCAGGCGGCGGGCCTTGTCAAGGTTGCCATTGTCCGGCCAAGAGTTCAGCGGCGCGAAACGGATGTTGCCGCCGCCACCGCCGCCGCGCCCGTCCGCAAGCCGGTAAGAACCTGCAGAGTGCCAGGCAAGACGGATCATGAGGCCGCCATAGTGGCCATAGTCCGCCGGCCACCAGTCCTGGCTGTTGGTCATCAGGTCGGTGACGTCTTTCTTGACGGCGTCGAAGTCGAGTTTCTTGACTTCCTTGCTGTAGTCGAAATCAGGCCCGAGCGGGTTCGTTTTCGTGTCGTGCTGGTGAAGGATGTCGAGGTTTAGCGCTTTCGGCCACCAATCCATTACCGTGCGGCCCACCGCAGTCATGCTCCCGTGCATTACGGGGCATTTGCCACCGCCCATGTCATTGCCATCCATTGTTTTCTCCCTTGTTGTTCAAGCGCTTTGTCAAATCTGAAACTCGGCATGCCGGGCACACCGCAAATACTTGGGCGACGCCTCCTTTGCAGTGAGACACCACGAAGGGACATCGCGCAGAGTTACCCTACGCCTGACAGGAGAATAGGACCAATTGATTGCTTGACAGGTTGCTATAGTTTTTACCTATAGTTTATTTTTTGCAACAAAAACAAAGGCCCCGGAGCGTCTGCCCCGGGGCCTTCAAAGAAAAATTCATTTTCCCTACATGCCGGCGAGGACCGCCAACAGCAACAGGGCCACGATATTCGTGATCTTGATCATCGGGTTCACAGCCGGACCGGCGGTGTCCTTGTAGGGATCACCGACTGTATCGCCCGTCACAGCAGCCTTGTGGGCTTCAGAGCCCTTGCCGCCATGATTGCCGTCTTCGATGTATTTCTTGGCATTGTCCCAAGCACCGCCGCCCGATGTCATGGAGATGGCAACGAACAGGCCGGTCACGATCACACCTAGCAGCATGGCACCGACAGCTGCGAAGGCTGCGCCCTTGCCAGCAATCACGAGGATCACACCAAACAGGACCACCGGTGACAACACCGGAAGGAGCGAAGGCACGATCATTTCCTTGATCGCTGCCTGGGTCAGCAGGTCGACGGCGCGGCCATAGTCCGGCTTCACTTCGCCTTTCATGATACCCGGCATTTCGCGGAACTGGCGGCGGACTTCCTCCACCACGGCCTGCGCGGCCCGGCCCACAGCCATCATCGACATGCCGCCGAACAGGAATGGCAGCAGACCGCCGAACAGAAGACCGACCACGACATACGGATTGGCGATCGAGAAGTTGACGACAACACCATCAAAGAAGGAGCCTTCTGTGGCGCGTTCTGTGAAGTATCTCAGATCCTCCGAATAGGCGGCAAACAGGACCAGCGCGCCGAGGCCTGCAGATCCGATGGCGTAGCCCTTGGTAACGGCTTTCGTCGTGTTGCCCACAGCGTCGAGGGCATCCGTCGTGTCACGCACTTCCGAGGGAAGCTCCGACATTTCAGCGATACCACCGGCATTGTCCGTTACCGGGCCGAATGCATCGAGCGCAACGATCATGCCCGCCAGCGCAAGCATCGTGGTCGTCGCGATGGCCACACCATAGAGGCCGGCGAGGTTATAGGTGGCGATGATCCCAGCAATGATGGTCAGGGCCGGCAGCGCCGTCGACTCGAGCGACACGGCGAGCCCCTGGATCACATTGGTGCCGTGACCGGACTCCGACGCCTTGGCGATCGACCGCACGGGGCGGTACTTCGTCTCGGTGTAGTAAGCCGTGATGACCACGATAAGGCCCGTCACAACGAGCCCCAGAAGGCCGCAAAGGAACAGGTCCATCCCTGTGATCTCTCCAGACAGGCCGAGGGCGGTAGCAGCACCGTCAAGAACGCCGAACCCGGCGGGCAGAACCTGGCTGATCACCAGCGCCAACGCACCGATCGACAAGACACCCGTGACGATCAGGCCCTTGTAGAGAGCGCCCATCACATCGGTTTTTCCAGGGCCGAGATTGACGAAATAAGTACCTATGATCGACGTGATGATACACACGCCGCCGATGGCCAGCGGAAGCAGCATCAGGTCACCCAGATAGCTGGCATCAGAGAAATAGATCGCTCCCAGAACCATCGTAGCCACCAGGGTCACGGCATAGGTCTCGAACAGGTCAGCTGCCATGCCGGCACAGTCGCCGACATTGTCGCCGACGTTATCAGCGATCGTCGCAGCGTTGCGCGGATCGTCTTCCGGGATGCCGGCTTCCACCTTGCCCACCATGTCTCCGCCGACGTCCGCACCTTTGGTGAAGATACCGCCGCCAAGACGCGCGAAGATCGAGATAAGGGAGGCGCCGAAACCAAGAGCAACGAGGGAATCGATGATTTCTCGCTTCTGGTCCTCTTCAGTCAGGCTGAGGCCCATGACCATGGTCAGGAAGCCGTAATAGAGAACAATACCGAGCAGCGCGAGACCGACCACGAGCATGCCGGTAACGGCACCCGACTTGAAGGCCATCTTGAGTCCGGCATTAAGACCTGATTTTGCGGCCTCCGTTGTGCGGACGTTGGCCTGCACCGACACTTTCATGCCGACGAAGCCTGCGGCACCTGACAGGACCGCGCCGACAATGAAGCCAAGCGGCTGCTGCCAGCTCTGGAATGCCAGTCCCAACAGGACAACAACCACAACACCGACAATTGCGATGGTACGATACTGGCGGCCGAGATAGGCGTTGGCGCCTTCCTGGATAGCCGCAGCGATTTCGCGCATTCGCGCGTCACCCGCGGGGGCGGACTGGATCGAACGAGCCTGAATGAACCCGTACAAAACCGAGATTACGCCCGCTGCGAGAGCGAGATAATACCACATGAACCTTGTTTCCTTCCCTAGCCAAAACGAACCGGTTTTTCCCGGTTTCTTCCTGAGCTTTCCTTATTATGGGTACTTTGCTGCCACCCCCTGACGTTGCGTGCAAGATGCCTCACGTTTCGAGCGAGTCAGGCAAGACCCGGTTCAGCCATGCTCGAAGCCGAGAGTTTCCGGTAGGTTAACGGGCGAACCATTGGAGATCGCCTGCAAACCGCTCCCGGAGGCGAAAGTACCGATTTTGGTGACCTGCAGCGACATTTCCGGAGCGGAAAACTCTATCTGATGGCTGGCCGACTGAGGGGCAGCGAACAGAACCTGATAATCGTCGCCCCAGGAAGCGAGCGCCAGTTGCTCTTCAAGGCCGTACGCACCTCCGGCGAACGGCACCAGATCCAGATCAACCGTCACCGAAAGACCGGAAGCGGCAGCAAGCATCCTCGCATCACCCAATAGTCCGTCGGAGACATCCATAGATCCGCTGGCGCAATTGCGCAGAAGGTCGATGATCCGCAAGGATGCCAGCGCAGGCTCCCGGTAAGCAGCAATGTATGGGTCGTCAGCACGCCCTTCTCGAAGCGCCTTGTAGCCCAGGCATGCCGCTCCGATCTGACCGGTCACCCAAAGGGAATCCCCGGCCTTCGCTCCATTGCGCCGGATGGCCCCGTCCGGACCGCACCGTCCGGTCAGCGTAAGTGACAAGAACAAGCCGTGTGGACTCGCGGTCGTATCGCCACCGACGAGCTGTGCGCCCCAATCGGCCAGTTCACCACCAAGTGCTTCAGCGAATCGCGCCAACTGCCCTTCCGAACGGCTTTTCGGCCATCCAAGCGTCAGCAGCGCCTCGACCGGCTGTGCGCCTTTGGCAATGATGTCAGACACATTCGCGCGCACGAGTTTTCGGGCCACGCTACCAATCGGATCGTCCGGAAAGAAATGTACACCTTCGACCAACGCATCGACGGTTGCGACGATGCGGCCGTCAGACACCGACAGCTCCGCCACATCGTCCCGCAGCGCATCGGCCCCCAGCGCCGAGACCAGCGGTACGAAATATCGGGAGATCCAGTCGCGCTCACCCACGCCTATTCGGTCGCCTGTTCTGCCAATGGATGCTTTACCCCGTCCAGCACCACGCCCCACACGGGGATGGCGTCCCAGTCAGATCCTGCCGTGTCCAGCGGGTTTGCACCGAGTATGGTGAAATCAGCGCGCTTGCCCGGTTCAATCGACCCAATTTCCGCTTCCAGACCGAGGACACGGGCCGCATCCAGCGTGATTGCCTCCAGCGCTTCGTGCGCACTGAGCGCCATGTCTGCCTCGTAGACGGTGCCTTCCCGTGTTGCCCGCGTCATGTGCACGCCTGCCGCGCGCAGCGGATAGGGCGGGGCCAGCGGCGCATCACTGTGGACAGCCACTGGCACGCCGGCAGCCGTCAGCGCCCCCAACGGGGATATCCATTGCGCCCGGACCTCACCAAGAGGTCCGGCATACTCATGGGCCATGTAGAATACGTAGTGGCTGGCGGCTGAGAGCTGCGCATTCAGCCGTCCGGCGGCCTCTACCTGCTCTGGCGAAAACAGGCCGCCATGTTCGATGACGAAGCTGTTGCCGGGACCGTCGTCACCATTCCTGAGCGTTTCCAGCGCTTTGAGCGTGGCGCCCTGTGCCGCATCGCCATTGGAATGGATATTCACACCAAGACCGGCATCCCAGTAAGGCTGGATCGCCGGGACGATTCCGTCCGGACCTGCCACCCACAGGCCTTCCGATCCCTTCGATTGACCGGAAAGGTAGCCCGGCGGAGAAAGCCGCATCGTCTGGCTGTAAAATGCGCCATCAGTAAAGAATTTCACCCGTGGCAGAACCGGGGCCGGTGTCGGTTGTTCGCCGCTGACCATGTCGAGAACGGCCTGTACCTTGCCGTCACCATAGGTCCGCTCCAGTGCGCGGTACTCTGGCAATAGATAGAGATGGTACCCCGCCGCCTGCGCATCGCCCCAATTGGCGCGAATATTCGCATCCTCCATCTCCCACCCGAACAGGCCATAGGCCATTTCGGCGGTCGTTGTGACACCCGCATCGCGCAGCATGGAGGAGAACCCCTGGAAGCCTGCGGTAACATTCTCCGGCGCGAGGATGACGCCCGCAAACGCCTGGATGACCAACAGGGCCGCATCCTCATAGATCCGGCCGGTCAGCTCGCCATTCTCATCAAGGTCGACACCGTGGAATGACTGCGCCAGCGCGGGAGTAAATCCAGCTGCCTCAATAGCCGCGCTGTTCAGATAGAAATCGTGTGATGAGTAGTGCCATACAATCAACGGCTGATCCGATGTGATCGCATCAAGGTCCGCCTTCGTCAGGTCTCCGTGCACCAGATTGTGGTAGCCATATGCGACCACCGTTGAGTCCGGTTCCGCCGCTTCGACGATGGCGGTCAACCCACCCAGAAATGCTTCCCGGTTCGGCAAACCCGATTTCATTCCGTGGGGAGTCGCCATGGGCCAGGGCGGCGTAATAGGCAAATTGTACTGAAGGGCGCCCAGCACGACATGCACATGCGGGTCGATCAGACCTGGTACGATGACTTCATCCGCAAATTCAGGGTCGATCGCCGCAGCTGGCATCGCAGCAGTCAGGCGGGCCAGAGTTCCCGTGGAAACAACGCGGTCGCCGGATACCGCAACCGCTTCGGCCACTACGTCCTCGCCTGCCATCGTAACCACAGCCTTGGCGGGATAGATGACAACCCCTTCGCCTGCGGCCGGATCCGGAGACGAAGGTGCGGCACAGGACGCGACTGCGATGCTCGCGGCCAGAACAATCCGTTTCATGGGGCCCTCCTCCCTGTCATTTGCAGAGGAGCGTGGCGCGACCTGTAGAGCAATGCAAGCGCGATCAGAGGCCTTCGCGGCCGATGGCGTAGAAGCGTTCCGCCCGCTGGCGGCGCAATTCTGCCGGGGACAGGCCGTCCAGATCCTTCAGCGCCTTCTCAAGCGCCTTGGACGCCGTGGCCATGGCACGTTGCGGATCGCGATGCGCGCCGCCGACAGGCTCTTTGACCACATCGTCGATCACCCTGGTCCGCAGCAGGTCTGGCGCGGTGATCTTCATCGCATCTGCCGCATCCTTCGCCTTGGCAGCATCGCGGTAGAGAATGGAGGCGCAACCTTCCGGCGAAATTACCGAATAGATGGCGTGCTCCATCATCAGCACCTTGTTGGCAGCCGCGATGCCGATCGCTCCTCCGGACATGCCTTCACCGATGATCAGCGTGACAAACGGAACGCCAAGCGTCAGGCCACGCTGTGTGCCGCGCGCGATGGCTTCCGCCTGGCCGCGTTCCTCTCCGCCCTTGCCGGGATAGGCACCCGAAGTATCGGGGAAGCTGAGGACAGGGAGATTGAATTTCTCTGCGAGGTCCATGAGGCGCACGGCTTTCCGGTACCCCTCTGGGTGGGCCATGCCAAAATTATGCTTCAGTCGCTTTTCGGTCGTACGGCCCTTTTCGTGACCCATGATCACAACCGGACGTCCCTTGAACCGGGCGAGGCCGCCAATCACGGCTTCGTCGTTGCCGTAAACCCGGTCGCCAGCCAATTCTTCGAAGTCCTCGAAGACATTCTCGACAAAGTCACTGAAGTGCGGACGGTCCGGATGACGCGCCACCTGAGTCTTTTGCCAGGCACTTAGATCCGAGTAGGTGTCCTTCAGAAGCTTCTGGGATTTCGCCTTGAGCTTTGTCAGCTCGTCCGAAAGCGACGGCCCGTCCTTGCGGCCCGACAGCGTTTCAAGCTCGGCGATCTTGGATTCCAGTTCCGCCAGCGGCTTTTCGAATTCGAGATATGAAACTTTCATGGCGTGCAAAGTAGCAATCGCAGACTGACTCGCCTAGTGCCGAGATCAGAACAGAACACCTTGCATTTTTGCAATCGCCGGCAGGATCAGAACACCCAAAAGGACCGGAAAAACAAACAAAATCAAAGGCAAAGTCAGTTTTGCTGGCAATGCCATGGCTTTTTCTTCCGCCATCAGGATACGCCGCTGGCGCATATCTGCCGAGAAGATCCGCAATGTGGCCCCCAGACTCGTGCCCATTTCCTCCGCCTGACGCAGCATCGTTGCCAGCGACCCGGCTTCTTCAAGGTTCATCCGATCGGCGAAGGAGCGCCAGGCTTTTTTACGTGATTTACCCGCACGAAGCTCCAGCGACAGGGTTTTCATGTGCCCGGCAATGATGGGATGGCGCATCTCGAGCTCTTCGCCCACGCGCTGCACGGAGGCGTCGAGACTGAGCCCCGCTTCCACACAGGCCACCATCAGGTCCATCATGTCCGGAAAGCCCAGCGAACACTGGCTCTGCCGAGCAGAAATCAGATGATCGACATAGAAAGATGGGCCGACCAGTCCGATGATGAGCAGCGCGACGCTGCCGAACAACGGAATCGTTGGCGGAAGATTGCCCAGATATGGCAGCGCAAACAACAAACCGACCTGAGGCACGATCACGCAAATGAGACGCGCGAGATAGTACTGGCCGACGGCGCTGGAATGAGTCAGGCCCGCAAGTGCAAGACGAGCCCGCACTTCGCTGACTTTCTCTTCGTCGGTCGGCGCGACCTTGTTGGATACCTGAAGCACCAGATTGTCGACCGGGCTGACATGCTTGTGCGGCTCCATGAACCGGGTTCCACGCCGCTCCAGTCGGCGTTCGACCTCTTCCTTGGCTTTTGCGTTCCGCCAGACAGACAACAGTCCCGGCACCGCAACGGCGATGGCAACCGCCAGCATGATCGCCGGCAACCAGATTTCAGAGAGCGCGACACCATCCAACATGACAGCCCTCACATCTTGAAATTGATCATTTTGCGCATGACCATGTTTCCGATGAACATCCAGGTGAACAGGCCGGCAAATGAGTATCGGATCAGCGGTTTCCCGATGACATCGCTGTAGAATTCCGGACGCAACAGATGGATGGCGGCCATCACCATGAACGGCGCAGCGGTCAGGATCATGGCAGACGTCCGACCCTCAGACGAAGCCGCGCGGACCTTGAGGCGCATGGTCTGCCGTTCACGGATGGTAGACGCCAGGGCCTTGAGGAGTTCGGTCAGGTTGCCGCCTGTCTTCTCCTGAAGCCGGACCGTTGCCGCGAAGAGTTCAATGTCCGGGTCACCTGCCCGTTCAGCCATGCGCTGAACGGCGTTGGTCAGGGACATACCATAGGATACTTCGTCAGCAGCCATGCCAAATTCTGTCCCGATCGGGTCCGGCATTTCACGGGCCACCAGAGCGATCGCGGTCGCAACGGGATGTCCGGCCTCAAGACTGCGACAAGCGATCTGCATCGCATCGGGAAGCTGCTGGGCGAGCTTCTTCATACGCTTTCCAGCGACCATTTTCAACGCAATGATTGGCGCCAGCGCGAAAATGGCGACGACAATGCCACCGGAGGTGAGGATACCGCCGACCATTTTCAAATAGACAAAACCCGCTACCAGGCCGGCGCCGCCGGACATCGCAAACCAGCGAGCAGGCTGATACGGCAGCCCTGAACGCACGACCAGCTGGTTGAACCACTGCATCGGCATCGCAAAGTTACCGAACTCGTCCAGGCCACGGCTCTTGCGCAGTTCGATCATTGCCTCGTTCGTGCTTTCGAAGCGTTCCTTGAATTGCAGGCGCTGGTTCACGATCCGCTGCGTCTGTGCCGTCGAGAACAGACTCATGACGGCCTGCAGCGCTAGGAATACAGCACCGACCGCCATGATCAGCGGGATCATGAACGTCAGGCTGATATTGGAAATATCCGGCAGGCCGAACAAAACAGTCTCCTAGAAACGTGTGGACGGATCAAACATGCCGGGGGGCATGTGCACGCCGCGGCGTTCCATCTCGTCCAGGAATTTCGGTCGCAGACCGGTGGCAGCGAAGTGCCCTTCCACCTTGCCTTCATCCGTGGTGCCGGTGCGGACGAACTGGAAGATTTCCTGAAGCTGCACCACCGATCCTTCCATGCCGGTGACTTCGGCAATAGACATCACACGGCGTGATCCATCCGAAAGACGAGATGCCTGAACGATGAAGTTCACAGCCGAAGCGATCTGACCACGGATGGCATGTTCGGAGATCTTCATCCCCCCGATCATCACCATCTGCTCAAGACGCGTCAGTGCGTCCCGGGGATTGTTGGCGTGAATGGTTGCCATGGATCCTTCGTGGCCGGTGTTCATGGCCTGGAGCATGTCGAACGCTTCCTCACCACGCACCTCCCCCAGAATGACACGGTCCGGACGCATGCGCAGGGCGTTCTTCACAAGCTCCCGCTGACGGATTTCACCCTTGCCTTCGATGTTCGGCGGACGCGTTTCCATTCGGGCAACGTGCGGCTGCTGCAGCTGAAGTTCCGCGGCATCCTCAATGGTGATCATCCGTTCGTCTGGACTGATCGCGGACGACAGCGCGTTGAGCAGGGTCGTCTTGCCGGAACCCGTACCACCGGAAATCACGGTTGAGGCGCGGCACTTTACGGCGCCGAGGATGAAGTCTGCCACCGGGCGCGGAATGGCACCGAACTCGACCAGCTTGTCGATGGTCAGCGGCGATTTCGAGAATTTCCGGATCGAGACAAGAGGGCCGTCGATGGCGATCGGCATGACCGCGGCGTTCACACGGCTGCCGTCAGCGAGACGTGCATCGACCAGCGGCTGGCTTTCGTCCACGCGCCGGCCCACAGCCGACACGATACGCTGAACGATCCGCAGCAGGTGATCATTGTCGGCAAAGCGCACGGGCGCGACCTGCAGTTTGCCGTGACGCTCGACATAAACTTGATCGCAGCCATTGATCAGAATATCGGCGATGGAGTCGTCCTTGAGCAGGGGCTCAATCGGCCCAAGGCCGGTCATCTCGTCCATGACGGCGTCGGCGAAACTGGCCTCTTCCGCCGCGGACAAGGCCATGTCTTCCTTGCGGATGATGTCCGCGATAATGCCGCGCACCCGACGACGCAGGGTCTCGTCATCCAGCTTTTCAAGCTTCGACAAATCCAGCTCGTCGATCAGTTTGGCGTGAACCTTGAGCTTTGCTTCCAGCTGGTCGAAACCGCCCGTTTCCGGCTTGGCGCGCGGTGGCGCTGGCGGCGGAACCGGCGTGGATGCCGCCGCTTCTGGTTCAGGCGCGGCAGGAGCTGGCGTAGAAAATCCGAAACGGCTCATCCGCGGCGCCTCCGCTTCCTATCAACTGGCATGGCCGCCTGCGCTTCTTCAGGCAGCATCATTTGCACCAGCTTACCAATGTCGCTGACGAGCGGACTTTTCTGGACAACTTCGGCAATCGGCCGGCCCAGGTTGACGGCCGTGCGCGCAGCATCCCAATCCGACGTGATCGTTGAGTCGATTTTCCGGTCGATGGCGCCCTCCGCCTTGTCGAGCGCAAATTCGGCGCGCAGGCGCTTCTTCTGGAACATCCGATTCAGCACCAGCTTGGCCGGCGCCCGGTCACTACGCAGCACATCCGTTTCGCGGGCCATGTCAGCAGCGGCATGGAGACTCGGCACTGTCAGCTCACTGATCACGATGGCCTCATCCACGGCGCTCAGCACAGACTTGGTCCACGGCATCATGTGACGGGGCATATCGACGATGGTGAATTCGAACATGCCGCAGGCCACATCCAGCAGGCGCAGGATCGCCGGTTCTGTCGCAAGCGCATCGCCGTCGGGATTGCGCGGTGCCGCGACAATCGAAACGCCGCTTTCGTGCTGGCAGCACCAGGCCGCAAGCAAACGCGGGTCCAGACGCTCAGGGGCAGCAGACAACGCCGACAGATCCAGTTTGGGTACAGCCTCGAGAAAGGAGGTTGTCATGCCGTCGGCCACATTGAGGTCAACGAGGCAGACGCGTCCTGGACCAAACCGGCGAGCCAGTTCGAACGCACTCTCGATTGCAATCGTCGTGACGCCCGCACCACCTACGGCGCCCCGGAAGGCCCAGCAAACGCTGGATCCGCCAACGCCGCCACCGGTCGTGGCGCGAAACTTCTCAACGGCCTCGGTGATATCTTCCGGACCGGAAGAAATGGGCAGGACGTCAGAAGCATCCAGCTTCATGAGTGCCCGCACCATGTTTCCAGGGATCTGGTCGGACAGGACGATCACCGCTGTGGACGGCCGGTCGACGGCCAGCTTAAGAAGCAGTTCGTCCCATCCAGGCACGCCCTGTTCCAACAGGATGACGCCACCACCGAATTTCATGGCCGCTTCGGAAGCAGACACCTGGCTGAGGTCAGCCAGTTCCACGCAATGCGGCTGCAATGCGCCAAGACGCGTATCGCTAACGAGGGCGGCCAGGTGAGGAACGATGCGGTCCGCGCCCCCTTTGGGCGTGTTCGCTGGTACCGGCTGTGTCATGTTACGAAGTCTCCCCGCCGCCGCTCGTTCCCGAAGGCGGCAATTCCTTGCGCTTGCCTTCATTCAGGGCCCGGACGGCATTGGCTGCACGCACGCCGGATGATGACTGGTTGGCTTCGGAGTTCGGCACAGTAACGTCGCGAATGGACTGCTCAGCAATATTGGCTGCATTCGCGCCACCGAGCAGATACTGGTCGCGATAATCATGCGATGCGCAGGCGGGCAGAATACCCAGCAACAGGATTGGAAGGCCGTATTTGAACTTTTTCATCTTGGTCATTCCCATCATCTCAATACCCATCCGGCGGGATGGCTGTTTTATCCATGAGGAAGAATTCGGATTCCGACGGCTCCCCGAAAGCGTCCAGTGGAGAGGCCAGCATGTCCGGATGCGCCGCAGGCTGAACGAGACGTGGAGTCACGATGATGACGAGTTCGCTCTCATTGCGCTGATAACGCTTGGACGAGAACAGCGCCCCCAGCACAGGCACGTTGCTGAGCCACGGCGTCTGGCGGACATCATTCGAATAATCGTTCTGCAAGAGGCCCGCGACGGCAAAAGCCTGCCCGTCCCGCAGCTCGATCGTCGTGTCGGCACGGCGCACCGAGATACCGGGAATTTCGATATTGGTTGCCCGGATGCCGTTGTTGCGATCCAGTGCCGAGACTTCCGGACGCACACGCAGATTGACCAGGCCATCGCCGAGCACGGTCGGTGTGAAATCCAGCCCGACACCGAATTTCTTGAATTCAACAGTGATCTCACCATCGCGCTGACCGACGGGGATCGGGAACTCGCCGCCTGCCAGGAAACTCGCCGTGTCACCCGACAGGGCAACAAGATTCGGTTCGGCTAGCGTGCGGATCACGCCCTTCTCTTCGAGCGCCCGCAGTCGGACATCGATGTTTTCGTTTCCGATATTGGTGAAAAGCGCGACCGTCTTCTCTGCCAGGCCGGAAACCGTGCTGGAATCCGTCGATGAAACGACATCGTTAGCATCAATCGAGTTGCCGAAACCAATTTCTTTCACTGCACTGCGGCTGGCTTCAAGGAAGCGCACCTCAAGCAGAACCTGCTGGCTCTGGCCGATGGACAGACCGTTCGCAACGCCGCCCGGCACATACCGCTCTGCAACCTGCAGCGCCATTTCAGCCGCCGCCGCAGTTGTCACCTTGCCGTCCAGGAAAATGCCGTCGTGCACGGGATAGACCTGAATGTCTTCACCCGGCAGCAAGTTTGAGAAATCCGTCCGCAGTTCATCCAGGCCGAGCTCGACCTCCACATTGATCAGTTCTGCGATCTTCCCGCTGGCGCCATAGATCAGAACAGTGGTGGATCCCGGCTGTTTGCCGCGCAGGAAGAAGGATTGGTTCGAGGTCGCCATCGCTTCTGCGATTTCAGGATCCGCGACAACCAGGGTCGTAAAAGGTGCATTCGCCTCCACGACGGCCGAACGCCCCTTTTCGACAACCAGCATTTCGTCTGTGGGGGCGGCCGTGCGCTGCGTCCACGCTGCGGCTTGCAGCGTCGTGAACATCATGGCCAGGCATCCGGCCAGCATCATCCGATTAAAACGTCCCATCAGTCCGTCACCTTCTTCGGAGGATCGACCGGGCTGACCGGTGCAGAAACCTCCGTCTCCTGATTACCATTGATGACGCGCACCTGCGTCGTGGAGGGCGTCCTGCGGCGCACAACCGTCCGAACGACGGCTGGTTTTTTCGCTTCCTGCTGCGTTGCGACGATCAGCTCCGCTTCTTCATCCCGCCCGATCAGGGCAAGGCCGAGCGCGCCGCGCTGGCTGGCGGCACCAAGGGCGAGCGCGCCTTCAGGCGTCACTTCCAGCGTCACCGTGTTCGAAGGCAAGGCGCCTTCCAGGTTCGGCTCGAACGTCTGGTCAATCGCAAGGACCGACACATTCTTGAGCACGGGACGCGCAATCAGGTCACCTGATATGCGCATGTCTTCATCGCCGCGCGCATAGGAATTGCCGCGATCTTCTCGCGGAATGAACTCGTTCACGTCCACCCTGTCTCCCGGTAGCACAAAGCCCGAGACGCCCGTATCGCTACGCACGACAATCGAAACTGCGCGCATGCCGGGCTTGATGGAACCGGCCAGCGTCAGCGTTGCGCCGCTCGTGTCGAGCTTGCTCAGGTTCACAGGCTCGCCTTCGACGATCAGCCCGCGGGAATAGGCCTTTTCCGGAAGCGCATCCGAGTCGCTCAGCGTTCCTTCCGGTACGATGTTTTCGGGCCACTCCACGCGCTTCAGCATGGAGGAATCCAGCAACTCTCCGGTTTCGATTGTCCGTGCCGCAACCATGACGCCTGCCATCGAAACGGCTGCGGCGGCGGTCTGTGCTTCTGCTCGGGTGCGCGCGTCCGACATGTAGTAGCGACCCAGAAGGACAGCGCCAGCGCCCAGCACGACAGATAAGCCCAGACTGATTAAGGGTGTTGTCTTCATTGCTCCCTCACAGCGCCTTTCTGGCGCGATGCTCCGTGTGTCATGGTTACGACGTAGACGGTAAGGTCTCTTGAAGACGTGCAGAAAAATCTCGGAATCTGCCGGAACGGCGCGTTAACCAAGAAACAAGGTGAATTAACCTGGCGCAAACCATAGAATTGGAGTTTTACGCATCAAGGCACAGAGGTACGCGATCACGCAAAAGGTGACCGGTCATTCAATCCGTTGGCGTATCAGTTTGTTGGCTTAGGCGCCCGTTAGGATCCTGGCATATTCAGCCGCATCGACATTGCCGCCACTGACAACCACGCCAACTGACTTGCCCTTTATTTCTTCAGGCAGGCATGCCAATGCCGCGGCCAGCGCCGCCGCACCGCCCGGTTCGGCCACCACTCGAAGGTATCGGAACGCTGCGCGCATCGCCTCTTTCGCCTGCGCATCACTGATCACCAGACCGCCCGCGAAAAGCCTTTGACCTATGGCAAACGTCATCTCGCCTGGCGCACGCGTCAGGATTGCGTCGCAGATCGACCGGGTGCCCGGCGCATTCTGCTCGATGTGCCCGCTTGCGAGGGAACGCGTCCAGTCGTCGTGCCCTGCTGGTTCCGCGACCCAGACCCGTGCGTCCGGCACGGCGCCTTCAAGGGCCAGAGCGATTCCGGAAGCAAGTCCCCCACCGCCCGCCGGTGTAATAAGATGATCGAGCCGCTGACCCGCATCTTCCATCTGAGCCGCGAATTCGAGGCCCGCTGTCCCCTGACCGCTGATGATGTGCGGGTCTTCGAAACTCGGCACCAGTACGGCCCCGCGCTCGGCGGCGATCTGCTCAGCAATCTCTTCGCGGTTTTCTGTGTCACGGTCATAGAACCGGACTTCGCCGCCATCGGCTTCCACGCCTTCGACTTTCACCGCAGGCGCATCCGATGGCATCACGATCAATGCCGGCATGCCGAGCAAGCGCGCTGCCCGCGCAACACCCTGCGCATGATTGCCGGAGGAAAATGCGACGACACCGGCAGCGCGCCGGTCTTCCTGGATCTGCAACAGGCGGTTCGTTGCGCCGCGTATCTTGAAGCTGCCCGTTTCCTGAAGGCATTCCGCTTTCACGAAGATCCGCGCGCCTGCCAGCGCATCGAGCGCGTCATGCCGCAAGACTGGCGTGTTGCGGACAAGGCCTTTCAGCCGTTGCGCAGCTGCGGTCACATCGGAATAAGTCGGAAGGGAATCGGACGCCATGGCGCTCCATAGCGCGCTATGGCGTCCGGGAAAATCAGATTAGAGACCTGCGGCGAATTTCTTCACCAGTTCGCGCGCGGCATCTGACGTTTCTTCATGATCCAGCGCGTGGGCGAGGACGGCTTCGAAGTAGCCAGCCTTGGAACCACAGTCATATGGCGCGCCTTCGAACTCATAGGCGTAGAAGGCCTGGCTCTCCATCAGCGTCGCCATGGAGTCGGTCAACTGGATTTCTCCGCCGGCGCCTTTGCCCTGGTTCTCCAGAAGATCGAAGATCTCCGGTTGCAGGATATAGCGGCCGGTGATCGCAAGATTCGATGGTGCCGACTCGACCGGCGGCTTCTCGACCATGCCGGACATGCGGATCAGGCGGCCGTCACGCTCGACAGGCGCAATGACGCCGTACGAGGAAACACGCTCTTCCGGTACCGGGTCCACAGCAATGATATTGCCGCCGACTTTATCGTAGGCTTCGACCATCTGCGCGAGACAGGAGGGCTGACCCTTCACGATGACGTCCGGCAGCAGCACAGCAAAGGGCTCATTGCCAATGATGTCTCGCGCGCACCAGACGGCGTGGCCGAGGCCCAGCGGCTTCTGCTGGCGTGTAAAGCTTGCGCCGCCGGCCGGCAGGCGGCTCTGTTCGACCTGCTTCAGGATGGCGTCCTTCTTCTTGGCGACGAGGGCGTCTTCCAGTTCGTAGGAATGATCGAAATAGTCTTCGATGGCGCCTTTATTGCGCCCGGTGACAAAAACAATGTGCTCAATCCCCGCCTCAAGCGCTTCATCGACCACATATTGAATCGCGGGGCGATCGACGACCGGAAGCATTTCCTTTGGGATTGCTTTGGTTGCCGGCAGCACACGTGTGCCAAACCCGGCGACCGGCAGGACTGCCTTTTTTACGCGCATATCAAATCCATTTCTCGTGTGTCAGGTGAATACTGCGCCATTTGATAAGCAAAATGCCTGCCAAGGTCACCCAGCGTCACAAGCCAGTGCCTTAGGCGCAACGGTTCAGGCGTTTATGATCAGGTACAGGCCTGCAATAGACAGGGACAGACAGAGAACCGCCAGCGTGGCCAGAGCCCCGCGGATCGGCAGCCCCTCCGCGCGATGCAGGCGCTCAGCCAGGTGCGATTGCAGCCGGCGGGCTGGCGAACCGGCCCCATGGGCTTTCAGGTCGCCGAACTGCCAGCCGTGCGCCTCGTCCGCCGACGGCGCGGGGTTCCCCCCATGCTCCGCATCGGTTTCCGGTGGTTGATGTTTCGGGACCTTGAGGGCGGACACGGCAAACTCCTGCAGATTGCCGTCCCTTCTGCCACTCCAGTCACTAAGGCTTGGCTAACGCCGGTAAAAAGTGCCGGTATTTCTGCGCTACAGCGGCAGCAGCAGGTGGCCTCCATCCACAACGATATTCGAACCGGTCATGTAGCTGCCTGCCTGAGACGACAACAGCAGCAGCGCGCCATCCAGCTCGCTATGCTCGCCAAAGCGTTTCATCGCGATCCGTTTGCGCATTTTGTCACCCGCATCGGAGTCGAGATATTCCGAATTGATGTCGGTCTTGTAGTAGCCGGGCGAAATTGCATTCACGCGGATCCCGTACCGGGCATTTTCCAGTGCCATCTGCTTCGTCAGATGCTCAACGCCCGCCTTGGAAACACAGTAGGCCGTCGTCATCATCTGGGGCTGAAGGCCGGTGATGGAGGCGATGTTGATGATCGAGCCGGGTACGCCTGCCTCGATCATGGCGTTCGTCGCGTGTTTGCCGACGCGCCAGACACCATTCAGATTCGTGTCGATGACCGCGTTCCAGTCGTCCTCACTCTGGTCCCGGAACCAGGTGTCGCGCGACATGCCGGAATTGCTCACGATAATGTCACAGGGCCGGCCAAGCGCTTCCTTCACCTCGGCGAAGACGCCGCTGACGCTGTCATCGGAAGTCACATCCATCTCTACCGGCAGGGCGCGGCCACCGGACTTGCTGATCTCATGGGCCAGTGCTTCCAGGCGATCCATGCGGCGCGCTGCCAACACAACATCCGCTCCAGCCTTTGACAGAACCTTTGCAAAATGGCGTCCCAAACCGCTCGACGCGCCGGTCACCAAAGCTGTCCTGTCAGTAAGACTAAACAAATCCATGCCCCAAACTCCTCATTTCGCACTTGCACAACGCAAGATTCTGTCGCTACTCCTACCGTCATGAAAATATCAGTGCTGAGGGAACGACGTTCTGGTGAGACCCGTGTGGCGGCTACACCAGAAACGGTCAAGAAGTTAGTGGCTTCAGGCCACTCGGTTACAATTGAGTCCGATGCCGGCAAGACTGCCGGGTTTCTGGACTCTGCCTATGAGGAGGCCGGGGCATCCATTGCGAAGGATGCCGCCGCGACCGTCCAGGGGGCAGATATCGTCTTCAAGGTCCGCGGACCGGAGGAAGGCGAGATCGCGGCCCTACCGGACGGGGCGGCCCTGATCGCCCTCATGGAGCCGTTCGCGATGGACCCAAAGGTCATCGCCGGACTCAACGCGAAAAAGATCGCGGCCCTGTCCATGGAATTCACCCCGCGCATCACTCGCGCACAGAGCATGGACGCGCTTTCGTCCCAGTCCAACCTCGCCGGCTATCGTGCCGTAATTGAAGGCGCGCAGATCTTTGGACGCGCCATGCCGATGATGATGACCGCTGCCGGCACGGTCGCCCCGGCCAAGACCTTCATCATGGGAGCTGGCGTCGCTGGTCTCCAGGCCATCGCCACCGCCCGCCGCCTCGGCGGGGTGGTTACCGCAACAGACGTGCGTCCCGCCGCCAAGGAACAGGTCGCCTCGCTGGGCGCCAAATTCATCGCGGTCGAGGATGATGAGTTCAAGGCAGCAGAGACCGCTGGCGGCTACGCCAAACAGATGTCACCTGAATACCAAGCCAAGCAGGCCGAACTGACAGCCAGCCACATCGCCAAGCAGGACATCGTCGTCACAACGGCCCTCATTCCAGGCCGTCCCGCGCCGGTCCTGATCACCGAGGAAATGGTGAAGAGCATGAAGCCGGGTTCGGTGATCGTCGACATGGCGGTCGCGCAGGGCGGCAACTGCCCGCTCTCGAAGCCGGATGAGATCGTCGATGTCGGCGGCGTCAAAGTGGCCGGGTTCTCAAACCTGCCTGCGCGCCTGCCCGCAGACTCGTCCTCGCTCTACTCCAAGAACCTGCTCGCCTTCCTGCCGCTCGTGACGGCCGAAGACGGCAGCCTCAATCTCGACACCGATGACGAAGTCGTCGTCGCCATGCTCCTGACCCGGGGCGGCGAAACGGTGAACGAAAGGATCCAATCATGAAACGCGCACTCCTGACCCTCGTCGCGGCCAGCTTTGCGCTGCCCGCCTTTGCCGATGGCGGTGGCATCGATTCCACTGTCTTCCTGGCCGCCATCTTCGCGCTGGCCTGTTTCGTCGGCTATTATGTTGTGTGGAGCGTCACCCCGGCCCTGCACACGCCGCTGATGGCCGTGACCAACGCCATCTCCTCCGTGATCGTTGTCGGTGCGCTTGTTGCGGCCGCCACGGTCGGCCTGAACTCGGACAACTGGGTCTCCAAGGTTCTCGGCACGGTCGCCGTCGCGCTCGCCAGCGTGAACATCTTCGGCGGCTTCCTCGTTACCCAGCGCATGCTCGCCATGTACAAGAAGAAGGGGGACTAATTCATGGACTCCTTTCACTCTACCTGGGCGCCGCTGCTCTATCTGATCGCCGGCATCCTCTTCATTCTGGCGCTTCGTGGGCTTTCCAGTCCAGCCACCAGCCGCGCGGGCAACCGCAACGGCATGATCGGCATGGCCATCGCCGTGGCGACGACGCTTGCCCTGCTCTGGGGTGACCTCGACGTCACCACATGGGGCCTGATCCTCGCAGGCGTTGCCGTCGGAGGCATCATCGGCGCAATCATCGCCCGCCGCATTCCGATGACGGCGATGCCGCAGCTGGTGGCTGCCTTCCACAGCCTCGTCGGCATGGCCGCCGTGCTCGTGGCCGCAGCCGCCTTCTACTCGCCCGTCCAGTTCGGCATCGCCGGTGATGTCGGCATCAAGGGCGCCTCCCTGATCGAACTCGGCCTCGGCTCCGCCATCGGTGCCCTGACATTTACCGGTTCGGTCATCGCCTTTGCGAAACTAAACGGCAACATGAGCGGCGCGCCGATCATGTTGCCTGCCCGTCACCTGCTCAACATCGTGCTTGCTGCCGGTGTCGTCGGCCTTCTGGGCTACCTGATTGCCGTGAACGGCCAAGCACCCTGGGCGTTCTGGGGCCTCACGGTCCTGGCGCTGATCCTCGGCATCACGCTGATCATTCCGATCGGCGGCGCCGATATGCCGGTCGTCGTGTCCATGCTGAACTCCTATTCGGGTTGGGCGGCTGCCGCCCTCGGTTTCACACTCGGCAATTTCGCCCTGATCATTACGGGTGCCCTCGTCGGCTCTTCGGGTGCGATCCTTTCCTACATCATGTGCAAGGGCATGAACCGGAGCTTCATCTCGGTGATCCTCGGCGGCTTCGGCGCAGACGACTCCGCAGCAGGCGCTGGCGGCCCGGCTGTCGACCGTCCGTTCAAGAAAGGCTCTGCTGACGATGCGGCCTTCATCATGAAGAACGCGTCCAAGGTCATCATCGTGCCCGGCTACGGCATGGCTGTGGCGCAGGCCCAGCACGCGCTGAAGGAAATGGCGGAGCTGCTGAAGGAGGAAGGCGTCGAAGTGAAGTACGCCATCCACCCGGTCGCCGGCCGTATGCCGGGGCACATGAACGTGCTACTGGCCGAGGCGCAGGTACCCTATGACGAAGTGTTCGAGCTGGAGGACATCAACTCCGAATTCTCGACTGCGGATGTCGCCTTCGTCATCGGCGCAAACGATGTGACCAACCCGTCGGCCAAGACGGACAAGACGTCACCCATTTACGGCATGCCGGTTCTGGACGTCGAGAACGCCCGCACGGTGCTGTTCGTGAAACGCTCCATGGGCTCCGGCTATGCCGGCGTCGATAACCCGCTCTTCTTCAACGACAACACGATGATGTTGCTCGCAGACGCCAAGAAAATGGTGGAAGACATCGTCAAGTCGCTCTAAGGCGCCCTGACATCACTTTGAAGAGCCACGCAGTTCCGCCAGGCGCTGCGTGGCTTTTTCGTCTGGGAAGCACACCTGGTCCGGTTCGTCCGCGCGAAGGGTCTCCGCCAGCAGCGAGACCGGCACACCATCGAACTCCCAGCGCGGCGCGATATCCGACAGAGGGTCCAGCACGAAACGGCGCTGCGCCAGACGCGGATGTGGAATCGTCAGGGTTGGCGTGTCAATGTCGACGCCCTGCATCATCAGAATATCGATATCGATTTCCCGCGGCCCCCACCGTTCGCGCACCTGCCGGCCCAATGCATTCTCAATGTCCTTACACACCGCCAGCAGGTCGAGAGGCTGGAGCATTGTATCTATCTGTAGACAGACATTGAGAAAATCCGGTTGCTCCAGGACACCCCAGGCCTTGGAACAATAGACGCGAGAGATCTGGACAAGACGAATCCCTTCCGTCCCCTCCAGCAGAGCGAGCGCCCGAGCCAGATAGTCTTCCCGATCGCCCAGATTGGTTCCGAGTTCCAGATACGCCTCAGCCATTACGGCTACGGGTGATAACCACGCCGACGTGATCCACGAAGTGCCGGATCGGCGCCGAAGGTTTCCGGACAGTGACCGTAATCCGCTCCACCAGCGGCTGGTCTTCCAGCACGGCCAGCGCGATCCGTTCAGCGAACGTTTCGATCAGGTTGAAGACCGTCTCCCCCGACAGCCGCTCTGCCAGGTCGCACAGCTCGCCATAATTGACTGTCTCGGACATGTCGTCATTGCGCGCCGCCTGCGGTTTCAGCTCGCATTCCATGTCGATATAGAATTTCTGCCCGAGGGACTTCTCGGCCTTGTGGACTCCGTGGAAGCCGTGAAGGCAGAGATTGGTGACGAATACGCGGTCGGTCATTTTGCTTTCTCGATTGCTTCCAGCATGTTGAGGGCTTCGCGGTGTGCGGCAACATCGTGCACGCGCAGGATAGACGCGCCGCGGAAGACGCTGTCCAGATTGGCCGTAAGCGTGCCGATCAACCGGTCACCCACGGGATTGCCCGTCAGGCGCCCGATGAAGGATTTGCGTGAAACGCCGACCAGAACCGGTCGCCCGGTTTCAGCGAGCACATCCAGATTGGCCAGAACACCAAAATTCTGTTCGTAGGTTTTTCCAAATCCGACTCCCGGATCGAGAATGAGGTGCTCGCGTGGAATGCCGTGCGCATCCGCCTCTGCAAAGCTTTCCTCGAAAAAGACGGCCATATCGTCTCGCAGATTGATCGCGCCGTCCGCCTTGCCTCGATTGTACGTCACCACGACAAGACTATCCGTCTCGGACACGGCTGAAGCCATGTCAGGATCACGTGTCATGCCCCAGACGTCATTGATGATCACGGCACCGGCTTTTGCTGCCTGGCGGGCGACTGACGCCTTGTAGGTATCGATGGACAGAGGCAGTGCGCCTGAGGCCGACAGCGACGCAATCGTTCCGGACACACGGCGCCACTCTTCTGCGGCATCTACGTTCTCAGCGCCCGGCCGGGTCGACTCGCCGCCGATGTCGATGATGTCGGCCCCATCAATGCGCATCTGTTCGGCATGCTGGATGGCATTGGTCAGGCCGAAATGTTCGCCGCCATCCGAAAAGGAATCGGGGGTGACGTTCAGGATGCCCATCAGCATCACCCGCCCGCCGGACAGCCGGTGCAGCAGCTCTTCCCTGATTGTCTTGCGGACAGCGCTGTCCATACCGACTCCTCGCGGTGAAAGCGCGCATATAACAGCCCTGACCGGTGCGGCAAACTGGGGTTTCAGCGCGCCATTGCCGCGCCTCAGGAAGAGAGTAAGCTTTCCGTTCTCTTCGAGGAGCGTTCCCATGAAATATCTGAAGTCATCCCTCAGCCTCTGTGCCCTTCTTGCGCTGGCTGCCAGCCCCGGCGCCGCACAGGAAATGCGCGCAATCACGGTCGACGACCTGCTCGCGATCCGGGATGTCTCCTCCGTCGATCTCAGCCCGGACGGCAAATGGGCAGCCTACACGGTCAAACGCAATGACATGGACAAGGACAAATCCTTTACCCAGGTCTGGATGGCTTCGGTGGAGGACGGCACCGTCCTGCCAATGACAGGCGAGACCTACAGCGCCAGCGATCCGCAATGGAGCCCTGATGGAACCCAGCTCGCCTTCCTGGCCGCCCGTGACGATCTCGACGAAGATGCGACCACGCAGGTCTGGACGCTGGACATGCGCGGCGGCGAGGCCATGGCCTATACAGACGTCACGCAAGGCGTCGACGGCTTCGAATGGGCGCCGGATGGTCAGCGCATGGCCCTGCTGATCACGGACGAAAGCGAAAACGACAAGGCGGACCGGGAAGCAAAAGCCAATGGCGAAACGCCGAAGGAGCACCCTTACGTCATCGACCGCCTGCAATTCAAAGAAGATGGCGTCGGCTATCTGGGCCGCACCTATACCCATATCTATGTGATCGCGGGACGGGACGAAGCCCCGGTCCAACTCACATTCGGACAGCAGGATGACAGCGAGCCGGACTGGAGCCCTGATGGCATGGAAATCGCCTATACCAGCAATCACACGGAAGAGCCTGACGCGAACGCCAATTCCGACATCTTCGTGGTGTCTGCGGATACTGCAGCCGCCCCGTCCGATCCCCGGCAGCTGACCTTCAACCCGGGGACAGATTCGTCTCCGGACTGGAGCCCTGACGGCCAGACCGTCGCCTATACGGCCCAGACCCAGCCGGAATTGATCTGGTACGCCACCATCCACCTGGCCACCGTGCCCGCTGAGGGCGGCAAGGAGCAGGTTCTGACCGAGGCGCTGGACCGGAACGTCTACGCACCCACTTTCTCTGCGGACGGGCGCTCCATCTTTTTCCTGAGCGAAGATTCCGGCACGCAGCCCGTATCGGCCTATGACCTGCGGAAGAAATCGATCCAGAAAGTCATCGACGGCGCCCTCGCGGTCAGCAGTTTCGAAGAAGGCCCCAAAGGCACGATGGCCGCCGTCATCTCGACCCCCACCGTGCCGGGTGACGTGTTCTGGCAGGACCGGCGCGGCAAGCTCAGCCAGGTCACGTACACGAATGCAGACCTGCTGGACCAGGTCACCCTGTCGGAGCCGCAATTTGTGGATTTCACCAATCCCGACGGCGATACGGTGCAGGAATTCATCTACCCGGCAATCGGTATGGCTGAAGGCTCCGTGCCGCCTGCCATCCTGCGCATCCATGGTGGCCCTGTGTCGCAGTTCGATTACAGCTTTGATCCCTTCGCCCAGTTCTACGCCGCCAATGGCTATACGACGGTCATGGTCAATCCGCGCGGTTCCAGCGGGCGCGGTCAGGACTATGCGTCAGCGATCTGGGCCGACTGGGGCAACCGGGATTTCATCGACATCATGGCCGGCGTCGACAAGGCTGTGGAGATGGGACTGGCGGATGAAGACCGTCTCGGCGTCGGTGGCTGGTCCTATGGCGGCATTCTCACCAACTATGTGATCACCAAGACTGGCCGGTTCAAAGGCGCTGTCAGCGGCGCCAGTGAGGCGAACTACACGGCAAACTATGGTCACGACATCTATCAGCGCGAATGGGTGATGGAACTCGGCCTGCCATGGGAAAACCAGTCCGAATGGCACCGGATTTCACCCTTCTTCCAAATCGGCAATGTGACGACGCCCAGCCTGTTCATCGGCGGAGGGGCCGACTGGAACGTGCCGATTCTCAATTCAGAGGAAATGTACCAGGCCCTTCGCAAGCGCGGCATCGAAACGGGGCTTGTGGTGTATCCGGGCGAAGATCACTCTATCGGGCGACCCAGCTTTGTCGCCGACCGTTACCAGCGCTATGTTGGCTGGTACGATAACCATGTGAAGGGAGAGTGAGAGGATAAAATGGTGTGCCCTACAGGGTTCGAACCTGTGACCTACTGATTAAAAGTCAGTTGCTCTACCAGCTGAGCTAAGGGCACGCCAGAGCGGCCCATTTAGAGAAGGGTTCGGGACTGGTCAACACCCGCCTGCACCCAATCGTCACAAGTCGCCACATTTATCCGCTCAAACTGAAATCATGAGATATTCCATCCTGCTCCTGCCCGTCGTCATGCTGGCCGCCGCCTGCGCCAGCAGCCCGGAACCTGCCCCTGGGGAAAACGCAGCCGGCTCCGACGGTGTGGTCAAGAACACCGAAACGGCGGCCGGCAGCGCCTACACCCAAACCAAGGACGGCCTTCCCGATGCCGCCATGTCTCCACTGGAGGACCTGAACCTGAAGCGGGATCCGATTCCGCCCATCCTGAAGGACATCGAAAGCCCGTATGACGTGCCCGAGGACATCAGCTGTTTGGAAATCACGCTGACCCTGGCGGAACTGGACGCGGCGCTCGGGCCGGACTGGGACACGGAAAATCCTGACGAACGCCTGCGCACGGAAAAACTGGCCGACGAAGCCTCCGATGCGGCGCTCGACACGATCTCATCCACCGCCAGCAGCCTGATTCCCTTCCGCAGCCTCGTCCGCCGCGCAACGGGCGCCTATGCCTATCAGAAGAAGTACAACCGGGCCTACAAGCTCGGCGCCCAGCGGCGGGCGTATCTGAAAGGGATCGGCCTCGCCCGTGACTGTCCGCCGCCTGCCCGGCCGAACCCGATCGTGCCGGAACCCGACAAGACCGTCTTCAAAGGCGACACGCCGGACTAGCCCTCGGCGCCCTCTTCGGCCCGGGGTCTGGACTTGGTCGAGGCCCAGGCCGTCTGCAGGCGGGTTCTCAGCGCTTCAAACCGGCCCTCGGCAATGGCGGCGCGGATCTCCTGCATCAGCGCCTGGAAGAAAGCCGTGTTGTGCCAGCTGAGCAGCATTGGTCCTAGATACTCCCCCGCCCGGAACAAGTGGTGGTAATAGGCCTTCGGATAGTCTCGGCTGGCCGGGCAATCGACGGTCTCGTCCAGCGGTGAGAGATCTTCGGCAAACTTGGCGTTCTTCACATTGATCGGCCCGGCCCAAGTCCAGGCCTGACCATGGCGGCCAGAGCGCGTCGGCAACACACAGTCGAACATGTCGATTCCCCGCGCCACGCTCTCGATAAGGTCAATCGGCTTGCCGACACCCATCACATAGCGCGGCACGGCGTCCGGCAGGTGCGGCACCGTCATGTCGATCGTTTCGCACATCTGTGCGTGTCCCTCACCCACGGCGAGGCCGCCCAGCGCGATGCCACCAAAGCCCTGAGAGACGACACCCTTCGCCGACCGCTCGCGCAGGTCAGCGAAGTTCGAGCCCTGGATGATGCCGAACAGGGTTTGCGTGTCCCGTTCCCCGAATGCTTCAAGGCTCCGCTCGCCCCAGCGCAGGGACAGCTCAAGGCTCTCTTCCGCTGCCTCATGCGTGCACGGATAATCGGTGCACTCATCCAGCTGCATCGAAATATCTGCGCCGAGAAGATCCGCCTGGATCTCGATGCTGCGCGCAGGCGTCAGCCGGTGGGTGGAGCCGTCGATATGGCTCTGAAAAGTGACCCCGTCGGCATCCATCTTGCGCAGCTGGGCAAGGCTCCACACCTGGAAGCCGCCGCTGTCGGTCAGCATCGGGCCGTCCCAATGGGCAAATTTGTGCAGGCCGCCGAGACGATGCACCCGCTCGGCACCGGGGCGCAGCATCAGGTGATAGGTGTTGCCGAGGATAATGTCGGCCCCGGCTTCTTTCACCTGGTTCATATAGAGCGCTTTCACCGTACCGGCGGTGCCGACAGGCATGAAGGCCGGCGTACGGATATCGCCCCGCGGCGTCTTCAGCAGCCCTGTGCGCGCCTTGCCCTCGCGGGCCTTGATCTCAAACGGAAAGGTCGTCATGGCGCGCGTATAGGCGAGCTTTCCACCCCGGCAAAGCCCGCCTTGCACGCACCCGGCTCAGCGCTTGGCAATCACCAGCGACTGGACGGCCCGGCCGAAAGGGCCATGCTGGTCCGACAATTCCCCGAAGCCGAGCCCGCGCCCATCCGGACTGATCCAGGAATTGGCCTCCAGCTTGATCCATTCCCCCACAGGCTCGCGCACGAAATGAAGGGTCAGGTCCGCGTTGATATAGGTCCACTCCTCAAAGTTCAGGGATGAGCCGAAGCCGTTGCAATAATCGCCCGTCGCCGCCGCCCGCATAATTGGCGTCGTCGCCCGCGTGTCCAGGAATGGCCGTTTGATGTGGAACCAGACCGCTTTGCGAGATGTCGCGTTCGGGTCTTCCGTGCGCATTTCCACCGCCGTGTTGAATCCCACGGAGAGCGGGAACTCCAGCGGTGTCTCCGGTATCTGGCTAGCACCATTCGGCATCGCCACTTCAGCCGGCAGGTCCAGATCGGCCTTGCGGATTTTGAGCGCCGCGGCGCGCACTACCTGTTTGCCGTTTGCCGAGAGAATGATTTCCGAGGTCTGAATGTTCCGGCCTTCGCGCGTGATGTTGACATCGATGTCCAGCGGCCCGACCGGCACCGGCCGTTGCAGGTCGATTGTCAGGCGCGTCACCGACATCGGCACTTCGCTGGGCAGGTCTTCGACAATGCTGGCGATCAGGGCCGACGGCGCTCCGCCATGCAGCATGCGCGGATCCCAGGGGCCTGCACCATTCTCCGTCGCGATGACGGAATCCTCTTTCCGGTAAAAATAGGGTTCCAATACTTCTTCCTTCCAAATCCGGCCCGAACCGCATCACCGCAACCGCACCTGACGTGACGGCGGTCAACTCATTTTCAGGGGCCGCAAAGCAGAGGCGAGCCCGCCTTCACGCGCTCGCCTCTCTATTCAATAACATTCGCCGTAAAGCTTCCGAACTGCCGTCTCAGACGAAGGCAGCGTTCCGGCGGATGTTCGTCGTCTTGGCCTGGCAGAATTCCAGCAGGCCATGCTCGGCGCCTTCGCTGCCGATGCCCGACTGTTTGGCGCCGCCAAACGAGGCATGCGGCGACAGGTGCTGGGTTTCATTGATCCAGACCGTACCGGTTTCCAACTGGTCCGCGATTTCCTGTGCCTTGGCGATGTCGGCGCTCCAGACAGAGGCGCCGAGGCCGTAGATCGTGTCATTCGCACGGCTGACGACTTCATCAAGATTTTCGAACGACATCAGCGGCAGGACCGGACCGAACTGTTCCTCCTGCACGATGCGCGCTTCTTCCGGCGGATTGTCGAGGATGGTGACCGGCACGAAATAACCGGGCGCCTCCGAGGCTTCACCGCCAATCAGGAACTTGTAGCCCTTGTCCTTTGAATCCTGAATCAGGTCCAGCACGCGCTGGTACTGGGCTTTGTTCTGGATCGGGCCGATCTGCGTGCCCTGCTGCGAGCCATCGCCCACTTTCACGGTCTTGGCATATTCCACCAGCGCCGTCTTCAGCGGCTCATAGATGTCCTTGTGCACATACATGCGCTTGGTTGCGATACAGATCTGTCCGGTGTTCTGGAACGCCGCCCAGAACAGTTCCTGTGCAATGGCTTCGACATTCACATCCGGCATCACGATGGCTGCATCGTTGCCGCCGAGTTCCAGCGTGACCTTCTTCAGCTCCTTGGAGGCGCCCTCCATGACCTTGCGGCCTGTCTGGGTCGATCCGGTGAAGCTGATCTTGTCGATGCCGGAATGGCCGGTCAGCCACGGTCCGAGACGGTCATCCCCGGACACGACGTTCAGCACACCGGCCGGAACCACGTCACGGATCAGTTCAGCGAGGCGCAGCGTGGTCAGCGGCGTGGTCGGCGCGGGCTTCAGCACGACCGTGTTGCCGGCCAGCAGAGCGGGCGCCAGTTTGAATGCGGCCAGGATGATCGGGAAGTTCCACGGCACAATGGCCGCCACAACGCCAATCGGCTCATAGCGGGTGACGGTGTAGCGCTCGTCATCGTCCTGCGAGACGATTTCCGGAATATCCATCTTGGCTGTCTCGGCGAACCAGTGCGCGCCGCCAAGAACATCGCCCATTGCCTGCTCGAACGGCTTGCCCTGTTCCCTGGTCAACAGGCGCGCCAGTTCCTCACCGTTCTGCGCAATCACACCGGCAATCGCGAGCATGACTTCCTTGCGCTTCTCGATCGGCGTCTTGCGCCAGGCTGGCAGCGCGGCGCGGGCAGCGGCGACGGCTTCGTCCAGCTCCGCCTGCGTGCAATTCGGGGCTTCGGCGAAGACTTCGCCAAGTGCCGGGTTCTCGACACCGAATTTTTCGGTCCCGGCGACGGCTTTCCCGTTGATTGTCATGGTGAAATTCATGTCGGCACTCATGGCGCTGGCCTCTCTGTCCTGTTTTTGGTGTTTCCTCACCGCGAACCCTAGCAGAATCAGCCCGCCCGAACAGAGCGAATTCGAATCGGTCCGGGCCTGTCGCGGCGTCAACCGGAATTGGGGATAGCCGGGGGCCCATCCCCGTCCCTTGCCTGCCATTCCGGAATTTACGGAGCAAATCGTCGGGACGCATTTTCAGTGTTGCCGCGACAGGATCGGCCCCCGGATCAATGCTGCGCGCCTTCCGGGAAGACACGGTGGGATGGTATTCAATCCTACAGGTTCGGGCGGCACCTATCTTCAAGCCCATGCATCCTGATCTCCAGCGCTTCTTCAACCATGTCTGGCCGATCTTCTGGCCATGGCTGGTCTGGAACCTGCTGCGTGTTGCCCGCTGGCACATGCGCACCGGGCGGGATGCGCTGATGCCGGTCGATTGTTTTGGCAATATCGAGCTTACCTAAGCGTCCGATGCCCCGCCGCCCGATACTCTCTACACATATGAAGCCCCGCGCCTTGCGGCATGGGAACATCCTGCCCTTCGCAGCGATGGGCCCACCTGCGTGTGCGCTTGTTCCGGCGTAGTCCGTCATGATCCGGATAAGTCCGGCTTGGTCATCCATAGTCATGGCTTAGTCCGGCATGATCATTGGTTGCGCGTGCGTGGTCCGCCCTGGCCGAGTCCTCTTCCGAATTCAGTTTCCCACACCGGATGGCAGCCGCCATGCCGGGCAAACGTGCTGGGCGGAGCCTACGCCTCGACTGAATAGACCTTACGGGCCGTGCCTGCGAACATCGCCGCCTTCGCCTCCTCCGGATATTTCGCCGCGATCTTCTTCATGGCGTTCCAGTAGACAACATAGTTCAGCGACCAGCGGTCGACCGGGAAGTTGCTCTCGAACATGCAGCGCTCCGGACCGAAACATTTGATCATGTGATCGTACCAGCGCTCATGCTGCACCACGACCTCATCCGAGGTCGGAGGAATGTCGCGCTTGTCCCAGCCGAAGCCATTGTCCGGCATGGCGAGGCCACCAATTTTGGCATGGACGTTCGGGCATTCGGCAATTGCCGCCATATCGTCTTTCCAGGTCTCAAAGATTTCGTCCCGCTTGCCTTCAAAAGGCCCCACGCCAATCGGCGTGCCGAAATGGTCGAGGATCATCGTCGTGTCGGGGCAGGCCTTGGCAAGATCCAGATAGTCCCGGTTCTGGTGGTGGTAGTGCCAGGTGTCATAGGTGAAACCGCGCTCCCCCAGATGCTGCACTCCACGCCGGAAATCCGCCTCGGCATAAAGGCGCGGCGGTGCATGACCGGGAATCCGGAGCGTCGCCCCGCTCACATCACGCGAGCCCGCATGGCGAATACCGCGGAACAGGCCTTTCGAAGCCTCGACATGGCCGTCCAGGACTTCATCCAGCTGCTCCAGTGGCAAACGCAGATCAGCATGCGCCACGAGCGCGGCAATGTAAGGCCCGCCCTTCGCTTTCATCTCGGCCGCAGAGTCAGTCACAAAGACGGTCTCACCAATCGGTTTCAGATAATCCGGCCCATCCTTTCGATAGGCCGCGCCGCATTCCATGAAGACGGTCTGAACCACATTATGGCCACTGGTCAGATCAGCCAGAAGATCCGGCACCTGGTAGCCCATATCCTTGCTTGGCCAGAGATGGTGGTGCGGATCGACGATCTCACGTTCCGGCTCAAGGACATCTTCCCGAACCTGCCAGACCCAATCGGTATTGTTGAAAACCATGTGCCGTCCTCCCGTTATCTTTTGGGAGACAGAGTGACGCCGAAAAACAAAGAAGGCCAGCACCCGGCTGGCCTCACCTCGCGTCAGTTGGGCGCTGGATCAGAAAGTGATTTCCGCGCCGGTCAGTTCCGGCAGCTGCAGGATGATGATCAGGTCGCGCATCTCCTGACGGGCCGCAACGTGGCTCATCGTGAAGGAGACATTGGAGCCTTTTTCCGTCAGGTCCAGCAGGGTCAGGCCGGCCGGGAACAGCTCGCGGTAGATGACACGCTCGGAGAGGCCCGGCGCGAGGCGGAAGCCGATCCGTTTGGAAAGATTATCGAGCGCTTCGCCGACGCGTTCCTTGTTCCGCGCGGCGAGTGGCGACATGCGGTTACGCATCACGATCCAGTCGATCGGACGGCGCGACGTCTGAGCTTTCTTCTTCCGGCAGGACCAGACCATTTCGGAATAGAAGCTAGGCCGGATCACTTCCAGCGTCTGCGGGTTCACATCACCCAGAAGGTCGAAGTCCACGAAACTGTCGTTCAGCGGCGTTATCAGCGTATCGGCGTGCATGTGCGCCGACCGGGACAGGAAGGTGTCACCGCCGGGCGAGTCGATGATGATGAAATCGCAGGTCTTCTTCAGGCGCTGGAGACTGGAGACCAGCCGGTGCGTTTCTTCCGCTTCGGCCCGGTCGAGGTCCCGCTCTGTCGACGCATCCACGCGCACGATTTCCGGCATCGGGAGACGCGAGCCGGTAGACTGCATCCAGCGCAGGCGGTTTTCGAGATAACGGGTCAGCGACCGTTGGCGCACATCAAGGTCGATCACGCCGACGGCCTTGCCCATCCGCATCAGGGATACACAAAGGTGCATCGAGACCGTCGACTTGCCGGCCCCGCCCTTCTCGTTGCCTACGACAATGACGCGGGCATCCTTCTGGGGGACCGACAGGTCCGGGCCACCCACGAGTGCGGTAGGCGCGAATCCATCAGGCATGTCAGAAAGCTCCAGGTTCAGTCAGTCAGGTTAAATCAGCGAAAGGGCTCAGGCGACACGTGGCATGTCTTGCGAGTCGCTCCAAGCCGTACGGCGTGTGGGCATCTCGTCGAACAGGTCATCATCGTCTGCCAGGATTCCGAACTGCGCAGGCATCGGCTCGCCGTCGAACAGAAGGTCGTCGGACATGATCGGGCCGAAGGCAGCTTCTGCAGGAAGCTCCTCGGTTTGCGGGGCGTGCATGGCGATCTGCGTCAGCAGGGAGCGCAGGCCGGACAGGGCGCCGGAGACACGAGCCGTTTCGCGGGCATACAGCGTTGCCGACTCCGTGACGGGGTTTCCGTCGCGGTCGAACATCCATTCGTCGATGTCCATCTCCGGGTTGAAGTGCCGCGTACGCGGCTCCGGAGCGCCCTCGCCGGGAAGACGCGACTCGCTGGCGGACATGCGGAACGCCGCCGTCAGCACGAAAGATTTCAGGGAAGAAAGGATGCGCTGTGTCATGGCTTTAAAATTCCTCCGAACAGGTTAACAACGCGTTTACACAATCCGGAGCCGGGACGAATTGAAAGTGAATTCGAAGACAGGTCACCTTACCCCCACTGTCCGTGCGAGACGCGAGCTACTGCAACAGGTTACGGCCTGGAAGCAGGCTGGTGAGCGGGTGGGTTTTGTCCCCACAATGGGCGCACTGCACGGCGGACATTTGTCACTCATTGAAAAAGCGAGGGAAAAAGCCACGCGAATCGTCGCGAGCATTTTCGTGAACCCGACTCAGTTTGCTCCGGGCGAGGACTTCGACACCTATCCGAGGGACGAAAACGCCGACCTGGCAAAGCTCGCTTCGGTGGGCTGCGATCTTGCCTACCTGCCAACCGTGGAAGAGATGTATCCTGAAGGCTCCGTCACGAATGTACGGGTTGAGGAGATGTCCGACCTGCTGGATGGAATCTACAGGCCGCATTTCTTCTACGGCGTCTCCACGGTCGTCGCGCGCCTGTTTCTTCACGTGCAGCCGGACGTCGCCGTGTTCGGCGAAAAGGATTACCAGCAGCTGCAAATCATCCGCCGCATGGTGCGGGACCTCGGCTTTCCCATTGAAATCATTGGGGCTTCGACCGCGCGGGATGCCGATGGCCTCGCCCAGTCATCCCGGAATCTTTACCTGAAACCCGAGGAACGCCGGAACGCTGGCGCCATGCAGGCGGCGCTTCACCGGGCATCCGTCAGGCTGGCAACGGGCGAATCGGCTTCGGTCGCACTCAACGAGGCGCGGGATCTGCTGGCCCGGTCTGGTTTTGGCAAAATCGACTACGTGTCGCTGGTCGATCCGGACACACTGCAGGATCTGCCGGATACGCCCCTGCCCGCTGGATCTGTCGCCCGGTTGCTCGGCGCCGCCTGGATGGGCCGCACGCGCCTGATCGACAATATCAGCGTGACGCGGTGAAGTTTTCGAGCAAGCCGAGCACGGTCTCATTGTCCTCCGCAGACCCGATCGAGATCCGAAGCCGGCTTGGCATGCCATAACCGCCAACAGCCCTGACCAGAACATTGTTCTGCTTCAGGAATTCATTTGCGGCCGCCGCCCGTTCTCCAGATCCGAAATCCGGAATGACGAAGTTGGCGCACGCTTCGGGCGTCGGCAGGCCCATTGCATTCAGCCGCTCGATACAGATCGCACGCCATTCGGAATTGTGCTGGCGGCTTTTCTCGATGAATTCGAAATCGCCGATACTGGCAATCCCCGCAGCCACGGCGAACGCGTTGATATTGAACGGCGGACGGATCCTCTGGAACGTCTCGGCAATCTCCGCCGGGAAATATCCCCAGCCAAGACGCAATGCAGCCAGGCCATAGATCTTGGAGAAGGTCCGGATCATCACCGTATTGCTGCGCCGGTCGACCAGGTCACGGATCTCGGCTTCGTATTCCTCACCGACATATTCGGCATAAGCGCCATCGATTACGAACAAGACATGCGGCGGCAGCGCGTCCTGAAGACACGCCAGTTCCTCGACCTGCATCATCGTGCCAGTCGGATTGTTCGGATTGGCCAGGAACAGGATCCGCGTCCGCTCGGTCACGCCGCCCAGAAGCGCATTGAAGCCTGCCGTGAAGTCTGTCTCCGGAACCGTGACTGGCGTCGCACCGTGACCCAGCGCGGAGACCTGATACATGGAGAAGGCATGTTCCGTGAACAGAATTTCGTCGCCGGGGCCAGCATAGGCCTGCGTCAACAGGTGGATGATCTCATCCGATCCGGCTGACACCGCGACGCGGGAGACATCCTTGATACCCTTGGCGTCGGCAATCGCCTGGCGAAGCGCGCCGTAATCGGGATCCGGATAGACATGAACCTGGCGGGCGACGTCCTGCATCGCTTCGATTGCCTTCGGGCTAGGGCCGAATGGATTCTCGTTCGACGCCAGCATGACGACACGGTCTTTCGTCCCGTGCAGCTTGCCGCCGGGCACATAAGGCCTGGTCTTTTCGATATGCGGAAGGGGGCGGATACTGGTCATGCAGGCGACTTACAACAGGGCCGGAAGGCTGGAAACAGAAATTGCGTCACTCACTTACGAGGCGGCGCCGTCGATGCCCGCGGTACCATTCGATAATCCAGCAATTGGCGTTGTGGTATCTCACTAGGCGCTGCGATCTCTTCCAGGAGAAGACCGACAGCCTCGAAGGCCTGCTCCCGGCTTGGCTGGTAAATCGTGGTCAGGGAGGGACTGATCGTCGAGGCCAGCGGCGTATCGTCAAACCCCGCAACCGAAAGATCTCGAGGGATCTCAATCCGCCGGCGGTAACCGGCCGCGATCACTCCGGCGGCCATGTCGTCATTGGACGCAAAGATCGCTGTTGGCTGCTCCGGCAGATCCAGCAACCGATCCGCTGCTGCGGTGCCGGAATCGAACGTGAAATCCCCTTCCGTCACCAGATCCGGATCGAAAGGAATCCCAGCTTCCTCCAGCGCATCCTTATAGCCTTCGAAGCGGAGCCCTGTCTGGTCGTGCGCCGGTGCCCCGCGAATGAAGCCGATCCGGCGGTGACCAAGACCGATCAGATATTGCGTCATATCACAGGCCGCAGCCCGGTCGTCGATTGCCACATCGCGGCCAGGTTCAACCGACGCAGATGGCGCGATCCGGACGAAAGGCACGCCGTGATCTCGCAATTGTTGGATCAGGTCCGGGTTGTCGGAAAGCGGCGGCGTCAGGATCGCACCCGCCAACCTGTTTCCGGACTGCAAGGCCAGAACCCCACCAGAGGGCGCAGAACAATCCTCGGTAATCAGGCTGTAGCCCTCCGACTGACACCGCTGGAGCGCGCCCAGATGCACATCCCCGATATAGTTTCGGGAGGGGTTTGCATGGAGCAGACAGATGATCCGGCTTTGCCGCGTGCGAAGATTCCGGGCATTGTGATTGGTGTGGTAGTCCAGCGTCTTCACCGCGCTCATGACGCGTTCCCGGGTCTGGTCGCGCACATTGCTTTCGCCGTTCAGCACGCGGCTGACCGTCTTGAAGGAGACCCCCGCCTCCCGGGCCACATCTATGATTGTCGCTGGCCGGGCGCCAGCTTGTCTACGGGGCATGTTTTGCTTTTGGCAATTCTGGTTTTGAACTGCTGACAGGATTAAGCACGAAACCCATCCTGTCCAATGGGCATTACCCTGTCAGCAAGTCAGATTTCCCGTGCCACGCAAACTTTTCACAGAGACGGACGATCAGCCTTCGGTCGCGCAGGTCTGATTGTAGGCTTCGAAGTCGGCGTTCAGGGCCTTCACCGCTTCCTGAAGTCCAAGCTCCATGCGCAGCAGGTCCGCTTTCGCCGCTTCATAGTCTGCTTTTGCTGCATCAGCGGTCTTCGCATGTTTCTTCGATGCATTACGCATGACTTCCACGTCGTCCCAGGCTTCACCTTTCGTCTCCACGACTTCTGCCTGTGCGTCGCGCGCGTCTTTCAGCTTCGCGATTTCTTCCTGCTTCGGCTTGAACGTGGCCGACATCGCCTGGCACCGGGCAAGTTCCTTGGCCGATGACGCCGCATCCGCCGCAGCAACGGGCGCAGCAAGAGCAAAAATGACAGCAATCATCAGTCGGTTCATGGAAAGTCCTCTCTCACCAATTGCCTGCACCATGACCTTTGTCATCTGAAGCCTTACTGAACGTTACTGCCCTGAAATTGCCCAGATTGCTGGCGCGATCATGCCTCTGGCGATCGCTGTTCATCTCTGCGGCGGCGGTTCTTGTTGGTGACATCGATGATGTGGAACACCGCCGCAAAGTCCTCCAGCAGCTCCCGCAACCGGTTCGGACTGTCCAGTGGCGTAAACATGCTGCCGGGCTCAAACAGATTGCCGCCCTGCAGCGTGATGTAGAGTTCTCCGCCATAGAAGCAGCATTTCAGCTTCCCGCCATGGAATGCCTTTTCGAGGTTCACCAGCTCCTGCATCAGGTCTGGTGTCAGCAGATAGCGGGATTCCACCTGATCTGTCGTGTAGACCTCAAAGATCTTTTCGAATTCCGGGTCCTCCAGCGACGCGCGCTGCATGCCCTTGCCGCCGCCGAACCTGTTGAAGAAGCCCGCGTCCCGGGTGACCAGCGTCCGGCCGTAGAACGTCTTGTCGAAATGGAAGCGCAGGCACTGGCCTTTGAAGACGGTGACCCATCGCGTCGTGGTCCGGCCCTTGGAATCGGTCGACCGGCGTTTTTCTTCCAGATGCGCCTCGAAGAGTTCAAACTCGACATTGTCGCGCGTCCCCGTCAGCCGGTCTTCATAACTCGCGCGGTCCCAACTGGGCACGATGCCGACTTTGTTGTGCTCATAAATTGACGCGACCTCGCCCGGCTCGGGTTGGAAAGCGAGACCCAGCTGGCGCACCACTGGCTGGACGAGCAGCTCCTTGGCCTCATTGCTGAAACGCTTGAGATCCTGTCCTCCCCACGTCACCAGACCGAACCCGATCAGCACGCCCAGGAAAGGACCAAACACGGATTTGAAACCGATAAATCCGACCAGAGCGATCGCGAGACCGAGTGCGATACCGATATAGCGATACTTTCGTGCCTTGCTGACGGCCTGTTCGCGGTCATGCTCGCGCGCCTGCAGCGCGGGCCGGATTTCATTCTGGTATATCCCGGCAAAGTCGGCGAACTCATCCCGCAGACCATCCATGGCCTCCAGGATCGCCGGATCGATCTCAGGCTTCTCTGTCATGCAATTGTCCCGCGAAATTGAACGCGCCACTTAAAACCGGTTCGGCTGCCCCGCCAAGGCGCTCAGAGTTTCAGCCGCAGAAGGAATTCAAGATCGCGGTGCTCACCCACCGGGAACAGGAATTCCGCCACCTTCTCCCAGCCGAGACGGGCATAGAGACGCTGGGCATCGAGATTGTCAGAATAGACGCTGAGATAAATTTCCGGTGCGTTCCGGCTGCGCGCCCAGGCAAGCGCTTCATCGATGAAGCCTGAACCGATGCCCCGGCCCTGCAACGAGTTATCGACATAGACCCGCTTGAGCTCCAGGGCGCCTGGCTGAGGCTCCGGCGCCGGCAGGCTGAGCGGACTGCAAAGCAGGTAGGCCTTCATCACCCCATCGCCGGTTTCGCAGACCCGGACCAGCACATCCGGATCAGCGATCCAGTCCCGGTAGAGATCCGGATTGTGCGATTCTTCCAGAAACGCGGCCAGGTCGCCCGGATTATAGAGATGGCCAAACTTGTCCGTGAACGTCTTGCGCGCAAGCGCCGTCAGCGCGGCGACGTCGTCCACCACCGCGTCGCGAACTGTCAGGCTCTGCGAAGTGTCAGATGCCATGGAAGACCTCCGGAACTGCACTTACTCGTCTGCTTCGTCGCCATAGATCGCAACCCAGGATTCGTCAGCGTCGATCCATCCGCGATACATGCCTTCGCTGTTGAAGACGAAATCGACATCACCCTGGCCATCCACCAGCACGACACCGCCATCTCCTCCGAGGGCAGCTA
Organism: Hyphomonas sp. CY54-11-8; assembly: GCF_000682735.1. Classification (GTDB taxonomy): domain Bacteria; phylum Pseudomonadota; class Alphaproteobacteria; order Caulobacterales; family Hyphomonadaceae; genus Hyphomonas. Next base: position 71,239 of record NZ_AWFD01000034.1, on the reverse strand, counting down.
CCTCATCCAGCGCGACCTGCGCTGCCTCGCCGACACTTTCTCCGGCCAGCTTCACCCGGTCGCAGATCGTCTTGGCGACACCGACACGGATGAAATATTCGCCATGCCCTGTCGCGGAGACGCCGCAGACACCATTCTCGGCATAAGTCGCGGCGCCGATCAGCGGCGAGTCGCCGACACGTCCGGCAGTTTTGGCCGTCATGCCGCCGGTTGTCGTCGCAGCAGCAATGTTGCCATCCGCGTCGATGGCAACGGCGCCAACCGTACCATGCTTGTCGGCCGCAGTACGGGACATCGTCTCCAGTACGCGTTCCAGCGATTTGCGGCGCCGCTCGGTGTCGAAATAAGTGTTCGGAACCGTTTCCAGCCCCTGCGCTTCAGCAAACGCATCGGCGCCGGGGCCGGCGAACATCACATGTTCGGAATTGTCCATGACGGCCCGCGCTGCGAGGATCGGATTCTTCACAATCGTCACACCCGCCACGGCACCGGCATTGCGCGTGCTGCCTTCCATGATGGAGGCATCCAGCTCGTGCGTACCGGCAGCGGTGAAGACCGCGCCCTTGCCCGCATTGAAGATCTCGTTGTTCTCCATCGGGATAACTGCCGCCTGCGCCGCGTCGAGTGCGCTGCCGCCATTGCGCAGGACTTCGGCCCCTGCTTCCAGCGCTTCCTGCAGGCCTGCCTTGTAAAGCGCTTCCTGCTCCGGCGTCATGGAACCGCGCGTGATAACGCCAGCCCCGCCATGAATCGCGAGACGCCATTGTGGCGCTTCCGGCGGCTCAGCGTTCACAGGCGAAACCTGGCAGCCCGCGAGGAAAATCGCGGCTGCCGCGAGAAGCGGCCGAAAAATCATGGGAAAGCCTCCTGTCCATCTGACAGCAGGTTGGACCTGAAGGTCAGAGACCTTCAAGCCCCTTTCGTGCCGCAGCCAGCTTTTCGCGCCGCGCTGCCCAATCGACGAGACGTTGGCGGTTCTCTTCCACGATCTCTTCCGGCGCGCGGGCAACGAAATTCTCGTTGGAAAGCTTCTTCTCGGTGGACGTGATGTCCTTCTCTATCTGGCCGAGTTCCTTGTCGAGCCGTTTGCGGGCTTCGGCGATGTCCACGAAGTCGGCAATCTGAAGCGCAGCGACGGTCTCGCCGAACACGGCAGTCACGGCGCCTTCCGGCGTCGCATCGGTGAAAGCGATGTCTTCGAGGCGCGCAAGACGTTTGAGGACATCTTCATGCCGCATGGCGCGGTCTTCGATCTCCGCCCCCGCCTTGACCAGCGCGAGTGGGATCTTTGCCCCAGCCGGCACGCCGAGATCATTACGCAGCGAGCGCAGCTCCGTTATCAGGCCGATGACCCAGTCCACTTCCTCTGCGGCCGCATCATCATGGAAGCCGGTGAACGCCGGCCACTGCTGCCCCATCAGGAAGCCCTGGTCGGCGACGCGGCCCGGCGCGCGGCGATCCCACAGCTCTTCCGTCACGAACGGCATGAACGGGTGCAGCAGCTTCAGCGTCTCGTCGAGCACATAGCCGCAAACCATACGCGTTTCGGATTTGGCGGCATCATCCATTCCGCCGAGCAGCGGCTTGATCAGTTCGAGATACCAGTCGCAGAACGTGTTCCAGACAAAGCGGTAGATCGCGCCTGCACCATCGTCGAAGCGGTAGTCCTCGATGCCTTTGCCGACGTCCGCCACACACTGGGTAAGTTCGCCGAGGATCCAGCGATTCACCGGGCTCTGGATTTCGTTGAAGTCGATCTCCCCCGGGGCGCCACACTCATTCATCTCGGCGAAACGAGCGGCGTTCCAGAGCTTCGTCGAGAAGTTCCGGTTCCCTTCGACCGCCTGCTTGGAAAGGCGGATGTTACGGCCCTGTCCGGCCATGCGGCCCATGGTGAAGCGCAACGCGTCGGCGCCATACTCGTCGACCAGTTCCAGCGGGTCCATGACGTTCCCTTTGGACTTCGACATCTTCTGCCCTTTCTCGTCGAGGACGAGGGCATGGATATAGACGTCCTTGAACGGAACTTCGCCCATGAATTCGAGGCTCATCATCATCATCCGGGCGACCCAGAAGAAGATGATGTCGAAGGCCGTAACGAGCGTTGCTGTCGGGAAGAAGGTTTTGAGATCGTCCGTCTGGTCCGGCCAGCCCTGCGTTGAGAACGGCCAGAGGGCTGAGGAGAACCAGGTGTCGAGGACGTCTTCTTCCTGTTTCAAATCGACGCCCGCGCCAGCCATGGCTTGCGCTTCCTCGGCGGACGCGGCGACGAAGATTTCGCCTTCTTCGGAGTACCAGGCCGGAATCCGGTGCCCCCACCAGAGCTGACGGGAGACGCACCAGGGCTGGATGTTTTCCATCCAGTTGTAATAGGTCTTCTCCCAGTTCTCCGGCACGAACTTCGTCTTGCCGTCGCGCACAGCCGCAATGGCGGGCTGCGCCAGCGTCTTGGCGTCGACATACCACTGGTCCGTCATCCACGGCTCGATGACGACATTGGAGCGGTCGCCGAAAGGCTGCTCGATCTTAAGGTTCTCGATTTCCTGCAGCAGGCCGGCGGCTTCGAAATCCTCGACGACTTTCTTGCGGGCATCGAACCTGTCGAGCCCGCGATAGGCTGCCGGAATGCCCGCCGCATCAGCTTCGTCTCCGTCAACGATTGCAGCGACTGCTGTCAGTATGTTCAGCGGCGTGTGGCCGGCACGCTTGCCGACTTCGAAGTCATTGAAGTCATGCGCCGGGGTGATCTTCACCGCGCCTGAGCCTTTTTCCGGGTTGGCATATTCGTCCGCAACAATCGGCACACGGCGGCCGACAATCGGCAGCTCCACGAACTTGCCGACGAGGCCGGCATAGCGCTGATCATCAGGGTGCACTGCAACGCCGGTATCGCCCAGCATGGTTTCCGGACGCGAAGTGGCGACAACGATATAGTCGCGCGTCTCGGTGCCGGTGACGTTGCCGTCCTCGTCCTTGACCGGGTGCTCGTATGTGACACCATCTGCCAGCGGATAGCACAGGTGCCAGTAATGGCCGTTCACTTCGCGCTGATCGACTTCGAGGTCCGAGATCGCCGTCTGGAAGTGCGGATCCCAGTTCACGAGCCGCTTGTCGCGATAGATCAGGCCCTTGTTGTAGAGATCGACAAAGACCTTGGTGACAGCCTTCGAGAGCCCTTCATCCATGGTGAAGCGCTCACGGCTCCAGTCGCAGGAGGCGCCGAGGCGTTTCAGCTGGTTCACGATGGCCCCGCCGGATTCGGCTTTCCAGGCCCAGACCCGGTTGACGAAGGCTTCGCGGCCCATTTCGCGGCGGCTCATATTGCCTTCCTGCGCGAGTTGGCGCTCGACCACCATCTGTGTGGCGATGCCCGCATGGTCCGTGCCCGGCTGCCAGAGGACGTTCTTGCCCCGCATGCGCTCGAACCGGATCAGGATGTCCTGAAGTGTGTTGTTCAGCGCGTGACCCATGTGAAGCACGCCGGTCACGTTTGGCGGTGGAATGACGATGGAATAGGCCTGCGCAGATGTGTCACCGGAGGGTTCGAAGCAGCCTTTGTTCTCCCACGCCTCATACAGGCGGGGTTCGGCTTCAGCGGGGTCAAATCTTTGGTCGAGCATCGTTTCGGGCGTATTCCAGATAAAAGAAAAAGGCGCGCCGGTGGCGGCGCGCCCTTCCCTATAAACAATTTGGCGGGAGAGGCTAGCGCGCCATGCGGGAGATCCGCTCTACCTCTGCCTCGACTTTCTGTTCGACGATCGATGCAAGGTTGGCGTCGAGCCACTCCTTGATCATCGGACGCAGCATCTCACGGACGAGCGCTTCAAGCGTGTTGTTGCCGCCAAGATCCATCTTGGAGATCAGCTTGCCGAGCGCGCCGGCAGCGGCGTTCGCGGTCGAATCGTCGGTCAGCGAGGAATTGTCGTAAGCGGGCGATGCAGACATTGTTTTCTCCACAGGCGCAGGCGCAGGTGCCGGTTTGGGTTCGACGGGAGCTGGCGCAACCGCAACAGGCTCTGGAACGGGCTCGGGCTCCGGCTCAGGGTCATATTCAGCCGAACGCGATGCGCTAAGCAGGGATTCGAAGCTCTGGGCTGGTTCCGGCGCCGCGGCAGGCGCCTCTTCTTCGGCGAAGTCCTCGATTTCGAATGCTTCCATCTCCAGCTCAACCGCCTCTTCCGGCGCAGCTTCCGCTTCGAAGGATTCCTCGCGGATGTCTTCGTCGAACATCACCTCTTCGAGGCTGACATCGTCATCCTCGTCATTGGCGATTTCAGGCTCCGGCTGAGGGGCCGACGCAGGCGCCGCCGCGTCGTCAGAGATGATTTTACGGATCGACGCGAGGATTTCCTCCATCGTCGGTTCCTTATGTGCTTCGTTGGCCATCAGAGCCCCCTGATATGCTTTCACGTCGTCGATTCTGTTTACGATCGCTAAGGCGATTGGGTTAACAAAGACCTGACAATGTTAACCTCTTTCAGGACCGGTAGCTATGGTTGCGTCAGCTGGCCAGTCGCCCGAAGCAGCTGGTGCGCAGCAACATAGGCATCCCGTTCAGCCTGAACGAGCGCAAGGCGGGCCTCGAACAGTTGCTGTTCCTGATTCAGGACATCCAGCGTCGTACGGACACCAACGGACAGCTCTTCCTTGGCGCCGTCATAGGCGATTTCGGCTGCATCCACCTGGCGCTTGGACGCCTCGATAGCCCGCAGAGTCGCGTCATAGCCATACCATGCGGACGCGACCTGAGCCCGGATGGAGCGATCCAGCGCATCGATCTGACGGCGGGCCTGGTCCCGGCGAAGCCGCGCGGCCTTAGTCTGGCTCTTCACCAGTCCGCCGGTAACGATCGGGATCGATCCCTGCACGACGCCGGAAACCGACGATTGCTGCACATTCCGTGATTCGAACGTCGAGTACTGGGTCTGTGCGGTGCCAACGAGGTTTACGCTCGGGCGCCCCTGCGCCTTGGCGGCTTCAATCGCTTCCATGGCGGCGCGTTCCGAATGGCGGGCGGCGATCATGTCCGGATTGGCGTCCAGTCCCAGCCGGGTCGCTTCTTCCAGAGACTGCGGCAGCGGTGGAACCGGCGGCGGCGGCGCCAGGTCACCGGGCGTGAGCCCGGTCAGGAAAGAGTAATTCGCAAGACTCGTCTCGAGGGCAGATTCGGCGCCTGCGAGCGACGCGCGTGTGCCTTCAAAATTGGCGCGGGCAAGCGACACGTCCGTCCGCGTCACCACGCCGACTTCGAAACGGTCTTCGGCCGCACGCAGCTGTTCCGCCGACACTTCGACATTGTTCTCGCGGATAGAAACCGTCTCGCGGTCTCGGCGAACATCCATGTAGGCCGTGATAACCTGCAGGATCAGGTCCTGCTGAGCGGCATCATATTGTGCATCTGCCGCGCTGATTCCGGCCTTGGCCTGACGAATGCCGGCGGAGATGCGTCCGCCGGTATAGATCGGCTTGGTCGCCTGGACTTGCGAGGAGAACGCGCCTGAATTGCCGTTGCTGACACTGAAGGGAGAGTTGGTGTCCGTATACTGGTACCCAGCCGATCCACCGATCGTCACGGTGGTGCGGCCGCCTGACCGGGCCTGCTCTAGCGTTTCCCGCGCAATGTCCGATTCAACGCGCTGCGATTCCAGCTGGGGGTTGGAGAGGATTGCCGAGGAGACCGCATCCTCCAACGTCTCGGCCGACGCATGGCCGGTCACCAGCAGGCCGGCAAGCGCGCTGCCCGCAAGGATACGAAACTTCAAGGTCATGGGAGGCTCCTCAGATGCCGTAATTAAAATTACACGCCTTTATACAGGCCAAGCAGCTACAGAGAACAGTGTTCACTTTTCCGGGGAGTTAACGATAGCGCCGAGCGCCCCGAAAATCAGAACACAAATGCCTTTTTGCGGTCGAACTGTGCAAATTTCGGCGGGAAGGCGTCGAAAGCGTAGCGTGACGACACGGTATCACCTGCCTTGGTGTAGACGCGACCGCGGCCGACCCCATCCTGTTCGAACTCCACCACTGCCAGGCGGCCGGCTTCAGCCAGTTGGTCCTTCCAGGCCTGCGGCACTGTTTCGACCATGCCGCAAACGTAGATCACGTCGAAGGGACCCTGATCCTGGAGCCCCTCTTCCAGTTTGCCCTCGACGGCAACGGCGCGGTCGAAGCCCAGCGAGGCGAAGCGGTCAGACATGGCGTCGACCAGTTCGGACGTTTCTTCCAGCGCAATCACCGTTTCGGACAGGTGGCTTATCAGGGCCGTTTCGTAGCCTGCACCGGCCCCGATCACGAGGACGATATCCGTGGGCTTGATACCCGCCGCCTTCAGCAGTTTCGCCGTGTCACGCGGGGTCCAGAGGGCGCGGCCCTCCGAGGTTTCGATCTCGAGTTCGGAGTAAGCGACCGGTTTACGGGTGGCCGGGACGAAAGCCTCTCGCGGCGTGTTCAGGAAAGCGTGGACGAATTCCGGATCCGACACGTCGTTCGGGCGGATCTGGCTGTCGACCATGATTTCACGGGCGGCTTCGAAGTTCATGGGCTCTCGCCTTTCGGGGTGCGTATGTTCCTCTTGGGAGCCCTTTAGCATGCAGCATCGGACATGCAATCAGCGATAAACGCGCACAGGCATGAAAACGGCAGATTGCACGCCGCGCGGAAGGTTGCTAGGAGGCCTGCTTCCGGCATGGCCCTGTGGCGGAGTGGTGACGCAGCGGATTGCAAATCCGTGTACGCCGGTTCGATTCCGGCCGGGGCCTCCAGACCTTCCTCAATCGACAGAATCCCCTGTTTTCATGCGGTTTTTCCGCAGGCACTTCCGTGCGCCGGGAGAAAATTCCGATCCTTGACGCAGAAATGCGAGTTTTCGGCAAGTCGTTTAGATCGTGTTAACCAATTCCGCAGATTGTTAACCCTGTCTTCTCTTGGAGACACCCACCATCACCCAACGCCTCGGCGGGAGACACGTCTCCCGCCCTTTTTTTGTGCGTTTTTCAGCTGCGATCTGAAAGAATTATGTTGTTCTCAGCATCAGAGGGCTTGAACCAGTGGAGCGGTCTGGTAATAGCCCCTCTCCGGCTGTTCCGCGATAGCTCAGTTGGTAGAGCAGGCGACTGTTAATCGCCCGGTCGTAGGTTCGAGTCCTACTCGCGGAGCCACCTCTTCCCCACACTTCTTATCCAACACTTTCCGGCGCCCCAGCACCGAGAAGAAGACTGTGAATACACCATGTAAACACCATGAACAGGCGCCCTTCAGCGCCTGCTCATCTGTGTTTCTGCTACTTCCACCACGGATATCCTTCCGGCATGTCGGAGGAGACCTTGCCGGGAAACGCCGGCGGGCGCTTCTCCAGGAAAGCCGTGACGCCCTCTTTCACGTCGGGCGATGATCCGAGCGTCAGAGCGAACTGGCCATCGACTTTCAGCAAATCGAACGGAGCGGCCTCCGGACCGAATCTCCAGAGCAGCTGTCGCACGAGCGCGACGGAGACTGGCGCCGTGTTCTGTGCAATCTCGGCAACGATTCGCTTGGCCGCGGGCAACAGTTCTTCCGGCGGGTGGATTTCGCTGATCAGGCCGCCTTCCAGAGCCTCCTGCGCCTCGAAAACCCTGCCTGTCATGCACCAGCGCAGCGCCTGAGGCAGGCCGACCAGCTGCGGCAGGAACCATGCACTGCCCGCTTCCGGCGGCAAGCCGCGCTGGGCGAAGACGAATCCGAACTTCGCCTTTTCCGACGCGATCTTGATATCGGTCGGCAGCACCATCGTGATGCCGACGCCAACCGCCGCGCCATTGAACGCCGCGATCAGCGGCTTCTGACAGGCATACATCACCCCGATAAAACCTGCCCCGTCCCGGTCCTTGCCGGGCTCCGTTGTCCCGAAATTCTTCGCGCCTGTTCCGCTCTTTGTGTCGAAGGCATCCGCACCATCGGAAATGTCTGCGCCTGCGCAGAAGTGCCGGCCCGCGCCCGTGATGATGATGCCGCGGACGTCATCATCTGCATCACAGGCGCGGATTGCATCGGCGAGTTCCCGGCCAAGCTGGTTCGTGAACGCATTCAGCTTTTCCGGACGGTTGAGGGTAATGATGGCCGCAGGGCCATCCTTCTCAAGAAGCACCTGCTCGTAAGCCATATGACCCTCTCCGCTTATTTGATCATCGATTCGAGACGGCCTTTGATGATCTTCTCGGCGTCTGCGACGATCCGGTCGATCAGTTCCTCGACGCTCGGGATGTCGTGGATCAGGCCCTGGATCATGCCAGCCGACCAGATGCCGCCATCCGTGTCGCCCTCATCCATCGCCTTGCGGCCGCGGACACCGGCGACGAGGTGCTGGACGTCCTCGAATTTCGCCCCGCCCTTGCGTTCGATCGCGACCACTTCGTCGGAGACCGCGTTCTTCATCACGCGCGCCGTGTTGTGCAGCGTGCGGAAGATGAGGTTCGTGGCGCGCTCGTCATTCTCGACCATCTGGCGCTTGAACGCCTCGTTGATCGGGGCCTCTTTCGTGACACAGAAACGCGTACCCATATTGATGCCATCGGCACCGAGCGCCAGCGCCGCCGCGAGCCCGCGGCCATCGCCGAAGCCACCGGAAGCCAGCATCGGCACTTTCACCTTGTCGGCCGCGGCCGGGATCAGGATCAGGCCCGGAATGTCGTCTTCGCCCGGGTGGCCGGCACATTCGAAGCCGTCGATGGAGATGGCGTCAGCACCCATCCGCTCAGCCGACAGCGCGTGGCGGACAGCGGTACATTTGTGAATGATCTTGATGCCGTGCTGCTTGAAGTGGTCGATGTGCTCCTGCGGCTTGTAGCCGGCGGTTTCGACAATCTTCACGCCACCCTGGATGATGGCGTCACGGTATTCCGCATACGGCGGAGGCTTGATGGCCGGCAGGATGGTCAGGTTCACGCCGAACGGCTTGTCCGTCATTTCCTTGGTGCGGGCGATTTCCTTCGCCAGGTCTTCCGGCGTCGGCTGTGTCAGCGCCGTCAGGAAACCGAGGCCGCCTGCATTCGCGACCGGCGCGACCATTTCGGCATAGCCGACCCATTGCATGCCGCCCTGCGCGATCGGATGTTCGATCCCGAACTCCTCGGTGAAGCGTGTCTTGATTGCCATTGTGTTCCTCCTTGGGCCGCACCCGGCGGCCATGTTGATGCTCAGTTATCCCAGTGGTCCGTAAAGCGGATCGTATTGTGTTCAATTCCGTCGCGGACAATCTCCATACCGCCCGAGCGGATCATCCATTCGAGCCTGTGGTCGCGATAGTGGCGGCGGAACAATCCGGCCTCCACCGCCGCGCTGACGGCCTGCATGCCCGTGATCGAGGCGCGGGCCTGCTCTGCGGCTTCGCGAACGCTGTCGCGTTCATTCACCCGGGCCAGCCAGGCGCCGAGCGGCGTGCCAGCCTCAGGCGCGTATCCGAAGCCGGCAATGCCGTTGAGATAGGGTGCGACGCTGAGGTCTGCCCAGCCGAACTCGTTCCCACTGAACCAGTCTGCCTCGCCGAGCTGGCCGGACAGCCACGCCATGAAGCCGGCGATCTGGCGGGCGGCGTTCTGCTCGATCTTCGCGCGGGTCGCTTCGTCGCCGCGCTTGAAGTGGTGCAGCTCGCCGAGGCCCCAGCTGATCGCCTCGAAATGTGTGTCCATCACGTCTTCGATGATCCGGCACTTGGCCCGCGCGGCCGGGTCAGCCGGAAAAAGCGACGGCTCCGGCCATTTGTCCTCGATGTATTCGAGGATGATCGTGGAATCGAACAGGGAGACATCCCCGTCGATCAAGGCCGGCACCTCCCGCCGCGGCGCAGCCTCTGCAAACGCACCTTCGGTCGAGCCTGCCCCGATGCCCGCTGGCATCGCCACTTCGAACGGCACGCCCTTTTCGCGCAGGGCGATCTTCACCTTCTGGGCATAGGGAGAGAGCGGGTGTTCGTAGAGTGTGATCATCTGGTCCGGTCCTACAGGCGCAGCTGCCCCTTGGCGAGAATGTTGCGCTGGATCTCATTGGAGCCGGCATAGATCGAACCTGCCCGGTCGTTGAAATATTTCGCGGACGCGGTCACGGCGCTCTCCGGCCCGACCAGCGGTGCATTCGATGGCGGCGCAGTCGTCACCGGCCCACCCGGGCTGGTATGGTGCGGCTGGAAGGGCTGCACGTAGAGACCCGCCAGTTCGATGGCGAGTTCGGTAATGTGCTGGCTAAGTTCCGTGCCGCGGATCTTCATCATCGAGCCCTTGAGCCCCGGCGTGCCGCCACCTGCAAGCTCTGCCATCAGCTGCATTTCCGCCGCTTCGAGCGCGGTGGCGTCTGCTTCTGCGAGGCTGATCTTGCGGGCGAAATCCGGTGTCAGCAGGCCCTGCTCTGCCGCGTGGCGGCGCAGCGCCTCCAGCCGGGCGATCAGGCGCGGGCCATAGGCGTTCCCACCCCGCTCGAATTCGAGAAGGTATTTCGCGACCGTCCAGCCATTATTGACTTCGCCGATGACATTTTTCTTCGGCACACGGACATCGGTGAAGAAGAGCGAGTTCTGGATATGCTCGCCGGACGTCATGACGATGGGGTCGACGCACACACCAGGTGAGTTCATATCGATCAGGATGAAGGTGATGCCCTGTTGCAGCTTGCCGGAAGAATCCGTCCGCACAAGGCAGAAACACATGTTGGCGACGTGGCCGTGCGTGGTCCAGATCTTCTGGCCATTGCAAATGAAGTCGTCACCGTCCTCGACCGCAGACATGGTCAGCGCAGCAAGGTCTGAGCCGGCGTGCGGTTCCGAATAGCCCTGGCACCAGAAATCCTCACCCGACAGGATGCGGGGCAAATAGTAATCCTTCTGCGCCTTCGACCCATGGCCGATCAGGGCCGGGCCGCACATGCCGATCCCCATCGGAGACAGTGGCGGCGCGCCAGCATGCGCCATTTCGATATCGAAGATGTAGTGTTGCGCGAGGTTCCAGTCGCAGCCGCCATATTCCACCGGCCAGGACGGCGCTGCCCAACCCTGTTCGACAAGGATTTTCTGCCAGGCGAGGCCGATCTCCTTCTCGGCATAGACGCTGGTCATGCGCGAGGCATAGCGGCGGAGGTCTTCAGTCAGATTGTCAGCAAGGAAATCCCGCACTTCTTCTCGGAAGGCTTCCTCATCGGGCTTGAAGGCAAGATCCATCAGTTACTCAACCTATTCTGCTGGGACAGACGCCTGGTGCGCGGCGGCCTCAAGGAGGCGGGCGCGCTCGGCATCGCTTTTCCACAGGAACGATCGCGGCAAGCCGAGGCGTTCGCTGGCATGGGCGGCGGGAGAAGACGGGTCGGGGATCCGCTCGGCGGTCTTCGCCATCAGCTTCACCGTCATTTCGCCTTTCCAGTGAAGGTCGTATTCGGGGCCGAGTTCCAACCGTTCACGGACGGCTGGCGGCAGGATTGCCACGGCGGCATGGACAAGCGCGCTCTGCAGGCCTTTGGGTACGCCCGGCGCCGCGCGGCCAGAGCACATGATGTCCAGGAATTCTGTATTGATCGGATGCGGCTCAAAGCGCGGCAGCAGCGTCTGCATCATCGCGTCGAAGTCTTCCAGGGAACGGATCGGGTTCTGCACACCGTAGAGCCGCGCCACCGGTACGCCCTCCTCGAAGAAGCGCTTCTTGTCGGCATCGGAAACCGGCTTCACGAAGCGGTCATAGGCCGTCAGGAAGCCGAAGCTGGCCGTGGCGCTGACCCAGTCGAGCAGTTCGACATCGAGAGCCTTGTAAGACTCTCCGGATGGTGTCTGCCCTTCGACACGGGCGTGCATGTTGGTTACGCCCTGAATGACGCGGCGGGCCGCATTTTGCGGACCATAGACGCCGACCATGGCCGCAACCCCTGTGCGCTTCGACCGGCCGATCGGATCGGTCTTGAAAACGGAATGATCCCAGACGCCGGAGCGGATGCGCGCGTCTGCGAACTCCAGCAGCACCGCCGCCACGCCGCCGATGGCGAGCGCGACCGGATTCTTGAAGACCTGCCAGGAAACGGAGTCCGGCCCGGCAAAAGCCGGCTCACCGGACGGATTCAGGTAATCCACCTTCCAGCCGAGATAGGATTTGATCTCTGACATGGGTTCCTCGCCTTACGTTTGCGCAAGCGTAACCCAGCCATCTCAAGTCAAAAAGGCCGTACCCGGCGTCAAGCGAACGCGCCGGAAATCCGCGCCCAAAGGCGGAAAAGTAACCAGCACGCCCCGGCCAACCCCAGCGCAGCGAGGATCAGGACGAAGCCATCGCGCGCCGTCAATGCAAGGCCAAAGAGGAACACGGTAAGCCCCGGCAGCACCGGCCCGAACGGTACCAATCCCAATGGAATCGTCAGGATGGCGGCCGCGATGCAAATCAGCGCGACGAAAGGCGCAAACAATGGAGAGGTCAGGAAAGCGAGCCGTGGTTTCAGGAAACGGTCGACCTGACAGACATAAGGGTCAGCCAGTTTGATGCCCTGCAACAGCGCCTCACGCGGGAATTCGATTTTCAGGAAACGCGACGGAACCCATGGAAACGGCCGCCCGATCAGGATCTGGCCCGCAATCAGGAGCGTGATGATGCCGACCAGCCAGGTCGCGCCCGGGATAATGGTAAGCGGGCTGAGCGCAAGAAAGCCCAGCAACAATAGAATCGGCCCGTAGGAGCGCCGCCCCACAGCATTCAGCATGGCGCGCACGGTGACCGTATCACCTTCGGTATTGGCTTCCAGGCTGTGCAGCAGCGAGGACAGATTATTGACGGTGGCCATGCGCCGCTCCCGGAGATTTCGATGCAATCTACTCTAGGACAGAACGCTCAACATTCGATTACGTTCACGGCGAGACCGCCCTGTGATGTTTCCTTGTATTTGGAGGACATGTCCATGCCGGTCTGGCGCATGGTCTCGATCACCTGATCAAGCGATACGCGCGCCTGATCTACGGAGTGTAACGCCAGGCGCGCGGCATTGGCAGCCTTCACGGCGCCGATGGCGTTGCGCTCGATACAGGGGATCTGGACGAGGCCGCCGACCGGATCACATGTCAGGCCCAGATTATGCTCCATCGCGATCTCTGCCGCGTTGCAAACCTGTTGAGGGTTCGCGCCCCAGACAGCGGCCAGCCCTGCCGCAGCCATGGAACACGCAACGCCCACTTCGCCCTGGCATCCCATCTCTGCGCCAGAGATCGACGCCCGCTGTTTGTAGAGCAGGCCGATCCCCCCTGCTGTGAGCAGAAAGCGGTGAAGGCGCTCGCTCTTATCCTCTGCGTCGGCGCAATAGTGACGGATGACAGCCGGGATGATCCCGGCGGCACCATTGGTCGGCGCAGTGACAACCTGCCCGCCGCTCGCATTCTCCTCATTCACCGCCATGGCATAGACATTCAGCCAATCGAAGAGTTGCTCGCGTTCGTTCGATTGCGGAGCATCCTGCAGTTTCTTCCATAAGCCCGGCGCCCGGCGGCGCACATTCAGCCCGCCCGGCAGAGTGCCTTCCCGCGCAAGCCCTCGTGCGACGCAGGAGAGCATGACATCCGCGATGCGGTCGAGGGCGGCGTCGGTATCGGCGCGCGCGCGCATCGCGTCTTCGTTGCTGAGAATGATGCCGGCGATGTCCGACTGGTGATCGACGCAGAGCGCCAGCAGCTCCGCTGCCGAACCGAAGGGATGCGGTACGGAAGGACCGACCGGAAGAATGTCGTCCTCCACCGGCCGCTGCAACTGGCGTTCGGTCGCGATGAAGCCGCCGCCGGTGGAGTACCAGGTATCGTCCGTCAGGACGTCGCCGCCGCTCGCGAAAGCGCGCAAGCGCATGCCGTTCGGATGGAGCGCCGGCAGAACGTCGTAGGCAAACACAATGTCTGTCTTGGGATTGAAGGCGATGGTGCGCCCATCCGGCAGAGGCAACTCGCGGGCGGTTTCCAGCGCGGCGACATCCCGGTCGGCGGCGTCAGGGTCCAGCGTTTCCGGTTCGAAGCCCAACAGGCCCAGCATGACCGCTTTGGGCGTCGCATGCCCTGCCCCAGTCAGCGCGAGGGAGCCCTGCAGTTCGACTTCGATCCGCGCGACAGACCCGATTCCTTCGGCAAGGTTTGCCAGAAACCGGTTCGCGATCCGGATCGGGCCGACCGTGTGGGAGCTGGAAGGGCCAATTCCGACGCGGAAAAGGTCTAGAATGGAAAGCATTTTTCACCGGTTCGATTGCGCAGGGTCGACCTTCCTGCCTTCAGGTCACTTCCGGGGCAAGGATAACCGTTGAAAATCTAAAGAGAGGTTTCGTCGTAAGAGTAGATCCAGTCGAGGCGCGACCGGACAAACTCGGGCGCGGCGCGAGCCGCCATGGCCATCGGGACATACGAGCCGAGCCGCGTGATCGGATTTCCGCGGTGATAGAGCTTGGAATTGGCGCGCGCCCCTTCCTGAACCCGAGTGACACGCGGCTTGCGCCGGGCCTCATAGGCCGCGAGGGCAGCCGAAACATCGTCTTCAGCCGCAAGGCATGCGGCGAGTGCCCAGGCATCTTCGATGGCCATCGCCGCACCCTGTGCCAGGAAGGGCAACATCGGGTGGCAGGCATCTCCCAGCAAAGTGACCCGGCCATCGCTCCACTTGGGCAGTGGCTTGCGCCCATAAAGGGCCCAGCGGTTCATGGAGTCAGCGGCTTCAATGATCGCCGTGACGGAGGGGTGCCAGCGTTTGAAATCCTCCAGCGCCTGTTCCTTTGCGCCCTTCGCGGTCCAGGATTCGTCGCCGGGCGTCTTGTGTTCCACCACGCCGACGAAGTTGGCGAGACTGCCCCGGCGCAGCAAATAGGTCACCGCATGCCGCCGCGGGCCGGCCCAGACGCTTGCTGTCGGCGGCGGGGCATGATCGCCGAGCGCGGTTACAGGCGCCGTGGCCCGCCAGGCGACACAGCCGGTGAATTCCGGCTTGTCCGGCCCCAGCATCTGGTCACGCACAGCCGAATGGATGCCGTCAGCACCAACAAGCAGGTCCGCTTCAATGACAGCGCCGCCGGTGAAATAGGCAGCAACCTTGTTGCCCCGGTTCTCGTAGCGCTCCAGCCGCTGCCCGAGGATCAGCGCTTCCGGCGCCCGCGCAACCAGTTCCGCGCGCAGGGCTTCGATCAGGTCAGCCCGGTGAACGTGAATATATTCGGCGCCCCAACGGTTCGTAGCGGCCTTGCGCAGCGGGATCGAAAAGATTTTTGCGCCACTGCGCCCCCAGCGCATTTCTGCGGCCTGCGGTCGGAACGCATCCGTCATCACCCGTGCGCCGACGCCCAGGGCGTTCAGCACTTTCATGGCATTGGGGCTGAGCTGCAGGCCTGCGCCGACTTCGCTGATCACGCCGGACTGTTCCGTGACCGTGACGGTGTGGCCCCGCTTCTCAAGCGCAAGGGCGGCTGTCAGCCCCCCGATTCCACCACCGACGACAAGAACGTGCATGATCAGCCGGCTCCGTGTTCAGGGAGAATCAGCGACCCCGGCCGGGATCTTCCTTGCCGCCAATCAGGACGAAGCGGCGGTCGCAGTATTTGCACTCGACAAAGTCCTCATCGCCCATCTCGTACCAGACGCGCGGATGACCGAGCGCGCCGCCGCCGCCATTGCAGGAGACCTTGTGACTTGTGACCATCACGACTTCCGGTGGGTCGAATACATCGCGCTTGGAGGGCATTGGGCCGCCTATTCAGTCCTGTAAGTTGGCACCGGCTTGTTCACCGGGTCTTACGGCCCTACCTAGAGCGCACCAGAGTGCCGCGCAAGCACCGCCATGCCGCAGGGAAAGAAGGACTGGATGACTGACCAAAACTCCGCCCCGGAATATGCAATCGAAGTCGATAACCTCCAGAAAGTGTACGCCGCCTCCGGCCGGATGCCGGAAAAGCATGCCCTGAAGGGAATCAGCCTGAAAATTCCGCGCGGATCCATCTTCGGCCTGCTGGGGCCGAACGGGGCGGGCAAGTCGACCTTCATCAACATTCTGGCGGGCCTGGTAAACAAGACCTCTGGCACGGCGCGCATCTGGGGCCTGGACATCGACCAGCACCCCCGCCAGAGCCGCGCCGCCATTGGCGTTGTGAACCAGGAAATCGTCGCAGACCCTTTCTTCACCCCGTTTGAAATGCTGGAGCTGATGGCCGGCTTTTACGGTGTCCCGAAAGGTGAGCGCCTGACAGATGAAATCCTTGCCGCCGTTGGCCTCGACGACAAGAAAGACGCCTATGTGCGACAGCTGTCCGGCGGCATGAAACGGCGCCTGATGGTCGCCAAGGCCCTCGTCCACAATCCGCCTGTCCTGATCCTCGACGAGCCGACGGCCGGCGTGGACGTGGAACTGCGCCGCTCGATGTGGACCTATGTTCGCGAACTGCATGAGCGCGGCACAACGATCATTCTGACAACTCACTATCTCGAAGAAGCCGAGGAGCTCTGCGATTCCATCGCCATTGTGAACCATGGCGAAATCGTCGCCTGCGAGCCCACATCTCAGCTTCTGTCGCGCCTCGACTACAAGACGCTAGTGATAAGCCCGAGAGAACCGCTGACGAACGTGCCAGACGCCTTGTCTGCGCTGGATGCGAAACTCCGCGAGTCGGGCGAGCTGGAAATCACGTTCCGGACCAGCGAGACCGGAATCGGCCGCCTGCTGGAACAGGTTCGCCAGGCCGGAATCGGAATCGGGGACCTCGTCACCGAGACCCCCGACCTTGAAGACGTATTCCTGGCGCTGACCAGCGAGCCAGCCTGACGGATCAGGCCGACTGTTTGATCCATTCGGCGATGGCCTGCTTGCTCATCGCACCGAGATGCGTGGCAGCCACCTTGCCATCCTTGAAGATCATCAGCGTCGGCATACCGCGCACGCCGTATTTCGAGCCGGTCATCGGGTTTTCGTCGACATTGATCTTGGCGACTTTGACCTTGCCGGCCATTTCCTCGGCGACGGCCTCCAGATGCGGAGACATCTGCTTGCACGGACCGCACCATTCGGCCCAGAAATCCACAACGACGGGGACATCAGAATTGGCAATGACACCATCAAACTCGTCGTCTGTTACATCAATCGCGGCCATGGCGAGCTCCTCATAATTCAGTTCAACAGACTGCTAAATAGGGACTCCCGGCACAAGTCAAACCTCGCTGCCAGCACGCTTTAGCGCGGCTAAAAGCATGTCTTCCGGCAGCGGCATGAGTTTTGGCCCGTCTGTCCAACAGAGCGCGGCCCGCACCGTTCGGTCCGGCCAGGCCTCTCGCAGCACCGCCCAATAAGCCGCCATCTGCAGCATATAGCTCTCCCCTACGCCTTCCGGCGTATCCGGCGCGGGCTGGTCCGTCTTGAAATCGACGATGAGGACTTCCTTGTCGGAGACCACCAGCCGGTCGACCCGGCCATTGATCACCACGCCTTCCGGCAGATGCTTTTTCGAGCTGCCGATGATCGCCGCTTCGGCTCGTCCGCCGGGGGCGAAGACGCCGGCCATGGCTGGATCCTGCAGCACGCAAAGCGCGGCGGATAGCATCTCTTGGCGCTCGCCTTCCTCCAGCGAGGCATCCCGAGCAAGGAAATGACGCCCCACTGCCTCGCGGTCAGCTTCCGGAACATCCGGCAGGTATTGCAGCAGGGCGTGGATCAGGCGGCCGCGCTTCAGGCGGGCCTCACGCCCTTCCCCAAACGGCGCCATGACTGGCATATCCCGGCCGAGCAGGCTGGTCGGCGCACTGAATTTTCGGCGGGCGGCAACGGGCGTGTCTTCCACCTGCTTCAGCGCCCAATCCGGATACCCTGCTTTCGCTTCGTCCCTCTGACCTCCCTTTGGCACCGTCTTCGGCGCCACGCCGAACCACCGGATTTCATCGCGCGCCTCACCCTCGGCCGGGACGAGCTTGTCCATCGCATTCAAGCAGAGCGAGTACCAGGACCGGTCGTGATAGCCGCCGCCCTTCTGGCCGCCATACCAATGGCCCGCAATGATGAGCCGGTCCTGTGCCCGGGTCAGCGCCACGTACAGTAAGCGGCGGTGTTCTTCCTCGGCGCGCGCATCGGCCAGTGCGCGGGCGGCCGTCACTTCCGCCAGTTCTCCGTCCTTGCGCGGCGACCAGACGGGCACGCCGTCGATCTCATGGATGCTGCCGCCGGAAGGCTTCGGCGCGCTGGTTGTATCCGGCAGGATGACGACCGGCGCCTGCAGGCCCTTGGCGCCGTGGACGGTCATGACGCGGATTTCCCGCTCCGGCGCAGCAAGATCCCGCTTGATCTCCACCTCTCCCGCCTCCATGCGCGCGATGAAGCATTGCAGCGAGGCGGGCTCGGTCGAGTCGAAAGCGATGGCTTCGGCGACCAGCGCCTCGACCGGATCGCGCGCCGGATGACCAAGGCGGGCATTCAGCTTTTCCCAGCCTGTCTGTCCATCTGCCTGCGGAACGTCCAGCACAGCGGTAAGGAAGTCGAATGGCGGCAGATGCGCGTTGGTGATCAGGCCTTTCAGGAAGCCTGCTGCGACCTGCACGTCAGCATTGGTGCTGGCCTGCACGCGCTGCCAGAGCGTTTCGCCTCGCCGGCGGCCGCTCGCCAGATCGAACAGGTAGCGGTCATCATCCACGAGGCCGAGGAACGGTCCGCGCAGGATTTCAGCCAGCGTCAGGTCCCGCTCCGGGAGCGCAGCAAAGCGCATCAGGTTCAGGCAGTCCTGCACACCGATATGATCGCCCAACTTCAGCCGGTCGGCGCCAGCCACAGGCAGTCCCTGCGCCTTCAGGGCACCGATCATCGCATCAAAGAGACCACCTGTACGCCCGCGCACGAGGATCAGAATATCTTCCGGCCGGACCGGGCGCTGTACCCAGCCCTCCCCCGTATCGGCCCAGACGCTTTTGCCCGCGTCGATCATCGCCCGAACGGCTTTGGCCACATCGGTGGCCAGACGTGCCTTTGGCGAGGACGACCGCATGGCGTTGACCGGACGCGCCCATGCGTCTTCGTCGGTCTCTTCTTCCTTCGGTGGGATGGGCCAGAGTTCAATGGAGCCGTGTTGGTCCGACCGCCAGGAAACGTGATGGACGAGATTGCTTTCTTCTGCTGACATCTCCGCCGGTGCATTCGGAATGGGCGGCGCTTCGTTCCAGACCGTGTCGACATATTCCAGCACTTCCGGCCCTGACCGGAAGGACATTTCCATTGTCTCTTTCAAAAGGTCCGAATTGCGGGACAGGAACTGGTGGTACTGCTTGAGCAGCTGAGATGGATCGGCGCCCTGGAAGGAATAAATCGACTGTTTCTCGTCGCCGACAACGAACAGGGTACGCGGGTCCTGCGCCCGCTCGATCCCCTGACCGGCGTCGAACTCCCCAGTCAGCGCATCGACCAGTTCCCACTGTGTGGGGCTCGTATCCTGCGCCTCGTCGAGCAGCAGATGCGAGAGGCCACCATCCAGCTTGTAGAGCACCCAGTCGGACATGCCCGTCGCGGTCAGAAGGATACGGGTGTGTTCGATCAGGTCGTCGAAGTCGAGCGCGGCGCGGGCCCGTTTCAGGGCGCGGTAACGCTCCAGAGCCGGAAGGCCAACGCGGATCATGGCGGAGGTGCGTGCGAAGGCGGCGGCCCGATTCAGCCGGTCCTCCAGTTTCAACATCCGGTGCGCTTCCTCGCCGAAGCCGTCCTTCATCTGGAACAAGCTGGCGACCATCGGAAGGGCGTCAGCCATGCCTTTCGTGTACGGATTGGACGCCCGGAGGTCGCCGCTCGCGGTGCGGAAGACAGACCGGTAGATTGCCCAGCGCTCGCCCGCATCCTGTGCGGCGAGCACAGCCATCAGCTTCTCGCCTGTCGTAACGTCGGTTTTGGCGCCTGTCAGCAGGAGTTCAGCCACCGTACGGATATCTGCCACCGGAAGCGCCTCACCCATGGCGAGCTCCAGCAACTCGGTGACCGATGCCTCCGGCGCCTTCAAGCGGTCGCGCAGGACGTCGTCCATCCTGTCGAGGTCTCCGTCATGGTGCTCAGCGAAGCGCAGGACGGTCGTGCCGATGCTGCGCAGCGTGTCGAGCGCCAGCATTGCGCCTTCATGCCCGCCTTCGAGGGCCAGAAGGTCCAGCAGGTCAGGCATGGTCTCCTGCGCGGCCATCACCGCTTCGCTGCGTGCCTCATTCCACAGCGCGAAGGCTTCATCTTCCTCGATTTCCGTGAAGCCGGGGAAGACGCCGGCCTCCAGCGGGAAGCGCCGCAAGACGCGGGCGCAGAAGGCGTGGATGGTTTCGATGCGCAGGCCGCCCGGTGTCTCAAGCGCATTCGCGAACAAGGCCCGGGCGACCTGAAGGTCTTCGGCGTTGTAGTCGCTGATCTTACGGCCCTGCAGCTGCGCGAGCTTCTTCCGCAGCGGGTCATCTTCCATCACCGACCATTGGCCGAGCGTCTTGAAGAGACGCGAAAGCATCTCGCTCGCTGCAGCTTTGGTGTAGGTGATGCAGAGGATGGAATCAGGCTTCGCGCCCAGGCGCCCATCCGGCCGCCGCAGCAGAAGACGCGCGACACGGTCGATCAGCACCTTGGTCTTGCCGGAACCGGCATTGGCCATAACGAAGGTCGAATGCATCGGGTCGGCCGAGCGGGCCTGCACCTGGACGGCCTTGCGGAAGTCCTCCGTATCCGGCGGTGTCACGATGTCACTCATCGCCGCCCCCGTCTTCCGTGTCGCCTGCCCACTCGGCCCGGCGGGCGAGGCGGTTGTACCCATTGTCGTATTTCACGAACTGGACACGCGGGGCGGACAGGAAAGCCGAGTCGTCTTCGCGATAGGCGGCGATCAGGCGCAAGAGCCCCTCTTCGGCTGTCTTAGCGAGTTCATCCGGCGTTGCCTGCAGGGCGCGGCTTTGGCCGATCACGCGCGCATTTGGTTTCGCCTTGAACGCCACATATTCGAGACCGGACACATTGGCGGCGGGAATGCCTTCATAACCGCCCTTGCCCGCGATCAGTGCCTGTAGCGGCATCTGCTGGCTGAGCTCGGTGGCGATCTCCTTGTCCGAGGGCGGATTGCCTGTCTTGAAATCGATTACGATCAGGCTGCCGTCTGGTTGTCTTTCGATCCGGTCGGCCATCGCGGATAGGGTGAAAGGTGCGCCCTTGATATCGAAATCGAGGCGGCCTTTGACTTCCAGCTTCGGCTTGCCATCGACCCGGCGCGCCGCCCGCCAACCGAGATACCAGTCCGACATCTGCCCCAGAACGGCCCGGCGAGCTGCGAGCACAGCGTCCGGCTCCCCTGCGGCTGACAAATTTTGCAAAAGCAGTGAAACGAGATGCATGGCTGTCTTTGGGGCGCCATCTTCCTCGAAATCTTCCAAAGCCTTGTGGATCGCCGTGCCACGCGGGGCTGGGCCAAGCTCGGCATTCATCGGATCGACCGTTTCGAGCTTCAGGACCTGTTCGGCCCAGATCGCATAGGGATCTCGCTGCAGCGTATCGATCCGCGTAACGGACAATCTCTGCGGCCAGCCTTCCGGGCGGCGGCGCGGCTTGGGCTCGACCGGAAAATCCTTGTCCAGCGTGTTCGTGCCACGGTCGCGCAGAGCGAGCGCCCATTCGAGCGGATTATCTCCATCCGGCGACAGAGCATCTTTCGCCGCACCGCCAAGCGCACCTTCGGCCAGCGTTTTCAGCCGCCAGACCCAGCGCGAGGCGACGGCAGGCGCATCGTTGCGGCGGAGCGAATGCAGCATCGTGACCTTCGGCGCGCAGGCAAGCTGCGCGAAGTCATGTGCTGACAGGCCGACCCGGTCTTCGGGGTCACTGATTCCAAGATCCTTGCGGAACCGGCGCGGCAGGAAGGCATCGGCCGGCGGGCGCTGCGGCCAGACATCCTCGTTCAGGCCTGCCAGGATGATGTGGCTGGCAGACTGGAGACGTGCTTCCAGCGGGCCCCAAATGGCGAGGCGCGGATGTTCGGAGACCCCGGCACTGACCGTGCGCTGCGCAGCATCGGCCTCGATCAGTTCAGAGAAGGCGTGCGGAGGCATCGGCGCGAGATAATCGGCAAGCTCGGCAACATGTTCCATCATGGTCGTGGCGGAGCGGCCGTCTTCCCCGGCCCAGGGGAATGGCGTCTGGCTGACGCGCGCGGCCAGTGCTGCGATGCGTTCGGCGATCTTGCGACCCGACATGGGTGCCTGACCGGACAGGTCTGCACCTGTCTCCTCAAAAGCCGCGAGGATCTGTTCGACCAATCTTTCGGCAATCGTCTGATCCTCGTCGGAGAAACCGGCATACGGATCCAACTCATTCCGGGTCCGGATGGAATAGAGCAGATCATACAGAGATCGCCAATTCCGCGCCCCGCGCAGGAAATAGCGATCAAGCGTATCGGCGCCTTCGAAGCCGCGCACAAAGGGATGCTTCAGCACCGCACTCAGTATCACAGGCTCCGCCGGGTCCAGCACCCAGCGGGCACAGAGGCCAATCAGGCTTCCTGCGGTGGTCTGGCCAAGCGGGCTGCCGGAGGACGGCGGCACATCCAGACCCCAGCGTTTCAGCACGCCGCTGACCCGCCGCGCAAGCGTCGCATCGGGTGTCACCAGCGCAGCCGTCTCCCCCGGGTGCTCCATCACCTGGCGTAACAACAGGGCGGCTGTCTCTGCCTCAACCGCATCGTCCGGCGCTTCGATGACGGTCAAGCCGTCCAACGCCGAAAGGGCGAAGTCTTCTTTCTCTGTACCGAGGGCGGCGGCCAGCGTGTCGAGCGTTCGGCGCCAGTCGGCCGTCGACTCTGCTGGTGCCAGTGCCTCATGGATCATGCGGCGGCGGGCTTCGGCTTTCCGGGCGCCGTCAGTGCCGGGCCAGATGCCGACGTCGGCGGGTGAGACATTCAGGTCCCGTAATGTGTCGAACAGGATGTGCTGGGGGTGGCTGACCGAGTCGGCGATCACCGCGCGGGCGTCCTCATCAGCGTGCATGTCGAGGCCCGGCAGCACGACGAGCCCTTTCGGCAAACTCATGGCCGCCTTCATCAGGATACGGCCGGCAGGTGTCGCACCGGTCGAACCTGCGATCAGCACCGGCGCCGCTGGGGGGGCTTCCTCCCAGCGTTTCACCATGATCCGAGCGGCCGCGATATCGCGCAGGAAAGGATCACTCTCGCCGTTCTCGGCCAGCCAGTCCGGCCAGCTCTCGGATATGATCTTCAGGAATTTGACCGACTGTTCCCAGTGCTGAGCCAGTTCAGCCGAGTCCGCGAGGTCCGGCAAGCTGGACCAGTCCACATGCTCACTGAGCGCGGCCTGCTCCATCAGGCGGCTCAGCTCCTGCGCGGCAGCCAGCGCCGATGCCGCGGGAGGGGTGATGCCATAAGCGTTCTCGTAGAACGCCTGCACCAGATGTGTCAGCGCACCGAGACGGCGGGCGGCAGACATCGCAGGCGGAAGACCGGAACGGGCAGCATCTACCGATGGCGCTTCGTCTGCCTCAATGTCGCCTAGCGTGCGGATGTCCGGCGGCAGGATCGGCTTTTCACCGCTCGCGTCGTAGAGCACGCGTGCCAGCACGCGCGCCGAACGCCGGTTGGGGACATAGATAATGGCATCCGCCAGCGCTTCGGGATTGTCCTTGAGCCCCGCTTCATCCGCCAGCGTATTTGCCAGCGCCCGCAGGAAGTCTGTTCCCGGAGGAATCGTGTAAACGCGGGAAGCGCCGGAGAACAATCCGTCACTATCCGCCATGGCAGGCCAGCCACATTTCGGCGTCCTTCAGCGCCTGAGGATCGCCGACATGAAGCCAGAACCGGTCAAGCACGACACCATGCAGGCGCTTCTGCTCGATCAGCGGGGCCCAGACACGAAGCGCCGAGAAGCGCTCGATCGGTTCGTTGTCGTAGAGCTGAGGCCGGATCATGCGAAGGCCGCAATAGGCATAAGGCGCGCTGGATGCGTCGCCGCGCCGGGTCATGGCACCATCTTCGTGGCGGAAGAAATCGCCCGGCCCGCCGAAACCCAGTGTGCGCCCTGTGTCAGCGACCAGCAGAAGCGCATCCATAGCCGATGGGTCAAATGCTTCCGCCAAGGCCTGAATCGGTTCGGCGCCGGATGGTTCCCAGAACGCGTCCGTATTGGCAACGAGGATCGGGTCGTCTCCCAGAAGCGGCCGGGCCTTGGCCAGCGCGCCGCCTGTCTCAAGCACTTCGCCGCGCTCGTCCGAGATGATGATCTCGATATCGGTGCGATCATTCAGGTACGCTTCCACCTGGTCTGCCAGATAGTGAACGTTGACGATAGCGCGCTTCACGCCTGCGGCGGCCAGCGGATCCAGCATCCGGTCGATCAGTGCCTTGCCGCGTACTTCGATCAGCGGCTTAGGACAGTCGACCGTCATGGGCCGCATGCGCGTGCCAAGACCGGCAGCGAGCACCATGGCGGTGTGCGGAACTGGTACGCTCATTCAGAAGCCCTCGAAAACAAATGGAGTCGTCCGCCGCACGAAGGCGTTCAAGTCCTTAAGCGCCGGATGTGACAGATTTCGGGCGAGGATGGCCAGCTGGCGCGGCTGAAAGAGGCCATAACGCGGCTTGCCATCGCGGTGCTGGAGGCGGGAGAAGACACCTGCGATGCGCAGGGCATTCAGCGCGCCGATCACGGCCAGACGCTCGTCGAAAGCTTCGCGCGATTTACCGGTCTGATCCAGATAGTGGCGGATCGCTGCTTCGGCTGCCTCCGGTGAAACGGCCCGGCGGGCATCCTGTGTCAGCATCGCCATATCCCAGGCATCCCAACCACGCACGGCGTCCTGGAAGTCAAGCAGGCCGACTTCGCCATTGCCGAGCCAGAGCAGGTTTTCAGCGTGGAAGTCCCGCAGCGTGAAAGTCCTTGGAAACTCCATCGCCTGCGCGATCAGCTGGTCGCGCACCTTTTCCCATTCTTCCCGTTCAGCCCCTTCCAGCGCCCCGTCGCCTCGCTCGGCCCGCAGCCAGTCGGCATAGAGATCAGCATTTGAGACGAGCGCCAGCCGGTCGAAATCGAGGATCGGCCAGACGTCGGCGCCGTTCGACAAAGTGCTGGGAGCATCTTCGCGGTGCAGGTCCGCAAGGATATCCGCAGATGTGACATAAGCGGTGAGCTCGTCGACGTTGCCTGCCTCGATCTGGCGGGCAATTTCGAGGTTCTCCCCGAAATCCTCAATCAGGGCGAAGCCGTGCGCGCTGTCATGCGCGATGATTTCCGGTGCCCGGAAGCCGCGATGGCGCAGATAGGACGCGATCAGGACGAAGGCATCTACCCGGGATGCAGCGAGGCGCGTCGAGGCATTCCAGCCCATGGCGATACGCGTCGCGTCATCAGCGTCCGGCGGGCAGGCGCTGTCTTCAACGTTCGGGGCGTCCATCAGCATCGCCCGCGTGCCATCCGGCCTTACGAGGCGGATATATCGCCTGGTCGACGCATCCTGCCCGAGCGGGAAACGCGCCGCATCATCCCAGCCTGCGCGGGTCAGAAAGGCGTTCATGTCCGCCGCGCGGCCTGCTTCGTCAAAACCCATGGAGACGTGTCTGCCAGCCTTCGCCGCGCGGTTCCAGTGTCACACGCCGGCCTTCCCCAAGGAAATCGATGGTCACGTCGAGGCGCCATTCCGGCAGGTGGCTCCCTGCCCGGTCCGGCCACTCGACAAGGGCAATGCCGTCAGGCGTCTCGTCCCAGCCAAGCTCGACCAGTTCGTCAGGCGATTTCAGACGGTAGAGATCGAAATGCCAGATCGGGAGAGGCCCGGAATCATACAGCTGAACGAGCGTATAAGTCGGGCTTGGTACATCCATCGTCCCACTATAGTCCGCGATAAGTCCGCGGGAGAATGTGGTTTTTCCGGCGCCAAGATCCCCAAAAAGGGCGATCACGTCCCCTGCCTGGAGCAATCGGGCAACACGTGCCCCCACGTCACGCAGGGCAGTCTCATCTGGACATTCAAGAATCACTGTCATCTCATGCATATAAAGGCGCTGCGCCAATTCGTGCCATGGATTCACGGCGCCTTGCACTGTAACTGGCCTGCATATAAAAGGCTAAAAACGTGACGCATGCGTCATAAATAAATTCAGGCCTTGAGGGAGGTACCAGTTTGGATCTTTCAGACGCATCGCAGATCGTCCTGATCGGCGGCGGGCAGGCTGCCGCGCAAGCCGTGCAGTCCCTGCGGATGGGAGGCTATACTGGCAAGCTGGTGCTTGTGGGGGACGAACCCGCGCTGCCTTACCAGCGTCCGCCCCTGTCAAAAGCCTATATGAAGGGAGAGTTCGCTGAAGAGCGCCTCTTCTTCAAACCAGCGGCCTGGTACGAAGACAATGGAGTCGAACTGATCCTCTCCACCCGTGCCACGAAGATCGACCGCGCTGCGCAGATTGTCGAACTCGAACACGGCGCGATGCTGAACTATGACGCACTGATCCTGTGCACTGGCTCCCGTCCGCGTCCTCTGCCTGCTAAGGGCTCAGATCTTGAAAACGTTTTCGATTTGCGTGGCCTCGCCGATGTCGACCGGATCCAACCGAACATGGTATCCGGCCGACGGCTGGTGATCATCGGCGCCGGCTATATCGGCCTCGAAGCCGCTGCGGTCGCCCGCCAGATGGGGCTGGAAGTGACTGTCCTTGAGATGGCGGAGCGCGTGCTGGCCCGCGTCACCAGCCCGACAATGAGCGCGTTCTACGAAAAGGAGCACCGCTCGCAGGGCGCTACGATCCTGACCGGCGCCCGGCTGGACCATCTGGAAGGCGAAGGTGGAAAGGTCAGCGCCGCGGTCCTGGCTGACGGGACCAAGCTGCCTGCAGACATAGTGCTGGTGGGTATCGGAATCCTGCCGAATATCGAACTCGCCAAGGATGCGGGCCTTACCATCGATAACGGCATCGCGACCGACCGCGACGCCCGCACGTCCGATCCGCGCATCTTCGCAGCGGGTGACTGCGCCAGCCGGCCGCTCATCCACTATGGACACGCCGGCCGCCTCGAAAGCGTTCACAACGCCATCGAACAGGGCAAGCTGGCCGCGGCTGCCATCCTCGGCAAACCGCGCCCGCCGGAAGACTGCCCGTGGTTCTGGTCGGACCAGTACGACCTTAAACTGCAGATCGCCGGCCTCAATCAGGGCCACGATGAAATCGTTGTTCGCGGCAATCCGGATGACCGGAAATTTGCCGTCTTTTATCTGCGTAACGGCACGCTGATCGCGGTCGACGCGGTGAACAGCCCGCCGGAATTTCTGGCGTCCAAGAAATTGATCATGACAGGCGCAAAGATTGCACCTGATATGCTCAAGGATACGTCCATCTCAATGAAAGACATCGCTGCGGCCGCCGCCACAGCCTAAGGAGACCAAAAAGCCGATGCCGAAGATTACCTATATCGACCACGATGGAACCGAACGCACTGTCGAGGCGAAGAACGGCGAGTCCGTGATGGAAGCCGCAATCAAGAACTCCATTCCCGGCATTGATGCTGACTGCGGCGGCGCCTGCGCCTGCGCAACCTGCCACGTCTATGTGGACAACGCCTTCATGGATAAAGTGGGCGAGCAGCAGGAAATGGAAAAGTCGATGCTCGACTTCGCCGAGAACGTTCAGGAAAACTCCCGCCTGTCCTGCCAGATCACCGTTTCCGACGAGCTAGACGGCCTGCGTGTGACCACACCGGAGAGCCAGCACTAGGCTCTTCGCATTCTGAAAATGTTGCGCCCCGGTCCATCAGGCCGGGGTGTTTCATTTCTGCCGCCGCTCTCCTAGCGGCACGGGTTGGTTCCGAAAAGGAATGCGGGTAGGCAAGTATCAATTCCGCAACTACGGACGCCCGCCATGAATTACACCGATCTTCTCGCCTCCATCGCCTTTGGCGCAGACCAGTCATCTCGCGTCACCGTTCCGGAAGACTGGATGCAGGGCCGCACCACCTATGGCGGACTGACAGCAGCGCTCTGCCTGAAGGCCGCGCTGCCGCTGGCGGGTGATCGTCCGCTGCGGTCTGCCCAGATCGCTTTTGTCGGACCGGCATCCGGTGAGCTGGTCTCCGTACCGACCGTCCTGCGCGAGGGCAAGAACACGGCCTTCATCTCCGTCCGCATGACCGGGCCGGAGGGAATCGTTGCGGAGTGCATCTTCGCCTTCGGGGCCGCGCGGGAATCGAGCCTCGACTTCTCCAATATGATCGCCCCCGTTGTCACGCTGCCGGACGAGACAAAACAGTTCTTCCCGGATGAGCGCCGCCGCCCCGCCTTCTCGCATCACTTCAATGTGCGCCTCGCCAAGGGCGGCCGACCGATCAGCGGCGCGCAGGATGGTGAGATTGTCCTCTGGCTCCGTCACAGGGACGAAACGGCCCCGATGGATGCCGTCACCCTGTTGTCGATCGCAGACTCACCGCCGCCAGCAGCCCTGTCGATGCTGACCGCTCCCGGCCGCATCAGTTCTATGACCTGGATGGCGGAATTCCTGACGGACGACATCTCCACCGAAGACGGCTGGTTCCTGGCCCAGCACATCGCCCAGACCGCGCAGCAGGGCTATTCCAGCCAGGCCATGCGCCTCTGGAATTCGAAGGGCGAACCGATGATGGTCGGCCGCCAGACCATCGCAGTGTTCGGCTAAGGCCTACTCGTCTTCCGGCGGCGTGGTGTCATCGATGATCGGGCCATGACCCATGCCGATATCGACCGGGCCCTGTTCGATGAACTCTACCATTTCGCGCGGCACAGTCCCGGCGGGACAGGCTGCGACGACCGGCTGAGCATTGCCGATAGCCGGCATCCGGGCATCCACGCGCTCCACCGGCTGGGACCGGACAACAAGGCTGAACAGGAAGATTGCAGCGATGGCAGCGCCAATCGCAGCGATCGTCCAGTTGCCGTACACAGGATCTTCGTCGGGCTGAACCACTGTGGTTGGGGCCGTACGCGCGCTTGCAGATGCGCGCGCGACCGCGGCGGAGACGCCGGTCGTGGGTCTGGCCGCATGCTGGCCATTACCGTTCCGGATCGTTGTCGCGGCTTTGGACGCAGCTTCAGCAGCTTCCTTGGCGGGTTCCGGCTTGATACCGAGAGCCTTCTCGCGCTTCTGCCGCTCTGCAATTGCTAGCGGGTCATCAGCATGCGCTTCGAGCCAGGCTTCCCGGCCTTCGTCATCCTTTGAGCCAAGCTTCATCCAGGCACGAAGGTCAGACCGGCCCGTACGCTCTGCGAGTTCCTCAACCAGCTTGTAGAAGCCTTCCGGCATCTTGCGGGAGGTGAAGCCCTCAAGCGCAAAACGCTTGGCCTTGCGATAGGGTTCGTAAGGAATGGTCTTGTCGATGCCGGCATGCACCAGCATCCCATCCCGGGAATTGCCGACGGCCGCAGCCGCACGCACCCAGTCATTCTTCACAGAATTTTCGGACCACAGGACCAGCATGTTGCCGGACTTTCCGGCATCGCGCGCATCCTTCGCGTCGAAAATATCGTCCTCCGTTTGTTTCTGATTGAAACGAACGGTGAATTTCAGCGAGCGGAGACGACGGGCGACCAGTTTCGCCATGTCGAAGTCTTCCGGCACAGTTACGAGAAAGACGTCATAAGCCATGCATTCTGCCTTGCATTTCGTGGGCCAACCTTACCCAAAGCCCCCCTGTTGAACACCCAATTCCGCTGTCAGGAGAGAAAACCGCCTGTTTTTCCTGCGGGAATAGGGCTATGGCCCCCTCGAAATCTAAGTTTAAGGAGGCCGGAATGGGCTTCAAATGCGGGATCGTGGGCCTGCCGAATGTTGGCAAATCCACGCTTTTCAACGCCCTGACACAGACCGCCGCGGCACAAGCGGCGAACTATCCGTTCTGCACGATTGAGCCGAACGTGGGCGAAGTGGCCGTTCCGGAGCCGCGCCTGGCTGAACTCGCCAAGGTCGCCGGCTCAAAGGAAATCATTCCGGCGCGCATGAACTTTGTCGACATCGCGGGCCTCGTCGAAGGTGCGAGTCAGGGCGAAGGCCTCGGCAACAAGTTCCTCGCCAATATCCGCGAAACCGACGCCATCATCTATGTGCTGCGCTGCTTCGACAACGACGACATCACCCATGTCCGCGGCACGATCGACCCGGTCGCGGACTTCGAAGTCGTCGAGACCGAACTGATGCTCGCGGACCTCGAAAGCCTCGAGAAGCGCAAACAGAACGTCATCAAGAAAGCCAATTCCGGCGACAAGGAAGCCAAGGCACAGGTAGCGCTGATCGACCTCGCTCTCAATGAGCTGAAGGAAGGCCGCCCTGCCCGGCGCGCCGATGTGCCGAAGGATGACCTTAAAGCCTGGAACATGCTTCAACTGCTGACGTCGAAGCCGATCCTTTTCGTGGCCAATGTGGACGAAGCCAGCGCTGCGACGGGCAACGACTATTCCAAGCGCGTCGAGGAACGCGCCAGGGAAGAAGGCGCAGGCTGTGTCGTGATCTCAGCCCAGATCGAGTCCGAACTGGCGGTGCTCGACGAGCCGGACCGTACCGAATTCCTGGAAACACTGGGGCTGGAAGAACCCGGCCTGACCCGTCTGATCCACGCCGGTTACGATCTGCTGGACCTGCAGACCTATTTCACGGTCGGCCCGAAGGAAGCCCGCGCCTGGACCATCCGCAGGGGCTGGACCGCGCCGAAAGCCGCCGGTGTCATCCATGGCGACTTCGAGAAAGGCTTCATCCGCGCCGAGACGATCACATATGACGACTATGTCGCGTGCGGGGGCGAAGCCGGCGCCAAGGAAGCTGGCAAGATGCGGGCAGAAGGCAAGGAATATGTCGTGCAGGACGGCGACGTGATGCACTTCCGCTTCAATGTCTGACCGGCACCGACGGTTCGGCCAGCCTCAATCGAGCCATTCATCGGGAATGGTGACACCGGCGCGCTCATTGTCCCAAGCGATGCTGAGGATCTGCCAAGAGTCTGCAAGCCGGGCCATCGTAATGAAGTTCACTCCTCGGGAATGGATTTCACGATCGCCGACACGGTAGATGGTTTGGTAAACGCTGCGTACCTGCGCAACAGAGCCCAGCCGCGCACATTCGTGCCCGATCTCTGATTCCTCGAAAGCGGCGCCCGCCAGGTTTTCCTCGGCGGTTTTGATATATTCGTCGAAAGTCAGGCATTGATTTGCCGGCAGCGTATCGATGGCAACGCCTGTTCGGGTCATGGTTGCGCGGGGGTGATACAGCGGCCGGATACTCTCCCAGTCCCGCTCGCCTGAAGGCTGCGAGATCACATCGTAAATTGCTTTCATCATCCCACGGCTGTCCAGGTCACTCATGCCATCGCTCCGTCAATATCGTTGTGTTTCTATGCCTGCCGAACACAGAGTCTGGAGGCTCAATCATCGCCACCGACAGCTTTTTCGTGCAGCGGCGTCAGTGTCCAGGCGAACGCGATCAGGGGCTGGTCCATATCGCGCTCTTCCCAGAGGATCTCAGCGATCCGCTCAATATAGCCATTGATTTCCCGAAGGGATTCCGCGCTTGGCCTGTTGATCAGGCGGAAAAATCCGAGATTGCGCTCCGGACCCTCGAGCTGCGCATCCGGGTGCGTCAGTCCCTGGACAAAATCCCGGTGTGCCTGCCGGCAAATCGCACCGACAGTCCGGTCTATGGTTTCGTGATTGCCCGGATCCGCGAGGGCCTTCTGCAAACGCATACGCGGAGCCCGCGTGGCGTAGAGCACTTCAGTCCGCCGGTTTGAGATCTGGGTCCCGGTCTCCACGACCAGCTCGGCCTTCACCAGCATATTGATATGATAATAAATCGAGGATGGCTGGCGTCCCATCGATGCCGCCAGTTGCTTGATCGACATCTGTCCGTTTCCAACGAGGTGGTCGACAATATCCATCCTAACGGTCGAAGCCATACATTCAAGCTGGTCCTTCCGGAGAACCCAGTAAGTGTCCTGGTCTTCCGTCCCGCTCTTGCTGCTCAATCCTGCCATGAAACAAGTTCCCCTTTTCCCAAAGCCCCTGCATCCACAAGGCACTCCGGTCACCTCTCCCCGATAAGGCACTATAACGCCGGGTTCCAGACTTCGGGAGTTTTTGACACCTGCATACCTTTCCCCAAGGTCATGAGGTTTGCCGCCTTGCCCGACTCTTTCCCTTGTGGCGTTCTGCCGTGCAAAGTCACCAAAATAAGGTGATAGGAGGAGCGTAATATGAAGTTTGAACTGGACGAAGAGCACAGGATGCTTGCCGATCTCGTCCAGCGCTTCGTGCGGGATGAGCTAATGCCCCTTGAAGGCGCAGTGCTCGAACGCGAAGCCAGCGGCCAAGGCGCCTACCTGACACCGGAAGAGCGCCAGAGGCTGGACAAGGTTTCAAAGGAACTTGGCCTGTGGAGCCTCGATGCGCCGGAAGATGCCGGTGGCATGGGCATGCCGCACGTGGCCCTGGTGGCGGTCAACGAAGCGCTCGGCTCCACAGTCGCGACCTATACGCTTCCGCCGGATTCACCGAATCTTCGCATGCTTATGACGACGGTGAACGAGCAGCAGAAGAAAGCCTATCTGGAGCCCTACGCCCGCGGCGAGACCATCTCCGCCATCGGGATTTCCGAACCCGGCGCCGGCGCCGATCCCGCTGGGATGATCACGCGAGCTGTGCGCGACGGGGATGACTGGATCATCAATGGCCGCAAGATCTGGATCACCCGGGCGGCTGAAGCCGACTTCACGATCCTCATGGCGATCACCGACAAGGAGAAGAAAGCGCGCGGCGGCATGTCAGCCTTTCTCGTCGACCGTGACACGCCGGGCTTCAATGTCCTGCGGCGCATCCCGATGCTGGGCGGCGAGTTTACCTACGAAGTGACACTGGAAGACTGCCGCGTGCCCGGCTGGAAACTGCTGGGCGAGGAAGGCCAGGGATTTGGCCCGATGCAGGTGCGACTTGGCACCCGCCGCATGGAGATGGCCGCCTGGTGTATCGGCGCGGCGCAACGTGCGCTCGACATGATGCGGGAATATGCACCCCAGCGGAAAACGTTCGGTCACAAATTGTCTGAGCGCCAGTCGATCCAGTGGTGGGTCGCCGATGGTGCCGCCAAGATCCATGCGGCTCGCCTGATGGCGTATGATTGCGCGTGGAAGATCGATCAGGGCCGCGACGTGCGCACAGAGATCTCAATGATCAAGTTCTACGCCACCGAAATGGCGCAGGAGATCATCGACAACGCCATGCAGTGTTTCGGCGCGATGGGCATGACCAAGGAAATGCCGCTGCATCTGTTTGCAGGCCGTATTCGCAACATGCGTATTTATGACGGGCCATCCGAAGTGCACCGGATGGTCGTCGCCCGGAACCTTATGGATACCCGCCCATGACGCACTCGATCGCCGTGCGCGAAGTCGGTCATGTGACCGAGATCGTGTTCTCCAATCCGCCGAACAATCACGCCAATGTGGGTCTGCTCCGAGAGATCGGAGAGGTCCTTCTGACACTGGACGCACAACCCGAGTGCCGGGCCATCGTGCTCGCCTCGGAGGGCAAGGCTTTCTGTGCGGGGGCGGACCTTGCCAATGATGAACGCGGCGGAGGCGTCGGAGGATCCGGTGATGACCCGGTTCGAGAATTCTATGACCAGGCCCTGCGTATCTACGAAGCCAAAAAGCCAATCGTCGCGGCAATTCAAGGGGCCGCCGTCGGTGCTGGCCTTGGCCTTGCGGTTGCGGCTGACTTCCGGATCGCTGCACCAGAGGCACGGTTTGTCGCCAATTTCACACGGCTGGCCTTCCACCCGGGCTTTGCGCTCAGCGCGACCCTGCCCCGCCTGCTGGGCTCGCAGAAAGCTGCGCTGATGTTGCTGACATCCCGGAGGATCAAAGGGGAAGAAGCTGTCGCAATGGGCCTGGCGGATGAACTGGTTCCGCTCGCAGACGTACGCTCTGCCGCTCACAAGCTCGCGGCCGAAATAGCAGAGGGCGGGCCTTTGGGCGTCTTGGCAACCCGGAAAACCCTTCGCACCGGTCTCTATGAGACGGTTCGGGATACGCTGGCCCACGAACATGAAGAACAATGGAAACTGCGCGCAACAGAAGACCATCAGGAAGGCATCCGGTCTGTCGCAGAGCGCCGGCCGGGTAACTTCAAAGGCCGCTGACGTGCCGAGTTCCTTTTCCCACATCACAGGTCTCGTACCTGTTGTCGCAACCGGCAGGAGGTCATTGATGCCGCCGGTCTGTGTCGCTAGTCTTTTCTCCGGAGGAAGCGGGCAAATATGAAACCAACAGACACGAGCAATCCCGACTACTTTCACAAAGTCGTCGATTGCCAATGGGCCTGCCCGGCACACACACCGGTCCCGGCATATATCCGTCTCATCGCGCAGGGGCGTTACAGCGACGCCTACCTGCTAAACAGGGATTCCAACGTGTTCCCGGGTATCCTGGGCCGCGTCTGTGACCGGCCATGTGAGCCAGCCTGCCGGCGGACTCGCGTGGATGGCGAGCCGGTGGCGATCTGCCGCCTGAAACGTGTGGCAGCCGACCATCGTGATGATGTGACGAGCCGCCTTCCGCAGAAGCCGGATCAGACGAACGGCAAGAGAATCGCGCTGATTGGCGCAGGCCCGGCGAGCTTCACGGTGGCGAACGACCTCGCCCCGCTTGGCTACGAGTGCACCATTTTCGAGAAACTGCCTGAAGCCGGCGGCCTGATGCGCGCCAACATTCCGGCCTTTCGCCTGCCCGAGAAAGTGCTGAACGAAGAGCTGCAGTACATTCTCGACATGGGCGTCGAGCTGAAGCTCAACACGCCAGTCTCCAGCATGAAGGCACTGCTGGATGAGGGGTGGGACGCGGTCTTCGTCGGCACCGGCGCGCCGAAGGGCAAGGACCTGCACCTGCCCGGCCGCGAAGAGGCGGACGAAAATATTCACATCGGCATCGACTGGCTGGAATCGGTCGCGTTCGAACATATCGACGAAATCGGCAAGAATGTCTTGATCATCGGCGTCGGCAACACCGCCATGGACTGCTGCCGCACCTCCCTTCGTCTTGGGGCGGACAATGTGAAAGTCATGGCGCGCAAGCCACGTAATTTCTTCAAGGCCTCCGAATGGGAACTGGAAGATGCCGAGGAAGAGAACATCCAGATCGTCGTGAACCATTCGCCAAAAACCTTTGTCACCGAGAATGGCAAACTGGTTGGCATGACGTTCGAGCTGATGGAGTACGATGTTGACGACAAGGGCGAGATCACCGGCCAGCGGGTGATCGGTGAAGAGACCCTGCCCTGCGACGATGTCATCCTCGCCATCGGGCAGGAGAATGCCTTCCCATGGATCGAAAATGATGCCGGCATCGAGTTCGGCAAATGGGATGTGCCTGTTGTCGATGAGGAGACTTTCGAGTCCACCCGTAAAGGCGTCTTCTTCGGCGGTGACTCCGCGTTCGGTCCGAAGAACATCATCTGGGCCGTGGAGCACGGTCATCAGGCGGCAATCTCGATTCACCGGCACTGCCAGGGCCTCGGCCTGCGTGATCGGGCACCTCGTGAAGTCGAGCTGCAATCTGCCAAGATGGGCATGTTTGAATGGCGTTACTCGAATGCTTACACCGCGGCCGAACGCCGCGAGATGGAGCATGTCGCGCTTGTGGACCGGTTCCAGCGCCTGAACATCGAGGTCGAGCTCGGCTTCAATGCCGAACAGATCGCCGTCGAAGTCCAGCGCTGCCTGAACTGTGATGTGCAGACTGTCTTCGAAGCGCCACTCTGCGAAGAGTGCGATGCATGTATCGATGTCTGCCCGGTCGAGTGCCTCAGCATCACGCCTGACGCCGACAGCGAAGCGGAATTGCGTGCTTCGCTCACGCAGCCGGAAGCTCCGGAAGAGCAATCCCTCTTCGTATCAAATCCCCTGCCGCTGACCGGCCGGGTGATGATCAAAGATGAAAACGTTTGCCTGCACTGCGGCCTGTGCGCCGAGCGCTGCCCCACATCTGCCTGGGACATGAAGGAAGGCGTGATCAAAATTCCCCATGCGGACGACCAAGTGGAGACCGTGGCATGAACGGACCCGGCATCAATGATTTCACCCTGCGTATCGCAACGGTGAACGGCACAGGCTCGGCCAGTGCAAACGGCCTGCTGATGAAGGCTATTTTCCGGATGGGTGTGCCCGTGGTGGGCAAGAACATTTTCCCATCCAATATTCAGGGTTTGCCGACCTGGTATGAGATCCGCGTGACGGGTGATGGCTATGCCGGACGCGACGGCGAGACCCATTTCGTTATCGCGATGAACCCTGAGACGTATGCGGATGACCTGGCAGAACTCGCCCCTGGCGGTGTCCTGCTTTATGACTCGACCTGGCCGCGTCCGCAACTTCTTTCCCGCCCGGACGTCACTGTCCTGGGGGCGCCGCTGTCGGCCATGTGCAATGAGGCGTTCAAGGCCGCACGCTCGCGCATCCTGATGAAGAACATGGCCTATGTCGGCGCTGCCGCAGCGCTGTTGAACCTTGATCTTGGCGTGATTGAGCAATTGGTCATCGAGATGTTCGCGGGCAAGGAAAAGCTCATCCCGCTGAACATGCAGGCCGTTGCACTCGGCCACGATTACGCCAAGCAGAACTTCAAGTGCCCGCTGGATTTCCGCGTCAGCCCGCTGGACAAGACCAAGGGTAAGGTGATGATCGACGGCAACACGGCGGCCGGTATCGGCGCCGTCTTCGGCGGGGCGACCTTCGGCGCCTGGTACCCTATTACGCCGTCTACGTCGCTGATGGATGCCTTCCAGAAATATTGCGAAGAGCTCCGTGTCGACCCCGAAACCGGACAGAACAATTTCTGTATCCTGCAGGCGGAAGATGAATTGGCAGCAGCAGGCCTCACCATCGGCGCGGCTTGGGCAGGTGCCCGCGGCTTTACACCGACCTCAGGCCCCGGCGTGTCGCTGATGAGCGAATTCATCGGATTTGCGTACTATACCGAAGTACCGTTGGTGATATGCGATATCCAAAGGGTCGGTCCGTCCACCGGCATGCCCACACGGACACAGCAATGCGACATCCAGCTCTGCGCCTATGCCTCGCACGGCGACACACGCCACCTCGTTCTCTTCCCGGCCCATCCCGGTGAATGTTTCGAATTCTCGGCCAAGGCGCTCGACCTTGCCGAACGCTTCCAGACCCCGGTCTTTTTCCTGTCCGATATCGACATCGGCATGAATGACTGGATGGTCGACGAACTGACCTGGCCGGAAGATTATGTGCCTGACCGCGGCAAAGTTCTTGATGCAGAACAGCTTGAGGAAATCGACGCGTTCTATCGCTATCTGGATGTAGACGGAGATACGATTCCTTACCGCACTTTGCCGGGAACACACCCGAAGGGCGCCTACTTCCTGCGTGGCTCCGGCCATACAAAACTTGGCCGTTACACGGAAAAAGGCCCTGAATACAAGGAAGTCATCGACCGGCTTTACGAAAAATGGAAACGCGCTGCTGCCTTCATGCCTGAGCCGGTTGTGAAAAAGGCCGACCGACCGGCCCGCTATGGCATGATCGCCATCGGCAGCTCGGATGCCGCCGTGACCGAAGCCCGTGACCGTCTGGAAGCTGCCGGCGTCCCGGTCGACTACATGCGTGTTCGCGGTTTCCCGTTCAGCGATGATGTCGCCGCTTTTGTCGAAGCGCACGAGGAAGTCTTCGTTGTTGAGCAGAACCGCGACGCGCAGCTGATGAATTTGTTGATCACGGAAACCAGCGCCGCCAAGGAGAAGCTGGTGCCCGTGCTGCACTATTCCGGCGAGCCGCTGAACTACCGTTTCGTCTTTGAGGCAGTGGAAACCGCCCTGAAAGTGAGGAAGATCGCATGACCTCCTTCGTCAAACCCAAGATCCGCAGACTGAACGAGCCGACCAACGGACTCGGAAAAACACGCGCCGACTATGATGGCGCCATGTCGACTCTGTGCGCCGGTTGCGGACATGACAGCGTAACCGCCGCCCTTGCCCGCGCTTTCTATGAACTTTCGACCGATCCGAAAGATGTGGTGAAAGTGTCCGGCATCGGGTGCTCTTCCAAGACGACCACCTATTTCCTGAAGGACGCGCACGGCGCCAACACGGTACATGGGCGCATGCCGTCCTTTGCCACCGGCGCAGCCGCGGTGAATAAGAACCTCACCTATGTCGGCGTGTCCGGCGACGGTGACAGCCTGTCCATCGGGCTTGGCCAGATGGCCCACGCGATCCGGCGCAATGTCGACATGATCTATATGCTGGAGAATAATGGCGTATACGGACTGACAAAAGGCCAGTTTTCGGCCTCCAGCGATGTCGGCTCCAAGGCCAAGAAAGGCGCTACCAACATGCTGCCGCCGATCGATCCGGCGATCATGGCACTGTCCATCGGCGCGACTTTCGTGGCGCGCAGCTTCTCCGGTGACAAGGCTCAGCTGGTCTCGCTGATCAAGGCCGGCATCGCGCATCGCGGCTTCGCCCTGATCGATGTCATCTCGCCCTGCGTCAGCTTCAACGACCACAAGGGCTCCACCAAATCCTACGCCCACACCTATCAATATTACCACAAGGCCGTGCACGCCGATTACGTGCCACCGAGCGAGGAAATTACGGCAGCCTATGACGAGGGTGAGACCATGCCGGTGGAACTGCACGATGGCGGATCGATCCTGCTGCGCAAGCTGGACAAGGATTACGACCCGACCAACCGGGCTTCAGCGATGGAAAAACTTCTTGAGAGCCAGCAGACGCAGGAGATCCTGACCGGCCTGCTCTACATCGACGAATCCCGCCCTGCGATGGCGGAGCACAAGAAACTGCCGGACACGCCGCTCCACTCGCTTCCTTACTCGAAACTCAATCCGGGTGCTGAAGCGCTGCGCAAGATCCAGGAGGAATTCCGCTGATCTTTCCCTCAGGCTGGTAAGCTTCGCGAGGCCTGTTAGACTTACCGCGCCTGTAACGTTCAGGGTGGGAGAGTGAAGTGCGAAAACCCTTTTTTCTACAACCGCTTAGCGGTCTGTTCGTTTTGGCACTCGTCGCCTTCACGGGCGTCGCGACAGCACAACCGGATTCGTTTCCGGAAGAAGACCCAAGCTGGCCCCGGACCGAATTTTCGATCTCGGACGATGAAGCCGGCACCAAGGGCTTCAATACACAGCCCGCCCGAAAAGAAGACTGGCCTTACTTCGCAGCCCTGCGCGGCACCCGGGATGGAGTGGTCACGTATGATTGTGGCGGGACGGCCATCTCGTCCAGATGGGTGCTGACTGCTGCGCATTGCGTCGAGGGCGCTGCGAAAAATGCCGCGACCGGAAAATGGGAACGACCGGGGTCTGGCGCGCTCCAACTGGTGCTCGGCCCGAAAGACCTGAAGACGGTCACACCGGCCAATGTCTACAATGCAGCGGACGTGCGCATCGCGCCCAATTTCACGCGTGGTGGCGAGAACAAAGTTCCGGTGAATGACATCGCTCTTGTGAAGCTGGACCGGCCATGGACCGGGCCGGTCGTCCGGCTGTCGGCCAGCAGCGCTTCAGATGTCGACCGCTTCTTCGGGCCGGCCTACTTCGCCGGGTTCGGCAAGACCGACATGCGTCAGGCATCGCCAGAACGCTACACATCCGCCGAAGGCCCGTTCGCTGCGTATACAGATATCCTTGGCAATGCGATGATCCCGACGCGCAGTCCGGAAGCCTGCAGCAATGTCTACCAGGTCGAAGCCTATGACAGCGCAGGCATGATCTGCGCCGGGTATGACACCGGCATTATCGATTCCTGCCAGGGCGATAGCGGCGGGCCTCTAATCGCCCGGGATTTCGCTGGCCGTGTCTACCAGATCGGCATCGTCAGCTATGGTGAAAGCTGCGGTGTCCGCGGAAAGCCCGCCGTCTACACGCGCATTTCCGGTTTCAAAGACTTCGTCCGGTCCGTCGTATCCGACGCGGTCTTCGTGGATGCCAAACCGGAGAAGACGGTCTACATGACCAAAGCCGGACTGGAGAACCTCATCCGGACGCTCAAACCCGCAGAAGGCAAGGTCAGCGTCCGCATCAATGATGGCGGCTCGGAATTCCGCTCCGGCGAGCGAGTTCGTATTTTCATTGATCCATCGATCAAGGGCCGTCTGTGGGTATTTGATCTGGATCCGTCCGGTACGGTTAGTTGCTTGTTCCCATGCAATGCCGGCGAAGTGGAAACGGCGCTGGTGGAGCCTCAACAGTCCGTTGTCCTGCCGCCCGACGGCGT
Source organism: Hyphomonas sp. CY54-11-8 (assembly GCF_000682735.1). Taxonomy (GTDB): domain Bacteria; phylum Pseudomonadota; class Alphaproteobacteria; order Caulobacterales; family Hyphomonadaceae; genus Hyphomonas. Next base: position 31,004 of record NZ_AWFD01000034.1, on the reverse strand, counting down.
CTCCATCAGTATTTCCCCCCCCACCGTTCCGGGCGACAGCACTCTGGCCGCGTTCGTCCTGCCGGAAAGGATGGCCCTCATCGGCGATACATTGCCGGACCTCAGCCGGACGAAAGGACCGATCCGGACGGTCTGGCAATCCTACTCGGATATTCTCGTCTTCGAAGTACGCGATGCCATGTCGGATGCGCCCTCGTCAGACCCCTTCGCCAATACGGGCATGGGTTTGCTCACTTACAGCGTCAGTGAATGAAGGCCGCCATGAAGAACTTCGTCCGCCCATTCCTTTCGGCCGCTGGGTTTCTGGCTCTGGTCAGTGCCTGCCAGACGGCACCGGATGACGCGCCGAGCGCAGAACAGCTTGCATGGACGTCCACACTCGATGCTGATGCCCGCGCTTCAGACCGGATCGTCAATGGAGACCGGTCCACGCTGGCGCAGTGGCCTTATATCGCAACCTTGCGGCATGAGACGCGGAGCGGGCGGCTGCAATATTTCTGCGGAGGCACTTTCATTGCCCGGCGATGGGTGCTGACCGCAGCGCACTGTTTTGAGGGGGAATCCCGGCAGGTCGATGGACGGTGGGAATGGAAGCCGCGGGCCAAACTGGAAATTGTCGGTGGCACCGACGACCTCGGCGCCGGCGATGAGAGCGTGTTTGAAGTCGACGCTGTCATGATCCATCCGGACTATAAGCCGACTATGGAAGTCGCACCCGGTGTCTGGGAGGGATCGGAAAACGACCTCGCCCTGGTTCGCATCGGACGCACCTGGACCGGACAGCTGGCGCGGCTTTCATCGGGCGGGGCCTCCGACAGTGACGTGAATGGTGCGCGGGCCTTTGTTGCGGGGTTTGGCAAGCAGGCTGATTCGGGCGCGCAGGCACGTTTGGAGACGTTCCGCATCGGCGCCGGCGACCGGTCTGGCCAGGCGGGCTCGCGCTATCTCTATCACGCCATGCTGCCCATGAAGCCGCCGGAGGTGTGTGGCGCGCAATATGCTGACCTTGCCTATGACGGTAGCACGCAGATCTGTGCGGGCCGGAAGTTCGGCGGCGTCGACAGCTGTCAGGGTGATAGCGGCGGCCCACTGGTCGCGCTCGATGCCAGTGAGCGGATTTATCAGGTCGGCATTGTGAGCTACGGATTTGAATGCGCTGCGGCGAAATCGGAGGGCGTCTACACGCGCGTCTCACCCTACAGGAGCTGGATCGAGACCACGGCGCGTGGCGCCATGTTTGTCGATGCCCAGCCGGAGCAGGTCTTCGTTGCGACCGCGGAAACGATGGAAGCCATGGCGCGGGTGCTCAGCCCCACTAGCGATCGCATCAACCTGAGCGTGGCACAGGAAGGCGAAGGCGCAAACGCGGCGCTGAAGATTTCCGTGACGCCAAAAATCGATGGCCGCCTCATAGTCTTCGAGCTAGAGAATTCCGGCCGGATCAATACCTACTTCCCGAACGACAGGACTCCGGAAGAAAGGGCCATCGTCAAAGCCGGGCAGACTATCAATTTGCCCGAAGTACCGTGGATGATCATCCCACCTGCTGAAGACGGCGCGAGGATCTATGCCTTCGTCATTCCGGAGGGCGTTGCGTTTGCGGGCGACCTGTTACCGACACCAGCGAGGATGCGGACCGTCGCGGAAGAGGAACAGCCGGAGCGAGAGCCGGTCGACTTCGCCACGCGCATGCTGACGGAAGTCGCCAAGCGGTCGAGCGAAGGCGGGCTATCGGATTGGGCTGCAGCGACCGCGACTTACTGATCGTCCTCGTTGTCGGCCAGTTCTTCTTCCAGCAACTCTTCGACACGAGCGTCTGCCTCTTCGAGCAGGGTTTCAGCCTCGTCAATCTTGTCTGACGGCAATGGACCACGCCAGTTGAACACGTGTTCGATGTCGAACAAGGCGTCTTCGACGTCATCACGCGCCTCGATCAGGTCGTCTGAGCTCGTATCCTCGTCGGCGAGCGTACGGCGCAGGTCCAGCACGGCACGGCGGAGGGCGCGCTCAAGCCCACGCTGCGTGGTTAGCTCACCTGCCCGTTCCTCTTCTTCGTCGCGGCGCGTGCCTTCCTTGTCAATTTGCTTGCGGAGCTCTTCTTCGGCAGCTGCCTGCACGGCATTGGAGCGCAGCAGCGAACCGATATCAGAGAGCAGCGGATCGCCGCGCTTCAGCTCCAGAACATCCACAAAGAGGTTGAAGATGCCCGAGTCCCGATCGACGCCGGAATAGTCGAGCGGCATCCAGCCCGTTTCAAGGGCGGCCGCGGCGGGGCCAGAGATGTACTGTCCGCGTTGAAGCTCGGGAAACTTGAAAACACCGCGGGCAAAGCCTGACGCGTCGTGAAACTCCACTGCGCCTTCAGGTGTGAATTGGACATAGGTTCGCGGCTCCGGGCGCTCAAAGTCCAGCACAAGGAGGTAGTCGCGAGAATCGTAACGCGCCTGCCGTTCGAATTCATTCGATACGACCTTGAGCAACTCGGCATTAAAATAGCCGGACTGTTCGTCATCGGGCACCAGGCGGATCTCTGCATAGAAGGATGGCCGGGAGACAAGGCCGAGACGGTTCCATTCCGCCAGGAATTCTGGCGGCGCATTGCCAAATGACGGCCCGGACGGGTCGAAACCTTCCCTGATCACATGAACACAGCCGACTTCCCGATTGAACTCCATCATGTCAGGGCTGGTGAATAGTTTTCCGCTGACAACGCCGGTGCTGCGGTCAATCTTAGGCGCGCCCATCTGCTGGAGCCAGGCGCCGACGGAATCGAAGGCCAGCATGCCAGCCTGCAGCGCCAGTTCCTGGCCGAATCCGAGTGTCCGGTCTCCCGGGCCGCGCGTGTCTGGCGGCAGGCAGGAATCGTCCAGCATGATGCGAAGGTCAGAGCCCATGCCGTCGGAAACCACCGGCGGCCTTGTATTGATGCTTCTAGTCAGACACCCCGTCAGCGCCGTGCAGGCGCCAATCATTGCCGTGAACGCCAGAACGCTGCGTCTCTTTCCCACGACCGACTCCTCACTCAAGACCGATCGAACCGATGACCGGGTACGCCCGTCTTTCCCCTGAAAATTCAATTCACAACAGTTTTAAGGCCACGGCAACAGTAACCGTGTTCTCCGCCGCCTCATTCCAGTCAGGTGCAGCTTTTCTGACGGAAGGATTCAAAGCCTGCCGTAGTGAACTTCACCATGTGCTCATAGGCGTCTGTGAGGTCGCTGGAGCGGCATAGGCCACCGGACAGATGGTCGATGCGTCCGGTTTGGGCAAATGTTAGCGTCAGGGCGCCAGACAGGCAGTGATAAGCCCAGTAGAGGTCGCGATCTTCCATCCCGGGCAAGGCCAGGCGGAAGGCGTCCATGAAACGATCGACCAGCGGATCAAAGAATTGCGTCATCAATACGCCGCCCCATTCAGGAGAATTGTTCACGTAGGCGATCAGGGCGTAGTAGTTTTTCCAACCCTCTTCCTGAACATGGTCGCCGATCAGCAGAGGACGCAGATAGGCCCGGATGATCGCCTCTACGGTGGGCGCCTGATCGCTCTGCTGCAGGCATTCGTCCAGCTGGTTCAGGCGCAGCTGGTTCATGATTTCGGCACGGCGCACCAGTACGGCATCGAACAGGTCCCGTTTCGGTCCGAAATAATAGTTGGGCAGCGCGACATCGACACCGGCATGCTTGGCGATGGCGCGCAGCGTAACGCCGTCATAGCCATGCTTTGCGAACTGTTCCTCTGCCGCATCGAGGATCGCGGTGCGTCGGTCAGGTCGTGTTTTGGTCCGCGTTCCCGTCATACACAGCTCCTACCGCTCCAGCATCCGCACATCAATCGGTTGGGGGTCAGAGCCACACCAACCTGAATTGTCCCAGCCAGACCACACCTATCCCGAGCGCCAGAAACGGACCGAAAGGCATCATGCCGTCAGGCCGGCGCCCCATCAGTGTGAGCGCCCCGGCAAAGGCAAGTCCTGAGCCGCTCGCAATGAGCACGATCCATGGAAGACCGATCCAGCCGCACCACGCTCCGCCCGCCGCAAGCAGCTTCGCATCCCCGCGGCCGAGACCATCCCGACCGCGCAACGCCCGGTAGCCCTTTTCGATCCCCAGAAAGAAAACATAGCCGCCTGCCGCTCCGATCAGTGCAATCCAGACGTCTCCGGTAAAATACCATGACTGGACGAGGCCAGCACCGATCAGTGGAAGAGTCAGCGCGTCAGGCAAGCGCAAAGTGCGTATGTCTATCCAGGTGAGCGCCGCCAATGCCGGCAGGAGCACCACGCCCCAGAGCAACATGTCGGTTGTCATGAACGCCTGCCCCTTTGCCGCTGCGACATCCAGCCTGCAGCATAGAAGCATCCCTCCGAAACGAAAACGCCCGGGCACAGGGCCCGGGCGAATTGGAATATGTCTAGAGACTTACCTCAGAGCGATGAGGAGATGGCAGGGCCTCTCAGCGTATAGATACTGTTATTGCTTTCCACGTCCATCTGGATGAACCCTTCGGAAATCTCAGGCACCGAAGCAGGCATTTTGCTGCCGATGCCGCGCATCAGGGTTTCACCAGTGGCCGAGACCACGGACCAGCCCACCGGTTCGAACTGATCATTATAATTCGCAGCCAGATTTGTGCGCGGCGCAGCGACGAGTGGGACTGGCGTGTTGAGCTGTCCATCGACGCGAGCGAAGAGCTGCACGACGTAGAGCACACCGTTTGCCTCGACAGCAGCGACACCCATGTGGTCGAACTCATCCCGCTCCACGTTTGCAGCATTGGCCTCATCCGCCATGATGACCTTCTGGACATCTTCGGGAGAAGCACCCGCTTTCACGATGACGATGTTTGCACCGAATGAACCGATCAGAGCGCTGCGCTCCATCATGCGGACCCGGTCAAGGTGGGTGCGGCCTTCCAGGTCTTCGTGAGACGCATACCCCCGCACCGCCATATCGTAGGCGTGCAGCCGGGCCGCTTCGCTCAGGGAGCTGAGCATCCGCAGCTCAGACTCGCCCTGACTGGCACGTTGTTCGCCCGCCAGACGGAACAGCTGATCCGCCATCACGGCATCAGCCTCGACGCCGCTGATGTCCTTCAGGCAGGCATTCGCCTCCTGCTGGAATGCCGTCGGTGTGATGGCGTACCCATTGGAAAGGTCGCAGGCAGAATTTGCTTCTGCGAAGGAAGGACCGCTCAGGGCCGCAAAGGCCAGCGCCGAAACGGACAGAATTTTGGAGGCACGATGTAACATAACCGTCACATTACGCATTGTGACGCTTATGTGTCAATACGATCCAATATAATGGATTATTTGTGTATTGTAGTAGTTATTACAGAAAACAGGATGTCACTCAGGCTGGCAAGCAGTCAATCCTGTAAGCGGTGTTATGATTTCCCATCCATCCGCATTGTTATAAATCATTCGCGCCAGCGGCACGCGGCGCCCGCCTTCGATCTCTTCTCCGGGGGTCAGGGTCAACATGACCGGATTGCCATCCGGCCTGCTAAACGCCATCCGGGTCAGAAATTGTCCAAAAACATCGCCATCCTGCGAATCGACATTCAGCGTTTGCCGGCGGCCATCGACGATTGCTTCAGCCGTGGGATCCCCCGCCGGATAGAACAGAACGAAGTGCCGGGGTTCGTCACGCGACCACAGGAACAGACCGCACGTACCGGGCTCCAGAGTCTGGGCTGGCAATGAGGTCACAGCCGCTTCAGGTGCAGCCGCAGGTGTATCCGGTACCTGCGCAGTACCCGACGAGGCACAGGCGCCAAGAAACACGAACCCGGAAAGAAGGAGGGTCTTATTCACTGGACGTTTCCCCGCTCGACAATTGCTGCATGTAGACAAACCGGCCCGCCTCGTTGGTGAAACCGGCAAGCAGAAGAGCATTCGTCTGATTCTCGGGCACGTCCCAAAGCTCCAACCGGCCGTTGCCCTGCAGGGAAGATCTCGCTGAGATGCGAGTTCCGTCTGCTGCGCGGCCCTCGACCGAGACGACCAGATCTCCATCCGCGCAGGACAGCACTCCGTCAAGATCGGGCCAGTTCGCTCCGTAAACGGCAGAAATTCTGGACAGCGCATCCGTATTTACTTTACCGCTCGCGGTCCGGCAGCCATCCGCCGTCGCTTCGATCGACATATTTGACAGGCGCAGTGAAACTTCCTGCGCCGGAAACAGAGAAGAGATGCGCGCCGCATCGAACATGACCATTGCACGTCCTTGCCGGATCAGAATTTGGTCACCCGATAGCGCTGCGAGTGCGGAGCCCTGTCCGGAGGGACCGCTCCAGCGGAGAAGGTGACCCGGCTGCCCTCGGATCATTCGCATGAGACTGAAATCACCCTGAACCGCGCCCACAGCATCGCCGTGCACAGCCAGCCCCGTGACCTGACCGTGCCACACGGTACCGCGTGCTTGCTGCCAGGAAACGCCCTGCTCCACGATACCCGTCCGCTTCAGGACGAACGACAGGGGCGCGCTGGCGATCAAGGTAACGACAAAAACGCCGGCGAATACGATGAGAAGCAACGATTTCCGCATCACAACGCGCCTCCTCGGAATTCGAAACTGGCGCGAACTGTGCCGGCCGTATCAGCAAATACAGATGCCTGAGCCGGTTCAGCCCCCAGTTCACGTTCGGCGGCTTCCAGCCAGGCAAACAAGGGCTGCACCGACACCTGGTCGAACTGAATTATGATGGCGCCGCGTTCGCTCGTTTGGAGCCGGGAAACCGATATGCCTCGCTGAGCGGCAAGTTCGACCAGCCTTGAACGCAGATCCTGCCCTTCAACAGCAGACACCCCGGATGCCGTTCCAGCATTGGCAACCGGCCGGGCTGCGGTTACCGCATCAAGTGTTCTGGAGGCTAAGGCGAGCGATGCCGCCGCACTTTCTTTCGCGGCGCGCAATGGCTGCACGACAAGCAGATTGGCGAGCAGGACCGCAACAAGCAATCCAGCAAGAACAATCAGCAGGCGCTCACGCACAGAACGTGTGGACCAGTACTCCGTCATGATGCCAGCTCCAGTATCATGTCGCCAACGACTCGGCCGTCTTCCACCCGCGCATCTCCAAGCCGGACAGACAGACCGCCAGCCTCAATTGCATTCTTGAGTGTCTCGTCATCGCCAAAGGCGCTGTAGACAAGTTTCGCCTGCAACTGTCCTGCATCGGCATCGTAGCGAAGGCTGGAGAGGCGAACACCTTCCTCATCTGCCAGCGCTGCATAGAGCACACTTGCCATTTTCCTGAACCCTGCAGCAGGCCTTTGGGTGCCACTGGAGCGCTCGCGGACCGCAGCAAGTATGTTCGACGGCACCGGCTCTCCCGGGTACAGGGCAGTGAAGCTTGCCCGCGTCTGACGATCCAGCACGGCTTCCAGTTGGTTCATGGAACGAATGCTGGCAAACGTGTAGACGCCCCACGCCAAGGCACAAGCTGCAGCGAGACCGGCCAGGAGACGGAAACGTTTCAGGTCTATCGGCAATTCGGCTTTGCGTGCGAAGTCAGCCTGTCTCAGGTCGATGCCAGCATTACCTGCCGCAAACCGACGCGCGAGTGCAAGCAACGCATCGTCAGCATGCTCTGGCTCTGCCCCAGCGCGCTGCATCAGCGCGGAGACGAGCTCCGACGGTAGGGATTTATCAATCGCGAACGGCTTGTCCTCTCCAGCAACGAGGATGCGATCACCAATTTCCAAAGGCGCCGATCCGGCCTTGAGCAAGGTGACATCGGGTACGAGACGGGCATCCTCCAGTCCCGCCTCTGACAGACGGCGCATCCAGTCTTCCATGACCGGTCGCGCCACCATGCACACCGTGCCTTTTCCGGTGGAATTCCGGTGCTGGTCGATCGCAACATGCAGTCCCTCGACTGGCACGGCTATATCGTCTTCGACCGCAAAACGTGCCGTCCGCAACCAATCAGCCTTACGGGCGCCCACCAGGCGCACTGTGGAAATTGCTACCTCCGTTGCCGGCACAATTACCGTCACCTCGTCAGAACTTGCGGCTGTCTCCTGTGGCGACAACAAGGTCACCGCGCCGGCAGTAATGACCGCGAACCGCCATGGCTGACCATTCGCAGGAAGAAGAGCGATGAGATGGCGCGCCATTAGAATTCCCTCCGCACCATTGAAACCAGGGCCACGTTTCCGGTTTCCGACCGCCGGTAAAGTGCCTGGTAATTCGTGATCAGATCGCCCGTCCCGATGTTGATGTCCGCTGACAAATAGTCCGACGCAAGCGCGAGCACCATGTCATTTCGGGCGTCTGGTGCAATCTTCATGACAGCGTCCTGCTGAATAAAGCCCTCTTTGCTCAACCACCCGCCGGCAGGACGGGAGTCAATCAATGCTCGGGCATCATCGAGGGATAATTCTTGCGAATATAGCGCAACAAGAAGCGGCGCCTGTTCAAGGCTCAATGTATTTATGTTGAGTACGGATTGCTCCTGTTCCGGACGCAGGCAAACGAGGTGTTCAATCCTTGCGAAAACTTCCGGATCATATCCTGCTATGGCTTTGAGCTCGCTGACGCTTCGCAGTTTTGTGTTGGCGGCGCGATAAGATTCGGCCTGAGATGCGTAGTATCCATCTTCTGCGCCATAGGTACGGGTGGAATAGTCGGAATCGATCCAGTCGGCCAGTTTCTGGGCCAGAGATTCTGCCTCTGCGTCGTCAAACTCAGCCGCGACAAGCAAGTCATCATACGCCTGAAGCGATGCGTCGCTGACTTCACCATCACCCGCGCTATTGAAGAGCGCATTCAGATTGAAGCAATTGGAGGCTTCCCTCGCCTGAACCACGACCACACCATTTCCAGCCGGAAGGGTGATAGTTTGAGCGAACAATTCAGACTCACTGTTCAGGGCACCCTCATTCATCTCCAATGCTTTTGTGAGGTAAGTCGCAGCCGCATCCGCGGCGCCACGAGCCGTCCAGAATATCTCCGCCCTCGCGGAAGAAGACTTGATGATGAGGACAGACCGGGCAAGCGCGTCGGTCGCGGCAATCGCAGCCACAGACATCAACATGACGATTACGAGGACTGACAGGAGGCTTGCTCCCTTCTCCTTGTCGATCTTGCGCATCAGCCACCTCCCCCGATCAGGAAGAGTTCGGTCAACGCATCCGTGTCCGAGTATTCAAAGGTCAATTCAATGGCCGCTGGCATATCCTTTTCGCCCGCATTCCATTCAGGCACCCATTCCCGGCCATCGAAATATCGCGCTGTCATGCGGGACAATCCCGTGGCAAGCACGCGATCCGCATGAGGTGTATCAGCGGCCGGATCTGGGCGGAGCCAGGCGCGCCGCGTCAGCGTACCGTCCCGGAACTGATATTCGACCGCCAGCAATGACGCGCGATTGTCATCTGGAACCGGATGGCTCCAGCCGTCACGCACAAAGGCGACGAACGGCGAGGACGTATAGTCGGGCTGACCAGCATCTCCGTACAGCATCCGGATGTTTGCAAAATCGTCCCGCATCAGCGTGTGGGTCAGTTCAATTTCGCTGACGCTTTCTGTCGTTTTCCCGAGCCTGTCAGATGCCCTCACCGTTCCGATCAGCAGAGTTGATCCTGCAACGGCAATCATCGAGGTCAGCGCCAGAGCCACCAGCATCTCGATAAGGGTGAAACCCGCATCGTGCTTCATGGTCTCACCTGTACCAACGTTTCCCGCATTGCGAGTCGCTGACCCGTCGCCGCGTCTGAGACAGTCACACGAATTCCGGCGAGACCGTTTTCGTCACGGATCTCGATTTCCCGCACCCAGTCAAATGACTGGCCACGCTGGATGCTCTCTCCTGATCCAGACCCGGCCCGGAGCACGGCCGGGTCAGAGACGGCCTCAACCAATCGGTTGTCCGCTTCAATGCGGGCCAGCGACAAACTTCGCGTATGCCCGGCATTGGCAGTTGTTTCCGTAACCAGATGGGCGAGTCCGATGGCAGCGATGGAAAACACAACCAGCGCCACAAGAACTTCAGCCAGGGTGAAACCACGATCTGTCATCGGCTTGGCTGCCACGGCAGTTCGAAGTCGCGGGTCCGGACACCTTTGGAAAAACGCACATCGGGGCCGGACACGATACCGGAAGCATCCATGACAATCTGGGGAAGTGCTTCATCTGATTTCGCGTTTGATTTACCCTGCATACTGATGGTCACGCCTCCGGACGCGCGACGGCTCGATGCTTCCACCGGCACCCAGCGGCCATTGATACGCGTATAAACCGTGTAGGCATTCTCCTCGATGCGAATGCCCTGCGCCTGCCCCCGGCTGATGGCCTGATCGAGCGTGCGGGTCATCAGCTTGTCGAATTGATCAGCTTCAGCATCCAAAGCATCAGGCCGTGATGGCATCACCATCACCACCATGGCGCTCGCAAGCGCCATGATGAACAGGGCGACCATGATCTCCACGAGGGAGAAGCCGCTATCCCGATGCGTGATACTGTACAAAAGACCGCCTATTCCCAGTTGCCGATATCGTCCGCCGTGCCCGCCTTGCCGTCCGGTCCGGACGAATAGACGTCGTAGGCTCCACCCGAACGCTGTCCCGGGACATCGTATTGATATGGGTTCCCCCAGGGATCATCACGCAACCGCTTGACGTATCCACCCGGCCGGTATGTCGCGATGTCCGCACCCGCCGGCGGTTTCTTGAGTGCCGCAAGACCGGCCTCCGCATTCGGATAGGAATACATGTCGAGGCTGTACATTTCGAGCGCACTTTCAAATGCGGCGATGTCCGCACGGACCTTGCCGACGCGTGACTGTTCGCCCACGGGCGCGACGTTGATGATCACCAGGGTCGCAAGCAGGCCCATGATGAAGATAACCACCATAAGCTCCACCAGGGAAAAGCCGGCATCCTTGGGGCGGCGGGGTCTGGCAATCTTCCTGATTGGTTTCATGAATGTGTCTCCTATGACATGGCGAGCGTGTTGAGCTGGAGGATCGGTAGCATGATCGACATCACGATCAGCCCGACGATACCCCCCATCAGCACGATAATAAGTGGTTCTGCCAGCGCCAGCAGCGCGGCGGATCCCGTTTCGAACTCTGTATCGAGAAAGTCTGCGGCCCGGTTCATCATGCCGGAAACATCGCGGCCCGCTTCACCGCTGGTGACCATATGCACCATCATCGGCGGAAAAACTCCCGTAGCAGACAAGGCGCTGGATAAGGATCCGCCCTCACGAACTCTTTCAGCGATGAAGTCCGTCGCATCAGCGATGACCGTGTTATTGGCGGCGCCCTTTGCTCCTTCAAGCGCCTCCAGAATTGTTGCACCAGAAGCCGACAAGGTTGCGAAGACGCGGGCGAAGCGTGCAGCGGCAACCGTACGTGTCTGAGAACCAATCAAGGGCAGTCGGAGAACAAACCTGTCCAGACTGCGCCGCATGGCGGGCTGGCGCAGGAGGCGCGCGCCCAGGAACACGAGCGCAGCAAGAACTAACAGGATGATCAATCCGTATTCCCGCACACCATTGGATAGGCCGATCACAATTCGCGTCAGGAGCGGCAGCTGAGCGTCGAACAAATCGAACTGTTCCACGAGCCGCGGAACCACGACCACCATGAGCGCAATGACCATGCCCATTGCCATGACGGTCAGAAGCGCGGGATAAATCAGCGCGGCGCGGACTTTCTGGCGCAGCTGATAGCTGCGCTCCAGATAGGTCGCGAGGCGCTCCATGATCTCGCCTAATTGGCCAGACATCTCACCTGCCGCTGTAACAGCACGGACGAGTGGGGGGAACGCATCCGGCACTAACGCCATGGCTTCTGACAATCGAGCGCCCTCAACGACATCCGCACGAACCGTGTGGACAGCCTTTTGTACGCTGACAGGGTTTTCGTTGCCTGCACATGCACCAAGCGCCTGTTCCACAGCCAGACCGGACTTGAGCAACACAGACAATTGCCGGACTAGAAGCACGCGTTGCTTGTCGCTGAGCCGGCCACGGCGAACGACAGTCTTGGACTGCTTTTCCGCGACGGGGTCCACATTCAAGACCATCAAGTCACGCAGTCGCAGTTCCTTGCGGGCTGACCGCGCACTGTCTGCGGAGATTATGCCTGATCGGCGTTTTCCTTCGGCATCAAGTGCAACATATTCGAAGGCGGCCATTACTGACCTCCTTTGCGGCAGGCGCGCAGAACTTCCGCAACACTGGTCTCCCCCGAGATCACATATCGGCGCGCATTGTCCAGCAGACGGTCATGGTCCGCGAATGCCACCTGATCGATCGCATCTTCAGACGCACCATCCCCCAGCATGTTGCGGATACTACGATCCGCCACGAGCAGCTCATAAACGCCCAGACGTCCTGTGAAACCGGTTTGGCCGCAGGAGATACAGCCTTGCGGGTCATAGACCGTCAGCTCAGCATCGCCAGAAAGGCCAAGCGCTTCACACTCGGCGTGCGTCGCATTTCGCGCAGTCTTGCAAACCGGACAAAGTTTCCGAACAAGGCGCTGCGCCATGATCGCGCGCAGTGTTGAAGACAGAAGATAGTCTTCCACGCCCATATCGCGAAGGCGCGTAATCGCACCGGAGGCCGAGTTGGTATGCAACGTAGAGAGCGCAAGCCGGCCGGTTGAAGCGAATTCGAAAGCCACTTCGGCTGTTTCCGAGTCCCGGATCTCACCGACCATGACGACATTGGGATCCTGACGCAGGATCGATCGCAAGGTGGCCGCAAAGTTGAGGCCGACCTTGTGATCCATCTGCGTCTGGCTGATGCCCGGCAGGCCGTATTCGACCGGATCTTCCAGCGTCATGATATTGTCGCGGCCCGTATTCAGGCGCGAAAGTGCGGAATAGAGCGTCGTGGTTTTTCCGGACCCGACAGGCCCTGTAACCAGAATCACACCATTGGGCTGACTGAGAGCTTCGGTGAAACGCTGATAAGTGTCCTCGTCCATGCCGAGGTCTCTGAGATTCAGCAGAGCATTTTTTGTATCGAGCAGTCGAAGAACGACACGCTCGCCATAACGCGTGGGCAGTGTCGCGACACGCACATCAATGGACTTGCCGCCCGCGGACAGCGAAATCCGGCCGTCCTGAGGCAGGCGCTTCTCCGCAATGTCCAGCCGCGACATGACCTTGATACGGGACACAATCGGCGCGGCCAGTTTCCGCGGCGGGGTTAGAACCTCTACCAGGTCGCCGTCGATACGATATCGAATGGACAATGTGTCTTCGAACGGATCGATATGAATATCGGACGCCCGCTGCTTCATCGCCTCGTGGATGAGGCCGTTGATCAAGCGGATGACGGGCGCATCGTCCTGACCATCAAGCAAGTCAGCCGCTTTCGGCAAATCGTCGATCAGGCTCTCCAGACCGCCACGCGCATCCACTGCAGCATTGACGCTATCCCCGGCCAAAGCGTCTGCGGCAAACACATCTGCCAGCGTGCGCTCATAAGCATCCCGATCCAGCGGCTCCAGTTCGAAACTCGAGCCAAGCGCTCGCCGGGCCTCAAGCAGCGTCAGAGGGTCCGCCCCTGCCCGCATGCCGAGCGTCAGCACGTCCCGCCCGGGCAAGACAACAATCCCTTTGTCCTTCGCAAAGGCATAGGTGAATTGCTGGATGGCGGGCGCGGTCGTCATTGCGGTGGCGGGCTCCCAAGCACCTGGTTGACGAACCGGTCAAGGGACTCACCGCTGTCACCGTCTCCGGTCCACAATTCTTGCGCGCGCAGATAGCGATAGGAACGCGACGTCGCTGCGCGCGCATCATCACGATTTCGCACGATCGTTGGCCGAATGAACACCATCAGATTGGTTCGGCCCATTCCCTTGCCTTCCGACCGGAACAGACGCCCCGCGACCGGGATGTCACCCAGAACCGGAACTTTTTCGTTCGTGATGCTCTCAGTTTGCTCAACCAGACCACCCAGGACGATGATCTCGCCATTGTCAGCAATAACACTCGTGCTGATCTTCCGTGTATTGAAGATCAGGTCCGTGCTGGAGCCCGTCGTGATTGCCTGCGCGATATTGGACACTTCCTGCGTGATATCGAGACGGATCGTATCATCGTTCGAAATCCGAGGCGTAACATCAAGTCCAACACCAACGTCCCGGCGCTCAACCGTCCGGAACGGATTGGAGTTTGAGTCGCCAAGCACTTCGCCTGTCGCAACCGGGACTTCCTGACCGACGAGGAGTGACGAAGTTCCGTTGTCGAGCGTCATATTGAAGGGCTTGGAAAGGATGCGGGACTGGGTATCGTTCTCCACGGCCGTCAGGATGGCGCCAAACAAGGTATCACCGTCCTGTCCGCCAACACCGACGCTAAGGCCTGACAACCCAAGCAATGAGTTCACCGCCGCTTCCGCAAATGGGTTTGTTTCGGCCGTTCCCGTATTGAATGGCGTATTAGAACTGAGCGCGCCGGCGAGCGCCAGCATGCTGGGCGCGGACCGGGAATAGTTGGTGGAAACGAATGGCACGGTCGAGTCATTTGTACCCGACACTAGGAACTGCAAACCGAGCTCTCTTGCCGTATCGTCTGACATCTCGACAATGATTGCTTCGACCAGAACCTGTGAACGGCGCCGGTCAAGATCATTCACAATGCGCTCGAGCGCGCCCAGGGTTTCCGGAGGGGCACTGATCACGAGGGAATTGGTCGGCTCATGATGCGCAATCGTCGTCGATGCATCCGGCTCTCCACCAGCAGCGCGGCGCGCATCCATGGCGCCCGCCATTTGCTGGAGCACAGGAACGAGATCCGAAGCATTTGCATTGTTCAGCGGAATAACCCGAAGCGTGTCTTCCGTCCGGTCATGGGAGTCGAGTTCCCGACTGACTTCGACCGCGCGCCTGACCAGCGCGTCATCACCCTTCAGGACAATGGCATTGCCCGTATCTGAGGCAACCGCCTGGAAGTTCACGCCATAGGAGTTCTCACCCGGCGGGACTGTGAGATTGGTCAAAATCAACGCCATTTCACGAGCAGGTATATTCTTCAAGCTGATCGTCTGGGTTACCGACGGATCGGAATCGATCTGCTTCAGCATGGCGCGCAGACGCGGCAGGTTTGATGCATAGTCAACGACGACCAGCGTGTTGGACGCATTGTTGGCGACAACCTGCCCCTGCTCCGCAATCAGCGGCTTGATCACTGCCGCGACATCCCGGGCGGAAGAATGCTTGAGCGCGAAGATTTCCGTGATGAATGTGTTGGAACCGCTTGCCGACGTGCTCGCGTCAGACACCGCCTGGCGCTCAGGCACGATACGGTAGGTAGACCTTCCAGCAGGGACGGCCGTGAACCCATGCACCCGCAGCGCGGATAGAAAGACATCAAATACCTGGTTCCGGGTCAAAGGAGTTGACGAAGAGACTGTCACGCGTTTGGTCCGTGCGTCAGGATGCACGATGAATGTGTAGCCCGTGACGGTCGACACATCCGCAACGAGCGCAGACAGCTCGACATCATCAAAGTTCATGATGTGACGCGAAGGCTCAGGACCGCTTTCGCCAGCCAGGGCAAACGCATTTGGCGCTGTCGAAGCGAGCAGCGCAGCGGAGAGAACGGATTTGAGTTTCATAAGCTACGGGTTCTCCGGCAGCGTGAATATCTGGTCGACCTGTCGGCCATCGCGATCAATTCTGAGACGGACTTTTCTGGATGAGGAAAGCTTCATCGCAAGCTCGCCGGGGGCAGTGGCACCGACCGACACCCCGTCCACCGACAGCACAATATCGCCCGGCATCAACCCGGAACGCTCAAGCAGCGCAGCATCGCCCCGGCTGCCGATTTCGTATCCGACGAAATCCGATCCGCGATGAACCGGATTGATTACGAGATTGGCAAGGAAGTCCGTGGCCGTTGTGCTGATCAGGTCATCGCTTGCCGCCTGACCGCCACCCGAGGTGTTCGGTTTGATATCGCCGGGAGAAGACAGGACAGACAACCTGTCTGCACCACTGGACATAAGCAGCGCTTCGATCTGGCCATCCTTACGCAATGTCACGCGATCTCCATAAACGCGGTCCAACACCACTCCATCGAGAATGGTTTCACCAGGCGCAAAAATGCTCAGCCGGTTGTTCGGCATCACGATCATCGCAACACCCGTGCCATTTGCAGAAGCGCGAACCCCTTTGAGAACGAGATTAAGCTTCGTTTCAGGGGCTTCCTGAACAATATCGGCAACGACGCCGCCCCTGTTGAATGGGTCGAGGGTCGTCAGGAGCGACATATTCCCCGACAATGCCGGCGCATCACCACCACCAGGTGCTTGACGGAAAACATCCCCCATGGGCTGAACACCCATCACAGCGCCACCAGGCTCGACGGCGATCCAGACCAGGCGCGCCAAGATGAAGGCAATCAAGGCTATCAGGCAGATTTCAGCAACGCGAATAAGGGGGCCTGCGCTCCGCAAAAGCAGACGCCCGAAATCGGCCACAGACAATCCCGTCCGATCACCAAGTCCAGCCATCTCACTCAACTTCCACGTCCTTTCACCCAAAATCCGAACGGCGAACCAATCTCACCGGGCAGATCTGGCGCCTGCATTCTACAGGCTCAACCACCAACATGAACGTCCTGACTCCCGTAAAGGGATCTCTGCACAACTCTCAGGAGAGTCATTCGACAGCTTTGCAGGTTACCTATGCAATGTGCCGGGAATGCCCCAAACGCAAACTCTCCCTGCATACATCCTGCCACCTGGCGCCCTTGAGTGTAGATCCGCTGACATTCAAAGTCTGCGATAAACCGGACAAGGCAGAGACCCGGCCAGTCGCCGGAGTACCGCCTTCAGGTCGTTCGTTTACATGAGATATTTCGTACTTTTGTGACGCAAGTTACAGATATTTATGAGAAAGCCGATGTTTTCTCAGTAGCTGTCAGAAAAAGCCGCCGCGGCGCCGGAACACCGCGGCGGCAAAGAGATCAGAAGCGCAGAGTTACGCTGGCCGACAGACTGCGGCCCCGGTCATAGGTGTTGAATTCAGTCCGGCCGAGGTCATTGGCGTTCGACTGATATTCTTCATGAGCCTGATCCAGCAGGTTACGGCCGCTCAGCCCCAGTGTGAATTCCCGCCCCGCGACGGTGAAATCACGACGGTAGACAAGGTCCAGCTGGACGCCCGGATCCTCAATGATATCGGGCAATTCCGCACCAGGCTGATCCAGCCCGCGTTGCAGAATACGATCATCCACCCAACCGAGAAGCAGGGTCATCTGCTCGACATTGCTTTCCCAACCGAACTGGATGTTGGCGATATTTTCCGGCGTACCCTGAAGCTTTGATCCGTCGAGATTATACAGCGAGGCATCACGCAACGAACGGGAAATCGGGTCGAAAACCTGATCACCTTCCCCCGCCTGCACCTCTGAAGAGGTGTAGGTATAGTTGGCCGAGAACAGCCAGTCGCGATCATCGAACCAGGGATTGGAAATCGGCATGTTGAAGCGCGTACGATATTCCAGCTCGGCACCGGACAGAACAGCCTTCGGCGAGTTGATGAACGTCGTTTCGAACACGAACGTAGACGTCGAGAACTGAACTTCTTCGATCGGGTTTTTGATTTCCTTGTGGAATGCACCGATCGTAATGAACTCGTTCCGGCCAAGATAGTATTCGAGGCGGGCGTCATAGTTCTTAAGCTCACTGTCGACCAGGCCGCTGTTGCCCCGATAGGACCGCTCGGTTTCCGGATCGAAATAGTTCGACAAGGCGAGTTCACGGAACTGCGGACGCGCAATTGTCTGCGAGTATCCGAGACGCAGTTGGAGATCGTCAGCGAAGTTCCAGGTAAACGTCGCGGATGGAAGGACGTAATCGTTTTCGAGATTTACATCTCCAGCCCCCGGGTTACCGAAACGGTCGAACGTCCGCACGGTTTCTTCCGCCGTTTCATAGCGCGCACCAACTGTGGTGCGAATGAACGGGAAGAGTTCCAGGTCCGCCTGAACGTAACCGGCCACGACGTCGAGACCCGCAGAGTAGGAGTCGTTCGGCGTGGTCACTTCCTGCAGCACAAACCGCGCAGGATCGATATTATCCGGCGAGAATAGATAGTCCGGACGGGCCATCTGGACGTCCAGCGGCAGCGAGTTACCGCCGGCGAACCGGAATGCGAGGAACTCGTAGTCACGGTCCGTGCTCGAAGAATCGAAGCCGCCGGAGATGATCGCTTCGCGCGTGCCATCAATCGTAGTCTCGTATTTCAGGTCAGCGCCATAAGCGACATTGTCATCCGTCAGTTCGGAGAAGCGAATGTCGTAGCTGTTAGCGACCGAATAGAGAATGTTGCCTTCATCATCCACGAAACGGCGAAGCGACCGCTCATACGGCGCATCCCGCGTGGATTGTGCCATTGAGCCGCGCCAGGAGAAGGTCAGGTCACCAAAATAGTGCTCACCACGAAGCTGACCAAATGTCAGACCACGCTCGAACCAGCCGGACGATTCATCATGAACCAGACCCGTGCTGCCCTGCGCGTTGAAGTCTTTACCTTCGTTGATCTGGGCTTCTTTGGAGGTCGAGTGAACATAGAACAGGGTGCCCTGCACTTCACCATCGGTCCATTCGGCTGTCGCCGATCCCAGCGCATTGACGGTCGCCGTCAGGTTGGTTGAGAACGTCCGGAAATCCGACCCCAGCACGTCGCCTTGCACGAACTGACGCACCGCATCCTTTGTTTGCCATTCCTGATCGTAACCGGCGACGCCAACCAGCCCGATTTCAAAGTCGCCTGCGTCGAAAGACATGCCACCATCGACGGATCCTTCGAAGTTCGGGCCAAGATCACCATTCTGAATCACGGAAAGCGGCGAATTCACCAGGCTTTCACCGACGGCCTCGATTTCGTCAGCGGTATAGCTGCTCAGACGTTGGTCGGAGGACAGAACTGCAGCAAGCGGACCGGGAATATCCCGAAGGCCGTCGTCATAACCGAGCCAATCGTAATCGCCGCCATTTACGTAGATGCCTTCCTTACCCGTCGTAGCGGTGTTCCACGTGCCACCGACCTTGAGGTTCAAAAAATTGTCGCGCGGCATCCGCAGCGTTTTCAGGTCAATCATGCCGCCGCCGAATTCGCCGGGGTATTGAACCGAGAAGGTTTTCTGAACAGCGGCCCCGTCAAGAATATTCGACGGGAACAGGTCCAGAGGAACAGTACGGCGCAGCGGCTCCGGGCTTGGTAGCGGGGAACCGTTCAGAAGCGCTGCCGAGTAGCGGTCGCCCAGACCGCGGACATAGGCGAACTTTCCGGACACAACGCTGAGACCGCTGAGACGCGTCAGGGCCAGAGCGGCGTTTGAGTCACCCTGACGGGCGAGATCTTCTGCCCCAAGGAAACTGGCGACCTGCGAAGTCTCGCGCTGAGGGGCGGGAATGTACTCACCGCGGATGACGACAGTTTCCAGCTGGCGCGCTTCCTCGGGTTGTTCCGTTTCAGTGTTTTCCTGAGCGACAGCCGGCGCTGCGAGAATGAGTGCCAGCGCCGTCGTCGACAGGATCGAATTTGAGATGTGATGGAATTTCATCTTCCTGGACCTTTGTTACCTGCGGCACCGGCCCGGCTTCGGTTTGCTTTCGCATCGTGCTCGGGCCGCAATAAAATCATAAGTGGCGGGCGCCGAAGCGCCCGCCGTATGGATTGCCGCGATCAGCAAGGATCGCTGGCTTCAAGACCGCACGACCAGCCCTGCCACCAGGTGTCCTGGGCGTTCTCGACAGCACCGATGTAGTCCACCGAGTCGAAGAACGAAGACACGGTGGCCGGATCGACTGCCGTCACAGCGGCCTCGGCCGAACCGTTGATGAACGTCGAGGTCAACGTGTTTGCAACGTTGGTCGAATTGTTCGCATCGGCATCAACGGCGCCCTGGGCGGCGGCGGCATCGTCAGCCGCTGTTGCCAGACCACCAGCACAATCGAACAGTACGGAGCTGAACTTCGGATCCGCACCTTCCTGATAGCCCGCGACGGCGTTACCGGCGGAGTCCTGGAAGCGGATGCACTCCTGACCGTAGTCAACGACACCATTCAGGTAATGGCCGATCGTTCCTGTGTTGAGGCGGAAAGCATTCGTCCGGTTACCAACAAAGGTGAAGTTGGAGATGATCGGGTTAGACTGCGGGGTCACCGACGAGGAAACACTCGAAGCTTCGGTGATGTTGTCGCCGCCGGCAGCACGCTGAACCACGATCGCATACTGGATATGGCCATTGTAGCCGTTGTCCGTGTCGATCGAGTCGTCGTCATTGCCTGTCAGGACAAGGTGCTTGATGTTCACACCGCCACCGAAGAACTCGACACCATCGTCGGAGTTGTTGTGAACCTGAACGTAGTTCACGTCCGTACCGGTGCCGACACCTGCGAAGGTGATGCCGTTCAGTTCGTTACCCAGCGTGTTGATCGCGTAACCAGCGTGCTTCACCAGCGTGTAGGCCAGCGAGCCACTGTCGTCAGCAGCGTCACCACCACCGTAAACGGCTTCCGGGCTGGTCACACCTTCAACGATGTTTTCACACTGCGCCGAACCCGGCGTCGCGGCATCGCGGCAGCGGTTGATCGGGGCGCTTCCGAGGATCACAAGACCGCCCCATTCGCCGATGGCATTTTCCGGATCGACCTGGCTGTCTGTCACGTCAGCTTCGGAGGTGAAGACAACCGGGTTGGCAGCGGTACCGTTCGAGAAGATCTGCGAACCACGGTTCACCACGACATAGTCGTCCCCCTCATTGCCGAACAGCGTCACGCCGGACTCGATGGTGAGAGAGGCAGGGACACCGCCGGTTGCGGTTCCATCGGGGCCCGTATCAACACCGACGTCCACGCGGCCAGAGATCTCATAGTAATTGCCGCGCGTCAGGCGGATATCCGAAGAGATCTGACCAGACAGACGGCAAACCGTCGTGCCTTGGATGTCGAAGCCGGAGTCGGTCGTGCCGGTTGGGCAAGTCGGTTCCGGGAACAGGGCGAAGGTCCAGCCTGCGGCCCAGTTGTTCGTTACGGTTTCGGTCGGACCGAAGGCACCGATGTAGGAGGTTGGCTCGAAGAAACTCGACACAGTCGATGCATCGAACGGCGTCACGCCAAGCTCAGCCGGCCCCGGGAACAGGACGGATGCGAGCGTATCAGTGACCATCGCATTGTTCGCGTCTGCCGCGACCGCACCTTGAGCGGCTGCCGCATCGGAGTTGGCCGTCGCAAGGCCGCCGTCGCAATCGAACAGGACAGAGTTGAATGTCGGGTCTTCGCCAGCCTGGAAACCTGCCACGCCGTTACCAGCGCTCGGTTCAAAGCGGAAGCATTCCTGACCGTAGTTCACCACGCCGTTCATGTAACGGCCGATGGTGCCTGTGTTGAGGCGGAAAGCATTCGTCCGGTTACCGATAAAGGTAAAGTTGGAGATCTGCGGGTTGGATTGCGGGGCGACCGAAGAGGAGACGCTAGAGGCCTCAGTGATGTTGTCACCGCCGTTCGCGCGCTGAACCACAACCGCATACTGGATGTGGCCGCTATAGCCGTTATCCGTATCGATGGAGTCGTCGTCGTTGCCGGTCAGAACCAGGTTCTTGATGTTGACGTTACCGCCGAAGAACTCGACGCCGTCATCAGAGTTGTTGTGAACCTGGATGTTTTCGACGCGCGTGCCGCTGCCGATACCCGCAAAGGTGATACCGTTCAGCTCGTTGCCTTGCGTGTTGATGGCATAGCCTGCGAAACGCACCTGCACATAGTCCAGAACACCGCTGTTGTCAGTGGTGTCGGCACCGCCATAAACGGCTTCCGGATTGGTCACACCTTCAACGATGTTTTCACATTGGGCAGTGGCCGGTGTCGCGGCGTCCTTACAGCGGTTGATCGGCGCCTGCCCCAGAAGAACAAGACCGCCCCACTCGGAAATGGCGTCGCCGCCGAGGTCGTTCGACGGATCGCTGTCCGCCTGGCGCTCAAGGTCGTTCGCGCTGGTGAAGATGATCGGCTGAGAAGCTGTACCGTCTGCCACAAGCTGCGAGCCGCGGTTAACAACGAGATAGTCGGAGCCGGATTCGCCGAAAATGGTGACGCCTGGCTCGATGGTCATGACCGCAGGCTGGCTACCGGCAATGTTGCCTTCGGCGCCCACGTCGGTGCCGATATCAACACGGCCGCTCAGGCGATAAGCGATGCCGTCGACATTCGTCAGCGTGACATTAGTCAGGTACGCACCCGAAACGTTACAGGTCGTGAGACCGCCGACCGGTGTACCTTCGGTAAAGCCGGACGGGCAAGTTGCACCCGATCCCGTGCCGCCGCCGGTTCCACCGGTGCTGCCGCCGGGAGGCGTACCCGCATCAGTCGCGCCGGGCGATGAAATGCTGCTGCCTTGCGAGCAAGCTGCCGCAAGAACGATCGCAGCAACCGCCACGCTCCGCGCCATCGCGCTTTTGAATGTTTTCCTAAAACTCATTGTCGTCATCTTCCCCTGTGTGCTCCAGAACAGACGCAGTTTCGGTCAGATCTACGCGAGCGAACGGCTATCCGTGACTCGACCCCGCGATCTCCCACGGGCCTTATTGCAGCGCTTCAAGACGCTTTCGAAACTGATTTGTAAACTTTATGTAACGGCCGCAGCCGGCAGGCAGCGCCATCACAGGGCACTTAAGGAGTGACATTGTACTGTATTGTTTCTAATGGTCTTTTGCGCAGATAGCCCACGATGGACCAAGCGCAAACATCCACTATCTGGTCAGTAGTCCGACCGGCACTTCCAACGCTTCAGCCAGACGTTTGGCAGTTTTCAATCCGAAAGGCATACCACGCTCCATCGCCGAAATATGGTTCGCGCGAATGCCGCACCGGGTGCTCAATTCTTTCTGAGTCAGAAGCCGGTATTGGCGCAGGGCACGGATGGCATTCTCTCCCGACTCGATCTGCTGAAGTACTTCTTCAGGAACGTCAGGCTGGGAAATCTGTGCAGCGGACGCCTGCTTGGCTTCAAGGTCCCCAATCCGCTTTTCCAGATCCTTCACCAGCTTTTCGAGATCGAGGATCTTGAGTTCCAGCGAATATACGAATTGATCATCACTCGGCATCTGACTTTCCCAGCTCCACGCCGGCAGCCATAGAAGTCCATGCCGAAAGTTTCGTGTCAGATGTATGAAGGTTCCAAGACGGCCGCACCTTCTCTCTGGGCTGGTGCCTCAGCGCGTCTGGATTCCGGTCCGCTATAGAATATCCGGCAATTACAAATATGTAACAGCGTTGACAGAGACAGGCACCGCCACTAATTAACTGACTGGTCAGTTATTAAGGATGCGATCATGCGCAGGGCCAGGACGGATGAAGCGAAGGACGAGCGGCGCCAGGCTCTCCTCGCCGCTGCGCTGGATGAGTTCTTCGAAAAAGGATTTGCCGCAACGCGGATGGATGACATCGCCAAGCGGGCCACATTGTCCAAAGGGACTGTTTATCTCTACTTCGAGTCAAAAGAGTCGATCTTTCACGGACTCGTGGAGGCGCTCGCGTCCCCCAATCTGGAAATCATCGAACGGATAACCCACGAAGCGGCGTCCCTGAAGGAAGCCCTGCACGGCATCCGCATGTTCGCCCCGAACCTGATCCGGGAAACGGAACTGCCACGCCTGCTCAAAGTTCTTGTCGGAGACAGCCAGCTGTTCCCCGATACCGTGCGAGGATACCGGGAAGAACTGGTCGACCGTGTCCTGTCAATGATCACCTCACTTCTGCGAAGAGCCGATGAGACCGGCGAGGCTAAGATCGAGAACCCTGAGCTCACCGCGCGGCTGGTCATGGCGCCCGTGATCTTCAGCGCGCTCTGGCAAGGTGTCTTCAATCAGAAATCCGAAGCCGAAGTCGATCTCGACCAGCTTTTCGAAATCCATGAGCAATTCATGCTCAGAGCCCTCCGGATCGGGACCACGTCATGAAACACGTCGCTGAAATCCGCACACTCATTGCCGGCGCCTGCTTGATCTCGCTCGCCGCTTGTACGCCCAATGACGAGCCGGTCCATCTCGGCTATATCGAAGCGGACTGGACATATGTCGCCGCCCCGGCTGCCGGGCGCATTGTCGAGCAGCCCGTAAAAGAGGGAGACCGTGTAGACGCCGGCACCTTCCTGTTCCGGCTCGACAGCACTGCGGAAGAGGCTGCCGTTTCGGAGGCCAGTTCCCGGCTGAGCCAGGCGATGGCGCAAGCGGACGATCTCAGCACCGGCGCCCGCCCGCCGGAAATGAAACGCCTTGAGGCACAATTGTCCGCTGCCCGCGCCCGCCTCGCCAAAGCCACGAGCGAACGCGACCGGATCCTGCCTCTCGTCGAACAGGGCTATGCCCCGAAATCCCAACGCGACACGGTCGAAGCGGAATTCGACGCCGCCATGGCTGCCGTTCATGCTGCCGAGCAGGACCTGAAAGTCGCCGCCCTGCCCGCACGGGACGCAACGCGCGAAGCCGCACAGGCCGCCACGCAATCCGCTGAAGCCGCCAAGACAGCCGCGGAATACCGGCTCAATGAACGGCGCACTGTTGCGCCCGTCAGCGGCCGGATTGAGGAAGTCTTTTTCCGCACGGGTGAGTTCGTCAATCCCGGCACGCCGGTCATCGCCATCCTGCCGGATAGTGGCCTCAAAGCCCGTTTCTATGTTCCGGAGACGGATCTTTCACAACTGAAAGTCGGCGAAACAGTGTCCGTGACGGTTGATGGCATTCCGTCGCCGGTGAACGCGGAAATAACGTTCATCGCACATGAAGCCGAATTTGCCCCGCCTGTGATTTATGCCCGCCATTCCCGCGAGAAGCTGGTCTTCATGGTCGAGGCCAGAGTGCCGCCGGGCATCGGCCTGCATCCGGGCCTGCCGGTGGAGGTGAACTGGTAATGTCCGGTGACTACGCCATCGACGTTCATGGCCTGGTCAAGCGCTTCGGCAGCAAGACCGCCGTGGCCGGTGTCGACATCCAGATGCCGCGCGGCGAGGTCTGGGGCTTCCTCGGTCCGAACGGCTCCGGCAAGACAACGACAATCCGGATGATCTGCGGCTTGCTGCGCGTCTCCGAAGGGACGGGCCAATGCCTCGGCTATGATATCCAACACGATGCCCCGCGGATCCGGGAACTAACCGGATACATGACCCAGAAATTCTCCTTCTGGACCGACATGACCATCCGGGAAAACCTGGAATTCGTCGCCCGCCTCTACCGCCTGCCGCATCTCCACCAGACTGTTGACGAAACCCTCGAGACGCTCGGCCTGACACATCGCCAGCACCAACTGTCCGGCGCCTTGTCCGGTGGCTGGAAGCAGCGCCTCGCCCTTGCGGCCGTGACCATGCACGATCCGAAACTCCTGCTGCTGGACGAACCGACCGCGGGGGTCGACCCTCAGGCCCGGCGCGATTTCTGGGACGAGATCCACCACCTCTCCCTGCTAGGCATGACGGTGCTCGTCTCCACTCACTATATGGACGAAGCCGAACGGTGCGACCGGATCGTCTACCTTGCCCATGGCGAAAAGATCATCGAAGGCAGGGTACCGGACGTGATCGACCGGTCGGGCTTGCTGACCTTCCGCGGTGAAGGCGAAGGGGTCCGGCGCCTGGCGGATGCCATCAAGGACGAGCCCGGCGTCGAACACGTCGCCTATTTCGGGTCTGCCCTTCATGTCAGCGGGAAAGACCGCGCCGCCATCCAGGTCGCTCTGGACAAGCATCAGGCACAGGATGTCAGCTGGAGCGAAGTCCGCACCAGCTTGGAAGATGCCTTCATCGCGCTCAGCGCTGAAGCGGGTGAAGACAAGCGGGTGCACGCATGAACGGCCTGCTCCGCTCCTTCGGCCGCATCTGGGCCGTGTTCATGAAAGAGACGGTGCAGATCCGGCGCGACCGCCTGACCTTCGCGGTTATGTTTGGTATACCAATCATACAGCTGATCCTGTTCGGCTACGCCATCAACATGAATCCCAAACACCTGCCCGCTGCCCTTCTGGTGGAAGAACAGACGCCAATCGTGCGCACCATGGTCCATTCACTCAGGACGTCGGACTATTATGACTTCGTCATGCAGACGGACGACCCGCGCAAAACGGGCGACCTGCTCGCCCGCGGCGAAGTCGCCTTCGTGGTCTCGGTACCAGCGGGTTTCACCCGCAAACTTGTACGGGGCGAACACCCACAAATCCTGATCGAAGCCGACGCCACAGATCCGTCCGCCGCCTCCGGCGCCGTGGCGTTTGCCCAGACAATCCTCACCGATGCGCTGCGGCACGATCTGAAAGGCCCGCTGGCCAATCTGACTGGCGGACCGCCACCTTTCGACCTCGTTGTCCACCAGATGTACAATCCAGAGGCAAAGACCAGCTACAATATCGTGCCCGGCCTGCTGGGCGTGATCCTGACCATGACGTTGGTGATGATGACGGCCATCGCCATGACGCGGGAGTCAGAACAAGGGACAATCGAGAACCTGCTCGCCATGCCGGTGAAGCCGATCGAAGTCATGCTCGGCAAGATCCTGCCCTATGTCGCCGTCGGCGCTGGGCAGACCGTCCTCATCCTGCTGGCGGCGCAGGTCCTGTTCGACGTTCCGTTCATCGGCAGCATGTGGATCCTGTTCCTGGGCGTATCGGTCTTCGTGCTGGCGAACCTCGCGCTGGGTTTTACTTTCTCAACCATCGCCCGCACACAGATGCAGGCCATGCAGCTGACCTTCTTCTTCTTTCTACCATCGATCCTTTTGTCCGGCTTCATGTTCCCCTTTCGCGGCATGCCCGAATGGGCCCAGACTATCGGCGAAGTCCTGCCGCTGACGCATTTCCTGCGCATCGTGCGGGGCGTCATGCTGAAGGACACGAGCCTTGCCCAACTGCAAAGCCCGATCCTCGCCTTGTGTCTGTTTACGGCTGTGGCTGTGAGTGTCGCCATGCTGCGATACCGCCGGACACTCGATTAGCCAGCTTATCCCTTGTACGGATGAAGCTTCCCGTCCCGGCCGCGCAAGGCCTGGCCATCCGGCGTGTCCACCACATCGGATGGCGCCGCATTGGCCTTAGACACGCCACCCGGAATGTCGATCACATAGTGCGGCAAGGCGAGCCCGGAGACGCGGTCTCTCAACGCCGAGTAAATCGCCCGCCCCTCCTCAACGCTGACCCGGAAATGGCCGGTGCCCGGTGCGAGGTCCGGATGGTGCAGATAGTATGGCTGGATGCGCGCGGCCACGAGTGCCTGCATCAATTCAGCCAGCGTCTCTACATGGTCATTCACGCCGCGCAGCAGAACGGACTGGGAGACGAGCGGGAAACCTGCCTCGGCGAGGCGCGCAGCCGCAGCCTTCGTTTCCGGCGACAGTTCTTTCACATGATTGATATGGATCGAAACATAAACCGCCTTGTTGCTTGCCTTAAGCGCCTCGATAAATTCGGGCGTGACGCGCGCCGGATCTGCAACCGGCATGCGCGTATGCCAGCGGATGACTTCGACGTGAGGAATGGCAGCAATCGCTTGCGTCAGAGCCTTCGCCCGCGCCGGGGACAACATGAACGGGTCTCCGCCCGTCAGGATCACTTCCCGCACACCTGGCTGTGTACGGATATAGTCGAGCGCGGCACCCGACTCAGAGGGGCTTAGCGTCTCGCCAACACCCGGCCCCACCATTTCACGGCGGAAGCAGAAGCGGCAGTAGACCGGGCACACCGCGACCGGCTTCAATAGCACACGGTCCGGATACCGGTGTACAATACCGGGTACCGGTGTATGCGCCGCATCGCCAATCGGGTCGGCCAGTTCTTCCGGGGTGCGGACGAGTTCCTCCGTTCGCGGCACAAACATGCGGGCAATCGGGTCGTTCGGATCGGACCGATCGATGCGGTCGACAAGGAAAGGCGTCACGGCAATCGCGTACCGGTCCGCCACGGGCGCCAGCGCAGCCGCCGCCTCTTCAGAGAGCAGCCCGGCGTCTCTAATTGCCTCAGGGGTGTTGAGCGGCCGGCTCATGTCTCCACCGGCGTCCACTGGACATCCTGTATCGAGCGCGCGCCGGAGGCGAGCATCACCAGACGGTCGAACCCGAGCGCTACGCCGCAGGCATTCGACATCCAGTCCAGCGCCTCGAGGAAGTCCTCGTCTATCGGGTAGCGCTCGCCATAAAGGTCCTGCTTGAGATCCATGTCCGCTTCGAAGCGCGCGCGCTGCTCTTCAGCATTGGTCAGTTCATTGAACCCGTTAGCGAGTTCCACGCCGCAGGCATATAGCTCGAACCGCTCTGCGAAGCGCGGGTCATCCGGACAGGCACGGGCCAGCGCCGCCTCGCAGATCGGGTAGCGATGGAGCACGGTCAGGCGCTCGTCGCCGAGCGCAGGCTCGATCAGGGTGACGAGCACGGCGGAGAATATATCAGACCATGAGGCGTCGTCTGGCACGCCCACACCGGCATCGCGGGCGGCACACAGAAATCCGTCCCGGTCATCCAGTAGTCCGTTTAAGTCCATTCTAGCATACCGTTGGAACGCTTCAGTCAGCGTAAGGTACTCCGGAGTCATGCCCGGATCGCAGGTCCGCCCCCGCCAGGTCAGCGCCTCGTGCCCTATTGCCGCTAGGGCTATCCGGCAGAGCATGACCGCATCCCACATCACGTCTGTCAAGCGCGCGCCAGTACGGTACCACTCGATCATCGTGAACTCGGGTGAGTGCAGCGCCCCCTGCTCCCGGTTCCGGAAAACCCTTGAAAAATCGACGATTTTCTCTTCACCCGCTGCGAGGAGCTTCTTGCAGGAAAACTCCGGCGACGTGTGCAGGTAAAGCGGGCTGACCCGTCCATCGTCCGTCCTGAAAGCCGTTTCAAAGGCGTGGAGATGGGTCTCATTCCCAGGTGAGACCTGCAGGGCCGCACATTCGACCTCCAGAAAGCCCTCCTGGGCGAACCAGTCGGCCAGCGCGCGGCGCACCTGCCCGCGTTTCAACAGGAAGGGACGGCGGTCTCTGTGCCGCGCCGGATGCCACCATTTCCCGTCAGTCATCTGCCCTGCCCAATGTCCGCAAACGTCAAAATATGTGAACCGGCGCTTGGCGAAACACGCAAGTGCCGGTATGGCGGAGCCCGATCAAGCGCGCTGAAACGGTGCGCTCTATAGCACCGGCACAGGTCCGGGCAATTCGGGAACACATCATGGCCGTCGAAATCGCAGCAAACATCCGCCGGGGCAACATCATCGAGTATACCGACGGACAGCTCTATTCCGTCCTCAAGGCTGAATCCTTCCGTCCAGGCAAAGGTACGCCGACCACCACGATCGAAATGCGCCGCATCTCGGACGGCATCAAGATCGTCAACACCTACAAGACGACCGACAAATTGGAAAAGGCTTTCGTCGAAGATATCGGCTACACCTACCTCTACCAGGACGGTGACAACCACGTGTTCATGCACCCGGAGACGTTTGAGCAAGTCTACGTTTCCGGCACGATGCTGGGCGACAACGCCGCTTTCCTGCAGGAAAACATGGAAGTGAACCTGCAGATGTTCAATGGCGAGCCAGTCTCAGCGACCTTGCCGGCCCGCATCACGGCAACGATCGCGGAAACCGAACCGGTTGTGAAAGGCCAGACGGCATCGAGCAGCTACAAGCCGGCTATTCTGGACAATGGCGTCCGCGTGATGGTGCCGCCGCACATCGACGTTGGCACGCGCATCATCGTCAACACCGAAGACAACACCTATCTGGAACGCGCCAAGGACTAAGCCACCAGCGCTCCATTCAGATCAAGCAAGTGCCGGCCCCTGTGCCGGCACTTTTCGTTTGCATCCCGGTTTCCGCCCGCGCGTGAGCCGAATTGACTCGCACACAAGAAAAGAACAAAATAAGAACAAATGGACATTGCGACCCTCAAAGCCAGAGGCCTGATCCGGCCTGTCACAGCTGCCCCGGCGCAGCCAGACGCCTTCCCTTACGGGCTAGGCGTTCAGGGCGTGCATGAGGTTGCAGAGACGGCTTATGGCCACTGGGCCGCTGCGACCGGCTTCGTCCTTGGCATGCTGCACCCGACGCAGAAAGGCGCCTGCCTGTGGATCTGCCAGACGAGCGTTTCCCGGGATGCCGGACACATCCCAGCCGCGTCACTGCAGCAGATGACCGGCGGCCGGGAACCGCGGCTCTGCATCGTCGCCCGCAAATCCGCTGAGGCCCTCTGGAGTGCGGAAGAAGGCATCATGTCCGGCGCGGTCCGGCATGTCGTGGTCGAGCTGGAAGAGGCGGATTTTACGGCCACGCGCCGCCTCGCGCTGGCATCCGAGAAGCATGGCGTGCCGGTCACGCTCCTCTTGCCGCACAGCTGCAGTGGCGCGACGGCTGCCACCACCCGCTGGCGGGTCGGCACACAGCTTTCAGCGATAAACCGCCATGACCCCCGCGCGCCCGGCCAGCCGCGTTACCGCGCCGTCCTGGAACGCTGCCGCAGCACCCCTGCCGCCGTGGGGCAGGCTTTTGATCTTGAGTGGAACGATGAGACGCTATCTCTCCATATGGTTTCCGGACTGGCCGCTGGATCGGCTGCGCCGCGCCCGGCGCCGTCCTTCGTCACAAGACACGGACACCAGCGCCGGGCCGGCTGAGCCGCAACCCTTTGTTCTCTATGAGAAATCCACTTACGGGCTGGCCGTCGCGGCGGCGAATCCCCCTGCCATGGCGGCTGGTATCCATGCCGGGCTGAGCCTCAAGGATGCCCGCGGCGCGCTGCCGGGCCTGCTGACGGAGCAGATCGACCGGGAGAGCGATGCCGCTGCCCTGCTGGCCCTTGCGGACTGGATGGTGCGTTTCTCGCCTCTTGTGACCACAGATGGAAAGGACGGCCTGCTGCTGGAGACGACGGGCTGCGACCATCTTTTCGGCGGGGAGGCCGGAATGGCCGCGGCCCTGTCGGCGCGGGTGTCGCAGGCTGGCTATGGCCACCGCCTCGCCTTTGCGGGCACGCCCGGCGCGGCCTGGGCGCTGGCGCGGGCCGTGGCGGAGG
>NZ_AWFD01000033.1 GCF_000682735.1 Hyphomonas sp. CY54-11-8 | reverse complement strand
CGGCGTCGCCGGGGTGCGGGAACTGCGCACAACCAAGTGAATGTGCTAAATGCCGAGTCCTGCCTGCATTCGGGCGTAATTGCCCAAAGCTGAGTGTTTCTTGTGCAATGCAAAACGCCGCGGGCGAGAACGGCGCGACTCGGGAATTAACCTTACGCTGCCTGTAGCGCGTGTTGCGCAATCGGGGGTTGCGCCATTGTCATTTGAGTCGAGCGGCAGGGGTTAGTCGGGCTTTTCGGGTGTCCGGTCCCAGCTTTTAGACCAGTCGCTGAGCTGCATCAGGAGGGTGCCCAGGTCCTTGCAGGATTGGGTCGGCTGGTAACCAGCGTCGCCAAGCTCCACCAGACCATTTTCACGCAACAGGGCAAGCCGCTGGTTCAGTACCGTCGGCGAGATCTGATCGCAGCGCTCTCGCAGGGCGCGGAATGTGAGCGGGGCGTCGCGCAATTCCCATATGATCCGCAATACCCACCTCTGACCAAGAATGTCGAGCAGGGCCATGATCGGGCGTTGTGCTTTTTTATCGCTCATTGGCATTTCAGCCCCTTGCGCTACGTAATAAGTAGCAATAAGTATCGCTACATAATATGTAGCAAGAAGGTGTTTGTCCAGTCCATAGGAGTTCAAATGACACGCAGTCCAGCTGCGCGTGCAGGTTCGCTCGCGCTCAATTCCGTCTCCGCAGGTCTGACCGGCGTGGTCGTTCTAATGATCTTCACCAGCCTGACGCTGGTGGAAGGCGCGATCTGATCCGTACCGGAACGAAGCTGTTCTTTTCAAAAATCAATTAAATTGGGAACTAAAACATGACACGTATTCAGCTCGTCACGCTGATCACCTCCGGCTTTGCCCTGGCGGCCTGCGCCAGTTCCGGTGCGAGCTATGAACCAGTGGCCGATGGTCCGACCGATGTGACCTATGCTGCGGACCTGGAAGCTTGCCAGGCTGTTGCGACTGACCGCAGCTATATCAACGGTGACACGCGGAACAACGCAATGATCGGCGCAGGTCTCGGCATGCTGGCCGGGATCGCAGACGATGACGTGAACGACACGGAAGGGGCCATTGCGGGCGCGATTGTCGGAGCAGTTGCCGGTGCCGGCGCAACGATGGTCGAAACGCGTGATGAGCGCCGGGACATCGTAATCGACTGCATGAAAGGCCGGGGCCACCCGGTTGTTGGCTAGTCCGATCAGGACGGGGCGCGTGGCGATGTATCCCCACGCTGCGCGTCCTTTTTGGGAGGACAGGAGCCTGGAGCGGGTGAAGGGAATCGAACCCTCGTCGTCAGCTTGGGAAGCTAATAGGGGTCAAATTCGCAAGTTGTTCATCTTGGATGAAAATGTATAATAATATAATAAAAACAAAGTTGTAAGTGCATTTCTGTCCTTCCCATTGTTGGGACAAGTTTCCTATTGATGCCCATGAATTCCGTCCGTTTTCTAGCTATTTTCTAGCTGGAATTTCGATCCATCCTTTTGTAAAATATAAGGATACTGAAAAAATTTATCTTCCAAATGGCATGCAAATCATAATTTTGCATAGATTTTTGGAAGAACCTATGAGGATTTGGGTAGGTGGCGAAGAGAGTTGGGGAACACCGCATCACAAAGCGGCTGGTGGACTCTGCCATCGCTGAGCACGGGAATCGCACGCGGATCTGGGACAGCGAGCAGAAGGGGTTTTGCCTCGTTGTCTATCCAACTGGGCGCAAGGTTTATGTCGTCGGCTATGGTTTCGGCGGCCGCTATCGCTGGTACACGATAGGGAAGCATGGCGATCCGTGGACGCCTGAAACCGCCCGAGACAAGGCGAAGGAAATCCTGGGTGAAGTAGCCAAGGGAAACGACCCATCAGCGCAGAAAGCCCTGGAGCGCGTTGAGCAGAAGATTGGCGCGCTAACTATCTCGAAGCTCATCGATCTCTATCTTGACCAAGGCCCGATCGACAAACCGGACAAGCGGGAGTCGAGTTGGGCAAATGACAAGAACTACCTCAACAACCATGCACGACGACTTCTGGGACGGATCACAGTCGGTGATCTGAGACCGCACCATATTTCCCGGTTCCAGAATGATGTTCTGACGGGCGTATCAGCAGAAATGGCAAGGGGGTCCGGCAGCAGGGTTCGTGGCGGGCGGGGGGCTGCATCGCACGCGGTGCGTTCCTTGTCGGCAATGCTCGGCTGGGCCGTGAAGCGCGAACTGGTCGAGTCCAATCCATGTCTGAAGATCAACAAGATACAGGATGGGGCTCGGGACCGTTATCTGACGACGAAAGAAGCCGAACGCATGTTCAAGGCGATCGATGCCTTGTTGGAGGAAGGCGAGATCACTCAGGATCAGGTTGATTGCCTGGAGCTGATTTTTCTGACAGCTGCACGCGCCTCCGAGATCAAGGCGCTCCAATGGAAAGAGGTCGACCTGGAGCGGCGTATTCTCAAGCTTCCGCCACTCCGCCACAAGACGGGCGGTGTAAAGAAGTACAAGTCTTTGCCCCTGTCGGCGCGATGCGTAGAGATCCTGACGCGCCGCAGCGAAGAAGCTGATGAGGAGGCGGAGTATGTTTTCCCGTCTTCAAGAAGTGGCTCTGATCACATCAAGCGCATCAGCCATACCTGGGAGAAGATCGCTGCGCGCGCGAAGATCAAGGACTTCAGAGTACATGATTTCCGTCACGCCTATGCGTCCTTCGCAATCAATGCCGGCGAGTCGCTGAAGATGATTGGCGCGAATCTTGGGCACCAGCGGGCCTCTACCACGGAGCGTTATGCTCACCTGCTCGTCGATTCCCAACGGCCCGTGGCAGATGGAGTCGAGGCTGCCTATGCGTTCGCGCGCAAGCGAGCTTAAGGGGCGACTGGAGGGAAGGCGTCTGCATAGACCGCCTCGGCCCAGACCGCTTCCTCAGGCGTCAGAGCAGCAAACTCATTCTCTCGCGCGCGCTGGGACAAGGTGCCATTGTTCTGCTTGAGAAATCGAAATAACAGATCGAGGCGGGCATCAGGAAGAGCGAGCCTTTGTTCAATGCGTGTCTTGAACTGATCGTAGCGTTCAAGGAACAGCAGCTCTTCCGGAAGGTCCCTTTCGATCGTCTGGGCGACGCATTCGAACAGGAACTGGACGTGCGGTGTGGCGTCGAAGTAGCGGTAGAAATCAGCCGTCTCATTCAAGACTTCGACATTATGGGTCTCTGTTTCCCGCCACCGAATGAAGGGCAGGATACGTTCTGAATGGGAGCGGAGTGTATCCCGATATTCGATGATGCGTGACAGAAACGCACTCGATACAGGGAAGACGAGTCCGGGCGGATTGAATCCTGAGGAAGCGAGTTGATGGTGGATCAGGTATCGATGGATGCGCCCGTTACCGTCTTCGAACGGATGGATATAGACAAATCCAAATGCAATCAGCGCTGCTGCAACGACCGGATTGAGGCCGGACGAGTCTGTATTTGCAAAATCGAGCAACCCCGCCATGAGCGCCTGAAGGTCTTCAGCCCGAGCGCTGATATGTTCAGGCAGGGGCGAGCCGCTGTGGCGATCACGTTCTCCGACAAATCCTCCCTCGTTGCGGTAGCCCATTCGCATGAAGCGGGCGTCTGGAATGACGATCCTCTGCAGGCGGCAGAGTTCTTCGTGACTTAGGCGATTGCGTCCCGCCTGGGCGATGGCCTGTCCCCAGCTCTGCAGGCGGTCCTGTGGCGGGTTTTCGCCCTCAATGGCAAAGGACGATCGGGAGTCGGCGAGCAGCAGGAAGGCCGCCGCCCGGGCAACAAGGTCATTGCCGATTGGCCGGATAATTGCTGCCGCCTCGCCTGCAAGGTCGCGTTCGAGAAATGCCTTGATTGGCGGTGTGAGTGTGACCAGCGGACAATAGTCCGCTGACCCCGGCAAATTGTTCCGGACCTTATGGCGCTGCGAATTGGTCCCACGGCACGCAATCTGAATGTCCGGGTTCAGCGCATTTGTGTAACCTACGGCGCCAGCATCAGGCAGGTCGAGCGTGGTGCCGGTCAGCCATTCAAAGAAGAACCAGGCGCGCCTTGCATACTGGCCGTTCGGACTGGCGCGAACCATGTCTTCGACCGGGGCTGCCCCGGTTTTCTGGAAGAGAGCTTTCAGGATCAACAGGTCCACGGGCTCATAGCGGAGCGCGAAGGTCAGATGTCCGGCGAAACCTGGATCCGGCAGATGGCGCGGAGAATAGAGCTGCCAGCCATCTGCAGTCATCTCTGCAAAGCTAGGCTTTGCTCCACTCAGCACGCGTGGGAGCGGGATATCGAGGTCGAAGGCGTGGATCAGGGCCGCATATCCACACAGCCGCACACCTTCGGGAACGTGCCGGTCGCGAAAAACCCTCAAATCGGGCGAAAAATCATAGTTTTCGTCGGGCACGATGAAAAACCCTCAAAACACAAATCTAATCTAGTTGTATTCTTCCCGAAAAACACTCACAAAATACGAATAATGTTCAAAATATCGACAAACTGCGAAAAGTGATCAAAAATTGAGTGTAAGCGAGGTCGCCGATGAGGTCTTCGAGACCTAACCGATCCCCGCCCATTAATAAGCTTGTAGCCTGCTTTTCCGGCGCAAAAAGCAGGTTAAAGGCTGTTTTATTCCTCGGAGGTCGACTGAATCTGACGGTCAGACAGGTAGGCGTCTACATCCCGGACTTTGTAATAAACTGACCGCGAGCCGAGCTTGATGTAAGGCGGACCGTCGCCCTTGCACCGCATTTTCGCGAGGGTTGAGACCGAAAGCTTCATTCGGAGGCTGGCTTCCTTCGGGTCCACGAGATCGTCATCTCCATGGCTCGACCAGTGCGGTACATCCTCAGAAACTTTGTGGTTGTTTGCGACCTGGTTCCGGCGGGCAAGTGCGCTTTCGACAAGATCGATCAGCACATATTCGGAAGGTTTGCCGAGACGCCGTGCGAGCGAACCTACACGTTCACGCAGTGTGTCCGGAAAGACGTCGAGCGGGTTGCCGGTCCCGATTGGGATATTCTCGTGGCGCATGCTTAAGTTCCTTCACTTATGGCGAATTGATCAGCCGGTGGAACGGGAGATGTCGGGGAGGCTGCGGCGTGCCTTCCGGAACCCGCTATCGCTCGCGAGAAACGCTTCGAGCATGTGAGGGACGAGCACGGGTACGGCAGCGTCTTCGCCATGAAGCTGGCTGTGAACCCGCGCATAGTCTTCAAGCTCAGCGGCGAGGGATGGTTCGATCAGAACGGTCAGTTTCTGCGGTGTCTTGTCCGGCAGTGGACCGATCTTCAGACTGGTCTTGCTCATTTGTCCTGCATCAGCGCGTCCATTTCGAAGCAGAGCATGTCGCCGGTTTCGAGGTTATCTTCATCGGCATCGAGCAGCGCGCCATAGGGCCCGGCCAGCGTGTAGGGTTCGAGCGCCTGCCGGAGGTCCGGCATCTGGAGGAGGGCCGCGAGACCCGTCAGCGTGCGCTGGGAGACGGGTGCTGCACCAAGGCTCTGGAGCGCCGTCCAGACAGCCTGCTTCACCTCCGGCGTCACCGTGACACCTTCCTGCTCGATCAGCCCCAACACCCAGGCCTGCGCTGCAGCGAGCCTTGCTTCGCCAGCGACGTCTCTCAAGGGTTGGAAGGCGAGGTCGCCGTCGAGACCAAGGTCGTACCAGGTGCCGCCCAGCGCGAGCGTCGCGCAGCGCGCCGATGCGCCCTTGTCGAAAATGAAGACCTGGGCTTGTTCATAGCGGCGGAACTGCAGCGCCAGAAGCGACAGGAGAACTGACTTGCCGGCCCCGGTTGGTCCGATCACCATCATGTGGCCGACATCGCCCTGATGCGTGACCAGACGGAATGGCGTCGAACTGGCAGAGCGCGCCATCAGGAGCGGCGGGCCGGAGAGATGCGCATTGCGCTCCGGCCCGGCCCAGAGTGAAGACAGCGGCGCCATATGGGCAAGGTTGATCGTGTTCAGGAGCGGCTGGCGGACATTGGCATAGGCCTCGCCCGGCAGCGTGCCCAGCCAGGCTTCGATGGCGTTGACGCTTTCAGGGACGCAGGTGAACCCGCGCCCGCGGATCACGCGCTCGACGGCGCGGATCTGGTCCTCGGCAATCGAGGCATCTTCATGCCGGACCACAATCGCCGTCGTGCAGTAGCCGAATCTTCCAGTCTCGAACCGTCATGACGATGCATGTAAGAGATTTCCGCGAAGCCGACCGGCGTGCGCTAACCGGGCTCTGGGAGGCCTGCGGGCTGACCCGGCCCTGGAACGACCCGAATGCCGATATCGACCGGGCGGTTGCCGCTCGGGAAGCGACCATCCTTGTCGGATATGCCGGAGACCAGCTGATCGGCAGCGTCATGGCAGGGCATGATGGCCATCGCGGATGGGTCTATTACCTTGCGGTCGATCCGGCACACCAGGGGCGCGGGGCAGGCCGGGAGCTGATGGAGGAAGCGGGCCTCTGGCTTGCGTCGCGCGGCGCCCCGAAACTTGAACTCATGGTACGCGACGGCAACGACCGCGCCGCCAAATTCTACGAATCCCTCGGGTTTGAACGCCAACAGGTGACCGTTTACGGCAAATGGCTGAAAGTCCCGTCTGAGGCGTCGACAAGGAAAGCCTCCTGACACAATAGAGATGCCACGCGCCCGCGACCCCTCTGGCCGCAAGGCCAGTGGGAAGCGCGCGGCGCGGCCCCGGCCGGCGAGCCCCCGGAGCGCCGGCGCGCCCAAACGGGCGGGCCGGTGACCGGAGACGAGCCGGGCCAGTCGAATGCCACATGGACCCTGTGGGCTCTCGCCGCCTGGACAGCCCCGCGTGAGCGGGCCGGGGAGAGGCTCCGATGCGGTCGCCAGTACGGCACGAGCACACCGCAATAGTTGAGGAATCCCCCGAAAAGGGTCACGCTTGAGGTCATGTGCGGCAAGTTCTCATACATGGCCACCTGGGCAGAGGTCGTCAGCTTCTCCGAACCCCTGACGGCGCGTTCGAGTAACGCGCCAGAGGAGGTGGCGACGCCCATGCGGTTTGCGCCCGTCATGCACCTCGATGAGGCAGGGCAGCGGACCGTGACGCCCATGCGATGGGGCTTCACGAAGCAAAGGCAGGGACGTGCCTGGCCCGACCATATTCATGCGCGTGACGACAAGCTGCTGACATCGCGCCTCTGGAAACCGCATTTCGAAGCGCGCCGCGGCGTCCTCGTCGTCAGTAGTTTCAATGAAGGCGAAGAGGTGCCGACGTTCAGACCGGACCGGGTCACGCCCACCGGGAACACGAGGACCGTCCAGTGGACCATCCGCCCGAAGGACGGATCCCGCCTGGCAATCGCGGTCATTTACCGGATGGTTCAGGCCCCGGAAGGAGAGATCGCCGAATTCGTCATGTGCACGACAACGGCCAACAGGGGGATCTCCAGATTCGTCACCGGGGATCCGGACCAGCGCATGCCAGCCGTTCTGAAGGAAGAAAACCTCGCCGTCTGGCTGGGGCAGACCGGCGCAAGTCCGGAAGAGCTTCGAGCCTGCCTTTCTCCGTATGAAGATGAAGGCGCCTGGTCGATGGCCCCGGAAGACCGCCGGAAAAGTCCCATCGCCAAATCGGCGCAAGGCGACTTGTTCTGAAGCATGTCAGGCCAGCAGCGCCCTGTAGCCGCCTGACACAAGGTCCCGCCCACGGGCGCGTGCCCGGCGGATCTCATCCTTCATCGACCGGCCGGGCCCTGCCCAGGCTTCATCCACCCGCGCCTTGCCATAAATAATCTCGGCAGTCTCCCGGACGGACAGTCCCGCGATCTGGCAATCATGCGCGACCAGCGCATTGCGCAGGGCAAGACTTGTCCGGCTCCACGGGACGGGTTCGTCCTGACCAGCTCCGTAAACACGCTGCGCTTCGTCCAGCATGCGCCAGCGGGAGGCGAAATTCGCCGTGCCCCGTATCAGGAAACCGAGCCGGACCGGCTCAGGAGACAGCATCGACATGCCCGTACACTGAACCTGCACCACATGGCCGTTGCCCTTGACCAGTATGTGCTCCCGCCCGGCCGTGTCGACCAAATGCACGATCTCGCACTGTTTCACCGTCCTCTCGTAGATCGAGCAGGCCTCGCCCGGACCTGCCGGGCTCACCTGGACCTGAACCTGCCGCGGAAACAGCGCCGAAGACCAGAAGGCGTTGGCTGAAAATCCGTCATGGCGCGGGTCCGGGAAGAAGGCGAGCCCCCAGCGTTCTGCCGCCATCTGGTCCGTGCGCGGGCGGACCAGGGTGATGCCATGGCAGGCGGTCCGGACCGATACCTCGTCCGGCCCATGAAGCGCGGCCTCTGCCAGGAAATCCTCATTGCGCCGGAGGAACTCCCATGCCCATCGGCTCCGGGACAAGGTCCGCGTATAATCGTACCGGTCGAGCACAGATTGTAACAAAACAGGGCAGTTCGACATGGCTTCATCCCCCCTGCAGAACTCCCTGCAAGATGGATTCCAAAAACAACCAAAAAGAGAAAGTAAGCCATGCCAAGGGAGAGCCCTGCTGACCCGAGCCAAAAAGACCCTCCGCACCCGTAAGCCGGATCAGGAGCCAATTTCCGACGATTCCGCCTCTATCCTTGTTTTCAACTTGTTGGCAATACTTGTGTCAAAAAGAGGTGGAGGAATGACGAAGAGGCGACAGACAGTGCCCCGGAAAAGCTCAAGGTCACCGACCGAGGTCGACAAGCAGGTCGGACGCAATGTCCGGCGCTACCGAAATGACATGCACATGACGTTGAACGAGCTAGGCGACCAGCTGGGCGTCAGCCAACAGCAGATCCAGAAATACGAGACAGGAGAGAGCCGCATCAGCGCCTCCATGGTCCTCGCCATCAGCGAAGTCCTGAATATCGGTATCGAGGACCTCTTCGTCGGCACCCGTAACCTGAAGAGAGCAAAAAAGACCCCCCTCGAAACTGCCCGCCGCGAATGCCAGATGTGGATCGACCGCGCCAGCTCCAGGGAAACCCTCCGTCAGATGGCGCGGGTCCTCAAGGCGATGTCACAGCAGGAATAGAGGCCTCTGACTATGGTTTGGACGGCTAGATCGGGCTGGAAGAAAACTCCCC
Source organism: Hyphomonas sp. CY54-11-8 (assembly GCF_000682735.1). Lineage (GTDB taxonomy): Bacteria > Pseudomonadota > Alphaproteobacteria > Caulobacterales > Hyphomonadaceae > Hyphomonas. The sequence continues at coordinate 250,068 of NZ_AWFD01000033.1, read as the reverse complement.
TAATCAGTACGGAGAGTGCTCGATTATTTCTTCAGCGACTTGAGTGCTTCAATTTGCATTCGAGCTATTCGTAGCTGTTCTGCGGACAAAGAACGGATCAGGTCGATGATTTCGGACTCTTCGCGGATTCGGGATCGTGACTTGCGTCCGATGGAAGCAAATTCCAGGAAATCTGTGACCGGGACGCTAAGAGCTTCAGCAATCAACAATAGCGTTTCCAATGATGGAATCGCTTGTGCTCGTTCGAGGTTGCTCAAACTAGCCGGCGTTCTGTTGATGCGATCTGCCAATGCCTCTTGAGTGAGGCCTTTCGAGCGACGTGCGGCCCTAATTGCCGCCGCGATCTGTTCCCTTTGGGCATTGGTCATGCCCCAAGTTCACTTTAGCTAACCAAAACACCATAAAGTGGACTTTATGTTTTGACTGCGAATTGAACTCCACTTAAAGTTGGCAGCGAAATATCGAAAAAACTTAAAGTCTACAACGAATCAAATGCCACGGGTCGCCCGTGCCAGGTGCGAAGCATGGGAGCGGCTGCCGGGTAGGCAACGCCCCCAACAAGAGAATGTTCAAATTGCCAGATCAGACTCAGCCACTCTCCATCCAACCATCCTCGAAGTCCGCTTCGAACGATCGCGACTGGCGAGAACAGCTCCGGTCTGAATCAGAACCCTCCAGCCTCTTCCGCAAGTCCGGAAGTTCCATCGACTCCTCCCCACCCAATCCCATCCCCCTCCGCAACCCAGACCCCCTCAACCACATCTTTCGCCACCAATACGACCAGCTCGTCCGTTTCTGCCGCGCCCGGATCTCCAATCCGTCCGATGCCGAAGACCTCGTCCAGGACGCCTTCGTCTCCGTCCGCCGCGCCTATGCCGACAAGCCGGCAGAGGACCTCCGCGCGCTCCTCTTCACCACGGTGCGCAATCTCAGTGTCAATTACCTCAAATCCGGCCGCATCCGGCAGTCCCGGCAGTCGGAAGAGATCGGCGCGCTGGGAGACCGGCTCGCCTGCCAGCGCACACCAACCCCGGAGCAAATGGTCATGGACAGGGAACGGCTCGACATCGCCGAGCAAACCATCGCCGCCATGAAACCCCGCAAGCGGGACGCCCTTCGCCTCCACCGCTATGAGGGCCTGACCTATGACGAGATCGCCCGGCGCTTGTCAGTCTCTCCCACAACCGTCAAAACGGACATCGCAGAGGCGATTGCCGAGATCGCCGAAAACCTCTCCGGAGCTGCAAAGCGGTCTCTGGCAAAGGGTCAGTGAGCAAGGCGATGACGGACCAAACGGACGAGGTCAGGCGGCGGGAGACCGCCGCGCTCTGGTACACAGAGCTGCAGGACCCGGACGTCAGCCCCGACACCTGGGAGGCCTTCCTCGAATGGGAAATGGACCCCGCCAATGCCAGGGCCTATCACGAGATCGAATCCGCGATCGGCATCATCGACCGGACCAGTCTGAACAATTCCGAAACAAAAAACCCGGGCAGGGACCGCAAACCTGTCCTCCTGGCCCTGGCCGCCGCAGCCGCGGCATTCATCATCGGCGCAGCTACGCTCACACTCCAGTCCCCCAAACCCGGCCCCGCACCGCTGACCTATGCGACCGCCATCGGCGAGCAGGAAACCGTCACCCTGGAAGACGGATCCGTCCTCACGCTCAACACGAACACGACGCTCACCGTCAGCTATTCCAAAGCAGAGCGCCTGATCCACCTCACTGAAGGCGAAGCCCTGTTCGAGGTCGAACATTCCGACCGCCCCTTCCTGGTCGAAGCGGGCGGCACAATCACGCGTGCGCTCGGGACGGCGTTCAACGTGCGTGCCGATCAGGACACCATTTCCGTCATCTTGATCCAGGGTTCGGTCCGCGTCAGCCCGAGCCGGACGGAAGATAGCAAAGGGAAGGCGGGCGCGATGCCCGCAAAGACCCTGCAGGAGGGCATCGTCCTCAAGCCCGGCGACCGGCTCGACATGAAACCGGGCGCTGACCCCATCCTCTCCACCATCGACCCCACAATGGCCGGCAAATGGCGCGAAGGCCTCCTCCAGTTCGACAATGTAACGCTTGCCGAAGCCATCGCCGAAATGAACCGCTATTCCACAACCCAGCTTCGGATCGACGACGCATCCCTCGCATCGGAACGGATCAGCGGCACATTCCCGGCAGGCAAACAGGAAGAATTTGTCCAGAGCCTGGAACTCTACCTGCCGATCCAATACCGCCGCTCCGGGCAGGAAATTCATATTTCACGGACCGGGGGCGAGACCGGCGGACCATGATCGGCATACCCTCGAAGGTGGTCAGTTGCGGTTCCTCGACACTGTCCATGCGAGCGTCAGAATATTGAAGTGAAGCCGGAAAATTGTGACCTCGTCTCGTCTGATGTGGTTGCCGGTGTGTGAGTGTCCATCATTTCAAGACCGTGCATGGGGCGGGCGGAAACCGCTCAGGCGACAGGCGCCGGGCCGTCTCCCTGAAGCTTATCCAACACTTGAATGAGTTCCTGCTGCGTCGTGACGGAGCAATTCTCTCATTAAAATTCGGAATTTCCCTTTTCAACGCGATTGCTCGCTTCCTGCAGGATGGGGAGGAGCACCGGTCCTCTCTTGGGGGGAAGCAGACCGGCGCTCCTGAAGGACAGATGCGGCTATTCCGCTGCAGCAAGATCGATCTGTCCTGTCTCAAGGGGCCGCTCCAGGGCTGCCCAGTCTATCTCCGCATCGGTTGCTGCATTCTCATACTGCAACACGCCGAGCGCCTCGAATTTCGGCTTCACGCTTTCGGTCAGCAGGCCAACGCGTTTCAGGTTCGGGATCATCCGTTCAAAGAGGAAGTTCCTGAAGGCTTGCCCTCCGGAAGAATCGATGGATAGGCGGCGGGCTTCCTCGCGGTCGAAACCGAATTCCTCTTCCACCACGGTTGAGAACAGGCGTTCGCGCATGATGGCGCAGGCCTCATAGGCGAACTGGGCGCGTTCCTCGATTTCCTCTTCGCTCAGCGCCTTGATCCAGTCTTCCAGGTAATTGACCCCGAAGGCGACATGCCGGCCCTCGTCGCGCATGACCAGATGCAGGATCTGGCGCAGCAGCGGGTCGCGCGTTGTCTGCGACATCGTCTGGAAGGCGGCGAGTGCCAGCCCCTCGATCAAAACCTGCATGCCGATGAATTTCAGATCCCAGCGCGGGTCGGTCAGGATCTTGTCCAGCAGCAATTTGAGGCTGGGATTTACCGGGTATTCGACATTGCAGCGCGTACGCAGGTATTTGTTGAACACTTCCACATGGCGCGCCTCATCGAAGGTCTGCGAGGCGGCATAGAGCTTGGCGTCGTAGGTCGGCGCGCAGGAGACGAGCTGCGAAGCGACCATCATTGCACCCTGTTCGCCATGCAGGAACTGCGACAGCACCTGTGCCAGCGAGCGCCAGGCATATTCGTTGCGCTTCTCCTCGCTCATGGCGAGATAGATCGGGTGATCGTGGAATGGGTTCAGGCCTGCTTGCGAGGGACCTTCCGACTTGTCGAAATACACATCCCAGTCGACGTCCAGTTCAGCATTCCAGTTGAACCGTTTGCCGAGCTCATAGAGCCGCCGGATTTTGACGTTCGCGCTTTCATAATCCCAATTGTAGGAACCCGTCAGCGGCGTGTTGAAGATTTCCCGGACGATTTCGACATCTGCGGGGGTCAGCTTGTCCGCGAGTTCTCCTGGATCCTCGAACGTGCGAGACTGTGTTGGCGGGCCATCAACGAGACGTACTTTCATTTGGTTTTCCTCCCTATGCAGCACCAGCCTGCAAGTCTGTGCACGCAGGTCTTGGTCCAGACATGCGTACCATCTGGCGGGTAGGCGCCATATACGGAAAATGACGGATGCGTCATTTTTGCATAGTGCGAAACCGGGAAGATAGAAGTAGCTTTAAAATCTGTACAAGGAACAGGGATCGAGTCGCGAGCGACAAGTGCGCGATTGCTCATCGGTATCCATTGCCGGAGTTTCATATTGCCGGCTTGTTCCGGTTTGGCGGCGACTTGTGGTTTTCGCCAGGCGTGTTCCGGGTGGGGTGCCATCCTGTGCACAAGGAATGATGTCTCGGAGAGGACCGGTATGTATGTGGTCAGAAAATCCCAGGCGGAGCGGCGCGCAACGGCAGATCGCAAGCTTCTGACGGCGGCCTGCCGGATCATTTCGGAAAATGGACTTACGGCGCTGACATGTGAGGACGTCGGAAGACGTGCTGGGTATAGCCGGGGGCAAACCTATCAGCGGTTTGGCTCGAAGGAGGGACTACTTGTGGCGGCCGTCAGGCATGTGTCCGCCGAGCGGGCCCGGTTTGCCCGGTCGGTGCATACGCGCGTAGGCGACGGGGTCGACCGGCTGGTTGCGCATTGCCGCCTGCATCTCGATGCGCTCACGCATCAGGAAAAGATGAGGGCTTTCTTCCGGATCGCGTCCGGACCACTTCCGTCCATGCCGGATCTCGAGACGGCAGTGGTGGCGGCGAGACAGGTTTTTCTGGACGAAATTACTGCATTATTGAACCAGGCGAGCGAAGATGGTTCCCTTCGCTCCGAAACCGATATCGGGAGTGCTGCAGCAACGATCCGCGCGCTTCTGTGCGGGATTGCCCTCGAATGTCAGTCTGGTGGAGGACCGGGCACTTTCCCGAGTTCATTTGGCGGTGCGATAGAGTTTCTGCGCCGCGCATATTCATCGAAGGCATCGGGCCGTGGTGTAGGTCATGATGTCGTTTCAGGCCTCAATGTGCCGGTATGAGCACGGGAGGGGGAGGTCTCTCTTCCGAAACCTGAGCCGCTGCAAGTCTGGTATGGGAGACAAGTATCCGGATGCAACAAGGTGGCGGGAGGATGGACAATTGCGCAGCTACAGCAGCCCTCCATATCCCACAGGATGTCATTTCCAAGGATTGGCTGGGGATCCGTTTCGCCTGCGCTGATCCAGTCTGGTCGGTCCGGGAAGTCGGATGCTCTTTCGAATGTGATCATTGCCGGAATGGTGATCGGGCAGTGCATGAACCGACAGAGACCGGATGACTTGCCGCCGCAAACTGGCGCGGTGCCCCCAACGCATGAAACAGGAAGCCGGAGCTGGGAAGATAATGCCGCCAATACCGACCCGGCCCGAGCGCAGGCCAAATGCGCCGCAAGGACCAGCAATGCGTTGGGCCGGGAGCCACCGCCAAAACCGGCACTTGCGTAAAGACGGGCCGTGATCAGGAAGGCGGTGATCAGGAGCAGGGGCATACCACCGGGCGCTTCGATTATTCAGGCAAGAGCTGAATGCTGGATGTGCCTTCAGTCGCTTCATGCGAAATAAATTGCCCACTCAGTCTGAAAATACCTGCACCTGGCCTGATCAATGTCATGCGTTCCAAGGCCCTTGAGTCCTAAACACTATTTCTGAAGGTGGAGATCCAGCGGGAATAGAGTGAAAGAGTCGACCATGCACTGGAGAGCCGGTCTTGATCCAAAGGGGGCGAAAATCGTCCGCGGCGCGGGTTCGCGTTTATCGTGCGTGCTCGTCCAACCGCTTCTTTCGCGTGTTGTCCGGCGGATCGGCGACAGACACCCGTCTGTCTTCGCGCGGCTTGGGATATACAAAAAAAGCGCTTTCCTGATCGACCCGGTCGAATTGCCGTTCGCGCTCCATTTGTGTCCCGATCCAGAGGCTCCCGCTTTCAGGGCCGTTCCGCGTGACAGCACCCCCCATGCTCAAGCCATGATCCGGGGCCGCTTCATGCTGCTGCTTGAACTCGTGGACTCCCAGCGGGATGGTGACGCCGCGTTCTTCTCTCGCGATCTGGAAGTCTCCGGTGACACCGAAGCCGTGGTGCGGCTCCGAAATGCACTCGATGATGTTGAAGGGTCGATCGCAGAAGAAGCAGCTGGAATTCTGGGCGCGCCGGGCCGGGCGATCCTGGCTCGGCTGAGGCGGGCTTACAAAAGCGAAGCAGAAGGATTTCAGCAGGCATGAGTCCCGGTGAACTGATCTGTCCTGCAGGGACACCTGCAGCATTGCGCACCGCCGTGGATGCAGGCGCAGACGCAGTCTACTGCGGCTTCCAGAACGCCACGAACGCGCGAAACTTTCCAGGCCTGAACTTCACGCCTGACGAACTGGCCGGCGCGGTGGCTCATGCCCACTCAAAAGCTTCGAAAGTACTTCTGGCACTCAACACATATCCGCCGGCAGGAAAGGTGGATCTGTGGAGAGCTGCGGCCGATACCGGCGCACGGTTGGGGGTTGATGCTTTCATTGTCGCCGACATGGGGGTGGCTGATTATATTGCACGTACATATCCAGATATAAGAATACATCTTTCCGTGCAGGCAGCCGCTTCGAGCCCGGAGGCGATCCGCTATTATTGTGAGAATTTCGGAGTGAAGCGGGTCGTGCTTCCCCGTATTCTGACAATTCCCGAGATCCGGTCCATTCGCAAAGAGATCCCCTGCGAGATCGAGACATTCATCTTCGGAAATCACGGCCTGATGGTTGAGGGAAGGTGCAGCCTCACCAATTATCTGACCGGACAATCGACAAATATGGATGGGGTCTGCTCGCCGGCCTCCGATGTGGAATTTGTTCGCCACGACGATGGGACGATGTCATCCAGGCTAGCAGGATTTGCGATTGATTGTTTCGGCTGCGGTGAAAAGGCCGGGTACCCGACAATCTGCAAAGGTCGGTATACGGTACCACACCGCTCCGATGCCTATTATGCCTTCGAGGAACCGGTCAGCCTCAATCTTGCGCGGCTCCTGCCCGAATTGATCGATGCAGGCGTGCATGCATTCAAGATAGAAGGCCGGCAGAGATCGAAGAGTTATGTGCGTAGTGTCGTATCTGCCTTCCGCGCTGCGGTGGATGATATCCGTGCGGGACGGCCTGCGAACATCACCGACCTCGTGGCTTTGACGGAAGGTCAAAAACAGACCCAGGGCGCATTCGCAACAAAGAAATGGCGGTGAGCAGCATGGCGAAACTGACACTCGGCCCGATCGCTTATCACTGGTCTGCCGAAACGCGCCGTGATTTCTATGCACGCATTGCCGATGAGGCGCCGCTGGATGAGGTCTATCTTGGAGAGGTGGTCTGTTCCAAGCGCGCGCCTTTTCACGAGCCTGACCTGCCGGATACGATCGAACGCCTGGAGCGAGGCGGCAAGAAGGTCATACTCTCTTCGCTCGCAGAGGTCATGTTGAAGCGTGAGCGCAAGGCGACTGAGGAATTGGTGGCGCTGGAAAGTCACGAAATTGAAATCAACAATGCGGCAGGCTTGCTCGCACGGGACAAGCGTCCACACCGTATCGGGCCGTTCATGAACGCTTACAATGAGGCGGCGATCACCTGGATGGCCGGGAGGGGGGCGAGACATGTCTGTCTGCCCACTGAAATGCCTGCCCAGTCCATCCGCGTTGCAGCGCAGGCGGCTCGTGAACTGGGACTTGGTGTTGAAGTTCAAGTGTTCGGCCGCGCCTCGCTTGCGGTGTCGGCACGGTGCTATCACGCGCGTGCGCATGGTCGCACCAAGGACAATTGCCAGTTTGTTTGCGAGCTTGATGCGGAAGGCATGCCATTGAGTACAGTGGACGGAAAACCAGTCCTGAGGGTGAATGGCATTCAGACCCAGTCAGAGAGCTATGTCTGCCTGCTGGCCGAAACCGGGCGGCTCGTGGCAGATGGCGTGTCGCATCTCCGGCTCATGCCGCAAGCGACCGATATGGTGGCGGTGGCGCAGGTGTTCCGGGCTGTCCTCGATGGCGCAATGCCAGGGCAAGAGGCAGGCGCGTCATTGCGGGACCTTTGCGGCGCGGCGCCTTTCAGTAATGGATTCTATCATGGAACGGCCGGTCATGAGTTCGTCGCCGAGGTTCGCTGACTTGGAGGATCTTCACCAAACCATTCTGCAGGGATTCGTTCAGGGCGATTTGCAGTCACACCGCGCCAATGCCCGTTCGCCCGCCTGAACCATGTATCGGAGGAAGTCATGAAAATTGCATTTTACGGACAGATTGAAAGACCATTTGGTGGCCCGGCAGAAATCTCTGTTCCAGAGAAGGGCGTAAGCGTTACGACGCTGCGTCGTCTCCTTGCAGCGCGCTATGAATCCGAAGCGATCCTTGAGCGAACCGTGCGCGCTGCCGTAAATGACGAAATCGTTCTTGATACACATATGGTGTATCCGGCTGATACGGTTGAGTTCATGAGCCCCGTTTCGGGCGGCTGAGACACCTCATGGATGATCTGACCCTCGCCCGCGCGATACATGTTACCGCGATTGTCCACTGGATTGGTGGCGTATCCTTCGTGACACTGGTCCTTCTGCCGGGTGTACGAAAGCTGGCGGCGCCCGAGGAGAGGGCGCTACTGTTCGAAAAGATTGAAGGCGCGTTTTCCTGGCAGGCGAAGATCTCCGTGACACTTGCCGGGCTGTCCGGCTTTTACATGACCCACCGCCTCGCGGCATGGAGCCGTTTTCTTGATCCCGCCTTCTGGTGGATGCATTCCATGGTCGCGGTCTGGCTCGTATTTACACTGGTTCTGTTTGTACTCGAACCGCTTCTCCTGCATCGCTGGTTTGCCGAACAGGGGCGGCGCAGGCCCATAGAGACGATGAAGCTGGTCTGGCGCGGTCATCTTGTCCTGCTGGCACTCAGCCTGGTTACTGTGATGGCATCGGTTCTGGGCGCCCATGGCGCATTGTATTGGGGGAACCACGCATGAATGACGCGCCGACAGAAACCATGGTTCGTTCCGAACTTGCCTTCACAAGGATAGATTCTGCCGCGTGGTTGCAGGAGCTGCGTGAACGCGGGGGTGGACATGGCGCACTGGTTTCCTTTGAGGGTGTTGTGCGTCCGGTCACCAAGCAGGGCGAGCCGCTGGACCGGCTGATTCTGGACCATCATCCGCGTATGACTGTGTCTTCGCTCGAAAGAATTGCGAGGGACGGTGCGGCACGGTTCGATATATGTGCGCTTTCGGTGGTTCACCGGGCCGGAGCCATGGCGCCCGGCGAGATTATCGTACTAGTCGGCGTGGCGAGCGATCATCGCCGGGCTGCGTTCCAGTGTGCCGACTATCTGATGGACCGATTGAAAACCGAGGCCGTGTTCTGGAAGCGCGAACAGGGGCCGTTCGGTGAGCGTTGGATCGAACCTACACAAAATGACACCGAAGACCGGGAGAGATGGAATGAAGAAAAAGCCGGGCATTGATGAAAGCCTTGAATTTTACCCGTTGAACATTGCCGTACTGACGGTGTCAGATTCGCGCACCGAAGAGACCGACACGTCCGGCGGGCTATTGATCGAGCGTGCAAAAGCGGCCGGTCACACCCTTGTTGACCGCTCCATTGTGAAAGACGAGGTCTCCGAAATCCGTGCAGTCGTCACGCGATGGATCGCCGATCCGGGGATCGATGTGGTGCTGACGACCGGCGGAACCGGCTTCTCCCCCCGGGATGTGACCCCGGAAGCCATCCGGCCTCTTTTCCGGCGCGAAATGGACGGCTTCTCGATTGTTTTTCATCAGGTCAGCCTTGGTACGGTCGGGGTATCCACACTGCAGTCGCGTGCTTTTGCCGGACAGGCAGGGGAGACTTTCATCTTTTGTGTGCCAGGCTCCACAGGTGCCTGCCGGGATGCCTGGGACAATGTGTTCGCACTGGAGTTGGACAGCCGGTTCAGGCCGTGTTCGCTGGTCGGGCAGATCGAACGGTATCGGGGGATCTGCCCATGACCGAACTGACCCACCTTGACGCGGAAGGCCGGGTGCAAATGGTGGATGTCGGCAACAAGGCTGCAAGCGTACGCCGTGCTGTCGCGAGCGGATGCGTGCAGTGTCAGACGGCAACGCTCGCAATGGTTCGAGAGGGGCGTACGCCCAAGGGCGCGGTGATCACAACCGCCGAACTTGCGGGCATCATGGCAGCGAAGCGTACGCATGAGCTGATCCCGCTTTGCCATCCGCTCGCGCTCAGCAAGGTCGCAGTCATCATTGAAATGGACAATGACCTGCCGGGGTTCCGGCTGACAGCTGAGGCGCGCCTGACCGGGCAAACTGGAGTCGAGATGGAGGCACTGACGGCAGTCAGTGTCGCAGCGTTGACACTCTATGACATGCTGAAAGCGGTCGATAAGGGGATCGTCATCCAGACGATCCGCCTGGATGAGAAGAGTGGCGGAAAGTCTGGTGGCTGGGCTTCGGGAAGCACAGTCTCATGATTGGATTTGAGGAGGCCCTGGCCGGGGTCAAAGCGGCTGCACATCCGCTGGGTTCCGAGCGTGTGCCTTTCGGGCAGGCGTCGGGGCAGGTTTTGGCGGAGCCGGTCTTTGCCCGCTTTGGCATGCCGCGCACAAATGTATCCGCGATGGATGGATATGCCGTGCGGGAGCGCGATCTCGGGGATCTTCCGTTCAGTCTGCCCGTTGCAGGAGAGAGTGCCGCGGGTGCCCCGCCCGGGCAGGTTCTGCCGGAGGGCGCCGCGTTCCGTATTTTTACCGGCGCTCCGGTGCCTGAAGGGGCAGATCGCGTCATCATTCAGGAGAATACCGAGCGAGACGCTGGAAGTGTGACCTTTGTCCGCCCTCACGGAGACGGCCGGAACATTCGGACAGCCGGGTCGGATTTCCAGGCTGGAGATGTGCTTGTCCCGGCGGGTGTGAAGCTGGACTGGCGGGCGCTGACGACGGCAGCAGCAGCGGATCAGGCGGAACTGTGCGTGTATCGCCGACCGCGTGTTGTCATCCTCGCCACGGGCGATGAACTCGCTGCCCCGGGAGAGGCGCAAGCCCGCGCGGGCGCGATTCCGGAGAGCGTTTCGCCTGGCATTGCCGCCTTTGTGAGCGAGCAGGGTGGTCTTTTGGTCCGCCGTGAACGCTTGCCGGACGAGCCGGAAGTCATGGCAAAAGCTGCCGCGCGCGCGCTGGAGGAGGCCGACCTTGTGATCATGATCGGCGGCGCGTCTGTCGGAGAACGCGATTTTTCCCGTTCCGTATTTGCCTCGGCTCCTGATTATGTGTTCCCGAAGGTTGCGATCAAGCCGGGCAAGCCTGTCTGGCTGGCCCATGTGGGCGAGCGGCTCGTGATGGGGCTGCCGGGAAATCCGACTTCGGCGCTCGTAACCGCGCGATTGTTCCTCGCGCCACTCCTTCAGGGGCTTGGCGGCGGTGACGTGGCGAAAGCCGTGACGTTCAAGCAAGGCATTTGCGCTGATCCGCTCCCGGCGTGTGGCGATCGTGAAACCTTCCTGCGTGCGCGACAGGCCGAGCATGGACTCATCCTGGCAGATTCGCAGGACTCCAGCAGCCAGAGGTCACTGGCCGTTTCTGATGCGCTCATTCGAAGACGGCCGGGCGCCGGAGCCGAGCCAGCCGGTGCAATGGTCACGTTCATGGTGTTCTGAGAGTTCCAAAACATGGAGATTCCGACGACAGGGAATGAGAGGACGCTACGGAACTTCATCGCCGCCTGATCGCGGCTCGATGTGGGTGAATGCGTCAGCTACTTTCCGGAAGATGGCGTCTACCACAATATGCCGTTATAGCCGGTCAGGGGACATACGGCCCCGAAAGACTTCATCTCGAATTTCATCAGTGTCTGGACAGGAACCGAGTGAAGCGTCCTGGCCCTGGTCAGCGCTGGAGATGTCGTGGTGGTCGACCGGCTGGACCGTACGAATCCTGGTGATCGTGCCATAGTCCTGCCCTGTTGCGGTATCTTCAAAATGCGTGATGGCAAGATTAGTGTCTGTCGGGATTATTTCGGTTTGGCGACTGATACCCGCGCTGCATCTGGGGGGGCTTCGTGAAGTGCCGCCAATTGATCCTTGTCAAACCCGGATGCGGCAGATGTTGGAACACCCTGGAGCGCTGCGCAGCCTGCGCCATGCCGCACCGAATCACAGAACCTGACCGTCCTTCCGAACACAAACGACAAGGATGATTGCCATGCCCTTCGACACGCCGCTCGCTGAAGAAATCTGGGACAAGAAGTATCGCTTCCGCTCAGAGGCCAGCGAAGACGCCGACCTTGCCGCCACGCTCGACCGTGTTGCAGACGCTGTGGCCAAGGCTGAAAAGCCAAAGAACCGCAAGGTCTGGCGCGCCCGGTTCCGCGAAGCGCTGACCGACTTCCGTTTCATTCCGGCCGGGCGGATCCTTGCCGGAGCTGGTACGGCACGAAATGTGACCCTGTTCAATTGTTTCGTCATGGGGACGGTTCCCGACAGCTTGCCGGGCATTTTTGACCATCTCCGGGAAGCCGCAATAACCATGCAGCAGGGGGGCGGGGTCGGTATGGATTTTTCCACGATCCGTCCTTCAGGGGCTCCGGTCATGGGCGTAGGCGCACAGGCCTCCGGGCCACTCTCCTTCATGGACACCTGGGATGCGATGTGCCGGACCATCATGTCGGCCGGCCAACGGCGCGGGGCGATGATGGGCTGTCTTCGGATAGACCATCCCGACATCGAAGCCTTCATCGATGCCAAACGTGATGGGGCGCGGTTGCGCAACTTCAACCTTTCCGTGCTGGTGACGGACGCTTTCATGGACGCGCTGGAAGCCGGGAAGGACTGGGTGCTCACTTTTGACGGGCAGCCCTATCGCACTATTCCGGCGAGTGAGCTCTGGGACCGGCTGATGCAGGCAACATATGATGCCGCAGAACCCGGCGTAATCTTCATCGACCGCGTCAATGCGCTGAACAACCTGGCAGATATCGAAACAATTTCGGCGTCCAATCCCTGCGGCGAGCAGATGCTGCCGCCATATGGCGCTTGCCTCCTCGGCTCGATCAATCTGGCTCAATTGGTCAGGTTCCCCTTCGAAATGGAGGCGGGGATCGACGAGGCTGAACTTGAAACGCTGACCGAAACCGCAATTCGCTTTCTTGATAACGTCATCGACATTTCCCGCTTTCCGCTCGAGGCTCAGGCAGAAGAGGCCCGAGCCAAGCGCCGGATCGGTCTCGGGATCACGGGACTGGCAGATGCACTGATCTTCTGCGGTGCCGCATACGGATCCGACGCCGCAGTTTCATTGACTGAACGGTGGATGGCCACAATCAAGCGTGCGGCGTATCGGGCCTCGGCTGGCCTTTCGGCGGAGAAGGGGCCTTATCCCCTTTATGACAAGGCGATTCTGGAACGCCCCAATCTCAGGGAACTCGATGAAGATACGCGTACGCTGATCGCGACACATGGCTTGCGCAATGGCTGCCTGACTTCAATTGCCCCGACGGGTACGACGTCCTTGCTCGCCGACAATGTCTCTTCTGGTGTGGAGCCTGTCTTTGCATTCTCCTACTCCCGGAAAGTGCGTCAGGCGAATGGTTCCAGTCTCGAAGAGCCTGTTACAGACTATGCGCTTCGGGTCTGGCAGCGTCTTCACGGGGATGTCATGCCGCCAGAGGACCTATTTGTCAGTGCTCAGACCCTGACGCCACAGGACCATCTGCGGATGCAGGCATGCGCACAGCGTTTCATAGACAGCTCGATCTCGAAGACGGTGAATTGTCCGTCCGATATCGGTTTCGAGGAATTCAAGGGGGTTTACCGGGACGGCTACAAGCTTGGGTGCAAGGGACTGACAACCTACCGCCCGAACGCGATCACGGGTTCGATCCTTTCGGTCCCTGCTGCACCGGAAACAAGCGGACCGGACGAGGTACCGCTTGTTCCGCGCGCGCGCAGGCTTGAAGGAGCGACGTATAAACTGAAATGGCCGCCGAGCGCCCATGCTGTCTATGTCACGATCAATGATGCCGACGAGGGACAGGGGACGCACCCTTTCGAGATCTTCGTCAATTCAAAGAACATGGACCATTATGCCTGGACTTTGGCGCTGACACGGATGATCTCGGCTGTCTTCCGGCGCGGCGGCGACGTCAGTTTTGTTGCAGAAGAGCTCCAGGCGGTGTTTGACCCTCAGGGCGGTGCGTTCATGGACGGTCGATACGTTCCTTCATTGCCCGCTGCCATCGGGCGGATTGTGGCCGAACATCTCGGTGCTCCTGGAAACACCGACATCACATCGACCAGCCGTTCAGATGCGGCGTGTTGTCCGAAGTGCGGTCACAAGGCACTGATCCGCAAGGAAGGGTGTGATACCTGTCTTGATTGCGGTCATTCCAAGTGCGGTTAGGAAACAGGAAAGACGGGAGCCATGGTTTCGAGTGCTGAACGAATACGTGCCTACAGGGGACCAGCCCTGTTCAGTCTTGGCCTTCGGCCCTTCTTCCTGCTTGGGGCGATCTGGGCGGCAATTGCCGTGCCGCTCTGGATCGTCACTTATACGGTCGGACCCGGCGTGCTGCCTGTGGAGACGGGGCTCATCTTCCATATCCATGAGATGGTCTTCGGCTACGGTTCGGCCATCGTGGCGGGCTTCCTGCTCACTGCAGTCCCAAACTGGACGGGACGTCTGCCCGTTTGCGGCTCCCCCCTTATGGCCCTTGTGGCACTCTGGATCGCAGGGCGAGCGGCCATGTTGTTCCAGCCGGGCCCTGTCTGGCTGCCGGGTGCCATTGAAAGCGCGTTCCTGTTCGCCTTTGCATGCCTCGTCTGGCGGGAGGTCATCGCGGGCAAGAATACTCGTAATCTGAAGGTCGCAGGGGCGGTCAGTGTGCTGGCCATCGCCAACATTGTCTTTCACTGGATGATCGTCACAGTCGGCGTCCTGCCGCAAGTTGCAATTCGGACGGGGCTTGCGGCGCTGATATTCCTGATCCTGGTCATTGGCGGAAGAATTACGCCCAGTTTTACGCGCAACTGGCTTGGCAAGAGGGGCGGCGCGATGCCAGTGCCTTTCGGGCGATATGACGGGGCCACTCTGACCATGTCTCTTGCCGCACTGGTGGCGTGGGCGGTGTTTGCCGATTCCTCGGCCGCCTCCGGGCTGCTTGTTGGCGCGGGCCTTCTGAATTTGGTTCGTGTTGCGCGGTGGCAGGTGCTGCGCACGTTTTCTGAACCGCTCGTCACCATTTTGCATGTTGGCTACGTATGGGCGGCGCTGGCGCTTCTTCTGCTCGGTCTGAGCGGCCTGATTCCAGCCTTGATTCCGCGTGTTTCAGGTATTCACGCAGTTGGAGCAGGGGCAATCGGGGTGATGACCCTCGCCGTCATGACACGCGCAAGTCTTGGCCACACGGGGCACATGCTTAAAGCGGGATGGGGAACCGTGCTGATCTATATCCTCGTGAACTCGGGCGCATTCGCGCGTGTCGCAGCCCCATTTCTTGAGGCGCCGGGCCAGATGCACGTCAATCATGTGGCCAGCGCTCTCTGGTCGGGGGCCTTTGCGCTCTTTGCCATCATCTATGGCCCGAGATTGTTGGCGCCGAGGCCAGGACGCGGCTCTTGACCGGTTGATGCCAGGGACTTGACCCCAATCAATCGTCGGCGGCGCGCACATCAAAGACGGGCAGGCCCGTTGGGCATAAGCTGACACATATTCGCTCCGAGCCGTCTCGCCTAAAGCGCGCCTTTCCCCCAAGCGCCATGGCGGTCCGGCCGAAGGGTGACAGGGGAAACCCTGTCGCCTCCCGTGCTTGGAAAGGAGCCATGCGATGACTAATCACGGCGCTGCCGTGGCGGATACGTTTGGGCGCAGGTTCCGCTATTTGCGGCTATCGGTCACTGAAGTCTGCAATTTCCGCTGCACCTATTGCCTGCCCGATGGCTATCGCAAATCCGGACCAATGGATTTTCTGGCGCCTGAGGAAGTGGACCGGCTCGTGCGGGCGTTTGCGCAGCTGGGGATCCGCAAGGTGCGACTGACAGGCGGAGAGCCAACAGTCCGCAAGGACCTTGCCCGATTGATTGCATGTGTTTCAGCGCAGCCGGGAATCGACAAGGTCGCCCTGACAACGAATGGATGGAATTTGTCGCGTCATGTGGATGAGTGGGTCGATGCCGGATTGACCAATCTCAATGTCAGCATGGATGCCCTGGACCGGGAGGCTTTCCATCGTATCACCGGTCACGACCGCCTTCATGATGTCCTGGCCGGGCTGGAGCGGGCCCAGGCGCTTCCGCTCAATGCCGTGAAGGTAAACGCGGTCCTGCTGCGCGACGGGCTGGACGAAGATTTTTCGTCCTGGACTAATTTCGTCCGTGAGCGTGCGATTTCTGTGCGCTTTATCGAACTGATGCGGACTGGCGACAACAAAGCGTTCTTCGACGCTCAGCACGTCAGTGGGCAGGTGTTGCGGCAGTGGCTGGAGGCAAAAGGCTGGGTGCCGGCAGAGCGGGGTGCGGATGATGGCCCAGCGGTCGAGTTCAGGCATGCAGATTATGTTGGCCGTATCGGTCTTATCGCGCCTTATGCGCCGGGCTTTTGCGATGGTTGCAACCGCCTGCGTGTGACTGCGCGTGGGCAGTTAAGGCTTTGCCTGTTCGGGCAAGGCGGACGCCCATTGCGCGACCTGCTTTGTTCTGACGATCAGATCGGAATGCTCAAAGACCGCATCGTTGACGCCCTGGCTTTCAAACCCGCCGCGCATGGGTTGCACAATGCAGACCCTGGTGACATCAGAAATCTGGCCCAGATGGGTGGCTGATCTAGCTCTGGTCGAGCACACCTTGCTGGCGTTCGGTATATGCCTTGCCGAGTGTGTTGCGGTCCTGCGCATAGTGGTTGTCGATCAGGGGGCTTGGGCGTGCCAGACGTTCAAGAACGGTGACATTGCTGAATGCGACCCGGGCCCCGTCCACGCTGACCCCTTTATCGGACAGTTTCGAAAAGGCGCGGGACAGGTTTTCCGGTGTCATGCCGAGAAGGGCTGCGAGAACCCGTTTTTCATGCGGGAGCACAATTTCGTCCTGGCCACCCTGCCGAGCCCGTTGCGTGAGAAGGTAATTGGCAAGGCGCTCTGTGGAATCGCGCAGTTTGTGATTTTTGATCGACCGGACCAGTCCGCGGTAGCAACCTGCGAGTTCCTCAGAAACCGCGAATCCGAAAACCGCATTTTCTTTCATGCCGCGCCGAAGCGAATCGCCCGGCACCATAAGGATTTCCGAGCGCTCCAGTGTGACAGCGCTCATCAGAGCATCGGACTCGAGCACCACGGCCGCAAGAATGAACGTCGAGACCGGCCGGAGGATGGCGAGCGTTGTGTCCTTGGACTTCCAGCCGGCGCCCAGTTCAACGGAGCCTTCCAGCAGGATGTAGAGGAAATCGACTGAATCTCCTTCCATCAATAATGTTGTATTGGCCGGAAAACGCTGAAGGAATGCACCATTCATTGCCGTATCGAATGTCGCATCGTCCGCGTTCCGGAAAAACGAAACATTTCGGACACGTTCGGCGTCAGTATTCTTGATCGGCATTCGGCCTCCAGGGGCGCAGAGTCTTCAGTTACAATTCCAGCTTCATTCGCTGTTTTTGTTCCTCTGTCAGGACATAACGAAGGCTTGATAAATGTCAAGTCGCGGAGAGTTTATATCAGTTCCTGATTGTGCCTGTGTCATGCCGGGCCCTCAGTTTCGTCAATCGGTCGCAGATTGATTTCAAAGCGCGCGCACCAGCGAACATCCGGCAAGACATTGCTTTACAAATATCAAGGCGCGTCTGCCCCCCAAATGACAAGCGTGGGTCTCCTAGCAGAGAACTTACGCCCGAACGGGGGGCCATCCAATGCCACTTTCGATCTCAATGCCCGCAAAAGGCGCCAATCGTGCGTTGGGGCTAACCACTGTTGCCTTCACAGCATGTTTTGCCGTCTGGACCATATTTGCCATCCTCGGATTGCAGATTCAGAAGGAACTCGGGCTCTCCGAAACCCAGTTCGGACTGCTCGTCGGCACGCCGATCCTCACAGGATCCTTGTCGCGACTGTTTTTGGGTATCTGGGCCGACCAGTATGGGGGGCGTATCGTCAATCTTGCGGTCATGCTGCTGTCGGCATTGGCGACATGGCTTCTGACCTTTGCGACGACCTACCCGCAGTTCCTTGTTGCTGCGCTCGGCATCGGGATCGCGGGCGGGTCATTTTCGGTCTCGATCACCTATGTTTCGAAATTCTTCCCACCGGAGAAGCAGGGTTCGGCGCTTGGCATTGTCGGGGCAGGGAATGTCGGCGCGGCGGTGACAAAGTTTGCAGCCCCCATCGTCATGGCTTCCCTTGGGTGGCAAGGCGTCGCCAATGTCTGGGCAATCGCCTTGGTCGTTGTCGCGCTCGTTTTCTTCTTTCTGACATCGGACGATCCGGAACTCGCTGAACGCCGGCGCAGCGGCGTGAAGCCGCGCAGTTTTGCCTCTCAGTTCGAGCCCCTGCGCAATGTGCAGGTCTGGCGCTTTTCGCTCTATTATTTCTTCGTATTCGGCGCGTTTGTCGCTCTGGCACTCTGGCTGCCGCGCTACCTCATCGGTGTGTACGGTTTTGACATAAAGACCGCGGGCATGCTGGCCGCTGCCTATTCAATCCCGGCTTCGGTCTTCCGCATCTATGGAGGGCAACTGTCTGACCGGGTTGGCGCGCGCACTGTCATGTACTGGACATTTCTGGTCGCGGTCGCAGTCACCTTCTTCCTGGCCTATCCGCCAACCTCCTATGTCGTCGATGGTGTCAGGGGGCCGATCAGCTTCCGTCTCGCAACCGGACCGGTCACTTTCGTCATTGCGATTTTCGTTCTGGGCTTTTTCATGAGCCTTGGCAAAGCTGCCGTGTACAAACATATCCCTGTCTATTATCCAAAGGATGTGGGAGCGGTTGGTGGTCTTGTCGGCCTGATGGGCGGACTTGGCGGCTTCATTCTTCCCATAATGTTCGGATTGCTGAACGACCTGACGGGGATCTGGACTAGCTGCTTCATGCTTTTGTTCCTGATCGTCTCAGCCTCTCTGATCTGGATGCACCTCGCGATCCGTCATATGGAACGTGAAGCCGTTGGCGAGACACTCGACGCGCTGCCGCAACTGCCGGAGATGAGACCCATCCATGGCGAGCGGGAAGCGCGAGCACTTGCGCCGAAGCTGATCCAGGACTGGCGCCCGGAAGACCCGGAGTTCTGGGAGGCGACCGGCAAGAAGATCGCCAGCCGCAATCTCTGGCTCTCCATACCGGCGCTGCTTCTGTCTTTCGCCGTCTGGATGGTCTGGTCGGTGGTTGTCGCCAAGCTTCCGCAGATCGGGTTTGATTATTCAACTGACGAGCTCTTCTGGTTGGCGGCCCTGCCTGGTCTGTCGGGTGCAACGTTGCGCATATTCTACAGTTTCATGGTGCCGGTCTTCGGCGGGCGGCTGTGGACCACGCTGACCACCTGGTCGCTGTTGTTGCCTGCGCTCGGAATCGGCTTTGCGGTGCAGAACCCCGAAACGCCTTATTGGATCATGCTCGCCCTGGCATTGCTCTGCGGCTTTGGAGGCGGGAACTTCGCATCCTCCATGTCCAATATCGGGTTCTTCTATCCGAAACGTGAGAAGGGCAATGCGCTGGCCATGAATGCCGGGCTTGGAAACCTTGGTGTCAGTGCGATGCAGTTCATCGTGCCGCTGGTCATTACGTTCGGTGTGTTCGGCTTTCTGGGCGGCCAGCCTCAGCTGACCGGGCAGGGAGAGGAACTCTTCCTTCAGAATGCCGGCTTCATCTGGGTCCCATTCATCATTGCAAGTGCGTTTGCTGCATGGTTCGGCATGAATGATCTGTCGAGTGCAAAAGCATCCTTCTCCGATCAGGCGATCATCTTCAAACGCAAGCACAACTGGATCATGTGCTGGCTCTATACGGGGACATTCGGATCGTTCATCGGTTTCTCAGCGGCTTTCCCGCTGCTGACCAGGACACAGTTCCCGGATGTGAACGTCCTCCAGATTGCCTTCCTCGGGCCATTGGTCGGCGCACTGTCCCGGTCCTTCACCGGCTGGATCGCAGACCGGTTTGGCGGCGCCCGTGTGACGCTGGCAGTATTCCTCCTGATGATGATTGGCACTGGCGGGGTACTCTACTTCCTCGCAGCCAAGGAAGCACCGGGGGCGTTCGCTGGATTCTTCATCTCCTTCATCGTCCTGTTCTTCGCAACCGGCGTCGGCAATGCCTCCACCTTCCAGATGATCCCTGCCATCATGCGCAAGGAAATCGACCGGCTGGAACCGCAGATGAGCGCGCCTGACCGTCTGCGCCAGTCCGAAAAGGAGAGCGCGGCGATTACCGGATTTACAAGTGCGATCGCGGCCTACGGAGCGTTCTTCATTCCGAAGAGTTTTGGCATGTCGCTCGCGGCTTCGGGGAGTGCCGCTCCGGCTCTCTATGGTTTCCTTGCCTTCTATGTCTCCTGCCTCCTCATAACCTGGTTTGTCTATGCGCGGCCTGGCGGTCTTCTCTTTGATATCGAGAACCGCAAGCGAACCGACCCTGCGACTGCTGCAGCCTAAAAGGATTGTCCCATGAGCCATACACTCGACAGATTGACCTTCTTCCGGCGTCAAACAGAGACGTTCTCCGACAAGCATGGGGTGCTCAATGATGAGGACCGGACCTGGGAGGAGGCG
Organism: Hyphomonas sp. CY54-11-8; assembly: GCF_000682735.1. Lineage (GTDB taxonomy): Bacteria > Pseudomonadota > Alphaproteobacteria > Caulobacterales > Hyphomonadaceae > Hyphomonas. The sequence continues at coordinate 229,547 of NZ_AWFD01000033.1, read as the reverse complement.
TACAGGAACCGGTGGCGGCACGACAAGATCGTGCGCTCAACCCATGGTGTGAACTGCACAGGCTCGTGCTCCTGGAAAATCTACGTTAAAGGCGGGATTGTCACCTGGGAAACACAGCAGACAGACTATCCGAGAACCCGCGACGATCTTCCCAACCACGAACCGCGTGGATGCGCGCGGGGGGCGAGCTATAGCTGGTATCTCTATTCGGCCAACCGCGTGAAATATCCGTTGATCCGGGCGCGCCTGTTGAAAGCCTGGCGTAGGGCCCGCAAGACCCTGACGCCTGTCGCCGCGTGGAAATCCATTCAGGATGATCCCGTCAAACGGGATGATTATACATCCAAACGCGGCATGGGTGGCTTCGTCCGGGCGAAATGGGAAGAAGTCAATGAGATCATCGCTGCAGCCAACGCGCACACGGTCAAACAATGGGGGCCGGACCGCGTGTTCGGGTTCTCGCCGATCCCTGCCATGTCGATGGTGTCCTACGCCGCCGGTGCGCGTTACCTGCAGCTCATCGGTGGCGTGACGGGCTCTTTCTATGACTGGTATTGCGACCTGCCACCCGCCAGCCCGCAGACATGGGGAGAGCAAACTGACGTTGCAGAGAGTGCCGACTGGTACAATTCCAACTTCCTGATCCTCTGGGGGTCCAACGTTCCCCAGACTCGCACACCGGATGCACACTTCTATACCGAGGCGCGCTACAAGGGCGTCAAGTCTGTCGTGATCTGCCCGGATTATTCGGAAGCCTCGAAATTCTCCGACCTCTGGCTGGCCGCCAAGCAGGGCACCGACGCTGCCCTCGGCATGGCCTTTGGCCATGTCATTCTGACCGAGTATCACCGCGACAGGGAAGTGCCGTATTTCCGCGACTATGTGCGCCAGTACACAGATCTTCCACTGCTGGTCCGTTTGGTGCCGCAGGAAGACGGATACGTGCCGGAACGCCTGCTGCGTGCCTCCGACTTTGACAGATCCCTCGGCGAAGATGCCAATCCCGACTGGAAGACCGTCGGGATCGACGAGACGACCGGCAAGGTCGTGGTGCCGAATGGCTCCATTGGCTTCCGGTGGGGTGACAAGGGCAAGTGGAACCTGGAGGAGAAGGAGAGCGGCGGTGCCGACACGAAACTCCGTCTTGGCCTGAAAGGCGCCGAAGACGAGGTGGCAAGGGTCCGCTTCCCTTATTTTGCCAATACGGCCTCCAACGGATTTGCGTCCACCGATCATCCGGATGTGCTCATCCGGAATGTCCCGGTCAGGAAAATGAAACTGGCGGACGGGACTGAAACGCTGGTTGCCTGTGTCTATGACCTGCTCATGGCAAACTATGGCGTCGATCAGGGGTATGGCGGAGAACACCTTGCCGGTTCCTATGATGACATGACGCCGTACACGCCGGCCTGGGCGGAAGCCATCACCTCGGTTCCCCGTGACGATATCATCGCAACGGCACGGGGGTTTGCTACCAATGCCGAGAAGACGAATGGCAAGTCCATGGTGATCATCGGTGCCGGTATGAACCACTGGTATCATATGGACATGAACTACCGCGCCGTGATGAACATGCTCATCCTTTGCGGCTGTATCGGGCAATCCGGTGGCGGTTGGTCACATTATGTCGGGCAGGAAAAGCTTCGCCCCCAGACCGGATGGGCGCCTCTGGCATTTGCAACAGACTGGGTCCGGCCGCCGCGACAGCAGAATTCGACGTCGTTCTTCTATGCTCATACCGATCAGTGGCGTTACGAAACTGTCCCTGTCGGTGAAATTCTGTCGCCAACTGCCGAAGCAGGAGACTGGGCCGGAAGTTTCATCGACTATAACGCGAAGGCTGAGCGCATGGGGTGGCTTCCTTCGGCCCCTGCACTGAAGACAAATCCGCTAAACGTTGCGAAACAGGCTGATGCTGCAGGCCTGGACGCCAAGGATTATGTCGCTCAGGCGCTGAAATCGGGTGAGCTGGAAATGTCCTGCATGGACCCGGACGATCCCCACAACTGGCCTCGCAACATGTTTGTCTGGCGCTCCAACCTGCTCGGGTCTTCCGGCAAAGGGCACGAATACTTCCTGAAACACCTGTTGGGAACGGACCATGGCGTCCAAGGCAAGGACCTCGGTGAAATGGGCCAGGACAAGCCGCGGGATGTGACCTGGCGTGACGAAGCGCCAAGGGGAAAGCTTGACCTGCTCGTCTGCATTGATTTCCGCATGTCCACGACGGCTGTTTACTCCGATATCGTGTTGCCGACCGCGACCTGGTACGAGAAGAATGATCTCAACACGTCCGATATGCACCCCTTTATCCATCCATTGGGGGCTGCGGTGGATCCGGCCTGGGAGAGCCGCACGGATTGGGACATTTTCAAAGGCATTGCGAAAACATTCTCTGAAGTCGCCCCTGAAGTGCTGGGTGTGGAAACGGATGTCGTTCTCAGCCCCATCCAGCATGACAGCGCTGGAGAAATGGCACAGACGCATGGCGTGAAGGACTGGTACAAGGACGAGTGTGACCCGGTGCCCGGCAAGACCATGCCGACCGTTGTACCGGTCACGCGCGATTATTCCCAGGTTTATGCGAAATTCACCTCGCTCGGTCCGCTCATGGATACGCTCGGTAATGGCGGCAAAGGGCTGGGATGGAAGACCGGGCACGAGGTAGAGAAGCTCGCTTCGCTGAATGGGAAAGTGCTCGATGAGACAGCGGCGAAAGGCCGCCCGAAAATCGAAACCGATATAGATGCGTGTGAAACGATCCTCATGCTGGCGCCGGAGACCAATGGGGAGGTCGCCGTCAAGGCCTGGGAGGCGCTGGAACATCAAACCGGGCGTGAACACACCCATCTTGCCCGTCCAAAGGAAGACGAAAAAATCCGCTTCCGTGATATCGTCGCGCAACCGCGCAAGATCATCACTTCGCCGATCTGGTCCGGCATCGAGAGCGAGCATGTCAGCTATAATGCGGGATACACCAACGTCCACGAACTGATTCCGTGGCGTACGCTAACGGGCCGCCAGCAGCTGTATCAGGATCACGACTGGATGCGGGCGTTCGGCGAGTCATTGGTCGTGTACAAACCGCCGGTTGACCTGAAGACATTGCATGTCAAGGGAGCCAAGCCAAATGGCAATCCCGAAATCACGCTCAATTTCATTACTCCGCACCAGAAATGGGGCATTCATTCGACCTATACCGACAACCTCCTGATGCTGACGCTCAATCGCGGCGGTCCGGTCGTGTGGGTGTCGGAAGTAGATGCGCAGCGGGCGGGGATCGTCGACAATGACTGGGTCGAGGTCTTCAACGCCAACGGGGCATTGACGGCTCGGGCGGTCGTTTCCCAGCGGATCCGTGAAGGTACCATCTTCATGTATCACGCGCAGGAGAAAATCGTGAACACGCCGGGATCCGAAATCACTGGCAAGCGGGGTGGCATCCACAACTCCGTCACCCGCGCGATCCTCAAGCCCACACATATGATCGGCGGATATGCCCAGCTTTCGTACGGCTTCAATTATTATGGCACGGTCGGGTCCAATCGCGACGAATTCATCATTCTCCGGAAGATGAACAATGTCGATTGGCTGGATACTCCGGCTGCTCAACTGGAGGGCTCAAAATGAAAATCCGTGCACAGATAGGTATGGTCCTCAATCTGGACAAATGCATCGGGTGTCACACCTGCTCGGTGACCTGCAAGAATGTCTGGACCAGCCGGGAAGGCGTTGAATATGCCTGGTTCAACAATGTCGAGACCAAGCCCGGCATCGGCTTTCCCAAAGACTGGGAGAACCAGAAGCGGTGGAACGGGGGGTGGCGGCGCAAGAAGAATGGCCGGATCGAACCCAGGATGGGCGCAAAGTGGCGGATCCTTGCCAAGATCTTCGCCAATCCGGACCTGCCGGAGATTGACGATTATTACGAACCGTTCGACTTCGACTATGCCCATCTCCAGACCGCACCGGAAATGAAGGCCTTTCCAACCGCGCGGCCGCATTCGAAAATTTCCGGCGAACGCATGGAGAAGATCAAATGGGGACCGAACTGGGAGGAAATTCTTGGAGGCGAGTTCGAAAAGCGAAGCCAGGACTACAATTTCGAAGGGGTAGAAAAGGCGATCTACGGCGCTTTTGAAGAAACCTTCATGATGTACTTGCCACGCCTGTGCGAGCATTGCCTCAATCCGACCTGCGTGGCGGCTTGCCCTTCCGGAGCAATCTACAAGCGCGAGGAAGACGGCATCGTCCTCATCGACCAGGACAAGTGCCGCGGCTGGCGGATGTGTGTGTCGGCCTGTCCCTACAAAAAGGTCTATTACAATTGGGAGAGCGGAAAGTCGGAGAAATGCACATTCTGCTACCCGCGCATGGAAGTTGGCCAGCCAACCGTGTGTTCGGAAACGTGTGTCGGGCGCATCCGCTATCTGGGCGTGCTGCTCTATGATGCGGACAGGATCGAGGCGGCGGCCAGTACGCCGGATGAGCAGGACCTGTACCAGGCTCAACTCGATGTCTTCCTGGATCCCAATGATCCCGAAGTCATCGAGCAGGCCCGTGCTGACGGCGTCCCGGACGCCTGGCTCAGGGCAGCACAGCAAAGCCCGGTGTACAAGATGGCGATGGAGTGGAAGGTCGCCTTTCCACTCCATCCTGAATATCGGACATTGCCGATGGTCTGGTATGTCCCGCCACTGTCGCCGATTCAGTCGGCGCTTGCCGCCGGGGCGCTGGAAAGCGACGCGGACATGCCGGAGGTCTCATCGATGCGGATCCCGGTTCGCTACCTTGCGAACCTCCTGACGGCAGGCAAGGAAGAGCCCATCGTCGCTGCGCTCGAACGGATGATGGCGATGCGCAAATACATGCGCGCCAAGTCGGTCGAGGGCGTCATCGACCATCCGACGGCAGAGCGCGTCGGGCTGAGTGCCGCCCAGGTCGACGAAATGTACCGTTATATGGCGATCGCCAATTATGAGGACCGGTTCGTTATCCCGACCACCCACCGTGAAACCAGCGAGGACGCATACGGACTCCGGGGGGGATGCGGTTTCACCTTCGGGAATGATTGTTCAGGCGGGCGGACGGAACTGGGCTTGTTCGGCAAGGACAAGCGTCCGCGTGCAAAAACCAAGACACCCATGGAGATCTGACCAATGGCAAAGACTTACCGAGCGCTCTCCCGCCTCCTGTCATATCCCGAGGCACAGCTCCAGGCAGAATCAAGATTGTGCGTAGATGTGGTTCGGCAGGAAGGTCTCGTGCCGGAACGTATCGTAAATTCACTCGGCAAGCTGGCTGACCATATCGCTAGCCACGATCTGTATGCCGTCCAGGCAGCCTATGTGGATTTGTTCGACAGAACACGGAGCGTATCGCTACATCTGTATGAGCACGTTCACGGCGAAAGCCGGGAGCGCGGGCCTGCCATGGTCGGACTGGTCGAGCTGTACCGGACTCATGGCCTGGAAATGGAGGTCAGCGACCTGCCGGACTATCTTCCGGTGTTCCTCGAATTTCTCTCGATCCTGCCCGAACCAGATGCTGCCTCGCTTATCGGTGAAGCTGCACATGTTCTCGAAGCGATCGCCGAACGTCTCAAAAAGCGGCGCAGTCCCTACCGGGCCGTATTCGGGGCCTTGCTGGCAGTATCAGACCGCCCCGCTGATCAGGCTGCTGTGGAGAGCCTGCTTGCGATCAAGGACGATGACCCCAGTGATTTGGAGGCATTGGACAAGGCCTGGGAGGAGGAAGCTGTGACCTTCGGTCCCGGACCGGAAAAGGATGGCTGTCCAAAGGCGCAGGCCATGCTCAACACGATGCAGGGAACGAGGCAATGATACGCGGTCTTTCAGCCTGTCTCCCTGCGCTGGCTGTCATGGCGCTGGTTGCCCCGGCACAGGCGCAGGAGACCGGGCAAATTGTCAAACCGATTCTGGATCTCCGGCTTCGCGCGGAGCAGGTCGATCAGGACGGTCTCGACAGCACGCTGGCCCTGACTCTTGCGGGCCGGTTCGGGCTTGACGCGAATTTCGGCAACGGATGGAGCGCGCTGGTCGAAGGCGAAGCCGTCGGGCACATTACCAACGACTTTTCCGATACGGTGGATACAATACCTGGAAAGGCGGTGATCGCGGATCCTGAAGCATTCGAACTGAACCGCCTGCAGGTCAGCTGGAAAGGCGAAGCGGGGAACGCCACACTGGGCCGCCAGAGGATCATTTTCGATGATGCCCGTTTTGTCGGCAATGTGGGGTTCCGTCAGAATGAGCAGACTTTCGATGCTGTCCGGTTTGGCTTTGCAGGCTTCCAGAATGTCAGTCTGGACTATGTGTATATCGACAAGGTGCATCGCATTTTTGGCGACGAGAGTCCTGTCGGGGAGTTCGAAAGCGATTCCCATCTGGTACGTGCTGGCGTTACGACGGCGCTTGGCGACTTCGTGGCGACCGGATTGTTTCTCGATTTCGATGAATCGGCCGCTGCCTCCGGACAGACGCTGGTGCTTGGTTGGTCCGACTCCTGGAAACTGGAGGCAGGCAGGTTCGGTCTGAATGCCCGGTTTGGGCAGCAGAGCGAATATCACGGAAGAGGTCCAGCGCAAGACCTCGGCTATCAATCCTATGGCGCGAGTTTCGCAAGAAATGATCTCACACTCATTGGCGGTGTTGAAATCCTCGAAGGCGCCGGTGGACGTGGATTTGCAACCCCGCTGGCTACCTTGCATGCCTTTCAGGGGTGGGCGGATGTATTCCTCAACACGCCCGCCGCAGGCGTTCGCGATTCCAGCCTGGGACTGAAGGGCGCTGGGGTCGGATTGATCGATGGGGCCAAGCCAGCGAGCTGGGCGGTCTTTTACCATGATTTCGACAGCGACAATGGCGATCTGTCCTATGGATCAGAATTTGATGCGGTCTTTCGTGTGCCGATCAATGGCTGGCTCACTTTTGAAGCCAAAGGAGCTGTTTTCAGTGGCTCAGACAATGGGCCTGCGGACAGGACAAAATTCTGGGTGGCATTGGAAACGCGCTTCTAGCCACCCCTTGTAAAGGAGGCCAGTCATGGCTCAGGAACATGTGAGTACAATTGCCAGCGCCAGCTGGTTCGACCAGGCCATGTTTGGCTATTACCCCTATATCGCACTTGCTGTCCTGGCGATCGGGTCAGTGCTCCGCTTTGACCGTGAGCCTTACACATGGCGCTCGGGATCGTCGCAGCTTCTGCGCCGCAGGCAGCTGGTGACCGGTTCCGTACTCTTCCATGTCGGTGTGCTGGTGATATTCGGGGGACACTTTGTCGGTCTCCTGACGCCGATCGCGGTGTTCGATGCACTCGGTATCAGTCACGGCGCCAAGCAGGTTCTTGCAATGGTCGCGGGTGGAGCTGCCGGAGGCTGTGCTATTATTGGTGCGCTGATCCTTCTGCACCGGCGTCTTTTCGACCCGCGCATCCGCGCAACATCCAGTTTTGGCGACACGGCGATCCTTGCGCTCCTGACTGTGCAGCTCGCGCTCGGCCTGTCCACGATCCCGCTCTCGGCGCAGCATCTCGATGGCTCGGAAATGGTCAAGTTCATGAGCTGGGCGCAAGGTATATTCACTTTCCAGCCAGGTTCAGCCGACTATATCTCGGATGTACATTGGGTCTTCAAAGCGCATTTGATTATTGGTCTGACCATCTTTTTGGTGTTCCCGTTCACGCGTCTGGTTCACATGCTTTCTGCCCCGGTCTGGTACCTGGGACGGCGCGGATGGCAATTGGTTCGTACACGCCGCGATATCAAGGCGGACAAGGCCCGGGCGGCAGAAATTGCGGCGCGGAGGGTGCCATGAGTATGGCTGTAGCGGTTTTTCACGGTGTGGAAGTCCCTGAAAGCCTTCTGGCGTCCGAGCTTCAGAATCACCAGGCGCCAACTCTGGCCGAGGCAAGGGCTCTGGCGGGGCGGGCGCTTGCCGCCAAGGCTGTGCTGCTTGCGAGAGGCCGGGCGCTTGGTCTTGACGCCGCACCGGAAAAAAATTCCGATGGGCAGGAAGAAACGCGCGATGAGGCATTGATACGGACCGTCCTCAGTGAGGAAGTCGATGCTGCGCCAGCCACCGACGAAGCCATTCGCGCGGTGTACGAGGGAAATCCCGACGGATTTCGCTCGCCGCCGCTCCTTGAGGCATCTCATATCCTGATCGCGCCCGCAGAGGCCAGTCCTGCGGCCGTGCAAACCGCGCAGCAAGAGGCACGGAAGCTGATTTCGGACCTTCAGGCAGACCCACCGGGATTTGCGAGACTGGCGGCGAGCAAGTCGGCATGTCCGTCAGCCGCGGAAGGCGGCAGTCTTGGCCAGCTTCGCCCGGGAGATGTGCTGCCCGCCATCTGGTCTGTGCTCCAAGACATGGATGCGGGCACGATTTACCCCGAACCTGTGCTCAGCGAACATGGCTGGCACATCTTGCGGCTCGATCACCGGTCTGATGGCGAACGCCTGCCGTTTGATTATGTCCGGCCGCATATTGCGATGCAGCTGGAAGCCCGGGCCTGGACAAGAGCGGCTGCTGTATATGTCGATCGCCAGCTCGCGGACTCTTCTGAACACCCGGGCCTTTGCCTGACGGAAACAGGAGAGCTTTCTGATGGAACCGGGAATATCGAGAAGGCTGACGGACTGTTGGGGCAAGCCCTCAAGGATGTCGGACGCGCATATGAGGCGCTCGGCTCGGCTGTCCGGGAGAGGCTCGATCATGCTGCTTCCAGCGATGGGGAGCCTGCAACGGCGCTACTCTCCCGGATGATCCGCACGTTTCTGGCCAAAGCCGATGATGAAACCTGGACACAGCTGATCTCGCGTTTGCGCGACAGCGACATTCCGCTTACGGATTGCCTTGAACTGATTGTAAACCACCAGCTTCCACCTCTGCACAAGACACACACGCTGATCACAACACGACACGGGCCGCGAACGACCCCCTAGGGAAAGGAACAGGCCATGGACAATGCCGGGGAGTTCAATCCGATCGAGCCAATCCCGCACGACCTGCTCCGGGAACCGCTGATATGGTTTTTCGCTGAGCATTATCGTCATCGTGACGTTTGTGCGCGGCTCAGCGACCTGTCGCGATCAATCGTCTTCGATGACGTGGCCCTTCGTGACGTTTACGTTTTCCTGGACCGGGACCTGCCATTGCACGTGATCGACGAAGAGGATGACCTCTTTCCATTGCTCCGCCGGCGCTGTGAGCCCGACGACCAGATCGAGAAAGTGCTTGGAATGCTTTCAGCCGAACATGCCAATGACATGATGGATGCGACGGCGGTCAAGGCTCTCGTGGCGAGAGCGCTTGCAGAACAGAGCGGGCTTGCGTCCTTCGCGGAGGCCCGTTCAACTATCGAGCCTTTCTGCCAGCAGCAGAAGCGTCATATCGCCATGGAAAATGCGGTGGTCCTTCCTATCGCAAGGCATCGCCTGAATGAATTGGACCTGATCAGCCTCGGGCAGCGGCTCGCGGCACGCCGCGGGCTTGGTGACCCGTTCAAGGACGCCCCATGATCCGGACACTCCTGGAAAACAATATGCACTGGGCAAGCGCGCGTGTGCGCGCCGAGCCCGATTTCTTCCGCCGGCTGTCAGCCCAGCAGGCGCCGGAATATCTCTGGATCGGATGTAGTGATAGCCGCGTGCCAGCCAATGAGATTGTCGGTCTCGATCCAGGTGAATTGTTCGTGCACCGTAACATCGCCAACCTTGCACCCCCGCGTGACATGAATTTTCTGGCGGTGCTGCAATTTTCGATCGAAGTGCTGAAAGTACGTCATGTCATTGTTTGCGGGCATTATGGTTGCGGCGGTGTACGTGCTGCGCTTGACTCACAAAGACGTGGGCTGATTGATCACTGGCTGCAGCCTGTCGCCGACCTCGCGCATAGACATGAAGACCATCTGCAAGAGATCGCCGATTTCGATACTCGCGTAAATGTTGCGTGTGAGCACAATGTCCGGGCCCAGGTCGAATATCTCGGCCATAATCCATTCGTGACGGACGCCTGGCGGCGCAACCAGAAGCTCACGATACATGGCTGGATCTATTCAATCCGGGACGGTCTTCTGCGCGACCTGGACCTGACGGTCGAGCGCCCAAGGGATGTCGACCGCCTTTCTTCGAGAGCATGGTTTCCCAATGGATAAGGTTGGGGTGGTGGTCCTCGCCGGGGGGCTTGGAACCCGTATGGGCGGTGGCAAGCCGGAGCGAATGTTCCGGGGGCGCAGGCTCATTGATCCGGTGATTGATCATGTGGGCGCCTGGCGTGTGCCTGCCGTGATGTGCGTGCGAGAGCTGGCGCAGGTGACGCAGGAGACGTGCGGGTGGATATTTGATCGCCCTGGCATTGATGGCCCTCTGGCCGGATTGCTTGCTGCGTTCGAATGGGCGCATGGTGAAAGGCTGGACCGATTTCTTACCCTGCCGTGCGATACACCCTTCCTGCCCGCTGACGTGCTTGAAAAGCTCAGCGAAGTTTCAGAAGCCAGAGAGCGGCCTGCCGTTGCTGTTTCTAATGGGCGTCGGCATCCGGTGTGCGCGGTCTGGCCTGCAGATTCACTTGGCCGTGTTGAAACCTATGCCGAAGCGGGCCGACGTAGCCTGGTTGGGGCTCTTGAGGCTTGCGGCGCTGTCGACGTGGCATGGCCGGAGGAAGATCGGGACTTGTTCGTGAATATCAACACGCCGGAGGATCTGGGCAGGTTCGAACGTTGCCAACCCGACAATGTTTAGCGCGTGAAGACGTGAACGAAAGAAATCCGAAGGACAGAAAGAACCATTCGTGTGTTTACGACATCCACCCCGTACAGGTCGCCAGACTTTGAATGGAGCAGGAGACAAGCCGGACCGAAAAGCGGTCCTTTAAATCTGTCGGGTGGCCAGAGAGATGTCCGCCAATGTGCTTTGATTAAGGTCGGCGAGGAAGGCTTTACCGGCAGACTGAAGGCGGTTCCGGAGGCGGCAGTGGCGGACAATCGAACAGTTTCCTCCACCGGGGGCGAAACATTCCACGAGCGCCTGGCCATCTTCGAGAATTTCGACCAGATCGCCGAGTTTCAGGTTTTGCGGGGCTGTGACCAGTCTGGCGCCTCCGCCTGAGCCTCGCCTGGTGGTGACCACACCAGCCTCGACCAGTCGTTGCATGATCTTGGCCAGATGGTGTCTGGAGAGTCCAAACTCTTCTGACAATTGTGCGGTCGAAAGCGAGCAGTCTGGTGCTGCTGCCATACGCATAAGCATGCGCAGTCCGTAGTCTGTGAAAGAGGTGAGACGCATTGTCTCTCCTTGTCACACGATAATGGTATTTACAATACCAATTAAGCCGAATAGCCATATTTGTATGGAATGTCTTCGGGAGTGTCACATGGCAGGAAAGGTCCTACCGCGGATTGTCGGATATTCCGTGCGCCCTCAGGAGACGGCAGCGCGTATCGAGCAAACCGGGCTCGACGAAACGGTTATCACCCGGCTGGTTACAGTCTTCTACGATCATGTCCGTTCTGACCCGGCGCTCGGTCCCATTTTTGAAGCGCGCATAGAGAACTGGCCAGCCCATCTCAAACGGATGGTGGATTTCTGGTCGTCGGTCGCGCTGATGACCGGGCGCTATCATGGAACGCCCATGCAGGTTCACGTCGGACTTCCGGTGGACGAATCTCACTTCGAACAATGGCTGGCCCTGTTCAGGAAGGTGGCCCGTCAGGTCTGTACGCCGGCAGGTGCTGATTTTGTGATTGAGCGCGCCGAACGCATCGCCCGGTCAATTCATCTTGGGGTCTATGCACATGCAAGCATTCCGCAGCAGGCAAGAAGGAGCAATTGAGAATGGGTTTGCCAGAAACGGCCGCAGAGCTGACCACGTATATCGAAGGCCGCTTTCATGCGCGCCACCGGGAGCAATTGCCGGAACTCAAAAGCCTTTCAACGAAGGTGGAGGCAGTTCATGCCGAGAATCCGCATGTGCCTGCTGGTCTGGCGGACCTGCTCGCAGACATGATTGGCGAGCTGGAAGTGCATATGAAGAAGGAAGAGCTGGTACTCTTTCCGGCCATCCGTCAGGGCCACGGGGCCCATATGGGGCATCCCATTGCCGCTATGCGTGCCGATCATGATGATCATCTCGGTACGATCAGGAAAATCCGTTCGCTAACGAATGACGTAACATTGCCGGAACATGCATGCGGAACCTGGCGGCGGCTTTACACCGGGATCGGTGAATTTCTTGCCGATATCGAAGAGCATATCAGGATCGAGAATGATATCCTGTTCCAGCAGTTCGACAGGGATATGGAGAGGATGCCTGGACCTTATGCTTCGTCCCCCTGTATGGCACACGAGCTCGATGATGATGGCAGCCCCATCTGAAAGAAAGTTTAGCGCCGATGTATACGGTTCGGCTTTCATTTTCATTCTCGGAACTCTGCAGGGAATTGTCAGAGTAACTTGGCTTGAGAAGCGGAATTCTGGCGCTTACCTTCTGGCATGATCCAGAACCCATTTCGCTGTTTCCATATGTGCCCTGAGATCATCCAACTCGCGGTAATGATGTATGTCCGCTTTCCGCGTTCGCTCTGCAATGTGGAAGACCTACTTCACGAGCGTGGTATCGATATCTGTCACGAAACTGTCAGCCACTGGGTAGACCGTTTCGGCTCCTGCTTCGCACACAAGATCCGGAAATGTTGATCTGAACGAATGAGGCAATCGCCGCAATGGCAGTGTCATCTTGACGAGGTCTTTGTGAAGGTCCGTGGACAGACTCACTATCTGTGGCGCGCGATCGATCATGAAGGAAAAGTCCTGGAGTCCATTGTGACTAAGACGCGTGACAAGGGTTCAGCATTGGAATTCATGAGAAAAGCCACGAAGCGGTATGGAAATCCGAAAATCGTGGTCACGGACAAGCTTCGCTCGTGTGGGGCCGCTATGGACGAGATCGGCAATGCGCACCGTGATGAAATCGGGCGCCACTTGAACAATCGTGCCGAAAATACTCACCTTCCTTTCCGCCGACGAGAGCGGGCGATGTCTCGCTTCCAACGAATGCGAAGTCTTCAGAAGTTCGCTTCAATCCATTCGCCTGTGTGCAACCACGTCAATCATCGAAGGAATATCGAACGCAGGGCTAGGTTCAAATCGTTACGAGACGCCGCACTTCTCGAATGGCGCGAGCTTCTCGTCGTCTGGGACCTGCTCGTCCGGGAAAAGCGGAGACTGGTTCGAATTCGTCTGACACCACAGACGTAAGGGCACCTTGCAGCCAAATAGATTATGGCAGAGTCTGCCTTGTCAACGCGGCGACAAGCTGAGCTTGGCGTTGCGTCTGTGTCTTTGCCAGCAAAGATTTCATCTGATTTCTTGCTGTGTGAATGCTTTTGCCTCGCTCAGCAGCAAAATCTGACACCGAGCCACCATCAAGCAGATGACTGGCCAGCTCGCTTTCTGTGGCCGTTAATGAAAAATGCTCTCTTAGAGCAGCGAGCCGCTGTTCCCGGCTTGCCGGGACTTGCCGGACCATGCAGGTGGTCTGACCTTGGCGTGCTTCGCTGAATGGCGACCGGTTTGCATGTGAAGGTCGATGGATGCTGATCTCCAGCACGCAACGATTGTGAGGATCAAATACCTGCTTTTGGAAGACCGGGGTTCGGCTCTCCAGCCAGAACTTCTGACTTGCCGTCTTGAGTGATCCTGCAACGGCATCCCGCAAAGTTGGCGAGTTCCTGAGAAGGTGCTCTGCATATTTGTTCTGCGCCCGCAGTTCTCCGCTCAGCGTCGCCGTAATTAATCCAATTCCATTTTGTGCGAGCACCACATCGTCATGCAGGGCTTCTTCGCGCGCCTTTCGCAACTCACTATCAATATGAAGGCTGCGCTTGACGTGTCTGGCGATCAACCCGAAATGTCGGCGCGCCGTCATGTCGAAGGGGCCAAATCTGTCATCGCGCATCAGCGCGAAAGTATATTTTCGTCGGTCCGGACCGTTCAGTAACCAAACGATTTGTGAGGATATACCATTGGGGATGAGGTACTCGTGATGGACAGGACATGGCGCGTCCTCTTGGTCTTCAATAAGATCGAGGCCGGTGATATCCCGATCCTGCGCAAGCTGCAGCAGTCTCACGATCTGTGTGTCGCGCGAGACAAAATCGTCGAAATATTGCTGGTGGATATCCTGGCTGAGGCGGCCTGAAACTGCCTTGGTGAGAGTCTGTCCCTTCGCATCGCTGGCGTACAGGGCCGCATCCGTTGCGCCGAACGCATCAGCGACTTGTAGCAACGCCTTCTGCCACCCTCCGTCGACCAGAGGCGCATCATAGATCGCGTCCAGAAGCCGTTCGCGCAATTCGCTCACCCTTGTTTCCTACATGATAACAGCAAAAGCAAAATTGTGAAAACGGCGCGGCATAAACTGCATTGAATTCAGGTAAATCCTGAATGGCTTAGCCCATATGGGTCATGTGCGAATCCTTGTGGCGCTTACTCTGACGGGTTGAGACCAAGCTAGCAGAGGGGACCCAAATGAGCCGAACAATGGCAGCTTTCGTACCTGTAAGAGCGCTCATGCTTTTAGGCTTGGCGGCATTCTGGTCAATGTCCGCCTGGGCCGCCTATGTCCAAACCGTTACACTGACCGGTGAAGGCGCAGAGGAGGTACCAACGCAAACGATAAGTTTCGCGCCCGCGACCGGAACCGTTGAGACTATCGAAGTTGTCGAGACTGAAGATGAGGACGATGACAGGGTATTCCTTGTGATCACAATGTCTGACGACGCCACCATGGAGGGCACGCTGACGATTGGGGACGGCGACGAAGCCAATGTGATCGGGACACCCGCCCTGCGCGATGGCGAGGCGTTGAGCATTGATGTTGCGACTGGAGCGACAACCATTTCCGGTACGCCGTCAGGCGCCGACTATGACTATCCCCTGATCGGACAACCGAGCTGGGGACTCCATCTCGGCGCTGGCATACGTGAGATGGATACGCCGGAAGTTGGATTCGGCCTGGTTCTACGGGGTGGACTCGAGTCCTTCGTTGTCGTCACGGAACCGGAAACGGAGTTTGAAACGCTCAATGGCGGGTTCTTTTATAACAATCCGAATTATGGCGGTTTCTCACTGAACTATGAATATGGTGAGGACGACAGCGTGGTCACAGGAAGCGTTGCCGCCGGTACTGACGATACCGGAAACGTCAATCTCGACTTCAATCCCAATGACGATACAACTGGAATTTTGTATGGCGCATCGGGCCTCGATGTTCAGGTCCGGCATGAACTCGAGTATTGGCGCATAGGCGGTACATTCTTTCCGCTTGATACATGGGATCTTGCTGGCGGTATCAAATGGACTCCAAAGTTTGAGTTCACCCATCTTGAACAAACGAGCAGGGGCGTATCGTTACCTCCAGCATTCTCGGGTGACATCTCTGATACACGGAGCATCTCAATCGAGGGGGACTATCTCGACCTCGGGCTAGATATCTTCCGTCCATTCTATCTGAATGAAAATTTCAAATGGTGGCCACGTGTCGAATTTGGTGCCCAGCACGCAAATCTTGAGCTGAATGCCCAACAGGATTTCATCTGCATACCCTGCGGTCCGGGCGCCGACTTCCAGCTCGACGTGAACTCAGAAGATGATCTGGTCACGTGGTATGCGGGTATTGGTGTTGGTGCGGCCTTCATGTTCGATACCAATGGCAGCAGCACGCCTGATGTGATGCTCTATGGCGATGCCGGCTACCGCACGCGCGGCGACGGCCTGGGCGTTTTCATCCCCAGTTCCGGGGATGACCTGTTCGTCGATAACCGTCCGGCGATGGTGGTTGATGACGGCGACTTTGATGAAACCGCTTTTCGGATCGGTATCGTCAAGAGCTTCTGAGCCAGGGATTGAGGCGGCGCAGATGGGACCGCGCCGCCTCCTTCACCAGACCGAAATCGGCTGGGGAACGGGACGCCTGCTATGAGACTTGTTCTCGGAATTCTTTGTTTGGCTGCGGCATGCCTTTTCCTGCAGGGGACTGCGCATGCGGAGTCTGAAGCAAAGGAGCTGCAGGGGCTTTTTGCTGAGCTCGACAATGATGTGAGTGCCCTGTTGGGCGACGTAGCGGGGTTTACGCTACAGTCAAACTATCAGTGCCCCCCAGCGACACCGAACAAGGAGCAGGACGCAGCAAGGCTCTCAGACTTTGCCACAAGGCATCTTCGGTTGCGTATGCGGCTGCGCACGATCAAGGCGAAGAACGAGCAGTATGGCCGCTCAGGCGAAGGACAGATCGGCCGTCGGATCAAGTTCGGCTTTCTGGACTCTGACGAAGATACGGGAAACCTTGAAGCGGGGGTCGACCTCACGCGCAGCGAGACAACCATTTCGCCTGAGGAAGTGGCCCGTGTCGAACGCAATCTGGACGGAGCCCGTGATGGCATACGCAGCCTAGAAACCGATTTACGGCGCGCAGATCCGCCTGACCGGGATTGTGATCCGGCAGCGGATCCGATTGCCTCGGTCACGGTCACTCCGCCAGGGCCGGCCGAGCCAGGCGCGAACATCAATATCCCCGTCACTGCCATGACGCGCAGCGGGAAGGCTGTCACGATTACGAAGGTAACGGTCACGGGCGCAGGCGCAATTGCCGAACCCGGCGCCAGGCCGGCCTACTCCATCAATGGCCTGAATACCGCAGCCGCAAGTATCCAGATTACCGTCGCAAAGATCCGAGCCGACCGCAGCTATAACATTCGTGTCGATGTCGAGGGGCGCCCCGTCGGCGTTCCGGGGCCAGGCTTCACGACCGGAAGGCAGAATGCCACGATTGAGGTCAAGAATGTTGCACCTGAGATTACCAGTGCGGCCTTTATCTTCAGCGTCGAACCCGGGGAATCTGTCTTGATTGATGGTGAGATTACGATAGTCGACCGCAATGCAGACACCAATAATCCCAATGAGATTGATCGAAATCGTGTCAGGCTGACGGATCATCCCGATGCGCTGAAGACAACACCTCGAAACGCCTTCAATCGCTGGTCATCCAAGTCCCAGACCAGCTTTGATCCCGGCAAGGGCGAATATGTCTTCAAGGTGAAGCGCGAGGGAAAGATCGACGACCCCCACGCGCATGGCATTTTCTCGCCGGTCATTCGTGTGATGGATACCGGACTACCACAGCTCACGACGGACCAGCCCGTCGAGATCACGGTCGAGAATGTTGCGCCTGAAGCGTTTCTGAGACCCGCCCCGCGAGACGCATTTCACTCCAATGACAGTATTCCCGTCGGGCTCGACGGCACGATCCGCGATGGCAATGGTGCAGACGACATCGAAGAGATCGAGATTGATGCGCGCGCAGCTGGCGGACGGGTTTATCGCCTGTCAAATGGATCCATTCGCAAAACAAGCAGCGATGACGAAGGCTTCAGCTTCCGCATCAATCCCGATACATTTGCGCATACGCGCGACAGCGGGACCCACAAGATCACGGCACGCGCTGAGGACGGCCCCGGACCGAACGGGAGCTCTCCCAATGGGACCAGTTTCGAGACCGAGATCAAGATCGGCAATGATCCGCCCACGGTTGGTGCTATTGGCTATATGACCGGGACAGAAATGGTTATCCTGAAGGAAGTCTGTCCACGCGGCCTGATTACCGTTGGTGCGCAAATTCATGATCGTGAAGATGACACGGTAAAGGTGACCGCAACCATCCTGCCGGGCGGCATGCCGGAAGAGATGAATTTCAACCCGGGTTCAAGCACCTACACGCTCGTCATACTTGCGCCCGACAAGCCTGGAAAATACGCCATTCGCTTCGACGTGGTTGAAACGGCCACAAATGAGAAGAAAAAGGCCGCCCGCTCCATCGAGTTGACCGTCAAACCTTGTGGTCTGGAGGAAGAGCATCCTCAGGCCGCACCACCAGCTGCGCCCATTGAAGTTGCCATCGGAGGAAACCCGGGCTCGGACGTTCAGGTCCAACCCATCCCGCCCGCCTTGCCTGGCCAAAACTCCGCAGACCTGGAAGCTGCGGTCGCGCTGTCTGAATTGTTCTATTACGGCTGGGCACTGGATCATTATGCCGGCACCCACGGCGATCCTGAGGGCTCGATCACATCGACCATCATTGATGAGATATTTGATCCGTACCTGACCTGGCGTCCGGTATGGCAGGATTTCACTCTGCTGGAGGACTATAGGGCGCTGCCGCCAGCTTGCGGCGTCGGACCGGGAACAGGTCCGATTTTCGATCTAGGTCAGGGCGGTCCGGAACAAGCGCTCGAGGCGATCAATGACCTCAACCAGGATCTCTCCGACTTGATCGACAGCATGCTCGAAGGCGGCGATCTGTATCAGGAGCTGGTTGTCGAAGATTTCCTGGACCAGATGGCCCTCGAATTCGGTGACCACGTGCCCATGTTGAAAGATGGAGCCGTGGTTCCGCGAACGCCGGCCGGGTCTCAAAACGCCCCTGTCAGCGCGACCGCAGCCCCCGCCAAGACCAAAGCGCTATTGCAGTCTCAATATGACGCGCTGGTGGAGCGGCAGAACCGTCTGAATGCATCACGCGCCGGCTTTGAGGAGCAACTGGAGACGGCTATCGAGAAGGGCGACGAGAAACGCGAAAAGCAGATCAGGGGCTTCCTGAAGGAAATCACAGACCTGCAAGCCGGTATTCATGCGCAGACCACCCCAATCGCCGAACAGCTAAATGATCTCGACCGGCCGCAGCAGGAGGCGCAAGCGCAAGAACTCTCGACCACTACGAATGAAATCAATCAGGCCGCTTGGGAGAATATCGCGTCGCGCTATGGCTTTGATACGAGTGTCCAGGACGCCAAGCAGTGGACCACCTGGGTCACACGCTGGGTGTCGGTGGGCAGTGGCTTGTCTTATGACAATGACAGATTGGTGCGCATGTCCGAGTTCTCGCTGATCTCGGCTGAGGAAAAGCTCAACATCGTTGATGGGTTGCTGGAGGATGCCGAGCCCGGTTCATTCAGGGAAACCGTGCTCAATCGCAAGAAAGGCCAGTTCGAAGCCCAGCGCGATTCCGCGCAGCAGCACCTCGACTCGCTTGGGAACATTACCAAGGCCGGTTTTGCAGTCGATGTCGGACTATATGTCAGCGGCGGCGTGCTGATAAACGGCGCCCGCAAACTGGTGATCAATGGCTCAAGTCGTGTGTTCGGCGCCCAGGCAGCAGAGCGGACAGCGATTGCTCTCGATACCGGGGTCATTCAGCTGACCAAACAGGCAACCGGACGCGCCACGACCAGCAGCGCTGCCGGCACCACTGGCGCCGCGACCAGCTCCGCCACCAGTGCCACGATACGAGAGGGCAGCGAGGCCGCATTGGGCGGGTCATCCGAGGCTGTAACCGGCGTCTACAATACGGCTCAGGCCGCCGCCGAGCATGGTCACCGCTTTGGCGCCCAGAGTATGGATGAAGCCTGGCAGGCCTTTGAGGCCGCACGAACCGCTGCTGGAATCGAAGCGCCGACAGGATTGGGAACTGCAAGCCGGGATTGGCTGCAACTCTGGTATAAATTTTCCGATGATGTCTTCTCCGGAACCGTTGGCGCTGCTGACGATGTGATCCGGGCAGGCGGCGACGAGGCGATGGATGCCTATTGGGCGCTTGAGCGCGCCGGGGCGAGAGGACGACAGGCCTTTCGATCAGAAGCCGGACAAGCGGCTGCCCGGCACTGGGATGATTTCTTTCAGAACCTGGCCAACCAACCTGATCGGATCAGTGCGCTGAACCAGGCGCGTGAAGTGGCCGGGCAGCGCGGTGTTAATCGCCTTGCTGAACTATGGCGGGAAGCCCAGCTTGAGAGCTGGTTGCAGGGCTCCGAGTTCCTCGGTCTTTCCCCCGTCATTTTCGGCTTGATGATGCAGGACGCCGCAGCAGCTGACGCGCCGCAGACCAGGCTCGGCTCGGATGGGCAAGGCGATCTGGATTGGCAACTCGGCACATCCCTCAGCCTCACCCCGAAGCTGAGCTTCCGCCTGAACGGCGGCGGGGCCTATGAGCAGTACGATGCGGACTGGCAGGCGCTTGGGCCATGTCTGGAGAAGAAGGAGGCGACCCAATGAGGCTTCGTTTCCTCGCATTCCTCCTGCTTGCGAGTGGCTTCGGCCTCAGTTCGGCAAGCCAGGAAGATTCGCCCCGGATCGGTGACCCTTACTTCCATTCTTCCGGGGCATGGGGACAGGATTTCCGTGACCAATGGGCTTTCGATGCCATTGGGCTGAGCGATCCGTATGTGGTCTGGGACGCCCTTGGGGAATCGCCGTCGCCCGTCATCGTGGCTGTAATCGACACAGGAATAGACTGGAACCATCTCGACCTGTCATGGGGCAGCCTCTGGACCAATGACAATGAGATCATCGGGAATGGCATCGACGATGATGGCAATGGCTATGTCGATGACCGAATTGGCTGGGACTTTCTGGCTGGCACGAACCAGCCATGGGATTATGACGGCCATGGCACATTCACCTCCGGGCTCATCGCTGCTGAGGTGAACAATGGCATAGGGATGACGGGGCTCAATCCCTATGCGCGGATCATGGTGCTGAAAGCCGTAAATAATTTCGGGCGAACCCGAACCGCCTATGTCACCGACGCGATCAGATATGCGGTCGACAATGGTGCGAGGGTGATCAATCTCAGCTTGGGCGGTCCCTCTGCACTGGAGCTTGAGACCGCAGCGCTAGATTATGCCGCACAGAACGACGTGCTCGTTGTGGTGGCTGCCGGGAATGAAGGGCAGGACCTGGCGGATTATGCTTTCGTCAATCATCCAGCTGTGATCACGGTGGCAGCCATTGGTCGGAATGGCGAGCGCTCCACTTACTCTAATTGGGGCCCGCAAGTTTCGATCGCGGCTCCAGGCGAAGACATTCTGTCGTTGAGAGCGCGGGCGACCGACACACTCATGAACATCACGGATGCTTATAAGCCTGGTTCTGCGATTGTGGGCCCGGACAAGCGCTATTACCGCGCCACCGGGACCTCTTTTGCAGCGCCGTTCGTAACAGGCGGGGCCTCCTTGCTGTGGTCGCGCAATCCCTCGCTAACAGCAAACCAGGTGCGCCAGGCATTGCTCCAGTCGGCAAAGGATATCGGTGCTTCTGGCGTTGACCAGTTCACGGGCCATGGCGCGCTTGACATTGGGGCCGCGTTTGCCGCGGATCCCAATGCCTCCATTGTCGCTGAGATATCAAGTGTGCACGTAGTTCAGAGTACTGATGGCCCCGCTGCGGAGATCATTGGTACCGCGACATCCGACAGACTGGAAATCTATCGTGTCGAGATCGGGCAAGGCGAGACCCCCTCGAGTTGGAAGCCGGTCGCACAAGGCCGATCGAGCGTGACCAACGCTGCATTAGCAACCGTAAGTGCCTCAGAATTCGCCGGGGCGTCCGTATGGACCATTCGCCTGATCGTCAATCGTACAGGCGGCACGAGCCAGGTAACGCTCTATCGGCTTTCATTGGGATGAACGTGGATGGCAGGGAGGATAATCGAAACCGTACTCCGTTTGCCAGGCCCGGCCGGGAAATCCTCCGGTCAAGGACAGGGAAAGAATCCGGCGACCCACGACTGGGACGCTGCCCCTGTGGCGCTCAGTTGCGTTTCCAGAATATGGCCCACGCGAGTGCCAGAATGCCAGCGCCGGCTGCCAGTGCGAACAGGGTGTCCAGTCCGCCATCCTTCAGGAGCGCTGCGACGAGGCCCGTGAGACTGACCACAAACAGCGCTGCAGGCACGGCGAACATGACGGCAAGGCCGCGCGGCCGTTCCCTGTTTGAACCCCGCCTGGTCATGCGGAGCCTGCATTGGACTCATGAGACAGGGTCGTCCTTCGGCGCGGTGATTCCCGCTTGGTGAGCCAGAGATAGAGCCCGCTTGCCAGAACAATGATCGTGACGAGGTCGAGGACCAGCCAGACGAGTTTCAGGAGCAGGCCGCCATAATCCCCGAAATGCAATGGCCGGGAGAGGGAGAGGGCCTTTGTATACCAGGGCATCTGCCGGAGCCCGGCGATCTCACCCGTTCCGGCATGGATCAGGACCGGCGTGATGATATTCTCTGTCAGCGGCTTGTCGCCATGAAGGAACACGGCATAGTGCGCGCCTGTCGAAAAGCCGCTGCCGGGAAAGGCCACAAACTGAAGTTCCATATCCGGTGCCAGTTTGACCGCTTCCCGGACAGCATCATCAAGTGAGGCACGCGGTCCTGCAAGAAACGCCGTTTCATTGCCGGCAATAAGGTCTGCCAGTTCATTCGTGCGCCACGTATCTATAATGGGTGTTTCGAGTGTGTTGATGACACCCGTTATACCTACGACCAAGACCCAGGCGAGTGTCACGATGCCGAGGAGGTTGTGGTAGTCGAGCCATTTCAGGCGCGGGGACTGGCGCCGGCGAACCGTGCCGAAATCCAACTTGCGCATGAAAGGCGCATAAAGGACGACGCCCGAGATGATCGCGGCAACGAAAAGGCATCCCATTGCGCCAAGGAACAGCATGCCCGGCAATCCGAGGAACATGTCCGTATGCAGCTGGAGAATGAACTCCATGACGCTCTCGCCGCGGTCTGCGGGTGGCACGAGATCACCGCTCGTCAAATCGAAGGAGGCAAAGTGCATGTCAGGCCCCGGCGCGTCTGCGGCGGGGCCTGTGGTGACGTTCACGACCGGCCGGTCAATGTCGAAACTCATGAAGATCGGCACCTCGCCCGGACGGTGTTCGAGCGAGATGTCGAGGATATCGTCAAGCGTCAGGTGTGTCCCGCCTGGATGTGCCGGCTGCCAGCTTTCCGGATTGAGCGCGGTGTCGATCTCGTCATGGAAAATGAGCGGCAGCCCGGTCAGGCAGAGCATGAGCAGGAACAGGGTCGAGATGAGGCTCGTCCATTTATGGACCCAGCTCCACGCCCTGATTGTTCCTGCCTGCATCATCTTGCGCTGCGTTCCTAGAAGTCGATCGAGGCCGAGACGCTGAACGTCCGGGGATTGCCAAGGATCAGATAGTTGGCCCCCGGGAAGCCGCCTGTCGAAGCCCAGTAGGATTCATCGGTGAGGTTTTCGAGCCGCGCCTGCAGGGTGACGGGGCGGTCAGAAATATCGAGCGAGTAGCGGGCGCCGATATCGAGACGGGTCCAGCTGTCCAGTTCCACCGTGTTCGCCGTGTTTACATATTGCTCGCCTGTATAGACGATCCGTCCATCGAGGGTCAGTCCGTCGACCGCAGGGACCTCCCATTCCGCGTTGAGATTTGCCTGGATCTCCGGCACGCCGATCGGGGTGTTGCCCTGGTCGAGGCCGCTCTGGGTCTTTGCAAGCTCTGAATCGAGGAAGGTTGCGCCGCCGATCAGGCGCAGGCCGTCCATGGGTTCTCCGAATAAGGTCAGTTCGAGGCCGGTATTTTCCTGCTCGCCGGAGGCGGAAAACACCTGTTCCGCAACAATCGCATTCGGGCGGGTCAGGCGGAATATTGCGGCTGTGGCGCCGAAAGTGCCGCCATCATATTTGACACCGGCTTCGACCTGTTCACCGGTGAAGGGTTCGAGCACCTCGCCGGCATTGAGGATGGTCACGCCGCCGCTGGTCGCCGGGGCGATCTGGCCCGGCTGGAGGCTTTCGGCATAATTGGCATAGAGGGAAATCTCGCCCGTCGCCTTGTAGACGAGACCGAAGGCCGGGGTGATCTTGTCGTCTTCATATCCGGAAAGTTCCGCGCCGGTATTGTAGTCGAAGCTTGCTGTGTCGATCTCCTGCTGGCGCAGGCCGACCGTCGCCAGCAAGCGGCCGTCGATGAAGGACAATGTGTCGGCAATGGCAAAGGAGGTGTTGGTGACCTCTTCGGTCTTCAGAGGACTGGCGAGGTTGCCGCCAACAAAGAAATCTGCCGCCGGGGCGGCCACGTCGACCGGGCTATAGAGATCTGTTGCGAAGGGGGTGAAGAAGCTTGAAAAGGCGTAGGCATTCTTCGATTCCAGGCTGACGGAAGAGGCCGATACGACGACACGGTGGCCGACCGGCCCGGTCCGGAATTCAGCACTGAGGCCGGTATCGAAGGAGATGACATCATCCTCGCGCGTATTGTCGAAGCGGTAGGCGGTCAGGCTACCGTCTCCGGCCGCGCTCGGGTTGGCGAGCACGTTTGCTTCTTCGCCATTGCGGGCACCGGCACCCAGCCAGACGGTGACAGCTTCATTGAAATCATATTCGCCGCGCACCACGCCGAAGAGTTGTTTCTCGTCGGTATAGGTCCAGGGTTGGGCGAAATTCGCGTCGCTGTCAGGCGCTGTCGGCACGCCTGCGAGCGGGGTCACCTGCGGACGGGGCGCGTCGATCCGGTTGTCCTGGTAACCGATGTCCGCGGAGAAACGGAACCGCTCGCCGGCATAGTCCGTTCCGAGTGAAAACACCGACAAGGCGCGGTCCTGGTCCTCGACAGC
Organism: Hyphomonas sp. CY54-11-8; assembly: GCF_000682735.1. GTDB lineage: Bacteria > Pseudomonadota > Alphaproteobacteria > Caulobacterales > Hyphomonadaceae > Hyphomonas. The sequence continues at coordinate 205,047 of NZ_AWFD01000033.1, read as the reverse complement.
CGCTTCGCCATCGCGGAGCACGGCATTGAAGCGGACACCCCATTCCTGTGCCGGACCGAACCGGTCCCCGATATCCAGTGCGCCATAGGCCTGGCCGGAAGTTTCATAGCCGAGGGTTGCCCGGCGTACGCCATCAGCTGGCGCGCGCTTCGGGACCAGGTTGATGGTTCCGCCGACACCGCTTCCGCCCGGCGCGGCGCCGTTGATGAAGGCGTTTGCGCCCCGGAAGACTTCGACCCGCTCAAGCAGCTCGGCCGCGACAAACTGGCGGGGCAGGATGCCATAGACGCCGTTCAGCGTGATGTCGTCGGAATAGACGGGAAATCCGCGCAGGACATAGACTTCCTGGAAGTTTCCGAACCCCTTGGCCACGCGAACCACCGGGTCGTTCTGCAGGACGTCGCCGACACTGTCGGATTGTTGGGTGAGGATCAGGTCCGATGTATAGGCCGTGCCAGAGAACGGTGCATCCAGGAAGTCGAGATTGCCGAGCAGTCCGGCCCGTCCGCCCCGCGCCACCTGGCCGCCGGCATATTCACGTGTCAGTTCGACCTGGGAGGAATCCTTGACGATGACCGTGTCGAGGACGCGTTCTTCCTCGCCGGGGGGAGGCGTCTGGGCGAGGGCGCAGGGGGCGGCCATACCGGCGGTCAGTCCGGCAGCGAGAAACAGGCGGGTCGAAGTCTTCAAGGCTCTGTCCTTGTTGAGAATGATTATCAGCCGTGCGTGTATCTGCAATTCATTCTCAAAACAAGTGCCAGGTTGCCACGCGGGTTCAGCGGTTCCTGAGCGCAAGGCCTGAGTGTTCGGGCTCACACGCAAAGCGCGTTGCAACAGGAATGGAATTGCAGTCCGCGGCGGTCCGAATGGTCAGGCCCCGCCGGCCGGCCGGCCCGGAAAATGCCCAAAAGCACGCCGGGCTGACCAAGGATTGTGCGTTTGCGAAGAAAGAGGGGTGTTGATGGCGTGAATTCGCCAGGCAGCCCTTGCCTGATCATTCGCGTCTGCAATTCTGGGGCATGTGACGACGAAGTCACAGGTCAATTCGACGTCCGCCGAAGGACTTTCGAGCAGGGTATCGCGCTTGCTGCGCTGGATCCCGGGAAAGTTTTTCATCGCGCGCATGAGCGCTGCGAAATAGCGGAAGGTCTGAATATGTCAGTTCACCTCACTTTTAATTCATCGACGCGGAAGGTTCCGCTCGCATCCCTGTTCGCTTCGGCGCTCATCCTGGCGGCCTGCGGTCCCAGCGGGTCCGCGCCGGTTGATCCTTCTTCAACCCAGGAGATGTCCGGGCCGGTCATCCTGCCGATGGAAGGCCTTGAGAAGACAGATCTCAAATTCGGCTTCATCAAGCTGACGGACATGGCGCCGCTCGCGATCGCTTATGAAAAGGGCTATTTCGAGGATGAAGGCCTCTATGTCACGCTCGAGCCCCAGGCGAACTGGAAAGTCCTCCTCGACCGGGTCATCGATGGGGAGCTGGATGGCGCGCACATGCTTGCCGGACAACCCCTTGCATCAACCATCGGGTATGGAACCGCGGCGAACATCGTGACGCCCTTCTCCATGGACCTGAATGGCAATGGCATCACGGTTTCGAATGATGTCTGGGAGCTGATGAAGGAGCATATTCCGGTCGATGCGGAAGGAAAGCCGGAGCACCCGATCCGCGCCGAAGCGCTGAAACCCGTGATCGATCAGTACAAGTCCGAAGGCAAGCCCTTCAATATGGGAATGGTGTTCCCGGTTTCGACGCATAATTACGAGCTGCGCTACTGGCTGGCATCCGGAGGGATCAATCCCGGCTACTATTCGCCTGACAATGTGCAGGGCACGATCCAGGCCGATGCGCTCCTGTCTGTCACGCCGCCGCCGCAAATGCCGGCCACGCTCGAGGCAGGGACCATCTATGGCTATTGTGTCGGTGAGCCGTGGAACCAGCAGGCCGTTGCCAAAGGCGTCGGCGTTCCGGTCATCACCGATTATGAAATCTGGAAAAACAATCCAGAGAAAGTCTTCGGCCTGACCGAAGCATTCGTCACCGAAAATCCGAACACGACCAAAGCCATCACCCGGGCGCTGATTCGCGCGGCCATGTGGCTCGATGAAGATGACAATGCGAACCGGGCCGAAGCGGTCGAGATCCTGTCGCGGTCAGAATATGTCGGTGCCGATGCCAGGGTGATCGCAGCTTCGATGACAGGCACGTTCGAGTATGAGAAGGGCGATGTCCGGTCCGTGCCAGACTTCAATGTCTTCTTCCGCTATAATGCGACCTATCCATACTATTCCGATGCTGTCTGGTACCTGACGCAGATGCGGCGCTGGGGGCAGATCAGCGAGACCCATGCCGATGCCTGGTATGATGAAACCGCCCGGCAGGTCTACCGCCCCGACATCTATCTCGCTGCGGCCCGGTCGCTGGTCGATGACGGGATTGCGGAGGAAGCCGATTTTCCCTGGGACACGGACGGATACCGCGAGCCGACATCGGAATTCATCGATGGGCTCACTTATGATGGCCGGGCGCCAAACGCCTATATCGACAGCCTCCCGATCGGCCTGAAAGACGGCCAGACCGTGAGCGGCCAGGCTATCCAGAACTGACGCTGCGGCGGTGGCCGGTATCCCTGCGGCCACCGCCAATCTGAAGCAAAAAGACAAGGATCTTCACGATGGGAAGCATTGCCGCCAAAAGGATTGAACCGAAGGCTGGCCCGGCCCCCGAGGCAGCCAGTCCGGAGCCCGCCGGAACCGCGTCCAAGGAACGGGTCTTCTTCGCGATCAACAAAGCCAGCAAATACCTGGACGTGCTGGCGCTGAGCTGGGTCACGCCGATCCTGATGATGGCCGCAGGAGACAGCCCGTCCGGGAATCTCAAGCTTCTCTGGCAAAGACTCGGTATCCCGGTGATTTCGATACTGATGTTTCTCGTGCTGTGGGCAGGCCTTGCGCCGCAGGTCAAGACGTCGCTCGGGGCCATACCAGGGCCTGCTGCGGTCGCAGAACAAGCGATCGTGCTGCACAAGGACCATGTCGCGGAACAGGCGAAAGCCCAAGCGTTCTATGCGCGGCTCGATGAAGTCAATGCGAGACTGAAAGCGGCAGGGCGCGGCGATGAAATCGTGAAGCGGAGCTATACCGGCAAACCGACCTATTACCAGCAGATCTGGACCAGCCTCAAAACCGTGTTCTTCGGCTTTTTCCTCGCGACGCTGGTTGCTGCGCCCCTCGGGATCGTCATGGGCATGTCACCGGCCATGAATGCGGCCTTCAATCCGCTGATCCAGATATTCAAACCGGTCTCGCCGCTCGCCTGGCTCCCCATCGTGACAATGATTGTCTCTGCGACCGTCGCGAGCGATTCCTCTATTCCGAAAAGTTTCCTGACATCCGCGATCACGGTCACGCTGTGTTCGCTGTGGCCGACCCTGATCAACACGGCGCTCGGCGTGTCGAGCATCGACCGGGATCTCGTCAATGTCGGGAAAGTGCTGAAACTCGGCTGGTATACAAAGGTCACCAAGCTTGTCCTGCCATCGGCCCTGCCGCTCATCTTCACCGGCATGCGCCTTTCGCTGGGGGTCGGCTGGATGGTGCTCATCGCCGCAGAAATGCTGGCGCAGAATCCGGGACTTGGCAAATTCGTCTGGGACGAATTCCAGAACGGGTCCTCCCAATCCCTGGCGCGGATCATTGTGGCCGTGCTCACGATCGGGGTGATCGGCTTCCTGCTCGACCGTGTGATGTACGCGCTCCAGAGCATGTTCACCTATTCGGCAAACCGTTGAGTGCGGAGGGAACCATGGCAGTCCTAGAACTCAGGAACGTTTCGAAGAGTTTCGGAGAAGGACCTTCTCGCAAAGACGTCCTCAAGGATATCGATCTCAAGATCGAAGCGGGGGAGTTTGTCGCCATTGTCGGCTTCTCCGGTTCCGGAAAGTCGACTCTGATCAATCTGATGGCCGGATTGACGGCTCCGGACTCGGGCGAGGTCCTGTTCGAAGGAAAGCCGGTGACAGGCCCCGGGCCGGAACGTGCGGTTTGCTTCCAGAGCTATTCCCTCATGCCCTGGATGTCGGTGTGGCAGAATATCGATCTTGCGGTGAAAGCCGTTTTCCCGTCGGAAAGCCGGACCAGCCGGCAGGCCCGCACGGACAAATATGTCGACATGGTCGGCCTGCGTCATGCGGTGGACCGGAAACCGGCAGAACTCTCCGGCGGTATGCGGCAGAGGGTTGCCGTTGCCCGGTCGCTTGCCATGGACCCCGCGGTGCTCCTGCTGGATGAACCCTTGTCTGCGCTGGACGCGCTGACCCGCGCCAATCTCCAGGACGAAATCACAGACATCTGGATCCAGGACCGCAAGACGGTCGTGCTGATCACCAATGATGTCGATGAGGCCATTCTCCTAGCGGACCGCATCATTCCGCTGAACCCGGGCCCGGGTGCCACGCTTGGCCCTTCCTTCGAGGTCGGCCTGCCGCGCCCGCGCGAGCGGACAGAGCTCAATCACAGCGATGCCTTCAAGAAGATCCGGCGCGAGGTGACCGCCTATCTCATGGACATCGGCATTGCCAGGAAGCGTGCGGAAACCGAACGTCCCTTGCCGAATGTCACGCCGATCACGGTCGGCAAGCCGAAGGCCTATGTCGATGCGTCCGGGACGTCCGGCTTTCACGAGGAGCGGTATCTCGAATATTCCAATACGAGCAAGGTATACCCGACACCGAAAGGGCCGCTCACTGTTGTCGACGGGTTCGACCTGAAAGTCCGGAAAGGCGAGTTCATCTCCATTATCGGGCATTCCGGTTGCGGCAAATCAACCGTGCTCACCATGACGGCCGGCCTGAACGATGTCAGCAGCGGCGGGATCATTCTCGACAATCGCGAAGTCGCGTCAGCCGGTCCCGACCGGGCCGTCGTGTTCCAGGCACCCTCGCTGTTCCCCTGGCTGACGGCCAAGCAGAATGTGGCGATCGGGGTGGACCGTGTCTATCCGGATGCAAGCCAGGCCGAGCGCGAACAGGTGGTCGAATACTATCTTTCCAAAGTCGGGCTCGGGGACGCGCTGGATACGGCCGCATCCGACATGTCGAATGGCATGCGCCAGAGAGTCGGGATCGCGCGGGCCTTCGCTCTCTCTCCGAAACTTCTCCTCCTCGACGAGCCTTTCGGGATGCTCGACAGCCTCACCCGGTGGGAGTTGCAGGAAGTCCTCATGGAAGTCTGGCAACGGACAAAAGTCACCGCGCTGTGTGTCACCCATGATGTCGATGAAGCGATCCTGCTCGCGGACCGGGTCGTCATGATGACCAATGGGCCGAATGCAAGGATCGGGAAGGTCATGGATGTGGATATCCCCCGACCTCGCACCCGCAAGGCGCTGCTCGAACATCCGGACTATTACCGCTACCGCGAAGAGGTCCTGCAATTCCTCGAGGACTATGAAGGCGGCGCCAATCCGCCTTCGCCAGGACAATCTGCGGAGTCACCAGAACAGCCGGCGCCCGTCGCTGCAGGCGTAGCCTGAGAAGAGGAGACAGAGAATGCCTCAGAAACTCGTTGTCATCGGAAACGGCATGGCCCCCGGCCGGGTCCTGGAAACGCTGATCGAAACGGCGCCGGATGCCTATGACATCACGATCTTCAATGCCGAAGCGCGCGTGAACTATAACCGGATCATGCTTTCGCCCGTCCTGTCGGGCGAACAGTCCTTTGAAGAAATCGTCATCCATGGGGATGGCTGGTATATCGAACATGGCATCACGCTCTACAAGGGCCACAAGGTCGTGGAGATCGACCGTGAGGCCAAGACGGTGACATCGGAACCCGGAGAAACGGTTTCCTATGACAAGCTGCTGATCGCCACCGGGTCCAATCCTTTCATCATCCCGCTGCCCGGACACGACCTGCCGGGTGTCCTGACCTATCGCGATCTCGACGATGTGAACGCCATGTTGCTCGCCGCGAAAAGCGGCGGACGGGCGGTGGTGATCGGAGGCGGCCTTCTCGGACTGGAGGCGGCCGCCGGGTTGCAGGCGCAGGGGATGGATGTGACAGTCCTGCACCTCATGCCGACCCTGATGGAGCGCCAGCTCGATCCGTCCGCGGGCTATCTCCTCGCAAAGGAACTGGCCGGGCGCGGCATCGATATCCGCTGTGAGGCCAATACGAAGGAGATCGTCGGCAAGGACCGTGTCGAAGCGGTCCGCCTGGAGGACGGGACGGAAATACCGGCAAGCCTTGTTGTGATGGCGGTCGGGATCCGGCCGAATGCCGGTCTTGCGAAACAGGCGGGACTGGAGACGGGCCGGGGGATCCTGGTAGATGCGCAGATGCGCACATCGGATCCGGATGTGTATTCGGTTGGCGAATGTGTTGAATTCGAAGGCAATTGCTACGGGCTGGTTGCACCGCTCTATGAGCAGGCCCGGATTTGCGGCCTGGCGCTGGCAGGTGAAGAAGGCCATGCATTCGTTCACACTGAAACCTCTACCAAGCTGAAAGTGACAGGTATCAACCTGTTCTCGGCAGGCGACTTTGCCGAGGGAGAAAACCGGGAAGAAATCGTGTTCCGGGATGCAGCGCAGGGCGTCTACAAGCGGCTCGTCCTGGAGGACGACAGGATTGTCGGCGCCGTGCTCTATGGCGACGTGGCGGATGGGGCCTGGTTCTTCCAGCAGATCAAGGCCGCAGACCCGGTCGGCAGCGAGGCGCGACGAACGCTGATCTTCGGGCAATCCTTTGCCGGAGGGCCTGCGCTGGACCCTTTGGCGGCCGTTGCAGCCTTGCCGGATGATGCAGAGATCTGCGGCTGCAACGGCGTGTCCAAGGGGCAGATCCTGCAATCGATCGACAAGAAGGGCCAGACATCGCTCGACGGGGTTCGTGCCTGTACAAAGGCTTCCTCCTCTTGCGGGACCTGTACCGGCCTTGTGGAAAGCCTTCTGGCGCTCAGGCTCGGCGATGCGTTCAGCGCTGGCGGAAAGCAGACCGTCTGTGCCTGTACGGATTTTGGCCATGACGATGTCCGCCGCCTGATCCTGTCGCAGGGGCTGAAATCCATTCCGGCCGTGATGCAGGAACTGGAATGGAAAACCTCCTGCGGCTGCGCCAAGTGCCGTCCGGCACTGAACTATTACCTGCTGGCGAGCTGGCCGGGTGAATATGTCGACGACAACCAGTCCAGGTTCATCAATGAACGCGTCCATGCCAACATCCAGAAGGACGGCACCTATTCCGTCGTGCCGCGGGCCTGGGGCGGGATGACCACGGCCGCGGAGCTCAGGGCGATCGCGGATGTGGTGGACAAGTTCAACATCCCCGCGGTCAAATATACCGGCGGCCAGAGGATCGACATGCTTGGCGTTCCGAAGGAAGACCTGCCGGCCGTCTGGGCCGACCTCAATGCAGCCGGCATGGTTTCCGGCCATGCCTATGGCAAATCCCTCCGGACGGTGAAGACCTGTGTCGGGTCGGAATGGTGCCGGTTCGGAACCCAGGATTCGACCGGGCTCGGCATAAAGCTTGAAAGGATGATGTGGGGCGCCTGGACCCCCCACAAGGTCAAGCTCGCTGTCTCGGGCTGTCCGCGCAACTGCGCCGAAGCGACCTGCAAGGATATCGGCGTGGTTTGCGTCGATAGCGGATATGAGATCCACTTCGCCGGCGCGGCAGGCATGGAAGTGCTGAAAACCGAAATCCTGTGCAAGGTCGCATCGGAAGCCGAGGCGCTCGAGACCTGTAGTGCCTTGCTACAGCTTTATCGCGAGCAGGGCTGGTACCTGGAGCGGATCTACAAATGGGCGGCCCGTGCCGGGCATGACCGGATCCGCGCGCAGATCGTGGAAGACGCGGAAAATCGCGCCGCGCTCCATCAGCGCTTCCTCTATTCGCAATCCTTTTCGCAAACCGACCCCTGGGAGGAGCGTGCGTCCAGATCGGTCGACGCGCATGAATTCCACGTCCTGCAGCCTGCGGAGTAGAAAAGATGGATGGATCCGGATCCCTGGACCGCTGGTACGATATCTGCGCGCTGGAGGACATTCCCGTGCGCGGCAGCCGCCGGGTCGGTCATGCGGGCGGCACGATCGGCGTGTTCCGGACGGCGGGACAGAAAGTGTTCGCCGCCGACAATAAATGCCCGCACAGGGGCGGCCCCCTGTCTGAAGGCATTGTGCATGATTCCGCCGTGACCTGTCCCTTGCATGGCTGGGTGTTCGATCTCGAAACCGGGGCGGCGCGCGGCGCCGATGAAGGCTGCCTGAAGACCTATCCGGTCGAGGTCAGGGAAGATGGCCGGATCTGGATCCGGCTACCGGCGTGCTGACGCCTGATCGCTCTTCTCAGAAGAAGGCGCGGCTCCTGCCGCGTCCGCCGGCTGATGCGGTCCAGACGACCTGTCCCTATTGCGGGGTCGGATGCGGCGTCCTCGCGACGGCCTCTGAAGGTGGTGGACCGGTGGCTGTCGAGGGCGATCCAGGCCACCCGTCCAATTATGGAAAACTCTGTTCCAAAGGCACCTCGCTCGGGGACACGATGTCCCTCAGCGAACGGGTCCTTTTTCCGAAAATCGCCGGCCGTCGCGCCGAATGGGGCGATGCGATCCGGTCCGTCGCGAAAGGATTCGCTGACACGATAAGCCAATATGGCCCGGAGTCCGTCGCGCTCTATGTCTCAGGACAGATCCTGACCGAAGATTATTATGTCGCCAACAAGTTTGCCAAAGGCTTTCTCGGAACGGCGAATATCGACACCAATTCCCGGCTCTGCATGGCCTCGTCGGTGGCAGGACACAAGCGCGCCTTCGGCGCCGATACGGTCCCGGGCTGTTATGAAGACCTGGAAGAGGCAGACCTTGTCGTCATCACGGGCAGCAATTTCGCCTGGTGCCATCCGGTCCTGCATCAGCGTCTCCTGGCGGCCAAATCCAGGCGGGGAACCAAACTGGTCGTGATTGACCCTCGTGAAACGGCAACGACGGAGGCGGCAGATCTTCACCTGCGCATCCGGCCCGGAAGCGACGTCGCCCTGTTCAACGGATTGTTGCGCCATCTCGCCCGGTCCGGGGACCGGGACACCCGTTTCATTGATCAGCATACGACAGGCGCAGAGGGCGCCCTCGAGGCGGCAGAGACCTGTACTTTGCACCATGTCTCCGGGATTACCGGCGTTGCGCCGGACGTGCTCGAGCAATTCTATCGGTTGTTCGCAGAAACCCGGCGGACGATGACGATCTATTCCCAGGGCGTGAACCAGTCTTCGGCGGGCGCAGACAAGGTCAATGCGATCCTGAATGCGCATCTGTTCACGGGCCGGATCGGCCAGCCCGGCATGGGACCTTTTTCCATCACGGGCCAGCCGAATGCCATGGGCGGCCGGGAGGTTGGCGGGCTCGCCAACCAGCTCGCCGCACATATGGATTTCGACGAGGAAAGCATCGAGCGCGTCGGCCGGTTCTGGCAGGCGCCTTCGATCGCAAGCTCACCCGGGCTGAAGGCCGTCGACATGTTCGATGCGGTCGCCGACGGCCGGATCAAGGCGATCTGGATCATGGCGACCAATCCGGTTGTCTCATTGCCGGACGCGGACAAGGTCCGGCGCGCGCTTGAAGCCTGTCCGCTGGTCGTCGTTTCCGAAGTCTCCTCGACGTCCGATACAGCCGCCCTGGCGGACATTCTCCTTCCCGCGACCGGGTGGGGGGAGAAGTCGGGCACCGTCACCAATTCGGAGCGGCGCATTTCCCGTCAGCGCTCTTTCCTGAAACCGCCCGGGGAAGCCCGCCATGACTGGCAGGCGATCTGCCAGGTCGCATGCGAAATGGGATTTGACGGGTTTGAATTTGCCGGGCCGGACGAGATTTTCCGTGAACATGCCCAATTGTCAGGGTTCGAGAATGATGGCCGCCGCGATTTCGATCTCGGCGGTGCCGGAAGCCTGTCGCGTGCGGACTATGATGCGCTGGAGCCGTTCCAATGGCCGCTGCCGAAGGACGCGCCCGCCCGGCCTGCGCATCATCGCTTCTTTGCGGATGGCAGGTTTTATACGCCGGACCACAAGGCGCGGTTCCTTCCCGTCACCTATCGCCCGCCGGCGTCTGCCTGTTCGGCTGAGTTCCCGCTTGCGCTGAATACCGGCCGGATCCGGGACCAGTGGCATACGATGACCCGGACCGGCAAAGCGGCCCGTCTCGTCAACCACATTGCCGAGCCCTTTGTCGAGGTCCACCCCGGGACAGCCAGTGCCTGCGGCCTTGGCGCGTTCGGTATCGCAAAGATCGTCAGTCCGGCGGGGGCTGCGAAGTTGCGGGTCCTCTGCACCGAAAGGGTTTCGCCGGGCGAGGTTTTCGTGCCCATGCACTGGACCGACCGTTTTACAGGGAATGGCCGGATCGATGCCCTGGTCCTGCCGAATACCGACCCTGTTTCCGGACAACCGGAATCCAAGTTCACGCCCGTCCGATTGAAGCCGCTGGATCTCGACTGGCAGGGCTTTGCCGTTTTCAGGAACGAGCCGCACCGAGCCATGCTCGCGCAGGCGGAGTATTGGGCCCTTGCGCCGGCGGACGGCGGCTGGCGGCTGGAAGTGGCCGGATGCGGCAATGCCGGGGATTTTATTCGCCCGCTCCTGCCGGATGGCGAGCAGGTCACGATTGAATACGGATCAAACCAGTTTGCCAGTGCCGTCTTCGACGAGGCCGGCAGGCTGGTCTTTGCCTGCTTCCTGGATACAGGACCTGTCGCCGCCGACCGGGCCTGGCTGTGCGGGCAGCTGTCGCAAGTGGTTGCGGGGCCTGCGCGCCAGGCGCTGCTCGCAGGACGCAGTGGTTCAGGCGAAGCGGCCGGCAGGATTGTGTGCGCCTGCATGGGCGTTGGTACGGGGAAAATCCGCGAGGCGGTCGAAGCCGGTGCCATGACGGCCGAACAGATCGGAACGGCCACGGGGGCTGGCACCAATTGCGGGAGCTGCAAACCGGAGATCCGGAAACTGATCGAAGGCATGCGCGCAGACATCGGAAACACGCGCCAGGTTGCGGCAGAATAGGTGAAAGAGATGACCGGTAAACTGATCCTGATCGGATGTGGCCCCGGGGCCGGAGACCTCCTGACATTCCGGGCGGCGAAGCGGATATCTGAGGCGCATCTTGTCCTCTATGACCGGCTTATCGATCCGGAGGTTCTGGTCCATACGTCGGCAGGGGCGGACATTGCCTATGTCGGCAAGCGGGCCGGTGACGGCGGCGTCCAGCAGGCAGACATCAATGTCCGGATTTATGAAGCCCTGCGGCGCGGTCAGGTGGTTGCCCGCCTGAAGTCCGGGGATCCGATGGTGTTTGGCCGGGCAGCCGAAGAAATCGCCATCGCGAAAGCCGCGGGAGCGGAGATTGAGATCGTGCCGGGTGTCACGGCGGCGCTCGCCGCTGCGGCGGATGCGGAAATCACGGTGACCGAACGCCAGGAAATCCGGCATTTCGTGGTGACGACCGGCCGCTCGCAGGATGAGGCGGACACGCCCGACTGGGAAAGCGTGGCTAAGCCCGGCACCTGTATCGCCTTCTATATGGGGGTGGCGCAGGCATGGCGGATCCAGTCGAAACTCCTGGCGGCCGGCGTTCCGGGACATGCGCCCGCGGACTGGATCGAGCGGGCAGGTCAGGCATGCGCAAGGACGGTTTCGACGCGCGTCGACCAGATTGCCCTCGCTGCCGCGGAAGGGAATGTGTCGAATCCCGCCATCCTCATGGTCCGCTATCCGCTCAGCCTGGCGAGTGCGGCGGCCGCATCGCGGGAGCCCTTCCGGTCACTTGGCTAGTTCCGAAGACTGGACTTCGTCGATGGGGGCCAGCCGGGATTCGCGTGCACGGATATCAAAACCTGCGAGATAAGTGTCCACATCGGTCGGATCGAAAATGCGCCCGTCCATGAACCGGTCCGGTCCGAACGCGATCGGGCTCGTCGCGTCGGTCATCAGCCAGGGAACCGTATGAGCGCCTTCGACTTTCAGGTCGATGGTCGGGCAGGCATAGCCGAGCGGCAGGGCGGCCTCGCGGAAGATGTCCGGCTGGAAAGCGCGGCTTGCAACTTCCGCATAATCGGTGTCCGGCGGCGCTTCGCCCCAGCGGACCATTTGCGAGAGGATCCAGATTGCGTGCGACCGCCAGGGGAAATTGGCGGCATAGCGGTGGAAAACATTGAAGTCCGGCATATCTACCCGGATGCGGCCGGCGGTCTGCCGGTTCTCGCCCGTCAGGGAGGCGGCCACCTTGTCCATACCCATGCCGGTATAGGCCGGACCGCTCACAATGTTCGCTGCCGCGAGGCGGTTTTCCGGCTGGTCGACCCAGGCGGCGCTGGTCAACAGCGCCTGCAGGAGCTGGAGGTGGGTTTCATGTTTCGTGTCAGCAAATTCCCGCCGGACAGCCAGCATCTTCTCCGGTCCGTTCGACCAGATCTCGCCGGAGGTGATCAGCGTGCGGCCGACACCGGATTCATAGGCTGCGGTGTTCCAGGGTTCGCCAACGCAATAGCCGTCGATCTCCCCGATCGAGAGGGCGTCCAGGACATGGGAGGGCGGGCTGACCACGAGCCGGACATCCTTGTCCGGATCGATCCCTGCCGCGCTCAGCCAGTAGCGGAGTTCATAGGCATGCATGGAATGGGGGTAGACATGCGCGAAAGTGAGCGGGGGCTGTTTCAGCAGGTGGCGGATATTGATGACGGCCGCCAGGGGAGAGGCGGTCAGGGGCAAATGCGCCATCGCCTCCGGAGCGGCCTTCTGCATGGCCGAAAACAGGGAGTTCGACACGGTGATGGCGTTGCCGTTCAAATTCAGCGTGAAGGCCGAGGTGAAGGCGCCGGGATAGGGGCCAAGCCCTGCCGCAGAGGCGACGACCATGGGCGAGAGCATATGGGCCGCATCTATCGCGCCGGTCCCGAGGGCGTCGCGCAGGGCGGCCCAGGACTGGAAGCGCGTGAGGGTGACATCCAGGCCGAACGCCTCGAATGTTCCCCGCTCCTTTGCGGCAGCGATCGTGGCCACATCGGAGAGGCGTGCAAACCCGATTGTCAGCGGCGTGTGTGTCACGTTCCCTCCGTATCCTGTTTGTCGCCGATCATGTCGAGGATGGCGATGACGTTCTCTGCGACGGATTTCAGCGGTTTGCCCTGTTTCTGCGACATGTCGCGCATGGCCTTGAAGGCCTGTTCTTCCGTCATGCCCTGGCGTTGCATCAGGAGGCCTTTGGCCCGTTCGATCACCTTGCGGGCGGCAAGGTCGTCCCGTGTCTTGCGTAGCTCGCTCTGCAGACCGTCCATGACCTTGAAGCGGGCGATGGCTGTCTGGATCAGCGGGCGGACCCGTTTGGGGGTCAGCCCGTCGATGACATAGGCACTGACGCCCGCTTCAATGGCGGCGGTCATCTGGTCGCTGCCTTCTTCCTCGACGAACATCACGATCGGCTTTGGATTGGACTGGGCGACCAGGCGAAGGCTCTCGATCGTGTCCCGGTCGGGGGAATTGCAATCCATGATGATGACATCCGGTTGTACCGATGCGATGAGGTCCAGCAGGGGGCGGCCATGTATGCTCGTTGCCAGGTGGACGGCGGCATGTCCGGACAGGCCATCCTCGACCTGGCGGGCCCGGTCCAGATCATCATCAATGATGAGGACGCGCAGGGGGACCGCCGCTGCGGCCGGACGGGACTCGCCTGCCTGCCGCAGCGGATCACGATCGTCAGAGGCTCCAGTTGATTTCAAACCACACCTTTTGTGTGTCGGTGGAAAATCCGTCGGCCTGATAATCTGCGAATTTCAGGGCCAGTCCAAGAGACTTCCATTTTGCACTCGCCTGCAGGTCCAGTTCGGACCCATAGTCTCCTCCGCCGGATTCGGCAGAGAAATCATGATAGACCGCCAGGAAGCCGATGCCAGAAAATGGCCCGGCATCCCCGGCACTGAAGCTTGCCTTAGCATATAAATCCTTCACTCCGCCTGCCGGCGTGACCAAAAACTTGTCAGCCCAGCCCTGGAATTTGTGCAGGGTTGCCAGAGGGGTCTGGAACGCGGCCGAGTTGTCGCTTCCGAGCACTTCGAGCCCTGCGCCTGCACTCCAGGCGCCGGCGGAATAATTGCCGTCGAGGAGGTAGTAGGAGGCGGAATAGTCGAGATTGCTGGAACCGTAATCGCTTTGCTGCGCAAACGCCCCGGCATAGGCCAGTTTACCGGGGCCGAGAGGTGTTGCACCGGCAAGGCGCGCGCCGAAAGTCTTCGACGAGGCCGAGCCGCCGCCCTGGTCGACATCGACGAAATAGGAGAAGGCGCTGAGCTTGCCGGCGGGCGTGGGCAGGGACGCGTTGACGAAATAGCTGTCGCCGTCCCAGCGGCCGGCCGGAGAGTCTTCTCCGAAGATCCGGTTCACCTGCACGATATAACCTGCATCCACCGTGACCTTGCCGAAGGAGGTGTTCTGGAACCGGATCGCATCGAATGTCTGCTCGTTCTGGCGCCAGCCGACATTGCCAATGAAGCGGTGATCGTCGAGGGCGATCCGTTGGCGGCCGAGCGTGGTTACCGTATCCGGCAGGCTCTTGTTGACCAGCTGGAGCCGGTTCAGTTCGGTCACTTCAGGATCCGGGACGACCGGGTAGCCGGTCTTGCCATTGATTGTCGAATTGTAGTCGTCGACGAGGTCGCCGACATGGTCGAATTCAACAAGGAACGTCGTATCGGCAAAAGCCCCGGTTTCGAGGCCGGCACGTATGCGATAGGTCAGGGCGTTTGCGTCATTGGAGAGCCCGTCCTGGCTGACGCCTTCATAGCGCAGACGGGTTTCGAGGATCGGATGAGAGGCTTTCAGGGCGTCTGCGAGCGTGGCGGGTGCCGGGTCCTTTTCTTCCGCGAGGGCGGGCTGGAGGCACAAGGCGGCGAAGCCTGCGGCGCAGGCGAATTTGCGGAACAATTTGGCTGACTGGGTCATGTTGGTCTCGGTGAAGAAGCCCGTGCGCATGTTCATGGACACGGAATGTTGGAACAGGCCGCGGGGCGCGGCAGACGCTTCAACTTCTTCATCGAAGTATGCCTTCGTCATCGAAGGCGGGCCCGCTGCAGCGAGCAGGGCAAAGCTGAACCGGGCGGCGCGGTTTCGCAATTCCGGACCGGTCGGCCCCGCCCGCTCCCACGGGGGGTGGATCAGTTTTGAGCAGATTGGCCGGTCATTGCTTGAAAGGAATGCACATCACGCGGGCTCCGGCCGGGACAGCCGGGGCATTGGCAGCACGCCGGATGAGGACATTGGCCACAAGGAAGGGCGAGAGGACGGACGTGTCCTGGTTGGAAACCGGGGTGACGTGCGCGGCTGCGTCCGCGCCAGGCACCATCCGGGCGCGCAGGAAGGTTTCGCGCGGACCATTCGGCGCAAGGCCCGTGGAGATGACAGCCTGGAGGCCTGTGCCGGGCATATTCACGCCGAGCATGGCCGCGATCAACGGTTTCAGGAACAGGATGGCACAAACCAGTGCCGAGGCAGGATTGCCGGGCAGGCCGAGGACGCGCGTGTCTCCGAGCATGCCGAACCAGGTGGGTTTGCCGGGCCGTATGGCGACCTTCGAGAAGACGGGCGCGAGGCCGCATGCCCTGAAGGCAGATTGCATATGATCATGGTCCCCGACCGAGGCGCCGCCCAGGGGAATAATGATGTCGGCGCCCCGGCATTTTTCGATGAAAGCCCTGATCGAAGCCTCCGAATCTTCCGCAATCCCCACGAAATCAGCGTCCGCGCCCCAGTTCCGGATCAGGGGCACGAGCGCAAAAGGCGTGGAACAGATGACACTGGCCGGGCCAGCCTGGGAGCCCGGCAGGATCAGCTCGTTTCCATTGGCCAGAATGGCGATTTTCGGTTTGCGCCTGACCTGGAGTCCGGACTGGTTTGCGCTTGCGGCGACCCCCAGTTCCATCGGGCCGAGCGGCGTCCCGGCCGGTATCAGCAGATCCCCTTCGCAAAAATCGACGCCGGCCCGGCGGATGTTCCGCGGCCTTTCCTGCGATGCCCGGATCTCGATCCGGGCGTCTCCCGCCGATACGTCCTCCTGGATGACGACATGGTCTGCGCCGGGTGGCATGACGGACCCCGTGAAGACCCGGACCGCCTCTGCGGGACCGAGTGGCGCACTTGAGGGAGATCCGGCGGCGGTTTCGGCAATGACGCGGAATCCGCCCCGGCCATCAATAAGATCGGCAAACCGGATCGCATAGCCATCCATGGCGGACATGTCGGCAGGGGGCACGGTAGATGCGGCGACCAGATCGCGGGCAAGCACATGCCCGTCGATCCCAGGCAAGGCGAGGTGCATCTCTTCCATCAGGCCGGCATGTTTTTCCAGAAGGGCGAGGGCTTCGGTGCGATCGATCATGCGGTTCCTTCCGCTGCCTCCGGGAAAATCCCGGAGCGTTCCCCGTTCGAGGTATCCGGCCTACCCGGCGGATGACCGGGGACCTTTCCGGCACCGGCATAGAGCAGCCTTGCCGATCTGAACAAGAGGCAGGGGAGGCCGGAGTGGCGGAAAAGCCGGACATGGCACAAAGTGCGGACGCTGGCACGTCCGGGAATTTCCATCGTATGTCAGAATTGATCCGGACGGTGACTGCAGGATAGGATTACCGGCATGATTTGCCATGAGCGACCTTTCATCCTTCCGGACCCATCTCAATCGGGGTGTGGCGCCCGGGCTGATTTGTGCCCAGGCAGCGCCCTGCCTTGCGGCAAGGCGTCCTTGCCATGATTGATCTTGGCGTGATCCTTGCCGGAGGCCAGGGACGCCGGCTCGGCGGTCTCGACAAGGCGCGCGTCACGCTTGGCGGCGAGGCGCTCCACGAGATTGCTGCAGGCAAGATCTCCGGCCTGTGCCGGTTGATTGTTGTTGTTGCGCCGGACAAGCCGGACTGGGCAGATGCTGCCGGGATCGGCTTTGTGCCGGATGCGACAGGGGCAGGTGGCCATGCGCTCGGCCCCGCCGGAGGGCTGCTGGGCGCGGTGCGCTCCCTCGCGTCCCAGGCGCCGGAAGGCCGCCTTGTGACGGTTCCGGTCGATGCGCCATTCTTCCCCGCTTCCATTGTTTCTGCGCTTCTCGAGGGGCAAGGCGACCACCCAGGCGCCGTCGCGAGGGCAAATGGCAGGTTGCAGCCCGTCTTTGGCGTCTGGTCGGCCAGTATTCTCGAAGACCTCGAACACCTCGTGCTGCAGGCAAATGAACGCGCCCTTCACCGGATCGTGGACCGGCTCGGCGCGGCGGTCATCGATATCGGGGCCGGCGAAGATGCCTTCCTCAACATCAACACGCCGGAAGACCTGGCGCGTGCCCGGATTCTGGCAGGGAAGGCTTGATGTCCGGGAGGGAGGCGCTTCCGGTTCGCGGCCTGGCTGGAACGCGCTAGGCTCATGTCATGAAAACCACCTTGTTGAACACGCTTCCGGGAGCCCGCCAGTCCTCCAACAAGGACCTGGTCGATTCCCTGGGGCGGCGGGTCACCTATCTGCGTCTTTCCGTGACGGACCGGTGCGACCTGCGCTGCACCTATTGCATGCAGGAGCGCCAGACCTTCCTGCCGAAGGCTGACTTGCTCGACTATCATGAACTGCTCCGGCTGGTGGACCTATTCATTGCCCGCGGTGTCACGAAGCTCCGGATCACGGGCGGCGAACCCCTGGTCCGGCAGGATGTCATGGGTTTCCTGGAAGATGTGTCGCGGCGTATTCTGCCAGGCAAATTGAATGAGCTGACCCTGACCACGAATGGCACCCAACTTGCCCGGCATGCAAGCGCGCTGGCCGGTATGGGCATCCGGCGGATCAATGTCTCGCTCGATACGCTCGACCGGGAAACCTATGCGCGCATTGCCCGGCGGGACGTGTTGCCTGAAGTGCTTGATGGCATCAGTGCAGCCCTCGACGCGGGTCTCCGCGTCAAGATCAATGCGGTTGCGCTGAAAGGCGAGAACCAGGCAGAGCTGCCGGACCTCATCACATGGGCTCATCGCCGCGGCATGGATATCAGCCTGATCGAAACCATGCCGCTCGGTGAAGGTATTGCTGGCCGGACCGATGCCTTTCTCCCGCTGAGTGAGGTCAGGGCGGACCTGGAACAGGTCTGGAAGCTCGATCCGCTTACCGACAATACGGGCGGGCCTTCGCGCTATGTCCGTATCCGGGAGACGGGCGGGCGGCTCGGATTCATCTCGCCGCTCTCCCATAATTTCTGTGAGGATTGCAACCGGGTCCGCGTGACCTGTACGGGCATGCTGTATACCTGCCTTGGCCATGAAGGCGGCGCCGACCTGAAGGCCGCGCTCCGGAGCCAGGGCGATAACGCCGTTGATGAGACTCTCGATGGCGCGTTGGGCCTGAAGCCGAAGGGCCACACATTCGATGCCGGTTCGCTCGAGACCGCTGCCACACGCCGGACCATGTCCGTCACCGGAGGGTGATGTGCCAGCGAAGGGGAATACCGCCGTTGCCGCGCAAGGTCTTCCCGCATGGAACAGTTGATCCGTATGCATTCAGGTCGGACGAGGAGACGATTGCGGCAGATGGCAAAAGGTGCGGGGGAATAGATTGATGGATTTTTTTCCGGCTTTTTTCGATATGTCGAAGGCCCGCGTGGTAATTTTCGGAAGTGGCGGCATGGCGGCCCGCAAGATAAGGCTCCTCGCCCGCAGCCCCGCTGAACTCTACCTGGTTGGCGCGATGCCAGGGGACCTTGTAAGCCTGGAATGTCCAAATTTGAGATGTGTGGACCCGGAGATTGCCGCAGCTTTCCTGCCGGACGCCCAGTTCGCCATTGTGGCAGAGGAAGACCCCGAAAAGCGGGCATTGGCAATTGCCCTTGTCCGCTACCATCACATTGCCCTGAATGTGGTCGATGATCCGGCTGAAAGCGATTTCATGTTTCCGTCCCTGATCGAGCGCGGGAGTTTTGTTGCCGGTTTCACCAGCGGCGGCGCCGCGCCGGTTCTTGCGCGGGATTTGCGCGCCCGTTTCGAGCGCAGCCTGCCGCAAGGTCTTGCTGCATTCATGCGTGAAGCGGGCGGGGTCCGGCGGAAGCTGAATGACAGGATCCCTGATGCGAATGGGCGGCGGCGTGCCTGGGAGATGATTTCGAGAGACATCCTGTCTGGCTGTGAGCCGGAAGCGGGTGAGAGCTGGGCTGATTGGGCTGTCTCGCGTATTATCCCTGCGCCAGGCACAAGCGATCCGGAATGGGGCCTGGTGTGCCTGGAAGGCCGCGTGCCGGATGACATTTCACTCCGGACATTCCGGTTCCTGCAGACATGTGACCTCGCCATTATCCCTGCCCATATCGAACGGGACTGGACGGATCTCATCCGGAAGGATGCAGAGCGGATTGCCCTGGCCGCAAACGATGAAACCATCGGCCTTGCCAGCAGGTCAGGAGTCAGGCAAGTCGCATGGCTGTTGCCGGCAGATGAGGACGTCCGTCGTATATCGGGCCTTGCTGCAACGGCAGGTATATCCGTTCGCGAACTATAGGTTGGGAAATCGTGCAAGTATTGCGCCTGCGGATTGTCAGGCAAAGGAGCAGCATGTTGCAAGTGCGAAAAAAAGCCGCCCGGCTGGGTCGGGAATCGCCGGACGGCTTCATTGGTGGCCTGAGCCCTTCATGTGGGGACAGTGGGGGCAGGCGGCTGTGTCCTCGCATGAATGATGACGGACTGCAACCGCATTTGTCCGTTGCATACTGAACAGAGATGATTCCTGTTCCATGCATTCGCCGTCATACGATCGTGACCATCGACAAGCGGAGGCGGCGGCAGGACCAGCCATACTTTCGTTCTGTACAGAGCAAGGTCCGGAATGTTCAGCTTCTTCGGAACGGCGCAAACAAGACTATCGAAATGTAGAATTTTGACCAACTATCCCGCAAATACAAAAACGCTGAAACCGTGGGATAATTGCCTTTGTCTGTGCAGGAGCATGAATGATTGCTGCTGGGATTAACTTGCTCAATTCGATAGAAGACGCAGTGCCGAAATACCCGATGGACGAATCCTTCAAGGCGCAGTTCCGGATGATTTGATGCCGTGCTGTCGTAACTGTCGATCAGGGGGCTTTGTCTGACGCTGCCTTCTGCTGTTGGTCGGCGTACGGAGGGCGACATGCCATGTGAGACGAAGACGTTCGACCAGCTAGTTATTTCAGGTCGACGGCAGAGACTTCGACGCCCATTTGTGCAGTTCACTGTGCGCGTCCGCAACTGCCCCGACGACATAGTCAGCCAGGTATATCCGTGATTTTCGTTGATCCTCTGTCTCCCTGACGGAGGAGACCAGTCCGTTCTCCTGCAGCTGCCTGAGCTTGGCATAGAAGCTCCCTTGCGACATGTCTGCAAAATCGAGAAGGGCCGAGGCGCCCGGCCCATCCTGGCTGTAGCAACCGATGATCAGCTTGTAGTCCTGTCCCAGGACTTCGACGCCCAGGTTTTGCTTCAGGTTCGCAACCATGTTTGAAAGCTTGTCCCTCGGCTCGGCCCCGGCATGCTCCCACGAGCTGAAGAAGGCGAGTTCGGTGTCCAGAATACTCCGGACCCCGTTCGAAAGGTCGAACTTCCGCCGGCGAAGGTCTGCCTCGTTGAGGCGGGAGATGATCAGTCCCTTGTCCCGGAGCCTGGCAAGCTTTCTGCCAATGGTCGAGCCCGACATTTCGAGATGGAAATAAAGATCGTTGAAGGATGCTTCGCCCGCTTCGTGGAGCAGCGTGAGCAGATCATATTCCGCGGTGAACACATCTACGCCGATTTCCCGGCCGAGCGAGTTTGCCACGTCCCGATGGCCTAAATCCACAGTTGCTTACCCCCCTACCCAAAGCCGAAAATCGTCCGCAGGCTTCATAGTTCAACTGCGTCCCGATCCCGGGCCGACTTCTGAATCATATCTTTCAGGCCCGATGCAGGTAAGGGTTTGACTGCCAAAAGGCCGCCGGAATTGAACGTCAAGTTTGGAGTTGATTTCGCTCCAGCACCTTTCGAGAAGATAAGCAGGATCGAATTCCCGTCGGTCGTTTGTCTTATGGCTGAGCTTTCCCTTCCGGAAAGGCGCCGGCGGCCCACGCGTATTCGTGCAGACTGGCTCAGGCGGTGAATCACCAGAAGATGGATGACCGGCTCAAGATATATCAAGGGGCTCGCGGACTCTCCATCGCGCGAGAGACAATAGAGGCGCTGGCTCGTTTCGACATTCCGACCCATCCGGAGAATTATGAAATCTGGGCGACCTATGTCGCACAAGCGCATCCGGATCTCCGCCGGGAGATCGATGCGCTCATCTCCGATGGGCGAGCCTTCACGGAAGAGGTGAATGCGGAGCTTTTCGACAAGTACTTCACCGATTCAAGGCTTTCGATGCGGGTGGTCGATGCCAGCGAAGCCTTCGCGGCTGAGCTGACGGAGGTTTCTTCCAGCATTCGCAAGACCGGGGCCGAGACTGCGACTTATGCGGATAGCCTTCGAAAATCGATCGAGAAGGTCAGGTCGACGCGAAGCGTGAGCGATTTCGAAGAGATGCTGACAGAAATTGCCTCCAAAACCCATACGATCGCGCAGAATAACGCCGAGCTTGCGATTTCCCTCAATCGTTCCCTAGATCATGTGGAGCGCCTCACGGCCGAACTGGAAGCTGCGAGAACAGAGGCTTTGACGGACGGTCTGACCGGGCTTGCGAACCGGCGGATGCTGGACGCGAAACTGCCGGGTTTCATCGCCGAGGCGTGCACGGGCGGAACGGATCTTAGCCTGCTGGTCTGCGACATCGACCATTTCAAGCGTGTGAACGACCGCTGGGGGCATGATGTCGGAGACCTTGTCATCCGCTATGTCGCGGCAAAGCTGAAGAGCGCGGTTCGTCCGGGCTGGCTGGCCGTCCGGTATGGCGGGGAGGAGTTTGTCCTGGTCATGCCGGGAACAAAGGCAGGGGCTGCGTCTGGTCATGCCAGGCAACTCGTGCAGGACATCGGGCGGCGGCCTCTGCGCATACGCAAGAGCGGCGACATCATCGGGACCGTAACCCTGTCTGTCGGGGTGGCGCAATACAGGCCGGGCGAAGCTGCCGGCACCTTGTTCCGCCGCGCCGATACCTGCCTCTTCAATGCGAAGGCGGGCGGGCGGAACAAGGTCCTTTGCGAGCCGGATGAGGACGTCTCCGGCGGCCGGGCCGGCAGTGCCGCCTAGAAAGCAGTTTTTTCCACTAGGTCATGATCTGCCCTGTTCAGGGCTCACCTGAACAGGGGAGGGGCAGGTAGAAAACCGCATGCGATAACCGCCCGTCGTCAGCGTATTGGAGATTCGCATGTTGAGAGGATTGGTTGTCCTTGGCTTGTCAGCCGGGATTTCATTTGCCGCGATGGCGCAGGGGTCTGCGTCGGAGAGCGCCTGCAATGCCGGAGACGCGGAAGCATGCTTCTACACCGGCGCGGAATATGCCCAGGGGGCCGGCGTCGCAGAAGACAAGCAGAAAGCCGTGACGTATTTCCTGAAGTCATGCGACATGGGCGTGCCCGATGGCTGCTCGACCAGCGGTATCCTGGTGAGTCTCGGAGAAGGCAATCTCGAAAAGGATGTCCTGACGGGTGTTGAATACATGGAACGCGCCTGCGGTATGGGACATG
This sequence comes from Hyphomonas sp. CY54-11-8, assembly GCF_000682735.1. Classification (GTDB taxonomy): domain Bacteria; phylum Pseudomonadota; class Alphaproteobacteria; order Caulobacterales; family Hyphomonadaceae; genus Hyphomonas. The sequence continues at coordinate 182,370 of NZ_AWFD01000033.1, read as the reverse complement.
CCGATGGTTGCAGCCGGGCCATCGGCCATCGGATCAGCGATACGTCTCCAGCCCTTGACCTTGGCAAGGCTGTCGAGACAGCCAAGGCCGGCTGCACGGCGGGTGTCGAGAACCCCTGTTATTGGGGGCTGGACTGGTCCTGGGATGGCAAGAAAGGCCAGTATCCAAGCCTGATCGACATGCCGACGGCGGGCTGGTTCGCGGAAGAAGCCTGCAACCGATACCATGACGTAATGGGATGCGACGTTGCTGCCCGCCTCTATGCCAACCCGGATGCTCCCACCTTTAATGCGGAAAAGGGCCTCACCTATACCATGATCCGCTGCGACGAGCAGAAAAGCGGTGCGGATTGCCGTAATGTCGGCGGCGTCTATCTCAGCATTGAAGAATATGAACTGGGCGCGCTCTACATGCGGCGCGCCTGTGATTTCGGTCATGCCGACGCCTGCCAGACCGCAACGGATTGGGAAACCTACAACCGCGATATGGCCGAGTACGAAGCGAAAATGGCTGCATTCCGGCAGATGGTCGATACGCCCCTTTCCCAGGGCCGGTACGGTGATGCCGTCCGTGCTGCGATCAACTCAGCAGGCTCCAAAGAGCTTGCTCAAAAAGCCATCCTTGCGACGAGCTCTGCGGGCCGCATGAGCGAGATTTCCACAAACGACCTGTACGCCGCTGCACTCTGGTTCCCGTCCGGTCCTGTACGGGCGGCAGCCGATGCAGAACTATCCGCGCGTGGAACCGGACTCGAAGGCACATTCGGCACCGGCACGAATGCGCCTGGTATGGCGGATGCGCGTTGGAAGCAACTCTATGGAACGAGCGCCCCAAGCTATTCCAGTGGAAGTTCGTCCTTCAAGCCGGCCCCCATGAAGAGCGCTACGCAGATTTCGGCCGAAACCCGCGAAAAATACCGCTGGGCGCATTGCACTATGAAAGGCAGCAATCAGAGCGCATCAGTCTGCCAGTAGGGTTGGCCTGTCCGCTCATCCGGCCTCAGCATCTTGAAGAGATGACCGGCAGGAGGACCATCCTGCCGGTCATTTATTCGAGGGAATTGCACGGCATTTCAGATCAGGATTGCGTCAGGCCGAGCCGCGCAGCTTGAAGGGCGGCTTCTGCACGGCTGGAAATGCCGAGCTTGGCGTAGATCGATTTGATGTGGCTCGCCACCGTGCTCTCGCTCAGCCCCAGAGCGAGGGCGGCATCGGCATTTCTCAAGCCCCGGCCGATCAGGCCGAGCACATCGCGTTCCCTCGGGGTGAGGTCGCTGCGATTGTCCTGCGCAACAGCCGTTTTGCGGAAGTGTTCTACGATACGCCGGGCAATCGACGGCGACAGCGCAGGAAGGCCCTGTTCGATCAAAGTCAGCTGGCGGACGAAAACGTCTATAGGCGAGTCCTTCAGAAGGTATCCCTGCGCGCCCTGTGACAAAGCGGCAATAACGGACGCATCATCTCCCATCACGGTCGCGACCACCACGGTTGTTTCCGGGCGGGAGGCGGAGAGGGCGGAGATTATGTCAGTACCGGAACCATCCGGCAGGCCAAGGTCGACGATCGCAATGTCGAAATCATGTCCCTTTATGGCATAGACGGCTTCGCGGACATTTGCAGCTTCGCGGATTTCGTTCCCCGGAAAGGCCGCTTCGGCCGCTTCGCGCAGCCAGGCGCGGGTTTCTGCGATGTCTTCAACAATCAGGATGGATTTCATGGTCCGGCGACCTCATGGGGAAATTCTGCCAGGAGCCTTGCCCCGCTTGTTCCTTGGGCGAGTGTAAACTCGCCGCCCATGCCCTCGACACGGGCCTTCATATTGGCAAGTCCCTGGCCGAGCCGGGCCGTTGCCAGGTCAACGCCCGATCCGTCATCTTCTATCGCGACCTCGACCTTGTGAGGTGTAACCCGAAGGTGGACGTCCAGGCGTTTCGCACCGGCATGCTTGATCGTATTGCTTGCGGCCTCGCGGACCAGCGAACGGAACGTATGGATGGTAGAGGGTACCAGCCGGATGCCGGCCTCGGCCTGCAGGCTCCAGCGGAGAGATACACCGTGGGGTTCGAGGCGTTCGGCTGTCTCGGCACGAAGGTCTGCAAGGACTTCGTCCAGCGGCAGAACCGGGCTCTGGGCGTTGTTGATGACATCGCGCAAGTCCGCCAGCGTATCACGGATCATGGCATCCTTCCGGTCGGGCATGGCGGAGTGCAAGGCCCGCATGAGCTGGGCTCCGATATTGTCATGAATATCCCGTGCGATCCGCAATCTCTCTTCAGAGACACCCCGGTCATAGGCTGACCGGCTGGTCTCCGCCTGCTCCATCAGGCGGACCAGATGCATCACGACACCTGCATCGCGCGGTGTAAACAGCGCCCTGCCATGATTTGCGTGCATGAGCTGAAGAGACGGAACACCCGCGACACCGGGCACGCTCAGGCTGATACCTTCGCGCCCGATTCCGGGTTCAGCGACCGCAACTTCCGCTTCGGCCAGTTCAAGGGGATGGAAGTGATCCTGGAGCAATGTTTTCCACCCGGCGGCCCGTTCCTGTTCAGTCGGTCTGAAAGCAGTATCCAGAACGAGGTGAAACAGGTCATCGTCAGTGGCGCGGCGCCGCTGAACAATCCTCCGCCAAAGGAAATCGCGCACCGGCAGGTATGCAATGGCGATGAGCAGCAGCGAGATTCCGAGTGCCTGTCCGGGGTCGAGGGCCAGAATACTGACCAATACGATATCCAGAAGGATCAAAGCGATTGAAGCTGACGCGTAAAATACCAACCGGTAGGCCCATGACCCAAGGTCGAACAAACGGTAGCGCATCAGCCCGATCGCAAGGCCGATATAGATGACAAGAAAGAAACTGAACGCGTAATTTTCCAGAATGAACGCGCTGAAGCCGAGTGTTATCGGTGCTGCCACCGTCGCGATGAAAGCGCCTGCGCCGAGCAGGGTCGATGCACCGAGCCATGCTGCAATCGCGCGCCGGCGCGGGTCGCTGGCGGATGACCGGAATTGCCAGATCACAGCTATGACGATGGCCAGCATTTCAAATGTCGTGATGCGCTGGACTTCCGCGAAGTCCTGAAAGAGGCCAAAGGTGCGCAGCAAGGTCCAGCTACCAAATCCGAAGACGGTCAGAACGCTCAGCCACTTCCAGTTGGGCAGGCGGGAAGGGTAGATCAGGAAAAGGCAGGTCATGATGATACCGAAGGCAGACGCCCCCAGTATGTTCACGGCCCAGATCCATGCGACCGTTTCTTCATTCATCGGAACCGCAATCCATGGGGCGAAGGATGAAAAGCAGAAAGCCAGAGTCGCGAAACCACTGGCCGCGAACAGCATTGCTGGAATATGACCTGGCTTCAGTGCCCAGACCCAGGACGAGATAAGCCAGGCCAGAAGCCCCGTGAAAAGCGATGCCCAGATTGCGGGATGCGTCTCGTCAAGCGGACGCCAATGCTCCGGCGACCAGCTCCAGCCGGTCGCAGGTTGCAGGGCGACCAGAACCATTCCCAGGAACATGACCAACCCTGCCGCGGACAACAGGACAAGTCTCATCAGCGGCGCCAGGAGCATCAGCCTGGTGGCATTCATTTTTCGTGGACCCATCATGATCACAGACGTCTAACCTGTCCGCAGCCCCTGTCACCTCCACAACTGGAATACGATTCTCCTTGATCGCTATCGGTAGCACCAGGGCCTTCCCCGTTGCCACACAAACGGATGCGCCGCGCCCCCTGTTCAGGGGATAGCGGGGGTGGCAGGTCCCAAGTTAGCAATACATCACTTGTCAGGCTGGGTGGGAACGTAGGCTTGATGAGCGGGCTCCAATCCCGGGTTCATGACCCTGTCACCTCTCTCGGCAGGGTCATGAACCATTTTTTTGCTTCATGTGACCGGAATGGCGTGCGCGGCTCAAAAGCAAGTCGGCAAGGGCTCTCCCAAAATGCGCCTGTCATTCTGCCGGGCTGACAGACATTGGCGGCATTTCAGTGGCACGGGGATACAAAAAATATGTCGCACCCGATTGCGGTCACCCCGACCGCGGGCGGATGGAATGACTTCCGAAAAGATTTTACTTGCATGCACCGGAGCTGGGGCCTCGTATGAATTGGATCAGAGGGGGGCTTCATATCCCCCTATATGTGGAACCGCTTTTGGTCGGTGCCGTATTCTGCAATGAATATTGCGAAGCCTCATGAGTGACCCGTTGTGCGGTATGTCCGTTTGGTGTCCTGGTCATCGAGCTTCAGCTTCTATGCGTTGATCAAAATGTCCAGATACGAACAAAAGGCGATAGCCGCATTCCGTCCTGAGTTTACAATTTATTCACCGTAAGCGAACAATCCTGCAAATACAACTTGTCGGTTAGGAGGGGCGCCCATTCAACGATGGGTGAGGGGTGCCGAAGCTTGGAGGGGCTTTATGGACTGTCTGAGACCTGCGGTGATCCTGGTAATAATGGGCATGCCCGGAGGGCAGGTGCTGGCGCAAACGGCGAGCGACAGTTTCGCCGTCACGGCCGAGGTGATCGATGCCTGCGACATCGCTGCAAACGATCTCGATTTCGGAAATTACAGCAGCATCTCCGGCAGCGCTCTGGACGCCTCCTCGACCCTGGATGTGACGTGTACAAATGGAACATTGTATGCGGTGGAACTCAATGAAGGCACCACCAGCGGAGGCGCGTTCACAGAGCGCCTCATGACGGATGGTAGCAATACGCTGGGCTACAATCTCTACACATCGTCTGCAAGGACCACGGTCTGGGGGGACGGAAGCGGGGCGACATCCACCGTTATCGGAACCGGAAGCGGAGCCCTGCAATCGCTTCCGGTCTATGGCCGGGTACCGGCATCGCAGAACGTGCCCGTCGGCAGCTATTCGGACACGGTTACGGCGACGATCAGTTTCTGAGGAGACGCGCCATGATGAAATGGCTGGCTACTTTCCTGATATTTTTCCTGTTGCAGGATTTGCGCGCCAGCGCGGAGGGGCTGACCGTTTATCCGACCTCGCTGGTCCTGGATGAGGCCCGGCGTGTCGGAGTTCTGACGCTTGTGAACCGGGGGGGCGAAGAAGCCATATATGAGCTCGCCGGGTATCGCTGGACAGAAGCGGACGGTGCTGATCATCTGATCCCGGATAAAGCATTCATTGTCACGCCTCCGGTCGTGACCCTGGCCCCTGGCGAACAGCGTGTTGTGCGTATCGGAGTTTTGCCGGGCGGTGCGCCCCTGGCTGTCGAGCAGGCCTATCGTGTCAGAGTGAGCGAGCTTCAATCCGGAGATGTGTTCCGGGGCAATGCGCTCGATGTGAGGCTGCAAATACTCCTGCCGGTATTCCTTGGCGGAGACAGCCGTGATCTCGACCTTGGCTTCTCGGCCGCAGAAAATCAGGACGGCCAGCTCTGCCTGGAGGGACTCAATTCGGGTGACAGTCATGCCAGACTCGTCTGGGTCGCGCCCCGCCGGTCATCCCGATGAGAAGACGCCAATCCACAAATACATGCTGGCGAAAAGCAGCGCGCGGTTTTGCGTCGATCCGGTCGCAAAGCCTGGCGGAAAGGTATCGGTTGGCGCCACATCGATTTATCAGAGCGATGTCCAGAGCTTCCTGACGGATATCGCGGTGCCCTGAAACCATGATGGCCAGGTACGCCAGTTGCTGCGTGTTGACAGCGATCTGCGGCGCCGCCGGGACAGAGGCTGGAGAAACACCTGCGACGAGCGATAAACCTGCAACGGCACTTCCTGTTTCCGGGGCAGGGCCTGACGGTTCCGGCCTGCCGGAGACAGGCGACCTGGCAGCTTCTGTCGTCCAGCTTGTCCTGAACGGCGATGCTCTTCCGGACCCGGTCATCATTGCGGAAAGTGAAAACGAAGTCCTGCTTCCGGAAGCGTTGCTCAGTCAGAGCCGGATCCGCCAGGCCAGTGACGCCAGGCTGATAGACGGGCGCAGATACATCCCGGCTTCGGCGCTTGGTGCCCAGGCCGTTGAGCTTGACCGGCAGACCAATACGCTCCGCATCGATTGTGCTGCCGATTGCTTTCATGAGACCGTGATCCCGGTGAGGATGGGTGATCGCCCCGAACTGTCGCCCGTCCGCACCGGCGGGTTCCTGAATTATGATATCTTCGCCGAGGGAGGCGACATTGACCATCGCTCAGGCGCCTTGCTTGAGGCCGGACTGTTTTCCTCCGCCGGAAGCGGGGTGGTCGATTTTGCCTGCACGCGCCAGCATTCTGAAACCAATTGCGTGCGTCTGGACGCGACATGGACGATCGACCGGCCATCCACCGCGACGCGCCTGGAAATTGGCGACACGGTGACCGGGGCGGGGCGATGGGAGGCGCCGGCCAGGTTTGGCGGCATCCGTCTTGGAACGGATTTTTCCCTGACGCCGGATTTCATCACGTTTCCAACCCCATCGATTTCCGGGGATGCCACGCTGCCGGGCGTGGTGGACGTCATGGTTGACGGTTCGCAGAATTATTCCACCGATGTTCCGGCGGGACCATTCACGCTGACCGACCTGCCCGTGGTCACCGGTGCTGGTTCAGCGGAACTTGTCCTGACAGATGTTCTCGGCCGGCAATCCGTCGTGACGGCAGACTATTATACCGCGCCGCAATTGCTGAGATCGGGGTTGAGCGACTGGTCGCTGGAGGCCGGTTTCCTGCGGAAGGAATTCGGCCAGGAGTCCAGTCACTATGATGAAGGCTTCATTGCTGCAGGCTATGCGCGCGGGATCTCCGATCAGTTCACATTCCAGGCAAGATCCTCCGTCAGCGAAGCCCTGCAAAGTGCGGGTATCTCCGGAACCGCCTCGAGGCAGGGGCTTGGCGTCCTCCAGGCGAGCGCCGCCGTGTCGCAAAGCAACGGAAAATCCGGCAATCTTGTCGATTTCAGCCATGAATGGCGCTCTGCGGCATTTTCGGTTGGCAGCAGTGTCCGCTACACGACGCCAGAGTACCGGCAATTCGGGCAATACCGCAGCCCGCCTCGAACAACCGCCCGGACCTATGCAAGCTTCTCTGACGACCGGATCGGGTCCATTTCGCTCTCCTGGTCACATAGGGATGAGCGGGAGAGGGACGACTTCTCGACATTCGGGATTCGCTACACCCGGCCCGTCGGCGCCATGTCCCTCAACCTGTCTGCCATGAGGCTGGCAGGGCAGAAGGATGCGACGATTGCTGCGGTTTCGCTGACCATGCCCCTGGGGAGCGGAGTCAGTTCGAGCATGGGGGCGGATTATCGAAACAGGAGGCTCGGTGGGGATATCCGGATCCGAAAAAGTGCGCCGCCCGCTGGCGGGCTTGGCTATGCGGCGCAGGCGAGTTCCGGAACGCATGAGCGAATGGAAGCTGGAATAGACTACCGGACCCGGATCGGCGATGCCGCAGGAATCGTCAGCCAGGTGGAAAACCGCACGGCAGGCCGGTTGACGCTCCGGGGCGGGGCAGCCATCGTGGGTGGAAGCTGGGTGGTTGCGCCATCGATCACCAATAGCCTGGCGGTGGTCACTGTGGGAGACCAGCCAGGCGTGCAGGTTTTCCAGGACAGGCAATTGGTGGGCCGGACAGACAAGCAGGGCCGGATCGTCCTGACCCGGCTGCGGCCGTTTGAACGCAATGTGCTTTCCTTCGACCCGCGTGATGTCAGCCTTGACCGTTCATTTGGATTGACCGAAGCGATTGTTGTTCCCGGGCTCCGCACCGGCCACCGGATTGAATTCGATGTTGGCCGGTCGAGCGATGTCCTGGCCTATATCGTGACCCCTGATGGCGCGCCCATTTCATCCAGTGGCAAGATTGCAAATCCCGATACCGGCGAGACCTATCCGATTGGCCAGGACGGCCGTGTCTATATCGAAGGCGCCCGGCAGGTGACCCGGCTGCGTTTCATCCGGAACAAGGTGATTTGTGAAGCCAGGATTGTTCTTGGCGACACGCCGACTTTCACACCTTACCGGGATGCCGGGACGATCCCCTGTTTGCCGACCGGGAGGCTCAGATGACCCTTCGCCAAATCTTTCGCGTGCTCGTTGCCAGCAGCCTTCTCGCGATCGTCCCGTCCGGCACCGCATCGGCGACCTGCACTGGTCTGAATTGTTCCTGTTCGGTATCGGCCGACCCGCTGGATTTCGGCATCTACAATCCGCTGGGCGGGAGTCATGCAGATGCCGTCGGAAATGTCAGCGTGACCTGCGGCGCGCTCGTTCTGGGCGCCAATATTTCCTATGAGGTGGCTCTGGGAGCAGGGGGAAATGGAACGGGGTTCAACCGGTCCATGTCGAATGGAAGCGATCTGCTGGACTACAATCTCTACACAGACAGCAGCCGTGCACTGATCTGGGGAGATGGAACGGGCGGGACCGATACGGTCACGCATGCCTACCTGTTGTCATTGATCTTCTCGACGACGGATGATTTTCCGATTTATGGCCGTATACCGTCGGGCCAGAATGTGGAGACCGGAAGTTATAGCGATACGATCGTGGTTACGGTTATCTTCTGATTGCGGCCGCGGCAAAAGAGTTAATTCCCGCCGCTAACTTTTCAGGCCGCGTTTGCGATATTGTGGCAAACTTGGGTGTATGGTGTTGCAAGGATACGTTGAATGGTTCCTGGCTGACAATTCTGTCAGGGGGCTCGGGTACATTCGCATACTGTTGAAAAGTCATTGTGTCGTGCTGGACAGTCCTTGCGCAAGGAATTGCGTTTGGTCGGAAAAGTGCCCACGCAGAATGGAAGAACCATATGCTGCGAACGGTCATTGATTGCATCCAGTGGGACCATGATCCATCTCTCTTCTGGCTGTCGGCAGCGACATGTGTGGTGAGCGTTTTCGCTTCCCTGTGGATGGTCTTCCGCGCATGGTCAGCCGGATCCGGGATCGCCGGAAAATCCTGGGGTTTGTGGGCGGCGAGCGTGTTCGCAGCCGGTGTCTGGAGCACCCATTTCATTGCCATGAATGGCTACAGGCCAATCCATGATGTCACTTATGACGGCGTGATCACATTTGGTTCAGGCGTGGTCGCCGTGACCGGGCTGCTTGTGACCGCACTCCTGTTCGGTCGCGGGCAATCTGCTTTCAGGCGGACCATGAGCGGACTGGTTGCCGCGATGACCGTCATTTGCCTGCACTATAGCGGTATGGAAGCGCTCCGGGGCGCTGCATTGATCGAATATGACCCGGTGTATGTGATCGCATCCATGGCGGTCATCCTGGTTGCCTTCATGGCCGGGTTCCGACTGTTCGTGCATCCAGACCATCCCGGCCGCCTGCCAATTGCCGGGATGTTCCTCGTTGGCGGCGTCGTGGGCCTGCATTTCATGTCTATGGCAGGCCTCCTCATTATTCCGATTGCGGGTGTGAATGAGGCCATGGTTCCGATCAGCCGCGCCCGGCTCGGCCAGATCGTCCTGATCGCGGCAGGACTTATCCCATTGTTCGGTCTCGCGACGGAAATCGTGTTCTCGCAGGTTTCACACTATGCCAGACGGGAACATGTGCGCATGACGCTCCTGTCGGATGCTGCCGTCGAGGGGCTTTTGGTTGTCCGCCAGGGGCTGATCACGGAAGTGAATGCCGCCCTCTGTGACCTTCTGGATATCGACCGGCAGTCGGTTCTCAGGAAGCCGGTGGGGTCTGTTCTGACGGAGAGCTTTCTGCAGGCATCGCGAGCGTGTGAACGCAGCCAGTTCTGCCGTGCCTGTCTAGCTCCGTTCGGAGGCGAGGCGATTCCCGTGGAAGTCTCCCACAGGCGGATTGGCAATGGCGACGACTATGAAGTTTTCGCCATTCGGGACTTGCGGGAATCCGTTGCGATCGAGGCGGAAATGTTCCGCCTTGCCTACACAGATGCCGGGACGGGCGCGCCCAATCGCAGGGCCTTCCTGCACCGGTTGGAAGAGCTCGGAAGCGGTCAGGAAAGCGGTATCGTTGCGGTCGGTATTCTCGACCTCGACCGGTTCAAGGACATCAACGACAAATTCGGTCACGCAGCCGGTGATATTGTCCTGCAGGAGACTTATAACACGCTCTGCGCCGAGGTCGGGGACCGGAACATGGCGGCGAGGATAGCCGGTGACGAGTTCGGCATTCTTCTCGGGCCATATGAGTGTGTGTCTGATATCGAAGCGCATGCATCGGACATCATTGCGGCCATCTGCCAGACAATCGACATCGATGGCGTTCCCCTGGATGCAGGCGGCAGTCCTGGTCTGGCCCCTCTCGGAAACTCGACAGAAATCACGCTGCTGAACGCGGACCGGGCACTCTACGCCGCCAAGAAATCGGGCCGTGGGAGCTACCAGCTCTATGATGACCGCCTGCAAGCGGAGTATGAATCCCGGGGCAAACTCGAGGCCGAGCTGAGATCAGCGCTCCAGAAGGGTGAATTCGAGCTTCTTTACCAGCCCGAAGTATCGGCCTCGACGATGCAGGTGAGGGGGTATGAAGCCCTTCTCAGGTGGCGGAGGCGCGGAGACATGTTGACCCGGCCGGACGAGTTCCTTCCTGTTGCGGAGGATACCGGCCTGATCAATGAAATTGGCGACTGGGTCCTGATGACCGCCTGCAGGGAAGCTTCAGGCTGGTCTGAAGACCAGTTCGTGGCGGTGAATGTCTCGGCCAGGCAATTGCTCGAACAGAATCTGGTCGAGCGGGTTGCTCATGTGCTGGAAGCAACGGGTCTTGAGGCGGGGCGTCTCCATATCGAAGTGACGGAAACGGCCCTTGTCCAGAATTCGCGTTTGACGGAGGACGCCCTGGTCAGGCTGAAATCGCTCGGCGTGCAGATCGCGCTGGATGATTTTGGCACGGGATATTCGTCCATCAGCCATCTGCACAAATTTCCAGTCGATACGATCAAGATCGACCGGTCTTTTGTGCAGGACCTGCCTGCAGGCAAGAAGGCGTGCGCCATTGTGGATGCCGTATGCCGGCTCGGGACCAATCTGGGAATTTCGATTGTGGCAGAAGGCGTCGAAACAGCGGGTCAGACACGCTACCTGGCGAGGAGTGGTTGTACTTTGCTTCAGGGATACCGTTTCGGCGTGCCGGTGCCTGCGAGGGATATCCCGGTTTCCCGCAAAGACATGAAGCAAAGTGCAGCATAATCGAGTGTGATTGAGCGAGCTTCGGAGGGTGGAGCTTCTGCGGTTCACCCCTGGCAGTTTTGTCCGCCCGCACCCGCTCGTCCCAATCGGGTACACCGCCGTATACCGACACCAGGAATTTTCAGAAAGCTGCGGCGAAAAGGGTGAGGTGGCTCCGGTGCCGCGGTCCCTGGGAAGTAGAGGGAGCCCTGTGCGGGAGGCAAACGAACGGCACCAGAACCGCCAATGCTGCGTCGTTGGAGGAGATTTGCAGCTTTTTCCTTATACACCGTTTCGGGAACACTTAACAGAGGGGCGCCGGGTATTTCAGCGCTATTCCAGAACTTGACGCCTCCAGAAGCATAATCCCGAACAGACGGATTTGGCCGGTTTGCGTGCTCAATGCCGCGACCAGCTCCTGACACCGGCCTAGTCCAGATTGGGGGGGAGACAGGACATCAATTCGCCAGCATCAGGAGCCTTGCTCGCTCTGCGCCCAGGGAAGGGGCGCAGGCTGGATCATATAGACAATAGTGGGGGGATTCCCAGACGAAGGAGCTAACTCCTGCCTTGAGCTTTAGTGCCGGCAATCACCGGATCCGCAGATGTCTGAGCGTCGGGATGCCCGGTCGTTCAGGCATGAAAGCGGCGCGTACAAACTCAACTCCTATAGATCGGGCCACTTTGGAATGTCGCACTTTCCTGACGGACCGGGCGCAAGAGGGGGCAGTTTTTTTTTCTGACGGCCTTCGGCCAGAGGAATCAGGTTCGAGCGGCAAAGATATCTGGATCCGTCTCGCTGACCCCGGTTGCTGGGGTGCCGACCGCGTCTTCCGCCGGGCTGCCTGACGCCAGGAGCGCAGGAACTTCAATTTGGCATTTTCCGGCGCTGCCCGGCACAGAGGCTCTACCTCCCCTTGGAGGTCCGTGAGCAGGGGCAGGACATCCTGATCGTGCCATCCGCGGACTAGCCGATGAGCACCGGCGCCTACCGGTCTGGCGCCGCCTTCCGGCGGTTCACGAAATAGCGAACGCCAAGCCCCAGCGCCAGCAGGCTGGCCCCGGCCAACCAGACAGACACGGGAATGAAGGCAGCCAGCGCAAGGCAACCCAACAGGCCTGCGGCACTGATCCAGCGGGGGTAGAGCCTCTGTGCCGGGTTGAGCCGGAGCGCAGCGATATTGGTGACGGCGTAGTAGATGAGCACTGTGAAGGCGCTGAAGCTCCAGACGGTCTCGATGTTTCCGGTCAGGACAAGCGCCAAGATCGAAGCCCCAACAGCCAGGATCGCAAGGGCCGGGTTTCCCCGGCCGGTCAGATTAGAAAGCAGCCCCGGCAGGTCGCCGCGGCGGGCCATGGCGAGGACCACGCGCGACAAGCCGAGAACCAGGTTCAGCAGGACGCCGAGCATGGCCGTGATGGCGCCGGCGCTCACCAGCAGGGACAACCATGGCAGCGGGAGGGACCGTGCGGCGGATTCCAGCGGGGTGGCCGCGTCTGCGAGCGATCGGGCGGTTCCTGCCGGCATCAGCGCCGCCATGCAGATCGCGACCGACAGGTAGACCAGGAGGCTGACTGCAAGCGTCAGGATGATGGCACGCGGTATTGTGGATTCCGGCGCAACCACTTCCTCGCCCATGGTCGCAATCCGGCCATAGCCTGTATAGGCAACAAACATGAGCGCCGTCGCATAAGCGAAGGCAGGCCAGCCCGGCGCATCGGCGCCGAGGTCCCGGGCCGCAATCGTCCGGAGCCGGGTGCCGGTATCGGGGAGCGCGGCGATCACGAAGGCAAGCAGCGCAATCAGAGTCAGGGCGACGATCAGCGTGTTGGCCATGTTCGACCGGCGCAGGCCCGATAGGACCAGCAAGGTGACAGCCAGGACAAGCACCAGCCCGGTTGCGATGATGATCCGGGCATCGTCCTGCCCGAACAGACGAAGGCCGTAGGCGGCCGCACCAAGTGCCGCGCCGGCAGCCGACGCGGATTTGGCAAGCAGGAACAACCAGCCTGCAGAAAAGCCCGCAAGGGGATGAAGCAGGCGGTAGCCGTATTCATAGGTACCGCCGCTGACAGGAAAGGCGGCTGCAAGTTCGGCGCTCGACAGGGCGTTACAAGCGGCGACAAGGCCCGCCAGGGCAATTGCAGGAACGATCCAGTAACCTGCAAGATTGACCCCGAGCCCGATCGTCACGAAGACGCCTGTACCGAAGATCGAACCGAGCCCCAGAAGGGCGGCCGATCCCGTGCCGAGGCTGCGTTCCAGGGTCCGAACCGGCGATCCGTTCAAGACAGCATGCTCCCTGAAGATCACCCTGTGACATTCACCGGGCTCGCTGGAAATTCATGTGCCAGCATGTGCCATCAGAATGTGCCACGGAGCAACGCTCTGTGTCATTCGGCGGGAGCGGGACGCAACCGGGATTGCCGGGGCCTCATTCGCCGGGGTCACTGCTCCGGCGAACGAGGAGAGCGGGGGCTCAACACCTTGGCGGGTCAGGCGGTTTCGCGAGCTGCAGGATAGCCGGCAGCTGCGAGCGCTGCCTCAATTTCTGCACGTGGCGCAGACGTCCCGACTTCGACCGTGTGGTGCTCGGGGTCGGCATTGACCGTCGCGCCGGGGTCCACCGATTGGATCGCCCGGGTCACGGTCCGGACGCAGCCGGAGCAGGTCATGTTTTCGATGTGCAATTGCATTCTGCCCTCCTATTCATGTGTGGCAGTCAGAGAGATGGTCTCTCCCAGCGTTGGAGGGTCAAGTGTGCCAGAAATTAAATCTTCCGCGCGCCAATCTGAACGACCGGAAATTACCGGTCTTTGCCGGCAGGTATCTAAAAGGGAAGAAAGCCTTACTGATGTTTCGGAACAGCAGCGCTTGACCCTCCCATCATGGGAGATCCCATATCCCGGCGCATCAGACCGAATTCGAAGGAATCCTGCCATGACTGCGCACCCCGGACCCATCCCTTTGACCCTCTCGCTTCCGATCGAAGGGATGAGCTGCGCCTCCTGCGTCGGGCGCGTGGAACGCGCGCTGAAGCAGGTCCGCGGCGTCCTCGACGCCAGCGTCAACCTGGCGACAGAGCGCGCCGAGATCCGTCTTTCCGATCCCGACGTCCGGGCCGCAGCGATCCGCGCGATCGAGGATGCCGGCTATGCCGTCTCGTCGCCGGCTGTCGAACTCGCGATCGAGGGTATGAGCTGTGCGTCCTGTGTCGGCCGCGTGGAGCGTGCTCTGAAAGCGGTCCCGGGCGTGACCGGCGCGTCTGTCAACCTTGCCACCGAGCGCGCGACCATAACCGGCCGCGCCGACATTGCGGACCTGGTCGCGGCTGTCAGCGAGGCAGGTTATCAGGCCCATGCGGTAGATCCGGGCCGTCATGCATCGGCCGGGGCCGATCTGCGCAAGGAACAGGAACGCCGCGTCCTGGTCCGCGACCTGCTGCTGGCGGCCGGCCTTACATTGCCGGTTTTCGGACTCGAAATGGGAAGCCATCTCATTCCGGGATTTCATGAGCTGATCGCATCGACCATCGGCATGACTGCGAGCTGGCTTCTCCAGTTCGTATTGACAACGCTGGTTCTGGTCATCCCCGGGGCAAGGTTCTACCGGAAGGGCATACCCGCGCTCCTGCGCGGGGCGCCTGACATGAACAGTCTTGTCGCGGTGGGCACGCTTGCAGCCTATACTTATTCCCTGGTCGCGACATTCGCCCCGGCCCTGCTGCCGGAGGGCGCTGTCAACGTCTATTACGAGGCGGCGGCTGTCATCATTACCCTGATCATTCTCGGACGCGTGCTCGAAGCCCGGGCCAAGGGCAGGACCTCGGAGGCGATTCAGCGTCTCATTGGCCTGCGGCCGAAGACAGCCCGTGTGCGGCGCGGCGCCGCCCTTGCCGAGATCGACGTTGCGAATGTCATTGAAGGCGACATTGTCGAGGTCCGGCCGGGCGAGCGCATTCCGGTGGATGGCGAGGTCATCGAGGGTGAAAGCTGGATCGATGAGAGCATGATCACCGGCGAACCGCTGCCGGTCGCGAAAGCAATCGGCGCAACCGTCACAGGCGGCACGATCAACCAGACGGGCGCCTTTGCCTTCCGCGCCACTGCGGTCGGCAGCGATACGATGCTCTCGCAGATCATCCGGATGGTCGAGGAGGCGCAGGGATCGAAACTGCCAATCCAGGGGCTCGTGGACCGGATCACCATGTGGTTCGTACCGGTCGTGATGATACTGGCCGCTCTGACGTTCGGAGTGTGGTTCCTGTTCGGGCCGGACCCGGCCCTGACATTCGGCCTGGTCAACGCCGTGGCGGTCCTGATCATCGCCTGTCCCTGCGCGATGGGGCTCGCGACGCCAACCTCGATCATGGTGGGAACGGGACGGGGCGCAGAACTCGGCGTCCTGTTCCGCAAGGGCGATGCGCTCCAGGCCCTACAGGATGCCCGCGTCGTTGCGCTGGACAAGACCGGCACCCTGACGGAAGGACGGCCGCGCCTGACCGACCTGGTGACCGTTCCCGGTTACGAACGGGACGAAGTCCTTGCCCGGGTCGCCGCTGTCGAGGCGAAGTCCGAACACCCGGTCGCCCGCGCGATCGTTGCGGCGGCTGAGGCTGAAGGCCTGGTCCTGCCCGAGGTTCGCGATTTCGGAAGCGTCACCGGCTTTGGCGTGAGCGCGGTGGCGGGCGGCGATCTTGTTCAGATCGGGGCCGATCGGTTCATGGCGCAGCTTGGCCATGACCTGGAAGCCCTGAGCGGCACGGCCGAACGTCTCGCCGGTGAAGGAAAATCCCCGATCTATGCGGCCGTCGGTGGCAGGCTTGCTGCCATCATCGCCGTGGCGGATCCGGTCAAGGAGACGACGCCGGAGGCCATCGCCGCCCTGCATCGCCTGGGGCTGAAGGTGGCGATGATCACGGGAGACAACCGGCGCACAGCCGAGGCGATTGCCCGGCCTCTGGGGATCGATGAGGTGATTGCGGAAGTGTTGCCGGACGGCAAGGTGGCTGCGGTCCGGAGCCTGAAGGAGATCGGTCCGGTCGCCTTTGTCGGAGATGGTATCAATGATGCGCCGGCGCTGGCGGAGGCGGATGTCGGCCTGGCGATCGGCACCGGCACGGACGTGGCGATCGAGGCGGCGGATGTGGTCCTCATGTCTGGCAACCTGAAAGCGGTGCCGAACGCGATTGCGCTCAGCCGGGCCACCATGCGGAACATCCGCCAGAATCTCTTCTGGGCCTTTGCCTACAATGCGGCCCTCATCCCGGTTGCCGCCGGTGTGCTCTGGCCGGTGTCGGGGGTTCTGCTCTCTCCAGTCTTTGCGGCCGGCGCGATGGCGCTTTCCTCTGTCTTCGTGCTCGGCAATGCACTGAGGCTGCGCCGCTTCGCGGCCCCAATGACCGAGCGCGCCGGTCCGGTGACCTGATCCCTGCCGCAGGTCCGGCTACGCCGGGCCTCCCGGCCCTTTTCTTCATCTGACCAGGGAGTGCTTAAATGAAAGCGGCGGTCACCATCTATTCGACGCCGACCTGCCCGGATTGCCGCAGCCTGAAGTCATGGCTGAAGCGGGAGGGCATCGCCTATACCGAACGGGACCTGACTGATGAGGCGGTCATGGAAGACGCGCGCCGGCGTTTCGGCGTCCGCATCGCCCCCATCACCGAGATCGGCGACTGGTTTGCCTATGGGACGTTCGAGGATCAGAAGCCTCGCATCGAAGCGAAGCTGCGGGAGATGGGACTCTGGCCGGGGTGAGCGCGGTGCCCGGCTGCCGGGAGCGCCCGCCGGGCCTACCTCGCTGAGGCAAATCCCTTCCGGGACCGCTTTTTGCGCGGGGTGCGGGGCGCCGGAGCATCGCTGTCCGCGCCGAGGCTGGTCAGGATCGGACAGTCCGGGCGGTCATCCCCATGGCAGTTCCGCGCCAGATGGTTCAGTGTGGCGATCATCTCATCAAGTTCACGCCGGCGCTGTTCGAGTTCGCTGACATGGGCAAGCGCCAGCGATTTCACGTCCGCGCTTGCCCGGCTGCCGTTTTCCCAGAGATCGAGCAGCGCGCCGATCTGTTTGACCTGGAAACCGAGATCGCGGGCGCGCCGCACGAAGCGGAGCGTTGCAATATTCTTGTCTGAATAGATGCGGTAGCCCGATTCTGTCCGTTGCGCGGGCTGGACGAGGCCGATCTCTTCATAGTAGCGCAGCATCTTGACGGAAATGCCGGTGGCTTTCGAGGCTTCGCCAATATTCATGGCCTGGCTCCTTTCCTGGTCTGACGCATTCCTTCTAAACCTTCCCATTGCTGGAGGGTCAAGAGCTGGCTCATCACAACCCGGATCGGGATGCCCATGTAAGTCGGCAGGCTTCGTTTACGGGGCATCTCCGGATAATTTCCACCCGATCCGACAACTGACTTGTTGATCCTGTTGAGCCGCGCGGACTTCACGGTCGCGGCCGGACTCACGGTCAATTCCAGAGGGGATCATGCAAATCAAGGAATCTTTCAAACGCGCGCTACTCAGCGCAGCGGCACTTTCATTCGCGCCAGTTCTGGCTCCGTATACAGCATTTGCGGATCCGCAATCCGAAGAACAGGTCAGTCAGTTCGCCATCCCCCCGCAGGGCATGGGAGATGCGTTGCGTCTGTTCAGCAGGCAGTCCGGAACGCCGGTCCTGTTTTCCGAGGATGTCGTTTCCGGAAAGCCAGCGCCCGGCCTGGAGGGTGTGTTCAGCCCGGATGCCGGACTCAAGCAACTTCTCAATGCCAGTGGGCTGGAGGCGGTCGCGGCGCCGGGAGGTGCGCGTATCATACGCGAGGTGCCTGCAAGCTCCGGGAGCTCCGGCCGGCAGCCTGAGTTGATCAGGGAACAGGGCGAGAAGGCCGCGCCCTTGCGGATCAAACCGCCGGAAGAAGAACGTCCCGACAGCGTGTTACGCGCCGACAAGGTGACCGTTACCGGGACAAGCCTGCGCGGCCTTGCCCCGGAAAGCTCGCCCCTTCAGGTCTTTGGGCGGGACGAGGTGCTCGGGTCGGGTGCGCCCTCGCTTGACCAGTTCATCCGCGCCCTGCCGCAGAATTTCGGGGGCGGTTCGACCGAGTTCACCACAATCGGCCTGCCGAATGACAGCAATTCCCGGCAGAACAATACGTCCGGGGCGAGCGCAAATCTTCGCGGGCTCGGCTCGCGCGGAACGCTCGTCCTCATCAATGGCAACCGCATGGCGCCGACTTCGGAGATCGGGGATTTTGTCGACCTGTCCCTGATCCCGATGGCGGCGATCGAGCGCGTTGAAGTCCTGACCGACGGAGCTTCTTCCATCTATGGCGGCGATGCTGTGGCCGGCGTCATCAACTTCATCCTGCGCGATGATTTCGAAGGCGCCGAAACCACAGCCAGCTATGGCACCGTCACCGAAGGCCGGATGGAAGAATACCGGTTCAGCCAGACGCTGGGCTCCGCCTGGGACGGCGGAAACCTCCTCGGCACTTATGAATATTCCAGCCGGGACAATCTGACCCTGACTGACCGTCCGGACATAGGTCTTTTCGAGCCGCGTGTGACTGCTTCTCGTCCAGGCAGGCGAGGACGAAGGGGCCCGGTCACTCGCGCGCGTCAACAGACATCTGCAAGACGTCGCATTCGGGACGTGGAAAAGCGTCTCCTACCGACTCGAACATCCGGAAGACGCGGGCCTCTCCGAAGACGTCGCCTCCTGCCTCCTGCTTCCACCGGACGCAGCCGAGGGTCCTTTGCCCCTGATTGTCGAGGTTTATCCCGGTATTGTGCCACGTTGCGGGGCCCGCACACCGATCCTCTCCTTTCCCAATCCAAATTCTCCCTATCTCTGGGCGGGCAGGAGATATGCCTATGCGCGCATTGCCCTGCCGCGGGAATTGATCCGTACAGAGGAGGGCCCGATTGCGGGAATGGATGAAGCCGTGGATGCAGGCCTCGACGCGATCCTTGCGACCGGACATGTAAATCCGAACAAGATTGTCCTCAGCGGGTTCAGCCAGGGGGCGGTATCGGCGCTCTATGTCGCTGCCCATTCTGACCGGTTTGCAGCGATAATCGCCCGGAATGGCTGGGCGGATCTTACAAGTCACTATTTTGGGCCACCGGGGATCTATTCCATTCTGGCTCCGGACTATTTCGGCAGTGAGTTCATCCGCTACGAGGCCCAGGCAGGGAGCGAGTTCGGCATCGGGCGGACGCCCTTTGAAGACCCGGAAATATTCTATCGCAACAGTCCCGTCCTGCTCGCGTCAGATATCAATGCGCCAGTTCTCCTGATGCATTCCGACATGGACAGCTTTTCTATGGATCAGTTCGACGAGATGTATTCTGCGCTGCTGCGTGCAGGCAAAGACGCCCGCTATGTCCGCTATTGGGGGGAGGGGCACGGACCTTCCAGTCCAGCCAATATCCGGGACATGTGGGAGCGGCTGGATGATTTCCTGGAGGAATTGGGAGTCGCACCGACATTCACCGAAGAGCAGCCTTCATGATGCCGTCAGGATCGCTCTCCATGTCCTGAGCCATGCCTCGATCGCATAATAAACAAGGATCATCCGTCCTGCCGGGGGGGGCAGGAACTGGTCTTCCCGGAGAAACATCTCGACATCCCGGCGCTCTACGATCTTATTTGCAACCAGCTCTCCATCCATGAGGCAATCAAGGAGCAGGGAGCGATTGAGGCGCAGCTGGTCGACAAAATACCGCGTCGTTTCGCCTTTCGTCATCCGCAGGCGGACCAGCTCAGGGAGCCGCCCTTCGAAAGCCTGACGGGCAAGCCCGCGGCTGATACCGCCGAGTGACAGGAGATAGACCGGCAGGCGCAGGCAGAGTTCGACAAGCGGTTGGGACATCAGCGGGTGAACGACTTCCCTTGCATTATCCTGAAAGAGGCGCTCCTGCACCTGTATCATGTGCAGAATCCCGCTCACCTGGTCGAACTTTCCAGGCGGCAATCCTCTTGGCACCCGGGCCCAATCTGGAAAGGCGTAGACCGGGTCAAACTGGTCGAGTGCAGTGGAGTTGAGGGGCGTGCGCCGTGCCGCGATGGCGCCAAGGAACGAGGATGTGTGCGGGATCCCGATCATATCCGGGAGCGTGTCACGCAGTATCCGCCAGACAGACAAGTTCGAGAGCCGCGCCGAGTTGGCAAGCTCCGAAATCAGATGCGGTCCCATTCCGTGCTGGCGCAGATAGTCCGAAAATCCGAGAGCTGTTTCAGCTGCGTGAAAGAGATGATCTCCGCCCTGGCCGGTAAGGTAGGTCCGCTCCATCCCGCCGGTGGCCTGCGAAAGCTGGGCGTTGAAGTCCCGGGAGAGGAATTGCCGGTAGGGTCGCGCCGAGGCAGGATGACTCGTGACGTCCGGCAATTGCCTGGAAGGACTGAACCGGATTTCCGCAAGGTCAGCGCCGAGAAAGGCAGCTGCCGCTCTCGCGAAATGGGCTTCGGACGGGTCACCGGACTCCACGACATGGTGGACAGCAAGGTGTGGGAGAGGTGCATCGCTCTCGGCGAGGCAGGAAAGGACGATTGAGGAATCCAGCCCGCCTGAAAGGTCGACCGCAGGCGCGGGGACAGAGGTTGCCCAGGCGCTGACCGCTTGCTGCACCGCTTCCCGGAGGAGACAAGCCGCAGAATCCGGATCCGGTTCCAGCACGTCGCGCGCAATGTCGCGAGGGTCCCACAGGGTTTCAGGCGGGGCATCGGGTGTCCGGGCCATGAGGCACTGGCCGCCGAAGAGCTCCTTCACTTCATTGAGGCCGGTCTCGCCATTCTGGAGCTTGTCATAGGCCATCAGGGTGGAGATGAAGCGGAGATTGAACGTGAACTTGTTTCTGTCCAGGAAAGGGCAGAGTTCGAGATTGGAATAGAAGCAAGTGACGCCGCTATTGGAAGAGTAGAAGCAGGGGATGGAGGAGACCGGATCGGTATAGACTGCCACGTCATCGCCTCTCCGGAAGAAAGCGACGTAGCTCCCCCAATAGTCATCGTAGAGATTGCGCCCACCTGTATCGAGTAGCGCGGTAGCCGCGGCGTGGCGGATCTCGGTCAAACGAGTATGCCCGTTCCGCGGAAAAAGCGTGCCGAAAATGGCCCCGCCAAACTGGCCGTCCGTGCGCCGGATCTCGATAATGGGCGGGTTGGCAGTGACAGGTTGGCTCAGGTCTGCGACCAGGAAGCCAGATGTCTCCACGAGGATAGGTGGCGCCGGGGCCTCCATCATGCGCGTCAGGATCCTGGCTGCCTGCTGTTCAGCCTCGGCATCTCCCGGGTTCCAGCTCATCGCGAAGAAGGCAGCCGGCATCCTCTCTCTCCTCAGATCGCCAGGATAGGCGAGAAGCCTGCGACCGTTTCGAGATGGTCGTTGAGGACTGCGCCTTTATATTCGATCCAGCAATGCGCTCCGAAAGGGGCGAGCCGTACGCCGAACGTCCAGGTCGCAGCGATCCCGTGGCCCGCCAGGAACCGCATCAGGAAGAGACTGCGGAAGAGGCACGCATCCTTTGTCGTGAACAGGAAGGGGGCAAGTGCTAAAAACTGTGCCGTCAATCCGGCGACGTCATCCAGCATTCTTTCGTGTCCTGACGGTATATTCTGCTTCCAGCGGCGCGCTCCTGAAATGACACCGCGCAGGGAATGCATTCGTTTGAGAGACCAGCTGCGGGCAAGTGCCGTCAACATGTTGGACCATTCAGAATATTTCACATCGGCGGCAAGCAGGCAGGCCTGTTCGAAGCGGGAGGTTTCGGGGCGGGCCGCGGTACAGGCCTTCAATGGCTGGGCTTTTGCAGCGGGGCGCAGGAGTACGCCACTGCGCAGGAGATGGTCCGTAAATCGTTCTGCGTCCTGAGAGAGCTGTTCGGTCCGGTCTGTAGAAATGATCTCTGAGAACAGCCGCGCGGTATCACCGGTATAGGCAAAGTAACGATCCGCGCGTGCATCGAGAAAGATGTACGCCCCGTCGGACGCACAGAAATAGATGTCCGGAGCGAGGCTAAAGGCTGACATTGGGGAGTTGCTCCATCAAGCCCGCAGATAACAGCGAAGCGGAAAAATGAGGGCGCGTACCTGCGCCC
Source organism: Hyphomonas sp. CY54-11-8 (assembly GCF_000682735.1). Lineage (GTDB taxonomy): Bacteria > Pseudomonadota > Alphaproteobacteria > Caulobacterales > Hyphomonadaceae > Hyphomonas. The sequence continues at coordinate 160,173 of NZ_AWFD01000033.1, read as the reverse complement.
TCATCCTTCTTTCAAGGGCGGCTTTCAGCCGATTTCCGGCCGGGAGTTCTGCGAACCGGAGAGCTCGGCCCGGCCAGCAACCTCACCCTTGGTTTCCGAAGAAACGGAACCGAGTTCGATCGGCTCGAATTCGTCCTGAGGCTGATTTCTTTCATTCGTTGGGGTCATCGTCTTTTCCTTTCCATCTGGACGCCGTCAAAAAACAACGGCAGATAGAATATTGAATCTAAAAAGGGTTGAGTCAACGCGGGAAATATTAAAAAATAAATAGAAACAAGGTGTTGAGCAAAAAATTGTGGATGCCTTCTTCCGGATAAAGAAGGCGGGATGCGTCGCTTGATTGCCAGAGCGATGCCCTGGTTATCTGGCCTGCCGATTGATGGCAGGTGTGGTCTGGCCAATCGTGCAGGTGACGGACCTTGCCCCGGCTGCCCCCAACTGTGGTAATTGCTGCAGGAGCGCTTCCGCTTTTTCCGGGTTTCCGGCAAGCTGGCAATTGCGTACCCGCGCCAGGGCCAGATAGGCGATCGCATGCAAGCTGGTCCCGGCAAGCGCGGGGGAACTGAGGCCGGAGGCAAATCCCAGATCCGGCACGCGCCAGTCCGGGCCATAAAATTCAGCGAGATATGTCTCTGCGGGATCGGGGATATGGAAAGTGTACCCGCCCAGCCGCTCTTTCCGGAGCAGGAAGGAGGTATGCCGCCACTGGATGTCGCCTGACAGGTGGGAAAAGCCGCATACCGTGCCGGCTGGCGTCCGGTCGAATACGAAAATGTCGGCAGCGATCCCGTCAACGGCAAGGCCGACATAGCGGTCGCCGGGGCGGGCTGAATGGGGGAGAAGTAGTGCCGGATGGGCCCGTATGAAATCGACAGGGTCCTTGCCGCCATTCTCGCCGCGCATGAGACCAATATCCACGTCGCGATCATGTGGCAGAAGTCCGCCGGACCGGACGAGGCCAAGCAATGTTCCGGCAACCGGGAAAGGCCTGAACCCGCCCGTCTCAAGCAGGGAGCAGAGTTTAAGAAGCACGTTCATCGCGCGTTCCGGTTCAAAGGCGGAATTGCCAGATGATCGCGGCGCGCCTGGCGCCTGCGGGAGGGCCAGATAGTGATGCTGCGCGGCGGCTTCAAACTGCCCGAGCGAATAGTGAGTGCCGGCGATCAGCATATGGGCTAGCGCCGGATCATCAAAGTTGCAGAAGTGCTCATGGAGCAGCTGCAGTGCCTGCTGGCTTCGGCTGGCGCAAACGAGCGCGCGGACGGTTTGCCGGATTCGCCTGGATGACGGGATGCCGGCCTGGCAAAGAGACAGGAGAATATCTGCTGCCTGATCAATGGCACAGCGCCTTTCCGCCTCGTTAGGCGTCAGATCGGCGATCGACTGCCAGGATGTCCAGGCGGATGGATCGAGCGAGACTGCCTGCCTGAAGGTTGAAAGGGCACAATCGCGCTCACCGCGCGCGTGCAGGCAGAGGCCAAGGCCGTGCAACGCCACAACATTGCAGGGATCAATTCCCAGAATTGACTCAAATTCCGAACAGGCTGCATCCGTCTCACCGCGCCTGAAAAGCGCGTCAGCGCGGGCGATGTCTCTGTCATGGAACTCAGGCATGACCAAGGTCTCACGGATGAGGTGTGACAACGATACGGGACGGCAATTCGCGCCAACCCCTACAAGAAAACATTAAACCATAAGGGGTAACAAAAAACAATAATAAGTGGTAGGAGCGTTCCGGCGCTTCGAGAGGGTGCGGAGAAGGACACGTCGCGCGACGCGTGCAATGGATTGGTCGTCCGGGTGGGGTGAGAGCGCTAGGCGAGTGCCTGCAAGGACGGCACCTGAAGTATTTGGAGACGGCAGGCCATGAGTGATTATGATGGCGCAGCTGTGCTGGAGGCCATCCGTGCCATTCAGGCAACGACAACTGGAAAGGACGCGATCGAACGTCTTGCCAGGTTCAGTGAACCGTATGGATTCAGTCGGGTCTATCTCGGTCAGCTTGTCAATCCGCTCAATGTTCCGCTCAAGGATATTCTATACCTGTCGAACTGGCCCGAAGAATTGAAGGCGAGGCGGCTCAGCCGTCTCGCCATCCTTCATGATCCGATCGCGCTTTGCGCGATCAAGTCGAAACGTCCGTTCAGCTGGGCTGAGGCGCATGCGCATGCATCACGGATCGGGCGCATGGTCGTCGACATGGTGCATGATTATGGCATCACGGATGGCATGATGTTTCCGATGCACGCGCTTGACAGCATATCGGGCGGCGTTTCGCTCGGCGGCGACAAGATGCCGGATTTGTCGCGAACCCACATCGCTGAACTCGAGATCGTCTGCCAGACAGCCTATTACCATCTGGAAGAGCTTATGGGGCCGTTTCCCTACCAGAAGCTGGCGGAACTATCGCCACGCGAAGCCGAATGCGTTCAGTTCGCAGCAGCGGGCAAGTCAAACTGGGAGATCGCGCATATTCTGGGGATCAGGGAAGACACCGTGAAGAAAACGCTGCAGCGGGCCTGCCGGAAACTTGACGCTGTCAATCGCGCGCACCTGGTCTCCTCGGCCATCGCGCATGGCCAGATCTTTCCCTGACAAGCCCCCGAATGTGGACATGACGGCAAGTCGGTCCCGACCCATCCTCCACTCACAATCAGGTGCGGCAGGAGGCTCCATGTTCAAGATCATCACGCCAGACAATCGCGACGCGCACCGCGACCTCATCCATGCGATGCATGAGATGCGCTATCGGATCGTCGTTGAAGAATGGGGTTGGCATATCCCCGGTATCCGGAAGGGATATGACAAGGACCAGTTCGATATCGACGCGACGGTCTACGTCCTGGTGCTTTCCAGCGATGGCGACATTCTGGCATCGTCCCGGATCAATCCGACGACCCGCCCACACATGATGAGCGAACTCTTTGCCGATTATTGCGACCTCCAGCCCTATCCGGTCGGCGAAGACATTTGGGAATGTTCCCGCTTCGTGACGGACCGCAAGCGAATGCGGGACCCGGTCGAGGATTTCCGGACAAGGTGCCGCCTGGGGCTGGGACTCACCGTCTGGTGCCTCGATCACGGGGTTTCGCGCCTCAGCTGGCTCACACACCAGAAGTTCTACAATCTCGTCCAGCGGGTCTGGTCGACCGAGCCGCTCGGGCTTCCGCGAAGGGATGGGGATGACTGGGCCTGGATCCCGGCCGTATCCCAAATCGACAAGGAAACACTCGACCGCCAGATGGACCGGTACCGGGACGCAGAAACAATTGTTGCAGAGTACCTTGCACCGAAGTTCAGGGCCTCGGCATGACACATGATCGATCCGATGCGGTTTCCGCCGATGATACCCGGGCGTTTGAACGCGATGGTGTCGTCTGTTTGAGGAATGTCCTAACCCCGGACGAAGTCGAACATCTCCGGATGGCTGTAAAAAAGCAGATGGACCAGCTGGGAGAGTCGGCGACGGGTTATGATTTCGAAGCGCTCGCCCAGCAAATCTGGGACAGGTCAGGGCCAGTAGAGGCCGGCGCAGCGAACCGCTTCGACATGCAGGCGGTGAAAGATCTGGTGCGTGGCGATGCGACCGCACGGCCGCTCATGGAAGAGGCCGAAGCAAATGAAGGCGGGCTTTTCTTCTATGATGTCGCGGCCTGGCGGTGGGACCAAGGCATACGGAAAGTTGCGTTCGACTCGGTTCTGCCGGGGATCGCGGCAGAGCTGCTTGGAGCGAACTATCTCAATTTCTGGGAAGACACGACCTTCGTGAAGGCGCCACACACGCGGCAGAAGACCGCCTTCCATCAGGATCTTGCCTATTTCCAGATCGAGGGCGAGCAGTGTGTCATCGTCTGGATTCCGCTCGATCCGGCGAACCGCGAGAACGGAACAATGCAATATGTTCGCGGGTCCCACAAATGGGGTGAGACCTACGCGCCTAATGTGTTTGTCTCGCAAACGCCCATCCGGTCGTCGCCACATCCGAAATGTCTGGATATAGAAGGCGAGCAGGCAGCATACGATATCGTCTCATTTCAGGTCGAACCCGGTGACGTCATCATCCATCACGTCATGACGCTACACGGATCGGGAGGGAATCGGTCTGACCACTGGCGGCGGGCGATGTCGTTCCGTTATTGCGGGGACGAAGTCCGTTATTTCGACCGGCCCGGGGCGATACCGCAAGTTGGAGTGGCGCATGATCTTCGTGATGGCGACAAGCTGATTTCGGCGGACTATCCCATCGTCTGGCCAAGACCCTGGCCAAGCTTCTGCTTGTCCGAAGCCTATGACAACCTCAATCGCCCTGTCTGATATTGTGCATACGACCGGAATGCGAGCATTCTGCGGTTTCGCGGGAGGTGTTCCCATGCTGGCAGCGCCCGCGCCGCGCATATTCGTAGCGTAGCATTGCGGAAGTGGCGTTGCTTGGGTCAGGTCCGGCTGAGACGTATCTCTTTCAAAGTGCTTCCTCGGTAGCCGGCGAACCTTGAAAGATCAGATGCCGGTCTCGATCCGGTAGCCCGGAGCAAAGATCAGCCGGACGGAGGTAATCGCCTCCTGCTTGTTGCGGGTCGTGCGGTTAATGACAAACAATGCCTCGCCTTCCTTGCAGGAAAGCAATCCCGCTTCTGTCTTGCCGGCTGACATGGCGGAAAACATGATTTCACCTTCCGTAAACGGGACATGTGTGACGAGCCACTCATTCGGACTGATTTCGTTGAAGATCGATATTTCCTCCACCGAAACCCATTTCGGGTTCAGCCAGCGATCTTCGATCACATAGGGGCGGCCGTCAGCGGTATGTATACAGACGATATGTTGAGCGCGGGCGCGCCTGCCGAATTCCATGATATTGCAGACTTCAGTAGGTGGAAGGACTCGTTCAGAGCAGATCAGTTCATAGCCGTATTCATGTCCCTTATCTGCTATTTCCTGGCGTATGACGGGAATGTACATGGTCGCCTTGCGGACCGGGTGTGTCGCAACACGGGTGCCGGCCTTGCGGCGCCGGTCCAGCAGGCCTTCATCCGCCAGGTTCTGCAGGGCGCGGTTCACTGTTGCCCGGGCGCAACCGAATTCCTGGGCAAGATCCGCCTCGTTCGGGATGAGGTCGCCGGGTTTCCATTGCCGCGAATGAATTCGGGCCAGCACTTCCTCCTGGACTGACTGCCAGCTATTGAACGGCGTGTCTGTCATAGCGCGTCCCTGAGTTCACTCATTGTCCTGCGATATTTCTCCAAGATCTTGTCTCGGCCGACGTGGCGACCTTCTCTGACAAGGTGACGTCCGGCGGACCAGACATCCGTAACAAGACCATCATCGCCGGCGAAAACATAGCTATCCAGAAGCGTGTCACCTTCAAGCCCAGCCAGGCAGATGCTGTCAATGTCAAGCGCGAAAAGGTCTGCCAGAGCGCCTTCCTCTATCCGGCCGCTGTTGCGTCCGGCGGCCGTTGCGCCGCCTTTCGAAATGGCTTCGAAGAGCGTTCGCCCCGTCGAATGGCCGGACCGCGACAACACGGCGCGGGCATGGTCTCTCAGGCGCTGGGAGTATTCCAGGGCCCTCAATTCTTCTGCCAGAGAGATGCGAATGTTTGAATCCGAACCGATTGCAATTGGCCCGTCATGTTCGAGCCAGGTGTCTGCCTGAAATATCCCATCTCCGAGATTGGCCTCGGTAGAGGGGCAGACGCCTGCGACGGCCCCTGAGCCCGCCAGACGGATGGTTTCAGTTTTCTCCATCCGGGTGCAGTGAATGAGGCACCATCTGGGGCCGGCATTGCAATTGTCCAGGAACCAGGTGACCGGACGGGTACCATAGCGTTCCAGGACTTCGTCAACTTCTTCCTGCTGCTCCGCCAGGTGCATGTGGACCGGGCCGGAAGGCAGGAGCTGTTCGACCCGTGCTATGTCATTGTCAGCAACAGCCCGCAGGCTGTGAGGGGCTACGCCCAGCCTGCAATCCGCCGGAAGCCTTCCCAAGGCGCCCTGTGCCTTTTCGACAAGCCGCGCGAACCGGTCGAAAGTGTTGCCAAATCTGATCTGGCCCCGATCAAGGGGGCGCTTATCGCATCCTCCGTACTGGTAGAGCACAGGGAGCAGCGTAAGGCCGATGCCACTTGTCGTGGCCGCTGCCGCGATCCGTTCGGAAGTTTCCGCGAGGTTTTCGTATGGCGTCCCGTCAGGTTGGTGATGGAGATAGTGGAATTCGACACTTGCTGCATAACCAGCTTCGAGCATTTCCATCTGAACAAATGCTGCGATGTCTTCGATGTGACGAGGTGCCAGGCGTTCCAGGAACCGGAACATCAGTTTGCGCCACGTCCAGAAATTGTCCTTTCCATCAGGTCCGCGACCCTCGGTAAGTCCGGCCATGGTACGCTGGAAAGCATGCGAATGAACGTTGGCCGGGGAGGAGAGAAGCAGGCCGGTCCGGGTGCCTTCCGGGGGGTGCCCTGAGCGCACGGACAGGATGGTGCCCTCCGGGCTCGTTTCCACGCGGACCGCATCGGACCACCCATCCGACAGGAGCGCTTTTTTCGCCCAGATGACCGTCATTACATCTTTCCTAGTCTAATATTATGTATATACATATGCAGCAGACCGTACCCTCAGGCAACAGGAAATCATGTTACTGACGCACGCAAAGCTCGCGACGCTTGAAGGAAATGAGCCGTACGGACTCGTTCCGGATGGGGCCGTCTGGATGAAAGACGGGCGGTTGCGTTGGGTCGGAACGTGCGCGGATATTCCTGAAGCTGCCCGGAACGATGAGCGCCTGGATCTTGAAGGTCGCCTCGTCACGCCCGGTCTTGTGGATTGCCATACCCATATTGTGCATGCAGGGAATCGCTCCGCTGAATTCGAGGCGCGTCTGAACGGGGCATCCTATGAGGAAATTTCCCGGTCCGGAGGCGGCATCGTCTCGACCGTGGAGGCGACCCGGGCTGCAAGCGAGGAGGATCTTCTGAGGTCCGCCCTGACGCGTGTGGACGCCCTGATTGCGGAAGGGCTGACGACGCTCGAAATCAAGTCCGGCTATGGGCTGGACATCGAAACCGAGTTGAAGATGCTCCGAGTGGCGCGGAAGGTGGCAAGGGCGCGGCCGGTGCGGGTCCGAACCAGCTTCTTGGGAGCCCATACGCTGCCTCGCGAATATGCGGGGCGCCCGGACGATTACCTTTCGGATGTCTGCCTTCCGGCAATGGAAGGCGCAAAGGCCGAGGGTCTGGCCGATGCGGTGGACGGGTTCTGCGAGACCATTGCCTTTTCGCCGCAAAACATCCGGACAGTGTTCGAAAAGGCGCGATCTCTCGGCTTGCCCGTAAAACTGCACGCCGAGCAATTGTCCTGGCTAGGCGGGGCACGCCTTGCCGCAGAATATTCCGCGATTTCGTGTGACCATCTGGAATATGCAACGCTGGAAGATGCTGAGGCGATGGGACGCCGCGGGAGCGTGGCGGTCCTGCTTCCGGGCGCATTTTACTTCCTCCAGGAAACCCGGCTTCCGCCTGTTGCGGCATTCCGTGAGCATCACGTGCCCATGGCGATTGCGACGGACTGCAATCCCGGTTCCTCACCGATGACCTCGCTTCTGAGCGCGATGAACATGGCCTGCGTCCTGTTTCGTCTGACGCCTGAAGAAGCGCTGCGCGGCGTCACCCGGAATGGCGCGATGGCGCTTGGCCTGGAGGATGTCGGGCGCATGCATGCAGGGCAGTCTGCAGATCTCGCGGTCTGGGATGTGGAACATCCTGCGGAACTGTCCTGCCGGATCGGTTTCAATCCATTGTACAAGCGTATTTTTTGCGGAGAGGTCACATGATTGTCCTGGAACCTGGCGCCACGGGTCTGGCGGCGCTGGAAAATATCTGGCGCTCGGACGTGCCTGTCAGGCTGGCTGAGCGGGCCCGCAAGGATGTCGACCGGGCCGCAGTCGTGGTCGCGCGGGCAGCTGAAGGCGAGCAGGCGATTTATGGTGTGAACACCGGCTTTGGAAAACTTGCCAGCATCAAGATTGCACCGGCCGACACGGCCAGGCTGCAGCGCAACCTTGTCCTGTCCCATTGCTGTGGTGTTGGTGACCCGCTGGAGCCTGCCACCGTGAGGCTCATGATGGTGCTGAAACTCCTGTCGATCGGCCGCGGTGCGTCTGGTGTATCCTGGCAGGTCGCGGTGCTGATCGAGAGAATGGTCAGCGAAGGCGTCCTGCCCATCATACCCGAGCAGGGCTCTGTCGGGGCATCTGGTGATCTGGCGCCGCTGGCGCATATGGCGGCGGCGATGATGGGAGAGGGGGAAGTCTTCTTTCAGGGGCGCCGGATGCCGGCCAGGGTGGGCCTGGAGGCAGCGGGCCTGTCGCCCGTGGAATTCGGTGCCAAGGAAGGCCTGGGCCTGATCAATGGAACGCAGTTTTCAACGGCCTGCGCGCTTGCGGGATTGTTCGATGCCAAACGGAACCTGCTGCAATCCCTTGTTTCCTCCGCGCTCTCGACAGATGCGGTCATGGGGTCGACAGCGCCATTCCTTGCGGAAATACACGAGTTGCGGGGCCATCCCGGACAAAAGCGCGTTGCGCGGGCGATCCGTGACATCATTGAGGGGTCGGAAATCCGGGACAGCCATCGCGAAGGGGATGGACGGGTCCAGGATCCCTATTGCATCCGATGCCAGCCGCAGGTGACTGGCGCCGCGCTGGACCTTCTCGACATGGTGGGACGGACGCTGGAGATCGAAGCCAACGCCGTATCCGACAATCCGCTTGTCCTGGTCGAGCGGAACGAAATCGTTTCGGGCGGAAACTTCCATGCCGAACCGGTCGCGTTCGCGGCGGACATGATCGCATTGGCGATCGCCGAAATCGGCGCCATCGCGCAGCGGCGGATCGCAGTCATGGTCGACCCGGCCCTGTCCTTCCACTTGCCGCCATTCCTGACCCGGGCTCCCGGGCTGAATTCCGGCATGATGATCGCCGAGGTCACGTCAGCAGCTCTCATGAGCGAAAACAAGCACATCGCAAATCCGTGTTCGACCGATTCCACGCCCACTTCCGCAAACCAGGAGGACCACGTGTCCATGGCGGCCCATGGCGCGCGCCGGCTTGGCAGGATGAACCGGAATCTCAGCATGATCCTGTCGGTGGAATTTCTTTGCGCGGCGCAAAGCGTGGAGTTTCGCGAACCGCTGAGGACCAGCCCCGCATTGAGGGATGTTCTCGCTGCAATCCGGGCGAGGGTTCCGAGACTGGACGAAGACCGGTTTCTGGCGCCGGATCTTGCAGAAATGAATACCCTTGTGCGGGACGCAGCCCTGTCGCGGGCAGCAGGACTGCCCGAAAGTGTAGACGGGGTTGCTGCATGAGACCCGTCGATATCAAGTCCGGAGAGGGCGCGATCGTCCTTGGCGTTCCGCACAGCGGGACATACCTGCCGCCCGATATTTACGCAAACCTGCGGCCGCCGGCCCGTTCCCTTGCCGATACCGATTGGCATGCGGACAGGCTGTATGCTGATTTATTGCCGGATGCGACTGTCGTCAGGGCAAACTTTCACAGATACCTGATCGACGCGAACAGGGATCCGGACGGAAGCCCGCTCTATGACGGCGCGAACACGACCGACCTTGTTCCGATGACGGATTTTGACGGGAACGCAATCTGGGCGGAGGCGCCCGGGCGCACAGATATCGAAGCCCGTCTTGCAGCCTGGCACCATCCCTATCATGCCGCGCTGGCCGGGGAACTGGAGCGGGTGCATCGCAAGCATGGTCTCGCCGTCCTGGTGGACTGTCACTCGATCCGATCCCGGATCCCTTTCCTGTTCGATGGGGTGCTTCCGGACATCAATCTTGGTACCAATCTCGGAACTTCGTGCGACGAGCGCATTGCGGAAGCCGCCGTGAACGCGTGCCGGAACGGGAGGGATTACACATTTGTCCGCGACGGGCGGTTCCGGGGGGGGTGGACAACCCGCCATTATGGCCGCCCCGGCAAAGGGGTCCATGCGATCCAGATCGAACTGGCCCAGGCAAACTATCTCGCAAGCGAGTGTGTGCCATTTGAATATGACTCTGCGAAGGCGGAACGCCTGCGCAGTCATCTGAGAGGGATACTCAGAGCCATTGAAGATGCAACGACCGAAATGGGACAAAGCCATGAATAATAACCGGCACAATCAGCGCGATGTATTTCCGCCCACGGGAAAGGAGATCACCGCAAGAAGCTGGCAGACGGAAGCACCAATGCGCATGCTGATGAACAATCTTCATCCCGATGTGGCAGAAAACCCGCACGAACTTGTCGTCTATGGCGGGATTGGGCGGGCTGCCCGGACATGGAAGGATTTTGACCGCATTGTCGAGACGCTCCAGCGTCTTGAAGACAATGAAACGCTCCTTGTTCAGTCCGGCAAGCCTGTCGGCGTTTTCCGGACGCATGAGGACGCACCGCGCGTCTTGATCGCGAATTCGAACCTGGTGCCCCACTGGGCTAATTGGGATCATTTCAACGAACTGGACCGGAAGGGGCTGGCCATGTACGGCCAGATGACGGCTGGCTCGTGGATCTATATCGGGTCCCAGGGGATCGTGCAGGGTACGTACGAAACCTTCATGGAGGCGGGCCGCCAGCATTATGGCGGCGAGCTGTCGGGGCGCTGGATCCTGACGGGCGGTCTTGGAGGCATGGGGGGCGCCCAACCCCTGGCCGCGGTCATGGCGGGCGCCTCTTGCCTGGCTGTGGAATGCGATGAGACGCGTGTCGATTTTCGCCTGAGAACGGGGTATGTCGACCACAAGACTCATTCGCTCGATGAGGCGCTCGACCTGATTGCGAAATGGACAGCGGCCGGTGAAGCGAAGTCGGTCGGCCTGATTGGTAACGCCGCCGACATATTCCAGGAAATATTCGACCGCGGTGTCCGGCCGGACATGGTAACCGATCAGACCAGCGCGCATGATCCGGTTCATGGCTATCTGCCGCAGGGATGGAGTGTTGCCGAGTGGCGTGAACGTCAGGAAAGCGACCCGAAGGCCGTCGAACTTGCCGCACGTGCGAGTATGAAGGCACATGTGGAGGCCATGGTGAATTTCTGGGATGCCGGTGTCCCGACGTTCGACTATGGCAACAATATCCGGCAGGTCGCAAAGGAAGAGGGGCTTTCCACTGCATTCGACTTCCCCGGATTTGTACCTGCCTATATCCGGCCTCTCTTCTGCCGTGGCATCGGGCCCTTCCGCTGGTGCGCCCTGTCGGGGGATCCGGAAGATATCTACAAGACCGATGCGAAAGTTCGGGAACTTGTCAATGATCCGCACCTGCACAACTGGCTCGACATGGCGCGAAGCCGCATTTCGTTCCAGGGGCTGCCAGCGCGGATCTGCTGGGTCGGGCTTGGGGTCAGGCACAGACTAGGTCTTGCCTTCAACGAGATGGTGCGAAAGGGAGAATTGTCCGCCCCCATCGTTATCGGCCGCGACCATCTGGATTCCGGCTCTGTCGCGTCACCGAACCGGGAAACGGAAGGCATGCGGGATGGATCGGATGCTGTATCCGACTGGCCGCTTCTGAATGCGCTCCTCAATACCGCATCCGGGGCGACCTGGGTCTCGCTGCATCATGGCGGCGGTGTGGGCATGGGCTTTTCGCAACATGCGGGCATGGTGGTCTGTTGCGACGGCACGGAAAGCGCCGACCGGCGGATTGCCCGCGTCCTGTGGAACGACCCGGCGACCGGCGTGATGCGTCATGCCGATGCCGGTTACCAGTCCGCCCTCGACTGCGCGCGCGAGTATGAGCTGGACCTTCCTGGCATCCTGTAGGCAATCACTCTTGGCGGCCAGGTCGGGAAGCGGCATGCAAGGAGGGGCTGAACCGGCCCGGCAGGCCTGCCCGGTTCGGTCCCTCAACGACGGCGATGGATCGCCTTCAGCCCTTTCAGGCGGAGGCGACACGATCGAGAAATTCGTAGCGCGAACCTGGATACGTCATGCGGGCAAAGGAGACGACTCGCCGACGGCTCCATGTACGGCGCAACAGGACTAGGCAGGGTTCATCCTTGTTGATCCTCAGAAGTTTGCGCACGTCCGGTTCGGCTAGTACGGATTTGACCCTGTGCTCGAATTTCTGGAGCGGGGCATGTTTCATCAGATATTCGTTTGGCGTTGTCCGGCTGAAATCCACATCGCCATATCCTGGCAACAGGCATTGCGGCACGAAACGCTCTTCCAGCTGAAGGGGAGTCCCGTTCTCCATGTGGACAACGATCGAGTGGAATACCGGTGAGCCCGGGTCGATCTCCAGTTGTTGCGCAACGGCTCTAGAGGCCCGCTCTCTTGCATTCTGAACCATCACGGCTGAGTAGGCGCTGTTCCGTGAGCGGATCTCATCGGCAATGTTGTTGACCGCAATCAATTGCCCGCTCGACTGGGTTTCAGCGACAAATGTGCCCACACCTGCGATTCGGGTCACGACCCCTGAATCCTTGAGTTCCTTGATGGCGCGGTGAACGGTCATCCGGGCGACCTGAAATTCCGCTGCCAGATCCGTCTCGGACGGCAGGCGGTCATTCGGGCCCAGTTCACCGGTTTCGATCAGATCAGTGATATGCTGCTTGATCTGTTCATAGAGTGGGGCAGGTGACATCTGTATTATCCAGGTTCTTCAAAAGGGCCGGCTGATCGACGTCGGCGTGCGGGTAACAGGGAACACTTCGGGTGGCAGGCAGGAGCAAAGAATGTGACAAGTACAGCCTCCGCGGTGTCCAGTGCAGGTGTCCTTTCCATCCAAGAGCGTCAGGATTCAAGTGCTTTCAGGTACAAGGCGCCATGATCGCACGCGCGGAAGAGGCCAGGGCTATCTGTCATGTGTTGTCGGGCCGGGCTAATCCGGCGCTGCGGGCTGCGGGAGCTGCAGGGCCGAAATATTGCCGCCCCGGGCTGGAGAGTGAGCCGGATCAGATGCCAAAATCATCAAATGCAATCTTTTCTTCCCTGATTCCCGCTCCTCGCAGCAGGTTGAGAACGGCCTCCAGCATAGGCGGCGGTCCGCATACGTAGAAGCTGCAGCGCCCGGGGTCCGGGTGTGTGGCGAGAAAATTGTTCCGGAAGATCTCGTGGATCCACCCCTTGTGCCCTTCCCATTCCTGGTGAGGCTCCAGATGCGAGAGTGCGACTTGCCATGAAAAATTGTCGAAGTCCGTGGCCAATTGCTCGAATTCCTCCCGGTATGCCAGCGCCTCCGGGGTTCTTGCGCCGTACCAGAGCCACATCCGGGACGTCGAACCCTTGTTGAGCAACTGGTCCCGGATCATCGAGCGCAGGGGGGCAATGCCGGCACCGCCGCCGATAAAGACACGCTCTTCCTCGTGCTCGCCCACATGGAAATCTCCGAGCGGGCCCCTCAGGGAAAGGGTATCGCCCGGTCGGCGCGAGGTCATATAGGCCGATCCGAGACCGACGGGCGCTCCGGCATGTTCGGGACCTGCCAGAACGAGGCGGACATTCAGCGTCACTTCGCTGCCGGTCTCGCCTGGCGCATTGGCAAGGGAATAGGTGCGAACGAGCGGACGAGCGGACTGGATGCGCTCGCCCGTTCCGGATGTCCGCCACAGCGATTTGACCGGATCCGGAAGGTTGATCTGGTCCAGGTCCGTACTGTAGGGCGGAATTTCCACTTCGATATAGCTGCCAGAGCGAAATCCCAGGGGCGCCGGAAGGGCGATGCGAATTTCAAACATGTCCGGCGTGAGACGTCTGGAAGAGACGACTTCGCCGTCAAGGCGTCTCGCGTCAAGCAGGCCGTCGGGAAGCGTGACGGACACGTCAGATGACAGACGATGCTGGCAGGCCAGCCGGACACCCCGGTCAAGATCCGCTTCCGGTATCTGCCTGCGATCGGCGGCTGTTGCCGGCGAATCAGGACTCGTCTTGATCTTGCAGAGCCCGCAGGACCCGCCCCCTCCACACGAAGAGGGAAGTGCATAGCCTTCAGCCTCCAGTGCGGCGTAAAGGGTCTGGTGTCCCGGGGTTCGGACAGTCTTCAGCAGGTCCCCGCTCGGGCTTGCCACGGACAGGAGGACCGGTTTCTTGCCGGTCAAGCGGGAGACGATGGCGCGGAAATCCTCCCGGTGGAAGCTGTCCCACCAGAGCACAAGGCCGCTCAGGCCGAGCCAGAAAAGGATAAGGGCCGACAGGATGACGAGTGGATTGTTGAAGTTCGACCTATTGGAATAGTCCATGATGTGGAGCATCCAGAGCGTATCGAATGTTCGCCAGTAATTGTTCCGCCTTTCAAGTATGTCGCCCGTTTCGGCAGACACATAGAGGCTTGTACGTTCCGGATCACTGAAGTTGACCTGCCAGGCGGGGCCGGCATGGTCCCTGATCTCCAGCGTCGGATGTTCGAGATGTCTGACGGTCGAAATTCCTGCATCGCCGGAATAATCGCGCGCCGCAATTTGCCGGGCACCGCTTTCATCGATCGCAATCGGGGATCCACTTGCTGCGTCCAAAAGGTATGCCCCCCCTCCGGTATCGACCTGGAAGACGGCTCGATCTGAGAGGAGGCGCAATTCGACCCGGCGGACATCCGAAGCACTCCCGGATAGTGGCGGAGCGATCTGCTCAGCAACCTCCGCCAGAAGCAGTCCTGGTTCTGAATCCACCCTGTGATGGTCGCCGGCGACCTTCGCGTGCGGCAGAATGGCCATGCCCAGACCACTGAACATCCACAGCAGCAACTGCAGTCCGAGCAGAAGGCCAATCCATTTATGAACTTCCCGAATGATTGTCATGGGTCAACGGACTCCGCGGCGGTGTTTGAAGCTGAACCAGAGCAACCAGATACCTGCAATCGAGAGGATGAGTCCAAGACCGGCAAATGCGCGCAGGAGTGTGTTGTTCACATCGGCCCTGTCCTTGTAGTCCATGATGTGCAGCATCCATACGAAATCGAAAATCCGCCAATAATCGTGCCGCCGGGTAACAAGCGCCCCATCGTCCGGTGAGACGTAGAAGGACGTCCTGCCCGGGTCCTCGAAATCGATTCTCCACAGAGGCAGCTTTCGGCCCTGTATTTCGCTTGGCGCATTGGCCTGATCCACGAGCAACTGCGCGGATTTTGCCTCGCCCGGGCGGGCATAGTGGTATTGGGCAACGGCGATCGCGTCGGTCCGGTCGAGAGGAGACCGCTGGATTCCGGTCTGCGCATCAACAAGGACCCGGCCATCAATCGTCTGGACACGGTAATACGGCTTGCCGAGCCATGTTTCGAGGGAAATCAGTTCAGCTTGCGGATAGCTTGACATGACCTCTTCGAATCCGAAGCCCGGCGTGTAGCCCGGCGGTAGCGTATCGGACATGTTGCGGACGAGATGATCACCATGAATGAAGTTCAGGTTGATGATCACCATGTAGAGGCCGGATGCCAGCCAGAGCATGGCCTGTATTCCGACAAACAGCGAAACCCACTTGTGCCACTGGCGTACATTGAAGGCGATTGCTCTGGCCATGGCCGGCACCTCACATTGATCCGGTATGGGAAGGGGAAAACCGGACCCCCATCGGTAGGCAGCCTGCCGATGGGGGTCCTGAAAGCCTGCGCTATCGTCTGTAGGTCACACGCAGATAACCGCGCCGACCGAGCAGGTCATAGGTCATCGTATCGGTATTGCCGTCCGTCCAGCTGGCCACGAAGGGCGGGTCATTCTGGAAGATATTGTCAATCCCGACACTCAGGCGAAGCGCGTCGCTGAGATCATATGACAGCTGTGCATTGTGGTAGAACTGGGCGGGAATACTGGAGCCCGGACCGGAGGTGGCATAGAAATCATCGCCTTCGCCGATCATCTGAACGGAATAGGTTCCGCTCCATTTCCGGGCCGTGGTCGTCCACGATCCGACAGCGCGCCAGTTCGGATAGCCGCCATTCCCGCCGCCGATATGGCCGTCGATGACCGTCGGTGTGTCGCCATCAAACGCGACCGTCTCATATTCGGAGAGATAGGTCGCTTTCAGATCAAGCGCGTGGTCGAGGCCAAACTTCTCGAAAGAATAGACGACGCCAATGTCCAGGCCCTTCATCGTCTCGCTACCGGTATTGGCGTTCTGCGTGGAGAGATAATTGACGTCACCATTGAGCGGGTTGCGGGTGTGATGCTGCGGGCCACAGAACTCGTGCGACAGGTTGACGGATTCGTAGCACAACAGGAGCTTGGTGGAACCTGGCGTGGTCCGGATCGCATTGTCGATCTGGATGTCAAAATAGTCGAGTGTCAGAGACAGACCTTCGATTGGCTGGAAGACCGTCCCCAGGGTGAAGGATTCTGCCGACTCCGGCTGGAGATCCGGGTTGCCGCCGGCATCTGTCAGGACCGTATTGCCGAGCTGGACATAATTGGTCGGTACCCCGGCAGCCTGGCAGTTCTGGTAAATGTTGCTTGACGGAGACAGGGATGACCAGTTCGAGCACGGATCGACCGTCGTCAGGTTGCCTTCGGAAACCCCGCCAAAGAGTTCCGGTATGTTGGGGATGCGGAAGGCAGTTGTATAGGTGCCGCGGAACTTGAGCGCGGGATTGATCCGCCAGTTCAATCCGGCCTTGTAATTGGTGTCGCTTCCGAACAGGTCATAGTCGGAGTAGCGGATCGCACCGTCAAAATCGAGCGCCTCGATGAAGGGTTTGTCCTTCAACAGGGGCACGTCGATTTCGGCGAAGACCTCGGTTGCCTTGGTGGATCCGGAGATGGGGTCCTCCTGATTTCCGAGCGCCAGGCCGGCAACCGCGAGAGAGTCGGGATTGCGCCAACCCTTGTCTTCCCGCCAGTCAGCACCGAACGCGACGCCGACAGGTCCGGCCGGAAGCTGGAAGGCCTCGCCGCTCATGCTCGCACTGATTGCCTTTTGCTCATTTCCGCCAAGACCAGTTTGGGTGAACACGATATAGTCCAGCACGTCCTGGGTGACGTCTCCGTATCCGAACAGGTCAGCACACGGAATGCCCCCGGTTCCGCAGGTTGCGGGATCGAGTGTCTGGGCGAGTCTGCCGGTATTGATATTGTTGAGAATGGAGTCCGAACCGGTATTGCGGCCCCAGTTCAGGGCGGCCTCATAGCTCCAGGAGCCACCGAGCGAGCCCCTGACACCTGTAACGATACGGAACGTATCGGTTTCCTGCTCGAACGTCCGCGCGCCATTTTCGAGCAGACGGCGGCGTTCGAGAACAAAATCGATCCCGGTTGGATTGGTCGGGTGAGAGGCATCGAATGCAACATTCACCAGCGTCGCCGGAGAGGCCGGCTGGCTTGACCAGCGCTTCGTATAGAGCAGTTCGGCAAACAGGTCGGCATGCTCGGTCAGGTGATAGGTGCCAAAGGTCGCAAAGCTCAGGCGTTCCAGCGGATTGGACGCATTGAAGTAGCGGTTGTAGTTGAACCCGTCCAGCGCACCGTCATAGATATGGAAAGAGTCGCCATCTCCATTCGGGTCCTGGTTGAAATTGATCCGTGTCGGTCCGGTCAGGACCGTGCCATCCGGCATGACATATCCGGCCGGAACTGTACCGCGGCCGCCGATCGTCGACGAGCTCAGCCCGTCGCATACAAAGCCGTTTGGCGTCGGCGTACCGGGGCAAGGCGCGCGGCTCTTGTCCCAGAGAGGGGCGGCTCCATTGTCCTGATAGCTGACATTGAACATGATGTCGCCGGCGGGCGTTGAGTTGCCCCAGCTCATTTCCAGGAGGGTTTCCTCGCCGTCCCCTTCATCGGTCATGCCATACTTGGCCGATGCTTCGAACCCGTCATACCCTTCCTTGGTGATCAAGTTGATCACGCCGGCAACGGCGTCTGCGCCATAGGTTGCCGACGCGCCGTCCTTCAGCACTTCGACGCGGGATACGAGCGACATGGGTATCATGGAGAGATCCACCGCGCTGTTCGCCCCGGTTCCGCCATAGACAAGCCTGCGGCCATTCAGAAGGACCAGGGTCCTGTTGACGCCAAGGCCGCGCAGGTTGATCTGGGGCGTGCCCCAGCCATTGGAGACCCAATAGGCGCTGTTGGAGTTACCTCCAAATCCGGCAGAGGACGGAAGACGCTGAAGCAGCGTTTCGAGGTTCGAAATGCCGGTCTGTTCGATCTGGACGCTGTCGAGGACCGTGACAGGGCCGACGCTGGTCAGGTCTTTTCGTTTGATGCGGCTGCCGGTGACTGTGACTGTTTCTTCGACTTTCGCGCCGTCCTCGCCGGAGGACTCCTGTGCAGCGGCAGGCTGGGCATAGAGCCACAAAACGATCGGCGCGATGGCGGCACCCATCAGAATGCGATTTTTTGCTGGAGACATTGATTATTCCCTTTCCCCGTTTCTTGGACCTTGTTCGAAAACTATAGACCTGTCTATACAGCTTGCAAGTCCGGGATTTGGATTTTTTTGTCTCGAAATTGTCCCTGCCAAAAACTGGTGCGCTGCGCCGTGCGAATTGCCCAAGAATTCAGCGCAGAAGGGCGTTCAGGGCCGGATGGCTCAAGGTCAAAACGACCACGAACGGCCAGGTATCGGGCTGACCATACATCTGGGCACGGACAAACCCGGAACGCTGCTTGTCATGGCAATATATTGCGCATGAGGGCGCAGTAGCGGCGAGAATGCGCGGCGAGGCGGGAGGGGCGAGAAGATTATGTCTGCTGGCGCCTCCCTCGCAGGTGCAGGGCGATATGACCGACGGCGAGGGCCGGGAGCTCAAGGTGGCCGCCCAGAACCTCTTCCAGGCCTTTGACCGGCCAATGTGGCAGATGGCCCAGGTTCATTCTGTCCCCAATGTCTCTTTCGGGAGTTTAAGGGCAAGTGTCTGCCAGATCAGGAATGCGGCGGGGATGACGAGCAATGTCAGTACGGTTGCGCTGGTCATTCCGCCGACCATCGGGGCGGCAATGCGGCGCATGACTTCAGAGCCGGTTCCGGAACCCAGCATGATCGGGAGGAGGCCGGCAATCACGACCGCGACCGTCATCATGATGGGGCGGACGCGAAGCAATGCTCCCTCAATGACCGCCGCGCGAAGGTCAGACCTGGTCAGATCGCGCTTTTCGGCCCGCGCCTGCTCGATTCTGGCCTCCAGAGCATGCTCCAGATACACCATCATCAGAACGCCGATCTCGACGGATACCCCGGCGAGCGCAATGAATCCGACACCGACTGCAACCGACATGTTGTAACCCAGCATGTCCAGGAACCAGAGCCCGCCGACGAGCGCCAGGGGCAGGGTCCCCATGATGATGAAGACTGGCACAAGCCGCCTGAAATTGAGGAAGAGCAGCAGAAGGATAATGACCAGGGTCAGCGGAACGACGAGGCTGAGGCGCTGCTTGGCGCGCTGCATGTATTCATACTGGCCCGACCAGGACAGGGAATAACCTGCGGGCAGGTCGATTTGTTCGACCGCCTTCTTGGCATTCCTGACATAGGTTCCGATGTCGACATCGGATATGTCCACATAGATCCATCCGTTCAGGCGGGCATTCTCGCTCCTGATGACGCCCGGCCCGCCGGAAATGGAAATGTCGGCAAGGCGCGAGAGGGGGATCTGTGCTCCGGTCTTCGTCACGACCGGGAGGTTTTCCAGCCGTTCCAGAGAGTCACGATATTCCCGGGGATAGCGCACATTCACAGGATAGCGCTCCAGTCCCTCGACGGACTGGGTGACGGTCATGCCGCCGATGGCGGTCTTCACCAGGTCCTGCACATCTGCCACATTCAGCCCGAACCGGGCCGCTTCCTCACGCTCGATATCAACATCCACGAAGCGTCCGCCGGTCACCCGTTCGGCATAAACCGAAGATGTTCCGGGAACGTCCTTGATCACCGTTTCAATCTGCTGGGCGACATCGCCGATGACCTGGAGATCAGGACCGGCAACCTTGATCCCGATCGGGGTCTTGATGCCGGTGGCAAGCATGTCGATCCGGTTCTTGATCGGCATGATCCAGACATTGGTGAGACTGGGAACCTGGACGATCGAATCCAGCTCCTTTTTCAGCTTGGCGGTTGTCATGCCGGGACGCCAGTCTTCCTTTGGCTTCAGGCGGATCGTGGTCTCGACCATGGTGAGCGGTGCAGGGTCGGTCGCCGTCTCTGCCCGTCCCGCCTTGGCGTAGACTGTCTCGACTTCCGGAACAGTCATGATCAGCTTGTCGGTTTGCTGTAATATCTGGGACATTTTCCCGGCCGAGACCGCCGGGAATGCGCTCGGCATATAGAGCAGATCGCCTTCGTCGAGATCCGGCATGAACTCCGACCCCATCCGGCTGAGGGGGATGATCGCGCTGGCCATTACCGCGAATGCGATCACGATCATCAGAACCGGCGCTCTGAGAACCATGTTGATGAAGGGCTGGTAGATCCCCATCAACAGACGGTTCACCGGGTTCTTGTGTTCGGGCAGAACCCGGCCCCGGATGAAGTACCCCATGAGTACCGGCACAAGCGTAACGGACAGGATCGCCGCGCCGGCCATCGCATAGGTCTTTGTGAAAGCCAGGGGATGGAATAGCCGTCCTTCCTGGGCCTCCAGTGCAAAGATCGGGAGAAAGCTGAATGTAATGATCAGCAGGGAGAAGAAAAGCGCAGGGCCGACCTCGATTGCCGCCTGGGTCACGACCGCCCAGCGGTTTTCATTCGTCAGAGGCGTTCGCTCAATGTGCTTGTGCATGTTCTCGATCATGACGATCGCGGCGTCGACCATGGCGCCGATGGCGATGGCGATCCCTCCGAGCGACATGATGTTGGCATTAATGCCCTGAGCGTTCATCACGATGAACGCCGCCAGTATTCCGAGCGGCAGGCTGAGCAGGATGACAACCGCGCTGCGAACGTGGAACAGGAACAGGGCGCAGACCAGGAGCACGACGATAAATTCCTCGACGAGCTTTTCCTTCAATGTGTCGACGGCCCGCTCGATCAGGGAAGACCGGTCATAGGTTGTCACGATCTCGACACCTTCAGGCAGGCTCTCCTTCAGGGTTTCCAGTTTCTTTTTCACGAGGTCGATCGTGCGCATGGCGTTTTCGCCGTAGCGCATGATTATCACGCCGCCGACCGCTTCGCCCTCACCATTGAGTTCGCCGATCCCGCGCCTGAGTTCCGGGCCGAGGCGGATCTGGGCAACATCCCGCAGAAGGATCGGCGTGCCCTTGTCGGTCACCGCCAGAGGAATGGATTCGAGGTCCTTGATGCCCTTGATGTAGCCGGACGCGCGAACCATGTACTCGGCTTCGGCCATTTCGATGACGCGGCCACCCGTTTCTTGGTTGCCGCGTACGATCTCGGAACGGACCTTGTCCAGCGGAATGCCGTACGTGCGGAGTTTTTCCGGGTCAACGACGACTTGGTATTGTTTGA
The DNA here is from genome assembly GCF_000682735.1 of Hyphomonas sp. CY54-11-8. Lineage (GTDB taxonomy): Bacteria > Pseudomonadota > Alphaproteobacteria > Caulobacterales > Hyphomonadaceae > Hyphomonas. The sequence continues at coordinate 138,784 of NZ_AWFD01000033.1, read as the reverse complement.
CCATGCCCCCGATCGTTGCGACTTCGGATACCCCGTCGATCGTCTGCAATTCGTATTTCAGGAACCAGTCCTGTATGGAGCGGAGCTGGGAGAGGTCGTGCCGGCCGGTCCGGTCGACCAGGGCATACTGATAGACCCAGCCGACCCCGGTTGCGTCCGGACCCAGCGCGGAGCGGGAGGCCGCTGGCAATGTCGGTGCGACCTGGGAGAGGTATTCAAGAACCCGCGAGCGGGCCCAGTAGAGATCGGTTCCGTCCTCGAAGATGACATAGACGAAACTGTCATTGAAGAACGAGTACCCGCGGACCGTGACCGCGCCGGGCACGGCCAGCATGGCCGTCGTCAGCGGATAGGTCACCTGGTCTTCCACGACCTGGGGCGCCTGGCCCGGATAGGTGGTCTTGATGATGACCTGAACATCGGAGAGGTCCGGAATGGCGTCCAGGGGCGTCTTTTTAAGGGTGTAGCCGCCCCAGACGGCCAGGAGTGCGGCGAGCAGGAGGATCAGGACCCGGTTCCCGATGGACCAGCGGACAAGACTTGCAATCATTGTGCGTCCACCCGGGCCGGCGAGATCTTGCGGATGTCCGAGAGGACGTAATTTCCATTGTCGTCCGGCGCGGCCCTGACTGTAATGTCGACATTGTCTCCCTTGCCGATGTCTTTCAGCAGAGCCGGATCCGTCACAAACGCCATGGTCATGGATGGCCAGCCGAGGGCTTCGACCGGGGCGTGCTCGATGGTCACCATGCCATGCGCCTGCATGACAGATACGACCATGCCGCGAGTCTGCGCCGTATCGGCGGGCTGTGTTTCTGGCGCGCCTTCCTGCCGCATTTCGGATGACGAACCCATATCCATGGACGCACCTTCGTTCTGGCCGGCCGTCAGCCTCAGCATGGTTCCGCGCAGGCTTGCTTCGGAGTCGAGCAGGAATTGCGATGAGACGACAATTCTTTCCCCGGCGGCCAGACCGGACAAGATTTCGATATCGTCCCCGATTTCACGGCCGGACACCACCTGGGCCGGTTGGTACCTGCCATCTCCCAGCGCCAGGATGACGCGTTCGGTGCGTCCGGTCCGGATGAGCGCTTCGCGCGGAATGACGACCTTGTCCGATGCGTCTGCGGACGGAACGTCGGAGCTGGTTTCGATCCTGAGACGCACAAACATGTCCGGTCTCAGCAGCCCGTCCTTGTTGTCAAAGCTGATCCGGACCTGAACGGTCCGCGCCCGGGCGTTGACGGTCGGGTAAATATATTCAACGAGGCCTTTCCATTCGCGGCCGGGCATCCCACTCATCCGCATGGTGACTTCCTGACCGGGACGGACCTGGTGGACCTGGTCTTCATAGACATCGGCAATTGCCCAGACCGTTCTGAGGTCGGCGATCTTGAGCACGTTCATGCCGGGTTTGACGAACCCGCCTTCGCCAGCGCCCATCTGCGTGACGATGCCGCTTCTCGGAGAATAGACATTCAGCAGGCGCTCGGACTGGCCGCTCTCCTTCAGGCTCTCGATGGCGCGGTTACTCATGCCGAGGGAAACCAGCCGTGATTTTGTGGCCGTGATCAGGTTCTGGTTGCCCATGCGCGTCGCCTGCAGATACTCGTCCTGCGCACTGACGAGGGGGCGCGAATAGATCTGGAACAGCAATTGTCCCTTTCTGACCTCATCGCCGATCGCCTTGACGGGCATGTTTTCGATCCAGCCTTCAGTCCGGACGTCCACAACGGAAGTATTGTCGTCATCGATCTGGACCGTACCGACGGTTTCGACGGCGGGAAGCGCTTCGCTGGTGGCGACAATCGCTGTCCTGACCCCGATATTGTTCTCGACTGCCGGATTGATCCTGACGAGGTTGCGATCGTCGCCCTCACTCTCGTCATCGGCATAAACCGGAATAAGCTCCATCCCCATGGGCGACAGGCCGGGAGAGTCGCTGCGGTAACTCTTGTCCATTGGTGCGGCCCAGTAGAGGGGCTTCCTTTCTGCTGAAGGCTGCTTCCCGGATGCCTGACCGGCGCTGCCGCTGGCCAGGCTCATGACCACGGCCCCGGCGCCAAGCCCGAGACCGAATGCGGTCGCGAGCAGGATAAGCTTTGTGGTGCGCATGCTAGTCTCCACTCAGGAACAAAAGGTTGGCCTGCGCCTGCAGCCGGTCGACTCTCAGGCGGCTGAGAGTCAGTTCCGTATCCAGAACGGCGAGTTCTGCGCGGACGAGTTCGGCAAAATCGGCAAGATTGTTGCCGTAGGCGGCCATGGCTGCTTCGCGGGTGTCCCGGGCACGATCGAGGACATCGGTTTCATAGACCTCTATCTGTTCGCCCAGGCGCGTATATTGCGCCCAGTCCCGGCGCAGCGCACGTTCGAGTTCCAGGGCCTGTGTGTCCCGCGCCAGTCTCTCCGCTTCGCGCAGCCGCTTTGTCGCGCGCAGGGCATAATCCTTGTTCTTTTTCGAAAAGAGGGGGAGCGAGACGGCGACCCCGACGGATCCGAAGTCCGACCGCGAGTCCCGGATGCCGTATTGGGCATCGAAACTGATACCCGGCTTGTATTGTTCCGCAGCAATGTCGACGTCCCGGCTCTTCGATGTGACGCTGGCGTCAAGAGCCCGGAGCGAGGGATGGCTGGCAAGGCGTTCCCGAATGAGATCTTCACCGGTGACCGGGGGGAGAATGGGGGCGCCTGATGCAAGCGGCCTCGCCCCTTCCAGGGGGCCGATCAGCCGGATCAGGTCTGCCCTGGCCCGGTCCTCATTGCGCTGGATGTCGACAAGCCGCGCGTCCAGCGAAGAGGTTTCCAGATCAATGCGAAGGACATTCTGCAGGGAAGACCGCCCGCTGGCATAGTCGGCCTGGGCAACGCCGCCAAGTTCACTGACCTTGCGCTGGCTTTCAAGCGTGAGTCTGCGGGCATCTCGCCAGTAAGAGAGCTCAAGCCAAGTCTGGCGCGCTTCAAGAGCAATTTGCTGTTCCTGCAGGGATTTGTGAAACCGTGCGCTTTGTGCCTGAGCCGTCTGTTTTTCACGCGTGAGGGCAAGCGTCTCACCTTTTGGAAGCGCCTGGCGCACGCCGAATTTCAGCTGCGTCATCGGTTCCCGGTCATAGTCGAGGCTGGGAAACGGGACATTGGCGATCTGGGCGCTGACAACCGGATCGGGCAACTGGCTCTCGGCGACCGCCTTGTCGTCAAAGGCAAGCGCTTCCTGTTCCAGCCTTGCGACGCTCGGATCATCAGCGCCGAGCGCTATATCGACAGCTTCCGGCAGGGTCAGGGGCGCTTGCGCAAGCGCAAGGCCACCCATTGGCAAGCCAAACGCACCGCATAGAAGGAGCGTCGCAAGCAGGTGTCTGTAATTCACGGGGCGGTTTTCTCCGATTGTCGGGTTTCTCTACAGCCGATTTCGGAGGCACGGCTGTCTGCGGATCGGGCGGGGGTGTTCCTGTGTTGCCTGGGCAATTGCGGGCAGTCCGATCAGGGGCACTGTTGTAGGGACCATGGATCGGTATTTGGCGCAGGTCATGGTTCACCCCCTCGATACAGGTTGTTGTCATCTGCCTCCATTACGCACCTGCCGGCTTGCCCCCTCAAACAAAGCGCGAGGAGCCTATGATCTGAAAAAAGTCCGGCCTCTGGGGTGTGACCAGCACGGATCGCCGGCGCGACACACCTTGCCGTCCGAGCGGGCGGCCTGCCTCCGCCGGGACCGGCGCCTCTGCAAGAACAGGGCTTCGCTTCTTTGGCGAAGCGCCAGGAATTTCCTCCAATCATCAGTGTGACCCGAAGGCACCTCTGGTTTCCCTCCTTGCCTCGACCAGGAGGGGGGCGATGGAGATTTCGGCGGACGGATGACGGACACTATTGGTGGAAACGATCCGCGATGCGACGGTTTGAAGGGTTGCATAAGATTGATCGGCAAAGATAGCATGCACCACGACGCAGACGGGTTTCGGAAATCCGGCCGACTGGAAATGCCGTGCGGCCTCGATCATCGTCCGTCCGGAAGAGACGATGTCATCGATCAGGACTGGTTGCCGTCCGGCCCAATCGGCGAGGCCAGGCGCCGCGATTTCGACATCGCGGTCTCCGTTGCGTGTCTTGGAAAGGACCAGGTAAGGCGCGCCCGCCCGGGAGGCCACATCGGATACCCATTGCTCGCTTTCGGAATCGGGTCCGATCACGAGGGGGTTTTCAACATTCTGCCAGATCCAGTCGGCAAGGGCAGGTGCTGCATGGACAACCCGTGTGGCGATCGGGAAGATTTCTCCCAGATCATGTATCCGGTGCAAATGCGGATCCACGGTGACCAGCCGGTCGAAAACGCTCGACAGCATCCGGGCAAAATGCCGTGCTGACACGGACTCTCCTTCGGAAAATCGCCGGTCCTGGCGCATGTAAGCGAGATAGGGGGCAATCAGTCCGACGGATTCTGCGCCGAGCTCGCGGGCCGTCGCGGCGGCAAAGAGGAGCCCAGTCAACTGAGGGTCGGGGCGCGCAAGCGTGCAGACCAGATCGACATGCTTTCCTCTGACATCGGTTTCAATGCGGACATAGGTTTCTTCATCGGGAAACCGGCGGACCGCAAGGGTGCCCAGTTCACCCCCCGTCAGCCGGGCGAGCTCGCTGGCCATGGCGGTGTTGCCAGGAAGAGGAATATAGAGCGTCATTCAGGAGAGCTTTCGATGGTAAAGATGTCGGTGTGGCTGAGGGCATAATCCCTGGCATAGGCAAGCTCGCCCGGCGCCTCGGCATGGATGGAGGCGATGGCTTCATCCGGGGCCAGCCAGTCTCCAAGACGCTTGTGCAGGAGGATGCCGGCGGCCGGACGTTCCGGAGCGCCAGCAAGTTTTGCGAGTCTTGCAAGCTTGCGGTTGTCGATGCGCGTCAGCCTGCCAGCAAGGCGGGGGAGGAGAGGGGCTGAGTGGTCCGCGACAGGGGGGACCCGAAGCCCGCCCTGCGCTTCGCATATGGCCTGGAATTTCGACCAGGCCGATCCGTCATCAAGCGCCTCGCGGGCTACGTCTCCGCCCTGGCCTTCCGCCACGCGGCCTGCAAGTTCAAGCGCTGCTCCGGCAAGGGTAATCGCGCGCGCCCGCAGGTCGAGAGGCGCCGCCGGTTGCCGCTGAAGGACGTGCAGGACATCCCATGCTTCCAAGGCCGGACCGATCCCGCGGCCGACGGGCTGGTTGCCGTCGCTCAATACAAACCGGGTCTGCAGGCCGAACCCCCCGGCGACCGCCGTCATGTGTTCGATCAATGCTTCAGCATCCGGCCGGCTTCTCAATTTGGCGGTCGGCCCAACCGGCAGGTCGAGTACGACATGGGTTGCGCCCGCAGCGATCTTCTTCGACAGGACGGACGCGATCAGCTGGCCTTCGGCATCGATATCGAGAGCTCTCTCGATCCGGATAAGCACGTCGTCGGCGGGGCTCAGCTGGACGGCGCCGCCCCAGGCAAGGCATCCACCCTCTTCTTCGACAACCCGGCGGATCTCGGACATCGACAGATCGACGCGAGTGAGAGTTTCCATTGTGTCGGCGGTTCCGGCTGGAGACGTGATGGCTCTCGAAGAGGTCTTCGGTATTGTCAGGCCCTGACTGGCAAGGATCGCCACAACGATCGGCGTCGTCCGATTGCCGGGCAGGCCTCCGATGCAATGCTTGTCGATTACCAGGTTCGCATCCCAGCTCAGCCGTTCGCCCGCCCCGACCATGGCATGTGTCAGGGCTTTCATTTCCCCGAGATCGAGCTTCAGGGTGGAGCAGGCGGATATGAAAGCGGCGAGGTGCACATCGGAATATTTCCCCGATGCGATATCCGAGATGATCCTGTCGAAAGCGTCCGCGCCAAGCCGTCTTCCGGTCATCCGCTGGCGGACATCGGACAGGGATGGGAGCGTCGGTGCGTGGGCAATGCCGAGGTCTGCACCCGGGACAGCGCCGAGCCGCTTCCAGGCGGCTTCCGAAAGCCCCGCCTCAGAAATGGGTAGCCAGTCGTCCTCGATCTGGTGCAGCGTGGCGATCACCGATCTTGTGCCACAGGTGACAAGGATCCTAGAGCGTGATGTCAGGCCCTCGGCGCGGCAGACCGGACAGTCGGTGCGCATGAGGATGATGGCATCGTCCTGGGTATGCCATTTCAGGCGCCGGGCCTTCAGGGGTTGGCCGCCGGGATCATGATCGCCGGGCACGATCAAGCGCCTCCTGCGAGATCGTAGGTATGATCTATGCGGACAACATCGCTGGGCCAGCCCAGGTCCTCCTGTATCCTGTCATGGAAATGGCTGGAGGCTTCCGGTTCCCCGTGAACGATAAATGTCCTGGCTGGCGGGGCCGCAAAGCCATCCAGCCATTTCATCAGTTCATCGGCATCGGCATGGGCTGACAAGGCGGGGAGGCTGGCGATTTCCGCTCTGATTTCAACTTCCTTGCCGAACATGCGAACTGACCTGGCACCTTCGAGGATCTTTGCGCCGCGCGTCCCGGCCGCCTGGTAGCCCGCGAACAGGATCGTGTTCTTCCGGTCCCCGCCAAAGGCTTCGACATGATGCAGGACCCGGCCGCCGGTCATCATGCCGCTGGCTGCGATCACCACCTTTGGCATGCGGTCGCTTGTGATGGCCTTGGAGGCTTCGACGTCACGAGCATAACTGGCAATGTTGCAGGTCTCCATGCACACATCGGGTGTAAATCTGTGATCATCGAGGTGGGCGCAAAGAAGCTCGGTCGCGTTGATGGCCATTGGGCTGTCGAGATAGATCGCGACGTTTGCAAAGCGTCCTGCCTTCTTCAGCATCCAGATATGATAGAGAAGCAGCTGAGCGCGTCCGACGGCAAAAGCCGGAATGACGACCGTCCCGCCGCGGCCGACGGTACGGCCGATGACCTCGCCAAGCTGCTCCATGGGGTCGGTCTTCGGGTGGGTCCGGTCCCCATAGGTGGACTCGATAACGACATAGTCGGCCTTGCGGACGGGTTCGGGATCGAACATGAACGGGTCATCATATCGTCCGAGGTCCCCGGAAAAGACAATCGTCTTCCCGCCCCAATGCACTTCGAGCGTGGAGGCGCCGAGAATATGGCCTGCGCGCCGCAGGTAGACGCGGGCTCCGATGTCGAGCGCGATATCTGTATGGAACGCAACCGGCACCAATTGCGCGATTGCGGCTTCGGCATCCGCTACCGTGTAGAGCGGCTTTGCCGGCTCATGCTTAGTGTAGCGATAGCGGTTTGCGCGCTCGGCGTCCCGCTCGGATATGTATGCGCTGTCGCGCAGAAGAATTTCGCAAAGGTCCTTCGTCGCCCCGGAACAGTAGATCGGGCCACGATAGCCTTCCCTGACCAGTTTTGGCAGATAGCCGCTATGGTCGATATGGGCGTGCGTCAGGACAATGGCGTTGATCGAGGATGGGTCGACGGGGAAGGGCGCCCAGTTGCGCTCCCGCAAGCCCTTGAATCCCTGGAACAGGCCGCAATCGATCAGCAGGCGCTGTCCGTCATGTTCGAGAAGGTGGCGCGAACCTGTAACGGTTCCCGCTCCCCCAAGGCTCGTCAGGGTCAGAGTCATTGCACGGTCTCCGTTCGGTGGATGGGTAAAACCTGTTTCAGCACGGACGGGTCGCCGGTACCTTCAATGGCGCGGCGCTCATCTTCCGTGAGCAGGCCGGCCTGCCGGAGACCGGCGATCGTCATGGCCGCGTCAACCGCGTGGGCCCAGGTACAGCGATTGGCAAACAGCATTCCTGGTACATCCAGTGTACCACCTCGTGAGAGATATCCGAGCGCCCGCAGCCGGCCGGGGCCTTCGTCGATACGTCTGAGCAGGCCGGTCATGGGTTCCGGCCGGGTATGGGTCAGGAGTATGCGGGGCAGGCCGGCCGGAAAAAGCGCGCGGACAATATGATCCGGTGCGGTGCTGGCCGTTTCGATCGGGTCCCGGCCGGAACGGAACCGACCGGGTTCAAGAACCAGGGTGACGCAGGAGGCCACGCCGCGCCCGGCCAGCCGGTCATGGGCCGCAAGCGCCTCGACCGCCTGGTAGGCTCCGATGGCGACGAACTGGACGCGTGCGGATTCGAGGTCTCCGGCAATCCGGATGGCGCCGGTCCTGAGCGCATCGGCGGCCTCTTCCTGGGTTAGGAGCTCGCCGACCTGTCGTTTGGGAATAACAAGACAGGCGATTTCGCCACGTCCGCGATAGACACTGTGGAGGGCTTCCGCGGCGCTGTTTGCGTCGACCGGAAAGATGACACGCGCCGTATCGGACATCTCGCCGAGCAGGGCTTCGGGCAGGGTCGGATCCTGATGAGATTGCTCGTTCTTGGCGTTCTCCCAGGTGTGGGATGTCGCGATCAGGGGGACACTGATCCAGCCGGGGGGCTGGCCGAGTTCCTTCTGGCGGCGCGCAAAGATGATTTCCTGCCGCAGGGCGCCCAGCATTTTCATGGCGAAGGCTTCATAACTGACCGCCAGGTTCAGTCCGGCCTTGTTGCCGAGCACAGCCGAGATGACGGCTTCTTCGTTCAACGCGGTAATGATCGAGCCATTGATGTCTTCCGGCGTGCCGGGTTCGGGGACGTTGACCCGGTGCTTCAGCAGTTCCAGCGTGAGCGGCATGTGATTCGAGCGAAGCTCGTCGGGGTTCGCAACCCGGATGCGCAGGTGCGGATTGGCGCCCGCAATGCCGGCGAAACACCGGTCGATGCCGTCCATGGCGCAGGCCGGGGGCTCGCTTCCAGACCCTGCCGCCGCGTGTGGAGGAAGGTGCGGGCCCGGTACATTCCGAACGGCGCAGGCGTTCCGGCTTTCCAGCACTCGCCCTTGCGCCTTGTGGGTGCTCAGTGAACGGATTGCGTTATCCAGAACGTCATGTGGTGTGAAGAGTGCCCTTGCCCCTTCATTGAAGGCCGCTCGCGCTGCGGGGTCGGTATGGGGGTTGCCGGCGAGAGGGAGGTTATGGGCCCGGTTGGTCCCAGCGCCCGGGAAACCGTAGCCCTTTAAGCACGGCGCAATGAGATAGGGGAGCCTTGCCGGATAGGGGCCGTCAGCCTCTGAGAGTCCGACCAGCCGCTTTTCGGCTTCAAGGATGCCCCAGGCATAGGACAGGGGATCGTGACCATCCAGGATGATCGGGTCAAACCCGCCCAGTTCAAGGTGGCGAACCAGCCAGTCGAGACCGCCTTCCTGGGAGATTTCCGTTCGTTGTTCGATCCGCCTCCCATTGAGGACCATCGCCGGAACGGCAAAGCCGCTGTCGGAGGCGCGCCACCATCTCGGTGCCCAGTCGGATCCGCGCTGCTCCTCGAACGCGCCATCGCTCAGAAAGGCCACCAGGCGTTCCCCAGGCAACGGCATATGGATATATTGCAGGCTTGCAAAGCCGAGGTACCCGCCTTCCGAGAGGCCGCCGGCCGTATTTGGATTAACGTGGCTTCCAAGGGGAACGGCCGGCTTTCCATCGGACGTCATGGCATAGCTGTAAAAATCGCGGACGAGCCGGGTCAGTCCGGCTTCGCTGCGGTCATACCGGCCGCGCTGCGAAGCGGATACATCGCCCGTGAGTGTGTTGACCGCTTCGATCGCGGCCACGCAATGGCCCTGGCCAAGTGTCCAGGCACGTGTGTGTCCGCTCAGGGCGTTGGCTGCAAGGTAGCCCGCAAAGGCGATCGCCATGTTCAGGGAGCCGCCGGTGTGGCCTTCGGGAGACGGCTTGAAGTCCTCGGCAGAAAGAGGGGTTCCGGACAGATCGACCCGGCAGGCGTAAGTCATGTGCGCGACGAGCCACATCGCCGCATTTGCCAGGCGGTCAGTTGCTGCCAGCACGCTTTCTGCCTGCGGCTCGGTCAGGGCCAGCTCGCCGCGCCGGGCCGAATGCAGAATGTCTTCAAGGCGCAGACGGGTTTCTTCCGTGTGGACGATCACGCCATATCCGTCCTGCCAATGTGCTGTCATGATTTACCGGGTTCCAATTGCCTTGTGCGCCTCATGCGCCGCCAACAATCACACATACGCCGTGCCTCCCTCTTCCCCTCATGCCGGGTAGCAAAAGGTTTCCGGACCAGATCCCGCCCGTACCGGACCAAAACAGGGCAATTCCCAGGCAACAGCCGCTTGTGCAGACCGTCAGTCGTTCAGAAAAGCCGCGCCTTGCGCGTCAGCAGGAAAACCAATGGTGGCAGGATGACCCATTGCAGGATCGGGGCAAGGCCTGTGGCCAGGGGACCGACCGTCGGCATAGAGTCCCGATAGGCCCAGCTGCCGCGCAGGCTGACATTCAGCCACTCACTGAAAATGAGATAGGCAATCCCCAGAAGCGTCGCTGCTAGCGCAACGCGCCAGTAGTACTCCGCGGGCCAGTGCCGCCCGCCGAAGGCAAGCCGAGCCAGGGCAAGCGTTGCTGATCCGATCAGCCCGTCCCCGATCGTGCAATGAAGGATCGCGAAAGTCTTTTCGGCCAACGAGGCTTCGGTCCAGATTGTATAAAGCGGCAATTGCGCGATTTCCCAGACGAGATTGACGACAGTCAGGACGAGGACATAGGAGAGGGCAAATCGCAGTGGCCTGCGGGCCGGGTCGAGTTCTGTGATTTTTTTCCTCATTTGCGTCATGTCTCCCTCTCGCCAAGCGACGAAATTCCTGCAAACAGGCAATCTGGCGGTTCGGTACAGCCCGTGCAGTCAGCTGATTGCAAGGACGCTTGTCGATGCATACCAATTATTAGCAGTAGATTCATGAGGGGGTGTTGAAACTGCCGCGTACAGGGCAATACGTAATCCTCCCTAATCTTGCTATCTGAAAGGAGAGCGCCATGAACAAGGATCTCGACGCCCTCATCGCGGGGATCAAGGCCCTGCCGGCCGATCGCGACCTCAGCCATATCGAGCCCGAAGTCTGGGCCCGGGTCGATGCACGGGCCACGGGAACACAAAGGGGAGGCCTTTTCGGCGTTGCAACCAATGGCCAGGTTTCCGCCATGCCTGTGCTCTCCCGCAGCATTGCCGTTGCGCTTGCGGTCGGTCTCTTCGTCGGGGTCATCTCTGTTCCCAGAACTTCCGGACCGAACGAGCTTTCGGTGTTTTCGGTTGAGGCGTCGTACGGACCTTCCGGATTATTGCGCTAGGAAAGCTTATGCGGCTTGAACACTGGATCATCGTTGCCTTTGTTGCGCTGTGCGCAGGCATGACCGGCGTTTTTCTTGCCGGAAACTGGTCCCCGGCGCCGGAGGTCCAGCGGGCTTCGGGGCTACATGACCTGATCCACAAGGACCTTGAGCTCTCCGACGCACAGGAGCAGCGCCTTGAAGTCGTTGAACGCAAGTTCGCGGCGCGCAAGAAGGCGCTTGAAACAAGGTTGCGAGCGGCCAATCTCGCGCTCGCCGACGCGATCGAGACCGACAAGGCGAATTCCCCCGCTGTCCAGGCGGCGATTGATGATTTTCACGAGGCCATGGGGGAGCTGCAGAAGCTCACCATCGAGCATGTGTTCGAGATGCGCGAGATACTGGATGAGGAGCAGGCTAAGGCGTTCGACAAGGAAATCGTTCGGGCACTGAAGGAGCAATAGACATAGTCGCGTGGCCCATAATGAGCGAACAGACGCGGAACTTGCCGTTGCGGCGGCGGGAGGCGAGGAGCGCGCCTTCACCGAGCTTATGCGCCGCTACAAGGAGCCGCTCTATCGCTACATTCACCGGTCCATGCGCGGGGATGAGGACGCGTATGACGTGCTCCAGGACGCATTCACGGCCGCCTGGCGGTCAATCGACCGCTATGATCCGTCACGCAAGTTTTCGACATGGATCTATCATATCGCCCTCAACAAGGTGCGCGATCACGGAAGGAAACGTGCGGTAAGGAGTTTCTTCTTCCAGGCCGCGCCGCTCGACGTTCCGGACCGTCCGGATATCGCGGACCACGGGGCGGACATCCCGGGCGGTTTTGAAATTCACGATGAGCTGAGACGCGTGTCCGCCATGATCGACGAATTGCCGGAGAAGCTGAGGGTGGCGTTCACGCTGCAGGTCCTGCAGGACCTGCCGCAGATCGAGGTCGCAGATATTCTCGGCGTATCGGTCAAAACCGTCGAGACGCGCGTCTACCGGGCAAGAAAAATCCTCCAGGCGCAGGTCGAGTCCGCCGATCAGTGATCGCGCCGCCCAGGTAAGGGTGACGTCCGGGGATTCCGGCTGGACGCGAGATATAGTCCAAGCGCGGCCAGCATCGCACCAAGCGCGACATTTCCTCCGATGGTTTCCCCGAAGAAGGCTGCGCCGGCGCTGACGCCGATCAGCGGTACCAGGAAGCTGAAACTGGCCGCTTCTGAGACGTCCAGCGATTGCAGGACCTTGTGCCAGAGCCAGTAGGCCAGTGCGGTACCGGGAAGTGCCAGGACTGTCAGGGAGAGCGCAAAGCGTGCGGACCAGGTGATGGCGAGCGGGTCCGGGCCGAATGCTGCAAGCAGGGCCAGAGGCACGGCGCCAATCACGAGCTGCAATCCCATGGCCATGGATGCATCGACGCTGGCGGACACATTCTTGATCGCGATATTGCCTGCCGCCACACCGCCTGTGGCAATCATGACGAAGCCCATGCCGTTCAGGGCCTGGTCACCCCCTGCAGCAAGGATTTTCGGGGCAGCGACCAGGGAAACGCCGACAGCCCCCAGAACGAGGCCCGTCCAGTTCACGAGGCGGGGGCGCTCCCCGAGAAACAGGAAGGCGAGTATAGCCGTCATCATGGGCTGCAGGCTTTCGATCATGGTGGCCAGCCCCGGAGACACGAATTCGGAGGCGTGGAACATGCCGAAATAGCCAAGACTGGTCATGCTGAGCCCCGTCAGGCAGATCCACCCCCATTCCGCCGCGCTGGAAGGAAGGCGGCATTTCCGTGCACCGGCAATCGTAAGAAGGCCGCCCCCTGCAAGCAGGGCGCGCAAGGCGGCGAAGGTCAGATGCGGCGCATCAGGCAGGCCCATTGCGATAAACGGATAGCAACCGGCCCAGAGGAGCATAACGAGGATGGCAAGCGCGTGCGGGCCGGTCATGGAACCCCTTGGTCGGTCAGGAAACATATTTGCAGTGCGCAAAGCTGTCTGCCTGAGGGGCGCACGCACATGCGACGTAATACGTTCCAGGAGCGCACATCCCCTTGCGTTCCCGAGGTTTGAAAAGGAGTTTACTCATGAAACCTGTCTGGATAGCGGCTGCAATGCTCGCCCTATCGCCCGTGGCACTGGCTCAGGGCGGTCACGATTCCCACGATCATGGCGACAAGCCCGCCGCCGAATCCGGCGCTGCTGGCGGAACTTCCTGCATGGCGGGCAAAGAAGGCATGCCTGATTGCAAGGCCGGCATGGAGGGCCAGATGATGACGCAGGGCGGCAACATGATGGATCATGACGGCATGAAAATGGGCGACGGCATGATGATGGACCATGACGGCATGAAAATGGACGGCGATGGCATGATGATGGGCCAGGATGGCATGAAGATGGACCAGATGGGCGCCGGTGATTGCGATGCCAAGCATGAAGCAAAGGGACATGATCCCGCCGATCACTGTCCGAAGACTGAGGATCAGGAGGCCGGTGACGAGGCTCAATAGGCCCCGGCCAACAGACCGCAATCTTGCGTCCGCTCCGGACCTCGTCCTCAAGAGATGAGGCACCGTTTGGCGCAAAAACAGAGACAGCGGCAATGGTCCCACACATTGCCGTCAGGTCCTGCAATGCTCCCGTGCGTCCTTCCCCCCCACGATCCCGGCGCATTGCAGGACCGCCCCCCGGGGCACAGCAGAACCATGATCGGGATCGTGAAGACCTGAAGCCTGCCACCGCGGAGGGGTCTGCGGGCCGGATAAGGGAGTGCTCCGAATGATCGACGAGATGCCTGCAAGCGACGAGCGACGGAACTTCATTTTTGTCACGACCGGCGCTGTCGCGTTTGGTGGGGCCGCGATGGCGGCCTGGCCGCTGGTCGACCAGATGAACCCCGCCGGGGATACGCGAGCCTCCAGTTCCCTGGATGTCGATATTTCAAAGATAAGGGTCGGTAGCGAGCTGAGGGTCCTGATCGGCGGCAAGCCATTTTTCGTCCGGCACAGGACGGAAGTTGAAATCGCCGAAGCCCGTGCGGTCAATATTTCGCGGCTTCGCGACCCGGAGACCGACGAAGAGCGCCTGCGTCCCAATCAGGATGGGGGCCTCAATCCCGCCATTCTGATAACTTCTGGCGTCTGCACACATCTTGGCTGCGTTCCGCTTGGTCCCAATCAGGGAAATGTCGGAGACTATGGCGGATGGTATTGTCCCTGTCATGGGTCACATTATGATACGTCCGGCCGGATCCGGAAGGGACCGGCGCCTCTCAACCTTCCCGTTCCGGAATATATCTATCAAAACGGCAATATCGTCACGATTTCCATTTGATACGCCGTCCCTTCGCGAAAAGCATGAATTCGCGCCTGCCGTGATCAACACTTATTCGTGCCGGGCACGCTCGATGTCCTGCAGGTGTCCCCAGCGTGGCCAGAAGCGGGGTGTAACAGCCGCATAGGCGCGGTACGCTTCTCCGAATTGCGCTTCGGCATCGCGTTCTTCCCTCAATGCCAGGCGGACATACATGAATACGAGAATGGGGAACATGATCAGGGTCAGGACGGTTGGCCACTGCAGGAGGAAACCGAACATGATCAGCACGAAGCCTGCATATTGCGGGTGCCGCATACGGGCATAGATACCTGTTTGCGCGAGTGTGCCAGAGCGCAGCGCGCCGTGCAGGACAGGCCATGCGGCAGACAGGACGCTAAAGCCCAGAAATATGAGACCGAGGCTCGCCCAGTGGAATGGGCCGAAGTGCGGATTGCTCTTCCAGCCAAATATCATTTCCCAGAAATGTCCGGACTCGTGGGCGAACCAGTTGATGTCGGGAAATTTCGATTCAAGCCAGGGCGCAAGAAAGTAGATCGAAAGCGGGAAGCCGTACATTTCCGTAAACAGCGCGATGATGAATGCACTGAAGGCGCCGAAAGAGGTCCAGTCCCTGGATCTCGACGGTTTGGCGAAACTGAAAGCGAAGATAATGAAGACCAAAGAGTTCAGGACGGCGAGAAACCAGAGCCCGTATTCGGACTGTGCCATGGACGGGTTCATTGGCCGGGTCCTTCCTGGTTGTCTGATGGGGGCAGGAAACGATCTTCATGCCGGCCATGGCCGGCTCCGTGCCCGGCGTGTCCGCCATGCATGAACATGTGCATCACGCCGCAGAAGAGCAGGAACCCCAGAAAGAAGACCGCGTTGGCCGGGATGTGCGCCCGGTGTTCATAGAGCAGGAAGACGGCGATCAGGCCGCCAAAGGCGATAATCGGCAACCAGAGGCGTCCGCCCCGGGGGTGATGGTTCCGAAATGATCTATTATCCTTCTGCATGGCGTTTCTCCTCTGCCATCAGGACTGCGCACTGGACGGCGTGCGGCCGGTTCGACGCGATATCGCCTGGAATAATTGGGTCATGTGCCTGCCCGCTGCCGGTTCAGCTTGAGGAGCTGGGCATTGACGGCGCAGATTACCGTGCTGGCGGACATGAACACGGCGCCGATTGCCGGGGTCAGGATCACGCCCCACGGGAAGAAAAGGCCTGCGGCTGCCGGAATGGCGAACGTATTGTATCCGGTTGCCCAGGCGAGGTTCTGCATCATTTTCCTGTAGGTCGCCCGTGCAAGTTCGATGATGGCGACGACGTCTGCAGGACTTGAACGCACGAGAATGATGTCTGCCGTCTCGATGGCAACGTCTGTTCCGGCGCCGATTGCAATGCCGACATTTGCCTGAGCGAGGGCAGGGGCGTCGTTGACCCCATCACCCGTCATGGCCACGATCAGGCCACGCGACTGAACTTCCCGGACCTTTGCGGCTTTTTCTTCCGGCAGGACTTCGGCAATGACTTCGTCCAGCCCGATCTCGCGGCCAACCCATTCAGCCACCTGCCGGTTGTCCCCTGTCAGCATGATACATCTGATGCCCATGTCCCGAAGGTGCCGGATGGCCTCGCGGGATTCCTCACGAACGATATCGGCCAGCGCGATGGCCCCGGCGAGCCGGTCGTCAATCAGGACAAAGACGACGGTCTTTCCCTGCCGGCTCAGTTCCTCAAAGCGCGGGTCTTCCATGCCGATGCCCTGGTCACGCAGGTAGCCGGGACTGACGACTTTTACCTCGTGTCCTTTCACCTCGCCGGAGGCCCCCTTGCCGGGGATCGCCCGGAATTTTTCGACCGGCCAGGCCTGTTTTGAGTCGCGGACAATCCCCTGGGCGATCGGGTGCTCGGAATGCGCCTCGATCGAAGCGGCATAGGCGACGATTTCTTCTTCGGAATGGGTGGTATCGAAGACGAGCGTATCGGTGATTCCGAACTCGCCCCGGGTCAGTGTGCCTGTCTTGTCGAATATGATGGCATCTATGTTGCGGGCCTCCTCGAACGCCGTCCGGTCACGGATGAGCAGCCCATTGCCTGCGGCGATGGCCGTCGAGCGCGCAACGACCAGCGGCACAGCAAGGCCGAGCGCGTGCGGACAGGCAATCACCATGACCGTGACAGCGCGGGCCATGGCGAACCCGAAACCCTGTCCGGTAAAAAATGTCCAGAACAGGAAGGTCGACAGGCCTCCGCCGAGTGCGATGAAGGTGAGCCATTTCGCTGCCGAGTTGGCGAGGTCCTGTGTCCGGGACTTGCTGGCCTGGGCTTCCTTGACGAGCTTGATCACGCTCGACAGGAATGTCTCGTCTCCGGTCTTGTCGACCCGGATGGTCAGCGAGCCTTCTCCATTGATGGACCCGCCAATCACCCGGTCATCAATGCTCTTGGATACAGGCTTCGATTCGCCCGTCAGCATGGATTCGTTCAGCGAAGAGTCGCCATGAACGATGATGCCGTCCGCCGGAACCTTTTCGCCAGGCTTGATCAGCAGCTGTTCGCCGCCGCGCAGTGTCGACACGGACACGTCCCTGACAGAGCCGTCGTCGGCGAGGAGGTGGGCTTCATCTGGCATGAGGCTGGCGAGCTTCTCGAGCGCGCGCCCGGCACCGAGAACCGATTTCATTTCGATCCAGTGCCCCAGCAGCATGACAGCGATCAGCGTGGCAAGTTCCCAGAAAAAGGTCTCGTCGCTGCCGATCGCGACCATGCCGACTGAATAGGCATAAGCGGTGGTGATCGCGACCGAAATCAGGGTCATCATTCCGATCCCGCGCCCGGTTATTTCCTGCCAGAATCCTTTCAGGAAGGGCCAGCCGCCGATGAAGAAGACAAGGCTTGAGAGCGCGGCGAGAAGGATCCGGTCACCGGAAAAGCGTAAACTGTCCTGAAGACCGAGCCAGGTCTGTATCATCGGAGCCAGAGCCAGTATCGGCACGGTCAGGATCAGGACGATCCAGAACCTGCGGCGGTAATCGGCGATCATGCCCTCGTGATTGTGACCCTCATGGGCATGCCCTGCGCCATTGTGAGCGTGATGGCTGTGAGGATTAGCCGTTTCGGGAGAGGCGGCTGCCTGATGCGTGTGGGTCGAGTGGTCCATGATTCTGACTATTTTTCCGTAATGGGACAGGGTCGGCAGGCGCGGGTTGCAATCCTGCATCCTGGCTTGGTGCGTGTGGACATCTCAGGATCAATGATCATGGTCTTCCTTCGCTGCATGCGCTTTGTTTCCCCGTGCAGGGCGGTTGCCGGATTGCTTTTCAGAAATACGTGTCGGCGATGCTGACCCCTCAAAAGCCGATTGCCCGGACTTGTGGGCGGTTGCCAGCACCGGGAGGCGCATGATCGGTCCAGGCGTCGAGGCCCTACCTGTGCACCTTGCTGCCGGATCCCTGACAGGCGCACTGGAAGTATCCGTGTTCGAGGCAGGTATGGCAGGTCTGTTCAAGGCGTTCGCGCATAGCCCGGCGGGCCCGGTGCAGCTTCACCCGAAGGGCGGCTTCGCTGAGGCCGAGGTCTTCAGCGATGGCGGATCTTTCTTCTCCGATGAGATCTGCCCGCCAGATTAGGTCTGCATAGCCGGGACTGAGCGTCGGAAGCATCTTATAGAGACAGGCACAGATCACGAAGTCCAGTTCCTCTTCGCCGAAGAGAAGCTCCGCATTGGCAGCATAGCTGGCCAGCAAATCGCTGGTACGTTTCCTGTCACGGAAATGGTCCGCGATTGTCGAGCGCAGAACCTGAGAGAGCCAGCCGCGCAAGCGGTCTTCATCCTTCAGGTCGGAAAAGCGCGTCAGGGCTTTCACGTAGAAGTCCTGCAACACGTCCCTGGCATCCGCGTCATTGCCGATCTTCCGTTTCAGGAAGCGGTAAAGGTCCTGGTGCGACTCGGTCAGAGCGGCTTCAACGGCCCGCCTGCGCTGCCTTGATGGCGCCTTGTCAGATGTCATCCCTTGGTTCCTTTCGCGGGATCGGCGGGCAGTCTGCATATTCATACGCATCCGGCCGGCATGCCCCTTATCGGGCGTCCGTGGCGCCCGCCCGACTGTAACGGTTGAGGGAGCGGGGCGTCTTCTCCGTATCAGTCAATAAGTTCCGCCTGGCGACCGGCAGGTGGACTCCAACGGAGATCTGGCATGGCACTCATAGGCGCGATCGCAAGAAACAGGCTGGAACGGGCGATCCGCAAGGGATGCCTCGAGGTCAGGTTTCCGGATGGAAAAACAGCGAGATACGGATCCTATCGCGTCCGGCCGGTCCGGATCGCTATCGCCTCGAATGCCTGGCTTCGGCGGATCCTTCTGGATCCGGAACTGCAGGTCGGCGAGGCTTACATGGCAGGCGGCCTGACCATTGAATTCGGCGACCTTTACGACCTGCTGGATCTCTTCTGGGTGAACTTCCTGGCAGACGGACTTCCGGCAGCACGGTTGCCGGCGCTGTTCAGGAAGAGCGCCCGATTGATTGCGCAATTCAATCCGCAAGAGCGATCCGCGCGCAATGTAGCTCATCACTATGACATCGGGAATGATCTCTATCGCCTCTTCCTGGATGAGGACATGCAATATTCCTGCGCCTATTTCCCGGATGCTGAGGTCACGCTGGAGCAGGCCCAGGAACTCAAGAAAGAACATATCGCCCGCAAGCTTTGCCTCAGACCTGGCGACCGGGTGCTGGACATCGGTTGCGGCTGGGGCGGCCTGGCCCTGCATCTTTGCCGGTCGGAGGACGTTCGCGTGGAAGGCGTGACGCTTTCCTGCGAGCAATACGAGTTAGCTCGCAAGCGTGCAGCGGATCAAGGGCTCGGCGACCAGGCCACGTTCCGGATCGAGGATTACCGGTCTCTTACGGATGAGTATGACAAGATCGTCTCGGTGGGAATGTTCGAGCATGTCGGAGTGCCCCACTATCAGGAATATTTCAGACAGATTGCAGCGCGCCTGAGCCCGGACGGGGTTGCCCTTGTCCATACGATCGGCCGAGCGGGCAGGCCGGGTGCAACCAATCCCTGGATCGCAAGGCACATCTTTCCGGGCGGTTACATTCCGGCCCTGTCGGAGATCCTGCCGGCAATCGAGCAAGCGGGTCTGACGGTGCTCGACATCGAAGTCCTCCGCCTTCACTATGCCGAAACGCTGAAAGCCTGGCGGGCGCGCTTTCTGGCGCGCGCTGCTGAGGCCGAAGCCTTGCACGATGCGCGCTTTGTACGGATGTGGGAATTCTACCTGGTATGCAGCGAGCTTTCATTCCGGCACGGTGTCCACAATGTGTTCCAGCTCCAGCTCGGCAAGCGGCAGGAGGCGGTTCCGCTGACGCGGGATTACCTGTATCAGCCAGATCCGATACCTGTTTCAAAGCGTACGAAATCCTGCCTGAATGAGGAAAGGCGCCACCAGAATGTCCGATGACGAACAGGACGCCAGGGGCGTATCAAAAAAAGCCTACAAGCATGATCTCCGGGCGTTGCAAGTAGAGCTGGTCAAGATCCAGAGGCGGGCGATCCGGCACGGGCATCGTATCCTCATTCTTTTCGAAGGGCGCGATGCAGCCGGCAAGGATGGCGTCATCAAGCGGATTTCAGAGCATCTCAGCCCGCGGGATACGCGGGTTGTTGCCCTTGGCAAGCCCTCCGACCGGGACACGAGGAGCTGGTATTTCCAACGCTATGTGCCGCATCTGCCGGCCGATGGAGAGATCGCCTTGTTCAACCGCTCCTGGTACAACAGAGCGGGTGTGGAACGCGTGATGAAATTCGCGCGGAAGGCCGAGGTGGCTGCGTTTCTGGAGACGGTCGGCGCGTTCGAGCAGATGCTCGTCCATGATGGGATGCAAATCCTCAAATACTATCTCGACATAAGCCGGACCGAGCAGGAGACCCGGCTGGAAGACCGCGACCGGGACCCGCTCAAACAATGGAAGAAGAGTCCGATCGATGCAGTGGCCCTGCAAAAATGGGATGATTATACGAACGCGCGCGACGAGATGTTCCTGAAGACGGATTTCGAGCATGCGCCATGGTATGTGGTCCGTACAGATGACAAGCGTGCAGCAAGGCTGAACGTCCTCGGACATATTATCCGGTCCATCGACTGTCCGGAGACGGACAAGACCGTCGCTGCGGTCGACCCGGCCGTCGTGATCGATAATCCGGGACAGAGGCTCGACCGGCTGGCCCGGTAGTGCGCCGCGAATGGATCAGGTCAGGATACTTCTTGCGATCAGAATGACGAGGCCCGCCAGTATGAGCCAGCTGGTCCAGTAGATCCCGTCCATCCACAAGGGCCGCGGAGAGCTCCTGCGAGTGATTCTCGCCAGAGCGATGACGGTCGCGGTCAGGGCGAGCAGGACGACCAGGAGCGCAATGTCCCTGAGATAGCTGGCGACACCCACGCCGAGCCCGAATGCGGCGACTGTGGACAATATCCCGAAGAAGGGCGCGGGAGGCCCCTTGCGGCCTTCCGGTGTATTATGCGCGGGGGCGGGCGTGCGATCCGGACGTTCGTTCATCTGTTCCCTCATTGCTCGATGACCCTTTCGGCAAGGCCAGGCCTGGTCGCCCCGGTACGTGCCAGGTCAACAGACGGGAATGATGCCGAGACGTTACACGCCTGCATGAAATTCACCGGCTTGGAGTTTCTATTGAGGGCGCGCGCGGTCAGGGCCGTATCAGCAGGCAGCGCCAGACATTCACCTGGAAGCCGGGGATGGACATGGAAAACACAGCCAGCCTGCCATCCTCGCATGCTCCGATTGAGACGGTTGTGCGCCCGGCTCCGGGAGCACACAGGCGGCAGTTTCATGCTGCAGGAACCTCATCCCTGTTCCGGCAAGGAGGACGCATGAACCGCTATCACTCAAGGACGAGAGGATGAGCCAGAAAGCCCGGCAAATCCGTCACCTGGTGATCTATGCCGCCCTTGGCGGGATCATCGGTGTTCTGGTGCTGCATCCGGTAAACTCGCTCGTGGTCTGGATGGAGTATGCTTCCCTGTTTTCAGGCAGGTATTCCGGGTTCGGCCAGTTCGCCTGGGAACGTGTCAGCGCCGCGCCCTTGCTCCACCTCATGGCCATGAATGTCATTTTTGCTGCCCTGGGCGCAATTATGGGGCTCGTATTTTCGGTGCTGACCCTTGCACTTTCACGGCAGGCGCGCACGACCGAAGCCTTGCTGGAAGACCTTCAGATGGCTCTGCCCGGCGTGATTGCCGGAGGCGAGAACGAACGGACGGAATTCAAGTCGACCTTGCGCTGGGATATCCGGGAATCGCGAACGAACAGAAGCCTCGAGCAGGTGATCGCCAAAACCATTGCGGGCTTCATGAATCATGAAGGCGGACGCTTGCTCATAGGTGTTGCGGATGACGGCGAACTTCTCGGGATTGATCCGGATCTGAATACACTTCGGAACCCTACGGCGGATGAATTCGAACGTGCCCTGATCGGGATCGTCAGGACCTATCTCGGCAGCGCTGTCTGTCCACTCGTGCGCAGCAGGTTTCTGACGATCGACGGAAAGACGATCTGCTGGGTTCTGGTTGAGCGTTCGGACACGCCGGTCTTCCTGCTTCTGTCGGATACATCGAAATATTTCGTCCGTCTGGGTAATTCAACGCGGGAGCTCAACGCAGCCGAGGCGCACGATCACATTTTACGGCGCAGACATTAAGTCAGCCCCCAGGGGGAGCTGAATGAAACCTGGTCTGCTGCGTCATCGCGACAGGGATCGCTGTACTCGCGTCGCCGACCGCCGGGCGGTGCGTTCAATTGGCCAGCCTGCAATCTGCCGGAACGCTAACCCAGCCCATGCTGGCACCAGACACAAGTGCAGTTCTCGTGATCGCAGCTCGGATCGTTCAGCGCTTTGCCGAGCCGCCATCTTGCGACGGGATAGACAAGCTGTGTCAGGAGGGAGGGCCTGTAGAGCGATCCGAGTTTGCGCCCGGCGTCTGTCCTGCTGAGCCGGTTCAGGGCCCAGCGGCGCAGGCGCTCGTTTGCCAGTTCGTACAGGCAGCGATTGGAGATACCTGTTCGCAGCATGGGCCGAAGGTCGCGGCGCCAGAGCGTCCGATAAGCAGCCCCGGTGAGGATGCTTTGAGCGGCGAGTTGTCCGGAGCGAAGCGCATATCCCATGCCGAATCCGGCCAACGCGTCCTGGAATCCGGCTTGCTCGCCAATAACGGGGCGTTTGCCCTGCATCGCGGTGCGCGGAACCCTTATATTGCCGAACCCGCCAAACGGGCGGGCATTGCGCATATCAAGGCCGGTGGCTTCGGCAAAGAACGCTGCCGTTCGCGCAACATATTCAGCCTGCTGCTTGAACCCGCTAAACATGCAACTGGCGAGCGTGCCGCGACCCTGACGTATCAGGAGATAGGCGTATCCGCCGGGTGCGAGGGAATTGTTGAGCGCTAGATAGTTGCCATCCGGGCAATCGGTTTCGAAAACATAGCCGGCAGCGATGACATCGGCGCGCCGCGGTCCGATCGCAAGCACGTCCTGGCCGCCGGCATCCGTGACCCGGTCGCCAAACCGGACATCCACACCCGCCATCAGGGCCTGTTGCAACAGTCCATGATCAAGACAGCCCGGCTCGCTTCCGCGCCGAACCAGATAGTAAAGCGGGCGGGCGCTTCGAATGGGATAGGCCGTTGCCTGGGCGTCGAATGCTACACCTTCATGAACAGCGTGGGTGCTGAAATTCCGTTCAATCCCTGTCTGCGCGAACCAGTCGATCGCGTCCTCGCTGCGACTCCAGTTTTCGAGCCCCTGGAAGTCCCCGTGGAAGCGATGGCCGACAGAATTGTGCCACTCCCGGACGATTACCTGCCGGCCCGCCCGGGCAAGGATGATCGCGCAGGTCAGGCCGGCAATCCCGGCCCCCGCGATGATCACAGGTGGGTCTTCCACGGCCGGTCCCTTGTCTACGAAACCGGATGGAATGCGGGAGGCCATGGCCGGGACCCATCGCCCTTGAACATCATCCAGACCAGGTAGGCCGACATGACGGCGCCGCCGAAGCAGAACACCGACACATAGGCGTAGGAGAAGAAGGTATACGTCGTAATCAGGACACCGAGCGCCAGCAGACCGAAGATCCGGACACCGCGGATGGACGAGATCAGAAGCGGCAGGATGACGACGGAAATATAGACAACATAAGTGAATTCGCGCCGCCCGACAAAATCCAGAAGTTCGGTGCCTTCATAAACGATCACATGTGGCAGGAAGCGTGTGTGGAGCCAGCCATCATGTGCGAAGTAAGGCACATATTGCAATGCTCCGAGCATTGCGCCGACAATGACGAAGATGAGGAACAAGGGCTTCCGGCGCGGCGGCTCCAGTGTGAACGTCGACACGGGAATCCAGACAGGCCAGGCGAGCCAGGAAAAGAACATGTAGACGAGTGAGGCGTTCAGGATAAGGTCCGTGTTCTGGCCAGCGCCGGCAACCCAGACTACCCCTTCAGCCAATTGCTGAATACCAAAGAGGAGCGGCAAGGTTGCAAGCGGAAGATAATGGCGGTCCGTGCGCCACGCCTGACGCATACTGACCATGCCTGCGGGAATCAGGCCGGCTGCGGCGACGAAACTGACTTCTGGTGACAGGCACATATCTAACTCTTCCTTACAACTCTTCGCGAACTGCGATCCACATCGTCATTGACAAAAGCCGTTACTCGAATTTCGACTGTATCTGCCATCAGCGCCTACGGCGATTGCTGTACGCCTGGGGAGTGAACGGGTACTGGATCGTCCCCACGACAACGAGGCATCCTGAAACCTGTGCAAGCCTGGTACGATCCGGGGGCAATTGCGGCCCCAGACGGAAAGACCGGGCTGCGACCATTTTTTCCTTATCCGTGGTCAGGGCGGATGAAATCTCGGATATCATCTGGCGCCATCCTTGCCCTGATGGCTCATGAACAGGAACAGGTAGGCGGCCGAGCAACTGATCAGTAGAAAGCCGTTCAAGGCCTCTACGCCGGCTACCAGCCGAAGGTGACCGGTTGGGACGATGTCGCCAAGACCGAGTGAGGTATAGCTGACGAGTGAAAAATAGAACACATCCATCGCGCGCAAGGGCTTGAGTTCGGCAAAGCTGCCAAGGTGCAGCGCCAGTCCAGCCCCATAGGTGGCCGCATAAAGTGCAACGACTGAAAGATGTGCAATTCCCGAGATACAGAGCACGAGCACGAGCCTGCCGCCAGGAGAAAGCGTTATTCGATCAGCATGCCGGATGAAGCGGGACATGATCCAGTAGTGAAGGGCGCCGGACAGGATAAATGTTGCGGCCGTAAGAAAGATGGCCAACATCATGGGGAGAATACACCATAAAGGCAGGCTGGCTTAATGGGCATGCGAACTTTCATGACCTGATACTTCCTTGTTGCGGACCTTGCCAAGATAGAGAGCCTCCAGGGCAAAGATCGCCGTCATGGATCCGATGGCAATGAGGATAATCGCGGGATCACTTATCGCCTTTATGAAGATGAAAGCGCCGAGTGCTGCCGCATCGAACAGGATTGCCGAGACAAGGATCCAGGCCCGCGCACCAACATCCGCGCGCAGATGGCGCAACACGCCAAAGTGAATAATAATGTCCATGACAAGATAATAGATCGCCCCAAGTGATGCGATCCGGCCGAGGTCGAAGAAGGCGGCAAGAATGGCCGCGATAACAACGGTGTAGACCAGCATGTGTTTCTGAATCCCGCCCGGCATGCCGAAGTGCCTGTGAGGAATGAGTTTCATGTCGGTCAGCATTGCCAGCATGCGGGAAACCGCGAACACGCTGGCGAGCAGGCCCGATGCCGTCGCGATAATTGCGATAATCACGGTGAAACCCACCCCGAGATCACCAAAGGCGGGGCGTGAGGCTTCGGCGAGCGAGAAATCTTTTGCGGCGACGATCTCTTCCAGCGTCAGCGACGACCCCACAGCAAAGGCGACGGACATATAGACGACAAGACAAATCGCCAGAGACCACATGATGGCGCGTCCGACATTCCTGCCGGGGTTCCTGACTTCTGCACCACTATTGGTGATTGTCGTAAATCCCTTGAAGGCAAGGACCGCCAGTGCGACACCGGCGAGGAAGCCGGCGGGACCGGTCCCATCTTCCGTCGCAGAGCTCGCGGCTTCGAAGGAAAATCCAGACGCCCAGAGGGCGGCACCGGAAAATATCAGTATGCCGCCAACCTTCAGGACGGCTGCAATCTTCGAGACGCCGCCAATGATCCTATTTCCGGCAATATTGACGAGAAATGCAACCGCGATCAACCCGACGGCAAGGAGCGGGACGAGCGTGTCCGTATTTTCGATGTCGAACAATTGCAGCGAATAGGCGCCGAAGGTCCGGGCGACAAGGCTTTCATTGATGATCATCGACATCGTCATGAGGAGCGCGCTGGCGGCCGCGACCGTTGTAGGCCCGTAGGCCTTCTGCAGGATCATGGCGATGCCGCCGGACGAGGGATATTTGTCCGACATCTTGATATAAGTGTAAGCGCTGAACCCGCTGATGACCGCCGCAAGGAGGAAGGCGAGCGGAAAGGCCGGGCCGGAATATTGGGCGACCTGTCCGGTCAGGGCAAATATGCCTGCGCCGATCATCACACCGGTGCCCATGGCAACGGTTCCGGCCAGACTGAGCGACCCTTCCTTATAAGTCTCCGGTGTCATGGCTCGCTGGTCTCGCTGGCCGGGAATCGTCCGACATAGCTCGAATAGGTGCTGGTAGTTCCGCTTCCGAACAGAATAACATCATAGGCATCTGGAGGGCCCTGCATTTCCATGCCGGGAGAGCCCAGAGGCATACCGGGAACCGACAGGCCAGCTGCAGCGGGGCGCTCTGACATCAGGCGCCTGATGTCCGCAGCCGGCACATGTCCTTCGATCGCATATCCGGCAATTTCCGCCGTATGGCAGGAGGCAAGCCGGTCCGGCACGCTCAGCGACGCGCGGACGGGGGCGAGATCTTCCCGCTCGACTACACGCACTTCGAATCCGTCCCGCCGGAGATGTTTGACCCAGGCTGTGCAGCAGCCGCACCAGGGTGTCTTGTAGACGGTCATCGTTTCGGCCCTGGCGGTCCCGGAGTTAATGGCCAGCCATGCCAGTCCCGAAATCAGCGCAACCAGCGTGGCGCCCAACAGGCCCCCAATCCATTTTTTCATGACGTCATCCTTTCAAACCCTCTCTTGGCGCAACACTACAGTGTTCCCAAAGAAAATCGAGGCGGCGGCGAATGGCCACGCTCTGTCTTTCGAACCGGGAAGCAATACGGGTGTCGTACCTTTCCAGTCTCCGCAGTTGTTCTCAGCCGGAACGCACATTGCCGCGATTGAAATAATTGTAGAGCGGGACAAAAACCAGCGCGATATACCAGCCATAGAGATAGGACTCGATCAGTCCAAGGAAGAAACCCGGAACGGAAATAAAGGAAAATCCGGGCAGCAGGGATTCCCATGCAGCATGCATGTGAAGGCTTGCAGGTGTGACGAGGCCCCAGGCAATACATAGGGTAAATGTCATGGCCAGGAATATGGATAGGGCATGCCCCAGTGGTTTGATTTTCATGGCTGTCTCCTTCTCTTTCTTTGGAACACCTGTGGCATTCCTTCCATGACGTGTGGCCCTCGTCCCGTTCCCAATGGGAGTTTTCCGGGGTCAGCTCTTGTGATACGGCAGGTTGCCCCGAGTTGAGTTCCTGTCAGTGTGCATGGCTTTCATCCAGGGGGCTGGAAGACCAATGGATATGCGTGATTTTCCAACCGTCCTCATTCCGCATGAGAACCATGGTTTCCATGGACCGGAGGTGGACGGCCTCACCCTTGTATGTACCGTTCATCTCCGATTGCGAAATGACGGTCGCCATGTCGCCTGCCTGGAAGACTTTCCGGTCCTGTAGCTGAACATTCATCATGGTCATGAAGGACATGTCGGATTTCATGTGATGGCCGGCATATTCCTCGAAGGACAGCTCGGCCTGTCCGCCCTCCGCGATGACCGCGTCCGGTGCCATCATGGCGCGCAAGCCATCTTCATCACCTGACCGCAAGGCGGCCGAGAAGGCATCGGCCACGAATTCGGGCGTGCCGGTCTGGGCTGCCCCGGACACCCTCCCGGCATCTGCCTCATGATGGCTGCCGGGACCGTCCATGTGGCCGCCTTCCGCCATCTCGTCATGGTGCCCGTCGTCCATCTCGTCATCGGAGTGCTCATGGCCTGGCGCAGACGCCATTTCATCATGCCCGGCAGCGATGGCCGCCTCATCTGTCTTGCCACCATGATGATGATCGTGGCCTTGGCCTGTGACCTCGGGCAGACTCCTCACGCCAAGTCCATATCCGTAAACGATCTTCCCGCCCCACCAGGCTGTCGCGGTCAGCGCGAGGGCGGCGGCAGAAAGTGCGCCGACAAACAGGACCGACGCAGATTTTGCGCGGGTTCGCCAGCGCCACACCGCAAGGAGCAGAATGGCCGATCCCGACGGCACCGCCCAGTTGCGGTGTGTCGTCATGGCAATGTGCGACGGCTCATCATGATCGACCGAATAATAGGCCTGGAAGCCCGCGGCGATGGTCACCACGATCGAAGCGGCCGCAAAAGCCAGCAACCAGTCTGCCGCGGGCCACAAGGATTGGGTCCAGCGGCCGGAAGGGAACACGCGACACAGGAGGTAGGATGCGGCGGCCGTCATGCTGAGGGCGTAGGCAAAATGGACCAGGATGGGGTGAATATTCGGTTCTATGAGGCCGTCCAAGAAAGGCTCCTGTCTTGTTGCCGGGTCGTCAGGGCTTTCGGCATGCGGCCGGCAACCCATTCATTCTGGCAGGTGATACGCGCCGGATGCACATGTCCCTCGAAACCGGTTCACCCGGCATCATCGAGCTCGCGTTTGCGCCTTTCGAACTCGTCCCGGTTGATCTCACCCCTGGCGTAACGGCGTTTGAGAATTTCAAGCGGTGTTTCCGGATCAGACGGGGGATCGCGCCTCCGGCCTGGGAGCGAGCGAAGCAGGAGACCGGCAAAAAGAATGATTCCGCCCCAGACGATGAGGCCGCCGACACCGCCGGGCATCCAGTGATTCATGTTTGCCATCCGATCCTCCGGTCTGCTTCAGAACCAAGTGCGGATACCGCCCACCACGACCACCTGGTCCGGGTCTCCGCCAGCTACTCTGGTATAGTCTCGGGAACCGCCAAATTCAGATTGCCACTCGACGCCTACATAAGGCGCCAGTTCCCGGACGAATTCATATCGTAACCTCAGGCCTGCATCGATCGAATTCAGGCCCGAGCCGGTCTCGCGTTCGGCAATGTCCTGCGCGGAGAAGTTCGCCTCGATGCGGGGCTGCAGAATCAGACGCTGCGTCAGCAGAAACTCGTATTCTGCTTCGAAGCGGGCTGTCAGGTCACCTTTTTCACTGAGAAAAGCCGAGGCATCGATCTCGAACCAGTAGGGTGCCAATCCTTGGAGCGCCAGTACGCCATGGGTCAGGCCATGGGGTTCGAAATCATGCCGCACGCCGGCTTGAAGGTTCCAATAGGGAGAGATTGCGCGGGAATACAGCGCCTGGAGCTCGGCGTCTTCGGTACCGTCGCCATTCAGGGAAGTACGTCCCTCGGACTTTATCCAGAGCTTGTTGATATCATCGCCCCAACTGGCCTGGCCGTTCCAGTACAGGGATTCCGATTCGTCAGAAAACTGCGCTTCGAGCTGGT
Organism: Hyphomonas sp. CY54-11-8; assembly: GCF_000682735.1. Classification (GTDB taxonomy): domain Bacteria; phylum Pseudomonadota; class Alphaproteobacteria; order Caulobacterales; family Hyphomonadaceae; genus Hyphomonas. The sequence continues at coordinate 109,588 of NZ_AWFD01000033.1, read as the reverse complement.
TGAACAGAACATAAAAGGAATTCTGTGCGCCGCCTCCGGCCTGAACCGCCCTGCGGGCATCAGCCATTGTTTCCTTTCCGTAATAGGCGTCGGCCTGTGACCAGGGCTTTTCAGAAGAAGACGGCGGCTGATCATCATGTGCTTGCGCTGATGCGCTTGTCGTAACGGCGATTGCGGCGAGCGCTGCGAACATCACCTTGCGCATCACTTCATCTCCTCAGGCTTGTCATGGCCCATGGCGGAGTGGTCCATCATATCGTGATCCATCGGCATTTCGTGCTCCATAGGCATGTCATGCCCCATCATGTCATGGTCCATTGGCATCTTGTCCGTGGACGGCAGGACGGACACGACCTGCATCATGCCGGCATGCATGTGGTAGAGCAGGTGGCAGTGAAAGGCCCAGTCGCCGACATGTTCTGCCGAAACGTCAACGCTCAGCTTTTCTGCGGGTTTGACGACCACGGTATGCTTGCGCGGCTTATGATCTCCTCCTCCGTTGACGAGGTCGAAGAACATCCCATGGAGATGGATCGGGTGTGGCATCATTGTATCGTTGATGAGGGTCAATCGGACACGTTCGCCTTCGCGAAACCGGATGGACTGCGTGACTTCTGAAAACTTCACGCCGTCGAATGACCACATATAGCGTTCCATATTGGAGGTGAGGTGTATGACGACTTCTCTCTGCGGTGATCGGGAGTCGGGATTCGGCTCGAGGCTGCGAAGCTGAGAATAGGTCAGTGTACGGTGCGGCTGATCGGATAATCCAATGCCCGGCTCATCAAGCCGGCTTGAGGGCATGGCCGCAATGTTTGCAACGCCAGGTCCCTTTTTGAGAGACGCTTCAACACTCGCCAGTTGCGTTGGAGGGCCGTGCGGATCCGGGCCCATAGCCGTACGTGGCATATCCCCATGTGTCATGTGATCCATGCTCGACATACCAGACATGTCGGACATGGTGGGCCTGTTTTCCATATCGCTCATGCCGGCCATGCTCTTATGGCTCATGCCCATGTCCTTCATCGTCAGTGATGGGACAGGCCGCAGGTCCGGAACCGCCGCACGCAGGCCGGGTCGAGGGCCGAGGGTGGCGACGGCTTGACCAGAACGGTCAATTGACTCGGCGACGAAGGCGTAGGTCTGATCATCTTCGGGAGCAACGATAACATCATAAGTCTCTGCGACGCCCATCTGGAACTCGTCCGTCTCGATTGGCTGAATATTCAGACCGTCGGATTGCACAACGGTCATTGGAAGACCCGGAATGCGCACATTGAAGAGCGACATGGCTGATGCATTGATAATCCGCAGTCTGACGCGCTCGCCGGGCTGGAACACCATATTGAAATTCTCAGCGGTGGAATGACCGTTTATGAGATAGGTGTAGGTCGGTGCCCCAACGTCTGCGAGATCGCGCGGGGACATACGCATTTTGCCCCACATGGCGCGATCTTCCAGCGTGTCACTGAATCCGTTATTGGCGGCATCCCTCAAAAAGTCGGGAAGGGTCCTGCGCTGGAAGTTCAGGCTTTCGGCATTATTCTTGAGCTTTGCATAAATCCGGTGCGGGTCTGTGAAGGACCAGTCACTGAGCACCAGAACGTATTCCCGGTCGTAGGCGATGGGATCCCTCTCTGACGGTTCGATGATGATCGGGCCATAATGCCCTAGTTGTTCCTGCAGGCCGGAATGGGAATGATACCAGTACGTGCCATTCTGTCGGACCGGAAACTGGTAGCGGAATGTCTTGCCAGGTTTTATGCCTGGAAACGTAACACCCGGTACACCATCCATCTGGAACGGGACAAGCAGGCCGTGCCAATGAACAGACGTGTCTTCCTGAAGCTTGTTGGTGACATTCAACGTCACCGTCTCGCCTTCGCGAAAGCGAAGCAGCGGGCCCGGCAGCTGTCCATTGATGCCGACGGCCTTTCCGGTCTTACCGTTGATGCGTACCGGAAACTCTGCAATCTCCAGATCGAAGGCGGTACCTGAGGCCGAAGTAATTCCCAGGTTTCCGTCACTGGAGGAGCGGGCCCACGCTGGAAGCATACCAGCTACCCCGAGAGCAGCGCCTGCTCCCAGCGTGTAGTGCAGCAGATGTCGTCTTGAAAGCATATCGGTATCCAACAATTCGTGTTGGCTACTGTTACGCATTCGCGCAGCAAGACCCTCAGGTCTGACTCAGTTCGGCTCATTGCCGGAGGACTCTTCGTCGTCGGGGACCAGTGCCTCGATTACTTCGCGAGCGCTGACGCGCCTTATGGCAACAATCTCGGGAACATCTTCATTCGAGTAATCGAAAATGAACTCGACCGGGTCGCCAGGTGCAAATCCGCTGACATCGACATGGTGCGCGACGGAAAAGTTCATCTGCATGATCGGCCAGCCGGTTTCGTTGACCGGAGTGTGAGTGATCTCGATGGTTCGGTTTGCGGAATCCAGCGAAAGGATCGACCCAAAGGCTGGTGCGACCCTCGGGCCGAGCGCGGCTCCGAGTGCATCCGGATCTGCGATCTCTTCCTGTGAAACGGGTGAGGCTGGCGCACAGGACACAAGACCCAGAGGAGCAAGTGCCAGTGATCCGGCGAAAACTGCATATCTGATCATACGGACTTCCCCCTTTGCTTCATCCGGCAATCCTGATCGGTCCGGACCAGAGTGCGATTGAGCTGAGTTCAATACGCACCGCATCCTTCTCTCCCTCATAGCGTCAATCGCCGGGGATTTCCACTTGAGCATTGGCTGGGGCCGGAGAAGCCGGACAGGGAGCTATTGGCGTGCTGCTGTCTGGCATGTGCCTTTGGTTCTCTATCTTTCCTACCATTGGCCATCGATAGAAGTGCTTTTCTAGCTGGTTTCTAGCTGGAACAGGAAAGTGTTCCGTGGCCAAAGCATTGCTGGCTTCTATCTCATTGAAATAATGAAAGAAAAACTGGAGCGGGTGAAGAGAATCGAACTCTCGTCGTCAGCTTGGGAAGCTGCTGCTCTACCATTGAGCTACACCCGCGCGCCGAAAGGTATTTGAGCCCGTTTTGGACCCGGCGCAAGAGGGCTGGGCATGCCGCTGGCGCCCGGGGCCGGAAGCGGATAGAAGGCGGGCCATGAACGGATTTCTAGCAGTCGCGGCAGGCGGCGCCCTTGGCGCAGCCATGCGCCATGGAGTGGGCCAGTTTACTGTGCGCCACATGCCTGATCATTGGCCTTATGGCACCTTTGCCGTGAACATTATCGGCAGCTTTTTCATGGGGTTTCTGATCAGCTGGCTTGCGTTTCGCGGGCAGGGCGGCCCGCAGGAGCTCCGGCTGTTCCTGGCGACTGGACTGCTGGGCGGATTCACCACCTTTTCCGCCTTCTCGCTTGAAGTTGCCAATTTTGTCCGCGCTGGCGACATGTCCCGTGCGGTCGCCTATGCGGCCTTGTCTGTCGCGTTGGGTCTCGTCGCGCTTTTCATCGGCCTCTGGCTGGCCCGGAAGGTGTTTGCATGAGCGGACAGATCGTCACCGAAACCGTCACCTCCAAGGAGGAAGGCACGCGTCTTGATCGCTGGATCAAGCGCCGCGTGCAGCTGACCCAGGGCCAGGTAGAGAAGATGCTCCGTACCGGGCAGATCCGGGTGGATGGCGCGCGGGCGAAGTCCAACACCCGCCTTTCCGCCGGCATGCAGGTTCGGCTACCGATCCTGAGCACCGATGAGGCACGCCCGGCGCCTGACAAGACGGCGAAACTGTCAAAGGAAGACCGTGACTTTCTGCGTGAAATCACGCTCTACGAAGACGACGATATGATTGCCCTCAACAAGCCCGCCGGTCTCGCTGTGCAGGGCGGTTCCGGGCAGGGCAAGCACATTGACGGCATGCTAGCGTCTCTGAGCGATGGCACGCACCGGCCGGTGCTGGTCCACCGGCTGGACAAGGATACGTCCGGCGTTCTTCTGGTGGCGAAACATCCGGCGTCTGCTGCGCGGCTCGCCGAACTCTTCCGCAGCCGCGACATGGACAAGGTCTACTGGGCTGTCACCGTCGCTGTGCCAAACCCGCCATTCGGACAGATCCGTTGCTGGATGGTGAAGGGCGTGCCTGACGAGCATGAAGAGGACGGATACCGCGTTGTGAACCCGAAGACGCGCGGACGCCGGGACTCCGATCGCGAACGCATGTTCCGCTCCGCCCAGGGCGTGGAAGGCGCGCGCCATTCCATTACCGATTATGCGGTGATCTCGACGGCTGGTCAGCGCGCGGCGTGGGTTGCTTTGAAACCCCTGACCGGGCGCATGCACCAGCTGCGTTTCCACATGCTGGAAATGAACACTTCGATCCTGGGCGATTTCAAATACCAGTGCCGCCGGGAGGTTCCGCAGGGGCTCGCGCCGGGGCTGCACCTGCACGCGCGTGCGTTGATCATTCCTCGCCCCAACGCCAAGCCGCTTCAGATCGTTGCGCCTTTGCCGCCTCACATGAAGCAGACGTTCGAGGCGCTCGGCTTCCTTGAGCAGGAAGCGGGCAAGGATCCGCTCGCGCCCTTTGTCTGATGTCTGGAAGCCATGACTGACCTGCGCCTTGCCATCTGGGATGTCGACGGAACGCTGGTCGACAGCCGTGAGACGATCCACAATGTGATGGTGGAAGCCTTCCGGCAGTCCGGTTTAGTGCCCCCGGAATATGACGATACACGCCGGATCGTCGGTCTTAGTCTGCACGAAGCATGCGCCCAGCTGGCGCCGGGTGCCTCGGTGGATGAGATCGAGCGGCTCGTCACGGATTACCGGAATACGTGGGTACGCGCCCGCGCCCGTCCGGATTTTAAGCAGCCGCTCTATGATGGCGCGCTCGAAACGCTGGAAGCCCTGCGCGATGAAGGCTGGCTGATCGCCATGGCGACGGGCAAGACACGGGCAGGCATCGCAAGCCTGTTCAAACTGCACCAGCTGGAACATTTCTTCGACACGATCTGGTGCGCCGATGACGGTCCGGGCAAACCTCATCCCCATATGGTGCTGCAGGCGATGGATGCGCTCGGAATGGAGCCAGACGCGAGCCTGATGATCGGGGATGCCATCCACGATATCGCCATGGGCCGCGCCGCTGGCGTTCGGTCGCTTGGCGTCAGCTGGGGATTCGGGGCTGCCCACGAGCTGGAAGAGGCCGGTGCACATGAGGTGCACCATGAATTCCGCACACTACGCGAGAGCGTCATGAATTTCAGGTCCGTTGCCGCAGGGGGACAGCAAGGGGCGTAGTTGTCTCTTGGAAACAAGGCCTGCGCGGCGTACATGCGCACCCATGACGAATACTCCTTCTCACAAGCCCAAGCGCTTCTATAAAGACGCCGCTGCCGAGCAGATGCCCGGTGGCTGGACCGTTGCCCTCGACGGGCGCTCCATTAAGACGCCCGCCCGCGCAGCGCTTTGCCTGCCCAGCCAGCGCCTCGCCCGGGCCATTGCCGCCGAGTGGAATGAACAAGGCGACATTATCGACCTTGCCGCCATGCACCTGACGCGCCTGGCCAATGTCGCCATCGACCGTACGCCTGAAGCGCGTGAGGAAATGGCCGACGAACTTGCTCGGTATTGCGAGACCGACCTGCTGTGCCACATCGCGGAAGGCCCCGTAGAACTGGTCGAACGCGAGGAAGCCTATTGGCGCCCGGTGCGCGAATGGGCGGGTCAGGAACTCGATATTCTTCTAGTGCCTGTCGAAGGCCTGCTGGCATCACCACAGCCCGATGCCTCATTGGAGGCCGCGCGCCAGGTCGCGCTGGAGATGGATGATTTCCGTCTCACCGGAACACTCTTCGGCTGTGGCCTGTTCAGCTCGGCCTTGCTGGCTCTGGCTGTTGCCGAAGGCCAGCTCTCGGCAGCCGACGCGTTTGAGGTGTCCCGCGTCGATGAGGCTTGGCAGATCGAGCAGTGGGGGGAAGACGAAGAAGCGAAAGCCGCCACCGAAGCCCGTCGCAAGGAAGCCCGCGCGCTGGAAGCATGGATGCGAGGGCTCCGCTGAGCCACAAAAAGAATGAATTAAACCGCATGGGAGGAAAACATGGCGGAGAATGGTTACGTAGACAGCAAGGTGATCGTCGTGACTGGGGGCGGCGGTGGCTTCGGGCGCCTGATTTCTCAACAAGCCGGTGAACGCGGTGCGCGCATGGTCTGCGCGGATATCAATATTGAGGCGGCCGAGGAAACGGCCGGGTTGGTCCGTTCCGCTGGTGGAGAAGCTGTTGCGGTGAAAGCAGATGTGACGTCTGCGGAGGATATGGTAGCTCTGGCAGAGAAGGCGGTAGAAACCTTTGGCCAGATTGATGTGATGATCAACAATGCCGGGATCATGCCACTCGCTTTCTTCGCCGATCACAAGGAGGCGATGGGCGCCTGGCATCGTTGCATCGATATCAACTTCCGGGGTGTGCTGAACGGCATGGTGGCCGTGCACGACCAGATGCTGTCGCAGGGGCGCGGGCACATCATCAATATCTCGTCGATCTACGGGAATTTTCCGGTCGTGGGCGCCGGTGTCTATGGCGCGACAAAAGCGGCGGTCAATTTCCTCTCGGAATCGATGCGCATGGAGTCACGCGGGCGGATCAAGGTCACGATTGTGAAACCGACGGGGGTGCCCGGTACCGGTCTCGGTGCGGGCGTCATCAATACCGAAGCTGTCATCGGAATTGTGGGCCAGAACATGGTCGAATTCAGTACGGCTCTGGGTGCATTGCGTGAAGGCAAACTCGACAGACTGGCGCTCGACCCGGAAAACATCGACTATCTCGTCCTCGATCCGGCCTTCATAGCGCGCGAAGTCCTGCACGCGATTGATCAGCCGTGGGGCGTATCGGTTGGCGAGGTCACCGTCCGCGCTTCCGGCGATCACTACGTGCTCTGAGCGTCCGGTTATACGATGTTCTGGGCTAGATTGGCGGCCGTGAAATTGCCGAGGTTCGGCAGCGCAGCCGCCAGTTCATTATCATTCAATCCGAACCACCGGCCCAGGGGTTCCGCAAACTGTTCAACGGATGTCGTCGGGATCAGGCGGCCATTGTCGGAATCCTGCTCATGCCCGAGCTCCATAGGTGGAACTTCGCCATAGATGTTCTGGCCTTGCACCGCACCGCCGACGACCATGTGATGTGAGCCCCAACCATGATCCGTTCCGTCGCCATTCGCCGATAGCGTACGCCCGAATTCGGAGGCAGTGAATGTTGTCACGCTGTTTGCGATACCAAGCTCCTGCATGGCTGTGTGGAATGCTGTGATTGAAGCAGAGACATCCGAGAGTCGCGCAGGGAGATCGGCTGACTGACTCGAGTGTGTGTCAAATCCGCCTATGCCTGCATAGAATACCTGTCGGCGTACGGATAAACTATCCCGGATGGCGATCGTATTCGCGATGGAGCGTAGCTGCGCGCCCAGATAAGATCGCGGAAACTGTGTTGAAATTGGAATGAGGTTCGCGACCGCCTGATTGTAGGATTCGTTAAGCACCACGGACTTGTCCGCAATCTGGGCGATATCGCGTCCGATCAGGTTGCTTCCATTGAATTCTGCAGCTGTGAAGTGGCGGCGCAACAGATTTGAAATGCCGTCGTCATTGTACTCTGACAGCAGGTAGATTTCTGGCGCGCCATCGAGACCGATCTGGTAGGGCAGCACGTCCTGTCCGGTCAGGAACAACTCGTTCCCCACTGATGTGATCGTGCTGAATTCCCGGTTGATGTTTGCTCCGGATGCGACAGCCGCATCTGCGAAGCGGCCGCCCCATCCGAACTGGGCGCCCTCGGGTGCGCTGGCTGACCAGGTAGACTGCTGATCATTATGCGAGAAAAGCTGCTTGGGTACGGGCACCGACCCATCTCGCCATTGCGTTTTGTTCAATGGCCTGATCAAAGGCCCGGTGTTGGCGACAAAGGCCATATCACCCGACTGAAACAGGCCTTGCAGCCCACTCATTTCTGGCGGCATGGCAAATTGACGTCCGCCGAGGTCTGCAGAATTTGCTGGCGTGAGTGGCAGCAGGCTGCTGCGGTCACGGCTTGCACCATAACTTGCGAGCAATGAAGATCTGATGTTCCGGAACTGGTCATATGATGTCTGGTCATAAGGCAGCAGCACATCGTGCGTATCACACCCACCCCACATGAAAACACAGACCAGTGCTTTGTAATCCGTGACCTCTGCTGCATTTGCCGCCTGAAACCCGCGCATCGCGCTTCCGAGGGTCGTCAGCGTTGCTGTGCTCAGCGCGCCAGCGCCGATGCCTTTGAGGAGATGTCTCCGGGAAATACTCATATCCATCTCCTAACGTTGCACGAGATATTCTGGGGACGTCATAACCATCAGGACGGCTGTGCCGATCCGCTCTAGCGGTCCGTCATACCGGTAAATGTTCTCATTCGTCAGCGGTATGGCGTCGATTGCCTGTACGATGTTATTCTTGGTTGCATCAGTAAGTTGGCTTGATGCGAGCAATGTATCGAGATGATCGACAAGCGCAGCGGGGTCGTTCGCAAGCGCACGCTCTTCTGTGTAGTCTGGAATGAAGCTGGTGCTATGGGCTTGATTCCCTTGAAGGGCTTTCGCAAAAGTGAAATGCGCCATGAAGTTGGCGTAGCCGACGAGCGTGGAGCTGTTTGTGATTTGAAGTTCCGGAACGGTCATTCCGGCGGCGCCGGACTCGCTGCCTGGAGGAACATATCCCGGGCGATAAAAGTTGAACACAGATGCGGCCTGATACGGAATCTGGCCAAGCGTCATGTCTGTCGTTTCGTCGTACGGATTGAACGAATCTTCAGGGGTAACGGCTGAGGCATCAAAAGCCCGAGCCCATTGGGCGAACCGGATCGCAGGCTCCCGGACTTTTCCGAATGTATCAAACGCCAGCATCTCATCGGACCTGGCTTCGGCGTCCATGAGAATTGCTGCGACCATCGCCTCCATCGAGCCGCGACGCCCATCACCAACACTCGTGCCGTCCGGAAGCGTATACTGGCCCGTCTCAAATGCTGTCGCGACGCGTCCCACATAGGCAGGTGAAGGGTTGCTGGTGACAAGTCGCTGGATCATCTGGCGGCTGAGGAATGGGCCCATGTTGGGATGCTGGAACAACGTATCCAGAGCAATTTTTATGCTCTCTTCTCCGCTTGTCCCGGCGGGGATGGTCGTGCCGAGGAAGGTTTTTTCCGAAGAAGAGTGATAGGCTGGATACACGACGAGTGGCCGCGCCTCATACGCCTGTGGAATCCCTGTGTTGTATTGATCGAAGTCGCCTGTGTCCGGAGCCAGTCCCGTGAAGACCTTCGCCAGTCCGGAAACATCGTCATTGTCGAAGGTTGGAATGGGTTGACCATCTGCGCCGAGCTTGAGGGTGCCATCATGATTCAATTCGTTCAGGCCGATGGTGAACAATTGCATGATTTCCCGCGCATAGTTCTCATCAGGCATTCGGTGCGAATAGGGATCTTCCTTCTGGTTTCTGAAGTAGGTCAGATAATACGCCATGGCCGGAGAATAGGTGATTTCCTCCAGCAGCTCCCTGTAGTTGCCGAATGCGTTGCGGGTCAGAATGTCCTGATAATAGGCGACCGTAATCGGACGCCGGAAAGTCGAGCTTGAGGAGTCATGATGCGAAACAACGATGATTTGCGACAAAGCGAAGGTGACGCGCTGGCGAAGCTGATCGTCACCTGTAATGGCGTTGATCCAGAATGAGTGCGTGGGGCCTTCCGCACCTCTGTCATTGACCAGGCCTTCATCTCCTCTTGAGCCTGGTACCTCCAGAAAATTCGTCACCCAGGCCACATTGAGGCTCGCCGGTTTGGCGAATTCATTGACCAGCCACTGCGAGGCGCTCGTGCCCGTGAATGTGTCCAGATCTTCCGTTGTCGGGCCAAATGTCGCCTGCGTCAGAAAGCGGGATGTGCTTTCCGGTGTCGAGAATCCGGAATCTCCCTGGGTCGCGGGCGGCGGGGGAGGCGGAGGAGATGCCGGCGGCGGGGACGGGGGCGGTGGAGACACCGGAGTCGCAATATCGCCGCCACTACTCGTGCCGCTTCCGCCACCTCCACCGCATGCAGTCATCAGTACCGCGAGAGAAACAGCCGTAATTTTCCAGGCCAATGATTTGTTCATGGCTCCACCATCCGTTCTGGATTGTCGGTTTATTCAACCGAATGCCTGTGTCACGGAGTTTCGTCACCTTAAAAAACGGAATGGTTCATAAAATAGCAGCTATATGCCCGTTGAGGGCGGTCACTTTCCCCTGATAGGCGAATTGTGTTCGTTTTGGGGCCGAAATAAACGGGGTTTCAACAAAATCGTCCGACAACGGGAAATGAACGCTGATTTCAGCATCGGTTCCGGTACGGCATGTTTTTCTGCAGGCATGATGAAACACGTCATGACTTCCGGAGCGGCCGCCGTTGCCTTTGCTGCGTCAGCCCTCATCGCTCTCCCGGCCTCGGCGGACAGTCCGCCGGTTCGAGCTTCAGTCGCCACCGACTTTGAAAAAAATTCCGCTCTCTTCATCGAGGTCGGGCATGGCGGCTATGATTATCGTCCGGCTGCGTACAGCTATCGCGGAGCGACGCGCGGGTATGCGCCAAATTATCGTGACCGGATGAGCCGCGAAGCGATCCAGGTTTGCCGGAGAGGCATCAGACAGGAAGCCCACAGGATGGGATTCCGAGATGTCGATTTCGACAGCCGTGCCTGGGCTCAGCCATTTGGCCGGCGTGGATACACCGTCCGCTTCCGTGAAGTGGAGTTCGAGGGCCGCCGGCACGACTTCGAAAGAAGTGTCAGCTGTACCGTCCGTCATGGCCGGGTGACGGACATTCAGGGAGTTCCGCACCGACGTGGCGGGCCTCGCTATGATGAGCGCAGGAGCCTCTGGTAGAGACCTATATTTTCCTCCGCCAGAATAGTGGAGTTTTGCGTGACGCCCCGGACCGAACATCCGGGGCGGTTTTTTTAGGGGTGACCGGCGATCTGACGGTCTTGAGGTGAGGAAACGCGGGGGGGCTCGCAATGGGCTGAGAGACTAAAAATCGGTTCCAGTTCGGCTTCCCTTACGTAATGTGGCGTGGGTGGGCCAGGAGAACATCCAGTGATCACGCGCACGTCCACGCGGTTCATCATGGGTTTGAGCCATGCCCAGCGCGGTCCATCTCACTTCTAGGGCAAGGCTGGCAGCGCCGGAAATGCTCATCATGGAGGGCTGAGTTCGTAGCGCTATGAATTGGTTGAGCGCGCCATTCGACCAGAGCCGATACTGCTGACGCAAGGGCAATCCGCGAGGGCAGCGACGAGATAGCCGACAGCATGCCCTTGCCAAGTGATGTGGTGCGACTATCAAGCACTTCAGACAAAATATATGACACTCTTTTAGCAAGGAGCCCGGGTCGGATGCAGGATGTGATCGAAGCGCTGGAGCAGAAACGGGAACAGGCACGCCTTGGTGGCGGCGAGCGGCGGATCGAAGCCCAGCACGCCAAAGGTAAGCTGACGGCCCGCGAGCGGATCTCCGTCCTGCTCGATGAAGGCAGCTTCGAGGAGTACGACATGTTCGTGGAGCACCAGTGCTCCGATTTCGGCATGGAAAACCAGCGCATCCCGGGTGACGGCGTCGTCACCGGTCAGGGCACCGTGAATGGTCGCCTCGTCTACGTCTTCTCGAAAGACTTCACCGTCTTCGGCGGCTCGCTCTCCAAGGCCCATGCCGCAAAGATCGTGAAGGTCCAGCAGGCCGCCGCCCGCGTCGGCGCCCCGGTGATCGGCATTTTCGATGCCGGCGGTGCGCGTATCCAGGAAGGCGTCGACTCGCTGGCTGGTTATGCCGACATCTTCATGGAGAACGTGCTTTCCTCCGGTGTGATCCCGCAGATTTCCGTCATCATGGGCCCGTGCGCTGGCGGTGACGTCTATTCTCCGGCCATGACGGACTTTATCTTCATGGTGAAAGACACGTCCTACATGTACGTCACCGGCCCGGACGTCGTGAAAACCGTGACGAACGAAGAGGTCACCCACGAGACACTCGGTGGTGCTTCGGTACACGCGGCCAAGTCCGGTGTGGTGGACGGTGCGTTCGAGAACGACATCGAAGCGCTGGTGCAGATGCGCCGCCTGGTCGACTTCCTGCCGGGGTCCAACCGCGAAGACCCGCCGGTCCGCGACGTGTTCGATGATATCGAACGCATCGATGAAAGCCTCGACACGCTGATCCCGCCGAACCCGAACTCGCCTTACGACATGCGCGAGCTGATCGAGAAAGTAGCCGACGAAGGCGACTTCTTCGAGATCAGCCCGAAATTCGGCGCCAACGTGCTCTGCGGCTTCGGCCGGATCGAGGGCTCCACCGTCGGCTTCGTCGCCAACCAGCCGATGACGCTGGCCGGTGTTCTGGACATCGACGCCTCCCGCAAGGCGGCGCGTTTCGTGCGCTTCTGCGACTGTTTCAACATTCCGATCGTCACCCTTGTGGACGTGCCAGGCTTCATGCCGGGCACCAAGCAGGAATATGGCGGCCTCATCAAGCATGGTGCAAAGCTGCTCTTCGCCTATGCAGAGGCCACGGTCCCGAAAGTCACCGTCATTACACGGAAGGCCTATGGCGGCGCCTATGACGTGATGAGCTCCAAGCACCTGCGCGGTGACGTCAACTATGCCTGGCCGACGGCCGAGATCGCGGTGATGGGCGCCAAGGGCGCGGTGGAAATCATCTTCCGGAAAGACATCGGCGACGCCGACAAGATCGCCGAGCACACGAAGATGTATGAAGACAACTTCGCGAACCCGTACGTGGCGGCGCGCAAGGGCTATATCGACGACATCATCATGCCGCACTCAACTCGCCGCCGCGTCGCGAAGGCCCTCCGTAGCCTGAAGAACAAGCAACTGGAAAACCCCTGGAAGAAGCACGATAACATTCCGTTGTAAGGCGGGTCACGAGGTGACGGGATAGACGAAACGCGCTCTGCAAACCCATCGGACAAGGATGCCCTGATCGGCATCCTCTACGACACGTTCGAAAGCACCTGGCGGCCCAACATCTCCCAGCAGGCCGCTGAAGCTTTCAGGGCGTCGAAGCGTCCGGAAACCTATGTCGGTGAGTGCTGGCAGGAATTTCATGTCGTGGTGCGTACGGGCGCTGTGGCTGGCTTTGTTCACTGGCGGAACGACTTCGTTCACGCGCTGCATGTCCATTCCGCCTATGCGGGCATGGGCGTCGGCACGCAGCTGATGGGCCTTGCCGAAGCGGAGATCGCCCGCGCGGGGCACCCCACAGCGCGGCTTGAAACCGACACGTTCAACACACGAAGCCAGGCTTTCTACTTGGCGCGCGGATATCTGGAAAAAGACCGCTATCCCGATCTGGAATGGAACAGCAATCTCACGACCCTTCTTCTTGAGAAGGGGCTGGAGAAGCAAGCATAGGGGGTGTGTTCGCGTGACCTTATCCTTCGACTTCGCTCAGAATGAGTCCCGTGTGCGGCTATAATGAAGCGCTCTTGGCTAGAGCGAAGTCGAAGCATGGGCGCGGGTTTTGGGGGCCTTAGCGCCGCTTCTTTTCTACGCCCAGCATCGTGTCGTCTTTCAGCGTGGGGCTCGCGCCTTTGGCCTTTGACTTGTCGGCCTTGGGTTTGCGGATTTCCTTGTTCGATTTCTTCTGGCCTTTGGCCATGGTCTTGATCCTTTGGGGAGAGAGTCGGGACGGGGAACCGGGCGCCCGGTGTGCGGACGTCAGGTCCGTCTGTATTTTGTCGGGAAGAACCACGCCGCATGCTTGAGCCAAATTGGGCGCAATGGCGTAGTGTTCATATGGGCCCGAATAGCCGCGATTGTAAGAGACCGCCCTCCCTATACAAACTCGCCCCATACCCTACACATTCCTTCAAAATCAGGAGGAACGCGCATGACCATCACGAACACCGGAACCGATCACCTGCTAACCGCGCTGGAAGACGGCGTGCTGACGCTCACCATGAACCGGCCCGAGGCGCGCAATGCCATGTCGGGCGAGATGAATGCGGCGCTGGGCGCGGCGCTGGCGAAGGCGGAGCTGGACCCCGAGGTCCGCTGCATCGTACTGACCGGGGCGGGCAAGGGCTTCTGCGCGGGCGGCGATGTGAAGGGCATGAACGCGCGCAACACCGGCGGCGGGCGCGAGACCACGATCGACGAGGCGATCCACACTCAGCGCGTCAATCAGCGTGCCACCTCCGGCAAGCTCTACACCATTCCGAAGCCGACCCTTGCGGCCCTGCCGGGCGCGGCGGCCGGGGCGGGGCTTGCCCTCGCGCTCGCTTGCGACATGCGCATCATGTCGCGTAACGCCATCATGACCACGGCCTTCGCGCGCGTCGGCTTTTCCGGCGATTATGGCGGCACCTTCTTCCTCAGCCAGCTGGTCGGCCAGGCGAAGGCACGCCAGCTCTATTTCCTGTCAGAGCGTGTGTCCGCCGACGAAGCCCTCGCCCTCGGCCTCACCAACTGGGTGTGCGAGCCGGACGAGCTGGCGGAGCAGACGATGAGCTTTGCCCGGCGCCTCGCCTCCGGCCCGTCGGTCGCCTATCGCTACATGAAGGAAAACCTCAACCGGGCCATGTCGTCCGGCGACGTGTTCGACTGCATGGATCTGGAAGCCACACACCATGTCCACTGCGCCGCGACGGAAGACCACCGCAACGCCACCAAAGCCTTCGTAGAAAAGCGGGAGCCCGTGTTCCGGGGACGGTAACAGACCTTGATGCATGGCCTCACGGGCGCCAAATGCGGCAGAGAGGGGCTGCTCATGAAAACCGCCATTATCGGAGACGTGCATGGTGCATTGGCGCCGCTACTGGCGCTGATTACGAAGCTGGCGCTTGGTGCGGGGGACCGGTTGGTCTTTGTGGGCGACCTTGTCGACAAGGGGCCGGAGCCGGCAGGCGTAGTCCGCTTCGTCCGCCAGCTGAGCGAGACAGCGCCCTATGAGGTGATCCTCATTGAGGGCAATCATGAAGACCGCCACCGCCGCTATCACATCAACACGGCCGAGCGCCCGAAAGTGGCGCGGGAGATGGCCGCCGACGCGCCGGAGCTGCCCGCGCTGGATGCAGAGCTTTTGGAAGCGGACCGGGCCTTCCTGGCCACGGCGATACCCTTCCTGCGCTTGCCGGAATGGGGTGCATTGGTCGTGCATGGCGGCATCCCTGGAACGCAGCGCAGCTTTCCCGAAACTGTGGAACTTGCCAGCCGCTGGCATGGGCGCCGCGGTAAGGCCTTCCGGAAAATCCTCCGGACCCGGTATGTCTCCGCAGAGACGGGGAAGTATCTCGCGCTCGGCCACAACAAGCCGGGCGACCCATTCTGGGCCGATGTCTATGATGGCCGGTTCGGCCATGTCATTTTCGGTCATCAGCCCTGGCTGGATGGCCCGGCCTGTTTTGCCAATGCCACAGGCATCGATACAGCGGCGGTCCATGGTGGCCGCCTGACGGCGCTCATCCTGCCGGAAGAGGGCGAGCCTTATTTCGAAAGCGTGCCGGGAATCGACTATGCGCCCAGCAAGACCAGCGACTGGCCGGATCACCCGGGCGGGGAGCTGACACTCGCCCGCCCGTGACCCCCTCCGTCTGGCAGCGTCTCCTGCCTAGTGGGTATAAATCGGTATCGCTTCCGAGCGTGATACATGGGTCGGCAATGGGATGAGGCCAGCCAATGGAGACGTAAATTCGGCTGTGGCGCTAAGGATTCGCCAGTTCTGGCCATCCACTGTCTTGTTGGTAACGACGAACTGTGTGGAAGCGCAATTCGTCATCGTATATCGCTCGCAATAGGTTGCCTTCACGATGCTTTCGGGCGTTGACGGATCAACCATCCAGAGGCGCGCAGAATTGGCGAGCGCCGAGTCCATCGAATTATTGATGAACATGAACCGGCCCGTTTCGATAACGCCGAATATCATCAGGATAAGCATGGGCGACACAATGGCAAACTCGACTGCCGTTACACCGCGGCAATCTTTCAAGAGGTTCCGTAGACGCATCAGAAGACCCTCACTTCCACATCTTTCTGGATTTTTGGAGTGCCCGTCAGTTCGGCATTGCTGAAGACTCTGAGATTGATTTCGACGAATTCTTCGGCGGCCCGTCCATCGCTGCAATTCACTGATGTTGTGTCTGCGCCGTCGCATCGCAGTGAGCGCTTCACGTTGACGCGTGAACGGTATTTCGTACTGTTCAGGGCTTGATAGACGACATTCTGGATAGCGCTTGTGTCGCGCACATCCGACATGGCGGCATGTGCGCCCGCTCGGATCGCTTCCTGTGCGTCACCATGTTCCTTGATGGAAATGCCATAGGTGATGATCCCCAGCAGGAGCAGCACAAAAAGGGGAGCGGTCAGTGCAAATTCGACTGCGGCGATTCCTCTGATACTCCGGCTCCATTGCAGGCGCACCAGATTGAGTTTGGTCAGTTTGCTCATTCGACTAGCCTCACACGTCCATAGAATTCGATTCCGTTGGTGCCACTGCTGTCGCAGGAAATGCCGGCGCCTGACGTGCCGGTCAGTTCCAGCGTCCTGGCAATGAATTGGGTGCATCCGGCCGCTGCCGAATTGGAGCCCGCTACGACCAGGTGATCATTCGGCATGTAGACGGCGCCTTCAAACTGGGAACTGGCCGAGCCGCTGAATGTGTGGGTTAGTTGCGGGCCGGACCTGTCGGCAAAGAAAAGCAGGCCGGAATAGGTTCCGCTTGTCGGCGCCGAGATATCGACGTCAGCGCTGCCGTCGATGATGAGACGGGCCCCATTGGTCAGGAAGAAGGTGACGCCGGATCCGTTCAGTTTGGATGTGGATGTCAACGACAGGTCGCCGCCATCAATGATGTAGAGTCCCGGCGCCAGGTTCACGGTGCGCTTCACGGTCATGCCGCAATACCGGCCTGACGTGATGTAATAGGTCGAGCTTGGGCTGCCATCGAACAGGTTCGGGGTTTTACAGGGACCGGTAACGGTCGGCTCCGGCACGTTGGCGTAGGGGTCTTTGATCGGTGGGATTCGTTCCCTCGGATAGGAGCAACTTGTCAGATCCATTCCCGATGTAGTGGCCGATACACCGCCCACCGCCCCGGCACATGCTGCAGACAAATTGCTGGAGCCGGACTGGGTAAAGGCGCTGCCGGACGTCGAGTTCGCCACAACGCTACATCCTTTCAGCGTGACGTCCGCCGTGCCGGTGATGTTGACGGTGCCCGAGCCGCTGGGGTCCAGCGCCAGCATGCAAGCTTCGCCCAGTTCTTCCGGGCTGGCGGTGCCGCCGGCTCCGATGTCCACGTCGCTGCTGAGAAAGAGTGCGGTGAACATGCGCGGCCACTTTTCAGACACGGAAACCCGCACGGCTTTTTTTCCGGCATAGGCGCCTGATTTTGGAGGCCACTCTGCGACATAAGTCCCGATGTCTCCACGGAAGCCGTTGATGGCAAGCGACTCTTCAATCGCCCCGGTGACGTCAATACCGTTCTCGTCACCTTCCATGAGTTCCAGCGTGCCGGCATAGGCCGCGGCATCTGCTTGCTGTTGCACCAAGCGGTGCCTGTAGGTCCAGAATGCCGCCTCCGTCCCAAACGCAGCGCTGGTTACAAGAACCGGCAGGGTGACGGCAACGACAATCGCCGTGGCGCCTTTTTTGCTCGACCAAAATAATCTGACGAATTCCAGCATGATTTTTGCATTCCGCCTCAACTCCGCGCCCGATTCAGACGCGATCAGCTTTCGCGCCCGTCAATGCGAAAGCGTGAATCAATCCGACCACGGAAAATAAGCGCTAACCCTAATACTTCGTCCAAACGTCTCGTGCGCTCTTGGCGGGAAAATGGGGCCCCAGTATTTGCGGGGGAATTCGTATCCCTGCGAGACAATCGGGGGGGGGGGCGTCCCCTTGATTGGTGTGTGGCGTTCACCGGCACACTCGCATTCCTTCCCGCAGGCACTGCAGGAAAGATTAATTTCAGCCGTGCAGGCTGGGCCTGTCCCGTCCCGGGACCGTCATTGGAGTAATTATGAGATTTCGTCGCGGGAGCAACGATTCAGGTTTAAACCAGAGCTGAAATTGGGATCATCGATCCAGAAATAATATTTTCGCAGATAAATGCTTTTTGCCAGTTTTATGTGAGGCAAATTTTTTCCGGCGAGGCTTCAGCGGAAGACGATCTGGCGTAAAATATCATTGATTCGCGGGCAGTACGGTTTGGCTGCGTTCAAACTGTTCTTTGTGGCGGATGGTGCTGATGCCTGTTCTTAAGCGCATATTCGGGATGGATCAGCGTGTGGTGCCTTCCTGGCCTGCCTCGGTTGATCCGTTCGGCAGAGTGGTCCACCGCCACCAGAATGAGTTCGCTTCACTTGAATATCTGGTCGATGGCGCCCCCGAATTACGCCCGCTCGTCATTCTGCAGTCGCTCGACCTTTGCTGCTGGCCGACGGGACTGTTCTGCCGCACAGCGAAAGCGGCGGGCTTTAGGGTCATCTCGATTCGGCGCCCGGGCTTTGGCGCCAATTCGCCACTGACCGACCGGGAGGCGCAAACTGGCCTGATCCGGAGTTTTCTTGAGGAAATGAATCTTGAGAACGTGGTGCTGGTTGGAATCGGCTGTTCGAATCCGATTTGCGAGCGCGTCACCCTGTCAGGAGATTCGCGAGTCGCCTTCACTGTCTTCTCCAATTGCGGCTTCAATTATGAGCAGATGGGCGAATTCCAGCCGGAATGGATGGCCAGGGCCCTCGAGCAGGCGCTTACCAGCCCAGCAGGCGGGCAGCTGTCCCTGATGGCGCTGAAGAGTTCCTGGGGCGTCTTCGGGCAGACCTGGGTCTTTGAGAATCTCTGGCGCAAGAGCATTGGCGACATCGCATTTCTTCGGAACAATCCTGAACTGATGTCGGAATCCATCTCCATGCTTCAGACGCGGCTGGATGTGCCGACTTTTACGTTTGAGCTCGGTAATGCCCTGAAGGAAGACCCGATTTTGTCGGATGGCTGTTTCAGGGATACGCCGGCGATGGTCATTTCAGGCATCGAAACCACGGGCAGCTGGAAGACCGGTATCGAGCGCGAGGCGGATCGGCTGGGACTGCCGCCCGTCGCCTACCTGACGTCTGGCGACATGTCGGTGATCTACCAGTCTGCCGATGAGTTCTTTTCGGTTCTGGCTGACGCGCTCTGATCAACATTACGAATTGCACATAACGCGGGATGGTTTACCGCCCGTTCACCACTGCGGCGCATTCTGCGGACAGTTAATTTTTTTGCCCGTATTGTTAATGAGGATGCGTTATGGCGAAGAACACTGTGCGCTGGGGCGCAGATGTCGGTTGTCAAACCAAGGTGAAGCCGCTTGAGCTTCCCAATGACCTGGCCGACCACGGCCTGAAAGGCAAACGAGCCAAAGGCGAGCTGGGAATCAGCCGCCAGATGACCCGCAAGGATGCAAAAGCCGATGCCCAGGACGGCCTGCCGGTGTCCGAGGCCATCACACAGGATCAGTGGAGCGAGCGTGAGCAGATGATCGCCGAGCGTGCCGAGGAAGTGCGCCGCGGTCTCAGCACCTGGATGTCCACAGCGTCTGCATCTGTCCGCAACTATATTGCCGACTATACGCCAATCGACATTCATCCCGATCAGCTGCGCGAAGCCATTAAGTCGGAAGAAAACGAGTATCGTCACTATGAGACCGACGATACCGCAGACGCCAAGGAAACGCATTCCGCTGCGATCATCGAACTGCAGCAGTTCCGTGCCCGTCATGGCGACCGGATCGGTGACCGCACACCGGACATCAAGAAGAACGTCGAGCAGGCGATCGCGATTCTCGTCTTCATCATGATCCTGGAAGGCGGCTTCAACGCCCTCCTGTTCAAGGATGCCCAGTCCAATGGCCTGATCGGCGGCATGATGATCGCCTTTGGCGTCAGCGCCGTGAACGTCTGCCTCGGTGTGACCGCCGGCTTCTTCGGCCTGCGTTATGCGCTGAACAGCCCCAGCATCATCAAGAAGGTGATTGGCGGAACGGTCGCGACCGTCTGCATCATTTCCGGCATCCTGCTGAACTTCTTCGTGGCGCACTTCCGCGACGCTGTCGAAACCGGCCTGCACAGCACGGAGGCCGATGCCGGGCTGGGAACCTTCTCCCTGTTCTCGATTTCGCCGTCTGAAGTGTTTGTATCGATGTTCCCGAACATCGTCGGCCTCGACAGCTTCATCGCCCTCGGCCTGTTGTTCATGGGGCTGACGGTCTTCGGCCTTGCCATCTATGAAGGCTATGACCGCATTTCTGACCGCTACCCAGGCTATGGCCGTGTGTGGCGCAAGGAACGCAAGGCGTATGAGCGCCGTCAGGCGGTCCGCAATGCCGTTCGCGACGACCTGTCGGACTATTTCACGCACTGCCGCCAGTGGTTCGAGACGCAGCAGTCGCGCCATGTCGCTGCCAAGCGCGAAATCGAAAAGGCGATGAACCTGCTGGATGCCCGGCGTGACTTTGCCATCGCGATTGCCTCGCGCGCCGCCGACCAGGAGCGCAGCCTGAAAGTCGCGTACCGCCAGGCGCACCGGCGCGCCCGCAATGCCAACCGTGACCGCCTTGGCGATCAGGCGGCTTGTCCGGCCTATTTCGACGAGATCGTCACGCCGCAGCTGCCGTCCTACGACATGGCCAAGGAGCGGGAACAGGCACAGACAGCGATGAAGACCATCGACAACAACATCACGGCCCTGAATATCTGCCGGGAATGGCTGGAGCAGCACATCCAGCACGTCCAGCAGGGGCTGTCGTCCATCGAGAAGAAAGTTGCTGAAGAAATCGGCAAGGTCCGTGAGGTCAAGCAGGTCAAGGGTTCCACCCATGTGCCTGTTGATCAGGCCCGCCGCGCCTGAGGAGATAGCTGGTCATGGCAAGACGCAGGAGTACTCGTGGTCCCTGGTTCTGGCGTGGCACCATCGGTGCCATGCTGACCGGCGTGTTCGGCCTGTTCGCACTGGTCGCTTTCAGCCAGCCGCCAGCCGTGGCGTCTGACACCAGCTGCCGCCTGGACCACAAGGACCCGGCGCATACGATCCTTCTGATCGACCAGTCGGATCCGTTCAATCCGAACGACATGGATTGGGTGCGTGAACTGGTGAACGACGAGGCCCGGTCATTGCCGAAGTTTGGCAAGCTGAGCGTGATGGTTCCTAACGCAGCCGATCCTTACAATCCGAAAGTTCTGTACACGTCCTGCTCTCCGGGAAGCGCCGCCGCCGCCAACCCGATCACACAGAACCCGAAGATGATCGAACAGGCCTGGCAGAAGAAATTCTACCAGCCGCTGGTCGGCACGGTGGAAGAGGCGCTGATGGACAAGGAACAGCCGAGCTCCCCATTGAGCGAAGCGATCTATTCCATCTCCGATCGGGCAGACTTCCAGCCGCAACAGGCCGGGCGCCGGGTCGTGCTGGTGTCAGACCTGATGCAGCATTCCGGCGGCTTCTCCTTCTACAAGATGGGCGCCGACTATGACGCCTATCTGGATTCGGAGCTGGCCGAGACGAAGCCGAAGCTCGAAGGCGTCGACGTCGTCGCCCGCGTCGTGCCGCGCCAGATCTACGACCTGCCGGTCGCGGACGTAAAGGGCTTCTGGCGCGCCTATTTCAACGATGCTGGCGCGACCTACGGGTCTGTGAACTAGTCTTCAAAAACCCCGATCACGGGCACATGGTCTGACGGTTTGTCCAGGCTGCGGGCCTTGCGGTAGATTTCGACGGACTGGAGCCGGTCGGCCGCCTGCGGGGAGACCAGCAAATGGTCGATCCGGATGCCGTGATCCTTCTGGAAAGCGCCGCCCTGATAGTCCCAGAATGTGTACTGGTGGGCGCGGCCGTCGGTGATTTCGAACGCATCCGCCATGCCGAGGTTCTTGATCCGGCGGAAGGCTTCACGCGTTTCGGGCAGGGCGAGGGCGTCATCGGCCCATTTGGTCTCGTCCCAGCAATCCACCGCCGTCGGGATCGTGTTGTAGTCACCGCAGAGGACATAAGGCTCTTCAGCCTTCAGGCGCTCGCGGGCATGATCCAGCAGGCAGGCCATCCATTCGAGCTTGTAGTCGAATTTCGGGCCCGGCGCCGGGTTGCCGTTCGGCAAGTAGAGCCCGCCGACCCGCACCGGCCGGTCGGCCATGACCAGCGCTTCGATGAAGCGGGCCTGGTCGTCCTTCATAGTGGAGAGGCCTTTCGTCACATCCTCCAGCGGATATTTCGAGAGAATGGCCACGCCATTATAGGATTTCTGGCCCAGCACGGCGCAGTTCCAGCCAGCTTCTTCCAGTTCCATATAGGGGAAGGCGTCCGTCTCGCACTTCAGTTCCTGAAGGCAGACGACATCACAATCGATGTTCTGCAGCACTTCCTGCACAGTCGGGAAGCGCGCTTTGATCGAATTGACGTTCCATGTGGCAATACGCATGCGCTGACCTTTAAGCAGCTTCGCCCCATTGTTCCAGCCAGTTCCGGCCCTTATACTCCCGGAAACTTCAAGGAGACCCCCGGCATGGCCCCCAGCTGGATTCAAATGCTGATCGTTGTGATCGTCGCGCTGCTGCTGTTTGGCGGCCGGGGCCGGATTTCCGGTATCATGACCGATATGGCGAAAGGCATCGGCGCCTTCCGCAAGGGCCTCAAGGATGAGGACGAACCCAAGGCGGTCGACAAGGAAGACATGGTCGATGTCACGCCCCAGAAGGACGAAACCAAGGCTTCGTCCTGAACCCTGACGGAGGGCGCACCCCATGCTGCCCGGACTCGGTTTTACCGAACTTATGGTGCTGGCCGTTGCGGCCCTGATCATCGTGGGTCCCAAGGACCTGCCGATGATGATGCGCCGTCTTGGCCAGTTTGTGGGCAAAGGCCGCGCCATGGCGCGCGAGTTCCAGGCCGCCTTTGACGACATCGCCCGTCAGAGCGAACTCGAAGACCTGCGCAAGGAAATCGAGGAATTGAAGATTTCCAATTCGCTGAAGCAGGCGACGAGCGACCTGTCCGACTATGAGAAGGACGTCAACTCCGCCGTCATGGCGCAGTCGCGGTCGGAGGCGGCGGCGAAGCTGGCCGAGCAGACATCTCCGGAAATGCCAGAGTCCAAACCGGAGTCAAAGCGTGAGGCGAAATCCGAACCTGATACCAAGCCCGAAACCCGCCCCGCCCCTGAGCCGAAGGGGGATCCGGCATGACGCACACGCCCCCCAAGGACGAGCAGCCTGAAATCCTGGAAGACGAGGTCGAGACCTCCCGCGCGCCGCTGCTGGAACATCTGACCGAACTACGCTCCCGCCTGATCTGGAGCCTTCTGGCCCTGGCGGTGGCGACGATCGGCTGTTTCTTCTTCGCGCAGGACATCTACGAGTTCCTGCTGGATCCGTTCGCCCGCATGGCGCAGGAGATCCGCGGTGCGAAACTGGACTTCATCTACACTGCGCCGATGGAGTTCTTCTTCGCCAAGCTGAAGCTCGCCCTGTTTGCGGGCATCTTCGTGGCATTCCCCTTTGTCGCCTGGCAGGTCTACGCCTTCGTGGCACCGGGCCTCTACAAGAATGAGCGCGGCGCCTTCTGGCCATACCTGGTTCTGGCGCCGATTCTGTTCTCCTCCGGTGCGGCTTTCGTCTATTACGTCATGTTGCCGATGCTGGCGCGTTTCACCGTGGGTATGGAGCTGACCGACAGCGAGGTCGCAAACATCACCATGTTGCCCAGGGTGGCGGATTACCTGTCACTCGTCATGGCGCTGATGCTGGCGTTCGGCATTTCGTTCCAGCTGCCGCTGATCCTGACCCTGCTCGGCAAGATCGGGGTCGTCAGCTCTGAAGGCCTGTCCAAAGGGCGGAAGTTTGCGGTTGTCGGCATTCTAGCATTTTCGGCACTGTTCACGCCTCCGGATGCAATCTCGCAGATCCTGCTGGCGGCGCCCGTGCTGTTCCTCTATGAGGTCGGCATTCTGAGCGTGAAGTTGATTGAGAAAAAAGAAGCTGAGCGCGAGGCTACTTCCGCGGCGGAATGACCGCTTCGCTGTGCGGCGCTGTTGAAATGACTGCGCGGATGTAGAACCTTACAAATGAGCCTGGCCTTGAGAAGCAAGGAGTAGTCTGTGGCGCGCCTGAAGAGCGTACTGCTCGTGGATTTTGACAATATTTTCGCCGCTACGGGCATGGCCATGGTCGACACGTTGCCGAAATGGCTTCTGTGGCTGACCGATGGTGCGCTGTCGGAGAAGGGACTCCGCCGCAAATTCGTGTCCAAGCGGGTCTATTGGAACAGTCAGTATGACGTGCACCGCGAAGCCTTTCAGGCGGCGGGCTTCGAGACGTTCGACTGCCGGGCCCATGCCAAGACGAAGATCGCCTCGGGCAAGTCCTCGGCCGACATTGTCATGACCATGGATGCCATTGAGCTGCACCACACGATGCGCGGTATCGATGAAATGGTCATCCTGACCACCGATTCCGATTTCGTGCCCGTGGTAAACCGCCTCCAGCTGGCAGGCCTGCGCGTTGTCACGGCGGGCAAGGAAACCGACCCGACCTATCAGCTCTACTCCGAACATGCTGACGGTGTGATCCATATCGGTGCGTTGAAGGCCGCGTTCGATTACGAGCGTGCACCGCGCAAATGGTACAAGCTTCGCTCCGATCCACCGGTGATCGCCCCGCTGCGCCAGCAGGCGGAGCGCCGCTCGCCGCTGATGAAGAAAGTGCGCGAGGCGGTACGAGTCGAGAAGGCAAACGGCACGCCGGACGCGGTCCAGCAGATACGGCTCGCCGCCGATATTGTGATGCAGCTTGGCGCCCGCACCCCTGACCAGCCGCTGCCGCGCAACAAGGTGATCCGGGCGCTGGAGGGCATGGAAGGCTTCCAGACCAAGTATGGCAACCGGGTGAAGCCGTGGCTGGGCCAGAAGAACTTCAAGACGCTGATGCACAAGCTGTCGAAGGAAAACCCGGACATTGAGGTCACGGAACTCGCCGACAAGACGGTGCGGATCGTGTGCCGTGTCCGCGGGCCGCGTAGCCGCCGTGGACGCATGGTCGGTGTGCCATCGCCGCTGGCGCCGCCGCCCAAAAAGCCGGAACCGCCTGTGGAAACGGCGTTGGAGAAGCCGCCTGAGAAATCCAACGGGAAGGCGCCGGAAAAAGTGATCGATACGGCCGTCGAGAAGCCGGCAGAAAAGCCGGCTGCGGCTGAAACGCAAGTGGACGCGCCTGCCGCAGCGGATTAGACGCTGGGGCTATAGAAGACCCTTAAAAGTCATCGAAGGCCCGATCCGATGTTTGACCTCCGTGCGATCCGCGAAAACCCTGAAGCCTTCCGCAAGGCCTGGAACCGGCGCAAGCCGGGCCTCGGCGATGCGGTGGATGATATTCACCGCCACGATGCGGCCCTGCGTACGGCCCTGACCGACAAGCAGGAAGCCGAGAAACTGCGCAATGAAACGTCCAAGCTGATCGGCAAGGCGAAGGCGTCCGGTGACGAGGCGGAATTCGAGCGCCTGCGCAAGGTCGTGGCCGATGCCAAGGAAACCATTGAGGCCTGCGCCGAGCAGGAAGAGGCGGCCCGCGCCGAACTGAACGAACTGCTCTATGGCCTGCCGAACCTGCCACTGGACGATGTGCCGGAAGGACAGGACGAAGAGATGAATGTCGAGAAGCACCGCTGGGGCGAACCGAAGCGCATTAACGGCCCGAAAGACCATGCCGACCTCGGCGAAGCCCTCGGTATGATGGATTTCGAAACCGCCGCCAAGATGAGCGGTGCGCGCTTCGTGCTGCTATCGGGCCAGCTTGCCCGGCTGGAACGCGCGCTCGCCTCCTTCATGCTGGACCTGCAGACCCTGGAACATGGGTACACGGAATGCTCGCCGCCGCTTCTGGTGAAAGACCAGGCGCTGGTCGGCACCGGCCAGTTGCCGAAGTTTGCAGAAGACCTGTTCAAGACCACAGCCGATCACTGGCTGATCCCGACGGCGGAAGTGTCGCTAACGAACATCGTCCGTGAGACAATCATCGAAGCGTCCTACCTGCCGCGCCGTTTCACCGCACACACGCCATGCTTCCGGTCGGAAGCGGGCAGTGCGGGGCGTGACACGAAGGGCATGATCCGCCTGCACCAGTTCAACAAGGTCGAGCTTGTCTCTGTCGTTGCGAACGAGGAAGAGGGGCTCGCGGAGCTGGAGCGCATGACGGAATGCGCCGAGACCGTGCTGAAGCGGCTCGACCTGCCGTTCCGCCGCATGCTGCTCTGCACGGGCGACATGGGGGCAGGGGCGCGCAAGACCTATGACCTCGAAGTCTGGCTGCCGTCGCAGAACACCTATCGCGAGATCAGCTCGTGCTCTTATTGCGGCGACTATCAGGCCCGCCGGATGGACGCGCGCTACCGGCCCGAGCCCGGCGCAAAACCGGAATTCGTGCACACGCTGAACGGCTCAGGCCTCGCCGTCGGCCGGACACTGGTCGCCGTGATCGAGAACTACCAGAACGAAGATGGCTCCATCACCGTCCCTGAGGCCCTGCGCCCGTATCTTGGCGGCCTTGAGGTCATCTCGTGAGAATCCTCCTCACGAACGATGATGGCATCAATGCCCCCGGCCTGTCGGTGCTGGAGGAAATCGCCAAGGAGCTGTCGGACGACATCTGGATTGCGGCGCCGGAAGAGGAACAGTCCGGCAAGGGCCGCGCCATCTCGCTGACGCATCCGGTGCGCACCCGCAAGGTCGGCGCCCGCGCTTTTGCAATCACCGGCACGCCGTCCGATTGCGTGCTGCTGGCGACGCATGACCTGATGCCCGACAAGCCGGACCTTGTCCTCTCCGGCGTCAATCGCGGCCAGAACATCGCCGAGGATACGAGCTTTTCCGGCACGATCGCGGCGGCCATGTTCGGCATGCAGCTGGGCATTCCGTCGATCGCGCTCAGCCAGTCCCAGAATTTCCGCGAGCGCGGCTCTTTGCCATGGGACACGGCCCGGACCTGGGGCGCGAAGACGCTGCGCCCGCTGATCGACATGGGCTGGCCGGACGATGTGGTGATGAACGTGAACTTCCCGGATCTCGAACCCGAGGACGTCCGCGGCGTTCAGATTACCCGTCAGGGCTTCCGCGACGAGTCGATCATCCACACCGACCGGCGGGAAGACCTGCGCGGGAACGATTATTACTGGATCGGCTACAGGGGCAAATTGTCCAAACCTGATGAAGGAACTGACTTAAGAGCGATCTATGAGGGCTATGTTTCGGTGTCTCCGCTACATGTGGACTTGACGCACGAGGCGTTCCTCCAAAAGCTTCGGGAGTCATGGCAGGCCTGATCGCCGATCCCTTTCGCGCAGCCCGGCTCGTTCTCCACCTCAGGCAGGAGGGCGTGACCGATGACGGCGTGCTGCAGGCCATGGAAACCATCGACCGCGCCGCCTTCATCGACGATCCGGGGCTGACCAATCTCGCTTTCGAGAATGCCATGGTGCCGATCCCATGCGGCCAGATCATTCCGCGTCCGGTCACCACGGGGCAGCTGATCCAGGCGCTCGATCTGGAAAAAGGCAATGAATCCCGTGTCCTGTTGATCGGTGCGGGCTCCGGCTACACGGCGGCCCTGCTGGCGCAGCTGGCGGCGGACGTGTTTGCGGTGGAGCGTTTCAACACCCTGACAGACGCCATCCGGCGGCGAATCCTGGATCTCGAATTGCCCAACCTGGCGGTGCGCTGCGGCGATGGCTTGCTCGGCTGGCCGGAACGGGGACCGTACGACCGGATCCTGCTGGCTGGGGCTGTGACAGAGATTCCGGATGTCCTGCTCAGCCAGCTTGGCAAGGGCGGCTTGCTGGTAGCTCCGGTGGTCACGTCAGATGGGCAGGTCCTGATGCGCCTGCACGAGAATAGCGAGCGCCAGCGGCTGGGCTTCCGGCATGCGTTGCCACTGTTGCGCGAAGGCCCTGCACAGGCGCTCTGACTGCGAATTCACGCCTGCAGCCCTTGTTTGCCAATCCCTGCGGCCACAGCTATAGGGGCGTATCTTTTTCAGGGGCCAGAAGAGAGGAAAATCATGGCGAACAAGCACGTAGCGCTGTTCATCGGAGCTGCTTTGTCGGCGCTTCCGGCGGTGGCTCAGGAAGCCGGTGGCCGTCCGGGCGGTGGCCTGTTCGAATTGCTGATCATGCCGATCGGTCTGGTTGCCATCTTCTACTTCCTGCTGATCCGCCCGCAGCAGCAGCGCGCCAAGAAACACTCCTCCATGCTGACGGCCCTGAAGCGGGGCGACACGGTCGTCACCTCCGGCGGCCTCGTCGGCAAGGTGAACAAGGTGTTTGACGACGAAATCTCCCTCGACCTGGGTGAAAACGTGAAAGTTCGCGTGATCAAGACCATGGTCATCGAGGTGCGGGGCAAGGCCGAGCCGGTCGCCGCAAACGACTAGGCCCAACGACTGAGCCCTGCGCCCATGGGCGCGGCCATTCAAGGATTCCCAAATGCTTCAGTTTCCACCCTGGAAGATCGGCCTGATTGCTGTGATTCTTCTGTGGGGCGTCGTCCTGGCGCTTCCGAACGTGGTGAACATGTCCGGCGCGCCGGGCTGGATGCCGAAGAAGGGCGTCAATCTGGGGCTGGACCTTCAGGGCGGCGTCTATCTGATGATGGAAATCGAGGCCGATGAAGTCGTGGCCAACCGCCTCGACGTTTTGTCCCGCGACGTGTCGTCGACTCTCACCACGCCGCAGTCGGACCGCATCTTCAACCTTCCGGAAGTGAAGGGCCGCGAACTGGTCGTACGGCTGACCCGTCCTGACGCCGATGGCAATTTCCGCACCGAAGACGCGCTGAAGCGCCTTCAGAAGCTGAACGGCCCCGTCGGCGGCGTCATTGGCGGCGCGCAGATGTATGAAATGCACATTTCCGGCAAGGACACGATCACCATCACCGTGCCGCAGGCCGCTGAGGAATCGCTGCTGAAGGATGCCCTCAACAAGACAATGACGATCGTGCGCCGCCGCGTGGACCCGGAAGGCGTTTCCGAAATCTCGATCACGCCGCAGGGCAACAACCGGATCATTCTGGAAGCCCCGGGCGAGCCGGACCCGCAGCGCCTGAAAGACCTGCTGAACCGCGATGGCCGGATGACCTTCAACCTGGTCGATTCCAGCCCCGCCGCGATCCAGGCTGCGCAGGCCGGTGCTGTGAAACCGGGTTTCCGCCTGCTGACGGGCGACGAGACAGGCCCGCTGCTGGTGAACAATATTCCGGAGATCGTCGGGTCCGACATCGCCAATGCCGCGCAAGGCTTTGACGAACAAAACCGTCCGCAGATCACCTTCCGTCTGAATGGCAACGGCGCGCGCAAATTCTATGAGACGACGGCCAAGAACACTGGCAAGCAGTTTGCCATCGTGCTGGACGATCACGTCATGTCGGCGCCGAACATCAACGAGCCGATCCCGGGCGGTAACGTTCGCATCACGGGTAACTTTACCCAGCAGGAAGCCATCGACCTCGCCGCCATCATTGAGGCGGGTGAGATGCCGGCCAAGCTGCAATTCCTCGACCAGCGGACCGTCAGCCCGACGCTCGGACAGGACTCGATCAATGCCGGCTACACGGCAGCCCTGATCGGCCTGGCTGCCGTCGCCGTCTTCATGGTGCTGATCTACGGGACGCTCGGCTTCTTCGCGGTGCTGTCCCTGTCCTGCAACATCATCCTGATCTTTGCCGGTCTGTCCGGTGTGGGGGCGACGCTGACCTTGCCGGGCATCGCCGGTATCATCCTGACCATCGGTATGGCGGTGGACGCCAACGTGCTGGTGTTCGAACGGATCCGGGAAGAGCAGGGTGAAGGCCGCTCGCCCTGGACGGCCACGCAGGCCGGCTATGAGCGTGCGTTGTCGACCATCATGGACGCCAACATCACCACGCTGATCGCCGCGACGATCCTTTACCTGCTGGGCTCCGGTCCGGTGAAAGGCTTTGCCGTGACCCTGTCGATCGGCATCGTGACGTCGGTTTTCACGGCCTATGTCGTCACCCGGATGATCACGGTCGGATATATGAAACTGCTGAAACCCAAGCGGTTCGGGATTTAGGGGCTGGAGAGACGCTATGCTGATCAAGTACTGGCCCGAACGGACAAACGTCCCCTTCATGAACATGCGGATTGCCGGGGCTCTGTTCTCGATGATCCTGATTGCCGCTTCCGCCTTCCTGCTGGGAACGCGCGGCCTCAATTTCGGCGTCGATTTCGCCGGCGGTACGGTCATGGAACTGGCCAAGACCGATACGGTCACTGTGCCGGCCGTCCGCGCCGCGATGCCGATCAATGCCGAGGTCAACAGTGCCCGCGGAACGGACGGGCGCGAGATCGTCGTTGTGAAATTCGGCGAAGCGCCGCCGGATCTCCTTGGCGAAGACTTCCAGTCGCTGTCGGACGAGCAGAAAGCGGAACGCGCGTCCGGTGCCACCAACGAACTGATCGTGCAGACATTGTCGGATGCGTTTAATCTGAGCGTTGAGAACGGCGATTTCCTGCGCAACGACTCCGTTGGCCCGAAAGTGTCGAAAGAACTGTTCACGGACGGGATTACGGCGCTGATTGTCGCCCTGGCCATGATGCTGGTCTATATCTGGTTCCGCTTCCAGTGGCAGTTCTCGGTGGGGGCCATCGCGGCGCTGGCGCACGACGTGATCATCACGCTCGGCATGTTTGCGCTGCTGCGGATTGAGTTCAACCTCACCTCCATCGCGGCCCTGCTGACCATCATCGGTTACTCCATGAACGACACGGTCGTCGTGTTCGACCGGATCCGGGAAGATCGCCGCAAGTACAAGAAGATGCCGGACCGCGAAGTGATCGACATGTCGCTGAACACGACCCTGTCGCGTACCTTGCTGACCTCCGGCACGACGCTGATCTCCCTGTTCGCGATCTATTTCCTCGGCGGCCCGGTGCTGCAGGGCATGAGCTTCGCGTTGATCTTCGGTATCTTTATCGGTACCTATTCCTCGATCTTCATCGCCTCGGCGCTGGTCCTGTCACTCGGCATGGACTTCACGAAAAAGACAGTCGAGGAAGTGCAGGGCTTCACGGGAGTCTAGGCACCCGATTGGCTCAAGGGCGGGGGGCCTACTGGCCCAGCATCACGATCCGGTCGCACAGCGCATCGATCGCCTTTTCCGGCGTATTGCTGTGGACGAGGGCCTCGCGGAAGCTTTCCGGCGTGAACTTGCCGTCGATGATGTGGCGCATCAGCTCGAAGAAAGGCGTCCAGAAGCCGTCCTCGTCGAGGAAGGCCATCGGCTTTGCGTGCAGGCCGAGGCGCGCCCAGGACAGGATCTCGACGGCTTCCTCCAGCGTACCGATGCCGCCCGGCAGCACGATGAAGGCGTCCGACTCCTCGAACATCATCTGCTTGCGGGTGTGCATGTCCTCGACGATACGATGTTCGACATCCTCGTAGATCATTTCCTTGGTCAGCAGGAAGCGGGGCATGATGCCCAGCACGTCGCCGGCCGATTCGTGCGCCGCCCGTGCGCAGGCGCCCATCAGGCCGACGCCGCCGCCGCCATAGACCAGCCGGATATCGCGTTTCGCAAGTTCCCGGCCCAGCCGTTCAGCCAGCGCGATATAGTCCGGGCGCACGTCGCCTGACGCACCGCAATACACGCAGACCGACCGCAAATTCGACATCCCCTGAACCTCGTTTTCTTTTCTCATTCCTTCCCTCATATGGGGCGCCATTTGCCCGCGCCAGCGCGAAATTCAGGCGCTTTCAGGCTCAAAGCGGCGCTTTCGGGTTCCCTGTGGGCCCAAACGGCCCCATATCCGGGGGAATGAGTCCTCCACATACCAGCCAGAACCACGACAAGATCGAAAGCGCCGATGGCGGCCTCGGCCCCTCCATCGGGCGCATCCTGAAGCTGCTCTGGCGGCCTGAACTGGCGAAATGGCGCCCGGTCATCGCGATTGCCGTCCTGCTGACGCTCGGCGCCTCGGTGCTGGAAGTCGTCTCACCGCTCGTTGTCGGCCACGCGATCAACCAGGTCGCCCCGTCCGGCGGCGCAGCAGCCTCCTTCAGCACAGCGGCCATCTGGCTCGCTTTCGGCATTGGCGTGCGGTTCGCAGCCGGCGCCATGCCCCAGCTGCGCGACTGGCTGTTCTCGCCGGTCAGCCAGGATGCCCAGCGCGTCGCCAGCGTCGATGCTTTCGGCCATGCCCAGCTCCTGTCGCTGAACTTCCACCAGACCCGCCGTACCGGCGCCCTCAACCGTGTGATCGAGCGCGGCGCCAGCGCCATCGACTACCTAATCCGCTTCCTCGCCTTCAATATTGGGCCCACTTTCGTGCGCCTGATCCTGGCCTCCGTCGCGCTGGGTCTCGCCTATGACTACAAACTCGCGCTTATCGCGGTCGCCACAATCGCAATCTATGTCGTCGCGACGGTCATCATCACCGAATGGCGCGTGCGCCAGCGACGCAAGATGAACGAGGCCGACACGCATTTCCGCGCCACCTCGGTCGACATCCTCACCAATTTCGAGACGGTGAAATCCTTCGCCGCCGAGCGCCGGGAAACCGACCGCTTCGGCAAGGCGATGGCCAATTACAACCAACATTATGTAGAGACCGTCCGGTCCATGTACATCCTGAACGCCACGCAGGCCTTCGTGATGAATGGCGGCCTTGCCGCCGTGCTGGTCCTGTCGGCCTGGAACGTCATCAACGGCACGATGCAGATCGGCGACCTAACGGCCGTCATGCTGATGATGCTGTCGCTTTATGCGCCGCTGAACATCCTCGGCTGGGCCTGGCGCGAGATCAAGCAGGGCGCGGTGGACCTCGAAAAGCTCTACGGCCTGCTCGACATGAAACCCGAAATCACCGACGCGCCGGATGCCATCGAGCTCGCGCATCCCGTCGGCAGCGTGAAATTCGAGAACGTCTCCTTCAGCCATGAGGGCCGCGCCGTCGGCGTGCAGGATGTCAGCTTCGAGCTGGAGCCCGGCAAGAAAATCGCCTTTGTCGGCACGTCCGGCGCGGGCAAATCAACCCTGCTGAAACTCCTCTTCCGCTTCTATGACGTCAAATCCGGCCGCGTGCTGGTCGATGGCCATGACGTGCGGGATCTGACGCAGGAATCGCTCCGCCGCGCACTCGGCCTCGTGCCGCAGGATGTGGTCCTCTTCAACGACACGATTCGCAGCAACATTGCCTATGCGCGCCCGGATGCGACGGATGAGGAAGTGCGCGACGCCGCCCGCCGGGCACAGTTGCTCGACTTCATCGAAAGCCTGCCCGAAGGCTGGAACACCCGCGTTGGTGAGCGGGGCCTGAAGCTCTCCGGCGGCGAGAAACAGCGCGTCGGCATCGCCCGCGTTATTCTTGCCGATCCGGCCATCCTCGTGCTGGACGAGGCGACCTCGGCCCTCGACAGCGCCACCGAACAGGCCGTGCAGGAAGCGCTCGACGAAGCCTCCCAGGGCCGCACCACGCTGATGGTTGCCCACCGCCTGTCTACCGTGAAGTCCGCTGATGAAATCCTCGTGCTGGAAGCCGGGCAGGTGATCGAGCGAGGAGATCATGCCACCCTGCTGTCAAAGCACGGGAAATATGCTGATATGTGGGAAAGACAGGCCCGCAGTGCGAATCTCGAACTTGCGGCCGAATAAGGGCCCTAAAAAGTTGGGATGGGAAAAGAAAGCGTGCTGAATTATGGATGACCTGGACCACAAGTCCACGCCCTGGCTGAATGGCGGCTTCGACATTGAAGGCATCGTCGTGGCCTTCGCTGTATTCCTCGGCGCCCTGCTGCTCGGCTGGCTGTGGGCACCGCTGTTCTGGCTCGGCTTTCTCGCCTTTATCGCGACCCTGTTGGCGACCCGCTGGTCGCAGCGGACTCCGCCGGAACTCGCCAGCGGTATCGTCGCACCGTGTGACGGCATCGTCGTGTCGATTAAACAGGTTGAGGCACCGCCCGAACTGCGCCTGCACACGCCTGTCGTGACCCGTGTGCGCATCTCTTCGGCGCCGGTCTCCACGAACAAGATCTACACGCCGATCTCCGGCAGCCTGGAACATGTCACGCTGGAAGAGGGCGACTCCTCCATCCCGATCGCCATGCGCGCGGATGACGAGGGGCTCGCCCGGGCATGGATGTGCTTTGAAAGTCATAGCCAGCAGGTCGGCATCCGCCTCGCGTCTGGTGGTTTCGGCCCGCGTATTGAGATCGACATGAACGCAGGCGACATTGCCCGCCTCGGCAAACCGTGCGGCACGCGACGCCTCGGCGGCTGGTGCGATCTCTTCATTCCCACCAGTTCCGGCCAGCTGATATGGCCGGGCCAGTCACTCGTCGGTGGTGAGACCGTGATCGGACGCCTCCGCTCCGACGCGCACGATGCGGATGATGACGAGATCGAAGAGGCGTTTGAAATCCAGCGCGAAGCCGCGGCCGGCGTTGCAGAGGAAGATCCGTTCGAGCCTGTGCTTGCCGAAGACGAGGAAGAGGACGAGCAATATGTCTCGCCCGAGGATGCCGACGTTTCGGAAGAAGACCCGGCCATCCTCTTCGCCCGCCTTCGCGAAGCCGCCCGCCGATCCGAAGAGGGCGATTGATCCGCTATAGTCCGGCATAGTCCGTTATAGTCATGACAAGTCATGCAGGGGCATATGTTTGCACCACCGTAGTGCTTTAGGATGGCAGCAAAGCGGGTGGGTATCGACTCTGCCTCATCCCACCACCGCATGCCCGGACCTGTTATACAGCGCGCAATAAATCGTCCATTCTATCCTCCCGGGTAACCTTCCATGCCAGTCTCCCGGGCATGACAAACCGCACCGAATTCTTCTCCCAGGCCTTTTACACGATTGCCCGCGCGATTGCCGAAGCGGACGTGAATGTGGACTTGTTCAAGACGCCTGAGACGATTGCAAAACCGGTGAACCGGTGCGTGCGGGCGGAGCTGAAGCGCCTCGCCATGCTGCTCCGCCGTCTGATCTTCCTGTTGGCGCTGCGGTTGGAGCTCGCGCCGCTGAAGCCGCGCACCGGCAGCAATTATTATGAGCCGAAGAAGGAAGAGACGGAATACCGCTATGTCTTCACCATGGTGCCCGCGCCCTCGCGCCCATGTCCGTATTTCCTGAAAGGACCGGTCACGGTTCCGGAACGCGGCCCTGTCCCAGCCGCACCGCTGATCGCGCGCTGGAACGCCATGCTGGACACGCTGAAACACCACAAGCGCCAGGCGAAATGTCTCGCCCGCACGATCCAGCGCTGGCAGGCGGCGGGTGAGGCCCGGCCGCACGTGCCGCCTATCCCGAACACCCACCGCATGCCCGCCGCCATCGCCCTCGTCTCCGGCGGGCTGACCGTTCAGCTGCTTGAAGCGCTGAAACGGTGGCCGGATCCGGACACGGGCTGAACTTCCCGACAATTGGGTGACTTTGCCGGAGCGCGGGAGCGTGTCCGGGCGGAGGTGCCGGTGAAGGCAGTTATTCCGTTTCCGGACCACCTGTCAGAGCCAGCAGCAGAAGCACGTCGCTTTCCAGCCGCGCGCGTTGTTCCGCCACCATCCGTTCGGCCGAGATCAGGGCACGCCGGCCGTTCAGGAATTCGGTGATGGTGATCTCGCCATACTCGTAGCCTTTCTGGATCGTCTCCAGAATCTTCCGGGAGGACTCGGCTGTCTCAAGGGATTTTTCGTAGAGTGTCATCGAAGCGCCAAGAGACTGCCGCGCAGACTGCACCGCCTGGAAGGCTTCTCGCTGGGCGGTGACGCGGTCCAGCTCGGCAACGGTGGCGCTGGCAGACATTTCCTGCGCATAGGCCCGGCGGGCCGAGCCGCCGATGGGAATACTGACCCGGGCCATGACACTGGTTTCGGATCCGCCAAACTCATTGCCGAAGTCGAGTCCGAAGGTCGGGTCCGGGCGCTTCTCCATCCGCGCGCGCTGTGCCTTCAGCCGGGCCTGTTCTGCGACCAGGCCCGCGCGGCGATAAGACGGTGTGTTCTCGATATCCGCCTCGAACAGGGGGGATATCATCTCATCGGACACATCGAGCGGCGCAGTCCGCTCCGGAAACACGATATCGGGATAGCGGGCGACCAGGGCCGCGCGGGCGACCTGAGCGGCTGTCCGGTCCTGCTCGGCCTGCAATTGCAGCAAACCGGCCTCGGCGGCCAGCTGGTCCGCCCGGATCTGGCGCTCTGCACCTTTGTCCACGGCGATCTGCTGGAGTTCGGCGATGCGCAGCGCTTCCGCCGCCTGAGACGCAGAGGACTCCGACAACAGGTCCGCCCGGCGCCAGGTATTCCAGAGCGAAGCGAACTTCTCCCGCTCGGCGAACAGGGATTGGTCGAGCCCGGTACCGGCAAGGTCGATTTCCAGCTGCGCCAGATTGGAGTCGACCTGGCGCTTGCCCGGCAGGCGCACAGTGCGGGAAATGCCGGCAGACCATTCCGTATACCGGTTCTCCGATGCCAGAGGGTCGTCGATCTTGCGCTGCCCGCCGCTGGCATTCATCTCGAACTCATAAGGGCCGGAAGCGATCCGCCGCGCCGAGGCGCTCGCCCGGTCCACATCGGCCTTAGCAGAGCGGTAAGACGGGCTCGTCCGGATGGCCTGTTCCATCAGGTCGACAACAGGATCGGTCTGGCTGGCGGCAGGTTGGGCGAAGAAGATGGCGCCAGCAAACGCGGCGGCAAGAAGAGGCAGTTTCATTTGAGGCGTCCAAAATCGAGTACGGGTTCGATCCAGTAGGAGATCTGGCGGCGCGGGCAGGCCTGGCGGATGGTTTCCAGAACGAGCGGAATGGCATTCTCCGGCAGGACCATCAGCACAGTGAAGACTTTCATCGCGCCTTTCACCTTTTCCGCAGTCGAGGCGAGATCCATCGAGCTGCCATGGCCGAGCCCATCATGGCTGGTATAGCCGGGCAGCGGCGGGTCAATCGCGTCCAGCGTGTCCAGCACGGTGGGCTGAATGCTTTTCGGGCAGACAAGCGTCAGTTTGCGTAGGGGCGAATCCATTGAACCTCTCCTTGCGGCACACCGGCTGGCGTGCGGTCGACACCGAACCGGCGGTAAAGCACCGGCAGAAGGAACAGTGTCAGAATGGTGGAAGAAACGAGCCCGCCGACCACAACGATCGCCAACGGACGTTGGAGTTCGGAGCCCGGGCCATGCGCGAACAGGAGCGGGACGAGGCCGAGGGCAGCGGCTGTCGCGGTCATCAGGACCGGACGCAGCCGGCGTTCAGCCCCCTGTCGCACGGCCTGTTCCGTGTCGAGACCAAGTGCGCGGAGATCATTGAAACAGGTGACCAGAACGAGCCCATTGAGGACAGCGATGCCGAGGAGGGCGATGAAGCCCACCGATGCCGGAACGGAAAGGTACTCGCCTGACAGGCTAAGCGCGATGATCCCGCCAACCAGTGCAAACGGAATGTTCAGCAGGATCAGCAGCGCCTGCCGCATCGATCTCAGGGTGCCGAACAGGACAATAAAGATCAGGCCGAGTGACAGCGGCACCATCAGTGACAGGCGGGCCGACGCGCGGCGCTGGTTCTCGAACTCACCGCCGAACTCCAGCGTGTAGCCAGCCGGCAACGCGACCGTCGCATCGACTGCGGCCTGAGCATCGGCGACGAAGCCGACAAGGTCCCGCCCTGATACGAAGGCCTGCACCACGGCGTAGCGAGACCCATTTTCGCGGGCAACGGAGGCGAGCCCGGCGACACGGGATACAGTGGCGACATCGGAGAGGCGCACCATCTCGCCGGCCGGGTTCACGATCAGAAGGTTGCCGAAGTCAAAGGCGCCAGTTCCTTCGGCCTGGTTCTGACGGATGACGATCGGAGTCCTTCGGCCTGGTTCAATGACTTCGCCAGCGAGAACACCTTCAAGGCGCGACCGCAGCTCATCCTGGATTGTAATGACATCCAATCCCAGACGGCCGGCCCGAATCGGATCGATTTCGACCTGCAGATACTCGGAAACATCATTCGATGCAGTGAATACGTCCGCGGCGCCCGGAACGGTCGAGATGGCTTGTTCCACACGCCCGGCCAGATCAGCCAGTTCATCGGAGTTGGGTCCGAAGATCTTGACGGCCAGGTCTCCCCGGGAACCCGTCAGCATTTCGGAGACACGCATCTCGATCGGTTGGGTGAAGGAGGACTCAATGCCGACAAAGTCGTCCATGACACTGCGGACTTCTCCGACCAGCCATTCCGTATCCGGCCCACGCCACTCTTCCCGCGGTGCGAGTTCGAGGAACATGTCAGCTTCATTCAGGCCCATCGGATCGAGGCCGAGCTCATCCGAGCCGATGCGGCCAACAATGTGCTCAACTTCCGGAACCTTATCCAGAATGGCGGCTTGCGCGCGCATGGCGTCGGCTTCGCTTTGATTGAGGTTGATGGAGGGAAGCGCCGCGAGCTGCATCACCACAGCCCCCTCATTCATGGTCGGCATGAAAGTCTTGCCCGTGGACGTGTAAGCGAAGCCGGCAAACACCACGCTGATTGCCGCAACCGCGTAGACGATCACCGGCATGTTCAGGGTGCGGTTCAGAAGGCTGCGATATGCCGGCGTAAGTACCCGCATGAGGAAGGTCTCATGCGCTCCGGAGGATTTTAGCAGATAGGATGCAAGCACCGGGATAAGTGTGCACGCAAGCAGAAGGGCGGATCCGAGGGCGAACACGATGGCCAGTGCCACCGGTGCGAACAGTTTCCCTTCAAGGCCTTGCAGCGTGAGCAACGGAACGAAGACGAGGCAGATGATGAAGATGCCCGAAGCGGTCGGCAGAGCGACTTCGGATGCTGCGCGATAGATGACATGCAGCTTGCTGGATTTCGGGTTCTCGTGCAGGCGTTCGACGGCATTTTCCGTGACCACGATGGCACCATCCACGATCATGCCGATCGCGATGGCAAGACCGCCAAGGCTCATCAGGTTCGCCGAGAGGCCAAACATTTTCATCAGGAGGAAAGTTGCCAGTGCAGATGCAGGCAGGATGAGGGTCACGACTAGCGCAGCGCGCCAATCC
The DNA here is from genome assembly GCF_000682735.1 of Hyphomonas sp. CY54-11-8. Lineage (GTDB taxonomy): Bacteria > Pseudomonadota > Alphaproteobacteria > Caulobacterales > Hyphomonadaceae > Hyphomonas. The sequence goes on along the minus strand of NZ_AWFD01000033.1, from coordinate 70,499 downwards.
CCGAGGAAGACGATGAGAAGGGCAATCACGAGAACAACTGCTATCAATAGCGCTTCCGTAACTGTCCAGACTGCTTTTTCGATCAGGTCGGAGCGATTGTAGAAGACTTCGACTCTTGTGCCCTCGGGCAGGCTGTTCTGGAGTTCAGCGAGCTTGTCTTCGACGCCTTTAATGACCGTCCGGGCATCAGCCCCGCGGAGGGCGACAACGATACCTTCGACAGCTTCGCCGGCTCCGTCGCGGGTGACGGATCCGTAGCGTGTGAGGCTGCCAAGCTGGATGGTTGCAATATCACGCAGACGGAGGACTTGCCCATCCGTTTCACGGATCACCAGCGCGCCGATATCTGCTTCGTTTTCGGTTGCGCCGATGGAACGAACGACGAGGGCTTCCTCTCCTTCTGACATCCGGCCGGCGCCGTCATTGCGATTGTTGTTCTCAAGCGCTGTGCGGATGTCATCCAGGCTGATGCCTGCCATCGCCATGGCCGCTTCGTCCGGTGCGATGTTGAATGTCCGAACGCGACCGCCAAGGGCGTTGACGTCCGCCACCCCCGGCAGGGTGCGCAAAGCGGGGCGGATGACCCAGTCGAGCAGGGAACGGCGCTCCTCAAGGGAGAGGTCGTCGCTCTCGATGGTGAACATGAAGACTTCCGACAGGGCGGTGGAGATCGGGGCAAGGCCACCGGAAACCGTTTCCGGGAAATCTCCACTAACAGCCGTCAGGCGTTCGGAGACCTGCTGGCGCGCCCAATAGATGTCTGTGCCTTCCTTGAAATCGATGGTGACGTCGGCGATCGCATACTTCGCCTTGGCGCGCATAACAGTCTGGTCGGGAATGCCGAGCAGTTCCATTTCGAGCGGACGGACAACGCGGGACTCGACTTCCTCCGGCGTCATGCCAGGGGCTTTCAGGATGATCTTGACCTGCGTGGGGGCGATCTCGGGAAAGGCGTCAATAGGAAGGCGGGCCGATGCATAGAGGCCGGCTATGGCCAGCAGCAGGGCGGCGCCCAGGATGAAGATACGCTGCGTGAGCGAAAAGGAAACAAGGCGATCCAGCACGGTCCTCAGACTCCTTCAGCGAGGTTCTTAAGGGCAGCCAGACCGGAGACGGCGACCTGATCGCCGGGGGAGACGCCGGCGTTCAGCACTGCATCGTCGCGGCTGCGGGTGATTATGCTGACTTCCACACGGCGGAAGCCTTCGCCCGTATCGATGAAAACACAGTCTGTACCGTTGATGCGGACGATGGCGCGCGCGGGAATGACGAGATTTGTTTCCTGCTCCGCTGTATCGAGAGACAGGTTGACCAATTGGCCGAGGCGCCATGAGGACGAGGTGGGCAGTTCAATCTTTATTCGGACAGACTGCAAGCGCGCGTCGACCGTGGGATCAATCGCCACCACAGTCCCTTTTCCGGCAGATCCGGGCAGGGATACCGAGGACCCGATCGAGAATGTGTTTGCCACACGCTCCGGCAACGCGACATCAAGCCAGTAGCGCTTGCCGTCAAAGATCGAGAGAAACGGTTCGGACATGCCAACCGCCTCACCGGCAGCGACCGATACGCTGGCCACCGTGCCGGAAGCAGGCGCGACAAGCTTGAAGCGGCCGGCACCGCCCGCGCTGCGTACCGCACTCAGGCGGCGCTGCGAGGCTGCGAGATTAAGGTGAGCCGATTTTGAATCGTGCTCGGCTTCATCTGCTTCCTGCGCGGAACGCAATCCGAGTTCACGAAGCTCCAATGCGCGCTCAAGCAGGTGATCCATGTGTTCGGCCATGATGCGCTGGGATTCGACTTCCGCGCGGGCCGTTTCATATTCAGGACTGTAGAGTAGGGCGACCGGATCTCCGGCCTCCACTTGCATGCCGGGAATGACCAGCGGCTCCAGCAGCACGGCTTCGAACGGGCTGGCGACGGGCGAGGAGTTCCCCGGAGGGGCAATCACGGTTCCAAATGTCCGTGTACCCTCAATGGAGCTCTCTGTCCGAACAGGTTCAGTCGTAATGCCGAGCGCTTTCCGGCTCGCCGCAGTGACTTCAACTGTCTGGGAAAGTGCTGGTTCGCCTAATATTGCCAGTGAGGTAACCGCAAGCGCTGTGCGCAAAACCCAATTCACCATCGTCTTCTCGCCGTGTCGTGGTTTCTGTCCATGACAACGTTCTGACAGCGCTCACTGACGCCAGCCTGACGGGGAATTGCGCATCTGCATGTGTGGCATGCGGAATTTGCAGCACCCGCATGCTTAAAAATCAGGCAGGGCGAGCGGTTGGAAACCGAAGGGCAAGACCGGAGGACTCCGGCAGGCAGGTGACCAGTTCGCCGCCATGGGAGTCGGCAATCCGGTCAGCAATCGCGAGGCCAAGCCCCGCTGCACCGCCCGGGGCCCGGTCAGCCCGGATGCCACGCGCCTTGAGCCGTTCCAGTTCGTCCGATGTCAGACCCTGTCCACCGTCTATGACAGCGAGGTTAGCCCCGGGGCCCGCGCGGACGATAACTTCGCTGCCTTCGGGAGCGGCGCGGAGGGCATTGACGATCAGGGTCCGCAAGGACGCCGCCACGGCTTCCTCCAATCCGCGGAATGGGGCGGGATGGTCGGTTTCCACAGACAATTCCCTGCCAGCCTGGATCGCGGCAGGGGCGAGCTCCGCCACGATGCGGCGGGCCAGACTGTCCGGCTCGATCAGGCTGCGACGTTGCGCCGTGTCCGGCGCATTGCTGCGGGCGAGCAACAGGAGCTGGTCGACCATGTCAGACAGTGCGTGGATCTGTGCACGCAAGGGAGCCGCGTCTTCTGCTGGCAACTTGTCGAGCGAGAGCGCGAGGATCGAGAGCGGGGTTTTCAACTCGTGCGCAGCGTCGGCGGCAAAGGCTTCCTGCCGTCTGGCATGTTCTGCCAACCGGCTGGTGAGTTCGTTGACAGCGTCCGTAAATGGCGTGAGCTCTGCAGGCAGTGCGTCGGGTGGCATTTGGTAGCTGCGAAGGTCTTGCGCGGCTTCCCTGACATCGCCTGCAATGGCTTTCAACTGGCGCTCCACGCGGCGCACGACCAGAAGCGCGCCAATGCCGAAGAGGGCGAGGAACACGCCAAAGGGGACGAGCACATGCTCGGTGATCTCGCGTACTGTTCGCCAGAACGGCGGTGGGTTCGGGCTGAGCAGGCCGTACTCATAGATCACCATGAGGGTGAGCACGACACCTCCCGCAAGGCCGGAGATCAAAAGGCCGCGCAGCAGTCTGCCAGCGATGGAGTTCATGATGTTCTCCGGTTTCCGAACAGATACCCGACACCCCGGACCGTGTGGAGGATGTCCTCTTCACCGGCCTCGGCGAATCTACGCCGCAGTCTTGATGCGACAGCTTCGAGCGCGTTGGGTGTCACGGGATCCGCGGCGCTATAGAGTGCGCCTTCAATCCGTTCGCGTGGAACGACCTTGCCAGCATTACGAAGGAGAATTTCCAAGAAATCCGCTTCCTTGCGTCCAATTGCAAGCGGCCGGCCGGAGAGTTCTGCCTGCCGGCTGGTTGTATCAAAGGTGACGTCGCCGACCGTCAGGACGACAGGGTCGCGGCGGCCGGGCCGGCGGATCAGCGCTCGCAGACGGGCGGCGATTTCTTCGACTTCGGCAGGTTTGACCAGGTAATCGTCCGCCCCTGTGTCCAGACCGGTAACGCGGTCATCCAGGGTGCTGCGGGCAGACAGGATCAGAACGGGCGGGCGGTCCGCCGGCAGGCCGCGCAGCCAGTCGATTCCATCGCCATCCGGAAGGCCGAGGTCCAGCATGATCACGTCGAATTGCCCAACGGCCATGTGATCGTCAGCTTCGGCGATACCGCCGGCAATGTCGCTGTCGATGCCGCGCGCGCCAAGACGCTCGGCCAGCAGGCTGGCCAGTTCGCGATTGTCTTCGATGATCAATGTTCGCATGCGTATCTGGAGTCCGGAATTTTAAAGTATCTTACCAGCAAAAGCTGACATCGTCCTGACCAGTTGCGCCTGCTGAACAATGACCTCCGGCAGCCTCCCTTGGGCCAGCGCGGGATGACTGCGGAAGGACGGCCGGGTGCGACGTCCTGAACTGGACAAGTGCGACTTGCAGGTTATTGCATCACCAGATGAGCCAGTATCACGATCTTCTCGTTGCGCTGCGGAAAATAACCCGCGCCATTGATATGCACTCCAAAAAGCTGGCGAAGGACACCGGATTAACGGCGCCCCAATTGCTGGTTCTGCAAAGTGTCGCTGGCGCCAAGCGTGCGAAACCGAGTGACATCGCGCGGCAGGTTCACCTGTCGCAGGCGACGATCACATCGATCGTGGACCGGCTGGTGCGGGCAGGGCTGGTTGTCCGGGAACGCAATGAGCATGACCGGCGGAGCCTGGAAGTCGTGATCACTGAAGAGGGGAAGCGGCGCCTGGTAGATGCGCCCGAGCTCCTTCAGGAGGGGTTCCTGTCATCTTTCAATGGGTTGGCAGACTGGGAAAAGTCGCTTCTCGTTTCCAGCATGCAAAAAGTCGCGTTCATGATGAACGCAGACAATCTTGATGCCGCACCAATCCTGCAGGTCGGCGATATAAGCGATCCGGGAACCTAACGGTTCTCAATCTGCTCCAGCTCATTTTCCGGAGGCGTGTCCCACTGGATGTGCCGGCCATCGAGCACAACGATGTTGTCGCGGCTGACGATGGTCGCATTCGTCTGGAAGCCCAGCAGTTGCTTGGCAGGAATTTCCTTGTTTCGCGCGAGGATCAGGGTTTCCTCTGCCGTGAAGTTTGAGAGACCGCGGGCGCGCTCATTTCCGGATTCATCATAGATGTGGAGTACATCACCCCGGACGAAGGTGCCCTGGATCGATTGAATGTCTTGGCGCAGCAATCCGCGTTCCCCGCGGCAAAGCGCGTCGGCTGACTCTTCGGAGACCACAATGCTGCCGGCCATCTGAAGGCGGTCGGTCAGCCAGGCCGTCCAGTCGGTCGCCGGCTTGTCGTGTGCGATGCATCTGGTGTGCTTGCGCGACCCGTCGAGCAGGGAGGTCACCGGATTTTCCGCTTCACCATTCCCGATGATTGTGGTGCAGCCTGAGTTCTGGGCCATATTTGCGGCCTGCATCTTTGTCAGCATGCCACCGCTGCCGAGACTGCTCACGCCTTTGGTGACTTCGAGGAATTCGTTCACGTCATTCACGGTTTCGACCAGTTGTGCGCCTGGCTCTTCCGGATTGCGATCGTAGAGGCCATCCACGCAGGTCAGGATGATGAGAGTTTCGGCCTGCACCATCTGGGCGACCTTGGCCGCAAGCCGGTCATTGTCGCCGACGCGGATTTCTTCGGTCGTAATGGAGTCGTTCTCATTGACGATTGGCGTGATGCCGGCCTGAATCAGCCGGTGCACTGTGTTCTTCGTATTGAGGAAGCGGCGCCGGTCTTCGAGGTCTTTCAGCGTGATCAGCACCTGTGCGATGTCGAAGCTGTATTCGTGTGCGACCTGCTTGTAGGCATTCAGCAGGATTGGCATGCCGCACGCGGCAGCTGCCTGCTTGTCCCGCAAACCAGCCGTTTCCTGTGTTTCACCGATCGTGTTCAATCCGAGTGCGACAGCGCCGGATGAGCAGATCAGGACTTCATATCCATCATCGCGGAGCGTTTTAACATCGTTCAGCAATTGCTGCATGAACGCCCATCGCGGCGTCAGCAGCTCTTCATTGGCCAGTAGGCTGGATCCGATCTTGATAACGATACGCTTAGATTTAGGCACACAGGGCTCCCTTGGTTCCTCGGGCTACGACCTAGGCTGCGTTGGGTTGGTTCGCAACACGATTAGAGCACAAAGTAACAGTCTTTGGCTTAATATGCGGTGATAGCCCCGTATTTCTTCCAGAATTAACAGTTCATTGGCCGTAATTGTTCCGAAAGCAGGCTGCAAACGAAGGGGAACCGCAGCAGAATATTTGAATTCAAAGTAAGATCGGCCTATGTGCGGGGCATTCAGATTCGGAGGTTTCATGCACGTATTGATGGTTGGTTGTGGAAATATGGGCGCGTCACTGCTGGCCCGTTGGGTAGATGTCCCGGGTATGACTTACTCGGTCGCTGACCCGGTCGCGACGTTCCCGGATTCACGTGTCAAATCCTTCAAGTCAGCAGAAGACGTCGAAGGTGGTCCGTTTGACCTGCTGGTTATCGCCGTGAAGCCGCAACTGATCGAGGACGTCATTCCGGACTACCTCGATCACCTTAAGGCAGATGCTCCCGCGCTTTCCATCGCTGCGGGCGTATCCTGTGAGCGGCTGGAATCGATTGTTGGTGCGCGTCCGGTCATTCGCGTCATGCCCAATCTGCCCGCCAGCATTGGGAAGGGCGTGAGCGGCCTGTATTTCACCGACAAGACTCCGGACGGTGCGAAAGAGACGGCGCGGCAGATGATGAGGGCTGCCGGCACTATCGTGGAGGTCGAAGAGGAGTTCGATCTCGACAAGGTGACCGCCATTGCGGGTAGTGGACCGGGTTATGTCTTCGAGATCGCGCGAGCCTACATGGAAGCGGCCAAGGAGCTTGGCTTCGAAGAAGAGCAGGCCCGCAAACTGGTGCTCGACACCATTGCCGGAACGATCGAGATGGCTGTCGGCTCGACCGATGACCTGGCCGACATGCGCAACGCCGTGACCAGTAAAGCGGGCACCACCGAGGCGGGCTTGAACGCCCTGAATGGAACCGGAGACCTTTCCCGGTTGTTGATTGGGGCAACACAGGCAGCGTACAAGCGCGCAGTCGAGTTGAGGTAACGCATTTCATAGCGATGCAGGGGCAGGGCATGATGATATCACGCAGGACATGCAAGCGACGTCAGACTTTCATGACGCGCGTACCAATGGAGTGCGTTTTCTAGGCGCAATGCGGAAATCGCCAAGGCAGCAAAATCTCTCGATGGGCCGCTTCAGTTGGCCCTTTTCGAAATACGAACACCTGAAAAAGTGAGCCTATGAATTACGAAGCTCTGATCTCTCTTGCGGTATACTTTGTTCTGATGCTGGCCATCGGCCTTTATGCATACCGAAAATCCACCAGTGATGTTTCCGAATACATGTTGGGCGGGCGTAAGCTTCACCCAGCCGTCGGTGCGCTGTCTGCTGGCGCATCCGACATGAGCGGATGGATGCTCATGGGCCTTCCGGGCGCGGTTTTCGTGTCCGGGTTCAGCGCTGCCTGGATCGCTGTGGGTCTCGTTATTGGCGCGTATCTCAACTACCTCTTTGTTGCGCCTCGTCTGCGCGTCTACACAGAGCTGGCAGACGACGCGATCACCATTCCGGACTTCTTCGAAAAGAGATTCCACGACAAGTCACGTGCGCTGCGTGTTCTTTCTTCGGTCGTGATCGTTATCTTCTTTACACTGTATACGTCTGCGGGCGTCGTTGCTGGTGGCAAATTGTTTGAGGCCTCGTTCGGTCTCGATTACCAGCTGGGCTTGTTCCTGACAGCCGGTGTGGTTGTTGCCTACACGTTGTTCGGCGGATTTCTTGCCGTCAGCCTGACCGACTTTGTTCAGGGCTGCATCATGTTTGTGGCGTTGATCCTCGTGCCAGTCGTTTCCTTTATCGTCCTGAAGAACGAAGGTGACTGGGCCTCGGCTGCTGCTTCCGTTGAGCCTGGCTATTTCGGCATGTGGCCGAAGGGCATGACTGTGATGGGGGTCATCTCATTGCTTGCCTGGGGGCTTGGCTATTTCGGCCAGCCGCACATCATCGTCCGGTTTATGGCTATCCGTTCCCTCAAAGATATTGCCACGGCCCGCTATATTGGCATGAGCTGGATGATCGTGACGGTGATTGGTGCCGTGCTCACGGGGATCGCCGGCTATGCCTACACTTATGCTCACGGCACTCCTGTGGATGATCCTGAGACGATTTTCATCATTCTTTCCCAAATTCTGTTCCACCCGCTTGTGGCCGGTTTCCTGCTAGCAGCCATTCTCGCGGCGATCATGAGTACGATTTCGTCTCAGTTGCTTGTGTCTTCCAGCTCGCTAACGGAAGACTTCTACAAGACGTTCCTTCGCAAGGAAGCGAGTCAAGGGGAGCTGGTTGCGGTTGGCCGGATATCTGTGCTTGTCGTTTCGCTGGTCGCGATCGGGTTGGCATTTGATCGATCCAGCAACATCCTCTCGCTGGTCGGCAATGCTTGGGCCGGTTTCGGCGCTGCATTCGGGCCGATTATCCTTCTCAGCCTCTATTGGCGTGGTCTTACCCGGAACGGTGCGTTGGCAGGCATGATTGTCGGGGCTGTCACGGTGTTGTTCTGGCTCTATGCGCCGATTGAGATCGACGGGAAGTCGCTCTCCGACATTATCTATGAGATCGTGCCGGGCTTCGTGCTGGGTGGTACAGCTGCCATTGTGGTCAGCATCGTGGGCCGGGATGTGTTGCCTCACGTTGCGCACCGCTTCGGCGAGATGGAGAAGTTGATGCAGGAAGACAACAGCTAGGCTGCACCCCAAAGAAAAGGTTCAGGAGCCGTTTCGCAGACGCGCGTGATAGCTTGCGACGAGGAAGCAGACTTCCCGCGTGATTTCTTCTTCCCGCTCCGGGACCTCCAAGGCCATCTCGGTCGCCGAAAACATCAATTCGATTGTCAGCTTGGTTGCCATGGCAAGTCGATCTTCGGGGATGTCGGGCAAGTTCTTGCGGAGTGCTTCCAGGATCTCTTCGCTAACAAGGTCACGGGAATCCAGCCGGACTTCCTTGAGCACGGGAATGACCCGCATAACGCGGACGACCCAGGCGCCTCCGGGAAATGTCTTCGTGATTTCGTTTACTCGTTTCTGGATTCGCAGGATGCTTTCTGCTGAAGCCTCGAATGACTGCGTATCGATCCCCCCCTCGCGAAGCCATTCGAAAACGGCCTGGTCCTGCGCCTCCATCAGGCGTCGGCCGAGTTCGTGAAGGATGGCGTACTTGTTGGGGAAGTATCGGTAGAGTGCTGGCGGGGTGAGGCCGGCGCGCTTGCAAACCATATTGGTCGACAACCGTTCGAAACCGACCTCGGAAAGCAGGTCCCCGGTCACGGACAGGATCGTTTCGAATGTGTTGCGTGCGCGGTCCTGGGATGGAGAGACTTTTGTCTCCAGCTCGACACCATCCGAAGCCTGAGGCGTATTGTCGGGCTGAGGGCGTTTGGTCAAATCTGAATTCTGCCCCGGTCCGGGCATGCTTGCTCCCCTCAGCCTTCGGTTGACCCCGTTCATGTTTAGCTTGAGGGGTGATTGTTATACTTACATTACAGTTAAGCGCAATCGGCACGCCAAGTCTATCCAACAGCGAACGCGGATCGGGTCTATAGCTATGCAATCAAAGCACTTTTTCGGTTTTCTGATGTTTCGTAGAGGACGCTGGAGGCGTGCACCGCCACTTTGGCAACGTAAATAAAACATTCTGAATTGAAGGCTTTAAATGGGTTTGTTTGCCCGCCGGAGAGGCGTGAATGACCCCCAAAAAATCTGAGCAAAAAATTCTGTTCGATCTGGATAGAAAGTCAGTTCAAAGCGTCTGGTTCATATACGTGCGTGCAAAGTGCAGAGGACGAGTATGGTCGGCAGGTTATTGAATTCGTGCCTTTTGGCGGTGTGCGTGGCTGGATCCGCGTTTGCTCAGGATCTGGCGATCACGGGCGTCACAGTCTTCGATGGCACGGGTGCTGATCCCTACAAAGCGACTGTGGTGTTTGAAGACGGTCTTATCTCGTCGGTCGACAAGGCGGCCGGGCCTGCCCCCGCGGGCGTACCCGCGATTGATGGCGACGGCCTGTCACTTTTGCCTGGCTTCTTTGACCTGCATGTTCACTACACACCGATTGGCCAGCCGGCGACCACGCCTCAGATTTCGCAGGAATATGCCAAGACCGGTGTCACATCCGTTTATGATTTTGCCCAGCCACCGGAAGCCTTCGCGCCTCGCCGCGAGTGGCTGGAGTCGCTGCCGGGTCCGCGTGTGAATTTCGCGGCGCGTATGAGTACAACCAACGGGCATGGCGCTGACTGGTCTGACAAGAGTACGACCAAGTGGGTCAACACACCCTATGCGGCCACCGAAGCGGTCAAGGAGCTGCTGCCCTACAAGCCTGACGTCATCAAAGTTTTCACGGATGGCTGGCGTTATGGCTCCGGTGTCGACAATACGAGCATGAATGAGCCGACCCTGACAGCATTGGTTGAAGAGGCTCATGCTCATGGCTTGAAGATTCTGACCCATACCGTGACCAAGGACCGGGCTGAGATTGCCGGCCGGTCCGGCGTGGATATCATTGCGCACTCCGTACTCGACAAACATGTGGACCAGGAAACCATCGACACGCTCAAGGCTGGCGGTACGGCTTACGCGGGGACGCTTGCTGTCTATAATCCTGACAAACCGGAGACGACGGAGTTTGAGCGCGAGCATCCGACATTCAAGTCGCGTCAGGCACGGTTCCAGGTGGGTTTGGACAACATGAAGGCGCTGTATGAAGGTGGCGTCCTTATCGCGCTGGGTACCGATGCCGGAATGCCGCGTACGCCACATGGGTACTCCACACTTTCCGAAATGGAATTGATGGTGCGCGCGGGCCTCCCGGCGAAGGCTGCCTTGATGGCGGGTACTTCCAACAGTGCACGCGCTGTTGGGGTGTATGACCAGCGCGGCTCCATCGAAGTTGGCAAAGATGCCGATGTGGTTCTGATCGCCGGTAAGCCTTGGGAAGATATTTCCGATTTGCACAAGACGAAATACACCTTCGTTGGCGGAGACAAGGTGTTTGGAGAGGGGGCGCCGGTGCCGGTTTCCTCGACTGTGATGGAATCGTCCAGTATTTCGAGCGCACTCATCGATGATTTCGACCGGGAAGATGGGCGCTCCTCGCGTGACACTCTTGTTGTTGGTGATCCTGATGGAGGGATGGAGCGCAGCTGGCAGGTTTTTGAGATTCGCGACGATGGTGAGCGCGGAGGTGTGCTGCACCTGTCTGCAGATCTCGCGCTACGCGAAGAGGCCCGGGCGGGTATTGTCATTCCAATGAATGTTGGGTCGGTTCAGCCTGTGGATGGGGCGTCTTATCAGGGCATTGTCTTCGATATGCGCGGAGATGAGAAACCCTACACCTTGACTGTGTCGACCACAGAGGGCCGCTGGGAGCGGCAATTCGAAGTGGGTCAAGATTGGGAAACTGTCGGTATTCCGTTTAAAGATCTTAGCGCTCCCGCGGAAGGTGTTAAGTGGTCAGGTGATGGCATCGTTGATGTGCGGTTCCTGATCAAGAGGCCGGGCGGCGAGGCAGTATGGTATGAGCTTGATAATGTCAGGTTTTACTGAGCATTAGTGCGTTTGCATAATCGAGTCTGGGTGCTCGAAACAACAAAATTCGTGTACGAATAAAAAAGTGAAATCGCCCGTCGGGTGCCGGGGGCGATTTCCATGGTTTTCTTCTTCCCAATTTCTTTGTGTACTGCGTGATGATTTTATCTGCGCAGGTGCAACATTTGTGTGCAGCTGACACAAAAAGGAAAAATATTGACATTTTTTCGTGTGCGATGAGGCGTGCGCCGATAGCCTGCTTATTGCTCAATGAAGAGCAAGGAATGTGGTCAACGGCGGCCGCACAAAAAATCCGAATACAGATTTAACTAGGTCTGGCCGCGCTTGGTCGTGCCAGCGGGTGCAAGAGCTGCGCGAATGTCCGGCAGGGGGTCTGTCGGCAAGGCGGAGACTTGCGGGAAAAAAGAAGCTCAGGAGTCAGCAAAAATGAAATCCAGTGGATTGAGGGGGTCGATGAACGGGAACGGCGTCGCGCGCGTCGTGAAGTCGGGACGATTCATGCGGCATTGTGCAATGACAGTATCTACAAGCGCGCTTTTGCTTGGTGTGCTGTCGCAAGGGGCGTTGGCCCAAGAGGAGGCGGAAGACGACACTGCCCAGATGGAAAAGGTTCTGGTTGTTGGCTCCCAGATTGCTGGTGCCAAGGTTTCCGGCGCCCTTCCGGTTTCGGTTGTATCGCCTGACGAAATCGAGGCGACTGGCGCGGTTTCCGCAGAAGAGCTCTTCCGGACCGTTCCCTCAGCCGGTGATATTACCTTCAACGGCACTTATCTCGGAGGTGGCAACTCAAACGCTGCCCGGGGTGACGTGTCGACGGTCAGCCTGCGTGGTCTGGCCCAGGGCAATACGCTGCTTCTGATCAATGGCCGCCGCTCGGTGGTCCACCCGACATCGCAGACCGACAACCAAACTCCGGTCTTTGGTTACAACGTCAATGCAGTTCCGGTTCAGGGGCTGGCGCGCGTTGAGGTTCTGAAAGACGGCGCCGCCGCTCTTTATGGATCCGACGCTGTTGCGGGCGTTGTGAACAACGTCCTCCGGTCCGACTTCGAAGGTCTGGATGTCAATCTTCAATATGGACTGGCCGAAGGGACGAACCTGACTGAATTCACCGGGGATATTCTCTACGGCACGGATTTCGCGAACGGCAAAGGCAACATCTCTGTCTATCTCGGCGGCACAACGCGGGATTCCCTGCTGCGCTCTGACCAGGAGTACACCAACCTCGCCGATATGCGCCCATTGACCGACGGCACCAATTGGGCGGGCGTCGCATGGGATAACCGTTCGACCTGGACGAGCCCCTGGGGGCAGTTCACGCCGGTCGATACGTCTATTGGTGAGATCAGTGCAGACGGCACAGCTTTCACTGACGCGGCAGGCACCTTCCACGTTCAGCCCACGGACTTTGGTGCAGGGTGTCTGTACGATGTCGGTGGCGACATTTGTTATGGCGCAGGCAGCATTTTTACATCTGCATACAGAGATATGCGGCATGACGACCTGGAGACTTTCGATACGCTGACCATGCTGCCGGCGGTAGATCGCTTCAACATGTTCAGCTTCGCGAACTACGATGTTTCCGACAGCCTGCGAGTGTATGGCGAGGTTGGTTATTACAATGCGACGTCAGAGGCGGTTATTGCTTCCAGTGGTTCCCTGGGATCTGGTCCGATCTACATCGCTTCGGATGCATACTGGAACCCGCTGGGGCCTGTTGGGTCGGCAAACCGTATCGATGGGCTCAGCACGAACGTTCCGGCAGAAGGCGTGGATCTTGTGATCAACTCCTACAGCGCCGTGGATGCAGGTACACGTGACGTTGTCGTCGATAACGAGCAGATCAGGCTCCTCGCTGGTGCAAAAGGTGATGCATTCGGATGGGACTGGGACTCTGCAATCCTCTATACCGAAGCCACCGTGAAGGATTCTGCTGACGGGTATGACTCGCGACTGTTCCAGGAGGCTATCAACCGTACAGACGCCACCGCATACAACCCGTTCTGTGGTGGTGATCCGGCGGTGCCGGATGTCGGCGCTCCGGATTGCAACTCGCAGGAAACGATCGACAGTTTCCGCATCACTCAGGTTCGTGAAAACAAGACCACGCTTGCTTTGGCAGACTTCAAAGTTTCCAAGCCGGATCTGTTCTCGATCTGGGCAGGTGATATCGGTGTTGCTGGCGGTATCGAGTTCCGTCGTGAGACCTATCACGACGACCGCGATCCGCACCAGGATGGCTCGCTGCCTTACTATGACCAGATCACGGGGAACCTCGTTTCAGACTCCAGCCTGATGGGACACAGCCCATCGCCGGACGTCAAAGGCAACCGGAATGTTTCTTCAGCCTATTTCGAACTGGCTGTGCCACTGGTCTCACCTGAGATGAACATCCCGTTCGTTCAGGCGCTCGATCTACAGGCTGCGGCTCGTTATGAGGACTACTCAGATGTCGGGTCAGTCTCGAAGCCGAAGGTCGCAATGTCGTGGGATGTCATTGACGGTCTTCGCTTCCGTGGATCCTGGTCGGAGGGTTTCAAGGCGCCGAACCTTGAAGTGGTCAACACGCCGCTTCTGGAACGCGTCAATGGCTATCCGGACTACATCCAGTGTGAGGCAGCCCTCAGCCAAGGCCGGATCACCGACTTCAGCCAGTGTGCGACGCTGGGTGTGACGGTTGCCAGCCTGCGCTCGGGTAACTCCGAACTGGAACCAGAAGAATCGGAAAGCTCGTCCTACGGCGTGGTGTTCGAACCTCAGTTCATTCCTGAAAAGTTCGGTTCGCTCACGCTCACGGCAGATGTCTGGAGCATTGAGCAGAAGAACCCGATTGGCCTTCTGAATGACTCTGTCGCCCTGTCGTATGACTATCTGCTTCGTTTGCAGGGCAGCTCTAACCCGAACGTAATCCGTGCGGACCCAACACCTCAGCAGATCGCGGACTTTGCCGGCACAGGACTCACGCCAGTTGGCGATGTGGTCAACGTCATTGCCCGGTTCACCAACCTTTCGCCGCTCAAGGTCGAAGGAATCGACTATGGTGCGTATTGGGATGTCCCGGTTGGTCCGGGTGAGCTTTCGGTCAATCTCAATGCCACCTATCTGGACACCTACTATCAGAGCCCGACGGCTGAAGCTGCGGCTCTTCTGGAAGGACTGGCTGACGGAACGGTTAATCCGTATGTCACTGTCACCGGCGGTGGTAGCCTGATCCAGGAGAACGGGCGTCCGGAGTGGAAATATTCCATGTCGATGGCATATGACATCGCGAACTGGAAGTTCGGTGCGTTCTCGCAATACACCAGCGAAGTTTTCCAGACGAGCGTCAGCAGCTCGACCTATGGTCCATGGCCGATCGAAGACCATATGACCTGGAATTTCTACGGCCAATATACAGTCGAGAACGACACCTGGACAGACGGCACAGCCATTCGTGTTGGTGTGCGGAATGCGTTCAACGAAGATCCGCCGCTGGCTGATACCTACGGTTATCTCTCGTCCCTGTATCAGCCGCTGCCGCGCTACTGGTATGTGAATGTGAAAAAATCCTTCTAAGAAGGATTGGTCTCCGAATGGAGTCCGGGGCGGTGCAATCGTGCCACCCCGGACTTTCGTCCCGGGGTGGTGGTTGCTTGTCAACCGCTGAACCCTGGTTTCATCTGCATGCTTTGATCATCAGCCATCCATCGCGATTGGCGATGGGGTGTTGAAGGGGAGCTCAGGGATTCATGAAAAAGCTCACAGAGCAAAGTAACGCTGATCGAAACAAGCTTGAGCATACGGATGCTCATGGTCTGGACCGTAGGAAATTTCTGACTGCGGGCGCAATTGCCGCAAGTGGCGTTGCTGTTGCATGTGTGTCTCCGGTAGACGCGGCAAATTCAGGTGTTGCGTCCCTGGAACCAGTTCGGCCGCCGGACGCACCCGAAAGCGGTGACCTGAACGTTGCGGCGCATCGCGTCGAGACCCCGGGTCCGCGCGGCGTCGTCACGGCAGGTCATCCGCTCGCTGCGTCGGCTGGTCTGAGGATGTTCATGCAAGGTGGCGCAGCCGGCGATGCTGCGGTCGCGACAATGGCTGTTCTCAATGTGGTCGAGCCGTGGGCTTCCAGTATTGCCGGGAACGGATTTGCGACAGTCTATGACAAGCCGAGCGGTCAGGTCAGAGCCTTGAAATTCGGCGGCGCGGCACCTTTCGCACTAGATCCGAAGAGCGATCCCAAAGCATTTGACTGGGGGGTAAAGGCCGCCACGACCCCCGGTGCATTTGACGGCTGGATCGAACTGCTTCGCAAGCATGGGCGCCTGTCTCTGGGGGATGTAATTGCGCCAGCAATTGATTTGGCCAGAAACGGCCATCCGATAGATCCCTCCATTGCCCGGATCATAGAGTACATGCAGGGGCGCTTGCAGATGCACCCGACCACGGCGGAAGTATTTCTGCCGGGTGGGAAGACACCAAAGCCGCGCCAGATTCTGACCAATGAAAACCTCGCCAGAACGTTCGAGTCGCTGGTCGCAGAAGAACAAAAGGTTCTGGCTGGCGGTGGTGATCGCGATACCGCACTGCTTGCGGCAAGAGAGTATTTCTACAACGGCCCAATTGCGGCTGAGCTTGATCGGTTTTTCCGCGAAGTCGGTGGCTGGGTGAGAAAAGCCGACCTGGCTGCCTACAACGCTGAGTGGGCAGACCCGGTAAAAACGACCTATCGAGGATACGAAGTCTATTCGACACCCCTGACCTCCCGCGGCGGACTCGAAGTTTGTATGCAAGCCAATCTTGTAGAGCGCTTTGACGTGTCCTCACTCAAGCCGGGAAGTACGCAGCTGCTGCATCTGCAAGCCGAAGCCATCAAGCATGCCAAGGCCGACATCTATGCCTATGCGGCGGATCCGAAATTTGCCGACGTGCCGGTCGCGGCGATGGTATCAAAAGCATACGCTGCGGATCGCGGCGCCATGATAAACCCTTCGCTGGCTTTGCCGTTCCCTGAGGTTACGGATTTCCGGCGTTACGACCCATCTGCACCTGCTCCGCCGGTGTCGGCAACGCGCACGCCTGACGACGACGCCCGATATAGCGATACGACAAGTCTGACCGTTGTTGATGAAGAAGGGAACACGATCGTTGTGACCACAACGCTTGGCGGCGGTTTCGGCGCCGGTGTGATCGCGGGCAGTACAGGCTTCCTTTTGAACAATGGGATGCGCCTGGGGTCGACGTCGCCCTACGAAGACAACGTGAATTTTGTCGCGCCGGGACAGATCCCGATCCTCAACAACTCCCCGGTCGTGGTCATGAATAATTCCAAGCTTTGGGCTGCATTCGGAACGCCGGGCGGAGAAACGATCGGACAAAGTGAATTTCAGGTTCTGATGAGCCTGATCGATCATGGCATGGGAATTCAGGAGGCGATTGAGGCACCGCGCTTTGCGGTGAAGGCTGACCCGAACTTCTACCTGCCGGGCGCCAAATGCTTCTTGCAGCTGGAATCGAGATTCTCGTCGCAATGCCTCTCTGGTCTAAAGGCATTGGGACACATGGCAGATTATGTAGGACCTTACGCGATCGGAAGCATCCAGGGGGTGCGAGCATATGAAAACGGCGCTGTCATGGCGGGGGCCGATCCTCGACGGATGGCGATGGCGGCAGGCTGGTAAGGCTAGTTAATGTCCGTACTCGTTAGGTAATAGCGGACTTAAGGTTTTAAGGTTCTAAATTGGGAGAGATCAACGTGAGTTATAAAATGCGATTGAAATCAGCCGGGGCAGTTCTTGTGTTCGCGTCGGCAGTTCTGGTTGGCTGCAGTAGCCCGGGTGAAACAGCTGAGACCGAAAGCAAGGTGGAGGCTTCCGCCTCCGGTCCCGTGCTTATCGACGTTGAGATGACAGAGGGAACCAATATGTCAGCGGCGATGTCGCCCGACGGCAGCATGCTGATCCTGGCGCTGCAGGGCGTTCTGTGGTCCTTGCCTGCGGAAGGTGGTGAAGCGACAGCGCTGACACCAGCAGAACTGGATTCGCATGAGCCGGCCTGGTCACCGGACGGCTCTCTGATCGCATTCTACACCTATGCGGAGAATGGCTTCACGATCTGGACAATGAAGCCTGACGGATCGGATCTAACCCAACGAACCTTTGGCCCTTCTGATGCACGTTACCCATCATTCACGCCCGATGGCAGTAGCCTTCTTTATTCTGCCGATACTGAAGGGGGTTATCAGGTCTGGTCCCTTACGCTCGAAGAAGACGCCGAGCCGAAGCAGCTGACTGTCGCAGATGAAACCGGCTACGAGACGCCGTTGACACCTTACTTCTCAGGCTTTGGTAACGCAGTGTACCCAGTCCTGTCTCCGGATGGTTCGAAACTCGCATTCGTTATCGATGGTCAGATGGATGCACTGGTTGTCCGGGATATTGATACGGAAGAGAAGTTCAGCATAGCCTATACGGCGAATACACTTGGTGCGCCTGTCTGGGCGCCAGACGGCGAGTCTCTCTTTATTGCGGGTCTTCTGGGACGAGAGGGGCTGGTTACCCAGGCCTTCACGGATGGTTCCGACGCAAAATTGTTGGTGGAAGGAGGGGATGTGTTCCCGTTCCGGCCGTCCGTGCTTTCAGACGGTTCGGTACTGTACACAGCTGACGGCAAGGTGAATGTCATCGCGCCCGATGCTGAAGCGCCAACGAACATCGATTTTTCAGCCACAGTTGAGTTGAACCGAACACCCTATAAGCGCCGGGTTTATGATCTCACATCTAGGAAAGCGAAGCCGGCACTTGGTGTGATTGACCCCACCCTGTCTCCTGATGGCAAAAGCGCTGTCTTCACGGCGGTTGGGGACCTCTGGATGGCGGACCTGGAGAGCGGCGAGACAAAGCAGCTTACCGATGATGATTTTATTGACATGTCTCCCAGCTGGTCACCCGACGGTTCAAGCATTGCGTTCGTCAGCGACCGGGGTGGCAAGTCTGATGTCTGGTTGCTGGAAGTTGCGTCAGGTTCCTTTACTCAGCTAACTGATGCAAGTCGCCCTGCCAACTCTCCGATCTGGTCGCCGGATGGGTCGAGTATTGCATACTTGTCAGATGCGCTCATCACAATCTTCCTCGGCGCGACAGTTAATATCGTTGATGTCTCTACCGGCAGCGAGACAGTGATTTCCGAACCGATTTTTGGGCCTAGCCCACCCGCGTGGTCGAGTGATGGGAATACTGTGCTCGTGGTTAGTCGTCTTCCGCAAACCAACAGGTTCCGTGAAGGCTACAATGCCCTTCTCCTGATGCCTGCTTCAGGTGAAGGTGAGACCAAATGGGTGGCACCACAAGGCATGGATGCCTCTCTCGGACGGCGCCAATGGAACCGCCCCGCCTGGTCGTCTGACGGCATGATCGTGTATCGTTATCAGGGGGCTCTTTATATGGCGCCTCTGACTGCAGATGGCAGCCTCGGGGAAATTTCTCTGGTCGCCGAAGCCGGGGAAAATCCGAATTGGTCAACTGATGGAACCAAACTGATCTACATCGACGGCGCGGACATCATGTTGTTCGATCGAACTACCGGCGAAACAAGCACGCTCGACATCAAGCCTGAATGGCACCGTGATATGCCGGACGAAGACTACACGATCCGCGCTGGCCATATGTTCGACGTGGCTGCAGGTGAATATCTCGAAAATGTGGATATCATTGTTGAGGATGGTGTCATCAGTTCCATCGAGCCAGCGGGAACAGCCGAACTCGTCGGGACGCTGGTCGACGCTTCAGACAAGTATGTCATTCCAGGCCTGATCGAGAGCCATACACACCAGTCGATCACACAAGGAAAGGCGCTTGGCGATATCTGGTTCAAGTATGGCATCACAACCGTGCGTGAGACAGGCGATGACCCCTATCACGCGGTCGAACGCCGGGAAGCGGCAGATGCCGGCCGCCGGTCTGCGCCACGGGTGTTCACAGCCGGACCGCTGAACGAGGGGGCGAGAGTATCATACGGCGTTTCCGAAACAGTCGGCACGGTGGAAGAGGCCGCCAATTCCGTCCGCCTCTCTACCGAACTCAAGCTGGACCTCTACAAGAGCTATGTGCGGCAGGATTATACGATTCAGAAAGAGGTGATCGAACTTTCCCATGAATCCGGAATCCCGGTTACCGGGCATGAATTGTATCCTGCTGTCGCGAATGGCGTTGACCAGATGGAACATTTCGGAGCCACCAGTCGTCGTGGATATTCCCTGAAGAGCTCTCTGAACGGACATTCCTATCAGGATGTGATTGCCCTGATTTCGCAATCGGGAATGTATGTCACTCCCACGCTCGCGATGGGAAAGCGGGCAGGTTCGGAATTCGTTCAGGCCGGTCAGGATGCATTGGTAGAAATCATCGAGAATGGCGGCAAAATAGTTGCCGGCACGGACTCCCCGTTCGTGCCTTATGGTGCTTCACTTCATGATGAGCTTGCAGTTTATTCCGAAGCTGGTGTGCCCAATGCAACCGTATTGAAGCTGGCGACAAGTCAGGCCGCTGAGGCAATCGGTGTCGGCGATCAACTGGGTCAGATTGCGCCGGGCTATCTTGCCGATATCACCATCCTGGATGCCGACCCGTTAGCAGATATTGCCAACACTTTGAGCGTCAGTGAAGTGATGAAAAACGGAGAGATCGTCTACACCAAACCGGAATAGGTTCCGGTCAGACCCAATGTCGTGATTTTCGAATACGGTCCATCTTCGCAGGAGTGCGAGGGTGGACCGTATTTGTGTCCTGTTGGCGCGCCCGTCGGCTCCGATATCAGCCGGGCAAGGAAACGAAAATTGGCATTCGATCCGCACGATTGCTTCAGATCTGCGCAAGTGCAGACATTTGCCAACGCCGGTCCTCATCTCGCTTGTTTCTTTCCGCCTCTTCGGGATGGCTATGTCCGGTCGGGTGTTGAGCTGTGAGCAGGGTGTTGAGCAAGTCCAATACGAAATCCCTTTCATCCAATCAGGATGCGCTGAGCGCTGGCGACCGTGTGGCATTAAATGACGCGGCAAACTTCGAGCAGCTCTACCGCGTTTACTGGCAGGACCTTTGTGGTCATCTGAGACGCATGTTCGGGGCGGGGCCTCCGGAACCGGAAGATGCAGTACAGGCGGCTTTCATTCGCTTTGCCGCTTTGGAAGAACCGCAAAGCGTCAGAAATCCGCGGGCTTTCCTGCTCGTAACGGCTCGCAACATCATTTTAGACCAGAAACGCCGCTCAGGGCGTCACCTCGACTACGCAAAGGCGGTGCTGGCTGAAAATTCTGGCCCTCAGCTGGATGATTTGTCTCCTGAGCGCGTCCTACTTGAGAAAGAGCGTTTTGAAGTCATCAATGCAGTGTTTCAAACATTGCCTCACAAGCAACAGGTCATCCTGACTCTTCGGCGGCGGTATAACTATACTTATCAGCAGATTGCCGATGAAACGGGATGGTCTTATGGCGATGTCTACAGGCAAATGGACAAGGCACTCGCCAGTCTGTCGCAAGCGCTGAAGCGCTAGCAGTTCGGGAGGAAAGTTTGAGTTTGGTGCGGCCAGATTCCAATAAAAACAAACGCTACACCGAACGTGTGGAGGCGCAGGCGCGGTCCTGGGTCGTATACTTGAATTCCGGTTATGCCACGGCAGACAAGCTCGCAGAGTTCGAAACCTGGCTGGCTGCGAACGCTGATCATGCCCAAGCATTCCATGACTATGAGCAGATCATGATGGACCTTGGGCTGCCTTGCGGTGTGCCAGAAAGGGCTCTGGGCGGACGGGTCGAAACCGCTTTGCAGACGCACGCAGCGCCAAAGCGCTCCTTTTCACCCATCCGCGCTGTGGCAGGCGGCGTCATGGCCGCGGCGTTGGTCCTGGCGGCCACAGTCGGTGTGTCGCTCCATGAGCGGCCGAGTACCGTCGAAAATCTGCAGGCAGCGGCTTTGCCCGCGATTGAGACCCAGGTCGCCGAGATCCGTGCCGTGACCCTGCCGGATGGCACTGTCGTCACATTGGGCGCCAGGTCCCGGATCGAATACAAGTTCGAAGATGGTCTGCGAACCGTCGCGCTTGAGGAAGGTGAAGCTTTCTTCGACGTCGCCCCCGACAAGAGCCATCCATTTTATGTTCAGGCCGGTGATCGGCTGGTGCGCGTCGTCGGAACGCAATTCGATGTCCGCCAGTCGTCCAGTTCGGTGATGGTGTCGGTGGTTGAAGGTGTGGTGGAGGTCATCAAGGCCCGGAACCCCGAAGCCACCGAAAAACGTCACGGCACCCTCGTGAAAGACGTGCTGACGGCCGGCGACAAGGTGACCGCGATGATCGGCCAGGACCAACGCCAGATTGAAACGATTGACCCTGAAAAGGCCGCGAGCTGGCGATCGGGCTGGCTGGCATATGACGATGTCAGTCTCGATGACATTGTTGCAGACCTGCACCGCTATGATGATCGCAATTTCGTTTTCTCGGATTCCGCGTTGGGCGAGGTTCGTGTCACCGCTGCCTTTGGATCGGATAATGTCGACCAGTTTCTTTTTGCGCTGGAAGCTTCGTATCCCCTGTCGATAGACCGCGCCGATCCCTCCAAAGTAGTCTTTCTTCCGGCCAGCTGAGATCGCCCGGAACACTCTGACAAAAATATGGACATGGGCGCGCATTTTCCGCGCGTGGAGCAATCGATTGCCATTACGCCGGCTTTGCACTGGTGCGTTTGCCCGGCCTGGCGGACATATTTTCCAAGGCACGATCGTTCACTAGGCGTTGTCATCACGGCAGCACAGACGCTCTCATCACAGAGTCATTGTTAACGTTCAGGCCGGGCAATTCGGAGCCTTTTCGAAGTTTGAGGGGTGAGTAGAGAATGCCAGAGGTCAGAAGTCCGCTCAGCAGAGCTGGTCTGGCTGGCGTGGTGTTCCTGTTTATCCTTCAGGGGGCGCCAGTATTTGCTGATCCTGCAGGCGCAAAACCATCTTATTACGAGATCGATGCGCAACCACTTGCGCACGCCCTTATGGCGTACTCGGAACAATCCAAGATAGTAATTGTGGTGCCTTCCGGGATCCTGGAAGGCAAAACATCTCACAGGGTCAAAGGCCGACTGAACCATGAAGCGGCCTTGACAATGCTCCTCAAGGGCACCGGTCTGGAGGTCGAAAAACTTGATAATGGTGCGTTGACCTTGCAACGGGGCACCCCGGAAGCTGTGGAACTTCCACCGCCGCCCCCTCCTGTTCCAGTCGGCGAGCCAAAACCCTCTCCTTTGAATATCCCTATGGTTCCGGAAACTGAGATCGAAGAAGGACCAAGTACTCAGGATACGGTTGTTGTAACCGGGGTCAGAGGTGCGCCTCGATCAGTAACCGACAGCCCAACTCCCATCGATGTTTTGACCTATCAGGATATGCAGCAAGGCAGTTCAACCGGCATTTATGGATCATTCCGCTACCTGATCCCGTCCTTCAACCTGCCGACCCGTGGTGGCGGTGGTACAGCAAGCATAATCGCGAGTGGCGGTATGCGAGGATTGAACCCCGATCACACGCTGGTTCTTGTGAATGGCAAGCGTCGGCACAAGACCGCTCTGATCAACTCGGTGTCTTCGCTCTACAATGGCGCGGCCGGTGCCGACTTCAATATGCTCCCGTCGTCAGCGATCTCCCGCGTCGAAGTTCTGAGAGACGGGGCTGCGGCTCAATATGGCTCTGACGCGATTGCTGGTGTCATCAATATCATCCTCAAGGATGACCCCGACGACGGGGATCTCTCGATCAGCGCAGGGCAGAACTTTGACCGTAATGATGGTGAGTTCTTCACCGTGTCCGCTGGAAACGGCATATCCATTGGACAATCCGGCAGCCTTAACCTGTTCTACAATTTCATGAGCCGGGAAGAATCCAACAGGGCTGTGCCGATCTCGGACCGTGTCAATCTTTACCCGCTGCTGGAAGGTGGCGCGCGCGATCCGCGGGAAGCGACAATCGATCGTATGATCACGCAGAACTATGGGGCATTTCCGCAGATCTCGCATATTTTCGGCGGGAACTTCAGCTATGATTTCGCAGATATGGAATTCTATTCTTTCGGGACATACGGGTTTCGAAAGTCCGAGTTAAACTGGTCATTCCGTGCACCAAACAGAATTGTTTCGCTGCCGGAAGTTTATCCGGATGGGTTTCGTCCGCGCCTGGTGATCGAGGAAGATGACTTTGAACTGGTTGCCGGTTTCCGGGGGGAATCTGCAAACGGCTGGGCTTGGGATATATCGTCGGGCTTTGGCACCGACATTACCGAATGGGAGAATACCAATGGGCTCAATGCCAGTCTCGGGCCTTCCAGTCCAACCCAGTTTAATATTGGTCACCTCATCTCTTCTGAATGGGTCAATGCGCTGGATGTGACGAAGCTGCAGGAGCTGTACAGGGCGGGGACAATACAGGTCTCCTTCGGCCTTCAGCACCGGCTCGAAAGATATGAAATCGAAGAAGGGGAAGAAGCTAGCTGGATCGCTGGAGATTATGTCCGACCGGAGGGGCAGCCCTTTGCCGGCGAGCTTCTTCCGCCGGGGGCCCAGGCGACGCCCGGCTTCCGTCCGGATGATTCAGGCGCAATCCGTCGAACAAACCTCAGCGCATATGGCGAACTGGGCTGGAGCCCATCGGAAAACTTGTTCCTGAATGCGGCTTTGCGATACGAAGATTTTGATGACGCTGCCGGCGATGAGATTATTTACAAGGCCGGCGGCCGGTATGCTGTGACTGATTGGCTCGCGCTCCGAGGGTCTTTCAATACCGGGTTCCGCGCGCCGTCTCTGGCCCAGCAAGCGTATGCTTCGACCACCAGCCAGTTCCGGGATCTGGATGGCGATGGAGAAGCCGAGCTTTTGTTGCTCAAGAATCTGCCGGTCAATTCGGTTGCAGCCCGTGCCCTTGGGGCGTCTCCGCTGAAACCGGAGGCGTCGAGGAATACAAGCTTTGGATTCGCGTTGACCCCACACTCGAACCTTTCGGTGACGGTGGATGCTTACCAGATCGATCTGGATGACCGGATCGTTGTAACTTCCACGTTCTCTCCATTGGACACGCGCCTTTCAGCGGACGGCATCACAACCATTGGCGATCAGATCCAGGCGCTGCTCGTCGCAAATGAGCTCTCGCCAGGGATTAGTGGACAGTACTATACAAATGCCATCGACACGCGTACGCGCGGACTCGATATTGTTGCGACTTACCGAGCGCATACGGAGTATGGCAGCTTCAGATTTATCGGCGGGTTCAACAGGAACGAAACAGATATACGCGGAATCGTCGAGAATCCGCCTGAGCTGGAGGCGCTGGGGGGTATTGATATATTTGACCGGAGCAAGCGGGCAGCCCTGACGGACACTATTCCCGATTCCAAGATCAGTCTTGGCGTTGGCTGGGAGTATGGTCCGTTCAAGACGAATTTCCGGACAACACGCTTCGGCCGTTATATGGTCCGTAATGCAACAAATCCGGATGAGGATTATGATGTGGACCCGGAATGGATCGCAGACCTCGAAATCGGCTACGCCCTTTCGGAAAACTTCACCGTTTATGCCGGGGCGAACAATTTACTCAACACATATCCTGAGCAGATCAATGAGCCGAGCGAGATCAATGGGTCGAACATGTACAACACGTTCGCGCCATTTGGATTCACCGGGGGAAACTGGTTTGTCCGGGGTGCCTTTCACTGGTAGAAATGTTCCCGTCCCAAAACAAGGGAGACCCGGCCAGCGGGGAAAGACTGGCCGGGTCCTGAGTGTGGTTAGAACGAGTACTCGTACTGGATCCAGAAAGACCGCGGTTTACCGTTCCAGCCATACTGCCTGTAGTAAGCGCTGTCGTTCGGACCGATCTCGCCCCGGACAACTGCCCGGTCACGGGTATAGGTGGACCCACCGGATGCGCGCTCGAAATAATCTTCGCCAAGCAGGTTCACGCCTCGGATCAGGAAGCGGTGCTGCTTTTCATCACCCATGAAGTATTGAACCGAACCGTTCAGGACGAAGTAGTCACCGAAGTTCATGTCCTCGACAACACGATTTCCATCGGTGTCGACAAGGCGGGCCAGGCTGGTCCCAGCATAAGCCCATTCAGGACCCTGCCAACGCGGGTTCAGTGAGAACACCCAGTTTTCGTTCGGCGTGTAGGTGACAAGGCCCGACAGGGTCCATTCAGGACGTTCCGAAGACTGACGGAGCTCTGAATTGCCCGCAGCACCCGGGATCACAAAGTCAAGATTGGTCGATGTGCCATCCAGACGAGCCAGAGTGCCGTAGACCGGGTTTGGCTCCAGCGATTCCATGTCGGTGTAACTGAAGTCTGCCTGCCACTTATCGAAGTCGAACGCGACGTCGATGGTGAAGCCCTTGATGTCCTGATTGGCTAGAGCATTGACGGCGACCGTTTCACCCGGATCGGAAAGACCGTTGGCTGCGGTAGAGCAGAAGTCATCCGGCGCGATGATGTTCCGACGGTTTTGTTCGATAGCGGCCGTGTCGTTGGTCAGGTTATCGAACAGCGGATTTGTCAGATCGTTGGCATATTCGAGGCAGACAGCGCCGACAGCACGGCTGGAGAACAGGTTCTTGATGTCTGTTTCGAAGTAGCCGACTTCGACGTTGTACGTGCCGCCAAAGATGTCACCGTCGATACCGGCACCCACGTTGAACGCGTCGACTTCCTGCGGCTGCAGGCCGGGGTTGATGTTTGCACCGGCACCGAACGCACCAATCTCGTCAATCTTCGGAAGGCTGTAGGATGTGCCGCCCGAGCCGCGAGCATAGAGGCCGTAGCCGAAGTTCTGGCGCAGGCCGACTTTCCAGACGGACTGGTCATCGAAATTGTCATTGAAGTCCTGACGGGCCGCGAACGAACCGCTGAAGCCTTCAAGAACGGGGAGGGACAGGCGCAGGTCGCCATAGACACCTGTGCTGGTCAGCTTCACATCGCGTACCCCGAAGGAGTCGTCCGAATTGTCCTTGTAGCTGGTGTTCTGAACACCGGCGACGATTTCAACATAGTCATTCAGCGTGTAGGTGGCCCGGGCGTTGAATCCATAGTCGACATAACCGGATTCACGTTGGTCAGTGGTGCCAAAACCCTTGGTCAGACCGCCGTCACCGAAGGACGCAGTGGACTGGACGACATAGCCGATAGGGGCGCCAATCGGGAACGGGTTCTCGATCGTACCGTAGGGCTGGCCGTAGAACGGGCTGTCAGGATCCTGGTTGATGTAGTAGCTGCTGCCACCGTTCCAGTTGTCATCACCCGCACTGCCGGCGCTGCCGTAGGGGTTGGTCACACAGCCGGCTGGCAGGCCCGGTACTGATGCAGCAAAGGCTTCAAAAGCTGCGGCAGTCGAGAAGCCCGTGATGCCCTGATCTGCTGCAATTGCCTGGATGTCGGATGGCAGGTCGCCAAGACGCGGGATCTGACAGATGCGGGCGTCGATCTCGTTGTTCTTCAGCTGCGGATCCTGGTAGTGCGCTTCCAGATTGATCTTGAGCTTGTCGTTAAAGCGGTGCTTGAAGGCCGCGTTATAGATCGGGAATTCCGTAAAGTTCGGCTGGAATACCGTGCTTTGCGGGAAGGAATCGCGGAAGTCGATGGTCGAGTAAGTCGCGCCGGCGCGGAACTCTGTGTCCGGTCCGATCTGCCAGAGATACTTCAGACCCAGACTATTGTAGCTGTACGGGAATTCATGACGTCCGCCAAGGGCCAGGACGTTGTCGCCATAAGCTTCCTTGCTGAACAGCTCGTGGGCATCCGTTTCATAGGAGCGGCCGAACACGAGGATGGAGTGCTTGCCGTCCTTATCGAGCGGCAGGGACATGTTTCCGTAGATTTCGCGCGTCTTGAAGGCGCCTGCATACACGCCGAACTGACCTTTGGTGGTGCCATCAGGCTCCTTGGTGCGAACGCTGACGACGCCGAGGCCGCCATTGGAGCCGAAGTAAAGGCTGTTACCGCCGCGGTAGACTTCCACGCTATCGATCATGCGAGGATCAATGGCCGTCGCGGGCCAGAGGTCTTCCAGCGGGGAAGACCGGTCGAAATAGGGGACGCCATCCACCAGGAGCAGCGTGTCCCGGTCGGTGCCGCCATCGATACGGATGGTAAACTCACCTTCATCCGGCGAGTAGCCGATGTTGGCGCCGCGGATCAGGCCGGACGCGAGTTCGCCAAAATTGGTGAAGCCGCCGGTTTCAATTTCTTCAGAGCTGATCAGCTGGACCTGGGTGCCAAACTCGGCAAAGTCGACAGCAATGTCAGATGTCAGAGCGTCGACGGCCTGGCCTTCGACGCGAATTGTTTCGAGTCGGCGTGTATCACCCCCATCCGGCTCCGGTTCTGCAATCGCAACCTGAATGACGCTCGACGCCATCAGTGCGCTCAAGCAGAATTTTACGCTGCTTTTCAGTTTCTGTTTCATGGCTGGTGTCTCCAAATAACCCCATCACCCGCCGGACATCGACGAGCCGGGCGCGGGCGGTCGGTTGACCGCACTCGCCACGCCGCCGATCTAGACAGCCATCGCAACACTTCTGTGAACTTTGAATAAAATTGATATGAATAGTATTTACATTAGACTTGGTTTGTAATTGAGAAAAATTCAAATATCGGATTGAGTTCTGGAGTGAATTGCATGGCGCATGGCTTTTTGCCCGCCTCATCGGCCGAGATCGCGCACGTTGCGCAATCGGCCAGAGGCTTCCTTATCGACTGGGATGGTTGCTGTGCCATCGACAATCAATTGACCGAGTCAGCCGCCGCTTTTCTGCGGGCGCACCAGACCCGGGCAGCCATCGTATCGAATAATTCCACCAATACCGTGGATGACTTCCTGGAGATACTTTCCAGTTCCGGCATTACCATGCAGCGTGAACAAATCGTGCTGGCGGGTGTCGAGGCAATTGATCGCGCGTCCAAGGCGGGGTTGGTCGATGTCATGGTTCTGGCGCATCCGCGTATGCGGGCTGTCGCTCGCAATACTGGCATTCGGCTGAACCGGGATGAA
This sequence comes from Hyphomonas sp. CY54-11-8, assembly GCF_000682735.1. GTDB lineage: Bacteria > Pseudomonadota > Alphaproteobacteria > Caulobacterales > Hyphomonadaceae > Hyphomonas. The sequence goes on along the minus strand of NZ_AWFD01000033.1, from coordinate 42,110 downwards.
GCGGATGTGGTTGTCCTGCTACGGGATACGCGGTTTAGCTATAGCCGACTGGAGCGCGCTGCGAATGCGCTTCGGAAGGGTGCGCGCCTGATTGTTGCAAATCCGGATCTCACGCATCCCGGCGCCGAAGGGCGGATCAAGCCAGAGACAGGGGCGCTCCTGTCAGCACTCGGATCGTGCGTAAATCTCGATGCTGTGGATATGGAGGTCGTAGGAAAGCCGAAGCCCGGGCTGTATCTGAAAGCCTGCCGTGCGCTCGATCTCTCACCTGAGATGGTTGTCATGCTGGGGGATAATCCTGCCACCGATCTGGCGGGGGCGCAGGGATTAGGCATGCATTCCCTGATGGTTCGTGCGGATGAACCGGGTGTGCTGGAGGCCCTAGCTCGGGAAGTCAGTTTCTAGAAGCGCTTCAAGGACAAAACATCGAATGTTTTCCGGAGTGTGTCGGTCGCGCGGTCATAATCGGCGAGGGCGAGCGCCGCGATCAGCGCGTCAAGCACGCAAAGCTGCGCGATGCGGCTGGTCATGGCCTCGGTCCGGAACTTGGTCTCGCGAGCCATGGTGAAAAGTTTCACGTCTGCATAGGCTTGCAGGGGCGAACTGGAGAAGTTCGTGACGATGATTGTCTTGGCGCCAGCCTCTTTGGCGAGGCGTGTCGCGGCAAGTGTTTCGTGCGTCGCGCCTGAGTGAGATATGGTCAGCACGGCCACTTTCGGTCCCGTACGTGAGGCGCTGATCGCCTGTATGTGGCTGTCCACGACGACTTTGGCATCAATGCCGATCCGCAGCATGCGATACTGCGCGTCCTCTGCAATGGGGGCGGAGGAACCAATGCCATATATTTCTACACGATCGGCCGCGCGGATAATGCGGACAGCTTCGTCGACAGCATCGGCATCCAGAATCGAGAGCGTGTCACGCAAGGCCTGAATACCGGCGTGGAAGGTTTTCCGGCATACGGTCGGTGTTGTGTCCGAGGGACGTAGGTCTTCGTGGATGAACTGGACGGGCTGAACGACTTCCTGGGCTAGGCTGAGTTTGAGCTGTTGAAAACCGGACAAATCCAGCTGGCGGCAAAGGTTGATGACGCTTCCGTCGCTGGCACCCGTTGCTTCAGCAAGTTCGGTGACGGACATGCCGACTACCTGGCGGGGGTTCTCCAGGATAAAATCAGCTATGGAGCGAGTGCTTGGACCGAGAGAAGCGTGACGCACCCGGATCCGCGTCATCACATTGTCGACGATTGGAACGTCGCCGCGCTTTTTGGTTGCGGCTTTGCGTTTGGGTTTGCTCTCGGACATTGATCGCTTCCTAAGGTTCGTATCACATTAATTGAATTTAGTTCAAGAAAGGTCAAGAATGCACTGACTCCGTTACACCAATGTCACAAGCGGCTGTTATCGAAGATCCTGAGTATTGTTGCGGCGCACAAGGGGGCGCTGCCTGGATTGAGAGGGGTCTGACATGCGTCTGGGAATGCTCCTGATCGTCCTGATGGGTTTTTGCCTAGGCGGATTCCCGGCCAGTGCTGAGCGTACCGGCGCGGCGGGCAGTCCGCTCCGTGTGCTGTTAATTCCGGCGGATGGCGGGACAGAAGATGGAACGCGGGCCGATTTTCTCCCATTGTTCAATGCAATAACCCGCACCAGCGGAATCCATTTCGATGTCCAGACCGGGCAAAGCTATTCTGCGGTTATCGAAGGCATGTGCGCTGGCCAGGCGGAAATTGCCTGGCTCGGGCCTGTGTCTTATGTGGAAGCGCACAAGCGCGGCTGCGCAGACCTTTTAGCCATTGAAGAACGAGACGGCAGTTCGACCTATTATGCGGGTGTCTTTGTGTCCCGGGATTCCGGGATCGACACTCCAGATGATCTGATCGGAAAGTCCATAGCGCTTGGATCACAGCACTCGGCAAGCAGCTTTTCCTACCCGCTGGCGATGTTATCGAAAGCCGGTGTTGATCCGCTTCGGGATCTTGATGCTGTTCGTATTACGGGGAGCCACGCTAACAGCCTGCTGGCGCTGCAGAATGGCCTGGTCGATGCTGCTGGCGCATCATTCATATCGTTTGAGCGGGCGGTAAATCAGGGTGGCCTTAGCGCGTCAGGATTCCGCCTGCTGATTAAGTCGGACCCAATTCCGAATCCCCCCATTGCGATGCATCCGGGATTGTCGCCGTCTGTGAAGGCTTCTCTCAGGTCTTCTCTTGGGAGTGTTCATGAGATGCCTGGTATCCGGCCAGAGTCCATCCGGGGCTATGGTGGCAAACAGGTGGATCGTTACAACACAGATGTTTCCGATGAACTGTTCGAAGCAATGGCAAGTACGATCGGCTTTATCGACACCGACTATCAAGCCGCCATTTTGCTCAAGTCCGGCTCCTGATTGAACCGAATGAACAATACGCGATCCTGTTCAATAGGCCCCCAGGCAGTTCTGACGGTTGATGCCGCGTGCAAGACCTTTGCGGACGGTCCAACTGTCCTTGACAGTGTGTCTCTGCGGATTGAGCCGGGGAGCTTCTGTGTTCTGCTCGGTGCGTCTGGATCCGGTAAAACCACACTGCTGCGCTCGGTTATCGGTCTAACCCCACTGGACGCGGGATTCATTGATGTCGGCGGGGTGAAACTCTCGCCGAGAACGATGCGCAACCTACGCCGCAATGTCGGCATGGTGCATCAGGATTTTGGCCTTTCAGCACGCCTGACGGCGGCGCAGAACGTCATGGCCGGCACGGTGCCTGATTTGCCAATGTGGCGAGTGTTGTTCCAAGCCTATTCAAAGTCTGTTCAGGATAGAGCCTGCGGTTTGCTTGCGCACGTCGGTCTGGAAGAGGGGCATGTGAACCGGCCGGTGAGCGGTCTTTCCGGTGGCCAGAAGCAGCGTGTCGGCATAGCCCGTGCTCTGATCAATTTTCCAAAACTGATCCTGGCAGACGAGCCGGTTGCCAGTCTCGATCCGCAAACGGCGCAGGATGTCATGGGGCTGCTCCGCCGGTGCGCAGAGGAGCAGGGCGCAGCAGTTCTCTGTTCGTTACACCAGATTAACCTCTCTCGCACCTATGCTGACCGCATCATCGGGTTACGTGAGGGGCGGATCGTATTTGACGGTCCACCAAGCCAGCTCAGCCAGGACATGCTTGCCCGCATCTTTGGCGCGGAACGTGAAGGCTTTTCTCTTTCAATGGCGGTAGCCTGATATGTCAGAGAGCGCGGTGACCGGACGTGTGGACGCTGCGCATTGGCGCGTGCGCCCGGCTTTTGGCTGGAAGACTGTTCTGACGGTTGTGGTTGCGTTCGTGCTACTGTCCGTTTCTGCTCATCGGATCGAACTGCACCGGCTTTCCAGCCAATTGGGTGAATTTCTTCAGGCAAGTGTAGGATTGAAGGAATCGTCCCAGATCGGGCGGGGCATCGGCAGCGTCACTCAACAGATGTACCCGATCGCCATCGCGGAGCGAACACCGGTATCCCTGATCGACGATTTCGATCCGGCGCGCCTTCCTCTGTTTTCACGTCTCGAAACTGAGCGAGTGGAAGAATCTGCGCTGGACCCTGAGACCATGCAGATGACAACGACGACTGTGGAAAAAACATTTCTCGTCGAGCCTGCCGGATATCTGACCTTTACGCTCGGCAAGATGTTGGAAACGGTGGAGATGGCCATATGGGCCAGCCTGTTTGCCGTATTGATGAGCCTGCCATTGTCCTGGATTGCCGCGCGCAATTTCACCCCCCACTCGGCACTGTATGCAATCGCGCGCAGCTTCATTTCGTTCCTGCGTGCTGTCCCGGAGCTGATCAGCGCGCTCTTTCTGGTGTTGGCGTTCGGATTTGGCGCCATCGCAGGTATTCTTGCTCTGGCGTTACATAGCGTGGGGTTCCTGGCCAAGTTCTTCGCTGAGGAGATCGAGGCGGCCGACAAGGTTCCGCAGGATGCCGTACGCGCGACCGGGGCGGGCGACTTTGCTGTATTGCGCTTGGCCGTGCTGCCACAAGTGTTGCCAAGTTATACCGCGCTGAGCTTCTATATCCTCGATCGCAATATCCGTATGGGTACGGTAATCGGCCTCGTTGGGGCTGGCGGGATCGGGCAGGAGCTGAAAGGTCGGTACGACATGTTCCAATACGACCATGTCGCGACGATCTTGCTGATAATTTTCCTGTCGGTGCTGACATTGGATGCGCTGGCGGCGAAAATTCGACACAAGCTGATCTAGGGCGGCCGGGCTCAGGCCGCCCCACGATCAATGGTGCAGGTTTATTGCCCGGCGTTCTGGAGTTCGGCGCTCAGACGGTCACGCAGGTCACGTTTCACGAACTTGCCACTGGCATTCCGGGGCAGGGCATCCGCGATGAACCAGACATAGCGGGGCACTTTGTGCTTTGCCATGGCGGTTGCACAGTGGGCCCGGAATTCGTCAGCGGTCAGTTTTTCGCCTGGCTTCAGGACGATGGCGATACCTACTTCTTCTCCCAGCCGATCGTCAGGGACGCCAAACACACTGCACTCGGCCACTGCCGGATGAGTATAAGCAACAGATTCCACTTCGGCGCAGTAGACGTTTTCGCCGCCGCGAAGGACCATGTCCTTTTTGCGGTCGACGATATAGATGAACCCGTCCTTGTCGATCCGGGCGATATCGCCGGTGTGGAGCCATCCATCGGTGATCGATTCCGCGGTTGCTTCGGGACGGTTGATATAGCCCTTGATGACCGAGGAGCCTTTGACCCAGAGCTCGCCCAGCTCGCCGGGGGCGACGGTTTCACCGAGCTCGTCCACGCATTTGACCTCGAAGTTCGGCATGGACGGTCCGGCGCTGTCCGGCTTGTCGACGAAGAAATCCGCCGAAACGGAAGTAATGATTCCGCATGTTTCGGTCATGCCATACCCGGTGGCCGGGCGGGCGGTCGCGATGCTGGATTCGATCTTGTGGACCAGATCAGGCGGCACCTGTGCCCCACCGCCCGAAAGCTGGACAAGGCTGGATGTATCGGTCTTGGCAAAGTCTGGGTGATTGATCAGTTCCCGACCCATGACCGGCACGCCGCCTAGGCTGGTAACTTTCTCGCGCTCGATGATTTTCAGCGCTTCGCCGGCATCCCAGCGGTACATCAGGATGATCGTGCCACCGGCCGCTGTGGTGGCGTACGCGCCGCAATTGTTGGCGGTGACGTGGAAAAGAGGCGTCGTCAGGAGGGACACGGGTGGCGGCGGATCTTCCGGAGGTTCGATGCCGGTTGCGCGCTGAATCGCAAGTGCCGTGGAAGCCCCGGCATACATCATGTTCATGAGATTGGCGACGCACCCGCGTTGGGTGAGTTGGGCCCCCTTGGGGAAGCCGGTCGTGCCAGACGTATAGAAGATACACGCATCAGAGTCGGGGTCGACAGTAACATCCGGCATCTCGCCGCCGTGGGAAATGACGTCGCTCCACGGTATTACGTTAGCCGGCAGGTCGGGGATCCGGACTCCGACGACTTTCATTGAGCCTGTCAGGTCATCGCGGCCCCTGATCCGTTCGAGCCGTTCAGCATCGAGGAACAGGACTTTCGGTTCGGAGTCTTTCAAGGCGTAGGCCATTTCCTCGGCGGTCCACCAGGCGTTCATGCCAACCACGGTGATCCCGACCGACACACAGGCCCAGTAAATGAGAAGCCACTCCGGATAGTTGCGCATGGCCACGGCGACCCGGTCGCCCGGCTGGACGCCATGATCGAACAACCACGCTGCTATGGCATCCGTCTGCTTGTGCGCTTCGGCATAGGTGAGGCGCTCACCTTCATAGACAAGATAGGTCCGGTCGGCGAAATCCCTGGTGGCGAGCCAGACTTCGCGAATGCTCGGTGGGGCATTCTTGTAAACACGGAGCGTGTGGCCAAGAACCTCAGCCTCGGTGATTTCGAAATCACCGCCCGGACCGGTCAGTTCCTCGCGCGCCTTCAGAAGTTCTGCGTAGTGCATGTCTCTCCCCAATGGTATTTTTGGGGATCATACATGCCTTACCGGTGAAGGAAATGATTTGCGTAGGGGCAAGCAAAGCCCGGAAAGAGCGTTCCGGCGCTGAGAAACGCCGGAACGTAGAAACTAGTCGCGAACAGCAACAACTTCGATTTCGATCAGCCAACCCGGGTTGGCGAGACCGGCGACCTCGAACACCGAGCGGGTCGGCAGGTTCGGTTGCTCTTCTGTCCCGAAGAACTTCACGTAACCTTCCATGAAGCCGCCAAAGTCCAGCGAGTCTTCGCCCGGAGCGGCAACAATATAGACCTGCATTTTGATGACATCACTCATCGTCAATCCGAGACCCTCAAGGCGGGATTCGATCGTCGCCAGAGTGGTTTCGGTCTGGGTTGTAATATCCCCATAGGCCGCCGGGGTTCGCGGTTCAGCAGTTTCGTCGGTGACCGCCGGGCCGGCGCCGCTCAGGTAGACCAGTGTCGCATCGGCGGGCACTTCAACCGCTTGAAGGATCGGGAAGTCGGATCCTGGAATCTTGTGACGGATGACTTCACTGTCGGCGGCGCCGCAGGCAGCAAGCGCGACGGCGGCAATCGAAAGAAGAGGGATGGTAAAGCGCATAGGTTTCACTCCGTATTCAGATTATTGAGGCCGGCTTAGCTCGACCTGTTCGACAGTAGCGGTCGGTTCATAAGAATTTTTACCCAGTCCGGACTGCAGGTAATTGACGACCGCGGCAACCTGCTCGTCGGAAAGCGTGTGGGCGAATGATGGCATCGCTTTGTACCCGTTCAGGACGATAAAGACAGCATAATCCGGATACTCAAGCTTATCATTCCCCGCGAGGGCGGGGTACATGCCACCGCCAACTGCGCCTTCACCTTTTGGCATATGGCAGCCCGCACAGAGCGTGGAGTAAATCTCTTCGCCGCTGGTCACAGTGACGCCCGGGCCGTCGAATATTTTCTTCTCAAGTGGCGTCGGTTCGAAGCTTGTAATTTCAGGGATGCCTTGATCGGCCTGCATGTTGAGGGCAACGGCCGAGAAAGCGAGAACGGTCAGCGCGGTGCGGGGGAATCGGGCTTGATGTCTCATCCGTTGATCACCTTGTCATGCAGACGGCCAATCGCGTCGAGTGAAGATTCAATTGCGCCTTCCAGCCAGGCACCGAGATAAGACACGTGCTCGCCGGCGCAGACAACACGGTTGTCGATCTTCACCGCATTTGCGTAGTGAGCTTCCTTGTCCCGCCAGATACCGAAGCAGCCGAGCACCCATGGCACCTTGTGCCAGACGACGCTGACGCCGGTCTTGAATTCTTCAAGATATTGCGGATGGAGTTTCGACCCGAATTCAAGTGCCCATTTGATCCTGTCTTCCGGTTGCATGGCGTTGAACTCGTATGCCTGCGCGTCATCCCATGTGTAGCCGCCCAGCAAGACGGCCGGGCCCTTGGTGAAGAGGCCTGTTGAGGGGTAAGAGATCATTTCAATGGGAAGATCGGTATAGCTGATCCCGCCATAGATATGTTCATCCTGCTCCCAGAACCGGCGTTTGAATTCGAGGCCCCATTTGGCGGATCCGCGATAGAAGACATTGTTCACCGCCGCTGTGAGTTCCGGTGACAGATTGTGATCCATCTGGCCAAGGATCGAGAATGGTACGGTACAAACACACCAGTCCGCTTGAGCTGTCAGTGTGTCGCCTGTGCGAGTGTCTTCGTAGGCGACTTTCACGCCATCATCGTCCTGTTGCAGCGAAACGACTTTGGAATTGAAGCGGATCAGGTCACCCACTTCCCGTGCAAATGCCTGCGCGATCATGTCCATGCCGCCAACCGGTTGGAACATCGGCATCTGGTGATCCAGCAGGTCTGCGTCGGCCAGCCGGCCCCACATGCCGGATTGAAGGATTTCGGACAGGCTGATCGGATCCGAAGCGGATGGCGCGCCATTGAAGCCGGCGCCCGGCGGTTTGCCAAAACCGCGATACCGGCTGGTCAGGTCCCCGGCCTTATACGAATTGGTGTCGTCCAGTGCCCCGGTCGCCCGGAGCGATTCAATCAGCGCTTCCCGGTCTTCCGACGTCAGCATGTCATCCAGACGATTCTGGTCGACCGCCTTGGCAAGCAATTCCGAAGTCTGGCCACGATAGTCCGTGGCGATGTGTTTGAAACGTTGCGGCTTGCCGCCAAACGCTTTGCTATTGTGGATATAGGCGTTGTGGTTTTGCTGGATGAAAGGTTCCAGCTGGACGCCTAGACGCTGGCAGTAGTCCAGCACGCCGTGATGGTCATAAGGAATCCGCCAGGGCCCCGGATTGATATAGTTATCGCCTTTGAAGGAAACCTTCTGGCTCGCGCCGCCGAGCTCGGTGTAGGTGTCACCGCCGCGCAGCGTCCAGCAACGGCCGCCGGCTTTCTCGCGATACTCCAATACCTCGACGTCATAGCCTGCGGATCGAAGTTCCAATGCTGCGACCATGCCCGCGAGACCGGCGCCGAGAATGAGGACTTTCGCGCCTTTCGGATCTCCATCGAGCCTGATGGGGCCTTTATATGATGACGGCTGGACGTGTCGAATGGACTTCATCGCGGCATACAGCGCAGCACTGCCAGCCGTTGCCCCGATGAGCGCCAATGCAGACCGACGGGTCGCTCCCTCCATAATACCCTCCATTTTTCCTTTCGTCGTAGGTGACCGGGGGCGCAGGTAAAGGAAAAACTGGGGCGAATCGGCTCATTGTTTGGAACGGACCAAATTTCAATCAGCATTGACCGGTGGGGCGGAGCCCCCGTGTGGCATAATCACGAGGGAGGGAATGCTGCCCCGAAGCGGCAGTCCGATTCTCCGCCAGACCGGAGGCGTGTTCGGCTCGGCTGGGAGGCGAGAACCAGCTGACACAGCGCGTATGAGTGGGGCAGTTCGGCCGAATAAGTCCAGAAAATGCAGCGACTTGTGGAATGGCTGCAGACGCTGGCGGGTCTGCCCTTGTTTCCAAATTTAGAATGATTATAGAAACAGGTTCAGGGCGAAGGAAACGTCAGTCGCGGGATGCGGCGCGCAACAATTAAAAACAAGCGCGCGATATGTCCCACCACAATTTATTGGCAAGCCATATGGGACGGGTATTGGGTCTGTCCCGGCAAGCAACAACAAGACGGAGCCACAATGTCCCTCATCAATACTGAAATTAAGCCCTTCAAGGCCGAAGCGTTCAAGCAAGGCAAATTCGTGTCGGTCAGCGAAGCCGACGTGAAGGGCAAATGGGCAATCTTCTTCTTCTACCCGGCAGACTTCACCTTCGTCTGCCCGACCGAACTGGAAGACCTGCAGTCCGAGTATGCAACTCTGCAGAGCATGGGCGTGGAAGTCTTCGCAGTCTCGACTGATACCCACTTCAGCCACAAGGCCTGGCACGAGACCTCGCCGGCCATCGGCAAGATCGAATACTACATGCTGGGCGACCCGACTGGCGCCATCACCCGCAACTTCGACAATATGCGCGAAGACATGGGCCTGGCTGACCGCGGAACGTTCGTGGTCGACCCGGACGGTGTGATCCAGGTGATCGAAGTGACCTGCGAAGGCGTGGGCCGCAATGCGGCTGAACTCGTCCGCAAGGTCAAAGCGGCCCAGTACGTCCGCGCGAACCCGGGTCAGGTCTGCCCGGCGAAATGGGAAGAAGGTTCGGAAACCCTCGCCCCGTCGCTGGAACTCGTCGGCAAGATCTAAGCTGACCGCTTTCCATTTTTCGGCTGGCTGTGCGTGTCACAGCCGGCCGGCTTTCCCTTTCCCCGCAGAACATCGCGCTGCCAGTCAGTGCGGCCTCGCTCTTCGCAGGAGATGACGCATGTTGGATGCCAATCTGAAGACCCAGCTCAAAGCCTATATGGAAAACATCCGGCGCCCGGTAGAACTCGTGGCAGCCTTGGATGACACCAAAGGCAGCCGAGACCTGGAAGAACTCCTGCAGGAAATCTCAGGGCTCTCCGACAAGGTCAGCTGGAAGCGCGGCGACGATGCGCGCGCACCGTCCTTCGCTATCACCACGCCTGAGGCGGACATTAGCCTGCGCTTTGCCGGCCTGCCGCTCGGCCATGAATTTACATCGCTCGTTCTCGCGCTGCTGCAGGTCGGCGGACATCCGCCCAAGGTGGCGCCGGAGGTCATCGAGCAGGTCAAATCGCTCGATGGCCCGTTTGAGTTCGAAACCTATTTCTCTCTGTCCTGCCAGAACTGCCCGGACGTGGTTCAGGCGCTGAACATGATGGCGGTTCTCAATCCGAACATCCGTCATACTGCGATTGACGGCGCGCTATTCAAGGAAGAGGTCGATGCACGTCAGGTGATGGCTGTGCCGACTGTGTACCTGAACGGCGAAGTCTTCGGGTCCGGCCGTATGGAGGTCGAACAGATCCTCGCGAAGCTGGACACTGGCGCGCAGGAAAAGACGGCCGCAAAGATTTCGCAGAAAGAGCCGTTTGACGTGCTGGTTGTCGGCGGCGGTCCAGCCGGCGCAGCTGGCGCGATCTACGCGGCCCGCAAGGGCATCCGCACGGGTATCGCCGCAGAACGGCTTGGCGGGCAGGTGCTGGACACGATGGGCATCGAGAACCTGATCTCGGTGCCGTATACGGAAGGGCCGAAGCTGGCCACGGCGATGGAGGCGCACATCAAGGAATACGACATCGATGTGATGAACCTCCAGACGGCCTCGAAGCTTGTTCCGGCGAAAGATGAAGGCGGTCTGCATGAAGTCGTGCTGGAGAATGGCGCGAGCCTGAAGACCCGCAGCCTGATCCTCGCCCCCGGTGCGCGTTGGCGCCAGATGGGCGTGCCGGGTGAGGAAGAGTACCGCAACAAGGGAGTTGCCTACTGTCCGCACTGCGATGGTCCACTTTTCAAAGGCAAGCGTGTCTCGGTCATCGGCGGCGGTAATTCCGGCGTGGAGGCCGCCATCGATCTTGCGGGGCTCGTTGCCCATGTGACGCTGATCGAGTTTGATACGCAGCTGCGCGCTGATGCGGTGCTTCAGAACAAGCTGCGCAGCCTGCCGAATGTCACCATCATTACGTCGGCCATGACGACTGAGGTCCTCGGCGATGGGGCCAAGGTGAAAGGTCTGGCCTACAAGAACCGAAACACCGAAGAACTGCACGAAGTTGCGCTGGAAGGTATCTTCGTGCAGATCGGCCTTGTGCCGAATACGGAATGGCTGCGCGGCAGCATCGAACTGAGCGAGCGTGGAGAGATCGTGACGGACATGCGGGCTCAGACGTCACTTCCGGGCGTCTTCGCGGCCGGTGATGCGACGACGACGCCCTACAAGCAGATCGTGATATCGATGGGCGAAGGGGCCAAGGCGGCCCTCTCCGCATTCGATTACCTGATCCGGTTGGCACCGGCAGAGGTGGCGCCGGTTCTGGAGGACGCCTGATCCCGGTCAGAGGCCCAGTTCGCTGAGATCTGGATGATCGTCTGGGCGCCGGCCCTGCGACCAGTGAAAGAGACGCTGTGCTTCGCTGATCTTCAGATCATTGATGCTGGCATAGCGCTTCTGCATCAGGCCCTCTGCGTCAAACTCCCAGTTCTCATTGCCATAGGCACGATGCCATTGGCCGCTCGCGTCATGGAATTCGTAAGCATAGCGGACGGCAATGCGATTGCCGGAAAAGGCGAACAGTTCCTTGATTAGGCGGTATTCCTGTTCCTTTTGCCACTTCTCCGTCAGGAAGCGGACGATTTCGGCACGCCCCGTGATGAACTGGCTACGGTTCCGCCAGGCGCTGTCTTCCGTGTAGGCGAGAGAGACTTTTTCTGGGTTGCGGCTGTTCCAGCCGTCTTCTGCAAGGCGGACTTTTTCCGTTGCGGTTTCAGCGGTGAATGGCGGGAGGGGCGGTCTCATGTTTGTTGTCTCTTTGTGTTCCAGGAGGAAAGCATGAGCGGCTGGAAGCAGTTACCAGCCGCCCGCGTACGAGCTTACAGGTCGCCGACGGCTTTGTGTTCGATGCGGGGCCAGGTGCGTTCGGCCTTGGCCAGAATACGCTTGGAGTCCTTCTTGTACTTTTCGAAGATCTCCGCATTCACGAACAGGTAGAGCTTGCCATCCACGATGTCGGCATATTGTGGGTCACCGTCGAACTTCTTGCCAAGAGCAACCGCATAGGCGCAAAAGCCGCCATATTGAGGTGCATACATCGCCGGGTTGGCTTTGAACTTGTTCGCGGAGTCTTCGGAGGCGAAGTAGTAGGCCACGCCGTCTTCAACGACAGTGTATTGTGCGTCACCTTCGGCAACGGCGTTCAGCGTCGTCAGCGCGACAGCATCGACGCCATGAAGGCCCAGCGGTACGCCCGCCGTCGTGATGCCGGTCGACACGTTGTACTCGTCTTCAGCAGCAGCTGGCATGGCAGTAGCGATGGCTGCGGCCATCACCATGGCGGAGAGTGTGATTGTACGGGACATTTCAATTTCCTTTTTGGGAGGTTGGAGCCACAGGCTCGGTGGGGAAGGTGCCTGCCGGACCGGGGAGGCGTCCGGCAGGCGATGGACGTCAGAAGTCTCTTGGACAGTGAACTTCAGACTGACTTGGATGATCAGTAGGCAGAAGACATGTGCTGGGACGATTTCTGGCTCCGGCGAGAAAAGGAGTTCTTGCTGCAACATGTCGTGCTTCCTGAGAATCTGTAGGGCGGGTGCGCATTCTATTGCGGCCCAAAAGGGCCCGGCTGGTGGGGGAGAGAGGGGGAGAGCCACCAGCCGGGCTGCGGGGCATCCACGTGGGTGAGACGTGGATCGGGAGGAGACTACTTTCCGTGAGCAGCCTTGATCGCTTTCACGGTGTTTGCCGTGTTGTCGACTGAGCTGGCGATCATCCGGAAGTTGGTCAGGGACGCATCATAGCCGTTGTAAAGCGGAGTGATCGCGCCTGCGGTCGCATCGGTTACCACCATCACTTCGAAGCCCTGCTCGATCAGTTCGCGCATGTGGGATTCCGTGCAGAGGTTCGACGACATGCCGCCGAGGATGACTTTCGAAATGCCTGCCTTGCGAAGCTGAAGGACGAGGTCATTGGTTTCCGGGCCGTAGACTTTGTGCGGGCTGGTGACGACCGTCTTGCCGTTGTTGATGTAGGGTTTGTAGCGATCGAGCCAATCGGCGCCGGACCCTTCAAATCCTTCCAGGGTCAGGGCGTGCGGACGGTCGAACATGCCGATGCTGTGCATCAGTGTTTCAAGCGTGCCTTCGAATTCCCATTTGTGATCGTGTTCGAAATAGAAGTGCGGCGACACGAACACGGGCATGCCGGTCTCATCGGCAACTTTGAAGAGCGCCTCGAGGTTTTCGACCGTGCCGTTCTCGGTGATGCTCTGGCCAACAACGCCCCAGGTCACGCCTTCCGGTGACAGGAAGTCATTTTGCGGATCGGTGATGACGATTGCAGTCGTTGCCGGATCGATTGTGAAGCCCGGCATGGGAAGGCCGTCATTGACCGGCGGCATTTTTGCGGTTGCGGCGCGGGCGGTTTCAGCGCTGGCGGTTTGCTGGGCGAACAGCAGGCCGGCCAGTCCGGCCGATGCCAGGGCGAGTTTCAGTGGGAGGCGGGAGGTAAACATGATGGTCTCCATGAGAGTCGTTTTGGGTTCCGCTTTTCCTTGGGGAGAGGCATCGGTTTGGAGTTGCCTTGCCCTTCAGAAGTGAGCTGAATCCTGACTACTCCTCGGAGCTGCGCCGGTATTGACGGCGGACGACACAGTTTTGACCGGTCGCGTCAAAGAGACGGAAAGCGGGTGGGAAAGTTTGTCTGACACTGCGCGCAAAAAGACCGGGCCTTCAGAACGAAGACCAGGTCATGGATGTAAGCTAAATGAAGCTGCTTGGTGGCTAAGCCAGCTTGGAAGCCAGGTAGGCGTGTCCTTCGACCATGCGGCGGATTTCGTCCGCTCGAGGCTCAAGGCTCCAATCGCCCTTATCGACTGATCCGCCCAAGAGAATGCCTGTCTTCCTGGGGAACGAATAAAGCAGGCCATAGTCATCTGTTGATCCGGCATAGCCATAATCGATGTCGTTCTGAGGCAACAGGAAGCTAAGCTGGCCGCGCGCCGGAATGATGCTTTCGTCTCCGAACACCTTTCCGGAACCAAGTCCCATGCAGTTCACGATACTGGACTCTGGCAGCTTTTCGAGGTCGCCCTCGGTCTCGAACGCCATTTCCTTCATCTTGCCGCCGGCCGCGAGGAAATCATTTACCAGTGCACGCAGGTAAATGTCCGGATCGATCATCAGCGTGTAGTACCCGTCGTAATAAGGGAAGCCGAACGGACCGCCGGGCTGGTTGCGCTTGAGCCCAGGATAGAGTGCGTCGCCGCCCACATACGGGCGGATCGTGCTCATGGGCCGGTCGCTCAATGAATACTGGCGGATCCAGTAAACGCCGTATTTCGGATCATTGGCAAAGCGGATGAACCGGTTGAAGGCGATCCGGGAGGCGAGATCCAGCATGGCCAGGGTTTCCTGGGAGACCTGATCATTCTCAAACAGGGTCACAGGGTGCCACATGGCGCCCGCAACGTTCGAGGTCGTGTAAGGCGGGAAATCCTTGGCGTAGATCGTTACATCTATGCCGGCACGTTGGAGAAGAATGGCTGTCGACAAGCCAACAGATCCGGATCCCAGAACGGCGACCTTGTCGCTGTGCGTCTTTTTGACGAGTGCCGCTGCCATTTCTGCAACGCCCCAGGAAAGGGAGACACCGCCTCCGCCGTGGCCGTAATTGTGCACGACATCCTTGGAACCGATCTTCACTGCTTCCAGCCGGGGACCGGGTTTTCGGAAGGGGCGAAGACCGACAATTGTGCGAGTCACGCGGCTCATGGAGGATTTTATGGGCCGCATCGGTGCATCGATGGACTGGACCAACGCATCGCCGGTCACTGGTGCGGGAGCAAATCCCGTAGTGGTCGTTGTACACCCCGTGAGGGCAGCGATGCCGAGGCCTGTCCCTGTCGCCAGAAAGTCTCTACGTTTCATGATTTCCTCGATGCGTAAGCGTTCCCGTAGGCGACTGTTGAGCTCTGCCTTTAAAGGGTCAAGGCGTGACCTTCAGAGCATAGCGTCGCCCAGTGGAATGCTCGCTGATTCAGCGATTTTGACCTGACGCAATCATGGTTGCCCTGAAACTGGACAATGCTCCAAAAAAGACGGGGGGGGTAAATGCAGCCTTTCGTGCCGAGTATTTGGTCAATCGCGAAACAGGAATAATCAGATGCGGCAATCTGACATGCCAACTTCATCCTGGCTGTTTGGACTCGGCGCGGTTGTTCTCAAAAATCAAGTGACATCAATGATTTGAATGTTTTGCAGAGAGCCCCGACCGAAATGGCTGCCGAGAATCCCCGCAGTACAGTCTTGCTGGAAGAGCAACAGCAATCCATTTCCGTGTCTGAAATGGGGAGTTGGGGTGGGCAGATCCTGGTGCTTGCCAGCGATGAAGCGCGGGCCAGGCAGATCTCAAATGGGCTGGGTGACCAACCGCATCACACCGAAATCACGGGGCAGGCGGACTGGCAGACCCGGCGGTTGAGACTGATGGGCGCGCGGGCAATTCTTATCGCCTCGCCAACTGCAGATCTGGAATTGCTGACAGAACTTCTGACGATGCGCAGGTTCCGCTCTGTGCCGGTGCTCGTGTTCGTCGATCAGGGATCCCGGGAAGAGATGAGCAGGGCGCTGAAGCTCGGCGTCAGTGCATTCATAGTCGATGGACTGGAGCCAGAACGCGTGCCTGCAATCCTGAATGTGGCAGAGGAGCGTCATGCGTTGACGTTGTCCCTGCAGGATCAGTTGCAGAAAACGCAGGAAGACCTCGCAGCCCGCAAGACAATTGAGCGTGCCAAGGGCCTGTTGATGACGAAGAGCGGTCTCGCGGAGCAGGAAGTCTATGATTCCATGCGCCGCATGGCCATGACTCAGGGAAAACCACTGCGGGAGATCGCAGAAAACATTCTCGCAATCTTCGCGATTTTTCCATGAAACCTCTGATCTTCTGGAGCCTGATTTCTGCATTCTGAGTGCTGAGACTTTGGGCGTTGTTTGGTGTGCGGTGCACAAAAGCGAGACGGGTTAACGATTCAGCATCACCGGCGACACGTTTCGAATTGGCATTCGCGGGGGCGCAGGACAGCTTGATAGGCAAGTCAGCAGGAACTGAATGCCAACGGAGGCATTTTGAGCAGTCTGCTGACGTATGTGGCTCAACGGCGGGCCGACTTAACACCTCAGGATATCAGTGCCTTGGGCGTTCTGCCCAATGGGGGAAGCTGGTGTGTGCTCGACAACAGGGGGCAGACGGAACCTCAATTGTGAGTGTTGGTTCCGCTGCGGAAAGGGAATACAAAGTGCGATTTAGTTCTTTCTTGAAATGTGCCGTATCGTCCGCGGTCGTTGGAATGGTGGTCACCGGGGGGGTGGCTTATGCAGAGCCTGACGATGAACCGGCAGCAGACGAAACTTCCGTCCAGGAAAAAGTCATCATCACCGGCTTGCGGGGTAAAGCGCGGTCCGTCATGGATTCTCCGGTTCCGGTAGATGTTCTTAGCTCGGACGAAATATCCGACGTGCCGTTCACGGACGCCAACGATATCATCAAGACGCTGGTTCCGTCTTACTCGCTGGCACGTCAGCCGATTTCGGATGGCGGCACATTCATCCGCCCGGCCACATTGCGTGGCATGCCGACCGACAAGACGCTTGTTCTGGTCAACTCCAAGCGCCGTCACCGCGCCGCTTTGGTGCAGATCGGCGGTTCCGGTACGCAGGGTCCGGATATCGCAACCATCCCGGCTATCGCTCTTAAGAGTGTTGAGGTTCTGCGCGATGGCGCTGCAGCCCAGTACGGTTCGGATGCCATTGCCGGCGTTATCAACTTCATCCTGAAGGACTCGCCGGAAGGTGGTTCCATCAGCGCAGACTTCGGTCAGTACTATGAGGGCGACGGCTTCAACACGACCCTTGCTGGCAACTTCGGTCTTGCGCTTGGCGACAATGGCTTCGTCAACGTTTCGGCCGAATACTCAAAAGCGGATATGACCGTTCGCGGCGAACAATATTGTGAAAGTTGGGTCTGTGTGGACGTGAACAGCCCGGACTTTGCTCCAGGTGATACTTCCATCGCCGGGTTCGATCTGGACTCCTTCATCGCCGGCCTCGACAGCGCTGACTATTCCGGTTCTGGCGTGGTTCAGCCTTGGGGTCAGCCAAACGCCAAAGCGTTCCGTACCTTTGTGAATGCTGGCTATGACTTTGGTACATTCGAGCTTTACGGGTTCGGCAACTACTCGAACTCAGAAGCTGACGGCAGCTTCTTCTATCGTTATCCAGGTAACGGCACGATCGAAAACATTCGCCTTGAGGATGGTTCGCTCTGGTCGTCGCTCTACCTATTCCCGGGCGGCTTTACCCCGCGCTTCTTCGGTAACGTCATCGACTATTCCGGTGTCGGTGGTGTGCGTGGCGAGTGGGACAACGGTATCACCTATGATTTCAGCGGCCGTCTTGGTCATAACGAGATCAAGTATACGCTGAAGAACACGGTCAACCCGTCGCTCGGAGAAATGTCACCGACGAGCTTCCATCCGGGTGACCTGATCAACGAAGAAATGCAACTGCAGGCCGACTTCTCGAAGGAATTTGAAACTGGTCTGGCCAGCCCGCTGCTTTTCGCTTTCGGTGCCAGCTACCTGGACGAATCCTACGAGCTCGTTGGTGGAAACTACGAGTCCTACATCGATGGGCCTTACTCGCTTCCGGATCCGTACGGTTTCTGTGACGCAGGTGCGCCGACCGCTGCAGGTGCAGCCGTCATCGCGAACGGCTCCACACTGGATTGCGCTGACTCCTCCGATCCCGTCTACACGGCGCTCGGTGTGGGTTCGAACGGCTTCCCGGGCTACTCACCGGAGTTCTCTGGTGAATATACCCGCGACTCCTACGCCATCTATGGTGATCTGAGTGCTGACGTAACCGACTCCCTGTTCCTGCAAGGTGCTCTGCGCTTTGAAGACTATTCGGACTTCGACTCCGAACTGGTCTGGAAACTGGCTGGCCGTTACGAATTCACGCCGGCTTTCGCGGTGCGCGGGTCAGTCGGTACGGGCTTCCGCGCTCCGACACCGGGTCAGCAAGGTACAACCAACGTGTCGACCCGCCTCCCGAATGGCTTCCCGGTTGCAACCGGTCTGTTCCCGGCAGGCGGTCCGATCGCTGGCGCACTGGGTGCCGAACCGCTTAAGCCAGAGAAGTCCACCAACTACACGCTGGGCTTCACGTCTTCCTATGATGCCTTCTCGCTGACGGTCGACTTCTACCAGATCGACCTGGAAGATCGTGTGAACGCGATCTCGACGCAGGATGTGTCAACGGATCCGACATCCGGAACCGCGTATGACAACTATCTCGCCCTTGTCGGTGCTGGGGTTGTCGGTGCTGAATCGATCGGTGGCGTGTTCTACTTCACCAACGCATTCGACACGAGCACAAAGGGTGTCGACGTGGTCGGTACCTACTCCAAAGATTGGGCAAACGGGTCTTCGACCAAGTTCACCGCATCTGTGAACTACAACAAGACCGAGTTCGACAGCGATGTTGGTAGCCTGTTTAACGATGAAGACCAGTATGACTTCGTGAACTACGATCCGAAATGGCGCGGCGTGTTCTCTGTGACGCATGACGTCGGCCCGTACAGCTTCCTGGCACGCGCTAACTACTACGGTGAGTCGACGAACTCTGACGGTTCGAACGCTCCGCTGCGCTATCAGGATTATGGCGCGAAGGTTCAGGTGGACCTTGAGGGATCCTTCCAGGCTTCTGAAGCGGTGAAGATCTCGCTCGGTGCGCGTAATGCCTTCGACCAGTATCCGGATGAAGCGGAACTCGGCGACAGCTGCTGTGGCCGGATCTATCGCTCCGGTGACATCATCGACTGGCAGGGTGGCTATTACTACGTCAAACTGCAGGCCAACTTCTAGGTCGGCATGAAATCCGCCCGCCTCGTGATCGGGGCGGGCGACATTTTCGCGGGGAGGGGTATCGCTACCCCTCCTTGCATCTTCGGGAAGAGGCGCTTTGACAAGCCTCAATCAGGAAACGCAGATCAGAATGTCTGGCAATAAATTGCGGCACGCATCCGCCGTCCGCGAACCGCTTCTTGTCTTCGAGGGATCAACCTTTCGGAGTGTTTTGGTTCCTGCTGCTTTGTGCGGCGCCATAGTCTTCGTGTTTTCGCACATTGCGCCAGCGAATCTCCTTCTCGAGTATTCGCTCGAGATCTATGCAATTGCCGCGGCGGCAGGCGTGACAATTTCTTTCCTGACTGCCCTCTTGAGCACCAAAGCTGCCCACCAATTCAACGTCGCAAGCGCCACAACGGCAATTGCTACCCCTTCGGTCGCAACATCCGGCATAGTCCTGTACAATAGGCGGACAGGATGATGCTGCCATTCGCAATCAAGCGGACCTCAAGGATTCAGTTTCTTTTCAACCCAAAGGCTACAGGTAATTCAGAATATGGCTTACGATATTTCCAGACGTTTTCTTCTGGCTGGCGCGACCGGCCTCGGTGTAGCAGGCGCAACAGCCTGCGCGTCGGGCGCATCCGCGATCGCGGAAACCACAGAGGCTGCCTTCCCGCCTGAGAAGGTCGCTGTTGAAAACCCCTACCTCCTCGGTCCGCCGGAAGGCGTGGCGCTTCTTTCGCGCAACGAGAACCCTTACGGCCCGTCACCGTCCGCGCTGAAAATGATCGAATATGCCGGTTCGAAAGGCGCCTATTATGCTTCGCAGGATGCGGTGAAACAGCTGGCAACGATGATTGCCGAAAAGAACGGCGTCGCGCCGGAGCAGATTGCGCTGACCACCGGCTCGGGCGAAGCGCTGTCGGCGATAGCAATGATCTATGGTCCGAATGGCCCGATCGTTGCGCCGCGTCTGTTCTGGGATACGACGGCCCTCTATGCCGCCCGTCTCGGCATGGCGACCATTGACCGTGTGCCGCTGAAAGCGGACATGACAACCGACCTCGAAGGTATTGAGGCGAAGGTCACGACCGAAACCGGCCTCGTCCAGCTCTGCAATCCAAACAACCCGACTGGCCTCGTGGCAGACGCGGCGACGCTGAAAGCCGCTGTGACTCGCATGGCTTCCAAGACGATGGTTCTGGTCGATGAAGCCTATATGGAACTGGCCGACGATCCGGAAGGAAACACCTGCATCGGCCTGATCAAGGACAATCCGAATGTGATCGTGTCTCGGACCTTCTCGAAGATCTACGGCATGGCCGGTATCCGCATGGGCTACACGATCTCTTCGCCGGAAGTTGCCCAGAAGATTCAGGCAACGGCCATGTCCTGGTCGCCGTGCACGTCGTACGCAGCGGCCATCGGTTGCTACAATGACGAGGAATTCCTGGCTTATTCCAAGGCGAAGGTCAAAGAAGCTCGTGAAATGATCACGACCACGCTAGACACGCTCGGCCTCGAATACCTGCCGTCGCAGACGAATTTCGTCTTCTTCAAATCCGGCAAGGCAGCCAACGACGTCCAGAAAGCGTTCGCTGAGCAGAAAATATCAGTCCGCGGACAATACATGGATTATGTCGACTGGACGCGTGTCTCGACCGGCAAGATCGAAGACGTGGAACGTTTCTGCAAAGCGCTCCCGGCCATCGTGGGTGCATGATTGGAGGACGGCGCCCCGGCTCCGGGGCGCCTCCATCGCTCATCTGAAACATCTGTCAAACAGATTAGGGCGAGGCGGTTCAGATCGCTTCGCCCTTTTTCTTGGGCATCAGTCCCAGCTTTTCAGCCCGGCGACCGCCTGATCATGGATCTCGTCGGATATGCGGATGACATTGAAGCGCCAATCCGCTGCCTTTGGATAAAAGCGTTCGACCAGTTCGTTCCGCACAGCGTCCACCTGCGCCGGATCAGCCTTGCCTGATCGGTGCATCAGCCAATTGTCCATTACCAGGGCCAGCAGCATTTTCTCGACCTCATAGGTACCCCATTCGATCGTCAGGTTCACCAATTTAGCAGGATTGAACTTCTGGATCTCGGCTCGCAAGCCTTCCAGCAACAGCCCGTTGTAGAAAATGGAAACGCCGTCGACCACGTCGTCACAATGGATGGCGTGGTCCGGCCACCAGGCTGAGAGTAGGCTATACGTATCTGATGTTTTCGGCTCATCCAGAATGAAGTGGGCTTGTCCGTATTCGCCGATGCCGGTGTGCCAGTCGATGTGCAGGATTCGTTCTGCCTGGCCGAGATGGGCGCGGGCGATCGCAAAAAGGGTTTCGCCTGACCAGCTAAGCGCTGTACCGCCAAAGCTGAGCCCGTCCGGATGGTTGAACTGGCCAGATGTAATACCGGTCAGAGCGGCATTCATGCCCTTGCTCTCCGTCAGTGCGTGAAAGCCCTGCACGAATCTGTCGAGGCCTTCATCGTCCATGGTGGCCGCAAGCAGGAGTTCGTGAATGTCCACATAGTCCGGATTTGGCGGAAGTGGCTTCCCCCGGTCCGGAAAGTTTCTGTTCAGATCAATTCCGTTTTCATTGATCCTGTGCGCCCAGGCCCACCCATAGGGATTGATGGCATGGATAAGCAGAGCGGCCATATCCTCTGGCAGTTGCCCGGGGCCACTCCTGTCGAGCCAGCGAAGGATAGTGGCTGCCCCAGCAGCAGCTTCCAGTCCGTGTGTGCCGCAGCTGAAGACGAGGACGCGCTTGGCATCGCGCGATCCATACCACACGGCATCAATGGAAAGGTCTTCGGCCGAGGGCCCCTTCAGGGTTGGATGCACATGGCTCTGGATCTCCAGGCCGTGGCGCTGGCAGAACTCGAAGAACTTCTGGCGTCCTTCTTTGTAGCTGGCAGAAAAATACCGGGAAAGTTCCACATCAACAGGGGGCATGATGCGGATCCTTCCCGGTATCGAGTCAGAGCAGGTGAATTAGAAGTTCACAACCAGTTCAGCGCCGTAGGTCCGCCCGATGTTCGGGTGGTTTACCAGCGTTCCGAAGAAATCGCGGAAGTCATCCACCAGACCATCTTCGTCGGTGAGGTTGCGGCCCCACAGATAGGCTTCGTA
This sequence comes from Hyphomonas sp. CY54-11-8, assembly GCF_000682735.1. GTDB lineage: Bacteria > Pseudomonadota > Alphaproteobacteria > Caulobacterales > Hyphomonadaceae > Hyphomonas. The sequence continues at coordinate 20,004 of NZ_AWFD01000033.1, read as the reverse complement.
ACGGCCATCATTGCTCATGAGACCGATGCGGCCGTTCAGCTGAGTCATCGAGTCGATATAGCCGAACGGCACCACCTGGGTGGAAGCAAGCGTTTGCGTCTTGATGTTGTCAGCGGTGGTGAAATAGCCATCCGAATAGGTCATGTCGAGGCGCGTCAGAAGGGTCGAGTCAATCGACGGGATATCCCGCGTATAGACCGCGCCAAGAGAGGCGCTCCATTCAGGCGCGTTGATCAGATCGTTTCCGGAAGCATCCGAACCTGCAGTGCCGCCGCCCGGGAAGGAGTCGAACGTGGCATCCAGGTAACCAGCGGAGCCTTGCAAGGACAGGTGATCCGTGGCCTGAAGGTTGAATTCTGCTTCCAGACCCTGGGTGATAACTTTTGCTGCGTTGGTGATACGGATCGATGTCCGGCCTTGGCCAAGGTCAACAAACTGGTTCACCTGATAGTCGCTGTATTCGGAGTAGAAGGCTGCGAGGTTCAGTGTGAAGCGGCCATTCATGAAGGTATTCTTAAGGCCGACTTCGTAAGCATCCACGGTTTCCTTGCCGAATTCCAGACCGGAGTTTGCCGCCAGTTCGTCCTCGTTGATGTAGTCGAGGTTGAAGCCGCCGCTTTTATAGCCGGATGAGTATTTGGCGTAGAGGTTGCTCTGGTCGGTCACGGCATAGCTGAGGCTGATTGCCGGCGACAGGAAGCTGTCGCTGCGGTCATTGATCAGCGGTGTCGGAGCGGTCGTGGTGTCACCGGGTGCCACATTGGTGGAACCAATACCAAAGACGCCCGAATTCCGGCCATCAAGCAGCCAGTTCACGCTCTTGTCTTCCGTGCTGTAGCGCACGCCGAAACCGAGGGTCCAGCGGTCATTGAAGTCGTAAGACCCATTGAAGTAAGCGGCGAAACTTTCCGTTTCGACACTCCCGCTGTTGGTGACTTTCGAGCCGAGCGGGCCGAAGCCAACCAGCGAGGAGATGAATGCCAGCTGTGCCGGTGTCAGGGTCGCCGGATCCAGATTCAGGAGAGGGGCCACGCTGGGCGCAATGACCGGCTGAATGAAACCTTCGAGGAAATTATCGCCGAGGGTCACATCCCGGACCGTGTCAGCATCTTGCTTGTAGTAGTAGAGACCGCCCATGTAGGTGAAGGCGCTGTCAGACGGGGAGATCAGCTGGAACTCCTGGGTCGTCTGTTTGAATTCATCACCATAATCGACATAGACGATCGAGATAGGCGCATAGTCGGTGGCGTTTGAGTAGGACGCATCCGTGTTACGGTAGCCGGTGATCGACTTCGCCGTGAAGCCGTTCTGGAACTCATAGGTCAGGTCCATCATCGCGCCGGAAACGTCACGTTCTTCGGTCGGGTCGAAGTCGAAAGCGACCTTGCGCGGTTCCGGGGCAAACGGCGTGATCATGACGCCGTACGGGTCCGTCAGAGGTTCGCCGACCAGGATTTTGTTGTCAGCCGACAGGCCATCATAAGCGAGATTGATTTCGAACTGGTCGCTCGGCGTGATGCGCAGCTGGGCGCGGTAGGCCAGCACGTCCTTGGTGTCGAGTTCGTTGCCGGTCGTGATGTTGTCGATATAGCCGTCGCGGTCGGTCTTGGAGATCGAGACTTTTGCGGCGACCTTCTCGGAAATCGGCACGTTCAGCATGCCTTGGAATTCACGCAGGTTGTAGTTGCCGACATTGGCGCTGAGCTTGCCGAAGAAGCGGTCTTCCGGCTTTTTGGTCACCAGGCTGACAGCGCCAGCCACGGTGTTTTTGCCGAACAGCATGCCTTGCGGGCCGCGCAGCACTTCAACACGTTCCAGATCAAGCAGTTCCTGGTTCACGGCCGGGGACTGACCCATGTAAACGCCATCGACATAAACGCCGACGCGGCTGTCAAAGCCAATGTTGCGGGAGGCCGAGCCGACGCCGCGGATCGTGATGACAGACCGGAAGTCGTTGTGTCCCGAGATTGAAACGTTCGGAATGTATCCGGAGATTTCCGACAGTTCGCGGACGCTGGTTTGGTCAATATTGTCGTCGCCGAAGACGGACATGGCGATCGGCACTTCCGAAAGTTTTTCGGCGCGGCGGGTCGCCGTAACGACGATGCCTTCATAGACCTTCACGTCGTCTTCCTGCACCGGGCTGGTTGTTTCAACCGTGTCGGCCGTTTCGCCCTCAGCTTGCGTTTGGGCGGAGGCGGCGGCCCATGGAGCGGCTGCCAGAATCAGGCAACTTGCGCCCATCAGCAGTTTAGACGTCTTCATCTTGTTCTTCCCTTTAAATTCGGATGTCGGGCTTGGGGTAAACCCCGGTACCTGCGCGCAAGCAGGCACTTCCAAGCCTTGCCCGAAGAAGTTAATTGAATTAACATTAATGTGTCAACGCGTCATGGTGACGGCGGTCCGGGGAATTGCAGCGAATGGCAGGTGGCTTGAAAACATCGACCAGCCGCGTCCGCAAAAAGGCGGGATACCACCATGGCGATCTGCGGAATGCGATCATCGAGGCCGTTGCCGGGCTGATTGCGAAAAGCCACTCGCTGGACTTCCAGTTAAAAGAAGTTGGCGAGATGGTTGGGACATCCGTTCCGGCAATCTACCGGCATTTTGAGAGCAAGCAGGACCTGCTCGTCGAAACGGCGATCGCAGGGTACGTGCTGCAGGAAAACTATCGCACTTATGCGCTCGAACAGGCGGGTAGCATGACGCTCTCGCGGCTGCTGGCCGTCGGTTACGCCTATGTTCACTTCGCCCGCTCCCATCCCGGTTATTTCCTGTTGATGAAAAGCATGGAAACTGAGGAGATCCTCTCTTCGGAAACCTATCAGGCGCAGCGGCACAAAACGATCCAGTTGATGGATGATCTGGTCACCGAGTGTTTCGGCGCAAATTACTTTATTGATGTCGAAAAGGATCTCGTGCTTGCCGCCCTGCAGGCAGCTGCGTTCGGCATTGCGAACCTCTATACCGCCGATCAGCTTCGCTATGTCGCTCCGACCCTGATCGGGCAGGAAGACGTCGTTGCCCGGCTCTTCAAGATCAGCCTGCGCGCCGTGCTGAGTGAAGACGGAATTCACGCCATTGAAACAGCCGTAGGCGATCCGTTCAAATAATCCGCAATCAGCCCTGAGTGAGATTCAGCATGACCACAACAACCCAGCCGACCATCGGGATCAATGAGGTGCTTGCCACTTCCTTCGTGAATGCGAAAGCGCCGCCGGCCGCCACGCTGGACAATACTGCATTGCTTCTGATCGATATCCAGCATCTGGCGGAGCCATCTTACCATCTTAAAAATGCTGTTGCGGCAGGCCTGCCTGAAGATGCTGCCCGGGCAGCTCTAAGTGATTATGAAGCCCGGTTTAATGCCGCAGTAGTCCAGGCTGCACGTGTCCTGAACGCGGCCAGATCGACTGGAATCCCGCCGATCCATGTGAAAATCCAGGCCCTGTCAGACAAGGGACGCGACACTAGCCAGCTACATAGCCGCCTCGGCTGGTGCTTCCCGCCCGACAGCCCAGCGGCCCAGTTCCTCGAGCCGACCAAACCGAATGCCGATGAAATCGTCATCACCAAGACAGCCAGTGGTGCGTTCACAGGCACAAGCCTCGACACAACGCTACGCAATATGGGGATTGAGCACCTGATCGTCGTGGGCTTCCTGACGGATGAGTGCGTGGAAACCACAACCCGTGTGGCTCTCGACTATGGCTACATCACCCGCGTGGTTCGCGATGCGACGACGACCTACCACCTTGAATCCTACGACGCGACCATTGGAAAGCTCGCGTCCTACGGCTTCGCGCTGACCGCAGATGAAGCCATGGCGGAATTCGCGGCCCTGTCCGCGGCGTCCTAGGATCGCATTACCCGGAAGGAGGGAAGAGCATATGGGAAAACTGACGCGGCGCGCCCTGATCGGCGGCGGACTGGTCGCTGGCGCAGGCGTGGCGTACGGCGCTTACTGGCTGAACAAGCGGCCTGCGCCGGCGCCTCTTGGTTTTGAGGTTTCCGAGGAAGAGAGAGCAAACGCGATCGCGCTGTTGGACAAGTATCCGGCGATCGACAGTCATGCCCACCCCGGACGGACTTTTGCCCGCGGAGCCTCGGGCCTCGCACCGCTTCTGAAAGTCTACAAGGCTCAGTCCGGCTTCGAACGCCGGACAATCGGCGATATGCGCGAAGGCCACTTGGCGGCGGCTTGTTTTGCTGCAGTGTCGGACTTCAATGTTCTGAACCTTGCGAAAGGGAAGGGTCTCGAAGCCCGACGACCTTTCGAGGAAGGAGAGGCCTGGCAGAGCTACAAGATCCAGATCGGTAATCTCAAGAGGCTTGTGGAGCAGGGGCTCGTCTCGGAAATGCTGGCACCCGGTGCGCTGGATTCAGCGCGGGCCTCCGGCCGGCCTGGTGCAATCTGGACGGTGGAGGGCGGAGACTTTCTGGAGGGCTCAACGCAGCGCGTGCGTGAGGCCTACCAGGACGGCGTCAGATCCATCACACTGGTTCATTACCGGACGAACGGTCTTGCTGACGCCATGACCAATGAACCGGTTCATGATGGCCTGACCTCTGAAGGCGATGCAATCGTTCGGGAGATGAACCAGCTGGGAATGGTGATCGACCTGTCACACATGGCCGAAGCCGGGGCGTTTCGGGCTTTGGAACTCAGTACTCGGCCGGTCATGTTCACGCATACGCATATCAGTTCGGCCCACTCCTATCATCCGCGCTTCATTTCGCTTGAACTGGCAAAAGCGGCCGCTGATTCAGGGGGCATCATCGGGGCATGGCCGACAGGGATCGAAATTGGGGATCTTGCCGGCTTCGCCGACCGGATTTTCCAGTTAGTGGACATGGTCGGGATCGAACATGTCTGCCTCGGGTCCGACATGGATGCGAACTACAAGCCCGTATTCGACGACTACAGGCGCCTGCCGGACCTGGTGGCGCTGCTCAGCCGAAAAGGCATGAGCGAAATGGAACTGGCTGCGTTTCTTGGCGGTAATTTCCAGCGGGTGTGGAACGCAAACCAGATCACTTGATCGATTCAATTTGAACGGAATACGATCAGGCTAAAATGCCTGTGGTACTGTCGGGTCAGATTCCAAGTACGGGCTGAAACAGACGCAACAGAGGATTCGCAAACCTCAGCTTTCCTTCGTCGACAATGAGGGAAATGCACGGGCCGTCATCATCGATCCGCAGATCATGCATGCAACCTTCGTCTTCCTGGTGAAGGTCACCGGGACCAAATTGCTGTGAACCGGACTTGTATCCGCCCGCAAGAACCAGCGTCCATTCCTGTCCGCTGTGGGAGTGACGCGGCACTGGAAGGCCTGGCCGTGCGCGCAAGAGATAAAGCCGTTCGCCCCGATTGTTCCGGCCAAGCCGTGCCTGCTGAACGCCCAGGCCCGCACTTCGCCATTTGAGGCGGCGGCCGGATCGCCGGATGTAATCAGCAAGCGGTGAGGGCATCCATTCAGGCTGACTGTCTTCTTCGTGGGTGCCGGTCGAAGCTGCATGAACAGCGGTTTCGGCAGCTTCCTCTGTATCTAGACGAGCATTCAGGCGGGAAAGGAAATCATCTGACATCGCTGCAGGCTTCGCGCTTTCCAAAAGCACGCCCGCCACATGGTCATCGGTTATAAAGGCTTCCCGAACATACGGATTGATGTCTGCCTGACAGGTCAGCAGAAGTTGCTTGAACGGCGAGAGCGATCCCGCTGACTGCATGGCCAGCCAGTCGTCATCAACCGTGACCGGCAGGGAGTGTGCCGAGCTCATGGTTCATCCTTTCGATAGGCTTCAAGTGTCGTTCTCAGTTTCTTCAAGGGCGCCCGGATCCGGCTTTTCACTGTTCCGATGGCTATGCCGGTGCGTTCTGCGATGGCGCTGTGGGAGAGGCCCTCAAAAAAGGCGAGGTAAAGCATTTGCTTTTGTTCTGGCGGCAGGGTCGCAAGTGCATCCCTCACGGCTTGCGCGGCCTCGGCTTCTTCGAGCCCGGCGTGTGGCGAATCTTGAGGCGCGTCAGCCAACTCGATCATGTCTTGAGGCGCAGTCGGCTGCAGCCGGTCGTGCTTCCGTTTGTGGTCGATCCAGCGATTGCGTGTCATCCGGTAGACCCATGTTGAAAAACTGGCCTTCGTACTGTCGTAGCTCGCCGCCTTCTGCCAGACCGCCGTCAGGACATCCTGCACGATATCTTCGGAGGTTGAATCGCCTTCGCCGCGGTGCATTAGCCAAGCCTTGAGGCGAGGGCCGTAATGAACGGCGAGCGTGTTGAATGCCTCGCGGTCAGCAGAAGTGACCACGCGTGACATCAACTCGCTATCCACAGCGGAGCGGCCAGGAAGGGCGCTCACTTTGGCCGGGCTTTTCGACTTGATGCCATCAATGGCTCCTGACTGAGCGGACGTCACAAATCGCATTATCGACTCCTTTGTTGCTTTTACGCAAATGCCGGCTGACTGGATCATTCAATCCGGCAGGCGCGCTGCTGCGTATCTCTTGGAGTAAATCGGAGAACGCCCATGCCATTTGATGTCGCCGCACCTGCCAGCCGCCATACTGCGGACACATCAGAAGGCCGCCGCCCCAAAGTCGCTATCATTGGAACAGGCATTTCAGGCCTTTCCGCTGCATGGGCCCTTCAGAACACCTGTGACATCACAGTGTTTGAGAAGGCGGACCGGATAGGTGGTCATACGGCGACAGTGATTGTGGATGCACGGGAGGGACCAGTTCCCGTGGATACCGGGTTCATCGTTTTCAACGAACCAAATTATCCGAACCTCACGGCACTGTTTGAACATCTGGGAGTGCGCGCCAATCCCACCCGAATGAACTTTTCGGTCTCCATTCCGGATGAGCGTATGGAATATGCCAGCCATGGCATGGAAGGGCTGTTTGCCTGGCGCCGGAACATGGCCAGCCCGCGCTTCTATTTGATGCTGAAGGATATTTTGCGCTTTCATGCGGCGTCATACGAACTGGCAAAATGCGAACGGGGCCGGTCGATTGGGGAGTATGTGGCCGAGGAACGTTATGGCCGCGCTTTCGTGGACTATCACCTTTTGCCCATGGCGGCGGCGATCTGGTCCTGTCCGGTTTCGATGATCATGGATTTTCCGGCGGCAAGTCTCGCTCGCTTCTTCGTCAATCATGGCCTGGTCAGCGTCCGCCCGCAGTTCCCGTGGCAATCCGTCGATGGCGGCAGTGCGTCTTATCTGGAGCCGCTGACAAAGGGGTTTGCGGATCGCATTCGCTGTAGCGCAGGCATTCGCTCTGTAAAGCGGACCGGGAGCAGCGTCCGTATCGATTTCGAGACAGGGGCGCATGAAGACTTCGATGAAATCGTTTTTGCCTGCCACGCACCCGACGCTTTCGCGCTGCTGGAAGACGCCGACGAAACGGAGGCCGGTATTCTGTCTCGTTTCAGAACTCAGCCGAACCGCGTTATCCTTCACCGCGACAAGAGCCTGATGCCTGAGCGGCGTGCGGCGTGGGCGGCCTGGAATTATCGCGCCAAGCGAAGCGACTCTCTTGAGCTGTCGGTGACTTACTGGATGAACAGCTTGCAGCGGATCGAGACCAACACGGATTATTTTGTCACTCTAAATCCGGAACAGGAGCCTGCCGCAGAGAAGGTAGAGCGGGAGTTCGTTTACAACCATCCTGTCTTCGATGGCCCTGCCATGGATGCGCAGCGGGAAATCTGGTCCATCCAGGGCCGCCGCGGCACATGGTATTGCGGGGCGTGGCAAGGGTACGGTTTCCATGAGGATGGAATCCAGTCCGGCCTGGCGGTCGCTGAACTGCTGAGCGACTGGAAGCGGCCCTGGGCTTTCGATTACCGGCAAGAGCGCCTTTCGCGTGCGGACGCCGGAAGGGTGCCTGCGTGAAACAACCGGCGCAATACTATACGGGGCAGGTGAGTCACAGGCGGTTCGGTGAGATCTCGCATGTTTTGCGCTACCGGATTGCCTATCTCCTGCTTGATCTGGACCGGCTGGAGGAAGCGGGACGTCTGGCGCGCTTCTTCAATATTGGCAAGCGCGGCCTGATAAGTTTCGACCCGCGGGATCATGGAGATGGCGATACTGAGGACTTGGGGACCTGGGTTCGTACATTCGTCGCCCTCCAGGGTGTCCAGGAAGATGTGTCCAGAATTGAACTCCTGACTCTACCGCGGATGTTCGGCTATGTGTTCAATCCGGTCTCGGTCTATTTTCTCTACGATCAGGCAGGGGAGGTACATCATGTGCTCTATGAAGTCGGCAACACCTTCGGTGAGCGGCATTTTTATCTTTGTGCGGCAGACCTGAGTGACGGGCTTTGCCGGCATGAGTGCGACAAGGCCTTCTATGTCTCTCCCTTCTTCGATCAGCGCGGCCGCTACGAATTTATTGTCCGGCCACCATCCGACAAAGTCGCGCTCTCGATATCCTATCGTGACGGCGGAATGGATCGGATGTCCGCGCATCTCGCCGGGAAGGCAAAGCCAGTCACGACAAGAACCACGCTTGGATTATTGGCAAAATTTCCGTTCATGACGCTGGGCGTCATCGCAGGAATCCATTGGGAAGCGTTCAAGCTGTTTTTGAAAGGCGCCCGTTACCACCGGCACGGTCCAGAACGCCTTGCACCTGGCGCAAGCCTGGGACGCGAAACTGCGAAGCCGCCGAAGTGGACGCACTCCAGCGACCCGGCTGTCTGACCTCAGCGTATCCTGAATTTCAGAATTTACACCGATATTTTCTCAGCGGTGTTCAGCCCCGACTTTGACAAAAGATCAAACAGATGACATTTCGAGTGTCATTATATGAGTCAGGGGTAGACATGCCGGATTGGAAAGCGAGCGGTATCGTTCGGAAAAGTTTCGTATGGCTGGGTGGGGGGATTACCGCAGCCATCGCTTTCTTCGGTACAGGCCTGGCCGCCGAGGCCCAATCGGAAGATACGCGGCCCAATATCGTCCTCATCCTGGTCGATGATGCGGCGTTGATGGACTTCGGCATCTATGGCGGAGAGGCGCGTACACCGAACATCGACGCGCTCGCCGCGCGCGGCGCCATGTTCCGGCGGCATTATTCATCTCCGCTCTGTTCGCCCTCGCGGGCCATGCTCCTGACCGGCATGGACAATCACATGACCGGCATCGCAACGATTCCCGAAGTGCTGCCGAAGGAACATGTCGGTCAGCCCGGCTACACGATGCATCTTGAACCGGGCGTCCTGACTCTCGCAGACAGGCTGAAGACGGCCGGATACCGGACGCTGATGTCCGGTAAATGGCATCTCGGCAGCGGCGCGGGTGACCTGCCCAACGCACATGGATTTGACCGGTCTCTGGCACTGGATGCATCCGGTGCCGATAACTGGTCGCCTAAGCCTTACATGCCGTATTATCAAAAGGCGCCCTGGTATGAGGATGGAGCGCCTGCGGAGCTGCCGGACTCGTTCTACTCGTCCACCATGATCGTCGATCACATGATCGATTACCTCGATGAGGGCGATCAGGATCAGCCATTCTTTGCCTATGTGGCATTCCAGGCAATCCACATTCCAGTCCAGGCGCCTCCGCAACTGACCGCAGGATATGATGGTATCTATGACCAGGGGTGGAATGCGCTGCGGATCGCGCGTTGGCAGAAGGCGAAAGACATCGGCTTGATTCCTGAGAGTGCGCCGCTCGCCGATATGCCGGAAGAGATGCGCGCATGGAACGATCTCTCCCCGGACGAACAGGCACTCTATGCGGCCCGAATGCAGGTGAACGCCGCCATGATGGAGGCCATGGACATCGAGATTGGCCGGCTCATGGAGCACCTTGAGCAGACCGGTCAGTATGAAAATACAGTCTTCGTCGTGACGTCCGACAATGGACCGGAACCATCGCGCGGCGATGAAGACATCCGCTTGTCGATCTGGATGAAGATGCATGGCTATCACATCGGCATCGATGGCATCGGGGAGCAGGGAAGCTGGGGCTTTATCGGTCCGGAATGGGCGATCGCGGCGGCGTCCCCCAATAACATGTTCAAATTTCTTGGATCGGAGGGCGGCCTTCGCGTGCCGCTGGTCATGGCGGGGCCCGGCGTGCCGGAAGGAGAGGCCGTCGATGCCCGGACGGTTGTGACGGATATCGCGCCAACCTTGCTGAAATACGCGAGGATTGAAGCACCGGATAACATGATGACCGGGCGCAGCCTGGGGCCGATACTGTCCGGTGCACAAGCAACGGTTTACCAGCCGGACGATGTGATCGGAATGGAAGTATCTGGCAATTCCGCCATCCTGAAGGGCCGCTGGAAGATCACCCGCAATCAGAAACCACATGGCGACGGCCAGTGGCGCCTGTACGACATCGAACAGGATCCGGGAGAGACAAAGGATCTGAGCGAGGACGAGCCGGATGTCTTCGCGGACATGCTGGATGAGTATCAGGCTTACAGCAAGCGTGTCGGCGTTCTCGAAGTGCCGGAAGGCTATAGCTCTTTGAGAGAGATCACGCGCAATACAATGGCGCGTCAGTTCAAGGCCTACTGGCCACAACTGCTGGTTCTGCTCATCGGCGTCATCACGATTGCCGGCTTCCTAGTCTACTTCGTCCGGCGCCTCATCCGGCGTTGACCCGGCGATCTTCTATTGACCCGGAAATAAATGACAGGAAGAGTGCCAATAAATAAGTGAAAAGACCCGGCACGCGGGCAGGGAGGAAACATGGACGTCATACCTGACGATCGCCTGAAGCTGATGGGCGCGCCCGGTTCGCCGTATACACGCAAGATGCTGGCTTTGTTGCGGTATCGCCGGATTCCCTACGCGGTTCTCTGGGGCGGGCACCAGAATCCTCCGCCGGGCCTTCCGCAACCGAAGGTGAAGCTGTTGCCGACTTTCTATTTTCCTGATGGAAGCGGTGATGTTGAGGCCGTTGTCGATTCCACACCCATCACCCGCCGGTTGGAACGGGACTATGCCGGCCGGAGTGTCATTCCGGAAAATCCGGCACTCGCTTTCCTGAATGAGTTGATCGAAGATTATGCGGATGAATGGCTGACCAAGGCCATGTTCCACTATCGCTGGTATTTCGAAGCAGACCGCGACAATGCTGCGCCTTTGCTCGTCTACTGGTCCCTGCCGACGCTTGCCGCGCCGGATGCGCAGAAAATGGCGGACATGTTCAGTAAACGGCAGACTGAGCGGCTTTATGTTGTCGGCTCGAATGACGTCACCGCGTCGACCATTGAATCCAGCTATCTCCGCTTCATCGACCTTCTGGATGCCTTGTTGCAAGGCGCGGGCTACGTGCTCGGCGCACGGCCCTCTTCAGCAGATTTCGCAATTTATGGACAGCTCACGCAGCTCGCCATCGTGGAGCCGACCTCTGCAGCTTTGACGAGCGCGCGTTCAGCTCGGGTCAGGGCCTGGCTGGACCGGGTGGAAGACTTGTCCGGTATAGAGCCAGAAGACGGTGACTGGTTTACCCGTGAGAAGGCGGAAGAACGGCTTAAACCGTTGCTTCGCGAAATAGGCCGGGTCTACCTCCCATTCCTCAAGGCCAATGCCGCGGCTGTCATCGCCGGGAAGTCCGAGTTTGAAACGGAAATAGATGGTCAGGTCTGGAAACAGCCGACATTCCCGTATCAAGCCAAATGCCTGAAGCATCTACGTGAAGAAGCCACTGCGCTTCCCGCAGCCGCTCGGGGTGAAGTCCAGCAGATTCTGTCCGGTACGGGCTGTGAAGAATTGCTCAGTTAGGCGCAGGCAAACATGCTGAAAAAAATTCTCATCGCAATTGCCACGCTTCTGGTCGCTATTGCCGGACTTGCCTGGTTCAACAAAAAAACCGTGATCCTGTTTCTGGTTTCACATACCGGCCGAGTGGACGTGGCGCCTAATCAGGAGATTGCCTGGGATCAGGGGCCAGAAGGTCGGCAGGCCGACAAATTGGAAGGCCCACCGAACATCGTTTTCATCGTGGCGGATGATCTGGGCATCAACGACATCTCGACGTTCGGCGGCGGCGTGGCAGGCGGGCTTGTTCCCACCCCGAACATCGACCGACTTGCTGCGCGAGGCGCGATATTCCAGCAAGCTTATGCTGGCACAGGAACCTGCGCGCCTTCTCGTGCGATGCTGATGACCGGGCGCTATCCGACCCGTACAGGTTTTGAGTTTACGCCAACGCCGGCCGGCATGGGAGGTATCGTTTCCAGGATTGGAAACGACATGGACAACGGTCTTCCTCCGATCCTCTGGAACAAGCAGGCGGATGAGGGCGGTGTGCCGTTTGAAGAGCAGGGCTTGCCGGGCGAAGAGGTGACTGTTGCTGAGCTGTTGAAACAGGCTGGGTATCACACGGTCCATATCGGCAAATGGCACCTGGGGCGCAGTGAGGAGTCGCGCCCAACCGCGCAAGGATTTGATGAAAGCTTACTGATGGCGAGTGGCCTTTATCTTCCGGGCGATGATCCGGATGTGGTCAACGCCAAGCTTGACTTCGATCCCATTGACCAATTCCTCTGGGCACGCATGCAGTACGCGGCATCGTTCAATAACAGTGAATGGTTCGAACCGGGTGGATATCTGACCGATTACTGGACCGACGAGGCCAGCAAGGTGATTGAGGCAAACCGTAACCGCCCGTTTTTCCTCTATCTGGCTCATTGGGGTGTGCACACACCGCTGCAGGCCACTCAGGAAGACTATGATGCCGTGGGAGACATCCAGCCGGAGCGCTTGAGAGTCTATGCGGCGATGGTGCGTGCGCTCGACCGGAGTGTCGGCCGCATCATGGATAAGCTGGAGGAAGAGGGGCTCGCGGACAATACGGTCATCGTCTTTACGTCAGACAATGGCGGCGCGGGGTATATCGGCTTGCCGGAGGTGAATGCCCCATACAGAGGGTGGAAGATCACCCTGTTCGAGGGTGGAATCCGAGTACCGATGTTTGTTTCCTGGCCCGGAAAAATTGCCGCTGATACCACGATAGAGACCCCCGTGGCGCATGTGGATCTGATGCCAACCCTGGCCGCAATCGCGGGGGCGGTCTTGCCGGCGGGTGTGGAGATTGATGGCGAAAACCTTCTGCCAGAAGCGACAGGGAGCGGGCACGTTGAGCGGCAGGATGATGCGATCTTCTGGTCCAGCGGATACTACCGTGTCGTACGCGCTGGCGACTGGAAGCTGCAAGTAAATGGGCGGCAGGAGAAGTCCTGGCTGTTCAATCTGGCGGATGACCCTACGGAGCAGGTAAATCTCGCGGATTCCATGCCGGGCAAGGTGGCACAGCTTCAGTCCCTGATCGATGCGCATTGGGCGAATGCGCGGGAGCCTCTCTATCCTTACATCGTGGAGAGCCCGATCATGGTCGACAAGACTGCGGCAGACCGGTTCGAGGCTGGGGATGAATATATCTACTGGCCAAACTGACCGATCAGGGCTGCACATCCCGGGCGATACGGAAGCCGATGTGATTTGACGAGAAATCGGTCTCCTCCGGCTGGCGTGCGGCTGGGCGGTACCGGCGGCAGAAATTCTCTGCGCACAGATAGGAGCCGCCCTTGATCGTGTTCGTTCCGGGGCCGTAGGGCGTGTCTGTCCACTCCCACACGTTTCCGATCATGTCGAACATGCCGGCTTTGTCCGGACCGAAACACCCGACCGGCGAGGTGCCCTTGAAGCCATCAGCACCTGTATTGGCGATGGGGAAGATGCCCTGCCAGGTGTTTGCGATTGGCCCACCGCTTTCGGTATATGCACCGGAGTTGGAGCGCGCCGGATCAGGCAGGCCGAGAGATGCTGCATATTCCCATTCGGCCTCTGTCGGCAGCCTGCCATCGGCCCACTCGGCATAGGCGTGGGCATCTGCGAGAGATACATGAACGACCGGGTGGCGTTCACGCCCGGCTATACTGGATCCCGGGCCTTCCGGTGACTTCCAGGTTGCCCCGGAGACGAGCTTCCATGGGTATTTCCCGATGGAGCCTTCCGCAGACTGGAACACAGCAGAACCTGCACCTACTCCGCCAGCCGCTGCGCTACGTTCCGCGTCGGTTACATAACCGGTTGCTTCAACGAAGCGAGCGAACTCGGCATTCGTTACTTCATGAGACAGCAGGTCAAATGCATCTATGTGCAAAGTAAGGGGGGGGGACTCTTCCGGATAGACCGGATCCTTTCCCTTGTCGAAAGATCCGGGTCCGAATGATATGAATGTGCCCAGTGCGCCAGGCGCGAGGCCACATGTCTCGGATGACGTCTTCTGATCAGATGGTCCACTGCAGGCAGTGGCCATCACAGCCGCAAGTATGAGACTGTGCGTCAGCTTCATTCTGCAGCGGCGATGAGCGCATCCAGCATGGCTTCGAGAGTCGCGGTGGCCTTGGCCCGTGAGAATTCCTGGTCCTGACGCAGGCGCCGCCAGGTGTCGAAGCTCAGCGCAACATCAAAGGCGATTTTCAGCGGTTCATTTTCCAGCACTTCCTTGGGAAGTGCGAGGGACAGCGCAGCCGTTTCGTGCGCCACAAACCTCTTGTGATTGGCCATCAGGAATTCTGACCGGAAGCGCCGGACGCGGGCGCAGATCCGGACGGGCATGATGTCTTCGAAGATGCGGATGCGGCGCCCCATCATCTCCTTGACGCGATCCTGCCACGCTTCCGTTGTCAGAGGCTTGGCGATCTCGGGCAGGATGCGGGCCTCCATCTGTCCGGACATCTCGCGGTAGAGCGTGTCGACATCGTCGAAATGGCGGAACACGGTCCGGAGGCCAACGCCGGCCCGTTCCGCAATGCTGGCTACGCTCGGGTCGTAGTCACCCTCGCGAACCAGTTCCATCATGGCGGTCACGATTTTCTGCCGGTTGCGTTCAGACCTGAGCCTGCGGCCATCCGAGACGTGGGTTTCGTCTTGCGTGGTCTGGTCTGTCGCCATGTCTATTTCCCTGCCAATGCTATCGGACGCTGAAAGCAAGCCGAATGCCGTCAATTATCCCCACAATCAGAAGTCCAGAATAGACAGGTTGGGTCTTGAGGAAAGCTTCCCGCTGCTGACGAAACTGCGCGAAACGTCATTTTTGCTCCTGAATCAGGTTTTTCGCCCATGGGGACTCCTGCTGAGCTGCGGGTAAGACAGTTTCGATGTTCAGTTGCCCCTTCAGGCCAGCGGAGCGGTGGACGGCGGCTTCGCGCCATTCCTCCGACAGGGACATGCGCACCATGTCCGCGCGGGTGGGATACATGGCGATGGCGACTTCGTCCCAGAGCTCCTCCACTTCGCCGAGCGCGAGGAAGGTGACATCCGCGGCGAAGACCGCCCGCCCGCCGAATTTCGGCAGGATATCGGCCACCGCCCGGCCGTAGATCATGTAGGCATCGCGTCCGGAAAGGTCCGTCTCGCGGCCATCGTCATACTCGGCTTTTTCCTTGAATTTCAGTAGGTTGACCATGAATATCGGGCCGTCAGGGCCTTTCTCCAGCATCTGTGTCATGCGGGCGGGGTCGGATGGGAAAACTTCGTTCCGGACATCCATGGGCATTGCCTCCGATTGATGTGTTTCGGGAAGCCTAAATAATTGACATAAGGACTGTCAATATATTTCGGGCCGCAGGTCGCCCGCTTAATGGAAATCCCGGCTCGGCGGGATGACGCGGACATTGCGCGGATGGCGCCCGCCAGAGGGGCGCCTGGCGGGGCCCTTGCGCGGCGCCACAGGCCGGCGGACCTCGTCCGGCCGCGCCAGCACCCCGTTCAGCGGATCACGCAGCACATCTTCCGAAAGCAGGGACAGGTCCTCCGTACAGTCGATCAGCCGCTCGGCCACGATATGGGTGACATTGTCGGCAGACTGGACCCGGCCGACCACATGCAGAAACCGCGCACGCATCACGACCGGACGGAACCGTTCCAGCACGCGCGGCCAGACGACCAGGTTCGCAATCCCGGTTTCATCCTCCAGCGTGACGAAGACGACCCCGCTGGCAGATCCGGGCCGCTGGCGCACCAGAACGAGGCCGGACGTCTCCACCCGCTGGCCGTTCCGCCGCCCGGTTGCCTCGGCGGTGGAGACAATGCCCCGCCGCGTATGCGCATTCCGCAGGAAGTGCATCGGATGGCCCTTCAGCGACATGCGATGCGTCTGGTAATCCTGCAGCACATGCTCCGATGGCGGAACCTGTGGCAGCTCCACGTCCGCCTCCGCGCCCTGTTCGGCGAGGTCGGCCGCCGCAAACAGGGGCAGGGCATGGCCCGGCGCGTCGCCGCGGATCTTCCAGAGGGCATCGCGCCGCGACAGGCCCATGGAACGGAAGGCATCCGCCGCCGCCAGCCGTTCCAGCACGGCGCGCGTCAGCCGGGCCCGGCGTGTCAGTGCGTCCGGGCTGGCATAGCCTGCGCCCCGGTGCAGCATCAGCTGCTCCATGTCGGCCTGCCGCAATCCGTCCACCTGCCGGAAGCCGAGGCGCACGGCGAACAGGCCGGAGGCATGCTCCACCGGCTCCAGCGTATTGTCCCAGTCGGAATGGTTCACATCCACCGGGCGGATCTCGACGCCATGCTCCTGCGCATCCCGCGCCAGCTGGGCCGGGGCGTAGAAGCCCATGGGCTGGCTGTTCAGGATGGCGGCGCAGAAAATGTCCGGATGGTGACATTTCAACCAGGACGATACATAGACGAGCAGCGCGAAGGAGGCCGCGTGGCTTTCCGGGAAGCCGTATTCGCCAAAGCCCTTGATCTGCTCATAGCAGGACCGGGCAAAGGCCGGGTCATAGCCCCGATCGATCAGGCGCGAGACCAGCATCTCCTCGTAATTGTGGATCGTGCCGAGGTGGCGGAAGGTCGCCATCGCCCGGCGCAGGCCGTTCGCTTCATCGGGCGTGAACTTTGCTGCATCGATGGCGATCTGCATGGCCTGTTCCTGGAACAGGGGCACGCCCTTGGTGCGCGCCAGGATCTGCTCCAGTTCGTCCGGCGGGCCGTGTTCCGGGGCGGGGCTCGGGAAGCGCACGGGTTCCGTTCCGTTCCGGCGGCGCAGATATGGGTGCACCATGTTGCCCTGGATCGGGCCGGGCCGCACGATGGCCACCTCGATCACGAGATCATAGAAGACGCGCGGGCGCAGGCGCGGCAGCATCGCCATCTGCGCGCGGCTCTCCACCTGGAACACGCCGATACTGTCGGCCCGGCACAGCATGTCATAGGTCGGCTGATCGTCGGGTGGAATGCTGGCCAGCGTATGGTGGATGCCCTTGTGGCTCTCCAGCATGTCAAAGGCCTTGCGGATACAGGTCAACATGCCCAGCGCGAGCACATCCACTTTCATGATGCCGAGCGCGTTGATGTCGTCCTTGTCCCATTCGATGAAGGTTCGCTTATCCATGGCCGCATTGCCGATGGGCACGGTCTCGGTGAGGGGGCCCTGCGTCAGCACGAAACCGCCGACATGCTGGGACAGGTGGCGCGGGAAACCGATCAGCTGCCGGGTCAGGAGGATGGCGCGGCGGATCAGCGGGCTGCGCGGGCTGAGCCCCGCCTCGACGATGCGCTTGTCCGGCATGGCATCGTTCCAGCTACCCCAGACGCCATTGGCCAGCGCGCTGGAAATATCCTCGCTGAGGCCGAGCACCTTGCAGACCTCGCGCACAGCGGAGCGGGAGCGGTAGGAAATCACCGTTGCCGTCAGGGCGGCGCGGTGGCGGCCATACCGTCCGTAGACATACTGGATCACTTCCTCGCGGCGCTCATGCTCGAAGTCGACATCGATATCCGGCGGCTCCCGCCGCTCCCGCGACAGGAAGCGTGCGAACAGCAGCTTGGTCAGCGTCGGGTCCACGCTGGTAATGCCGAGGCAGTAGCAGACGGCGGAGTTCGCCGCAGAGCCGCGCCCCTGGCACAGGATACCCTTGCTGCGTGCCCAAGCGACGATGTCGTGCACGGTCAGGAAGTAGGGCGCATAGGAAAGCTCCTCGATCAGGGCCAGCTCTTCTTCCAGCTGCCGGGAAACCTGATCCGGAATGCCATCCGGATAGCGGCTTGCCGCGCCCTCCCAGGTCAGCTTTGTCAGATGGCTTTGCGGCGTTGCGCCGGAGGGAACGGGTTCGTCCGGATATTCATAGGCCAGTTCGTCCAGGCTGAAATTGCAGCGTTCCGCGATCGCCTGCGTCTGTTCGATAGCGGCTTCGAAGCCCTGGAACAGGCGGGCCATTTCGGCGGGGCTCTTCAAATGCCGTTCCGCGTTCGCTTCCAGCCGGTAGCCTGCGGTGTCGATGGTGCAGTGTTCGCGGATACAGGTCAGCACGTCTTGCAGCGGGCGGCGGTCCGGCGCGTGGTAGAGCACGTCATTTGTGGCGACCAGCGGCACGCCGGCACTGGCGGCGAACTCCGCCAGCCGGGCGATACGCTCGCGGTTGCGGCCGGAATAGGTGTAGCGCGCGGCAAGGTAAGTGCGGCCCGGCGCGGCGGCGGCGATTTCGCGCAGCGTATCGGAAAATTCCGCAGGCGGAACAGCAGGTGGCATGACGATCAGCACCTGTCCCTCGCTGGCGGCAAGGATGGTCTCCAGCGTCAGATGGCACTCGCCTTTCGGTACGTCCGGTTTCATCTTGCCGTCTGACAGGAGGCGCGACAGGCGGCCATAGGCCGTCCGGTCCATCGGGTAGGCCAGGATCTCCGGTCCCTCCAGCGGCACCAACCGTGCCCCGACCAGCAGCTTCAGCCCGGCCTCCTTCGCGGCGGTATGCGCCCGCACGACCCCGGCCAGCGTGTTGCGGTCCGCGACCCCGATGGCCGACAGGCCCAGCTCGGCGGCCCGCTGCACCAGTTCGGCGCCATGGCTCGCTCCCCGCAGGAAGGAGAAGTTCGTCGTCACGGCGAGCTCTGCGTACCCGCTCATGCCAGCAGCCCCTGCATGAACCAGTCCGGGTGGCTGCCGCGCCTGTCATCGTAGAGGCCTTCGCGGAAGATCCAGTAGCGATGCCCGTGCTCGTCCTCGACGCGGTAATAGTCCCGCGCGCGGGGCATGGCCTGGACCCCGCTGCCGGGCGTCGGCAGGTGGGCCCACCATTCCGGCGCGATCCGCTCGGGCCCGTCGGCCTTCACCACGCGGCGCACCACCCGGCGCCAGACGAAGCGCAGCGGCGGCCCGTCCGGTACTTCGGCTACGGCATCGATCGGCTCGGGCCGGTCCAGCATACGGATGGGGCGCAGGCCAGGCAGCGTGTCGGGCGGAGGCGGGGTGTCCTCGGTCGGCTGGCCGGTGAAGGGCACGCGACGCTCGGCCATGTCCGGTGGGTGGCGGGCCTCCGGCTGGATGATCATGACACGGGCCTCGCCTAGTCGTGCCTGGATCCGGTCTGCGAGCGCGGAAAGCATGCCTAAGTCCGTTATAGTCATGGCAAGATCAGCGGATAATGGCTGGCTTCCGGCCTCCATGGGGGCGGTTCTGAGGGCTTCCAGCAGCAGGAGGTCGATGCCGAAACCGGGGTCAATCCGGTCCAGCCGCTCCCGGAAAAGGCGCAGCACATGGGCCGGTTTGCGCACCGGCCGCGCCATGTTGACGGTCAGGCTGCGCGTCTCGCCATCGGAACGAAGTGCATAAAAAACAAAGCCTTGCGCGCCGAGTCCATGGGCCGACAGCTTCGCGCACAGCTCCTCCGTCAGGCGGCTCAGGCCCTCGCTGATCCCGGCGCTGTCGCTCAGCGGTTCCGGGCAGGGCAGGCGGGCGGCATAGTCCGGCGGCGCCCGCAGCGGGGCAAACGGCTCGGCCCGCGCACCCAGCGCCTGATCCAGCCGCAGCATCACCGCCTCCACCGCTTCGCGGGACTGGAAGCGCCGGGAAAGTGCTTTGCGATCAATGCTATAGAGCTGCCCGATCCGCGTCAGGCCAAAGCGGCGCAGCAGGGTCAGCACGGGTCCTGACAGCCGCAGCGCCCGCACCGGCAGCGCCGCCAGCCCCGTCCGCTCGGCCCCTGACGGCAGGATCACCGGCGCCCCGTCCTCCGCCAC